>JACRMM010000017.1 GCA_016214985.1 Deltaproteobacteria bacterium | reverse complement strand
TATCGATATCTGCGATACCTCTTCCACGAGGTACCGCTCGCCCGGACACAGGAAGACTACGCCGCCCTGCTACCGCCGAATCTGACTCCCGAGCAGATCAGCCTGCCGGTGTAGCAGGGGTGGGGTTCATAGGTCGCTTACCCTTTTCTTGACCGTAAAGAGTAAAGAGGCGCCGTCGCCCGGTCAAGGGGCCAACAGGGGTGAGGAGAGGGCACGTCCGCCGTCCAGTGAAGGGGTTTCGCGCAAGCTGCTCGAGGGCGGTGTTCCCGGAGTCTGCGTGGCGCCTGTCCCCAAGAGGCCCCCAAGAGGCCCCTTGCAGCGTCCCGAAGTGGATGCAGATAAGTTATGAAGCTTTGCAGCGTCCCAAAGTGTCCATGAAGCTTTGCAGCGTCCCAAAGTGTCCAAAGTGTCCAACAAAGTGTCCAAAGTGTCCACCAAAGTGTCCGCGCGCAACGTCGGGCCTGCCACAGTTCGGGCGCGGGGTGCCCGGATACTCGGCCTGCGGCGTGCGCCCGCGAGAGAGGCCAGGAGGATGTCCGGTCGAAGCGCTCCGAGGCGTCGTCGAACCAGGGTCCGGCACCGCTGTCGGCCATGCTGACGGCGGCAGTGGGGTGGGGGAGGGTTGACTTGAACCAGTGCCATGACACGTCAAGAAGTCCCACGAGACCACAAAGGAGTCCTTCCTCTCGCCGGCGGAGCTGTCGAGGCTCCTGGCGGCGCTCGACGAGGAAGCCAACCGGCCCGAGGCCGACGCGATCCGGATGCTGGCGGCGACCGGGTGCCGGAGGACGGAGATCTTCGCCCTGACGTGGGCCCAGGTGGACCTGGGCGCGGGCACGCTCCGGCTCGAGGCGGCGATGACGAAAAGAACGGCCGGCGCCGGCTCGTGCTCCTGAACGACATCGCGGAGGAAACGCTCGGGCGGGCCGAGGGCTAGGGCAGGTGATCAGCGAGCTCTCCGAGTAGGCCGGGAGGAGAGCGCGCGCCGGAAGAGCTTCTCGATCTCCACCCCGAGGAAGACGACCGACGACAGGGCGAGCGTCGCGGCCAGCTCACCGAGCGTGAGCGGTTGCGTCTTGAAGATGGGGTTCAAGAGCGGCACGTAGATCGTGGCCAGCTGCAGCGCCAGGGTCAGCAGGAACGCCCCCAGGATCGGTCGGTTCGAGAAGAGCCCCTGCCGAAACAGCGACTCACGCTCGGAGCGGATGGCGAGCACGTGGCCCATCTGGCTGAGGCAGAGCACGGTGAAGACCATGGTCTGCCAGTGCGCGAGACCGGCTCGGATCGACCAAGCCTGGGTGACGATGGAGACGGCTCCCATGAGGAGCCCCACCCAGACGATGTGCGTGCCGAGACCGTGGGCGAAGATGCTCTCCTTCGGTTGGCGCGGTGGCCGCTCCATGAGCCCCTTCTCCCCCGGTTCGGCGGCCAGAGCCAGGCCGGGCAGTCCGTCGGTCACGAGGTTGATCCAGAGGATGTGGATCGGCAGCAGCGGGATCGGAAGCCCGAAGAAGGGCGCGAGGAAGATCGTCCAGATCTCCCCGGAGTTGCTCGTCATGGTGTACTTGATGAACTTTCGAATGTTGTCGAAGATTCGCCGCCCTTCCGCCACCGCCTTGACGATGGTGGCGAAATTGTCGTCGAGCAGGATCATGTGGGACGCCTCCTTCGAGACGTCCGTGCCCGTGATGCCCATCGCCACACCGATGTCCGCGCGCCGGAGCGCCGGCGCGTCGTTGACCCCATCCCCGGTCATGGCAACGAACTGGCCGCGGTCCTGGAGTGCCTTGACGATCTTGAGCTTCTGCTCCGGCGCGACCCGGGCGTAGACCCGGAGGTGCTCGACCCGCCTCCCGAACTCCTCGGATGACAGCTGCTCGAGCTCCCTGCCGGTGATGACCTGCTCGGCGGGGTGGTCGTCGTCGAGGATGCTGATGCGCCGGGCGATCGCGCGCGCCGTCAGCGGGTGGTCGCCTGTGATCATCACGGGCACGATCCCGGCCGTGCGGCAGGTCTGCACGGACTCTTTCGCCTCCTGCCGGGGCGGGTCCAGCAAGCCCACGAGACCCAGGAGGGTCAGCCCGGTCTCAACCTGCTCGGTGGCAGTATCTTCCGGGAGCCGGTCCCAGACCCGCATGCCGATCCCCAGCACGCGCAGGCCCTCTGCGGCGCTCTTCTCGGCGGCGCCGAGGACCTCGGACCGCACGAGTTCACTCTCCCCCTGTGCCGTGAGCACGCGGTCCGCGCGCTCGAGCACCACCTCCACGGCCCCCTTCGTAAACGAGACAACCTTCCCTTCCTCCCAAGCGTGAAACGTGGTCATCAGCTTGCGCTCGGAGTCGAAAGGCAGCTCCGCCAGACGGGGGTGCCGCAGCTCCAAGGCAGGTTTCGAGAACCCGCCCGCGGCGGCCTGCGCGAAGAGCGCCGTCTCGGTGGGGTCGCCGACGACCGCACCGGCGGCCTCCTGCCTCGCGTCGTTGGAGAGGGCCAGCGCTGTGAGCAGCGTGGGGAGGGGGAGACCTCGGGTCGTACCCCCCGGCGCCGCCGCTTGGTCCCGGGAAAGCTCAGCCTCGGGAATCCAGCGCCTGTCGGCGTACACCTCCTCCACGGACATCCTGTTCAGCGTGAGCGTGCCGGTCTTGTCTGAGCAGATGTAGGTCACGGAGCCGAGCGTCTCGACGGCGGGCAATTTGCGCACGAGCGCGTTCTGCCGAACCATCTTCTTCGCGCCGAGGGCCAGGGAGATGGTGATGACCGCCGGCAGCGCCTCCGGGATGGCCGCGACGGCCAGGGAGATCGCCGTGAGCAGCATCTGCAGGGGCGGCTCGTTGCGCAGGAGCCCGACCACGAACACGAGGGCACAGATCGCCAGGACCGCGAGCGCGAGCTTCTTGCCGAAGACAACGAGCCGCTTCTGAAGCGGCGTCTTGGTTTCCTCCCCTTCCTGGAGCATCGTGGCGATCCTACCCAGCTCGGTCTTCATCCCCGTGGCGATCACGACGCCTGTGCCTCGGCCGTAGGTGACGAGCGTCCCCCGGTAGGCCAGGTTCGTCCGATCGCCGACGGACAGGCCTTCGTCTGCGAGCGCGTCCGTCTGCTTCTCCACCGGTACGGACTCGCCGGTGAGGGCGGCTTCCTCGACCCTGAGCTTCAAGGCTTCCGTGAGCCGCAGGTCGGCCGGTACGACGTTGCCCGCCTCGAGGAGCACGATGTCGCCGGGGACGAGCCCGGCGGCAGGGATCACCCCGGGGACCCCCCCCCGAACCACCGTCGCCGGGGTCGCTGCCATCTTCCGGAGGGCCGCCATCGCCTTTTCGGCGCGATACTCCTGGACAAACCCGAGGGCGGCGTTGAGAACCACGATGACCGCGATGGCGATGGTGTCCGCCATCTCGCCGAGCGCTCCTGCGATCACCGCGGCAGCGAGCAGCACGACGATCATGAAATCCTTGAACTGGCCGAGGAACATCCGCAATGCGGTTCTCCTCTTGCCCTCGGCCAGTTCGTTGGGGCCGTGCTGCGCCTGGCGTGCCAGCGCCTCGGCGGCAGAGAGCCCTTGCCGGGTGGTCCTCAACCCCGCAAGGGACTCCTCGACGCTTTGCTGGTGGGATTTCGCGGCAACAGGCCCGCCGTTCGTCATCGGCTGAAGACGCTGAAAAGCCTGTCGAGGCCCCCCTTGTCCAACTTCGCGACCCGTTCCAGTTCGCCCGTGTCGAGCCAGACGCCCTCGCAGGCCGAGCACTTGTCAACCTTGATCTCCCTGTAGTCGATCTCGATGAGATCCATGCCGCACTTGGGACACTTCATGTAGTGAAGGTCCTTCTCCTTCTTCCTTTGATCATCGGCGAAACACCTTTGCTTTTCTTCTTCGAGCTTCCTCCTTCTCGAAAACTCTTGCAGGGCAAAGTGTTCCTCTTCTTTCTCGCTGGGCTTCTCACTCATGACTCTCTTCCTTCGTTGCGCGCTGTTTATTATTCCCAGAGGGTTGCGCTGCCTAATGCGGCAAGCCGACACCTGGGATCGCCGTTTGTCACGACGCCGGCTGCGATCCGGAGAGCTGCCGGTACAACCGCTCCGCATCCTCTCGGCGGCACAGCTCCGAGCCCGGCGTCATGACCGCGGCGGCTCCCGCCGCCACCCCGAAGCGAACCGCCTCCCGCACGCTCATGCCCCGCGCCAGGCTCAACACCATGCCGGCCACCATGCTGTCCCCGGCCCCCACTTTGCTCTTGATCGGCACGACCGGTGTTCTCACCCGCTCACAACCCTCGGAGGTGGCCAAGAGCACCCCTGCGGCTCCCAGGGAAAGTGCCACCGCCGTGCTCCTGCCCGTCCGGACCAACTCCAGGGCGAGCTCTTCCTGGTCGGTCTCGTCGAGCAACTCTCGCCCCGTCAGCTCGCGCAGTTCCCGGATGTTGGGCTTGATCAAGTACACCCCCTCCTGGAGAGCCAAGCGGAGCGCCTCGCCCGAAGTATCCACTACGACTCTGGCGCCCACACGGTTGCCGATCCTCGCCACCTGCGCGTAGAAGTCGGCGGGAACGCCCGGCGGCAGGCTGCCGCTCGCCACGAGGTACGCTGGCTTGGGCTCGAGGGCGGCCAGTCCCTCGAGGCACCGACGCCACTCCTCCTCGCGCAGGCGCGGCCCCGGCATGCCGAAGCGGTAAAGTTGGCCGGTTGTTTCGTCGTGTACGGCGAGACTCTCCCGAGTCCGGCCTTCGATGGGAATCGGAAGACAGGTGGGCCCTTCCTGTTCGAGAAGCTCCAGGAGCTGGCGGCCTGTCGGCCCGCCGCAGGGGAAGAGAGACACTGACTCGCCCCCCAGTTTTCGCAACGCTCGGGAGACGTTGACGCCACCGCCGCCGGGCTCGAAGCGGGGAGGTTTGCAGTACAGTTTGCGGTCTGCAACAACTCGCTCCACGCTCGAGCTCTTGTCGAGCGCAGGGTTCATGGTAAGGGTCAGCACCGGCGTCATCGGAGGATCTCCCCTGTTGGCCGCAAGACGCGGATGAGGCCGCTCTTGTCGTCTTGGCCGGAGGCAGCGTGAACCGAAAGGTTGCCCCCTGGCCCGGGGTGGACTCGACCCAGATGCGGCCCCCGAGGCTCTCGACGATCTTCTTGAACGAAGCCCCCGACGGCCACCAGAGGGGACTTGAGATCGTGAGCAGCCACGTAGGCGTACTGTTCCAGCTCGCCATTGGAACGCCTCAGTTCCCGGCTGTTTTGTGTGAGTTCTTCCCGGGCCGCGTACTGCGCTTCCAGAGAGAGGTGAAGCTCCTCCCAAGCCGAACTCGTTCGTCCAGCGTTCTCCTCACCACGACAAGGGCCAGGGCGACCGTCAGCAGCACGGCCAGCCCCCCGCCCGCTTTCCAGGAGGCGACCGTCCACCTGTGGCCGCCGAGCACGTCGGCGAGGAATCAACCAATCGCCGATGTGGCCGACAGCGCCAGAGCGGTATCCCGCCCGGAACACCACGCTGTCAGCGCCACCGGGACGACGTAGAAGATCTCGGGGTTGACCCCGATGCCAGTCCACCAGTCGAGCAGCCCGATGAACCCCACCGCCACGAGCCCCGGCTGAAATCCCGGAACGGGCCCGCCCGCGCGGGATGTGCGGCTCATCATTTCACAGGCCTGATCCCCAGCAGCCTTCCCACGGCGAAGGCTAGCCCGGCAAATCCAATGCTCAACATGGCCCCCATCTTGGCCTGCCCCGCAAGTACCGGGTCGGCGAAAGCCTCGCCCGCAATGAAGAGAGACACGGTAAAGCCGATGGCGGCGATCAGGCTTAAGACCAGCAGCGTCCTCTTCCCCATCCCCTGCGGAAGGGAGAAGCCAAGCGCCACCCCGAGAAGGGCAAAGCCAAAGATACCCAACGATTTTCCAAAGAGCAGCGACGACAAGACGAGCCACGTCCCCGCACCCACCTCGGCAAACCCAACGCCCGCGTTGGCGAGTCCGAACAGAAAGAGCCCGAAGTCTACGATCACCTTCCACTCGTGTTCGAAACGGGCGAGGGTGGAGTAGTCCTTGGGGTCCTCTTCAAAAAGGTGCTTGTGCTCCCGGAAGGGGTGCGGAAGAAACGGAACGACGAAGACGAGCGCCAGCGCAGGGTGCAGGTGCGCGCGAAACAGGCCGATCCAACTGGGAATTCCGCCCAGGAGGAGATAGGTCCAATAGCTGCGCACCGCCAGACGCCGGAGAAGGTAGGAGATCCCCGTGCCGGCCGCCGTGAGGAGGAGCCAAACAGGTGCAACCGCCATTTCTGGATTGGGGTAGAAGATGGCGATAATCGCGAGGCCGATGGCGTCGTCGGCAATGGCCAACAAGAGCAGATAGGCGATGGCAGGATGGTTTCGGCCGAACAGAAATCGCGCCACGAGCCAGGCGAGTGCGATGTCGGTCGCGATGGGAATACCCCAGCCGTTTGCCAGAGCCGGCATGCCGAACCAGTGGTTCAAGAGGAAATACACCGAGACCGGTCCGACCACGCCTCCCAACGTTGCCAAGAGAGGGTTCAGGGCCTTCTTGGGAGGGTTGAGGTCGCCTCCGGGAAGGCAGCTTTGGGTGATCTCCACCGCGGCGATGGCGAAGAAGAACACCATGAAGACGTCGTTGGTGAGAAAGTGGAGGCTCAGTCCGGCGATGACCGGGGCGTAAACCAAAGCCCGGTATTGTTCCGGCGCCAGGTTCACCAGGGCGAGCGCAACGACCACGCCCCCGATGAGGGGCACGGAGAATTCGCGAAGAACGTTCGTTCGGTTCGTCAGTTGATATTTCCTGGTTGGGTGCGTTCGGTCATCCGCTCCTCTTGGGGTTCGGACGGGACCCGGCAGCTGTTTGGCGATTCATCCGGTCTGCACGGCGACAGATCGCGTAGATTCCGACCAGTATCGCGATCGCCACAAGAAGAGCAAGCTCGAGGCTCATCGGCATGCCCGAAGAGGGGGGGAACCAAGCAAAACTCCTGCAGGCGGACGGTGTCATTCTCAGCTCGCCCGTCTACTTCGGGCACGTGACCGCCCAGCTGAAAGCGTTCATCGACCGATCTCTCAGCCTCGGCCACAAGCCGCGGGCGACCTGGAAGCCCGGCCTGGCCGTCGCGGTCTCGGCAGGGAGGGGAGAGGTGGGCACGGCCCACTACCTGGAGCGGATGCTTCACGTGTTCGGCTGCTTCTCGGTGGGAAGTCTCACCGCGCTGGCCACCAAGCCCGGGGGATTCCTAGGCAAGGACCTTGTCTCCGCACGGGCGACCGACTTGGCCCGTGACCTGGCGAGGGCGATCCGGGAGAAACGTCGTTACCCGGCAACGGACGAGGACCTCTCCTCCTACCTCTTCATGCGCGACCTCGTGATGCGGGAGCGTGAGTTCGCCGTGGGAGACTTCCAGCACTGGGAGGAAAAAGGGCTCCTGAACGGCTTCGAAGCCCGCGTGCAGCAGGTCTACGAGACGGCGCCCTACGACCGCGAGGTGAGGCGCGAGTGGATCAAGGAGCTGATCCGGGCCGACGCGGAGACGCCGGTCACCCCTTCAAGGTCGAGCGCCCCCGACAACGGCTCGAGACCGCTGCCGACGAGTTGCAGCGAATTGCTCCGAACGATGCCCGCCGCATTCCATCCCGAAGCGGTCAAAGGGGTTTCGGGGATCATCCAATTCAAGATGAGCGGGGAGGAACCGTTTGACGCGTACCTCGAGCTTGGTGGCGGTGCCTGCAACTTCCACGAGGGAAATCATGCGGCTCCATCCCTGACAATCACGGCGCCGTCGCAGGTGTGGCTCGCCATCGCTCGCAAGGAACTGAACGGCCAGGCCGCCTTCATGCAGGGGAAGTACCAGGTCAGTGGCGACATGGCGCTTCTGATGAAAATGAAGCAGCTCTTCGGGTGACCGAGGAGCCACGCGTTCATACCCCGGGGCAGCCACAGGTTAGGGGCCGCGGATGCGCAGTGCTGGAGGAGGGAAAACATGAGAATCAGTTTGCAGACCTGGGGAAGCGACGGTGACATCAACCCGATGATGGCGCTCGCCGGAGGGTTGGCAGCCGCCGGCCACACCGTGACGCTCGCGGTGACTTCGGCCGAGCGCAAGGACTACGCGGGACGTGCGGGCCGATTGGGAGTCAAGCTGATCGACGCCGGGGCACATCGGGACGGACGAGGGAGACATGGCCGCGATCGCCCAACGGGTGCACGAGGAGTCGCACCCGCTGCGGCAGCTCGACTTCATCTTTCAGGAGATGTTCTCGCCGGGCGTCGACCGGATGTTGGCGGTTGCGGAGGACTTCTGCCGCGACAGTGAGGAGCTGCAAAGAACTGACTCGTTGCTCGAAAGGGACCAGTTTCAACGGCGATCTCTTCTTCGGATTCACTATTTCAGTTGCGTGGAACTCCCGAGTCTACGCCGGCAACGCACTCTGGAGCTCGGCTTTCACAGCAGGATAGCCGCCGGATGGCAGTAGCACCCCGCACATGAGGAAGAAGTCGCTGGCGAGGCGCGGAAGCGGCTTCCCCCAAACTTCCGTTTCATCGACAAAGACCAGCTCCCGACCGGGCAGCGACAGGTCTGCAAGGATGCAGCTGCCAGAAAGCTCCAAAAGGCCGGAATCGTGGGCGCTCCCCCCGGTGCCGGCCTTTTTCTGCCTTTTCGGCACGCACCTCCGGCCGCCGCGGGGGGCCCCGGCGCCCACCTCAACCCGCAAGTCGGTCCCCTGAAACTGTCGGCCGGGAGGCAGACAAATCTGCGCGTTTTCCGCCGGAGGGACCGCAGGAGCCGCGGAACGAAACGACAAAACGAACAGCCCATCAAGGACCTGGGTCGGCGGGGCGCCGACCTACGGATTCACGAACCCTAGGTCGGGCAAGAGAGCCCGGGAAGAGGGCCGGAGATGGGCAGGACAGGAGGCACGGACAGGATGTCTAGGCTGAACGAGAAGACGATCGCAGGGCTCCCAAGCCCAGCGGCCGGCGTGGTGGAGCACTCCGACGACGAGGTAAGGGGACTGCGCCTCGTCGTCTCCGCCAGCGGGAGGAAGAGCTGGCACCTGAAGTACCGGCTGCGGCAGCGGAAGCGGACGCTCTGCCTGGGGCCTTGGCCGGAGCTGACGACGCGGGACGCCCGGGAGATGGCGATGGGGTACCGGTCCAAGGCCCTCCGAGGGGAGGACCCGGCCGACGAGAGGAAGGGCATGGCCAAGGACGTCACCTTCGGCAAGCACGCCGAGCAGTACCTCGAGCACGCCCGCGAGAAGGGCAAGCGGTCCGTGAAGGACGACGTGGCCAGGCTGCGGCTCTGGATCCTGCCGACGCTGGGGCGGCTCCCGCTGGCGTCCGTCAAGAAGAAGGACTGCGAGAGGGTCCAGGCCGCGGTCAAGTCGAAGCGATCGGGGGCGTCGGCGAACCGGGGAACCGGGTCATGGCGCTCGTCTCGGCGGTGCTGACGGCGGGCGTGGAGTGGGAGCGCCTCGAGAAGAACGTCTGCCTCGGGGTCGAGAAGCTCCACGAGCAGCCCAGGGAGACCTTCCTCACGCCCGCGGAGCTGGCCAACCTGCTGGCGGCGCTTGACGACGACGCCAACCGGCCCGAGGCAGACGCGATCCGGCTGCTGGCGGCGACCGGGTGCCGGAGGACGGAGATCTTCTCCCTGACGTGGGCACAGGTGGACCTGGGCGCGGGCACGCTCCGGCTCGAGGCGGGGATGACGAAGAACGGCCGGCGCCGGCTCGTGCTCCTGAACGACATCGCGAAGGAGACGCTCGAGAGGGCCGTGGGCTACCGGCGGCCCGGGAGCGACTTCGTGTTCCCGGCCGACAACCGGCAGGGGCGGGTCAGCTGGGCCCAGCGGAGCTGGGAGAGGGCGAAGAGGAGGGCGGGGATCGACCCGAAGATCAGACTGCACGACCTGAGGCACTCGGTGGGCAGCCTCCTGGGCCACATCTACCCCGAGGCCGTCGTCGCCAAGATGCTCGGGCACCTCGACTCCCGCACGACCCGGAAGTACACCATCAACTTCAACAACGAGCAGCTCAGGGAGGCGGCCGACGCCGTGTCCCGCAGGATCGGCGAGGCGGGCGCGGAGGCCGCGCCGCCGGCCGAGTAGTGAAAGCCCCTACCCTTCGCGGGGTAGGGGCCCACTCTTCTCTTCCCAGGGAGATCTCCCCAAGAGAAGGCATGGCAGTGGGCCGGCTTTGCTCGAAAGGCTGAGACGGCTCTCGGGCCTTCCATTGTCGTTGTCCGTTCCTTCCAAGAGGGCGTTGCCCTATCTTCCACCGGTCCAAGTGATTCTTGCAACACGACCGGTTGCTCTCCCCGGGCGGGCTACCTGCATCCCAAATGCAACCGTCTCGGATCGCAGGACGAGGCGCCTTCGCAGCCCGGAAACTACGAAACTCCCTACGTCCCGGCGTCACTTCCCGGAAACTACGAAACTCCCTACGTCCCGGCGTCACTTCCGGAAACTACGAAACTCCCTACGTCCCGGCGTCACTTCCTACGTCCCGGCGTCACTTAGACGAAGACGGCGAGGCCGGTGCTTGCACGATCACAGCGCGTGGCATCGGGAGTAGCGCCAAGCGTCGTCCAGCGATCCCACTTGCAGGTCACGAAACGTCCACTTCCACGAGGCTCGGATCCGCCTCGGAAGGCCGCCACTGGACTCGCCAGGTTCGCGCTTCGCACACTTCTTCCCCACCCGGACCGGCCACGGGCGCAGCCGATACGTCGTAGTGCCAGTTCAGTGCGACCCTGTAACCGAAGAGATTCACCTTACTTCCAAACCCCTTCACCGTGCGCTGCATGGTCCGGAACACGCTGAGCTTTGCCTCTTCACCGGGATCCAGGGCCTCGGCAATTCCCAGCGAAGCGAGGCCGACGAGACCGTGGAAGAGCACGTTGTCCCCTTGTGCGATCCGCATCTTCAGGTCGATCGCCTCGATCCGGAGGGACCCTTCGTTTCGGACCACGAGAACGGCGTCGTGAAAGACCACGCCCTCCGCTCCGGGGTAGTGGAGGGTGACCGGTCTGTTTTCCATGTCGACTTTCAAGGACGGGGGATTGGACATGACGCGTCTCCTCTCGCTTTTTGGGGGAGTGGAACAAGGTCCGAATAGGCCACCGATTCGGTCGTACGTCAACCGTAAGGGGAACCGGCTCGTTGGGGAAGAGCTTGGGGACAGGCGCATTATCCAGACCTGGATCCATGGACTTCCGTTCGTAAGACCAAGGGCCCCGAGGTCGGCCAAGGCAGGCCTCTGGAATCAAATGGAGTCAAAGAGGATTACCCTTATGAGGGCAAGATCAGGTCGGATCGGGGGGCCCTACCGTTGGATCGGGGCACGCGAAGGGCAAGAGTTGGGGCGACTCCGGCTCCCGGGCGAAGTGCAGCATCGACGCCGTAGCGGGCACCCGTCGTCGAGCGGTGGGAGAGGCTGGGGCTATGGGGCGTTGCGCAGGCGTTTGAGGGCGAAGACCCCCTCGATCCCGGCCACGGGCTGGGGCCTCTTGGGATGCTTGCAGGCGAAGCAGTCCTGGAATCGCTGGTAGCAGCCGGCCACGAAGTGCTTCATGCCGATCACCCCGCTGTCGGTGAAGTAACGGGTGCGGCAGCGGAAACGATCGAGCGTCGTGATCTGGAACGCACGGCGTT
Organism: Deltaproteobacteria bacterium; assembly: GCA_016214985.1. Taxonomy (GTDB): domain Bacteria; phylum Desulfobacterota; class Deferrisomatia; order Deferrisomatales; family JACRMM01; genus JACRMM01. Next base: position 40,606 of record JACRMM010000017.1, on the reverse strand, counting down.
CTTCGGCTTCGAAGGTCTCTTCCGGGATCGACGCGCCCTTTGCGCCGGGCACCGAACCGATCTCGTAGACGAAGCGCCGGTAGAGGCGAAGCCGCGCGGCGTCGTCGACGTCGGAGAAGTGGCCCAGCCCCAGGTCGAGCGAGAGCAGCCCGTCTCGGTTGCCGGTCTGGAGATGGTACCCCAGAGACGACCAGCGGTAGTCCTCGGGCTTCTCGACGATGGCGGCGCGCACCGGGTTCAGGTCGACGTAGGCCAGCAGGTTGATGAGCGTATCGCCGTCCTCCACGAGCACGCTCTTGAACCGCTCGCCCCAGAAAAAGCCGGTGCGGCCGTGGGTGCGGTTGTACCATCGAGAGAAGGACTGCTTGACGTCCTTCACGAACTCGGAGAGGCTCGCCCACTTCTCTCGGAGGAGCGGGATCTGGCCGTCGAGGAGGTCCGGGACCGCGTCGCGACTGCGGGAGAGCAGGAAGCGCCGACGCATCTCATCGTCGTCGACGCCTTCACCGGTGTGCATGCGCACGACGACGTGAGCGTGACTCCCCATCAGGCAAGACCCCAAGACCTCCGCGAAGTAGATGCGAGAGAGGCGTCGGAGGAGGCAGAGCAGGAAGTCCTTCTCCACGTCGCCCATGGAGAACCCAGGCAAGGCGGAACGGGAGATCACGTGGTAGGTGGCGGACTCCCCCTGGAGCGGCAGGCGCGGGATGCGGGCCATGGCAGCACCTCCTGGCGGCGGGCGAGGATCAACATGCCGCCAAAGCTGCCACGGACCGGCAGGGCGTCTAGGATAATTGTCACGGTAGGGATGCCGGTCTCCCGGCACCCCCCGCACAGATCCGTACGTGAGCAAGGATAGCTTGCCTGTCCCCTGCTCTGTCCGTCCGGCTACGTCGGCGGCCCGCTGCGCCGCCGACGGCGGCGCGGTTGGCGGGGCGGTCCCCACGCTACCCTCGGGTGCCTCAAGAAGGCGTGGATACTCGGAAGCTCGCCGGCCGCCCTGACACTCGGCACCCCGACGCCCTCGGATGCCTCTCCCTGGAGCACGCCCTCCGGTCGGTCCGGGTGAGCCCGAGCCCTCTCGGTCGGCGCCGGCTTGACTTCGGAGGGCTCCCGGGCACCCTGTTCCCTCCGACGCCTGGTCCCCGAGCCCTCGCCCCGGAGATCCCCATGAACCGGCCCGCCGAGCCTGCTCCCTGGATCAGCCCGCCTCCCTGGCAAGCCCAGGCGCCCGAGACGGTCCTGGCCCCCTGATCCTGCTCCAGGCCGTGAGCGGCCTGTTCCTGAGCATCGAATGGCCCTCGGGGCTCCACACCGGGGCGGGCGAGTTGCTGCCGGGCGCCCCACCGCTCAAGCAGCTCTGGGACCGGGTGTTCGTCAACGTGCACTGAGGAGGCGAGCAGGGGCGCTCGGCCCAGGCCCGCGAGCCGACGCTGCCGTCTCGGCCGTGCGATGGAGATCGAAGACCGTGCCGACGGCCCGACCGCGCGTGCGCCCGGCGGCCGCGGCCCGCACGCCTGCGCAAGAGGAGAAGAGCGTGCCCGGGCGAAGCCACGACGTCCCGTATCCGGCGATCGCGGCCCTCGGGCTGGCCCAACCAGGGCGTCGGACGCGTGAACCCCGACGGCAGCAAGGGGGCTCGCACGGCCTGCCAAGCCCGCCACCAGTTCTCCATCGAGGTGGCGCGAAAGCCCAAGACCTGCAGCCAGTGCCACAAGGGGCCCGATGTGCCGGCCTACGCGGTGTACCTCGTGAGCAAGCACGGCAACGTCTACGAGTCGCTCGAGGCGAAGTGGGATTTTTTTCCGCGGTTCCCTGGGAGCCGGGCGTGCACTTTGCGGCGTCCACCCGCGCCACCTGCCACGCGAGCCTGCTCACGGCCGGAAGCGAGGTGATCGCCGCGCGCACCCACCAGATGGGGGACCGGGCGGCGTGGCGGATCTTCGGCCTCGTCTACGCCCACACGCACCCGGCCTCGGCCGATACCACGACGCCCAAGAACAGGGCCGGGCTGCCGCTCCCCACCGAGCTCACGGGCGAGCGCGTGGTCGAGGGACTGATCGGCACGGAGGAGCAGGTGGCCCGAGAGGGCCGGATGAAGAAGATCTGCCAGTCCTGCCAAAGCCGCCAGTGGACCGAGGGGCACTACGAGAAGTTCGCGGAGAGCATCGAGACCAGCAGCGCCATGACGCTCGCGGCCACGAAGGTGATCCTCGGGGCGTGGGAATGAGGGCTCGCGAAGGGGCTCGCCCAGAACGACAGCCTCTTCAACGAGGCCGTGGAGCGCAAGTGGGTGTCCCAGTGGCTCTTCTACGCCAACTCCACCCGCTACGCGTCGGTCATGGGCGGGGCCGACTACGGCGTCTTCGCCAACGGCCGTTACCAGCTGAGCGCCAACCTGCGGGAGCTGCTCGACTACGTCGGCGTCCTGGGCGCTGCCCAAGGGAAGTGATCGGAAAACCACTCACGAAGAGGAGGGAGCGAACGATGCCGGATCTCACGCCCAGCGAAAAGGAAGAGGAGTTCTTCGCCCGCCAGGAGTTCGAACGGAAGAAGAAACTGGAGGAGGACAAGCAGCGAAAGCTGGCCGAGGAGGAGAAGGCGAGGGCCCGGGAGCTGCACCACATGAAGTGCCCCAAGTGCGGCATGGACCTCATCGAGATCGACTACCGGGAGATCAAGGTGGACAAGTGCTCGGCCTGCTCGGGTGTCTGGCTCGACGCCGGCGAGCTCGACCACGTGACCCAGCTGGAGAAGTCGGGCCTCGACAGGCTCTTCCGCGTGTTCTCGCGATGACATCGCCGCACCGGTCGCGGTTCGCTGGAGCGTGCTGATGAGCCGCGAGCTCCCGTCGCTAGGCCTGGGCCTCGCCGAGCAGGGGCGCCTGCCGGACCCGGCCATCCGCCTGGGCATCAGGCGCCTGTGCCGGCAGCGGCTCCGGGAGGAGGGCGTCGGCGACCCCGAGGGCCTCCAGGAGCGCCACCGGACGCTGGTGGCGGCCCTGCGGGAGAGCCCCGTGGCCGTGGAGACCCGGGCCGCCAACGAGCAGCACTACGAGCTGCCCCCCGCCTTCTTCCAGCGGGTGCTGGGGCCCCGGCTCAAGTACAGCTGCTGCCTCTACCCGACGGGAAGCGAGACGCTCGCCGAGGCGGAAGAGCAGATGCTCGCCCTAAGCTGCGAGCGAGCGGCTGTCGCCGACGGCATGAGGGTGCTGGAGCTCGGCTGCGGCTGGGGCTCTCTCACGCTCTGGCTCGCGGAGCGCTACCCGACCTGCTGGGTGACTGCGGTTTCTAACTCCGCCCCCCAGCGCCGGTTCATCGAGGAGCGGTGCAAGGAGAGGGGCCTGCGAAACGTGGAGGTGGTCACCGCCGACATGAACGCCTTCGCGGCCGAGGGCCGCTACGACCGCGTGGTTTCGGTGGAGATGTTCGAGCACATGCGCAACTGGGAGGCGCTCCTCGAGCGTATCGCGGGCTGGCTCGCGCCGGGCGGGCGGCTCTTCGTCCACGTCTTCTGCCACCGGGAGGCCGCCTACGTCTTCGACGTCCGGGGCGAAGACGACTGGCTGGGCCGCTACTTCTTCACGGGCGGGGTCATGCCGTCGGACCGGCTCCTCCTGCACTTCCAGCGGCACCTCGAGGTGCTCGACCACTGGAGGGTCTCCGGGGACCACTACCGGCGCACCGCCGAGCACTGGCTCCGAAACCTCGACGCCGAGCGGGAGCGCGTGCGTCCCGTGCTGGCCGACGTCTACGGCGCCGCCCGGGCCGACCTCTGGCTCCAGCGCTGGCGGATCTTCTTCCTCGCCTGCGCCGAGTTGTGGGGATTCCGCGGCGGGAGCGAGTGGTGGGTGGCGCACTACCTGCTCCAGAAGCGCGGAGGCTGAGCCCATGGGATGGTTGCGAACGTTGCCGCTCCTGCTCACCGGGATCCTCTCCGCCTGCGCGGGCAAGCCCCCGCAGGGGCTCGGGGTGCGGGAGGGGCGTCTGGCCGCCTGCCCCCTGTCGCCGAACTGCGTGTCGAGCCAGGCCGACGACGACCGCCACCGCATCGCCCCCCTCGCCCTTCGAGGGGACCCGGACGAGGCCTGGGCGCGCCTGCGGGAGCTCCTCGCGGCCCGGCCGGACACGCGCGTCGTGGACTCCGGGCCGGACTACCTCCGGGTGGAGTTCCGCACCCGACTCGGCTTCGTGGACGACGGCGAGTTCGCGCTGGACCGGCAGACACGGGTCATCCACGTCCGTTCGGCCTCCCGCGTGGGGTACTCGGACCTGGGGAAGAACCGGGGGCGGGTCGAGGAGATCCGGGAGGCTCTGGGGGGCCGACTTCCGTCCCCATGAGCAGGCTCTCCTGGGCCGTCCCTTGAACAAGAGCGTTGAATCGGGGTAGAAGAGCCCGCGGAGAGGCCGGCGGACCGCCGTCGAAGTTGACTGGGTGCCGGGCGCTCGCCCGTTACCGGAGACCGCCTGCCGAGAAGCCCTCAGTCAGGCCATCCTCTCTGGTTCCTGAACACCCATATCACAGCTTCAATGCCACCGAAGCCCAGGGGGCCCATGCCACAAGGCCCAAACGAGCGAGAAACAAGAGCGAGCCGCATCGACCCCCAGCTCGCGCGAGCCGGATGGGGGGCGGGCGATCGTCGCCTGCTGTCGGAGTGCCTCGTTCTCGGCCGCCGCATCCCGCACCAGAGACGACTCTGCCGATCATGACGACCGCGGCCGAGAGTTTGCGGACTACGCACTCCTCGACTGGAGTTGATCCGGTTCGGCACGTGACGTGAGGGGCTACGCGGACAGGGGCGGGCCCTGGCCAGTGTGAGGCCTGGCCGTCTGTCTCTCCAGGGCCGCCGCCAACCACAGGAGCGACGGCACGGCCAGGGCCCATGCCGCGGCCAAGGCCGCGAAGCCGAGGGCACGCGGGTCGCCGAAGGTGACGGCCCCGAGCCTCTCGCCCGCGGCGTAGGCCGCCGGCCCCCCCACGGCGCCCAGGAGCGCCGCCAGGCCATAGCGCCCGCGCAAGCTGCGCAGCGGGCCGTTCAGCGTCGCGGCGAAGTTCACCCACAGCGAGACCATCCAGGGGGCCGACCAGGGCAGCGGCAAGAGGTAGGGTCTGGGCGCGTAGAGGCCCGCCGCGGTCAGCGCCGTGTCGAGGGCGAAGCCGCCGGCCGCGGCGGCGGCGGCCAGGGCGAGCTCGGCCCGCCGGTCGCCGGTCCAGGCCAGCCGAAGCGCCAGCGCGGCGGCCACCGCCGCGGGGCCGGTCCAGGGAAGGCCCCGGGCCGCGCCGACCACGGCGGCGAACCACGCCGCCTGCTGGACGAGGGCCTCGACGGCCTTCTTCACGCGGCCAGGGCCGGCAGGATCGGCGCCCGCTCGCAGCGAGGCTTCGCGAAGAGCAGCTGCGCGTCGCCGATGTAGCGCTCGCGAAACGCGCCCTCGCAGTAGCAGAGGTAGTACTCCCAGAGCCGCAGGAAGCTCTCGGGGAAGCCGAGCCGCCGCACGTCGTTGGCCCGGGCCAGGAACCGCTGCCGCCAGGCCGCGAGCGTGCGGGCGTAGTGGGGGGTGAGGTCCTCCAGGTGGACGAGCCGAAGGTCCGTGGTTCGGGCCACCGAAGCCGAGATGGCCGCCACCGAGGGCAGGAAGCTCCCGGGGAAGACGTAGCGCTTGATGAAGTCGGCGGAGCGCAGCTGCTGCTCGTAGGCGTGGTCCACGATGGTGATGGCCTGGAGCGCGGCGAGCCCGTGGGGGGCGAGGCGCTCACCCACGCACCGGAAGTAGGCGTCGAGGTAGTGGTGTCCCACGGCCTCGATCATCTCGATCGAGACGAGCTTGTCGAAGGTCCCCGTGAGGTCGCGGTAGTCGCAGAGGAGCACCTCCACCCGGTCCGCCAGGCCCGCCTCCTGCACGCGCCGCGAGGCGAGCTCGTGCTGCTCCCGGGAGATGGTGGTCGTGGTCACGCGGCAGCCGTAGCGGCCCGCCGCGTGGAGGGCGAAGCCGCCCCAGCCCGTGCCGATCTCGAGCACCCGGTCTCCGGGCCGCAGGTCGAGCTTCCTGCAGAGCCGGTCGTACTTGGCCGTCGAGGCCTCGGCGAGCGTCATGTCGTCCCGCTCGAAGAGGGCGCAGGAGTAGGTGAGGGTCTCGTCGAGGAAGAGGGCGTAGAAGTCGTTGCCCAGGTCGTAGTGGGCCGCGATGTTGCGGCGACTCCCGCCCCGGGTGTTCCGACGCGCCGCCTGCAGGAGCCGGTGGAGCGGCATCGTGAGGCGGGCGAGCCCGCCTTCGACGCCGGTCAGCACGTTGGCGTTTCGCACCACGAGCCGCACGACGCTCACCAGGTCGTCGGCCTCCCAGAAGTCCGCCATATAGGCTTCGGCGGCGCCGATGCTGCCCCCAAGGGCCACGTCGGACCAGAAGGCCGGGTCCCGCACCGTGATCCGGGCCGCGAGCCCCGAGCCCTGGACCCCGAGGGCCAGTACCTCGTCCCCGTCCCGGAGCTCCAGAAACCCCTCCCGCAGACCCCGCAGCCGCGAGAGTACCGCGCCCCGGGCGAGCCGGTGGACGAACCCCGCGGCGCCTCTGGGGACGACGCGCAGGCCGGGCAGAGCTTCGGAGGGGACGATGCGGTCGCTCACGGGCGGGCCCCTCCGGTGTCAGGGTGGGGGTAGAACGGTACTCCTTTGAGCTTCAGGCGCAGGGCCTGCCAGTAGATGGCCGCGACCACCTTCACCGTGACGACGGGGTACTGGAGGAGCACGCGGGCCAGGGCCGGGCCGGTGAGGGGCCGGCGGGCGAGGCGCAGCTCCGCCGCGAAGACCGTCCCTTCGGGGCCCACGTCCTCCATGTCCACCCCCAGGCTCTCGCCCGGGTCGGTGAAGGACCAGGCGTACTCGAGCTCCATGGGCAGGAACGGCGAGACGTGGAAGGCCTTGGGGAACCGCGCATGGTGGCTCCCGCCCTCGCCGCCCGGCACCACGTAGCAGAAGAGCTCGCCCCAGGGCGTGTTGTGGATCTCGGCCACCACGGCCTCGACCGCCCTGCCGGCCGGGTCGAAGCAGTAGTAGAAGCTCACGGGGTTGAAGTTGTGGCCCAGGTAGCGCAGGTGGGCGAGGAGCCGGACCGGGCCCTCGGGCCTGCGGCCGAGCCGCTCGGCCACCAGCGCCCGCACCGCCTCGTCGAGCGGCACGGCCGGATCGCCCAGGTGGTCCTCCCGCCGGAGCCAGGCGAGGTTCGGCGCCCAGACGGACCAGAGCCAGCGGCCCCGGAAGACCCGGTCGAGCTCCGCGAGGTCCAGGTACACGAAGAAGAGGCGGTACCGGAATCGGTTCTCCACGGGCCGCAGCCGTCGGTGGCTCACGAAGCCCTCGTAGAGGCAGCTCTCCATTACAGCCCCGCCCCGAACCACCGGCACGCGGCGAGGGCGCTCCGGACTCCGTCCTCGTGGAACCCGTAGCCCCAGTAGGCGCCGCAGTAGTGGGTCCGGTTCGCACCGCTCACCTCGGCGTGGCGCGCCTGGGCGGCCGGCGCCGCCGGCGTGTAGACCGGGTGGTGGTAGGTCCACTCGCCGAGCACACGCGCCCGGTCCAGGACCTCGGCGCGGTTGAGGGTGACGCAGAGCTCCTCCGGGGCCGCCAGGGACTGGAGGATGTTCATGTCGTAGGTCAGGGCGGCGCGGTCCGCCTCCTCCCGGGGAATCCGGTAGTTCCAGGCGGCCCAGAGGCGCCGGCGCTCGGGCAGCTGCCGGGTGTCGGTGTGGAGCGTTGTCCGGTTCTCCTGGTAGGGGATGGCGCCCAGGACCTCCCGCTCGGCGTCGGTGGGGTCGCGCAGCAGCGCCATGGCCTGGTCGCTGTGGGTCGCGAGGACCACCTGGTCGAAGGTCAGCGTTCCCGCGCCGGGCACCTCGAGCTCCACCCGGTCCGGGAAGCGCCGCACGCCGGCCACGGGCGCAACGAGGCGCAGGCGCTCTGCGAAGGGCTCGGTGAGGCGCCGCACATACTCTCGGGAACCGCCCCGGATCACCCGCCACGGGAACGGGTTGCGCACGTTCAGGAAGCCGTGGTTGCGGAAGAACCGCACGAGGGCCTGAAGGGGGAACTCCTCCACCGCGCCCGGCGGCGCCGACCAGAGGGACGACGCCAGGGGCACGACGAAGTGCTCGACGAAGCGCCGGGAGTAGCCGCGGCCCCGCAGGTAGGGGAGGAGTGGGCGCTCCTCGCCGCCGCGGGCGAGGATGGTCTCGAGCTCGCGCCGGAACCGGAGGATGTCGAGGAGCATACGCCAGAAGGAGGGGTCCACGAGGTTTCGGCGCTGGGCGAAGAGCGTGGCGAGGGAGTGGGCGTTGTACTCGAGGCCCGTGCGCTCGCAGGCGACGCTGAAGGTCATCCGGGTGGGCTGCGACGCGACCCCGAGCCGGCCGAGGATGGCGCAGAAGTTGGGGTAGGTGACCTCGTTGAAGACGATGAACCCGGTGTCGACGGCCCAGGTGCGCCCGCCCGCCAGCACGTCCACCGTGTGGGTGTGGCCCCCGGCCCAGTCGTCGGCCCCGAAGATCGTGACCTCGTGGTCCCGGTGCAGGAGCCACGCGGCCACGAGGCCCGACACCCCCGTCCCCACCACCGCGACCCTCACGGCCGGCCCCCGGCGGGCCCCAGCAGGGACTTGCGGAGGGACTCGCTCACGGGCCGCTCCCCCAGCCAGATTCGGAAGTGGGCCGCGGCGAAGTCGGCGCCCTCCACCAGCCCGAGGGGAATGCCGTTGAGGGCGAGCTCCGTGCCCCGGCCCGGCACGCAGGTGAGCCAGTAGCCGTCGCCCTTCTTCACGTAGCGGTAGAGCCGGTGCAGCTCGTCCACAGGGGGCCGCAGGCGCGCCAGCTCTGCCGCCGGCACGTTCTCGGCCAGGTGGTGGTCCGCGGCCTCGGCGAACTCCGCCGCCCGGATGGCCACGTGGTAGTGGAAGGCGAGCCTCCGGGGCCCATCGGCCAGGCCCTCGGCCCCGGTGGTCCCGTCCGGCAGGTAGCGCGCCACGTCGCAGACCCGAAGGATCCCCTTCCAGAGGATGGGGCCGGGCCCGCGCAGGAGCAGTCCCCGGCCGCCGACGGTCACCGCCCCGGGGAAGACGGCCTTGTCGGCCGCTGCCGGATGGGCGAGCGCCAGGGCCACTCCGACACCCGAGGCGATGCGGCGAAGGCCGCAAGCGGATGGCACGGCGCGGCCTACCGAAGCCAGCGGTCGAGCAGGGCGGCAGCCAGGGTGCCCGCCGCGTTCAGCACGCCGCCCCACAGGATGTCGACGGCCGAGAGCCGCAGCGACCAGGCCCCGAGGATCGAGTAGTTCGTCATGTCGTACACGCCGTAGAGCACGAGGCCGTAGAGGCACCCCCAGCCGAGGGCCGAGGCCACGAGATTCGAGGGCGAGACCCGGGGCAGGGCAAAGAGGACGATCCCCAGGGGGATCAGCAAGTAGACCACGGCGGCGGCCCAGGGAACCACCGAGATCGACTCCCCGGAGCGCCGGGCCAGGGCCCCCAGTTCGCGGTTGTAGAACCGCGCCATGAGGACCCCGAGCCACAGGTAGTCCAGGGCCAGGAAGATCGGGAGCAGGAGCAGGTAGACCTTCACGAGGTGGCGCATCGGCTCCTCCCGGGGTGGGTCCGGCGCCCTGGGCCACCGGGGATCGCGCGCAGGGCGTCTCGTCTGCTGGGGCCGGTCCGGGGGCATCCCCTCCGGCGACACTGGAGCCCTGCACGGCTTGCCGGTGTCGAGACGACCGCGGGGCGCCCTTGACGTCCTGGCCCGCCCTTGCGCAGTCGCCGAGTCCGCCTGTCTCGCACTCCGGGGAGGCCCCCGGACGGCGGTATCTCGCCCGTGTCGTCAACTTCGCCTCGGGGGCAGGGGCACGAAGACGCTGGTCCGGCGTTTGTACGCCTCGAACTCGGGGTTGCCCGCGAACTGCTTCTCCAGGAGCGGGATCCCCGACACGAAGAGGATCAGCCCCGTGAGGGCCAGGGGCCCGACCACCGTGACCCAGCCGCCGGGCACGGCCAGGGCCACGAGGTACAGCCCCCACCACTGCACCACCTCGCCGAAGTAGTTGGGGTGGCGCGAGTAGCGCCACAGGCCGCCCTCCATGACGCGGCCCCGGTTCGCCGGGTCGCCGGTGAACTGACGGAGCTGCCAGTCACCCACGGCCTCGAAGACGAAGCCGACGAGCCACACCAGCGCGCCCAGCCCGTCGAGCACCCCGAGGGACGGGCCGCCCCCGACCGCCACCCAGGTCACGGGCGCCACGACGACCAGCGCGAGGAGCCCCTGGAGAAGGAACACCTGCAGAAAGGCGCGCAGGGTGGCGAACCGGCCCCACTCCTCCCGCCACTTGCGGTACCGGGGATCCTCCCCCTTGCCGCGGTTTCGTGTCGCGATGTGGGCGGCCAGCCGAAGGCCCCACACCGCCACCAGGGCCGCCGCGAGCACCGGCCGGGGGCCCTGGACGCCGTTCACGGCCAGGGCGGTCGCCGTACCGACGAGAAAGACGGTCCCCCAGGCCACGTCGGCCAAGTCGTTGCGGCGCTTCCACAGGGACAGGCCGAACCACGCGGTCATGTAGCACGCGGTGACGCCGAGTTGTGCGAGGAGGGTGCGAAGCATCGGACCTCCGCTCGGCACCCTCCTGCCCGGAGGGCTGGCGGAATGCGCCGAGTCTCGAGGCGAGAGTACGTGGAAAACGGACTTCCGCAAGGCGTCAACGCGCGTCCCCGCGGCCCGACAACCGGGGGGGCCCGGATCCGGCTGCACCGCACCGGATCCTCGGAGCGGGTGCCCGCCTCGCGCGAGAGCCCCGGCAATGGAACCTCGAACGCACGCAGCTTGGCAGAGCGTCCCCACCTCTGGCACGATGGAGGGGCGGGGGTCTTCGTCGGCCCCCTGCTCGCCCTGCTCTTCGATCAGCCTCGGGCCCGGTCGGCCGAGCCCGCGCGGGTGGCGTCCATCGAGGCCCCCGGCGCCAGACGCACCACGCGCGACACGGCCTTCACCCCGGCGCGCGTGCGCGAGGGGGACCCGTGGAGCGAGGGGCAGGAGGGCGAGGTCCTCCAGAACCTCCGCAACGCGCGGCTCTTCTACGACGAGAGCGTCGAGGTGCTCCGGGAGGGGGACTCCGTCGGGTTTCGGACAAGTGGTCCCTGATCCCCATCCCCCTCGTGGTCGTGAAGAGCGGCGAGCGGGTGTGCGGCCTCACGGTGCTGGAGTCGAACCTCCTCGGGCGCGCCAAGAGCTTGATCGCCGTGGCGAAGAGCCAGGACGGCGAGCCCGCGGGCACCCTCGTCTACATTGACCCGCACGTCCTCGGCACGGATTTCCAGTTCTTCGCGTTCGCGACGCGCGACGACACGCGGGAGGACGCGTGGGACAGAGACGAGGAGGTCGGGTCCTGCAGCTGCCCGCCGCCCACGGGTTCTCGAACCAGAGAGTTCTCCCCGGGTTCTCGCTCGGCGTAGGCTTCTGAAGGGCATCGGGGTTCGGGACCAGGGGCATGGAGTTGGCCGTTCGGCCGGAGAGAGGGGTGCGTCATGGAGAGCGGGTTTCGCAAGGTGTCTGGCTCGTTGTGGCTGTTGATGCTCTCCGGGTGCTCGCTCGTCGGGATCCGGTCGGGCTACGAGCAGCCGGCCTACGAGGTCGCGGACCGCGTCGAGCCCGGGGTGGAGATCCGCTGCTACGGCCCTCGCCTCGCGGCCGAGACGACGGTCGAAGCCGCCGACGCCGAGGCCGGGCGGAGTGCGGCCTTTCGCCTCCTCGCCGCATACATCTTCGGGGCGAACCGCGCGAAGGGCGAGGTCGCGATGACCGCTCCGGTCGAGGTGCAGTCGGGCTCCCGGAAGATTGCGATGACGTCGCCCGTGGAGGCGGCGTCCGCCGGCAGGGGGCGCCACACGATGCGGTTCTTCCTCCCCGCGCAGGTCACCCTCGCCACGGCGCCGGAGCCCACGGACCCGCGCGTGCGCCTCCTGCAGGTGCCGGAGCAGACCCTGGCCGCGCTGCGCTTCAGCGGCTCGCGAGCAGAGGAGCGGGTGGGCGAGGAGAAGCTGGCGCTGCTGGTCGCCCTCGAACGCTCGCCGTGGAAGCCGACGGCCGAGCCGGTCTCCCTCTTCTACGACCCGCCCTGGACTCTGCCGTTCCTGCGGCGAAACGAGGTCGCCGTTCCGGTGGTGCGGCGGTGAGGAAAAGCGGAACCCTTCGGGATGCCCCGAGTTCCCAGCCGTGAGCGCGACCCAGCCGAGCCGCTGTTCACTCGCCTGCGGCGGGCGTGCGGCCCGCCTCCTGGTGCCCACCCAGTGGGGGGTGCTCCGGTTCGGCGACGAGCCCGGCGCCCTGGCGGCCTGCCTGCTGCGCGAGGGCGCCGAGCCGGGCGCGGAGCTTGGGACCGGGTGAGGATCCTGCCCGTGGGAGGGACCCTGGGACTGGAGTGAAGAGGTTGCGCCGCTCACCGATCGGCGGCAGGCTGCCCTACGCCGCAGTTCCCCCGGTGACGACCGTCGAACGGAGGCTCCTCATGGACGGGAACCGCTACTTCACGGACACTTCCGGAAGAGGGTGCCTGGCAACCGCCGATCGCACCGGAAGGGTCGGCGTCGCCGTGTACTCGCGGCCCCACGTGCCCGACGACGGCACGCTCGCCTTCGGCATGGCCGACCCCTCACCCACGCCAACCTGGCGGAGAACCCCCACGCGGTCTACGCCTTCGACGAGGGGGTCACCAGGGCCGCGGGATCTTGGAGGCGATCAGGGGACAGAACGCCATCGCGACCAGCCCGAGGGCCAAGAGATTCCCCTTCATCAGGTTGAGGTCGTCGAGCACGGCCGAGAGGCTGGCCCTCGCGACGTACCGGGTCAGCAGGACGTCGAAGAGCAGCATGAACGCGGAGAGCGAGACCCCGAGGGCGAGCAGCCCCGCGTCGGTCGTGAGCCCCAGGCCCGGAACGACACCGTAGCAGATCGCCAGGCACAGCAGCAGGGCGGAGGCGAGGGAGACCCTCTTCGCCTTCCGGACCCCGAGCCTCCGGTTCAAGACCATCGTCCTGGCGATTCCGTTCAGCGTCTCGGCGGCGGCGACAAGAACGAACAGACAGGCCACTCGGACGATCAGGGATGGAGTCATTCGTCTCTCCTGAGAGAGGAGGGCGACTCAACTTCGGCGCGGCGTGCTTCCGGGGGACGGCCTGCGCCGGAATTGGGCGGGCGATTCCCGCCCCGCCGGGCCACCGACCGTCAGAAGTCCGCGCCGATCCCCGCCTCCACGAACATCTCGCCTTCCCGGTTCCGGTCCCGAAGGTTCACGCCCGTGCGCCCATAGAGGCGCGGATGTTGGAAGAACCGAAGGGACTCCAGCGGGGAACAGTAGAACTGCAGGCCGACCCGCTCTCGCGTCAGGTCCGCGGCGGCCGCGTGGGTGAGGTCGAAGTAGGGCCCGGCGATCAGCGCGCGGCCCCCGCTTCCCGTCCAGAGTTCCACCAGAAGGCTGGTCCGGTTGTTCACGAGGAAGTCGCCGTCCTTCAACAGGGTGTCGTACTCGGACTCCAGAAAGTAGGGGCCTTCGCCGCTGAAGCGGTAGTAGGCGAGGTCTGTGGTGTTGCGGACGATCAGCCCTCCCACCTTCCCGGTCAAGACCGGCTGCAGCATCGCCCGGTGTGCCCAGCCCGTTTGCTCTTCTCCCGACCGGTCGTCGACCTCGGCCTTGCCGAATTTGGAGTCGGCCGAAGGGAACGACAATAGGGCGCCGTTTCTGCCGAAGAACCGGTATGCGTCATACTGCAGCCGAACCTGGGCGAAGATCACGGGCTTCCACTCCCCGTGGAGGGACGCCCGGGCGTAGGCTGGGTTGATTCCGAGCGCCCACCCGACCTGACGGTGCTCCGCGGGGATGCCGTAGGCGGGGTCCGGCGGGCCGGACCACCGGCGGTGCCCCCCCACCATGAGCATCAGGCCGGCCGGGTTCTGGTGGACGACGAGGTCGGCGTAGCCGACCGTCTCGGGGGGCGGCTGGGCAGCGGCGTCCCCCGCGGCGGCGACCCCGCTGCACGTCCCGATCAGGATGCCGGCGGCGGCGATGACGGCGAGGAGTCGCTTGACCCTGGGCGTGCTCATGTTCGTGCCTCCTTGAGGAACCACGCGGCCGGCCTTCGGGGGCTCACGGGTTCGGGATACGGGGTGCGGTAGCCAACCCGGAGGATGAACTGGACGGGTCGTCGGAGGCCCAGCTGCCGGGTCAAATCGTCGCGGCAGGACGGCTCCTCCAGGGCTTGGGTCATGGGGTGGAGGGCGACGTTTCGGCTTCGGCACCGCAGGAACATTCGCTCCCAACTGCGGCCGGCCTCGATCAGAGTGCCCGGGTCTTCGTCCGCGCTGAGCTTCAGGATCCAGCCGCCCCCCTCTTGAACGAGAGCCTCGATCAATTCGACGGTCCGCCGTCGGAACGCAGGGGTCAGCACGTTGCTTCGATCGTAGAAAGTGCGGACGTACCACCCGGCCAACCCCTCGATTTCCATGGTCGCCGGGGAGAGCCCGTCGCGGTGGCGTTCGACGTCCGCGTCCGACCAGCGAATCCAGTCGGCGAGCTCGGCCTGCGCGGCGCTGCGCTCGGCCTGCAGGCGGTTCGCCTCCAGGGTCTTGGCCGCGAGCAACGCCGCCTCTCGGCTCCCGCGGGGAAACACCAAGAAGGAACCGGGATCGTGTTGGAGGAGGTAGTCGACGTCCTCCTTGGCGAGCGAAGCAGGCTGCATCCCCTTGCGGATCGTCCTTCGGCCCCGCAGATGGGACAGGTCGTGGTCGCGGGGCGCTCCGGGTTTGAGGCGCAGATCCACCACCTCCGCGTCCCTCGCCGTGCGAGCCACCACCCGGTAGTCGACGCCGAAGCCCTGGGACTCGGCAGCCTGCACCAGGTTTTCCAGAAACGCTCCCAGCGACAGGAGCGTCTCCCGGTTCGTGGGGTCCACCGCCGGGAGCCAGCGCGCTGGGGCCGAGCCGAGGACCCAGCGCTCGGGTTCGACGGCGGAGATCGTCCACGGCTGCGTGTTGTGCCCGCTGGGGGCCATGGCGGCATGGTCGAGGATCTTCCACTGCACGGGCGACAGCCGACCATCCCTGGGCTCGGGTGGGGGGCCGGACGGTCCACGGGGCAGAGGGTGCATCCGGCCAGCGCGGCCGCCGCGACGGTCCGCCCGGACAGGGCGAGAAACGAGCGCCGATCGAGGGTCTGGATGGCGAGCCTCCTATTCGTTGTTCCTTCCGGATCCGAAGGCTCCGGGCGTTGCGGTGATCACCAGCGAGACGACGGTTTCGATGGCGGCCTCGATTCTGTGCCGGCCGTCGTCCGAGCGAAGGTCGATCCCGTTGAACACCGCGCTGCGCTCGGATGCCAAGGCGAGGTAGTACGCGCCGCCGGTCAGGAGGGCCGTGACCGCGGGGAGGTCAGGACCCTCGCCTCCCAGGAGCAGACGCAGCCTCTCGAGCAGTTGCGTGCCCCGGCGCTCGCGCTCCGCTGCCAGAGCTTGCGTTACCGGGCTGTCCGTCGTGACCTGCCACAGCACGATCTCCCGAAAGACGGGGTCTTCCCGCAAGGCGCGGTACTGCCCCACCATGAGCTCCCGGGCCCAAACGACGAGGTCTTCCCGCGACCGGACGAGAGAGAGGCCCTCCGCGTGCCGGTCCAGGTTCGCGTAGTAGTCCCGCTCCAAGACGAAGGCCTCGAGGAGACCGTCCAGCCCGCCGAAGTAGCGGTAGATCAGGACCTTGTCGACGCCGGCCGCCTTGGCCACTGCGTTGACGCCGAGGCCGGCGAACCCTCCCGCCACGACCAGCTCCGCCACGGCGTCCAGGAGTTTCTGTTCCGTACTCCCTCGGTTTCTGTGCATCGAGCCTCCTGTGTCACTAGATGGTGACAACGAGGATAGGTCACCGACTGGTGACAGTCAAGAGGAAAGATTGGGCTGGCTGCAGTGGCACTGGGCAGGGTGGCAAACGGAAGGGCGTGCTGAGCGGGACGCTCGCGTGCTGAGCGGGACGCTCGTGCAGTTGTGCGTTGCCCCAAGGGGGGCAGAAGATCGCCTCTTGGACGAGCGGGAGCGCGCACACCGGGAGGTGCTACGAATTGAAACACGCACCGGTTCGGAGGGACGATACAGAAAGGCTCGATCGACTTCTGCAGCCTTTCCTCGGTCCATTGCAAATCCGTGCCCTCCGGAAGAAGCCACCCATGGGCGCCCACGCCGCCAGAGCACTAACCCGGCTCATTGGGCGATGTGTGCCGCTGTCCGAGTCTGCGACGACGAAAGCGTTTGGGGGTCGACCGCCGAAGATCGTCGGTCTGACGTGCCGAGTCCGGGGTGGCCGCGGTGACCGGGCAGTTTCAGCACTGCGGTGCTCCCCTGGGAGGGCGATCGCCTCAGACGAGATCCTCCGTTCCGGACGTTTCCAGCAAGAGAGGGGAAAGGTGCCCGGACGCCTCGGACGCTCCGGCCAAACCCAGCTGCCGCAGGTGCTGGGGGCCTCCCGTCCCCCGGACGTCACCCGGCCTCGCCCGGTCCAGCGGCACACAGACGACCCGACCCCCGACAAGGCGCGCCGAGAGGTCCTCTGGCCACCGCTACCGGCTCGCCGGGACGAAGGCCGCCACGCGTCCCGCGGCGTCGCGCCAGGCCCCTGGGACGCCGGCGCCCCTCGCGCCGAGTTCGAAGTGGAGCATCGCGATGCCGCAGTCGAGGCGCTTCGGGATGCGGTACGTGTCCCTGTCCGAGTCGGCGGCGACGAGCACCGTGCCGCCCTCCATCGAGAACCGCCACGGCTGGCGGTTCAGGGCCGACGGGGCGAGCCGGGCCGCCTCAACTCCCGCCCTGGCCCACGCGGGCCACTCGCCCGACCCCGGAGCGATCACTGAGAGGGGTTTGCGACTCCGGGATCTCGCGACGGCGGACATGAGGCGCTCCTCCAGTTCGTTGTCGGCGGTGGCCCTGCCCAGGGGGGAGACCGCGAAGGCCCGCTCGGCCGGCCCGAGGGCGGCGAGGGAGTCGGCCTTCTCCCGGCTGAAGAGTCCCCCGACCCAGCAGGTTCCCAGCCCCAGGGCCGTGGCCTCCAGGACGGCTGCCTCGCCCACGTAACCGACCTCGGCGGCCGCGTCCTCAGCGCCCACCATCACGAGGCAGTGCGGTGCTCCCCTGACGCTCCCGGAGGCCCCCACGATCCCCCGGAAGAGTCCCGCGGGAGCCTCCCGGACGAGCAGGACCCGCGCCGACCCGAAGGGCCTAAGGCTCTCGCACAGCTCCTCGAGCCGCCGGAGCGTCGAGTCGGCCCTCGGCGCGGCCTCGAAGCGGCGGCGGGACACTCGCCGGGCCGCGGCCTCGAGCCAGCGCTGGCCGTTCCGGGCGATCATGGATGCTGGGCTCCCGTCCCAGGTCATCCGCGACCTACGGTCCGACCGTCCCGGCCGGCGGCGGTCGAGGGGGGCAGGGCGCGGGCCCCACGGACAGCCTCCGGGTCTCGGGTTCTTCTGGTCGCGTCGGCATCACGGGTGCGCCTCTCAACTGCGTCGGCCCGGGTCTGTCCCCGAGCTTCACTGGACTTGTCGTGCCAGAATGGCCCAATAGGCCGGAATCCATCCGCGGCCTCGCGTTACAGCTTCGGCCTGGACTGGATGAGCCGAGATCCCAGGTTCCAACAGGACTCTCGCAAATAGGACCGCAGGAGGACCGCAGAAACGAAAATGGGGCTTCGTCTTTCGACGAAACCCCCTTAGTTTACTGGCGCGCCCGGCATGATTCGAACATGCGACCTACGGATTCGTAGGGGACCGAACGATGACCGTGCCAGTAGCGCCGAAATGTCAAAGAGCACCTGCGATCTCACCCCGTTCCGGGGTCGGGTCCGGGGTTTCCGAAGGGCGTCAAGAGCTTTCGAAGTTCAGGCTCCAACAGGAGACCGCCACTCCACGCCGTTTCGGTGGGACAAGTCTGCCCCAACGGGCCCCCCGACGCAAGGGCCGGGACTAGCCGGCGTCGCCCGGTGGACCGCAGGAGGACCGCGGCGAACCGGCGTCGACCCCCACACCGGCATCGACTCCGCAACCTGAGGGCACCGCTCGTGCCCTCGAAAGAGGGGCCTACGGTCCAGCGCACTCCCAGGCTCGCTCCCTGTCTCTTGCGAAAAGCAACGCCGTCTGCTACTTTTCGCAAACGAAACAGCAGGAGACCGAAGCCAATGCACAGTTCCGCAGGGCACAAGGGTGAGTGATCGTCACGCCACGCTGGCGTCGTTCGTCGACGACCTCCAGGCAAAGGGCCGATACACGTTTCGACGTGACGAAGCCCTGGAGGCGCTTGCGGTCTCCGACCTCGCGCTAAAGAACGCGGCCCGACGACTAACCGTAAAAGGGCGCCTTGCGCTGCCCCACCGTGGCTTCTACGTGATCGTCCCGCTCGAGTACCGGGTTGCCGGTGCGCCCCCGCCAGCCTGGTTCATCGACGCCCTCATGCGCTTCTACCGGCGGCCCTACTACGTCGGGCTCCTCACGGCCGCCTCCTTACATGGGGCCGCCCACCAGCAGCCGCAGGAATTCCAAGTCGTTACGGACGGCATACTCCGACCCGCGACGGCCGGCCGCTCGCGGATCCGATTCTTCACGAAGAAGCGCGCAGCCGCCACGCCGACCGTGTCCCTGAAGACCGAGACGGGAACCATGCGGGTCTCGACGCCGGAGGCAACGGCTTTGGACCTCGTCCGCTATGCTTCAGCGGCGGGGTTTCTCGACAACATCTCCGTGGTCCTTCGCGATCTCGCGGAGAGGATAGATGCTCAGGCCCTTCTGGCAGCCGCCCGAGAGGAAACGGAACTGGCGCCCGTTCAGCGTCTTGGCTTCCTGCTCGACCTCGTGGCCGACGCGAAGCTGACCGAGCCCCTGGCCACTTGGCTTCGCGATCAAAGGCCTCGGTCGGCTCCTCTGCGCGCCGGCCAGTCTTCCAGCGGGTGCCGCAAGGAGCGGCGCTGGGCCGTCGCGGTGAACCAGGAGATCGAGGTGGAGGAGTGATCCCCCGAGCGCACATCACGGCCTGGCGGGCCAAGGCCCCCTGGTCTACGGACGCCCAGGTGGAGCAGGACCTGGTGCTGACCCGGGCTCTCGTCGAAATCTATTCGGATCCGTCCCTGGCTCAGGGTCTCGCCTTTCGTGGTGGAACAGCTCTCCACAAGCTCTACCTCGATCCTCCCGCGAGATACTCGGAAGACCTCGATCTCGTGCAGGCTGAGCCCGGTCAGATCGGCCCGCTGCTCGACGCCTTGCACCGGCGGCTGGACCCCTGGCTCGGCAAACCCCAGTGGAAGCAAGGGCAGGGCACGGCCACGCTCGTCTACCGATTCGAGTCGGAGATCGCGCCCGTCACGCCGCTTCGGCTGAAGGTGGAGATCAACACGCGGGAGCACCTCACCGTCCTCGGATACCGGTCATTCCGCGTGAGGGTCGAGAACCCGTGGTTTGCAGGCGCGTCGGACGTGAAGACCTTCGCGCCGGAGGAACTCCTCGCCACGAAGCTCAGAGCCCTCTACCAACGCAAGAAGGGCAGGGACCTCTTCGACCTCGCGGTGGCGATGACGGAGCTCTCCCAACTGGATGTGCCGAAGCTCGTCGAGTGCTTCGAGGCCTACCTGGCCCACTCGGGCACGCGTATCTCCCGTGCGGAGTTCGAGGCGAACCTGGCGGAGAAGATCACCGACCCGGCGTTCACCAGGGACGTGACTCCTCTCTTGTCCACTGCGGGCGGGCGCGCTCCGGGGTTCTTCAAGGCCGAGACAGCCCTGGAAGAGGTGAAGGGAAAGCTGATTGCCTTGCTCCCGGGCGAGCTTTGGAAGTCCGCCGAAGGAGACCGCCAGGTGAAGCGGCGATGAGCGTTGATTCAGAGCGGATTGCCGACCTCCAGCGGCTCCTGGCCGAGGCGTGCTTGGAGCGCGAGCGGCTGCGCGACGAGAACCGGCTACTGCGACGACGGCTCGGAATGGCGGAGGAAGCGGCTTCGGAGCCCGCATCCGTCGAGAGTCCATCGCCTCCGGCCGCCTCCACCGAACCGGTCAAGGTGCAGCCCGCGGAGTCATCTCGTGCTTCCGTGACGGCCGATTCCTCTGGTGGCGATAAGGTCCGAATCTTTCGGGAGCTCTTCCGGGGAAGGGACGACGTCTACGCCGTCCGATGGGAGTCGGCGAAGGGACGGCAGGGATACAGCCCTGCCTGCTCCCGGGAGTGGGACCAGAAGTACTGCCGCAAGCCGAGGGTGAAGTGCGCCGATTGCGAGCATCGCGTCCTGCTGCCGCTCGGCGACGAGGTCCTCCTTGCCCATCTCAAGGGGGAGAAGACGATCGGCGTCTACCCCCTATTCCAGGACGACTCCTGCCGATTCCTCGTCGCGGACTTCGACGGAGAGGGGTGGGAGGCCGACGTGGGAGCCTTCCGCGAAACGTGCCTCCACAAAGCAATCCCCGTTGCGGTCGAGAGGTCACGGTCCGGCCGCGGGGCTCACGCCTGGATCTTCTTCTCCGGGCCCGTCTCCGCCCGCCTCGCCCGAGAACTCGGGTCCCACATTCTCACCGTGGCCATGGACCAGCGGCCGGAGATGGGGCTCGAGTCCTACGACCGCCTCTTCCCCAGCCAAGACACGCTGCCTCAGGGGGGGTACGGGAACCTCATCGCCCTCCCGCTCCAGTGGGGCCCGCGGCAGAAGGGGAACTCGTTGTTCCTGGACGAGTCGTTTGTTCCCTATCCGGACCCTTGGGCCTTCCTTTCCAAGCTCCGCCGGATGGACCCCGCGGAGGTCGAGAAGGTAGTCTCCGCGGCGCGAGCGCAAGGTAGCATCCTGGGCGTCCGAGCGGTTCCAGAGGCGGAAGAGGGGGAGCTGGCTCCCTGGACGCTGCCGCCCTCCGGGCTGAAGCTGGACGCCTTCATTCCCGGTGAGTGGCCCGCCCGGGTCTCTGTGGTGCTGTCCGACCTCGTCTACGTCGACAGGGAGGTCCTCCCGCGCCGGGCGGTGAACCGTCTCCTGCGGCTGGCTGCCTTCCAGAACCCGGAGTTCTACAAGGCGCAGGCGATGCGGCTCCCGACGTACGACAAGCCCAGGATCATCGGGTGCGCGGAGCTATTCCCCGGGCACGTTGGCCTCCCTCGGGGCCTGCGGGACGAGGTCGAGGAGTTTCTGCGAGCCCACGGAGCCGAACCCGATTTTCTCGACAAGCGTTCCGGTGGCAGGAGGATCAAGGTCAAATTTCGGGGGAAATTGGGCCGTGAGCAGCTCAAGGCCGGCAAGGCACTGGCGGGCTTCGACACCGGTGTGCTCTCCGCGGGCACCGCATTCGGAAAGACGGTCATAGGCGCCTGGCTGATCGCGAAACGACGAGTGAACACCCTCGTATTGGTCCACCGGCAGCAACTGATCGACCAGTGGCGAGAGCGCCTGGGCGCGTTTCTCGACTTCGGAGGCGACGAGGGGAAACGAGCGCTCGGCGCCCGCATCGGGAAGATCGGCGGCGGCACCCGAAAACCGACGGGGTTCGTCGACGTGGCTACGATCCAGAGCCTCTATCGAAAAGGCGCCGTTGACGACTTGGTCGCGGACTACGGGCAGGTGATCGTCGACGAATGCCATCACGTTTCGGCGTTCAGCTTCGAGCAGGTGCTCCGCAAGGCAAAGGCACGTTACGTCGTTGGGCTCACCGCCACCCCGACGCGGCGGGACGGCCACCACCCCGTCATCACCATGCAGTGCGGACCCGTCCGCTACCGAACGGACGCCAAGAAGCTGGCCGAGGCCCGGCCGTTTGCACACCTCGTTCTCCCCCGACATCTCTCCTACCTCGCGCCGAAGGAGGCAGAGCCCATCCAGGCACTGCTGGCTCGCGTGGCCTCGGCTGCCGAGCGAAACGAGGAGATCGCCGGAGACGTGGCCGAGGCCGCGTCGGAGGGGCGTGCGTGCCTCGTCCTCACGAGCCGCTTGGACCACCTAGAGATCCTCTCGGGGCTTCTCAACGTCAGGGTGGATCACGTGCTTTCGTTCCGCGGCCGGATGGGCAAGAAGGAACAGAAGGCGGTTCTCGAACGCCTCATGGCCATCCCACCGGGCGAGGGTTTCGCGCTCCTGGCAACCGGGCGCTTCATCGGCGAGGGCTTCGACGAGGCAAGGTTGGACACGCTATTCCTCGCCTCACCGGTTGCGTGGAAGGGGACGCTCCAGCAGTACGCCGGCAGGCTCCACCGGCTCCACGAGGCCAAGACGGAGGTCCGAGTCTTCGACTACGTGGACGACGGGATCCCTGTCCTCGCGAGCATGTTTCGAAAGAGGACCCTCGGCTATCGGGCCATGGGGTACGATCTGGATGCAGCGGGGTCGACGCCGCAACCGCCGGATCCCTGGTCACCGCCGGCCGGACAGTTGCGGGACAGCGATCGGCGGAGATTCTCCACGAGCGCAGCCCTCACTCTGCGAGATCCATCCGACAGCCGGCCGCCTCCGGAGACCTGAGTTCACTACCAGATTGATACGCGGACGCCTCACGGATCAGCTTTGCCCCCCAGGATTTCTTCCCAAGGAAGGTCGTAGGACGTGCTGCGGCCGCCACCCACCTTGCGCACGAGGATCCCGCGGTCGGCGAGGTCCTGGAGGTCCCGCAGCGCCGTGGCGGCGCTGGCCTTGGTCATGCCGCGATACTTGCGGTTGGTGAGCCCTCCCTGGAAGCCGCCGGGACCCGCCTCGAGCAGGCGGTTCAACACCTTCACCTGTCGGTCGCTGAGAGTGCTTGCGGGTTGCCGCTGCCAGAAGAGCGCCCTCCGGACGGCCAGGCGCACCTCTCCCTCGGAACGCTCCACGGCCCGCTTCACGCAGCCCACGAACCAGACGAGCCAGCCGGTGATCTCGCACCCCCCAAGCTGGGCCTCCTCCAGCGCGCGGTAATAGACCTCCCTCTCTGCCGCGATCTGCGCCGAGAGGCTGTAGCAACGTCGCCGGCTTCCCTCAGTCTGCGCCAGTGCCATCTCGGCCACTGCCCGCCCGAGCCGACCGTTGCCGTCGTCGAAGGGGTGGATGGTCTCGAACCAGAGGTGGGCGACCCCCGCCCTGAGGAGACCCTCCAGGCTTCCGCGGTCCGACTCCCACCCCGCGAGAAAGCGCTCCATCTCCGCGGGCAAGCGTTCCGCCGGCGGGGCTTCGTAGTGGACCCGCTCGCGCCCCGCACGACCCGAGACCACCTGGATCGGACCCGGACGCCAGTCGGCGACCGTGATCTTGGTGAGGCCCGAGTACCCCGTGGGGAAGAGCGCCGCGTGCCATCCCTTGAGGCGTTCCGCCGTGAGGGGGGCATCGCTGCGGTTCGTGGCGTCGAGCAGCATCTCCACGAGCCCGTCCGCGTTGCGGTCGGGAGCAGGCAGCCCGGCGGCGTCGAGGCCCAGGCGCCGGGCCACCGATGAGCGGACCGAGTCTCGGGAGAGGTGCTCGCCTTCGATCTCCGAGGTCTTGAGAGCCTCTTGGACCAGGGCCTCGGCCTCGACGCGAACCTCTTCGTGGACACCCAGCGCCTCGAGACGGCCGAGCAGTCTCCCCTGGGCGAACCTCGTCTCGCCGACGGCGGTCAGCACGGCTGCGGCATCCCAGTGGAAGCGGGGCCACGCCGGGCTCTGCCAAAGATACTCGGCCAACGTCTCCCTCCTACGGCGCTCGCCGTGAGAGGCCCCACGAGAAGGGGGCGCGTGACGCGAATGGAGCGCTCATTCGCGTCATATAACGACGCGATAATAGCTCGGATTCACCTCGCGGACCAGCCCTCTTTGCCGTGCCGCTTCCCGGTCCCCCAGACGCGTTGGTGCGAGGGGTTAGGAGGCACCAAACCATGGCCCAAGAACCAGCCATCACCCTCGCGGCCCTCGAAGCCCCGCCTTCGGGGATGCCGGCGAGGACGTCCGACGAGACCTCTCGGCCGTCCACGTCGCCGTCGTCCGCGATTGCCACTACGACCTCGACCTGACCCTCGAGGTCTCCGTCTTCGGACGGGGAGGGGAGGGCGCGCCGTCCCCCTGCTCCAAGAGATCGTGAAGGGGCCCCACCACGCCGCAGCGTGCGACGAGGTGGAGCGCACGGGTCACGTTCAGGCGGTCACCCTCTTCAGCTCCACGTCGGGTCCCTCATCACCTACGCCTGGGGCGACGGCGCGGAGACCTGCCTCGGCGACCTCGCCCACTTCGAGGGGCGCGGCGTCTACGACCCGACCTGGGGGAGGCTGGACCTGACCCGGGAGGAGGCCGAGGCCCACAACGCCGCGCTGGACGCCGCGCTCCTGGAGGGGCTCGACAAAAGCTGCCGGGTGGGGCAGGGCGGCTACGCCTACCTCGCGGGGGAGACGGTCACGACCTTCGTCGGCACCGTGGTCTCCGAGTACGTCACGGTCCGGGGCACCTCGGTCACGTTTCGCCGGAGTGGCCGGACCTACCGGGGCAGGCTCGGGAAGGACCGCTCGTGCTTCAACTTCCGCCGGACGGACTGACGGGGGTTCGGCGCGGAGACCACGCCGACGAGGGGGGGGGCGACCCGCCCCACCCGGAACGCACAAAGAGGAGAACGCGGATGGACAGGGAGAACACCGTCAACGTCAGCTTCAACTTCCAGCTCGGGCCGGGGTTCGACCTGCTCGAGGTCCACGCGGCGCTGGCCCCGGTGGCGGGGCGACACGGCTTCCGGCAGACCGGCGCCGGCACGTGGCTGGAGACCGGCACCCGGGACGTCGGGGGGAGCATGCCCGCGGCGAACCTGGAGGCCATGGACGCCGAGCTGAGGGGAGAACTCGGCGCGAAGTACCTGGGCTACGAGGGGCCCTCTCCCGGCGCCGGGGCACCAGGCGACGCCTGACCGGCCCGACCCGGTGCCAGATTGCCCGGGAGGCCGGGACCGTGGGGTTTCCCTCGTTCCGGTCATTTCTGCCTTTGTGGCACGGCCACGCCCGGGCCGCAGCGTCCGGGCGACGTCCGGGGTCCGACCTCCGAGGATCGCCGGCCTGACGGGCCGAGTCCGGGGCGTCCGGGCCGTCCGGGGAGCTTCAGCGGTGCGATTCCTCCCGGGGAGAGCAATCCCCTCTCGAGAGATTTCCCGCACCGGAGGATTCGACCAAGAAAGATGAAAAGGTGCCCGGACTCCCCGGACGCCCAGGCCAGACCCAGCTGCTCCAAGGGTTAGAGGCTGCCCACCGCCCGGACGTCGACCGGTCTCGCCCGGTCCGGCGGCGCCCAGACGACCCGACCACCGTCAAAGCACACCGAGAGCCCCTCTGGCCTGCCGCCGAGGGGCTCTCGCCGTCTCGAAAGGAGGCACCAAACCATGGCCCAAGAACCAGCCGTCACGCTCGCGGCCCTCGAGGCCGCCTTCGGGGATGCCGGCGAGGACGTTCGCCGAGACCTCTCGGCCGTCCACGTCGCCGTCGTCCGGGATTGCCACTACGACCTCGACCTGACCCTCGAGGTCTCCGTCTTCGGCCGAGGAGGGGAGGCCGCCGGCCCCCTGCTCCAACAGATCGTGAACGGGCCCCACCACGCCGCAGCGTGCGACGAGGTGGAGCGCACGGGTCACGTGCAAGCAGTCACCCTCTTCACCCTTTTCGCGGACGACCTGCTCCGCCTCCTGGGCGACTCGGGCCACCCGATCGTCGTGAACCCGGGGTGGGTGACCGAGGCGTTCCTCCGCGCGGGCGACTCCGACCCGGAGATGGCGGTCGAGCCTGAGGAGGCGTGACGGTTCAAACCTGCTGCCAGAAAGCTCCAAAAGGCCGGAATCGTGGGCAATCCCCCCGATTCCGGCCTTTTTCTGCCTTTCCGGCACGCACCTCCGGCCGCCGAGGGGGGTCCCCGGCGCCCGCCCCAGCCCGCGAGTCGGTTCCCCCGAAACCGCCGGCCGGGAGGCAGACGAGTCTGCCCGTTTTCCGCCGGAGGGACCGCAGGGGAGCCGCGGAACTCAACGACAAAACGAACAGCCCATCAAGGACCTGGGTCGGCGGGGCGCCGACCTACGGATCCTCGAACCCTAGGTCGGGCAAGAGCCCGGGAAGAGGGCCGGAGATGGGCAGGACAGGAGGCACGGACAGGATGGCGAGGCTGAACGAGAAGACGATCGCCGGGCTCCCGAGCCCGGCGGCCGGCGTGGTGGAGCACTCCGACGACGAGGTCAGGGGACTGCGCCTCGTCGTCTCGGCCAGCGGGAGGAAGAGCTGGCACCTGAAGTACCGGCTGCGGCAGCGGAAGAGGACGCTCTGCCTGGGGCCGTGGCCGGAGCTGACGACGCGGGACGCCCGGGAGATGGCGATGGGGTACCGGTCCAAGGCGCTGCGCGGCGAGGACCCGGCCGACGAGCGGCGGGGCATGGCCAAGGACGTCACCTTCGGCAAGCACGCCGAGCAGTACCTCGAGCACGCCCGCGAGAAGGGGAAGCGGTCCGTCAAGGACGACGTGGCCAGGCTGCGCCTCTGGATCCTGCCTGCGCTGGGGCGGCTCCCACTGGCGTCGATCACGAAGAAGGACTGCGAGAGGGTCGAACCGGGTCATGGCGCTCGTCTCGGCGGTGCTGACGGCGGGCGTGGAGTGGGAGCGCCTCGAGAAGAACGTCTGCCTCGGGGTCGAGAAGCTCCACGAGCAGCCCAGGGAGACCTTCCTCACGCCCGCGGAGCTGGCCAAGCTGCTGGCGGCGCTCGACGACGACGCCAACCGGCCCGAGGCGGACGCGATCCGGCTGCTGGCGGCGACCGGGTGCCGGAGGACGGAGATCTTCTCCCTGACGTGGGCACGCTCCGGCTCGAGGCGGGGATGACGAAGAACGGCCGGCGCCGGCTCGTGCTCCTGAACGACATCGCGAAGGAGACGCTCGGGAGGGCCGTGGGCTACCGGCGGCCCGGGAGCGACTTCGTGTTCCCGGCCGATAACCGGCAGGGGCGGGTCAGCTGGGCCCAGCGGAGCTGGGAGAGGGCGAAGAGGAGGGCGGGGATCGACCCGAAGATCAGACTGCACGACCTGAGGGACTCGGTGGGCAGCCTCCTGGGCCACAGCTACCCCGAGGCGGTCGTCGCGAAGATGCTCGGGCACCTCGACTCCCGGACGACCAGTGTTCTCGCAATCGTTGATTCGGAAACTTCCTCAGACGGCAACCGCATTTCGGCACTTGGGAGTGACTGCACCGCCGAGATAACCTGCAAAACTAACAGCGTCCCCTCCGCCCCCTCAATCGTTGATTCGGAAACTTCCTCAGACGGCAACCGCATTTCGGCACTTGGGAGTGACTGCACCGCCGAGATAACCTGCAAAACTAACAGCGTCCCCTCCGCCCCCTTGCCGGGCCCCTGCGGTCGTTACATGGTGCAGGGGCCCGGTGCTGTTTTCGGAATCACGACAGCCCCCCGCGCACGCTCTCTCTCTATCCTCCCGTCCCGTCCGTTTTGTTTAGTCCGTTTCCGGTAGTGCCCCCTTGCCGGCCCCTCTGAAATGCGACGCTTCGGCGCGGACACGGCCTCGGCGGGCAGGAACGGCGTTGACCTGCGGGGTAACGACAGGGTAAAGGAAGGGGAACGTTACGAAGGGGGCAGGGAGAATGGACGAACCGGGTCACCCAGTTCCGAGAAGAGATCACGCCAATCACGAGGCCATTCGCACCGTACAGCGGTGGGGTGGCCTTTTCCATTGTAGCCTGCCCGAGAATGGTTCCAGTTGCTGACCCACGGGGAACCAGGATCCGGGAATCAGGATTCGGGATTCAGCCCAAAGGCCCCCCTGACCCCTGATCCCCGGCCCCTGGCCCCTGCCTTCCTGACCCAGCTCCTCCCCGGCACCGAGGTCCGCGCCCGCGGTCTTCGTTGGGAGGTCGTCCTCTCCCAACCCCTCGGCGGGGAGACTCTCTACCGGCTCCGGGGCCTCGACGGTCCCCTGCGCGGCCGCGAACTCGACCTCCTCTCGCCCTTCGAGCCCATCGTCCCCGTGGTCCAGGGCTTCCAGCCCGAGCGCGCCGGCCCGTTACCCAACTGGCTCGTCTACCACGAGGCCTTCCTCTTGGAGCAGGCCCTCGGCCCCCACGCGCTCCTGGCGATGCAGCCCGGGCGACTCAAGATCGAGCCCTACCAGCTCGTGCCCGTGCTCCGCGCGATTCGCATGAGCCGGGTGCGGCTGCTCCTGGCCGACGGGGTGGGTCTCGGGAAGACCATCCAGGCCGGGCTCGTTTTGACCGAGCTCATGGCGCGCCGGATCGCGCACCGAGTGCTCATCGTGTCGCCCGCGGGGCCGCTCCTGCAGCAGTGGAAGACCGAGATGCTCGGCCGGTTCGGCCTGCGGTTCGACACGGTCGACCGATCTAGGCTCGAGGAGATCCGCCGGTCGACCGAGCTCGGCGCCAACCCCTTCGACCACGTGCCCCTGGCCATCGCGTCGATCGACTTCCTGAAGCAGGAGCGGGTGCTCGAACGGCTGGAGCAGACCGCCGAAAGCCAGGAGTCAGGAATCGGGATTCAGGAGTCAGCACACACCAAAGGACCTTTGCGGTTCCTGGATCCTGAATCCCGATTCCTGAACCCGCAGGAGATCCGGCATGCCGACGATTCGGGGGTATCAGGACCTACAGGTGTGGCAGAAGGCAATGGACCTGGTCGTGGAGGTGTATCGACTCGCAGGGAGCCTCCCGAAGGGAGAGCAGTTTGGGCTCGTCTCGCAGATGCATCGGGCCGCCGTGTCGGTGCCGGCGAACATCGCCGAAGGGCACGGAAGATCGGCCACAGGAGCCTACTGCAACCACCTTTCCATCGCTCACGGATCGCTGATGGAGTTGGAGACGCATCTCGCGATTGCGGAGCGCCTCGGATTCGTGGCGAGCGCGGACGTCCGGCCTCTCTTGGTGCGAACTCAGGAAGTCGGCCGCATGCTTCACGGACTGGCCCGGAGCCTGAGGGAGAAGGGCGCGGGAGGCGAAGATTCGGCCCCCTGAATCCTGAATCCCGAATCCTGAATCCTGCCATTCGGCACGCCGACGTCCTCTCCTTCATCTCGCTCCTCAAGCGAAGCGTCTCCACCGTGGCCGCCTGCGCCTCCACCCTCCAGGCCGTGGCCTCGCGGTTCCAGGGCCTCGTCACCCAGGAGGCCGAGAGCCAGGAGAGCCGCCGGCAGCGCCTCGGTACCCTTCGGGACTACCAGCGAAAGATCGAGCGCTTCGGCGTCGCCAGCGCCGAGGAGGAAGAGGAGCGCCACAGCCTGGAGACGGAGGACCTGGCCCAGCAGCTCGCGACCCTCCAGCGCGAGGTCCGATCCGGCTCGCGCACCCTCTCCCGGTCGGCGAGCGTGGTGGAGGCCCTGGACAACCTCGTGGCCCTGGCCCAGGAGGCGAGGCCCCACGACCCCAAGCTCGCCCAGCTCGCCGCCGAGATCGAGACCATCCGGGCGCAGGAGCCCGCAGCCAACGTGCTCGTCTACACCGAGTACACCACGAGCCAGGCTGCCGCGGCCGAGGTCCTGAGAAACCGGGGCCTCACGGTCCTCACCCTCTGCGGGGATGACGACGAGGCCACCCGCACCCGGGTCACCGACACCTTCCGCACCCGCGACGGGCTCGTCCTCGTCTCCACCGACGCCTCGGCCGAGGGCCTGAACCTCCACGACCGCTGCCACTACCTGCTCCACCTGGCGCTCCCCTTCAACCTCAACCGGCTGGAGCAGCGAAACGGCCGCATCGACCGCTACGGCCGGCGGATGGCGGTTGACGCATTGCGGCGGGCACATTCTCGCAAGGTCATCGATCCCAGGGGGTCCCGGCGCCGCTTCCTGCCCGACCCGGCTGCCAAGCAGTGGATCGCGACATTGATCGGCTCGGCGGGGTAGCGCTTATGGCCAAGAGAGTCGCGCCCGTCAAACTCACTGGCGGAAGGGGTTTCTCTTTCGAGGACAAGGTCGCGGCTTGGCACCTGGCGCATCTACTCACGGGGCGAGCCTCTCTCGGCGCCGATTTCGGCAAGGTGACTCGCATCGACTTCCAAGTTGGAGAGAGCGGCTGGCGCCTTGATGACATGTTGATCACTTTTCAAGGCCTGAGCGGCTCACGTCGCGCGGCTCTGTCTGTGAAGAGCAATGCGCAGGTGAGCCGAGCGGGGTTCCCCGCTGACTTCGTCCGCACCATTTGGGAGCATTGGATCGGCTGGGAGGGAAACCCCTTCGAGCCAGACCGAGATCAGCTTTGTCTCATTACGACGGCCGCGGCGGCGAGCGTTGAAAAGGCTTGGGAATTGATGCTTGCCGAAGCTATCTACGGCGACCCTGGAAGGGTGGCCGTGCGCCTTACCGCTGGGGCATCGTCCAAGCTTCAGAAGGCGCTCTTCGCCAGCCTGCAGTGTCCTGCCGACCTTCGCCCGGCTGCCGGTTTCGATCCGGGAGCGGCCGCTGCGCTCCTGGCGCATCTTCGGTGGATTCGGCTCAGCTTCGAAGAGGCCGTGTCAGTCCACGAACGCGATGGACTTAGTCTTTGCCAAGCGGCCCTCGCGGTACCTGACGATGCAGAAGTGGCCAAACTCTGGAGGCGCCTCCAAGAAATATCAAAAAACCAGAGAGGCGGCGGCGGGTACGTTGATCTGCCAAAACTCCTGTCGGTAGTGAGGCGGGAGTTCCGGCTGCGAGACTTTCCCGACCACGAAGCGGATTGGCAGGCGCTGCACCGCGTGTCGCAGGAAGCGATTCAGGAGGTGCGGACGGACATTGCCGGGACTCTCCATCTGGCGCGCGATTCTCAGACCGCGGAGGTAGCGGGCAGGCTGGACGCCAGCAGTGCCGTCGTGCTGATCGGTGAGTCGGGTTGGGGCAAGTCTGCCATCGCAAGGGCTGTGGCCGAGGACACAAGCCGATTCGGCCGTGTGCTCTGGTTCACGGCTCAACACCTCGATCACGGTGGGCTCCATGGGGTTGAACGCCAACTTGGAGTGAGCCACGAGTTTCCGACCCTCCTGCAGTCCGTGTCGGTGGCCCGTGCACTGCTCGTGGTTGACGGGTTGGATCGGTTCTCCGACGACGCTTTGCGATGCGTGGCGTCCTTGATAAAGACAGTCCTCTCACCAGAGACGCCGATTGCGTGGTCCCTGCTTGCGACGTCGCAGCCTGATGGCTGGGAGCGCGCAGCGAGGGTCTTCGTCAGGGTGGGCGTGCCTATCGGTGGGATGGCTCTATTGCCAGTTGAGGAGCCGGCCGAAGCAGACATTCGCGAGGCGCTTCTCGCCGTGGCGCCGCTTCGGCTTCTAGCCACCCGACGTGACCTGCTGAGGGCTTTCTCCAATCTGAAGATCTTGGACTGGGTGGCATCCGCTTCTGCGATCTCGGTGCCCGAAGGCACGGAGCGTTGGATAGGGGTCCCGGACTTGGTCGACTGGGTTTGGGAGTATTGGCAGGGCAGGGGTACCGACTGCTTGTCTCGAGGTGGCGTGTTGCGAGCCATCGGCGAAATCGAAGGAGAGGCGCTAGCCAGTGGGGTCTCAGAGACGCGACTGGGGGCCGCAGAACTGGGGATCGCCGGATCCTTGGCAAGGGATCGACTGCTGAGGGTCCGAGACGGGCGACTCTTTTTCCCTCACGATCTCGCCGGCGACTGGGCCCGGTATCGTTCCTTGGTATCCGAGCCCGATAGCGCCAGGATCACAAGGCTCTCGGCACTGCCTCGGTGGCACGCGGCGATTCGACTCTACGGGCAGCGTCTCCTCGAGCGTGGCGGGGATGACTGCGCCGAGTGGCGGGCCCTCGTGAGGCGGTTGGCGGACGCTGGTTCCGAGGGTGAGCTTGGCTCGGACATCTTGCTGGACTCCGCAATCTTCGCCGTTCCCCCTGCGCCTTCTCTGGAGAGGCTGTGGCCAGACCTCCGGGCGGATGGGGGAGCGCTGCTCGGTAGGCTTCTGAATCGGTTTCTTCATGTCGCCACAGTTCCGGACCCTCGCGCGTCTCTCCTTGCGGGGGAGTCGGAGGTTTCTCTCTGGCTTTCCTCGGCGATGAGGTTGCCTCTTTGGTACTTCTGGGGACCGATGTTGGTCTTCCTGCGGGGCCACCACGAAGAAGTCATCACGCTCGCCCCGGGGCCCCTTGCCGAGATCTGCACTCTGTGGCTGCGGAACACTCCGGCGAAGACGGATGCGGGAAATCCCTGGCCGTGGCGTAGAGAGGCCGCCGAACTCGCGCTGGCCCTCTCCCGAGAGGTTCAGGCTTGGAAGTGCGAGCGAGTTATGGTCAGAGGGGTGGACGAGCTTGCATACGAGGCGGCTTTTTATGGTGCACCCGACCTGCCGGATGAGGTCTCGGCGCTGGCCCTGGAACTCTCCCGCCGACGGCCCCCGGCTCCTGAAATCCTCGCACGCGCCGAGGCCTATTGGAAATCGGAGGAGGAACGTCGAGCCACGCTCGAGAAGGACCCGGCATACAGGGAGAGGATGGAGCGAAAGGCGGCGCTGCCCCACCCCCTCTTCTCCTTGGGTCCGCTTAGGGGGCCGTGGCCCGAAGGCCCCGAAGATCGCGTGGACGAGGGTTTTCAAAAGGCCTGTCTGGAGAAGGGAGCCATCGTTCAACTTGCCAGCGTGCGGCCGGAAGTCGCGAAAGAGGTGATTCTCGCCCTCTGTATCAGGGCACCGTATCACGACTCCCGTGATCACGACGTCGATCCCTTCGATCGCTACGCGTTGGATGACTGGCTCTTGGGATCGGCGCCCATGTACTTCAAGGGCCCATTTCTCCACTTCCTCCAGGCGCACCCAGAACATGGCCTGGACCTCATCATCCGGTTGGTGAATTTCGCTACGGACCGGTGGAGGGAAGGAGAGGAGCGCCGGGCTCATCGCGCTGGGTGGGCAATCCAAGAGACTGACCTGTGCGTGTCCGTGCGGGCATCGGGTGGCCCGGTCAGGTGGTTCGGCGACGCTCACGTCTACGCGTGGTACCTCGACTTGGCACACGCGCCGAAGAGCGTCGCGGCAGCTCTCATGGCTTTAGAGAAATGGTTCTACGACAGGCTCCAAGCCGAGGAGGACATCACTCCATGGGTTGACATGATCTGGAGGCACGGCAGATCGGCCGCGTTCGCCGGTGTCCTCCTCGAGATCGCGAAGAGCCGTCCTGCGCTCCTGGAAGGTCCGTTCTTGCCGTTGCTCGGGATTTGGCAGGCCTACTCTTGGGACCGGCAGATCTTGATGCAGGGGGACCTGTGGACCATGTCCATGATGCTGTGGACGAATTCCGGTGAAATGGTCTTCAATCTTGTCCGGGATTGGCACACGCTCCCCCACCGAAAGATGCTTCTTCGCGACGTCGTCGTGAGATTCTTTGTGGGAGGCGGGACTATTCGGGAGTTCTTGGAGAAGGAGCGAATTCGATGGTCTTCGGAGGCCAACCCGGAGGACCAAGACGAGGTCCAGCGTTTGGCTGCTCTGTTCGACATCGGCAACTACACGATGTCTCCGGGGCCAGAGAAAGGGACGATCCGGATCGACTTCAACTGGCCGGCGCACTTGCGCCCCGAAACCGAGAAAAGGGTTCGGCGGGCCGAAGAGAACATGCAGCTGCTCACCTTCCCGATGCGTTGCCGCAAGATCCTCGATGGCGAAGGAAGGCTCGGCGTTGACGAGGTAGAGGGGTTCTGGCACGAACTCCGGGCGATATCAGAGATGCCGGCGCTGGAGCCAGATCATGATGTGCGGCCGGACGCCGTCTCCGGCGGGATCGCTGTCCTCATTCGGTTTCATCGCGACT
This sequence comes from Deltaproteobacteria bacterium, assembly GCA_016214985.1. GTDB lineage: Bacteria > Desulfobacterota > Deferrisomatia > Deferrisomatales > JACRMM01 > JACRMM01. The sequence continues at coordinate 6,834 of JACRMM010000017.1, read as the reverse complement.
GGCTGCGCGAGGATGAAGCTCGCGAGCAATGGTGCGTCGAGCAACTTCGCGCGTTCTTCGCTTCTCCCCCGACTCGCCGGCAATTCGACATGCCCGAGGCGGTCGGAAACATGGCGTGGGACTGCTTCGCGGCCGAGGCCGGAGTGGCATTGCTGGCGGAAGACAATGGTAATGGGGATTGGCGCGCCGCCGCCGCCCTCAGCGTCCTCGCCTTTCACCACAGCGCGACTGCCATCGCTCTTCACAGGACGTTCTCGGAGCGAGAGCATCTAGGGGATGACTTCGTTCGGCTGGTGAACGTAGCGGTCCTGTGGGCGGGCCTCGCCTACCTGTGGCCGAGATACGAGGACGAACCATCGAGAAGCAACAGGTTGAGGCGCTGGGCCTCTCGGCTCGTCGACGGTTTCGTTCTGAGGGAGATCCCGGCCAGTTTGATTCCATGGGATCGCGTCGCGAACTTCGCCGCGCTGCTGAGCCAAAGGCGACGCTCCCGGCGTTTCTCCGAGGACTCGCGGACGGAGCCAGAGGATGAGCGGAGAAGCGAGCCCGTACCAGCTTCGAGACGCAGCGTCCGCCCATGGAATCCAGGCCTCCATGAAGGCGTATTGCCACATGCCTTCGGGTGGTTGCCGACCCTCGATCAGGCGAGGACGCCCGAGGAACGAGCGTTGTTCCTTCGCCTCTATGAGGAATTGCTGCAAGTGAGTCTCGACAATGCCCCGGAGGCAGAGGAAGAGCGGAGAGGGTCAGGTGGTGTGCCATCGGCGTTCGACCGATGGGTGTTCGGCAAACTGGCTCGACTGATCGTTCGACACGATCGCCCCGAGTCCGCCGAGCGTTTCTGGCGCCCGATCTTCGAACTTGGGTCGGTGGCGCACAACTGGGTCGAATTCTTCCTCATGGAGTGGTTCACTGGCGGCGTCCAAGCAGCACCGTCTTTGGCCGTCTTCACGGCGAAATGGCGACGGATGATCGAATTCTCAATGGGGGCGTCATCGTGGAAGCCGAGCCCTGGACGCTATAGCTACGACCTATGCAACATGCACACAGAGGTCATGGGGCTTCGTTGGGGAGCCCGAATCGTCGGTGGCGAGGAGTTCGTCGACCAGGTTCGCTCTCTCTCTTCGCTCTACGAGGTCTGGGCGAAGCAGTGGCTGGGGTATGAAGATGCCGCAACTGCTTTCGCAGGGTTCGTCACCCGCCCCGCAGGTGCTGCAATCATTTGCCAAGCCATTGGGTGGCTAGACGACGCGATGGCAGAAGGCAGGTGGTACCGATGGGAGTCACGGTTGCAGGATGCTCTGATCGGGCTGCTGGCACGGGCCTGGGAATCAAATTGCAGAGAGATCGAGAGTGATGAGGCTCTCCGTTCCTCGTTTCTTCGTCTCTTGTCGGCACTCGTTAAGCGACAGATACCAGCTGCACTTGAGTTGCACGACTCCGTCCTATCCTCGTCCAAGAGGGGCTCATAACCTCGTGAGAGACTCTACTCCGCTTACCAACACCAATCAGGCGTTTTTCGGCCATCATACGGCCACGGCTCCGGGGCAGGCGGAGAGGGGTCGTAGAAATCGCGGAGTTGGAGTTTGCCCTCGTTCTTCTGGACGCCGTCGAGGTGTGAATACACAACCCTTTGTGGACGACGGATGGGCCGCCAGTGAACGAGAGCCGCGGGCGGGGAACGCAGTACCGATGAGCGGACCATACTTGAAGTACCCCGCAGCAACTGCTGCGCTCAGTCACACCATCCACCCGAAGGCCCCCGAGCTCTGCCGCGCCAAGCTCGACGAGCTGAAGGCCATCTGCCTGGAGGCGTTCACCAAGAAGTACGACCCTTACTGGGACATCCCGCTCAACGAGAACCTCCCGAAGCCGGTGATCGAGCTGCCGGGGATGGAGGAATCAGGAGTCGGGAGTCAGACAGGCTTCAGGAGTCAGGAGTCGGGAGTCAGGAACGTCAAGGGACGAAGGGCGCCCATGGGGGCATTCCTGAATCCTGATTCCCGAATCCTACGAGGACCCAACTCAGCCTCCTACCGCCCGACCCCGGTCCGCTCTTCCTCCAGCCTGCGCCTGTGACCAACCTGCCAGCCTCGGAGTTGCCTCGGGCACCTTCAAGGCGAGCCGCCCCGACGGCCTCGACAACAATGACGCCTACGAACTCATCAAACTCCTCCTCGAACGACGAGGAGTCATCACCTCAGGAGACGCGCGAGACATAACCAGCCTCGACGCCGCTGGAGTTCGGCCACACCTGACGCGGCTGATTGAGGACCGGAAACCGTTGTCGGAAACCCGGAAGAGATGGATGCCGTATACACGAACCTCATGCCCGACGTGAGAACGAGATAACGCTTGGCCCGGCGCCGTTCGTGGATGCGAGGACTCAAGTGGCGCTGGCCCTATGACCAGGACAATGCGAACTCCAGAGTATTGACAAGTGGCGCATAATCAGCAGTTCCGCGAAAGCGTAATCTTAGAATAGACGAGGGTGGTTGATGTGCACTTCTTCTCCTGTCTGCCTCAACCTGTTTGGGCGTAGTTTCAGTCCAATTCCTCCTGGTGTTCCGCGACGTCAGAGCGAACCTTGGCTTTGCCCTCGCCTCGCACTCCGGCTCATGTGCGTCGTCGCCATACTCTTCAGCGGGACCTCGGCGACTGGCGCAGAGAAGGAGACCATGAGTCCGCAACTAAGTGGTGGCTATCCGGAACGCCCGACCTTAGGATTCGCGGGTCCAACAGCCGGAGAAGGGGGCGAACTCGCTCGCGGACTGTGGAGTCCCAAATTGCCAGTAAGGTCCGACGATGATCAAACGTCTGCTGACGCGCCCAATGTTGAGTCCCCTATAGAGCAGATCATCGGAGCGGGACCGCTCGCCTCTCAGGGTAGGTTGGAGCCTTCTCCTCGTGCGTACAACGGGAACCGTTCACAGCCCTCGCCGGCGCCGCAGGTAATGCTTCCATCCTCCTCCGCCAAACCTGCCGCCGCGGCTCCAGGCAGAGAGCAGCCACCTACGTCTGAGGGGACCACTCAAGGGCCCCCTCTAATTGTCTCCGAGCGTCCCCGACCCACGCCCCTTCAACCCAGGAAACACCTTCGCAGCTCTCCCGGACATGCAGACAACGCCCACAAACAGGATCCAAGGGCGGCCCCCCCACTGCAGCCAGACAAGGGCCAACAGCCGCCGTCCCATCAGGCAACGTCCCTATCGTTGTTGGCTCTGCTCCAGCAAGTCTCCATTTGGGCGATAGGCATACTTACGCTCTATTACACATTTCGTCAATACGTAGCCACTCACGGAATAAGAGCACGCATTAAACGCTCTTTCGTTGTAGTGCCAATGAAGGCAAGCTCAAATGTTAATAGAGCCAAGTACGCTGAAGCATTCTATTCAGGCGCTAGGCGCGTAAGTCCACTTACATGTACGACGCTCAATTTAGATGCCCCCCGCTACATGGCCAACCCAGAATCTGCGGGGCAGCAGAGGCGACTTGATGAATGGTGTATAGAACGGATCCAGCAACAACAAGTCGCAAACTCCGTCCACCTCCACGTATGGGGTGAAACCAGACAAGGGAAGTCCATTTTTCTTGGGCGTCTTGCACTAGAACTGGCAACAAAACATAACTATCAAGTCCTATGGTGTAAGAGTGACGAAACTGCCGTTCCTTTTCTCGACGAAGAAGCGGACGACTTTCTGAACTCTGATCTCTTCAACGACTATGAAAAGACCCTCCCTCGTCGTCTGAGTCGTTACGCACCTGCATTCCTTGGCGCAAAGAGACGGTTGGCAGTCTTCCTAGATGACATCATGAGTGTTCTCCAGGCGGACGAAGAATTTTCGGAGCTGCGCCTACAAAGAGTGTCGCGCTTCATTGAATCGGTTAATGCCTATAATATAGCAGTAATAACGAGCGGTCACTCCGAGGATCTGTCATGCGCGTCATCATTAGACCCGATACACCTTAAGCTTACAGCATCCGACAGACAGTCAATTGGCAATAAGCTATGCGAAGAACTCAATCTATCTGAGGTCGCCTGCAAATATGTGACACAAGACACAGATATGCGCAAACAATACAAAAGCAGCCTAGCCAGCTTCTTTTGCGCTATATATACCCACGTAGGCAATTCGTCTTACCAAAATAACTTTGTTAAGCAGTATATACGCAAGTACGAAGACCTATCAGAAGATGCCAAGGAAGCATACCACAGAATTGCTGCTTGCGACCTTCTTGACTTGGCCCTTCCGCAGCGGGGACTTCCCAAACTTCCGGCCCACGAGAAGCGGTTGCTTGACGACGCTGGATTTGCCGGATTGGTTCTTAGAAAGCTGACCTCCGGAGAATTGTCCTCATGTGGGTATAGAGTTGGCAGTCCATACCTCTCTAATTGGTTATTTGATAAGCGTCTTCGTACCAAGAGTGATGATATTGCTAATTTATATGACGGCATATTGACCACGCTATTGTCTGGAAGTAAGTTGCAGGCAATTGAGAGAAGGACGATCCAGCTCATTTTGAGGGGTCTGGACGCAGGCTGGCATTTGGCGTTTCTGCCCGACGTCGACGGCATCGTAATTGCGAGGGACCTTTACAAAGCACATAAGGCGGCAATTAAGCTATTAGTTGAAGACGTCTCCGATCCAAACGAGATCGTGTACTGGGCCGCAACATGCAGGGCAGTTGGCGACCGGGCTTTTGCTGGCATGCAGTACGATAGGGCGGCCAAGAGCATAGGACAGCAGCCGGAAGGAATGGAGCTCGGTGCAAGGATATCTTTGGCCATGGGACTTGCTACTTTCGGACGGGAGAAAGCTAGAGAGGCAAAGAGTATTTTTGCTATAGCTTTGGAAGAGTTATTGAGTGTTCCGCGCAATTCACAGGCCGACAGAAGTATTGCCAAAGTAATAGATAGATACATTGGAGTAATTGCGAACGTAGATGGTTACAAGAGCGCGCTTAAGGAAATGCAAGATTTGGAACCACGCTTTCCGTTTGACTCGGCTCTGTTCCGTAGAAAGGGAGAGTTACTAGAGGCAGCAAACGAGTTGCCAAGGGCTTCAGAGATCTTCAAGAGAGCTGTGGAAACCGCGCCAAATGGAATGGGTGCAGTTATTGCCATGCAAAGATACGCGGTATTCTTGGCACGTCATGAAAGGAAGGTTGTTGCTGCGGATAGTGAGCCACCAGATAAGTACTTCGGTATGGCCCTACAGATATCTGAGCGTATCGAACAATCAGAAGAATCAGTATTGAACGCGTGGGCGCGGTACGAGGCAAACTCCGGTCACGTAGATAGGGCAATGGACTTGTACAGAAGGGCGGTCGCAGTGCTCGACGCAAAGGGGTTCGTACATGAACATACGCTGAACGGCTATGCAAATTTCTTGATAGATCTGTGCGATGCTAACACAAGAACGACGCATGATGATTGGCTATGTGAGGCAGAGGACTGCTGCCTAAGGGTCGTTGAAGCAGATGAATTGTCTGATGATAGGAAGAGACATGCTCGTCATATACTTGGGAGGCTCCTTGCGTTTCGAAGTTACACGTCAAGAAAGGGAGAGAGACGGCCGGATTACGGAAGTGCCGCTATGATGTTGCAGTCCGGATTTGAATCACCTGAACCACTGAGAGATGACGACGGCGCAAAGACATGGCATGATATAGTTACTCATCAGGTTCTTGCTCGGATATATGTCGAGATGTTCAAGAATGCTTCTACGGATGAAAACAGGCAAGAAGTGGAAACAAAGCTGAGATTCCATTTTGACAAATGCGTAGCTGGGTTGCCCAGAGCAGACTTGCCCCTAGCACGGACAGTTCAACATGTGTGTAGGGCACGTTCTGATTTCGGCAGAACGTTGGCAGATGAGATTGGAGATATTGATGCTGCCGAGCATCAGTACGCAAAGTCAATAGAGATACTAGAAACGCATCGCATCTATTGGGAGCTAGCGCACAAGATGTATTTGAATTATGTATTCTTCCTCACAACCTATGGCGATAAGCGCCGTTGCCTAGATGTAATATCTCTGCTGAGGAGAGCGCTAGGCTTGGAGGATGGTCGGGGAAGCATTCGGTCGACCCTGGATTTGCTTAGAAGAGCGGCGCGAGCCGCCCATCAGAGTATGCTCTTTCTCCTCGATAATGGGGACGAGGCTTCTGCTAAGCCATTCTTGGACGAAAGCATCGAGTATTTCGAAAGGGCAATGAGATTGGAGCCTAACATAGATGGGCGCGCTGCCATTGAACTCAGCCATATATTGTTTCCGCGAACCATACCGCTTGTGTGGCGATCGTCTGACCGCATCAAGAGAATTGTCGACGTTCTGATGCATGATTTGCCCAACGTGAAGGATCCAAGTTTTCGTGTTCAGGGACTCTGTGATATGGTCGATAAACTGGATGTAGACCCAGTGCTTTGCAACAGGATTAAGGAGTCTATAGGTGTGTGTGCTGGAAATAGTAGTAGATTTGCCAAAGGGGCGTTGGTGGGACTCGGTAGGAAGATAGATCAAGGCCGCCTCGGCGAGTTTTCTGAGAACTTGCGAGAGACGTTGCTTCAGATAGCTGCCGTTTAGTTTGAGTTCTCCGTTTGGATCAGGGCTACAGAGGCTACAGGGACGCGTCTACACTCTGCTCTTCTGCAGAGGGCTACAAGGTCGCTTCTACACTCTGCACTTCTGGCCCATCTTCTACAGTGCCCTGCGAGAAGTTGGGTGATATCAGCTAGTTGAGAAGGCGCAGAGGGGCCTTGGCACTACACATTGGCTTCGTGCTCGGCGTTCGAGGGGCATCTGAGAGGTGCCTGACGCACCGTGCGGGGCA
>JACRMM010000025.1:0-177500 GCA_016214985.1 Deltaproteobacteria bacterium | reverse complement strand
CCCTGCCGGGTTTCCCCATTCGGACATCCCCGGATCGATGCCTGTTTAGCGGCTCCCCGAGGCTTTTCGCAGCTATCCGCGTCCTTCATCGCCGGCCGGTGCCAAGGCATCCACCATGTGCCCTTCGTAGCTTGACCCGCCGTATCCTTCGCGCGCGCTCGAGAGACTTCTCTCTCAACGCTTGCTCTCTTTCCCCTGCCATATGAAATTGTCAAAGACCAGTAAGGCAGCTCTCAGCTCTCAGCGGTCGGCTCTCAGCCAAGGCCGAAAAACCAACTACCGAAAACGTCAAACCCCTTAGACCGCGAAAGCGACTTTCGTCGCTCGCGTTCCCCCCCCGCCTTGCGCTTCAAGCTGACAGCTGAGTGCTGAAAGCTGAAGGCGTAGTTGGTGGAGGTGAACGGATTCGAACCGATGACCCCCTGCTTGCAAAGCAGGTGCTCTCCCAGCTGAGCTACACCCCCACGACCCGCAAGGCGTGGTGGGCCTAGGTAGACTTGAACTACCGACCTCACGCTTATCAGGCGTGCGCTCTAGCCACCTGAGCTATAGGCCCTCGGTTCTCTTCTCGGTCTGTCAAAGATCGCCGATCCGCTGTCAGCCGTCAGCTGTCAGCTTCCAGAGCCCAACTCTCTGCACCCCGGCGGTCAGATTTTCACTGACCGCTGAGAGCTGATCGCTGAGAGCTCGAAAGGATCGATCCCTCAAAACCGACGAGCGAAGTGGGTTGCTGATCGCGCGGCCGACCAAGTCTTGTCGGCCTTCTTCTTGGGTCGCTTCCGTCCGTGGACGGATGCTTTTACTGCCTTAGAAAGGAGGTGATCCAGCCGCTCCTTCCGGAACGGCTACCTTGTTACGACTTCACCCCAATCACCACCCATACCTTGGTACGCTGCCTCCCTTGCGGGTTGGCCCACGCACTTCTGGTACAAGCGACTCTCATGGTGTGACGGGCGGTGTGTACAAGGCCCGGGAACGGATTCACCGCGGCGTGCTGATCCGCGATTACTAGCGATTCCGCCTTCATGGAGTCGAGTTGCAGACTCCAATCCGAACTGAGACCGGCTTTTTGAGGTTGGCTTCCCCTCGCGGGTTCGCAACTCTTTGTACCGGCCATTGTAGTACGTGTGTAGCCCTGGGCATAAGGGCCATGAGGACTTGACGTCATCCCCACCTTCCTCCGGTTTGACACCGGCGGTCTCCCAAGAGTGCCCGGCTTTACCCGATGGCAACATGGGACAGGGGTTGCGCTCGTTGCGGGACTTAACCCAACATCTCACGACACGAGCTGACGACAGCCATGCAGCACCTGTGTCCGCGTCCCCGAAGGGAAAACCCTATTTCTAGGGCGGTCGCGGCATGTCAAACCCAGGTAAGGTTCTGCGCGTTGCGTCGAATTAAACCACATACTCCACCGCTTGTGCAGGCCCCCGTCAATTCCTTTGAGTTTTAGTCTTGCGACCGTACTCCCCAGGCGGGATGCTTAATGCGTTAGCTTCGGCACAGATGACCGTATTGTCACCCACACCCAGCATCCATCGTTTACAGCGTGGACTACCAGGGTCTCTAATCCTGTTTGCTCCCCACGCTTTCGCGCCTCAGCGTCAGTTTCGTTCCAGAAGGCCGCCTTCGCCACCGGTTTTCCTCCCGATATCTACGGATTTCAACCCTACACCGGGAATTCTGCCTTCCTCTCCCGAACTCAAGCCGCACAGTTTCCAATGCCCTTCCGGGGTTGAGCCCCGGGCTTTCACATCGGACTTGTGCGGCCGCCTACGCGCCCTTTACGCCCAGTGATTCCGAACAACGCTTGCACCCTCCGTATTACCGCGGCTGCTGGCACGGAGTTAGCCGGTGCTTCCTTCGGTGGTACCGTCACTTGCTTCGTCCCACCTGACAGGGCTTTACGACCCGAAGGCCTTCATCACCCACGCGGCGTTGCTGCGTCAGGCTTTCGCCCATTGCGCAATATTCCCCACTGCTGCCTCCCGTAGGAGTCTGGTCCGTGTCTCAGTACCAGTGTGGCTGATCATCCTCTCAGACCAGCTACCGATCGTCGCCTTGGTAGGCCGTTACCCTACCAACTAGCTAATCGGCCGCGGGCCCCTCCCCAAGCGGCTTGCGCCTTTGACCTCCGCCCCAAAAGGCCGTGGTCTTATGCGGTATTAGCCACCCTTTCGAGTGGTTATCCCCCACTCAGGGACAGGTTGCCCACGTGTTACTCACCCGTCTGCCGCTCTCCGGCTCCCGAAGGAGCCTTCGCGCTCGACTTGCATGTGTTAGGCACGCCGCCAGCGTTCGTTCTGAGCCAGGATCAAACTCTCCAGTTTAATGCCTGGAGCCGTCCAATCCTTGAAACGGTCGCGCGACTCGCACTTCCCACTTCGCTCTTCGGTTTTCAAAGATCGATCTCGCCCACGAATGGGCGCGTGCCGTGTGCCCCTCGAGGGGGCTAAGAACGGCCCGCCGGCTTGCGCCGGCGTCGTCGCCCCCCGGGTCCCGTCTTAGCCCCCGTCAGGCGAACCGTAAGAATACCCGCCCTCCCCCGAGGCCGTCAATCCCTTTTCTTCCCACCCCCCTACTTTTCCCTCCCAGGAACGCACCCCCCAACACCCCGCCCCCAAGAGAAGGCGCTTTATACCCGACCCCTCTTCCCCCTGTCAAAGGGAAAAGATCCCTCGCCGCGGCGTAGGCTGTCGGCGGCGTCGGCCCCCTCAGAGGCCGTCGATCGCGTAGTCCTTGATCTTGTAGAGGACGGCGCGGTGGGAGATCTCCAGCAGCTTGCTCGCGGCCGTGCGATTGCCGCGGGTCTTTCGGAGGGCGCGCGTGATGAGTTCCTTTTCGATCCTCGGAACGACCTTCTTGATCGAGTACTCGTCCGGGGCAACACCGACGAAGGCCGCTCGGCGGTCATCCAGGATCCAAGGAGCGAGGTGCTCAAGCTGTACGGTTGGCCCGTCGGCGAGCACAACCGCTCGCTCCATGACGTTCTCGAGTTCTCGGACGTTCCCCTTCCACGAGTAGTGCAGCAGCGCGTCGAGCGCCTCCGGCGTGACGGCGTGCACCTCCTTGCCGATCTGCGTTCCATAGAGCCGCAGGAAGTGGTCCACGAGCAGGGGGATGTCCTCGCGCCGTTCCCGCAGAGGCGGGACGCGCACCGGGATGACGTTGAGTCGGTAGTACAGGTCCTCGCGGAAGCGCCCTCCCTCGATCTCCTTCTCCGGGTCGCGAACCGTGGCGGCGACGACTCGGACGTCCACCGAGAGATCGCGGTCGCTCCCGACCCGCCGGATCGTTCCGCCCTGAAGGAGCGCGAGGAGCTTCACCTGGACGAAGGAGGGCAGCGCAACCGCCTCATCCAGGAACACCGTCCCTCCGGACGCCTCCTCGAAGAGCCCGCGCTTGGGCGAGGCGCCCTCCTTGCTAGCCACGCCCTCGCACCCGAAGAGCTCGGCCTCGAGCAGGGACTCCGGAATCGCACTGCAGTGCGCCGTGACGAACGGTCCGTCCTTTCGGTTCGAGTTGAAGTGCAGGGTGCGGGCCAGTAGCTCCTTCCCCGTTCCGCTCTCCCCCAGGAAGAGCACGCTGGAGCGGTAGTCGGCGACCCGGTGTAGGAGGTCGAGCACACCCTGCATCTTCGGGCTCTTCAGCACGATGTTCTCGAAGCGATATCCTCGCTGGAGGGTCCGGCGGAGTTCCCGATTCTCCCGAATGAGGCGCTCCCTCTCCTCCGCCTTGCGAAGGGCGATGAGAACCTCGTCCGCCTTGAACGGCTTGGAGATGTAGTCGTAGGCCCCGAGCTTGATCGCCTCGATCGCGGTGTCCACGGAGCCGTAGGCTGACATGACGATCGTCGCAGCTGTGCACCCCAAGCCGCGAGACCGCTTGAGAAACTCGAGGCCGTCCATCTTGGGCATCCGGATATCGCACAAGATATAGTCGAAGGCGCCCGGTCCCTGCTCCTCCAGCGCCTGGAGGGCCTCCTCTCCGTTCCCAGCGGTGGTCACGCGGTACCCCTCGCCGGAGAGCAAGGCGGTGAGCACCTCGCGAACGGCCTTCTCGTCGTCAATGATGAGAATGGTCTGATCCATCCCTGTCCCTCAAGTTCCGAGGTTTCAAAAGGTCGGTGATGAGTTGCGCAGCGCCTCCGGCAACTACGACACGGTCCCGAGGTACCACTGGATGAGAGCAGGGCCCCAGAACACATAGAGCATCGCGCCAAACGCAAGGAACGCGCCGAACGGGACAGCCTGACGGAGCCGAAACCCTACCGACGCCCCGCCGACGACGGCCCCGGTGACCGACGCGGTGAAGAGGGTGAACAGCACGGCCTGCCATCCGAGGAAGGCCCCGATCGCGGCGAGGAGCTTCACGTCCCCGAGCCCGAGCCCCTCTCGGCGCGTCACCGCGTAGTACGCGAGGTAGACCGCGAGTAGACTCCCTCCGCCGACGGCGGCCCCCAGGAGACTCGCTTTCCAGCCCAGCGGCGTCACGAAGGACGCCAGGAGGCCCACCGCCACCCCGCCAAGGCTCAAGGAGTCGGGGATGATCATGTGATCGAGATCAATGAAGGTCACGGCCACCAGCCCGGCGGCAAGCGTGAAGTAGACCGCCGCCTGGACCGTGCCCCCGAAGAAAACCCACAACCCCGCCGCAAGCGCCGCTGTGAGCGCCTCGACCAGGGGGTAGCGGCAGCCGATGCGGGCTCCGCAGTCCCTGCATCGGCCGCGCAGCAAGAGGTACCCGACGACCGGAACGTTGTCCCTTGCCCGGATCCGAGCGTGACAGTGAGGGCAGTGGCTTGCCGGGAAGGCCAGAGACTCCTCACGCGGCAGCCGGTGGATGACTACGTTGAGGAAGCTGCCCACTACCGCACCGAAGGCGCAGGCGACGGCCACTCCCGCGTCGAGTTTCATTTCCTCTCCTCGAACGAAAGGTGGGCATGGTAACACACGACCCTGGCCCTTCCAACGGGCACGCCGGGGACGTCTGACAGACTCCAGGTCAAGGGAACCGCGCTTGGCTGGGCCCCCTCGGCGCCCGGCACGCCCCAAGGACATCCGGCGGCGAGCCAGGGGGGGGTCGATCCCCTTGACACTTCCGCGGCAGGACCACTATCTTCGGCTCCTCAAGGACTCGTGAACTCACTCACAGGAGACTTCATCGTGCCATCGTTGAACGGACCCCACTCCATCGTATCCATGGCGTTCTCGACGGGCCTCGTCGTCGGAGGCGTGCTCTTCACCCTGGTCGTCTGCTCCGTCGTCTCGTGGGCCGTCATCCTCTACAAGTGGCGCGTCATCCGGCGGGCGTCGATGCAGAGTCGAGAGTTCCTCGAAGTCTTCTGGAAGAGCAAGAACTTCCAGGGGGTCGCGGCCGGAAGCAAGGCGCTCTCCGAGAGCCCGCTGGCCGAGATCTTTCGCGCCGGTTACCAGGAGTGGCGCCGGGTCCGCAGCCGCTTCGTCAGGCCGGACGCATCCGAGGGCGACGAGGACCTCTCGACCGAGCAGCTGGGCAACATCGAAAGCATCCAGCGAACCCTGCGGCGCACGGCCGACGCAGAGGTGACCCGCCTGGAGCGGATGCTGATCTTCCTGGCCACCGTTGCGAGCGCCGCCCCGTTCGTAGGATTGTTCGGCACCGTCTGGGGCATCATGGACTCCTTCCGGGAGATCGGCGCCGTCGGTTCGGCGAACCTCGCGGTCGTGGCCCCGGGGATTTCAGAGGCACTCATCGCCACGGCCACGGGCCTCGCCGCCGCGATCCCTGCCGTCGTCGCATACAACTACCTCAATAACGCCATTAAGATCCTTTCGACGGAGATGGAGGCGTTCTCTTCCGAGTTCCTGAACATCGTCACGCACCACCTGGGCGCCTCCGGAAGGAGCGTCCAGTGAGCGGACCCGTCCGGAGCTCCCGGGGCACCCTCGCCGAGATCAACGTAACCCCGCTCGTCGACGTGATGCTCGTGCTGCTCATCATCTTCATGGTCGCCGCCCCCATGATCCAGCAAGGCGTCGACGTGAACCTCCCGAAGGTCGTGGCAACGGAGCTCCCGGCCCAGACGGACCTTCTCGTCGTCACCGTCGATCGGGCAGGGACCGTGCACGTCGGGCGAACCCAGGTGGCGGTCGACGGACTCGGCGAGAAGCTTCGGGCAATCTTCCTCCGCAGGCCCTCGAAGGAGGCGTACCTTCGAGCCGACCAGAACGTACCGTACGGCGTGGTCGTGCGAGTGATGGCAGAGATGAAGAAGGCAGGGATCGAACGCCTCGGCATGGTCACGGAGCCCCCGGATCGGTCGTGACGGCCTACCACTACCCAGGGCTCTTCGGAGATCCTCGCTCCGGGCGAATCTGGCCGCTGTTCTTCGTTTCGATACTCCTCCACGCCGGGCTCTTCGCGGCGTTCAGCCGGTTTCACATCCGGCGCGTCGACCACTCTGCGGCCACACCGATTCAGGTGGTCGAGCTCGGGGGCCCGAAGGGAGTGGGCCGGTCGGCGAGTCCAAAGGTACGAACCCAGGGGCCCCCCCTCGGAACCGTGCCGCCGCCTGCGCAAGCGACGAAGACGGAAGCACGAGCCGAGTTGCCACCGCCAGAGAAGCCGGTAGAGAAGGTCGAGCCCAGAGTGGCGGCCGGGCCCCCGAAACCGACTCCGCCGGCCAAGCTGCCCCCGACGGCCCCTGCGCCGGAGCCACCCGAGAAGACCATCCCGAAACTCGAGCGCGTGCCGCCGCCGAAGAGGGAGTCAGAACAACCGAAACGCGAGGAGGGGACCGAGGCGCGGGTCGCAGAGACCATCGCTCGCCTTCGGGCTCGCCAGGAGGGGCACGAAGAGGGGCGCGTCGCCGAGCGGATCGCACAGTTGAGGGAGAGGGCAGCGAACCCTGAGGCGGAGGTCGCCGGGAAGGTTGCCCAACTTCGGCAACGAATGATTCAGGGCTCCGAGCAGCAGGTTGCACAACGGATCGCTGCGCTGCGGGATCGATACGGCACGCGGGAGCCGGGTCACGGGACCGAGGCCACGGGGACCGGCCCGGAGGGACCGGTGGGCGTGTCCGGAGGCGGCGGAGCCGGCCTGCAGGGGTTCCTGGAGTCCCGGTACGTCCAGGGTCTGAGAGACCACCTGAACCTCTACTGGTCCGTTCCGGAGGCACTGAAGGGCAAGGGGTACGACGCCATCGTCTCGGTCATCGTGGATCGCCGTGGGAAGATCGTGAACTGGTCGGTCCGGCGGTCCGGCAACCGCCTGTTCGATGAGAAAGTCGAACGCGCCGTGGCAGAGGCCGATCCCCTGCCACCGGTTCCGGGCGGGATGGTCGGGGAGCGCTTTGAGTTCGAGCTCCGGTTCTCCGCCCCGTGAGGGCGGGCAAAGACCGCGCCCGTTCGTGGGCGTGCTCCTGCGCTGCTGCCGGGTGTATACGCGACTCTACCTGCACGCCAATCAACGGGCGTTCGAGGGACGGTGCCCACGGTGCGGGAGACGGCTCCGCCTGACGGTCGCACCGGACGGCTCGAACAGCCGCTTCTTCGAGGTGGGATGAGGTTCGGGCCGAAGGTGAAGAGATGACCTCGACGAACGGGAGGCGGCGCGAGGCGGGACGCCTCCGGGCGGCGTGGGCCCTGGTGCTCCTCGCCTTCGCCAGCTGCGCTGGTCCACCGCCGAGGGGCTCCTACCGGGTCGACGGCAGAACCTACACACCGCTGACCCGGGCCGACGGCTACGTCGAGACCGGCGTCGCGTCCTGGTACGGCTCCGACTTCCATGGGAAACTGACGTCCAACGGGGAGGTCTACGACATGTACGCTCACACCTGTGCCCACAAGCTCCTGCCCCTGGGGACGCAGGTGAGGGTGACAAACCTCGACAACGGGCGCGTCGCCGTGGCTCGGGTCAACGACCGAGGCCCCTTCGTCGACGGCCGCGTCGTCGATCTCTCCTACACGATGGCCAACGAATTGGGGCTGGTGGGCTCGGGCGTCGCGAGGGTCCGCGTCGAGGCCGTCGCCGGTCCGGGCGGGCTACCGCCGCCCGGCAGGAGCCTCGAGGGACCGTTCACCTGTCAAGTGGGGGCGTTTACGGTCCCCTCGCGCGCCGAGGACTTGGCGAAACGGCTTCGGGAGGAGTTCAGCGGGGTCTCGATCGTCCTCTACGACCGCGGCGATGCAGTGTTCCGGCGTGTCCGCGTCGGGACGTTCCGCTCGCCGGGCGACGCTCAGACGTGCCTGTCCGACCTCCGCACGCGGGGGTTCGACCCATTCCTGGTCCGGAGGGATTGATCAGGACGCAGTCACAGGAGTTGAACCGATGGATGAGGCCAGGATCCTGATCGTCGACGACGAGTCCGACCACCGTTTCCTCCTCACCGCTGCCCTACAGGAGTGCTTGACGGTCGGCGTCATCGAGACGGCGTGTGGCGTCGAGGAAGCCCTCGCCGCCCTGAAAGATCAGGATTTCGACGCGGTTCTATGCGACTACTGCCTCGGCGAGGGCAACGGACTCGATGTGCTGCGGGCCCTTCGGCGCCAGAACCGGGACGTCCCGGTGCTGTTCGTCACGAACCACGGCAGCGAAGAGGTCGCCCGCCAGGCGTTCATAGAGGGGGTGGCGGACTACGTCACCAAGGATGCCGCCTTCCAGAACCCGCCGGATCTTCAGCGCAAGCTGCGCCGGGCACTCGAGCGCCAGCGGCTCAAGGGAGAGAAGCAGAAGGCGGAGGCCATCTTCGAGAGCTTCCTCGAGAACAACCCTTACGCCATCTTGATCTTCAGCCCTGACGGCCGCATCCTCCGGTGGAATCGCGCCTTGACCCGGCTGGAGCGGCACACGGAGGACCTCGCCCAGCTCCGGGACTCCTACAACCCCCTCACCGACCCACAACTGCTCGAGGCCGGGGTCACCCCCCTGATCCATCAGGCCCTCTCAGGCCAGTGGGTCGAGATCCCTCCCTTCCCGTGGGACCCGGGCCGGGCCCTGCTTCAAGGTGCGCCGAAGATCCTTCGGGGGGTCGCGTTCCCGATTGCGGTCGAAGGAGAGAAGGCTCCCCACCTGTGCGCGATGATCCAAGACGTCACCGACGAGGAAAGGGCCCGCCGGGAGCGCGACGAGTACGCGGCCATCCTCGCCCGGCTCCTGGACGCGACGGAGGCGGCCATCTTCTTCGTAACGCCGGACCATCGCGTGCGCTTTGCGAATCGTCGGGTGAACAAGTTCTTTGGGGTCGACCCCGGCAGCGTCATCGGGGGACCCATGGCGACCCTGGCGGAAGCGGTGGCGCGGTGCACGCCGTCACCCCAGGAATTTCAGGAACGCCTGGAGCGCCTCTACGCAAACCCCGAAGAAGAGACAGAGGAACCGATCGACGTCTGGACGCCTCATCGACGTCACTTGCGGCGTCACAGCGGACCCGTCCGCGACGCCAACGGTCGGCTGCTCGGCCGCATCGAGGTGTACCTCGACGAAACCGAGGCCGTCGAAAAGCGGCGCCTGCTCGAGCTCCAGAACCGGGAGCTCGACGCTTTCGCCTCGCGCCTGGCGCACGATCTGAAGACGCCCCTGGTAAGTCTGAAGGGGTTCGTGGATCTCCTCTACCGCCAGTATGCCGCGGCCCTGGACCCCCGCGCCGCCCTGTTTCTGGAAAAGGTCCGGTCTTCGGCGTCGATCCTGGGGGAGATGGTGGACGGCCTGAGAGAGCTTGCGCACGCCTCCGACGACGCGCCCTGCACGACCCTCGATCCTCTCCCGACCCTTCGGCTGGTTGTCGACGCCCTCTCCGCCGAGGCGGCCGAGCGTGGAGTGGAGGTCCATCTTCCCGCGTTCCTTCCACCGGTTGAATGCGACCGGGCCAAGCTCTACCAGATCGCCCAGAACCTCATCAGCAACGCGCTGCGCCACAGCGACCCTTCGAAGCCCCGGCGGTGGGCGAAGATCGAGGCCCGAGAGGTGGGAGGAGAGGTGGCGATCGTCGTCTCCGACAACGGCGTGGGGATCGAGCCGGAGGAGATCACGGATCTCTTCCAGCCCTTCCGGCGGGGCAAGCAGGCGGCGGGCCGCCCCGGAATGGGGCTCGGACTGGCCATCGTCCAGCGGATCTCTCAGGTGTGCCGCGGGCGGGTCGAGGCGGTGTCGAGCCCCGGCGAGGGCTCCACGTTCACCGTCTTTCTGCCGCGGGGCCGGTGACCCCCGCTGAGAGCGGGCCACCGGGCGGAGGAGCGAGGTTGTTACGGCCGGCGTTCACGCCTCCCCCGGGAGGCCACCCCACCAGCGTGCGAGACCTCCTGAGCCGACCGGAGGCCGAACGCACCCTCTACCTTGACTTTCTCGTACCCGAGGAGCTGCGGGTGCACTACGGCCTGCCCTCTCGCGGCCCGTGGGAGGCGGACGCGACCTCGGTGTTCCGATGGATCTCGCTTCCCGAACCGAGAACCCTGCGCATCGAGGTCTGGCCCGACCCCGTCGCAGAGGATCCTGCGCTGGTCGTTGAGCTCACCGACACCTACCTCGGCCATCTCGAAGCCGCCTGGCTGGTCCTGAACGACCTCAGCGCCCCGCGTTTCAACCTCGACCGCGACGACCGGAGTGAGCCTATCGCCCTCGGATCCTCCGTGCGAAACCTTCGCGAGGAACTGCGCGCGCTGGCAGCCGGGCTCGCGCCCAACCAGGTACGGGCGGGTCTTCGGATGTTCCGTCCCCTGATCGGCCGGATTGAGGGCCTGGCCGCCACTCTGGGCGTTGACACCCTCTACGTTTCGCCCCTCGCGTATCACAACGCCGTGAAGTACGAGCACTACGGGTTTACCTACGCGTCGGGCCAGGAGGAGTTGGAGTGGCTCCACCACGAGTTCGGGCGAGGAGGGGTGCTCCGGCGCCGCATGGACGGCTCCCGCCCGTTCCGCATGCCGTGGATGGCCGAGAGCATTCGGGGCCGCTCCTGGGCCGTGCACGACGAAATCCTGGGACGACGCTGGATGGCGCCGCAGATGTACAAGTTCGTGGGCCGGAGCTTCTCGACTCGCACCTGCCCCGGTCTGCGCTGGTGAATCCGGAGGAGGTAGGCGATGCCCGACTATCCGTACGTCTATCCCGAGGGGGCGGTGCGGCCGATCCAGCCGGGCGCGACGCGACTGCGGTTCTTCCGGCGGCGCCCACGATCCGAGGGGGAGGCGGAGCCGCACGCTGCGGAGACTCCGGAGACCGCCTGGGGTGAGCTGCTGGAAGCAGCCATCCGTGACATCAACGCAGCGTTTCGGCAGGCCGGGGCACCGTACACCTGCGTCCTGGAAGAGGACGCCGCCGGCTTCTTGCTGAAGGTGATCCACGAGAGCGGCGAGCCACTCCGTAAAGGGACTGCCGAGGTCGACGAGGTGCTCGAGCCGGCCGACCTTCCCGCCTGGCTCGCCCGGCTGCGAGCGCATCTGGGAATCCTGGTGGACGAACGGGTGTAGCAGCGGTTCCCGCCACCGGACGCTGGTTCGGAAGTCCCTCGACCCTGGCGAAGAGACCTTGCACCGGCTCGTCGGCCCGTGGTAGACGCCCTGGGACGTCCCTGCACGATCACGAGGAGAAGCCCTTGTCCGGTGATTTGATCTTGATGGGAAACGAGGCCATCGCCTGGGGAATCCTGGAGGCAGGGGCCCAGGTGGTCACGGCCTACCCCGGCACCCCGAGCTCCGAGATCTTGGAGGCAGCAGCCCGCTGGAAGGTCGAAAAGGGGCTCGTCCACGTCCACGTCGAGTGGTCGGTCAACGAGAAGGTGGCCTTCGAGACCGCGTACGCCGCTGCCATGGCCGGAAAGCGCTCGGCCGTGGCCATGAAGCAGGTGGGGCTGAACGTCGCCGCCGACCCCTTCCTGAGCGCCGCCTACATGGGCCTCGTCGGCGGGATGGTCGTGATCGTGGCCGACGACCCGGGGCCCCACTCCTCCCAGACCGAGCAGGACAGCCGGCTCTTCGCGATGCTCGCCAAGGTGCCCGCCTTCGACCCGGCGTCACCCCGCGAGGCCCGGGAGATGGTGCTTCGGGCCTTCGCAGTCTCGGAGCGGCTGCGGATGCCCGTGATGCTTCGGCCGACCACGCGGGTCTGTCACGCCCGACAGAATCTCGCCCTCGGTGACCTTCCCTCCCCGGCCGCCCTGCCGCGGGCACGGTTCGAGCGGGACCCTGCCCGCTGGACAGCCACACCCCGGTTTCGCTACCTCCTCCACGGCGAGCTGGAGGCGAAGCTCGACGACCTGCGCACGCTGGACGACGGGTGTCCCCGCCTCACCGGCGGGAACGCCACCGCCCCGCGGGCCGTGCTGGCCTCGGGCATCCCCTGGGCACATCTGACCGATCTCCTGACCGACGAGCCGGCGCTCGCCGCAGGGCTCGCCCTCTACAAGGTCGACCTGTCGTACCCCCTGGACAGCGGAAAGCTCGCGACCCTGGCCGACCTTCACGAGCAGGTACTCGTCCTGGAGGAGACCGATCCGGTGATCGAGCTCCAGGTGCCGTGCCGCGACCGAGTCCGAGGGCGCCTCGACGGCAGCGTGCCCAGGACCGGCGAACTTTCACCCGAGGCCGTGGCGCAGGCGGTCGGTACCTTCGCCGGCGCGCCGGTCGCGGTCCCCTCCCCGCCGAAGGGCGCCGACCGGCGCCCCAGCCTCTGCGCCGGCTGCGGTCATCGCTCGGCCTTCTATGCCCTGAAACGAGCGTTGCCCAAGGGGATCCTCACCGGAGACATCGGGTGCTACACGCTCGGCATGAACCTGGGCGCGGTCGACGCCTTCATCTGCATGGGTGGCGGAATCGCGCTGGCCGCCGGGCTCTATCACGCCTACCGGACCGACGGGCTCTCGGACGCCGAGATCCCGCCGCTGGCCGCCTCCATTGGGGACTCGACGTTCTTCCACGCCGGGATGCCCTCCCTCCTGAACGCCCTGCACCAGGGCGCCCGGATCCTCTGCGTGGTGCTCGACAACGCCACCACCGGCATGACCGGCCGGCAGCCGACCCCCGGCACCGGTGTGCGAGCCGACTCCGGCCAGGGACCCCAGGCCGACATCGCGACGATCGCGCGCGGCCTGGGCGCCGGCTGGGTGGAAGAGGCCGACCCTTACGACCGCGACCGTGTGCTCGACCTCGTGCGGGAGGCCCACGCCTTCTGCCGAAGCCCCGCCGGCACGGCTGCCGTGCTCGTGCTCCGGAGGCCCTGCATCCAGCTCCCCGACGGCGGCCCCGCCGAGCCCCTTGACATCGCGGTCACTGACGCCTGCGACGGCTGCGGCGCCTGCGTGAAGCTCTTCGAGTGCCCCGCGTTCGTCCTTCCGGAGGGCGCCGAGCGCCTGGCGATCGACGAGGTGCTCTGCGCCCGCTGCGGCCAGTGCATTGGCGTATGCCCCAAGGACGCGATCGTGGAGAAGGGTGGACGGCGATGAGGCGTCAGATCGTAGTGGTGGGGACCGGCGGACAGGGGATCGTGCTGCTCGCCCGGGTGCTCGGAGAGGCTGGTCGCCGCGAAGGGGTGCCCGTGCTCACGGCCGAGACCCACGGAATGGCCATGAGGGGCGGCTCGGTCGTCTGCCAGGTGAAGCTCGGCGACTTCGCGAGCCCCCTCGTACTGCCGGGCCGGGCCGACGTGCTCCTGGGTCTCGACGAGGCGGAGGCCGTCCGAAACCGCCACTACCTCGCCCCGGGCGGCGCGTCCATCATCAACACACCGTCTCCCACCGCCGCCGGGGAGGTGGATGCCCTGCCTCTCGCCCGTGAGGCCGGCTCCCCGAAGATCCTCAACATGGTGCTCCTGGGCTACGCCGCCGGGATCGGCGTGCTCGGCCTCTCGCCGGAGGCACTGCGGGCCGCGGTGAAGGCCGTCAGTCCCGCGGAGCACCGGCCGGTGAACCTCGCCGCTTTCGACCGCGGGTTCGGAGCCTCGTAGCCGGTCGTGGCAGGTTCGCCCGTCCGGCTCCAGGTCGCCCGGATCCGAGTCAGTCGGCCGGAACGTACCGGAGCTCTGGCTCACCACCGTCTCGCGGCAGCACTCGAAGACTTCCCCGCCACTGGGCGTCATCCGCAGCGGGGGCGTCGGAGCGCCAGTGCGCTCCCCGACTCTCGGTGCGTGCGAGCGCCGACCCGAGGATGAGCCGGGAGACGGTGAGCAGGCAGCGAACTTCGAACGCCGCCCGCGTCACGCCTCCGCGATCGAGCGCGGACCAGCGGTCGTTCACCGCTCGCCACCGCTCCAGCCCCTCCCGGAGGCCCTCGGCGGACCGCACAAGGCCGGCGTGCTCCCAGGTGAGGGCCCGCACCTCCCGACGGACCTCGCGGAGCACCACGTCCCCCTCTCCGGTCGGCAACGCTCGCGCGGCGCAGCACGATGAGGACGCGACCCGGCCGACGTCCGCCGCGGCGGCTCGGCCGGCGATCCGGCCGAAGACGACGGCCTCGGTCAGGGCGTTTCCCCCCAACCGGTTGGCGCCGTGGACCCCGCCGGTCAGCTCACCCGCGGCAAACAGCCCGGGCACTGTCGTCGCGCCGCGATCATCGAGGGTCACCCCTCCCATGAGGAAGTGGGCGCAGGGACCGACGATGACCGGGTCCTTCCGGACATCCCAACCCCGCCGGGCCAGGGCGCGCCACAGGCCTCCGCCCCACTCGGCTCCGGCCTCCGGCGACACCCCGGACAGATCCAACAGAACACCCCCACCGACGCCGCCCCCCCGCGAAACCTCCGCCAGAATCGCCCGACTCATCTCGTCGCGGGTCGCGGCGACTTCGCCTCCCGGCACGGTCCCGAGGAGGAAGCGCTCACCCTGCCGGGTCCGGAGCACCGCCCCTTCGCCGAAGAGGGTCGTGGAGAAGACCGCGCGCAGGGGTGAAAGCCCCATCGTCGGATAGAACTGGACGAACTCCAGGTCGCGGAGCTCGGCTCCCACCTCCCAGGCAAGGAGGAGCCCGTCGCCCGTGGCGTCGGGCGCGTTGTTCGTCCGGGCGTACACCCGGGTCCCGCCGCCGCAGGCAAGCACGATGGAACCGGCCCCCACCCGCAGAAGGCCCTCCGGCGTCAGCGCGACGACGCCCGAGGCCCGCCCGTCCCGACGCTCGACCTCCACGGCGGCGGCACCTTCCAGGATCCTCGTCCCGAGCCGCTTCGCCTCGCGCAGAAGGGGAAGCGTCAGTGCAAGGCCCGCCGAGGCCACGGGCCGTTGGGCTTGTCCGGCCGAAACCGTGCGACGTCGGGAATGACCAGGGATGCGGCCGCAGGCGAGGTCGCCGCCGGGCCGCGCAAAGACGACGCCGCAGGCCTCCAGAAACGGGACCACTTCCCGGGACCCCTTTGCCAGCGCCCGCACGAGCGCTGGCGAACCGATCCCTCGCCCGCCGGCCAGGGTGTCTCGGACGAAGGCCTCCTCGTCGTCACCGATTCCCGGGTGGACGCCGGAGAGGTTGCCGGCGGCCACGAGGCTGTTGCCGCTGCGGCCTGCCTTGCCCTTGCAGAGCAGCAGGACGTCGCGGCCGGCGCGGCGCGCCTCGATGGCGGCCGAGAGACCGGCCAGCCCGCCCCCGACGACGAGGACCTCGGCCGTCAGGTCGGCGCTCGCCGACGCCGCGGAAACTCGGGTCACGGGCCTGCCGAAGCGTCAACCATGGAATCCTCCTCCCATCTCGACGAAGGCCTGCAGCTTAGTACGGCAACGAGACTTGCCCCCGGGCCGGGCGGGGGCGTTTTCGGAGAGCGGGCAGGCGGTTTCGGCACGACGCCGTCAAGAGAACCCGAAGGCTGAATCCTCTCAGAAAAGCTAACCTCGGACTCCAGGACTCAGGGATCCTGCCCGCCGGAGAGAACGCCCCCGCCCGGCCTTCCCCAGCGATTCCGCATCCCTCGTCGTAGCATTAGGGGGCCAGGACGACTGTCGTCAAGGCAAGGACAGGTCTTTTCCTCACCCCACCCCTGGCACCCGTTGACGCCAGACCCTGAGCAGGTATAATTTTTATACCATGGACTTTGAATTCGATCCCAGCAATAGTGCCGTCAACGAACAGAAACACGGGATCGACTTCACCCGGGCCCAGGCCCTTTGGGACGACCCTGACCGAGTCGAGATCCCGGCCAGGACGTCCGACGAACCAAGGGCGATGGTCATCGGCACGATCGCTGGCAAGCACTGGTCCGCCGTCATCACCGTTCGATCCGAACGGGTTCGAATCATCTCGGTCCGCCGCTCGCGGCCGGAGGAGGTCGCCATCTATGAAGGCTGAGGACTTCGACCGTCTGTTCGACGCCGGCGAGGATGTGACCGCACATCTCGACCTCGGGAAGGCAGTTCGCCCGGATCAGCAACAGAAGCGCGTCAACGTGGACTTTCCCGTCTGGATGATCCACGGCCTCGACAAGGAGGCCCGGCGCCTCGGCGTACCCCGCCAGTCTCTGATCAAGGTGTGGATCGCGGAGCGCCTCGCGCAGTCCGGGCAGTGACTCGCTAGCGATTCGCGAGGCGTGACGAGTGACTCGTCACGCCTCATCCTTCGCTCCCGCTCGACACAACGTTCCGCTGCCACGGCCGGCGAGCGCCGGCAGGAGCCGCGACCGCCCTTCACCGCCGAACCCCGCGCTCCTGTGTACGAATCTACCTTTGGCGTGCCCCACGATCCTGGCTTCGAGGCGTCGCACGTAGTCCCCGTAGCCTCTCTCTACCACGAAGATCGCGTTGCGCTCGACCCTGCGGGCGATCACCGGAGAGACGAGGCCGGCACTGTGGAGGCGGGTCTGGCGCGGCGAAAGGCTATACGGAACGACGAGATCACCGATGACGACCAGCAAGCCTTCCTGCGTCCCCTCAGTCCCTCCGAGATCCTCTGGAGCTGCTGGATGTGCGTCCCGCTGGTCGGCGTCGGTGGATCCCGTGACCGACTGCCCCAGGGTCGCCTCGACTGCCTCGGGACAAGCGCCCGTTTGACGCCTCCTCCCGGCCCTGTTACAAGAGCGCGAGGCTCGGGACCCGACACAGATGAGGTGCAGCACATGAGGCTTTGGAAGGGACTGCCGAGCGTGGGGGACCTCAAGCGGCTCGCGGGCATCGGCCGGGTGCTGGCAAAGCACGGCCTCGGGGAGGCCGGGGAGCGGCTCTTCCGGCCGTCCGAGGGTGCCGCTCCCGATTCGAGGGCCGTGCCGGCATTCCTTCGCGCCGCCCTGCCCTCGCCGCGCCGCGTGCGCCTGGCGCTCGAGGAGCTCGGGCCGAGCTTCGTCAAGCTCGGGCAGCTCATGAGCACCCGCGCCGACGTCTTTCCGCCCTCGTACATCGACGAACTGCGGAAGCTCCAGGACTCGGTGCCCCCCGTGCCCTTCGCCCGCGTGCGCGACGTGGTGGAGCGTGAGCTCGGCCGCCCCCTGACCGAGGCCTTCGCCGAGTTCGACGCCGTGCCCGTGGCTGCCGCGTCCGTCGCCCAGGTGCACGCGGCGCGCCTTCCTACAGGCGAAGCGGTCGCCGTGAAGGTCGTCCGCCCTGGCATCGCCCGCCGGATCGGCCAGGACGTCCGCCTCATGGAGTACGTGGCCGGCCGGCTCGAGCGCGCCTTCGAGGCCGCCCGCCTGCTGGGCCTCACGCAGGTCGTGCAGGAGTTCGAGCGCACGATCTTTCGTGAGCTCGACATGCTCATCGAGGCGGGCAACATCGAGAAGTTCGCCGGCCAGTTCGCCGAGGACGACGAGATCCGGATCCCCCGGGTCTACTGGGAGCACACGACAAAGTCGGTGCTGACCATGGAGCACATGGACGGGATCAAGATGGACGAGGTCGAGCGCATCCGCGCAGCAGGCATCGACCCCAAGGAGGTCGCGCTCATCGGCCTTCGCTCGTTCTCGCGCCAGCTCATGGAGTTCGGCTTCTTCCACGCCGATCCCCACCCCGGCAACACGATCGTCATGGCGGACGGTCGCGTGAGCCTCGTCGATTTCGGCATCACGGGCTATCTCGACGGCGACACCATGCGCCAGATCGCGAACCTCTTCCTCGGGTTCGCGGACCACGACTACGACCAGGTGATGGACGCGCTCCAGCAGGCGGGGATCGTGAGCGAGCGCACCGTGGACCTCGCAGCCTTCCGCCTGGACTTGAAAGACGTGGCCGAGGCCTTCTATGGCCGCTCGCTCCGGCACATCTCGGTCGTGGACGTCTACGAGCAGGTGATGGGGCTCCTCTTCGCGCACCGGATCCGCCTGCCTCGAAACCTCCTGCTCCTCCTGAAGACCTTCATCCAGACCGAGGCCCTGGGCAAGATCCTGGGCAGCGACGCGAGCCTCCTGGAGGTCACGAGGCCCTACGCGCGCCGGCTCGTGGAGCGAAACTACGACAACCGAAGGCTCTTCGGCCACCTGGACCGGGACCTGCGCGCCATGGCCGGCTACCTGAAGGCCATGCCCAAGGCCGTCCACGACATCACGCGACAGCTCGCCGCCGGCAAGCAGCGCCTCGAGCTCTCCCACACCGGGTTCGAGCGCTTTGACGCCCAGCTCGACCGCGGCGTCAACCGCCTCACCGTGGGGCTGATCGTCTCCGCCTCGGTCATCGCGGCGTCGCTCGTCCTGACCTCGACCCAGCCGGTGCTCATCTTCCCGGTTCACTTCTTCGGGCTGCAGACTCTATCGGTCACCCAGGTCCTGGGCCTCGCGGGCTACACCATCGCCACAGGCCTGGGCCTGTGGCTCATCGCCTCGATCCTGCGGTCGCGAAGACTCTGAGCCAAGACCGAATCCCTACGGCAGCCGCCCTCCACCTCACGAGCCTCGGTGCACGATCAGGTCCGGGTAGTCTCTCCGCAGCTCCTCCTCCAGGTCCGAGGTGTCACCGGCCACCCGCAGGATCAGCTCCCGCCGCCCCAGCGGAACGTTGACATAGGTGGTGAGGATGGAGCGGAGGTTCGCTCCGTGGGCCCGGGCCTTGTCGGTGACGACCTTGATGGAGCCCGGCTGGTCCGAGATGGTCATCTGGAGGCGGACCGTATCGGTGCCGGCTCCGGTCACCTTCACGAGGGCCTCGAAGACATCCTCCTGGGTGAGGAGGCCCACCAGGCGCCCCTTCTCCCCCAGCACTGGCAGGCACCCAATCTTGTGGTCGTGCATCAGCAGCGCCGCCTTCTCGATCGTGTCGTCCGGCTGGACAGTCACCGGGTTTCGCCGCATGGCGTCAGCCACGGTGGCTTTGGAGAGGAGGTAGTGGAGCTCGAACATGTCGAGCGTGGTGGCCTTGCTCGGACTGAAGTCCTTGAGGTCGCGGTCCGTCACGATCCCCACGAGCCGATCCCCGTCCATCACTGGGAGGTGACGGATGCCCGACTCCTTCAGCATCCGGATCGCGTCCGTTACAGATTGCCCCTTCCCGATCGTCTTTGGCGTCGACGTCATCCATTTTCTTACGAGCATGACAACCTCCCTCGGTCTTGCGTCACAAGTCGATCCCCGGCTGGGGCTCGATCCCCTGTGGGTGGGCACGCACCCTCTGAATTAGAGGACGGCTTCGTGGTTCCCTTACCGTCCCCCGTGATCACGACGACCCGCCCGCTGCGTTCCTTGGGCTCGAGCGTCGAGATCTCTCTGACTTCGCGTCCCTTTCCCCATTCGCCGGTTTCCCGTGATCGTTCGTGCAATCTAACCGGCGCGTCGAGTCACGGCAAGACGGCCGACGCACCGTCTTGACACCGGCCTCGCGGGGCGGGTAGGGTCCGCCCTCACTGCCGGACCGCGCCGCGGACCCGCCCCCGCGGACGTCCGGCCTCTGCCACGAAAGGACGAACAATGGCCGACTCGCAGGGCCAGCCGGTGTTTCGGCTCCAAAAGATGTACGTGAAGGACCTCTCCTTTGAGAACCCCAACGCCCCCGAGGTATACTTCCAACAGGAGGAGCCGAAGGTCGAGGTCAAGCTCTCCGTGTCGAACCGAAGCCTCGACGACGAGCACTGGGAGGCCTCTCTCTCGATCACGGCCACGGCCGCCATGGGCGAGAAGACCCTCTTCATCGCCGAGGTGGAGCATGCCGGCGCGTTCCAAATCAGCGGCGTCCCGGCCGAGCACCTGCCCCGGGTCCTTGCCGTGGACTGCCTCACCCTGCTCTTTCCCTTCACCCGCCAGATCCTCTCCCAGGCCGCCGTAGATGGCGGGTTCCTGCCGTTCCTCTTGGAGCCGATCAACTTCGCCGCGATGTATGAGGCGAGCCGGACGACGCAGGAGGAGAAGCATTAGCACCAAACGCGGCACCGGAAATGGACAGCCACCTCCCGCTGGCGCTAAGCTGACCTGAGAATGCGGCCCTTTATAAGCTCCGGCATTGGGCGGGTGCGGCACCGCGCAGCGTGGACCTGCCTCGTGGCCCTCGCGATCGCCTCTTCCCTTCGGGCGTCGGCGGCCGGAGGCGCGGTGCGCTGGCCCCTACCCCTCGCCGAGGCCGAGTGGGTCGTGGAGGGGTGGCTCGCGGCCTCTGGGTTCGCAGTGACGAAGGACGCCCCCGAGAGCAGCGTGGTCCGGCTCTCCGGCTCCCGGGGAGCCGAGCGACGCGAGGTTCTCCTTCAGCCCAACTCGCCGCTCGCGACCTGCGTCCGGGCCGGCGGAACGCCGGACCCGGCTCGCGAGAAGGAGCTCTCCGACCTCCTGGGCCGCTACCTCGCCGGCGCGCTGCGAGACCGCCCCCTCGCGGACGACGAGGTACCCGGGCCCGTGCTGGCGCGGCGGACATCCGCGGTGTGCATCGAGGCCCACTCGGAGGGCCGGACACTCCGCTTCTCCGGCTTCGCCCTCGACCGAGGCCGCCAGATCCTCACCACGGCCCACGATCTAGGCGGAGTCAGCGACGTCACCGTGACCTGGGAAGACGGCCATCGGGCCCGCGGCCGGCTCGTGCGCAGCGATCCCCGGACCGACCTGGCACTCGTCGAGCTCGAGCAACCGCCGCCCACCGGCGTATCGCTGAAGAACGCCCGGGGCGTGCTCGCCGAGGGAGAGCCGGTGTACTCCATCGGCTGCCCCTCCGGCACGGGAGAGTCGATCCGCTCCGGCCGGGTTCGGCCGCCGATGGTCAAGGTCGGACCGCTGCACCTGTGGGCTGTGGAGATGGAGACCCTGCCCGGCGGCAGCGGGAGCCCCGTATTCGACGCGCGAGGGAACCTGGCGGGCGTGGTCAAGGGACGGCTGAGGGGGACCGAGGACGCGGGCTTCCTGATCCCGGTGGAGGCGTTGCTCCGCTTCCTCGAGAACCGGTGACCGCATGAAGCGACGATGAGGAGAACGCAACCGTGAACCTGGGCCGGTACGAAATCCTGGAGGAGATCGGGCGAGGGGCCATGGGCGTGGTCTACAAGGCCCATGACCCCAATCTGGACCTCGTGCTGGCCCTCAAGGTCCTCCGAGAGGACCGCCTCGCCGACGAGAGCCTGGCCCGGCGCTTCCTGGCGGAGGCCAAGGCACTCGGCCGTCTGGAGCACCCCAACACCGTTCGGGTCTACAACGTGGACCGGGAGGGCGACTCGGTCTACATCGCCATGGAGTTCGTGGACGGCGAGGCGCTGAGCACGCGGATGAAGCGGGAGCGCCTTCCCCTTCCCGAGGTGGCGCGCCTGGGCGCCGCGGTGGCCGAGGCCCTCGACGACGCCCACCGCAAGGGGATCGTCCACCGGGACGTCAAGCCCGGCAACATCCTTCTGCGCTCCGACGGCCGGGTCAAGATCACCGACTTCGGCATCGCCCACATCGACGACCTTTCCCAGGACGACGGCACCCGGGCCGGCGAGATCCTCGGCACCCCCAGCTACATGTCGCCGGAGCAGGTGACCGGGCACCCCGTGGACGGCCGTTCCGACGTCTTCTCCCTGGGGATCATCCTCTACGAGCTGGCCACCGGCGCGAAGCCCTTCGCCGCCGACACCCTGACCGCGGTCTTCCACGCCATCGGCAACGTGGATCCAGTGCCGCCCACGGCCGCCAACCCCGACGTCCCGAAGGCGCTCGAGCGGATCATCCTGACCTGCCTGGCGAAGCGGCCCGAAGAGCGCTTCGCCACGGCCGGAGCCCTGGCCGAGGCGCTCGGCGCGTGTTTCGCGGTCCCCGAGAGCGGACCAGCTCCGGAAGCTCCGCCTCAGGAGCGACGATGGGGGGCCTTGGCCGCGGCAGGCGGCGCACTGGCTCTCCTGGCCGTGGCCGGAGGGGTATACTGGACCCGTTCACCCGCTCCCACGACAGGCAGACCCGCACCGGTGATCGCCACCGGAGGGTTGAACATCGAGTCGGCCCCGCCGGGCGCGCAGCTCTTCGTCGACGGGTCGTTTCGCGGAAAGGCGCCGGCGGCGCTGACGCTCGCGGCCGGCAAGCACGAGGTTCGGGTGACGCTGGTCGGCTACAACGACTGGGAGGCCCAGGTGATCGTAGGGGAGGGGTCTCCAACCCCGCTCGCGGTCGAGCTCGAACCCTCGGGCGCAAACCGGTAGGAAGAGGTTGAAAGGAGGACTCCTGTGAGGCTCGACACCCTGCGAACCCTTGCGCTCTGGATCACGCCGCTGGCCTTCGCCCTGGGGGCAACCGCCCCGGCTGCCGGGGCAGGGCCAAAGAAGCCCGCTCCACCCTTCACGCTCAACGACACCAGGGGCCAAACCTTCGATCTCAACAAGGCAAAGGACCGGCCTCTCCTCATCCTCTACTTTTTCGACGTGGACTCGCGGCCGAGCCAGGAGGGGCTCCTGGCGCTCGGGCAGACGGCCAAGCAGTTCAAAGACACCGACCTGGCCGTCTGGGCCATCACTCTCTCTCCGAAGGACCGGGTCGCGGCGTTCGCCAAGAGCGCCGGCCTCACGTTTCCGCTCCTGCTCGACTCCGGTGCGGTGAGCGACCAATACCAGGCGCGCGTCGTGCTGCCCACGGTGTGTCTGGTCGGACCAGGGCTCACCCTGCTCGACCGCTTCCAGGGAGGGGGCAAGACCACCGAGGCGATGCTCCTGCGGGTCGCCGAGCGAAAGCTCCAGCAGCGCTCCCCCCAGGTGGCCGGAGCGCTCGGCGCGGAGGTCGCGAAGCGGGACCCCAAGAACGCCAAGGCGCGAGCGGTGCAGGGGTACGCGGCGCTCAAGGAGAAGAAGCCCAAACAAGCCCAAGAGGTCTTCGCGGCCCTCGCGAAGGGGGGTGGCGAAGGAGAGGTCCTGGGCAAGGAGGGGCTCGCGGCCGTGCACGCCAGCCGCGGCGAGGCGGATCAGGCGCTCGCGCTCGCCTCGGAGGTGGAGCAGAAGGCCCCGGAGCGCGCCTACGCCCGGGTGATCAAGGCCGACGTCCTCTATGCCCGAAACCAGAAGAAGGAGGCGGAAGAGGAGTATCGGAAGGCCACCGAGGCCAAGGACGCCGAGCCCTACCAGGACGCCCTGCGCTTCAACCAGCTCGGGCGGCTCTATGCGAACCGGGGGGAGTACCAGAAGGCGCGCGCGCTCTACGACGAGGCGGTCCAGGTGGACCCCTACTACGTGGAGGGCACGACCAACAAGGGCGTCTCCTACGAGAAGCAGGGGCAGTGGGACAAGGCCCTGGAGTCCTACCGCCAGGCCCTCGCCGTGGACGGCGGCGACGCCTTCGCCGGCGTCCTGGCGCGCAAGGCGCAGGAGATGGTCGACCTCCAGCGGGACGCGGACCGAAGCAAACGAATGGATCAACTCGTCCGCGACCTGGCCGCCCGGTACCGTAGCCAGAAGGAGGCGCCGCCCCGAACCGAGGATGCCTGGACCTCGGGCCCCATGATCCTCACCTTCCTCGACGTCCAGGAGAAGGGCGGGCTCGCCGAGCGCGACGGCTTTTCGGCCGTGTTCCTCGCGCAGCTCACGGATC
This sequence comes from Deltaproteobacteria bacterium, assembly GCA_016214985.1. GTDB lineage: Bacteria > Desulfobacterota > Deferrisomatia > Deferrisomatales > JACRMM01 > JACRMM01. The sequence continues at coordinate 153,677 of JACRMM010000025.1, read as the reverse complement.
GGCTGAATACCTCGGGCCGAGTGAAGGTCGTGGAGCGGGCGCTCATGGAGCGGCTCCTGGAGGAGCTGAACCTAGGTTCGTCGGAGCTCGCGAGCCCCGAAACCGCGCTCCGGCTCGGCCGAATCCTGGCCGCGCGGCTGATCGGTACCGGAACCGTGCTCCACGGGGCTCAGGGATCGCTGCTGAGCCTGCGCCTGATCGACACCGAGACGTCGGCCATCCCCCAGGTCTCCACCCAGACCGTCGACTCCGCCGGCGCGCTGGACAAGAACCTCTTCGCCCTGAACCGGGAGATTCTGCGGACCGTCGTGACCCAGTATCCGCTGCGGGGCTTCGTGGCGAGGATCGACGGCCCGCAGGCGCTCCTGAACCTCGGCTCGGCCCAGGGGGTCGTGCAGGGAACCCGCTTCGCCGTCCTGGAGGAGGGGGAGTCGGTTCCCTACAAGGGGAAGATGCTGAAAGGGGCTCCGAAGGAGGTGGGGCAGCTCGAGGTAACCCGCGTCGAGCCCGAGCTCTCCTACGCCAAGGTGGTCCGGGGTGACCGCCCCCTGCGGGTGGACGACAAGGTCCAGGAGAGGGCCGAGGAGGGGGCGGCTCCGTGAGGCGCCAAGCCCTTCGCCTCGTCGCGGCCCTGTGCCTCTTGGCCCCGGCCTGCGCCCCGGCGCCGCCGGTCGTAGCGCCGGCCGGGGGTTCGGTCGCGGTCTGGGACTTGGACGACCTGACCCAGGGGTCGGCGTCCGACGCCGGGCTCGGAGACGTGCTGGCGGGGCCGGTGATCGAGGTGGTCCGGAGCCGAGGGTTCCAGGTCGTGGAGCGCCAGCGGCTGCTGCTGGTCCTCGAGGAGCTCCGGATCGGCTCCTCGGCGCTCGCCGACGAGAGCACGCGACTCCGGCTCGGGAGACTTGCCGGAGCCCGGTGGATGGTCTTCGGGGGGTATCAGGTCTACGGAGGGCAGATGCGCATCGACCTGCGCCTCGTCGACGTGGAGACCGGGGCGGTGCGCCGGGCAGCTCAACGGACGGCCCCGGCCGGGAACCTCGCTCCGGAGTTGGAAGCCGCCCGCGCCGCGGCCCAGGACCTGGTGCCCGGCGGGTAGCGCCGCGCCCTGCAAGGACACCGGCGCGCCGTCGGAGCGGCCCGGTGCCCCGCCACGCCGCGGGATGATCGCCGAAGCGCAGGCGGGTGGCCTCTCCGCCCGGTGAAGAGCAGCGCACGTGAAACTGGGTCGCACGGTTCCGGCCCGAGTTCGTGTCTACCCTTTGCAGACTGCTCCTGACTCGATCGCCCTCCGGGCGCAGCGAGCCAGACTCCTGCGTCCCGACGGCACCTCGGCGGAACGAAGGCGCACTCTCCGCCGGTGCCGGCGCCGAACCTCACACCACCCGGATCATGAACTCCGGGCAGGCCGCGGCACAGTAGCCGCACAGGACGCAGGACGCAGCGTCCACTCGGGCCACGCCGTCGACCACGGTGATGGCGTCGCTCGCGCAGGCCTCAGCACAGGCGCCGCACCCCTTGCAGAAGAGCTCCATCACCCGGATCTTCCGGCTGCGGCCCTCCAGAACTCCCCACGCCGACCCGTCGGCCGCGCCCTCGAAGAGTCCGAGGTTCGCGTCGATCTCCGCCTCCGACAGCATGCCCACGGCCACACCGTGGACGCCGGACAGCCCGAGCACGTAGCGAAGACTCTCCCGGGCCGTAGCGATGAAGTTACCGCCGGCGAGGGCCTTCATGGCGTACACCCCCTTGCCCGCCGCGCCAGCCGCCGCGATGGCAGCCGCCATCTCCTCGGCCGCGCCGTCCGGGATGCCCAACCCCTCCCGGTTGATCAGCGGGTGGATCACGTCCACGTCCGGGTGCTCGGCCGCCCGGCGGATGGCCGCGACGCGGTGCCCCGAGACCCCCACGCACCGCACCTTGCCCTCGGCCTTCAGCACGAGCAGCGCCTCGAACACCTCGCCCCTCTCGGCGAAAGGGTCGGTCAGGCGCGCCCCGTGGACGTGTACGATATCGAGGCAGTCCACGCCGAGTTCCCGAAGGGCCCGCTCCACGTGGGCGCGCGCCAGCGCGGCCGTGGGCGCGTGGGTCTTGGTGGCCAGGAGCACCTCACCGCGAAAGCCCTCGAGCCCGGCGCGAATATGGCCGTAGGAGCCATACAGCTCCGCGGTGTCGATCAGGTTCAGGCCGCGCTCCAGGGCGTGGCGGATCAGCCGTCCCCCCTCCCTGGGAGCGAGCCCTGCCTGGAGGGGCCCCATCGGCAGGGTCCCGAAGACCAGCGGGTGGATGGAGAGGCCGGTGCGGCCGAGGAGCCGACGGATAGGGGCCACGCCTTTACTCCTTTCTTAGCTGCCGTTCAATGGCTTCCAGTAAGCGCCCGTCATTCTCGAAGTTGCTCTCCTTGTTCTGCCTGACCCGAGTCCCCCACACCGCCTCGGGAAAGTGGGGGTCATCCTCGAACCGGGGGATCACGTGCCAGTGGAGATGGGGTACGCGGTTGCCGAGGGAGGCCAGGTTGACCTTGTAAGGAGACAGGACCTCGCGGAGCGCCGCCTCCACGGCGAAGACGACCTCCATGAGACGGGCCCGGTCCTCTAAGGCGAGATCGGTCATCTCCCGGACGTGCGCGCCCCAGACGACGCGGCAGAAGCCGGGGTACCCGGGCTCGGCCGCAAGGAGCACTCGAGAGCGGACGTCACTCCAGAGGACCCGCTCGGAGCCGGGGGCACAGAAGGGGCAGCCGGGACCCGGCCCACCGCCCGTGCCGACGCTAGACACCCGCCGCCTCGTGGCCGAGCTCGAAGGCGCGGCGGTTGTCCTCGAAGCCGGGCAGACGGTCCCGCACGACGTCAAGGAGCGCCTCCGCCGAGACCGGGAGGTCGCCGAGGGCGGACGCTAGGCCCAGGGCCACGACGTTCAGGCGCCGCAGGTCGCCGAAACCGCGCCGGGTGAGGCCCTCGAGGTCGACCGGGTAGACTCGTGGCGTCACCTCCCGCAGCATGTCCCAAAGGGACTCCAGGGGCGGATAGACCGCCGTTCCCAGGCGGACGGCCGTGGGCACCCGGGGCGTCACGACCGTGACGATCACGGTCTCGGCGTTTGCGTACGAGAGCGAGCGCACGGCCTCGAGGGGCTCCAGGGCGAGGAGCAGGTGCGCTCCGCCCCGCGGAATCGCGCCGGAGAAGGCGGCCTTTCGGGGATCGCCGCGCTCCTCGTCGGTCAGCAGACGGTAGCGCACGTTGGAGGTCACCGGCCCCTCGCGCTGGGCGCCGCCGCGCCGCTCGGCGCCCGCCACGTCCACCCCCTCTCGCAGGGCCGCGAGCTTCAGGAGCGTGCCGAGGGTGATCACCCCCTGGCCGCCGATGCCCGCGAGGAGCACGTCGTAGCGCCTCATGCGGCCCTCCGGCGCACGACGCGGGTCCGGGTGATCGCCGAGTTGGGGCACAGCGCCTCGCAGACGCCGCAGCGCTGGCAGAGGGCGTCATCGATGGCGTAGACCGGTTCGCCGGCCGGGCCAACCGTCTCGCGGATCGCCGGGCAGGCCAGCTCCCGGTAGCAGCGGTGGCAGCGCTGGCACCGCTCGGGGTCCAGGTCCACATACTCCTCGAACGCGGGAGGGCCGCGCTTCTGGCGCCGCTCGGACTGGAGCGCGCACTCCCCCTCAACCACGATCACGCGCACGCCGCGCTCCTTCAGGCCGTCGCGGATCAGGTTCTCCAGGGTTCCGGGGCTGAAGGGGTCGCCCCTTCGCACCCAGCGGACCCCCAGGGCCTTGAGGAAGCCCATCAGGTCCACGGCGGCGCGCCTCGTGCCGTCCACGAGCACGTCCGTGGTGGGGCTCGGCTGGTGGCCGGTCATGGCGACCCAGCGGTTGTCGAGGACGAGCAGCAGGAGGTCCGCACCGTTCTGCACGGCGTTGAGCAGCGAGGCGACGCCCGAGTGGAAGAACGTCGAGTCCCCCACGAGCGCGACGACCGGAGTGCCGTCCACCCGGGCGATTCCCTGGCCGCTCCCGGTGCCGCAGTTCATGCAGGTGACAAAGTCCGAGACCCGAAAGGGCGGCAGCACCGACAGGGTGTAGCACCCGATGTCCCCGGCGTACACGACGTCTCGGCCCGCGGCCCGCAGCAGCGCATAGGCCGTGCCCCGGTGGGGGCAGCCCGGGCAGAACGCCCCCTGTCGGGGCGGCACCTCGGCGGCGTGGGCCGCGAGGACCCGCTGCCCGAGGCCCCGGGCGTCCGGGACAGCGGCACCGAAGACCTCGGCCAGGCCGTCGAGCACACCGTCGGCAGTGAGCTCGCCCCAGGCGGGAAAGAGCTCCTTGCCGGTGATCGGGGTGCGAAGCCCCGCGTCGTAGGCCAGGTGCTTGGCCTGGAGCTCCAGAAAACCTTCGAGCTCCTCGACCACGACCACCCGGTCGACGGACGCGACGAAGGAGGCGATCGCCGCCGGGTCGAGCGGATAGCTCATCCCGATCTTGAGCACCGGGACGTCGGGCACACCAAGGATCTCCAGGGCCTCCAGGACGTAGCCGTAGTGGAGGCCCGACGTGAGGATCCCCGTTCGGCCCGGGCCCGGGAGTAAACGGTCGAAGCCCTGGCCCCCCGCTTCGGCGCGGAGGCGGTCGATGTTGGCCAGGGCACGGCCGTGGTTTCGGGCCGCCATGTCGAAGAGGTTCAGGTAGCGTTCGGGGTTTCGCTCGAAGTTCCCCCGGTACCTCGGAGCGATTGGAAGCGCGCCAAGGGCCAGGTCTCCGATATTGTGACACAGCTTTGAGGGGGCGTTGATCACGACGGGAAGGTCGAAGGCCTCCGAGAGGTCGAAGGCCCTTCGGGTCATCTCCTTGGCCTCTTGGATGTCGGACGGCTCCAGGATCGGCAGATGTGTGTGAAGGCTGTACCACCGGTCGTCCTGCTCGCTCGTGGAGCTGCCCGCACCGGGGTCGGAGCCGACGACGACGACGAGCCCGCCCTTGACCCCGGTGTAGGCGGCGAAGTGCAGCGCTTCAGCGGCCACGTTCATCCCGACGTGCTTCATGGTCACGAGCGCGCGCACGCCGGTCCACGACGCGCCGAGCGCCGCCAGCGCGGCCACGTGTTCGTTGACGCTGATCTCGGCGTAGAGGCCCGGGAAGTCGGCCCTCAGCTCCTGGAGCACAACCCCCACCTCCGAGGCGGGCGTGCCCGGGTAGGTGGTAAAGTAGCCCAGGCCCGCCTCCAGGGCGCCCCGGGCCAGCGCCTCGTTGCCCATGGCCAGGAGCTTCCGGCCGGCACCGGGGCTCGCGAGCGGGTTCACGATAGCCCCCCTACCTCGACAACAGCCGCAGCCGCGGCGCCGCGGCCCGGCGTCACGTGCAGCAGGAGATCCCCCTCCCCGGGCGGGAGCCTTCCGGCCGCCCAGTCCGACTCGGCTACGGAGTAGACCGGCGGCCGCACAACGCAGGCGTCACCGGCATCTTCCGAGGACCAGGGCACGACGCAGCAGGCGGCGCCGGCCCGGCCGAGGCTCTCGACCCGGGCGCGCTCCGCGGCCGTGGCGCACCGGCTCGACACCCAGCAGGGTAGGACGACCCCGCTCTCCCGGAGGACTCCGAGCAACTGCTGCGGGTCGACCTCGTAGACGGTCTGGGCGACGCGGGCCGGGTCCAGGCGGCCTGACAGGAGGAGAAGTCCGTCGGCGCCCAGGGCCTCCGCAGTCCGCGCCGCGCCGAGGAGCGCGGTGCGGTTCGCGTCGCGGGCCACGAGCGGCAGGATCACGCGGGCGCTCGGCCAGGCGCGCCGCAGGAGCATCGCCAGGAGCACCGGGCTCAAGCCGTCTTCCGGGTCTAGGAAGACCGCGCCCTGGAGGCCGGCCAGCGCCTCCACGTCCGCTGCGAACGCCGGCAGATCTTCGGCCAGGAGTCGGCCGAAGCCCGCGTAGACGGCCCGGCTCATCGGGCACCCCCGGCGGGGGCCCGGGTCGTCCGGGGCCGTCCCCACCGGTTGGGGTCCGGCGCCCGGTGAAACGCGGTGAAGCACTCCTCGGATCCGGCCTCGGCGAGCCGGGCGTGGATCCGCTCCCAGACGCACTCGGCCTCGGCGTCTGCCTCGCACCGGCCGTCGTGGCTTCCTTCGCAGGGGCCGTTGCGCAGCCCCTTGGGGCACAGGGCCACGGGGCAGGTTCCCGCGGTCTCGTTCAGCAGGCAGTCCCCGCACAGGGCGCACTCCTCGTGGAACACCCCGAGCCGCTCCACCGTTCCAGCAAAGTGGGCGTCGAGGCCCGCCACGACGGGCCGGTCCACGAGCCCGGCCACGGCCTGGACCCCGCCGCCACAGGAGAGGCACAGGACCCCGTCCGCGGCCCGAAGCTCGGCCTCCACGTGCCGGAGGTCCCGCCGGGACAGCCGGCGGTCACAGGGGGAGGCCAGGCTCACCTGGGCGAGCACCTCGCGGCCGGCGTCTTCCAGCCGGCGCGCCATCTCCTCCACCTGGGCCGACCCGCCGGTCTGGCAGATCGCCGCGCACTCGGCGCAGCCCACAACGACCCACCGGCGGCCGGCGCCCAGAGCGGCCAGGACGTCGGAAAACTCCTTCTGGGTGGTCACGATCATCGGGTCAGGCCTCCCTGGGTGAACGCAGCGTGAGCGGTTTCATGGTACCGCAGGTCACGAGGGCGCGGAAACGTCCCGCAGCGCCTCGGCCACCCGCCGAGCCACGGCCTCGGGCACGCCGGGCACGCTCGCGATCTCCTCCCAGGTAGCCGCCTTGAGGCGCTTCAAGCTCCCGAAGTGCTGGAGCAGGGCCTTCCGCCGCGCAGCCCCGATACCGGGGATCGCGTCCAGCGACGAGGTGAAGCTCGCCTTGGTCCGGCGCTTGCGGTGATAGGAGACCGCTGCGCGGTGGGCCTCGTCTCGCGCGCGCTGGAGCACGAACAGGGCTGACGAGTTCTGGGGCAGGACCAGGGGGTTCTTCCGCCCGGGGAGGAATACCCGCTCGGGCGAGTGGTCCACCTCGGCCTCTCCCCCCGGCAGGACGCGCGCCTTGGCCAGGCCGGCCAGGGCGACGTCAGTCACCCCCGCGTCCTCCAGGGCCTTCTGGGCCATGGCGAGCTGGCCCCGGCCGCCGTCCACGACCAGAAGGTCCGGAAGGCCCCACCCTGGCTCGTCGCGTCGCGCGAGGCGCCGGGAGAGGACCTCGTAGAGCATCGCGAAGTCGTCGGCGCCCTCCACGGTCTTCACCGCGAACTTCCGGTAGCCGGCCTTGTCGGGGAAGCCTCCCTCCAGCGCGACGAGGCTGCCCGTGGGGTGGGTGCCCTGGACGTTGGAGATGTCGAAACACTCGATCCGGCGCGGGGCCCGGGGCAGGCCCAGGCGCGACTGAAGCTCTTCGAGCGCCGCATCGTACCCGACCTTCGTCTTCCGCCGCTCGTCCAGGAGCTCGCGGGCGTTGGCCCCGGCCATGCGCACCAACTCGGCCTTCTCGCCCCGCCGCGGGCAGAGCAGGCGTACCCGGCGCCCCCGGCGTTCCGACAGCCACTCCTCCAGGAATGCCCGGGCCTCCACCTCCAGCGCCACGCCGGCGAGCACCTCGGCCGGCACGATCCGGTCGCCGCGATAGTACTGCCCCAGGAACTCCTCCAGCACCTCGGCGTCGTCCGCGGGCAGATCGGGGAAGTGATAGGCGCGGCGGTCGATCAGATTGCCCGACCGGACGACCAGGACCGCGATCTCCACCTCCGCCCCTTCCCGCACGAGCCCTACGACGTCGCGGTCCACGGGCTCGTGGGTGACCGCCTTCTGGCGCTCCAGGGTGAGCTCCACGTCGCGCAGGCGGTCGCGCAGGCGGGCCGCCTCCTCGAAGTCGAGGCGCTCGGCCGCCCGGGCCATGGCGTCGCGCAGGTGGGCTCGGAGCTCGCCCGTCCGGCCCTTGAGGAAGAACAGTACCTGATCCACGACCTTTCGGTACTCGACCGGGTCCACCCGTCCGCAGCAGGGGGCCCTGCAACCTCGAATCTGACAGTACAGGCACGGCCGGACGCGGTGGCGGAACTCGGCGTCGGAGCACTGGCGAAGGGGAAACAGGCGAAGGACGAGCTCCACGGTTTCGCGGAGGCTCTTGGCAGAGGAGTATGGCCCGAAGTAGAGGGCTCCGTCGCGCTGGATCTGGCGCACCGTGGTGAGGCGGGGAAAGGGATTCTGAACGTCGAGCCGAAGCGACAGGTAGGTCTTGTCGTCCCGGAGGTCCACGTTGTACCGCGGGCGGTGGCGCTTGATCAGCGTGTTCTCGAGGATCAGGGCTTCCTTCTCGCCGTCCGTGACCATGAAGTCGATGTCGGTGACCCGCGCCATGAGGAACCGCACCATGGGCCGGCCGTCCGCCCCCTCGCGGAAGTACGTGCGCACGCGGGCCCGAAGATCCTTGGCCTTGCCCACGTAGAGCACGCGCCCATGATCGTCCTTCATCAGGTAGACGCCGGGCCGATGGGGGAAGTGACCGACCTTTTCCGGGAGTTCCATGGCGAGGTATAGTAGCGGTTGGGCTGCTGGGAAGCCAGGACGCCGGAACGTGAGAGGAGGTCGGATGGCGACAGATCTGGAGCAGGCTCTCTGGGCGCTGGAGGAAGCCCTGGAAGGGGTCGTCTCGTTCGTGCGGGCCTCGTCGTACGGGCTTCGGCTCGCGGCCAAACGGCTCGGGGACCTGGAGTCGGCGAGCGCCGGTCCGCCGCCGGCTGCCGCGGAGATGGCGCGCCTCGCGGAAGCGGTGGAGCAAGCCGAGGACCACCTCTCCGACGTGACGGTTCTGGCCCTGGGAGACCACTTCCGGGCGTTTCTGGCCCGGGCCCTGGAGCTTCCGACCCTCCCGCCGCTGCCCAGCGCGGTCGCCGACCTCGAGGCGCTGCCCGGAACGCCGGGCGCGCTCGCCAAGGTCTCCCTCTGGGTTCCGCTCCTGCTCCAGCTCTACCGGGTCGCGCTACGGGGCGGCCGACTCGACCGCAGGGCGCTGGAGGCCCTGGGGATCAGCCAGCTCGAGCTCCCGTTTCCGGGCGGCAAGGTGAAGATGTTCCGACAGGGCGACCACGTCGCCCTCTCCGAGCGCCAGCTCGAAGAGGCCGCCCACGCCTTGCTCGATGCGGCCCGCGCGATCCGCTTGCGGCTCGAGACGGCCTGAGGCGGGGTCACCGGACGTTCTTCCGCAGGATCTCGAGTTGACGGTCGAGCGCCTTGAGCTTCTCGATCTGCTGCTTGAGTTCCTGGTTCTCCCGGGTCAGACTGCGGACGGCGTCGCGCAGGCCGGCCTCTTCCCGGGTCTGACTCTCCGCGGCCCGACCGCGCTCCTGAGTTTCGCGGAGCAACGAGGAGAGGTGCTTTCGAGCCTCGGCGCTCTCCTTCGTGACGTCCTCCAAGCGGGCCGCCAACCGGTCTCGGTCTTCCCTCGCCCGCGCCAGCACCTCCAGGGCGCCGATCCACTGCCGCACCTCCGGCTCCGCTCCTCCCTTTGGATCCAGGGCCGCGAAGAACCGCAGCTCGGCCAGGGCGGCCAGGTAGTCGGGGGACGGGTTGGCCGGATCGAGGTAGAGCCGGGCCAGGGCCAGGTGCACGGCGGGCCGCTCGGTGCTGAGGCTCGCCACCTGGCCCTCGAGGCGGCGGATTTCGGCCGGCATATCGCGCGGGGAAGGGGGTCGAACCGGTGCGGCACCGCACCCGGCAACGAGGCCCGCGGCGCAGCCGAGAACGAGGGCCGCGCGCCGAGGGTACCCGTGCAGCTCCAACCGGATCGCCCCTCGCCTCACGTCTCTTCCCCCACAGCGGCAGGCTCGACGTCACCCTTGGGATCCGCGCCCCGCCGGTCCACCACCCATTTGCTCCCCGGCCTCGACTTGGCGTAGTCCTTGAGCTCGGCCGCTACTTCCCCCACTTGCACGTGGTTGTCGAACCGGTGGCGCGCGCTCGTCACCACGGCGATGGAGACGGTCATCAGGGGGAACTTCAACGTCTGGCCCTGCCGGGTCTTGCCCACGACGTAGCCTCGGCGGCGGTCCTCCAGAGCGTAGGTGCTCGGGATCCAGGCATCGAAGGCCTCGACGATGGCGCGGCACAGCGGCTCGTAACGCTCGGGCGTAGTGACGATCACGAAGTCGTCGCCTCCGACATGGCCCAGAAAGTCCTCCTCGTCGCCCAGGCGCGCAAACACCTCCCGGAGCAGCTCCGCCATGCCGTGGATGAGCTCACTGCCCCGGGCGTACCCGTACCGATCGTTGTAGACCTTGAAGTTGTCGAGGTCCACCAGGCAGAAGGCGAAGGGCTCGAGGTCCGCGAGGCGGGCATGCACCACCCGCTGAATGGCAACACCCCCGGGCAGGCGAGTGAGGGCGTTCATGTCCAGGGAGATCTCCTCCAGGTCCTTGAGCTTCCGGGCCATCTCCCGGAACGCCGCGGATAGTTCGCCGAGCTCGTCGCGGCTGTTCACCGCCGGAAGGTTCTCGAACTCGCCCTCGGCGACGCGATCGGTGGCGACCTTCAGGCGTCGGATGGACCCGGAGATATTGCGAGTGATGATCACGGCCGAGCCCAGCCCCACGAGCATGCCCAGGGAGCACAGAAGGGCGGTCACGCGGTACGCCCTCATGCCGAAGGCCGCGGCCCACGCATTCTTGTCCTGCAGGCGGCCGCGGAACCGCGAGGAGAGCGCGCCGGCGAGCTCGAGCATCTCCTTGTGCCGGGCCTTCGAGAGCTCGCTGTAAGCGCCCTCGGGCGGCTGTTCGGCCGTGCGGGTGTCCAGGATGAAGAGCCGATTGTACTCTTCGTGCAGTGCCCCCACGCGCTCGACGGCCTCGTCGCGCGCCCCCAGCAAGTCCCGAATCCGGCCGATCAGGCGGTTGGCCTCCTCGCTCCGTTTCCAGAACACCTCCAACATGTCGGGCGCGCGCAGGATGAGGTATCGGCGGCCGTACAGCTCCTGCGCCAGGAGAGCATCGACCAGCGACGTGGACGCCTCGATGAGCGGCACGTCCGTCCGAACGATCCCGGAGTTCACGGCCTGGACGCGCTCGAGGCTTCGGAGAGCGAACACCGCGGTCACGGTGATGAGCAGTGCCAGGGGAAGGTACCCGAGGAACATCTTGCGGGCGATGTCGAGGCGGAACAGTCGGGACACGGCAGCCCTCTCGCGGAGCACCCCCCCTCTCGGCGGCGCCGACACGGCGGCGCCCCCTGTCGGGCCCCGGGGAAGCCACCCCAGAGGGGGGAGAACACGGAGGGATTGTAGACCGGAACGGGGCAACGAGCGACGAGAATTCGGGTAGGGCTCGGGCACCTTGCGGCGCCCCAGGGACTAGATCTTGCTCATCAGGTGGCGCTTGTAGTCCTCGATGTCCCGCTGGAGCGTGGACAACTGCTCGATGCGCGACGCGATCGTGCGCAGATGGCGATCAAGGAGCTCCATCAGGTGGGGAAAGACCTCATCGTTGGACCGATGGGTGAGGTACAGGTCCTCGAGCTCCTTCATCTCGTCCAGGCTGAGCCCAAGCACCTTCAGGCGCGTGATGAACTTGAGCCGGCGCAGGTCGTCGTCGGTGTACACCCGGCGGCCGCCTTCCACGCGTCGGACGCTGGCAAGCAACCCGATGTCCTCGTAATACCGGATGGTGCGCGGCGTCAGCCCCACCTTCCGGGCAATGTCTCCGATCGCGTAGACGCGGACCGTTCGGACGTTCATGGGAGTCCCTCTCCGGTCGCCAACGCCCTCAGTCCCACGTGCGCAGGTCTTCCAAAACCTTGCCGTCGGCCGGGAGGGTCCCCGGATCCACCCACTCGACCGAGGCGCCGATGCTCAGCACCTCCCGCAACCGAGCCTCCAGCCGCTCCCTCAGCGGCACGTCCGGCGCCCCGGCCACCTCGACCTTGACCGTGAGCAGGTCCCGGTTCTCCGCGCGGGTGACGACCGCCCGGTATCGAGCCACCTCGGCGAAGTCGCGCAGCGCGGCCTGCACCTGCCCGGGGTGCAGGAACATCCCCTTGACCTTGACGAGCTGATCGGAGCGCCCGAGCCACCCGCGGAGCTTGGGCGACCGGCGCCCGCAGCCACACACGCCATACTCCAGGGCCGACAGGTCTCCGGTGCCGAAGCGAAGTAGCGGGTAAGCCCTGTTGAAGAGGGTGACGACGACCTCTCCGACGTCTCCTGCGGGAAGCGGCGCGCCCGTCTCCGGGTCCGCGATCTCGACGATCGCCCGGCTGGCCAGGTGCATTCCGCCCTTTTCGACGCACTCGTAGGCGAGACAACCACAGTCGGCCGTGCCGAACCCCTGGCGCAGTGTGAGCCCGAAGAGGTCCTCCACGGTGGACCGAAGCGCGTCGGACAACGGCTCGGCCGTGGTGAAAGCGACCTCGAGTCCGAGGTCTCGGCGAGGATCAAGCCCCTGCTCCTTCGCCTTCTCGCCGATTTGGAGCAGGAACGAGGCCATGCCGGCGAACCCCCGCACGCCCAGGGCTCGCATGATCTCCACCTGCGCCTCGCGGTCGCCCACGCCCGTGGGCACCAGTGGGCACCCGAGGCTGCCGAGCGCGTCGTCGAACATCATGCCGGCCGGGGTCATCTGGTAACCGAAGGTGTTGATGCACACGTCGCCCCGGCGAAACCCCGCGGCGAACAGGGCCTCCTCCCAACCCCACCCCTCGTCGAGGCCCTGCGGATCGTAGATGGGACCCGGCGACCGGAAGATCCGGCGCACCTGGTCCAGGGGCACGGCCAGGAGGCCCCCGAAAGGGGGAGCCGACTTCTGGAGCTCCACGAGCCGCGCCTTGGGCGTGACCGGGATCCGGGCGAGATCTTCCAGGCTCCGGATGTCCCCCGGCTCGAGGCCGGCCCCGCGGAACGTCGCGGCGACGGCCGGAGCGTTCGCGACCGCATGGGCGATCACCTCGCGCAGCCGCTCCGCCTGCGCGGCCCGCTGCTCGTCCCAGCTCTTCCGTTCCAGGGCTTCGTTCAGGAATCCGGCTCGGCGATCCATGGAGTGCTCCCTTCGGTCGCGCTGGGAGGCTTGGACGCGAGGAGGCTAGGACGCAAAGAAACCAAACGGCGCAGTCTTCCTCGTCCGAGCATCCCAGCTTTCCAGCCTCTTACGACAGCCACCTCTTGCGCCGCTTGTAGTTCTTGGCGTTCTTGAACGAGCGCTTCGTCCCCTCCTCGCTCACCCCGAGGTAGAATTCCTTGACGTCGGGGTTCTCGCGCAGCTTCTCGCAGACGCCGTCGAGCACCACCTTGCCGGTCTCCATGATGTACCCGTACGAGGCCACCTGGAGGGCGAGGTTCGCGTTCTGCTCCACGAGGAGGATCGTCGTCTTCTCCTCCTGGTTGATCTTCTGGATGATGCCGAAGATCTCCTTGACGAGCAGTGGGGCAAGCCCCAGGCTCGGCTCGTCGAGGAGCAGGAGCTTGGGGCGCGCCATGAGTGCCCGGCCGATGGCGAGCATCTGCTGCTCGCCGCCGGAGAGGTAGCCGGCCAGCCCCCCCCGGCGCTCCCGAAGCCTCGGGAAGTAGTCGAAGACGAGGTCCAGGTCTCGCTTCACCCCGGCCCGGTCCTTGCGTGTATAGGCACCGCACCGCAGGTTCTCCACCACGTCGAGGTCCTCGAAGACCCGGCGCCCCTCCATGACCTGGAAGATCCCCATCCGGACGATCTTCTCCGGGTCCCGGCCGTTGATCTTCTCGCCCATGAACTGGATGGTCCCTTCGGTGACCTCGCCCTCCTCGCTCTTCAGCAGGCCGGAAATCGCCTTGAGCGTCGTGGACTTCCCAGCTCCGTTGGCGCCGAGGAGAGTGGTGATCTTCCCCTCCTCGCAGGAGAGTGAGAGCCCCTTGAGGACCAGGATCACGTCGCTGTAAACGACCTCGATGTTGTTGACGGTCAGCATGCCACCCTCCTGTGTGGGTCCTCTTCCCTCCGGGGGCCGGCGTTCCGGCCCGCAGAGGGAAAAGGGGGAGGGGCCTCCCTCCCCCGGTTCCGGGAGACCTTTAGAGTCCCAGCCACTCCGCCTTGCGCGGGAGCTCGGTCGCCGCCTTCTTGACCATCTTCCCGCCCTGGAATTCGTAGATGTTCACCGTCATGTTCGGCCGGTGGTCCGTGGCCGTGTACGTGATGGGCGCCGTGAGCCCCATGGTGTCGAAGTTCTTGAGGGTCTCGGCGGCCTTTTTGACGCCGGGCCCGGTCAGCTCCTTGTTCTTGTCGGCGATCTTCAGAACCTCGCTCATGACCATCATGGAGACCCAGCCGCGGATCCAATGGGTCGGCACGGGCTGATTCTTGGTGACCTCCATGATGACCTTCATGCCGGGCCCCGGGTCTCCGTAGAGGTCCGCGCCCTGCATCGAGAGGTAGCCCTCCTCGGCTCCGCCGGCGAGCTTCGGCGTCCCCTCGTCGGCGCTCCAGATGTTGCCGAAGAACTTCGTCTTGAGGCCGAGCTTCTTCGCGTCCTTCAGGATCACAGCCGTGGACACCTTGGTGCCGCCGATCCACGCGAAGTCCGGGTCGGCCTTCTTGAGGTTCAGCAACTGGGTCGTCGCTTCGATGGCCTTGAGGTCCACGTTCTCCTCGCCCACAATGTCGAACCCGAGCTCCTCCGCGTACTTCTTCGCCCCCGGAATCGGCGCTTTGCCGTACCCGTTGTCGGGGTAGATGAAGGCGACCTTGGGCTTTCGCTTCTCCTTCCAGTTGTCCTTGAGGTACTTGAGGCCCGCCCGTGCGGCCGTCGAGTAGTCCGGGGCGCAGAAGAAGTTGTAGGGCGCCTTCGTCGGATCGGTCAGGTGGGCCGAGTACGATGCCGACCAGTACGGAATCTCGTCCTTGGCCACCTGCTCCTTCAGGGCCTCCGTGTCGCCGCTTCCCCAGCCCTGGATCGCGAGCACCTTGTCCTGATCCTTGAACTTCTTGTAGAGGTTCAGGGCCTCCGGAATCTTGTAGGCGTAGTCGAACTGCAGAAGCTTGATCTTCTTGCCGTTGATCCCGCCCTTCCCGTTGATGTAATCCGTGTAGGCCTTGACCCCTTCGGCGTAGGGCTTGCCCACGTCAGCGGTGCCCCCCGTGATGTCGGCCAGGTTGCCGATGACGATCTCCTCGGCGTGGACCGCGGTGGTCAGGACCGCGGCGGCGGCGATCCCCAGCAGTGTCGAAAAGCGCTTCATGGTGACCTCCTCTATACGTTGTTGTCCGACCCGTTCTCCGATCAGCCTGTGAAACCTGAGCGCCTCCCTTCCAATGACCCGTTCGCGTTCCCGCCAATCCCTCCTTTCTCTTCGTCAATAGCTGAAGGGGTAGAGTTTCCAGTACGCCTTGATCAGCCGCCAGCGGTGGGCCAGGCCGTCTGGCTCGAAGATCAGAAACAGGATCACGATCAAGCCGAAGATCCCATCCTTGAAGCTCATGATGAGGAAGCCGATCTTCGGGAAGATGTTGGCCATGGCCCCCGTCCCGACGGTGAGCAACTGCGGCAGGAGGGTCATGAAGATCGCGCCGTAGATCGCGCCGAGCACGCTGCCCAACCCGCCGATGATGATCATCGCGAGGTAGTTGATGGACTCGTGAATCGTGAAGTGCTCGGCCGTGATGTACCCGGTGTAGATCCCCCACAGGCTTCCCGCAATGCCCGCGTAGAAGGCACTGACGGAAAAGGACAGGAGCCGGTACTTGAAGAGGTGCACCCCCATGATCTCGGCTGAAAGGTAGTGGTCCCGCACCGCGACGAAGGCACGGCCATCTCGCGACCGGAGCAGGTTCACCGCGAACAACACCGCGATCACGGCCACCGAGATCGTCAGGTAGTACTTGGAGCGGTCGCTCTCAAAGGTGAATCCCCTGAACTCCGGCGCCGGCGACGAGATCCCGTTGCTGCCGCCCGTGAAGAAGTCCATGTGCATGAACAGGTACTCGAGGATGAACTGGGCCGCAAGGGTCGCGATCGCCAGGTAGAGCCCTTTGAGGCGGGCGCTGGGCAACCCGAACACCATGCCCACCGCCGCGGTGGTCAGGCCCGCGGCCGGCATCGCGATCCAGAAGGGCATGTGGAACTCGCGCATGTAGTAGGAGCACGCGAAGGCGCCGACGCCCAGGAACGCGCCCTGCCCCAGGGAGATCTGCCCCGTGAACCCGGTGACGATGTTGATCCCCAGGGCGCCGATGACCGCGATCCCGATCGTCGTCGCCATGCTGATGAGGTAGTTCGACGCCAGCAAGGGGAAGACGTAGAGCAAGACGAGAAAGGCCGCCACCCAGACCTGTACGAACCGGGTCGGAAGCACCTTCATGTCGTCCTTGTACGTCTGTCTGAAATCCCCGCAGTGGGCAACGCTCATTGGGACCTCCGGTCCGCTGTCTCTTGGTAGGGCGGGGCTTGCCCCGCCTTCTCCTCAGTGCGGCGGGGCGAGCCCCGCCCTACACGCGCTCGATCTCCTTCGTGCCGAACAACCCATACGGCTTGACCATCAGGATGAGCACCAAGAAGATGAACGGCGCCACCTCTTTGATGCCCTGGAGCCCGAACATGGACTTGAGAACCCCATCGGAGAGGTTCTCCAAGAGGCCCACGATGATGCCGCCCACGGCGGCGCCGATGATCGAGTCCAGCCCGCCCAGGATCACCGCAGGGAAGACCTTGAGCCCGAAGTGGGCCAGCCCGCTGTTGATGCCGTTGATGCTTCCGATGAGGATCCCTCCAACCGCCGACACGACCGAGGCAATGCACCAGGCCAGGGCGAAGATGTTCTTCACGCCGATGCCCATGGACAGAGCCACCTGGTTTGAGAACGCCGTGGCACGCATGGCGACGCCTGCCTTGGAGTACTTGAAGAAGAGCCCGAACAGCAGGAGGAGTGCCAGAGACAGCCCGAAGCTCCACAGGTAGACCTGACTGATCGGGATCCCCGCGAGGGTCACCGCGGTGTCCGGGAAGAGCGGCGGGTCGTACACCCGGATCTCCGTCCCCCAGATCGCCATGACGATACTTCGCAGCACCGAGGAGAGGCCGATGGTGACCATGATGATGGAGATGACCGGCTCGCCGATCATCGGCCGGAGGATGAGCCGCTCCACCAGCAGAGCGAGGAGGATCGAGAAACCGAGCGTCAGGACGAAGGCCCAGAACCAGGGCACCTTGAATTGCACGACCATGGAGAAGCAGAAGTAGGCCCCAAACATCAGAAACTCGCCTTGGGCAAAGTTCACGACGCTCGTGGACTTGTAGATGATGGCGAAGCCGAGGGCTACGAGAGCGTAGATCGACCCGAGGACGAGCCCGCTGATCATCAATTGGAGATAGAATTCCATGATGTCTCCTGATCCGTCGTAGGGCGGGGCTTGCCCCGCCGTCATGCTCGTGTGGCGGGGCAAGCCCCGCCCTACAGTGCCTTCACCTGCACCGTGGTCTTCAGCTGCGAGGTCTTGCCGTCCTGATACTTGATCACCGCGTCGATCTTGATCTCCGTCTGCCCCTTGTAGATCCCCTCGATGATCTCTGTGTACTTCTGGTCCACAAAGCCCCGGCGAACCTTTCGGGTCCGGGTGAGCTCGTCATCGTCCGCATCCAGCTCCTTGTAGAGCAGGGCGAACTTCTTGACTCGCTGTGACTCCACAAGCGTCTGGTTGACCTTCCGGACCTCCTTCTCGATGAAGGCATACACTTCGGGCTTGGCGGCCAGGTCAGTGTAGGTGGTGTAGTTGATCCGATTGTCCTCCGCCCACTTGCCGACGATGCCGTAGTCGATGCAAATGAGCGAGATCACGAAATCGCGCCCCTGGCCGATGCAGACGGCTTCCTTGATATAGGGGCTGAACTTGAGCTTGTTCTCGATGAACTGGGGGCTGAAGCGCTCGCCGCTCTGAAGGGTCATGATGTCCTTCATGCGGTCGATGATGACGAGGTGCCCCTCCTCGTTGAAGTACCCCGCGTCGCCGGAGTAGAGCCAGCCGTCGTGGATCGTGTCGCGGGTCGCCTCCTCGTTCTTGTAATACCCAAGAAAGAGTGCCGGGCTGCGCGACACCACTTCGCCGACACCCTTGGGGTCCGGATGGACGATCTTCACCTCGGTTTCGGGGATAGGCTTCCCGACCGAGTCGAAGTTCACGTCCCCGTGCCGGTGGATGCAGGAGATCCCCGAGATCTCGGTCTGGCCATAGATCTGCTTGAGGTCCACTCCCAGGGCGTGGAAGAACCGGAACGTGTCCGGGCCCAGGGCCGCACCTCCCGTGGAGGCGGACCGGACGTGGGTGAAGCCGAGTCGGTCCTTGAGCGCCCGGAACACCACGAGATACGCCAGCCCGTAGCGCAGCTTCTCGAACAGGGAGGGCGCTTTCTTTCGGAACTTCAGGTCCGCCCACTCATACCCGATGGGCAGGCAGAGATGGTACAGGAAGCGCTTCAGGGCCGAGGCGTCGAGGATCTTCACCTGCACCGTGGCGGCCAGGTTCTCCCAGACCCGCGGCGGGCTGAACAGCACGTGCGGCCCGATCTCGCGGAGGTTCTCGGTGGCCGTCTCGGGCTCCTCGGGGAAGTTCACGGTGAACCCGAACAGGAGCCCGCTCGCCACGCACATCATCTGCTCGCCGATCCAGGGCAGGGGCAGGAAGCTCACGAACTCGTCGGTCTGGCGTTTGGGATCGACCGAGCCCAGGTTCGCGGCCATGGAGAGCATGTTGCGGTGGGAGAGCACCGCGAGCTTCGGATTGCCTGTCGTGCCCGAGGTGGTGCAGATTTGAGCCGGGTCGTCGCACCGCGTGGCATCCACGAAGCGATCATAGGCGCCCGGGTTCGCCTTTTCGTACTCCCGGCCCCGCTCCTCCACGTCGGGGAAGTAGATGAGCCGGCTGTCCTCGTACTTTCGCATGCCCCGCGGGTCGGTGTAGACGATGTGCCGCACCGTGGTCAGCTCGTCGCCCATGTCCAGGATCTTGTCCACCTGCTCCTGGTCTTCGGCCACGATGAACTTCGACTCGGCGAGGTTGATGATGTAGGAGACCTCCTTCAAGATGGCGTCCTGGTAGATCCCGATCCCGATCGCTCCGGCGCTCTGGGCGGCGAGCTCTGCGAAGAGCCACTCCGGGCGGTTGTCTCCGATGATCGCGATCGTGTCGGCCTTCTTGAGCCCCAGTGAAACGAGCCCGAGACAGAAGTGCTTGACGCGGTCGCCGTAGTCCTTCCAGGTGAATGGCTGCCAGATGCCGAACTCCTTCTCTCGGAGCGCGACCTTTCCGGCCCCGTACTGCTGAGCATTGTGGCGGAGGAGCTTGGGGAAGGTGTCGTGAGCAAACTCAACCATGTCCCTTCCCTCCTACCGGCCCAGGAAGACGGACTCTTCGCCGCCGAGGTAGGCCCGGATCACCTCCGGGTTCTTCTGTGCCTCCTCCGGCGTCCCCTCCCCGATCTTTTCTCCGAAGTTCAACACCACGAGGCGGTCCGAAATATCCATCACTACGCCCATGTCGTGCTCCACGAGGATCACCGTGATCCCCCTCTCCTGGTTGATATCGAGGATGAAGCGGACCATGTCCTCGGTCTCCTCGAGGTTCATGCCCGCCATGGGTTCGTCCAGGAGGATGAGCTTCGGGTCCAGCGCCAGGGCCCGGGCCAGCTCCACCCTCTTCTGGAGGCCGTACGCCAGGGTCCCCACGGTCCGTTTGCGGATGTGCTCGATCTCCAGGAAGTCGACGATGTCCTCCACGAAACGCCGGTGCTCGATCTCCTCCTTCTGGCAGGGACCGAGGTAGAGCCCTCCGCGGAGGACCCCGCTCTTCAGATGGATGTGGCGGCCGATGAGGAGGTTGTCGAGGACCGTCATGCCCTTGAACAGCGCGATGTTCTGGAACGTGCGGGCAATGCCCAGGCGGGCGCGGGCGGCGGGCGCCCGGTCGGTGACGTCGTGGGCCTCGAAGAGGACGGTGCCCCGCTGCGGATGGTACCGACCGCTGATGCAGTTGAGCATGCTCGTCTTGCCCGCCCCGTTGGGACCGATGATCGAGAAGATCTCGCCGCGGCCCACCTCGAAGCTCACGCCCGAGAGCGCCGTCACCCCTCCGAAGCTCAGGGTCACCTCCTCCACCTTGAGCTGGAACTGACTCTCCATCGGCGCCCTCCTGCGCTCCTCGACGAACCTACCCATCGGTAGGTTACCGTATAGCATCGTTCTCTCGGGGCGGTCAAACGCTTTTTTGCAGTTGACGTCAACTGTGGAACTAGCGACCGGCCACCGCGCCTCTCTCCCCGTTCCCGCCCACAGAGACCCGTTCCCAGAGCCCGTCTCGGCCCGGACCGTGGAGACGAGCCGCGTCAAACAGGTTTCCGCACAGCGCACCGGGGTTTCCAGCGTCGACGCCCCTTCACCGGGGCGCCCAAGCTGCGCCCATCGAGGATCGGCCCGAAGGGCGTCGTGTCGTTGACCCTCCGCCGACCGCTGGGGTATAAGCGGCGGCTCTCGTCACTGGACACGGCAGAGGAACCGGGACCCGTGAACCGCAGCTTGCGCAAGATCTTCGAAGAGGCTCCCCGGAGGGCCACCGTGGTCGACGTGTCGGCGCGCGACGGCCTCCAGGCCGAGCCGGTCGTGCTGACGCCCGAGCGGCGGGCCGCCTGGGTGCGCGCAGTGCTCTCGGCGGGAGTGCCGGAGGTGGAGGCGGCCAGCTTCGTGTCGCCGAGCCGGGTGCCTCAGATGGCGGGGGCCGCGCGCGTTCTGGCCGAGTTGGCGGACGTGGCCGACCGCCTCTGGGTCCTCGTGCCAAATCGTACGGGCGCGGAGCAGGCACTGGAAGCGGGCGCCCGGAACCTCGTGTGTGTGGTCTCCGCCACCGAGACCCACAGCGAGGAGAACCTGGGCCGGTCCACCGCGCAGGTCCTGTCCGACCTGGAGAAGATGGTCCCGCTGCTCCGCGAGGCGCGGGTGAGGAGTCGGGCCGCCGTCTCCATGGCCTGGGTCGACCCGGTGGAAGGGATCGTGCCGCGCCGGCAGGTGTTGGACCTCTGTTCGCGGCTGACGGCCATGGGGTTCGAAGAGCTCACCCTGTGCGACACCCACGGTGGCGCCTCGCCGCGGGGCGTGTCGGAGCTGATCGAAGAACTGAAGGCGGTCGCGCCTCCCGAGGCCCTTGGATTGCACCTCCACGACACCTTCGGCGCCGCGGGAGCGAACGCCTTGATGGGACTGCTCTTAGGAGTGACCCGGCTCGACGCCTCCCTGGCGGGTCTGGGTGGCTGCCCCTTCGCCCCTGGGGCCCGGGGCAACATCGCGACGGAGCAGTTGGTCCATCTGCTCCACTCTCTCAGCGTGGGGACGGGGATCTCGGAGGAGGCACTGCGAGAGGTGCGAGACGAGTGCCTGAGGCAACTGGGGGACGACAGGGCCCGACGCTTGCCCCGGAGGGGTCCACCCGGCCTTCTGTGAGGCGCGGGACCGCTACCGCTCACCAGAACGCGACACGGTTCGTTCTCCGGGACGCCGTCAATTACTCGGCGGCGCGCATCTCGAACACGCCGGCGGCGGTCTGGGGCAGCCGCAGGTGGGTACGGTAGCCGAGCCTCTCCCCGCCGACGCCCCGCCGGGTGCCGCGCAGCAGGGCGCGCAAGGCGGCGGCCTGCTCGCGGTCCCGCGAGACCCGGGTCCGCAGGACGACCAAGGAGGACGCCGTGGGCGCGACCACGGCGACCGACGCACCACGGACCTCGCTGCCTTCGACCGCTTCCAAGGCGCCCAGGAGCAACTCCGGGCGCCGTGCCAGGGACGAGACCCCCTCCCCCTCCAGGGTCAGGTACGCCGTCCCGTTGTCTTCTCCCCGCTCGAAGGTCAGCCCCCAGGGTTTGGCGAGCGCATCGCCCCGGGCCCGGTCCCAGACCGAGCGCAAGGTCACGCCCCAGGCGTCGACGAGCTCGCGCGTGACATACTGCTGGTGCAGCGGGCACAGCGCCGTAAGCACGACCGCGTACCCGCGCCCCTTCTCCGCCACCAAGGCGCCCGACTGCTCGGCGTCAGCCTCCGAGAGCAGCGTTTCCCGCACGACCGCTTCACGACCGCAAAAGCACCGAAACGGCCCGGCGGGCCGCGCCAGCTCGGCCGTCAGATCGGACCAGAAGGACTGCCACTCCTTGGAGCTCGGGTCGTAGGATTTCGCCCACCCGGCCAGGTCGAGCGCATGGCTCCGGCCCGTGTACACATCGCGCACCCGGACGACGGCGCCCTCGCGCCTCACCTGGAGCCCGCCCGCGTGGACGGCGATCCACCGGGACAGGGACGCGCGGCCCTCCAGGCTGCGGCGCGCCCCGGCCACGGCCGCCGCCGCGGCACCGCGGACGCCGAGCCCCTCGACACCCGCCCGGAAGGACCACTCGGCCGCCTCCAGGTATTCGCGTTCCCCCTCCAGCCCCACGGACCAACCGCCCTCCTCTCGCCGCACCGAAAGCGTCGACGCCCCGGCCTCGACCTCCAGAGCGCGCCGCAGCCCTGCGGCCGGCACCTTCAGCCAGAGCGAACGGCGGACGTGGAAGAGGTGCAGTGCAAGCGAGGGCATCCACTCGACCAGGGTCGCGTCCGGCACCCAGGAGGCTTCCCCGTCCCAGGGATATACGCGCACCCAGCCGTCTCCCGCCGGGCGCTCGCCCCGGCGCCGCACCGCGACCTCTTCCCCTCCCGGGAGGCGCAGCGCCCCCGCGGACAGCCTCGGCCGACCCAGGACCCGGTGAAGGTCGCGGCGAAACCGCGTCGCCTCCCGCAGGGCCGCGAGCCCCGGGGCCCCGGAGCGCGCCTTGAGGCCGTGATTGAGCACGTCCAGGGCCCGGTCGTACTCCTCCCGGCTTGAGCGCTCCACAGCCCAGTCATAGTAGACATCCTCCAAGAGCCGATCGCGATCCTGCACCGCCTCCGCTCCGAGGCCCTGGAGCACCGCCGCGGCCTCGGGGTACCGCCCCAACTGCGAGAGGCAGTCGGCCTTCAGCCACAGGGCCTCCGCCTCGGCCGCCGACCCGTGGGAGATGTCCTGGGCGTACCGCAGGGTCTCCTCGCACAGGCCCGACTCGTGCGCGTCCCAGGCAAGGCTCAGGCGGCCACGGTCCACCGCCTCGGAAGCGGGGGCCGGGGCGGCGCGGCCGGAGAGCAGACAGACGATGGCGACGAAGGCAACGCGCATGGACATGGAGCGAAACCATCCGACTGGAGAGGGCACCGGGCGCCCCGGAAGGCGGGCCGCAACCCCCCGAGGGAGGGATTCGATTACAGCCTCGCCGAAGGTCTCTGTCAACGGTTTCCTCCGGAGGCTCGCGGCAATCGCACATCCCTTTCAGAAGGCCGGACGGGAGTCTCCGGAGGCGAGGGATTACGGCGGCGCTGTTCCGGCCGAAGCCCGGACCGGAAGCCGGCCGAGGTAGACCTCGAGCTCGCGGAGCCGATCGGGTCGGTAGGTGTCCCAGGAGGAGATCACGGTGCCGTCCGCGCCCACGAGCACGTTGGTGGGGAGGTGGACCACGCCGTAGCGGTTGGACGCCTCGCCACTTCGGTCGGTGAGGACCCGAAGGCCCAGGGCCCCGGCCTCCTCGAGATACGACTTGACGTTGCGGGCCCCCATGATGTCGAGACAGATGAGCGCGACCTGAAAGCCCTGGGCCCGGTAGTGCGGTTCAAGCCGCTTGAGCTCCCCCAGCTCCTTCTTGCACGGCTCGCACCAAGTCGCGAAGAATGAGACCAGCGTCGTCGCGTTGCGGAACAGGTCCCGGGACGCCACGATCCGGGCCGGATCGTCGAGGGTGGCCAGGGCGAACGCCGGAGCCTTGGCGCCCGGGGCCGGCAGGGCGGCCTGGGTCGGGCGGCCGACCAGCACCAGCGCGAGGACGAGCAGGGTCCCCAGCCGCGCCCGCGTCACGACACCCCCGTCATCGCCCGCGGGTCGAGGAGGCGCCGAAGCTCCTCGTCCGGAGCGATCCCCAGCCGCCCGGCCGCATCGAGGAGCGTGAGCCCGTCGCGCCGGGCCACCTCCACGACTCGAGCCGCCGCCTCATAGCCCACCACCGCGGCGAGCGGGGTGGCCAGGGCGAGGCTCCCCTCCACGAGCTCGCGGCACCGCTCCCGGTCCGCCTCGAGCCCCGCGACGCACCGCTCCGCGAGCAGCGAGCACGCGCCCGTAAGCAGGGAGATCTCCTCCAGGAGATTCCGGGCGATCAACGGCATCATCAGGTTGATCTCCAGCACCCCGCCGACGCCTCCCTGGGCCACGGCCAGGTCGTCGCCCCAAACCTGGGCACAGGCCTGGAGCACCGCCTCCGGGACGACCGGGTTCACCTTGCCGGGCATGATGGAGGACCCGGGCTGCAGTGCCGGCAGCCGGATCTCCGCGAGCCCGCCACCCGGCCCCGAGGCCATCCAGCGCAGGTCGTTGGCGACCTTGGCGAGGCCGATCGCCAGGGACCGCAGCGCCCCGCTGGCGAAGACGCAAGCGTCGCGGGCGCCCTGTGCCTCGAAGGGGTCGGCGGCCCGCCTAAAGAGAAGACCGGTTTCCGCGGAGAGCCAGGCGATCACGCGCGACCCGAACTCGGGGTGGGCGTTCAAGCCCGTGCCCACGGCCGTGCCGCCGAGGGGAAGCTCCAGCAGGCCGGCCACGGCCGCCTCCACGCGCTCGGCACCGGCGCGCACCTGGCGGCCGTAGGCTCCGAGCTCCTGCCCCAGTGTCACGGGCACGGCATCCATCAGGTGCGTGCGGCCGAGCTTCACGACGTCGGCGAACTCGCGGGCCTTCGCCTCGAGCACCTGCGCAAGCCCTCCGGCGGCAGGGAGGAGCCGCCTCCGCATCCCGGCCGCCGCCGCCAGGTGGATCGCAGACGGAAAGACGTCGTTGGACGACTGGCAGCGGTTGACGTGGTCGTTGGGGTGGACCGGCGACGGATCGCCCCGGCGCCCGCCCAAGAGCTCGTTGGCGCGGTTGGCCAGGACCTCGTTCGCGTTCATGTTCGCAGAGGTACCGGACCCGGTCTGGAACGGCGAGAGGGGGAAGTGGTGCCACAGCCCGCCGGCCAGAACGTCGTCGGCGGCCGCCTCGATCGCGCGACCCACGTCAGGTGCCAGGAGGCCCAGCTCCGCGTTGACGCGGGCTGCCCCTTTCTTGATCACGACGAGCGCCTCCAGGAGCTCCCTCGGGAGTATCCCGACAGGGATCCCGCTTCCCAGGGCGCGCTGGGTCTGGGCCCCCCACAGGGCCTCCTCCGGCACCTCGACGGCGCCCATCGTGTCGCGCTCGACCCGCTGGCCCATCCGTCTACCGTCCCTTCCCGGTCTTCTTCTTCGCCTTCTCTTCGAGCGCCCGCTGCAGGAGGTCGGCGAGCCCCCCTCCCTCCCGGGCACCCGGGTCCTCGTAGGCGACCCGCGTCGCCGCCTCCTTGGAGGCCCCGTCGACGTACTCGCCGAGCACCGAGCGGCTGTGGGCGTCGTCGTGGCAGTACACGCAGAGGTTCTCCCAGTTCGACCCGTCGGGCGGGTTGTTGTGGTGGTTGTGGTCTTTGTGGTGGACCGTGAGCAGGTGCCGGGTCGCCTGGTCGAACTCCCGGCCGCAGCGGGCACAGACGAGCCCGTGGATCGCCAGCGACCGGTCCCGGTAGTCCTCGCCCGGCGGTTTCTGGAGACCCTGTTTGAGCTCCCGGATCACCTCGTCGGCGGACTTCACCGGCGCCGCGCCACCCGGTCCCGACGCGGAACGGATCCGCCCTGCCTTGCTGCCGAAGCTCACTCTCGCCATGGACCCGACTCCTCTGATGGCACCCCGCGGTTCCTCAGCTTGTAACAAAGAGGGTGGATCGGGTCAAACGTGCGTTCTCCCCCAATCCTCGGGCAAGAACCCGGCGCGTCGCCCCAGCCTCTTCAGCGCCTCTTCCTGCACCTCGTAGTCCCGGAGGTGCGCCCGCATCAGGCTCTTCCAAAGCCTGCCGTGGTTCGGCACCGAGAAGTGCAGGAGCTCGTGCACGATCACGTAGTCGCCGATCTCGCGGTCCAGCCCCAGCAGCTCGGCGTTGAAGTTCAGGTTCCCTTCCGTCGAGCACGACGCCCACTTGCGGCGCATCGGGCGGACAGCCAACGAACGCGTCGTCACGCCCAGCTTTTCGGCCCACTCCCGCACGCGAGCCTTGAACTCCTCTCTGTCGCGCCAGGCGTTCACGGGCGGAAGGTCTTCTGCAGGAGGACGAAGAGCGCCTCCACCGTGGCCGTGACCTTCTCCAGGTCGTCCTCTTCGGCGAAGAGTGCGAACGTGACCGACTTTCGCACCTCGCGAAGCTCTCCCTCGCTCGTCCGCCAGTTCGGGAACCGGGTGAAGGCCTCGCGGACCCTTCGGCTCACGGCTTCCGGGTTCGGGATGCCGTCGTCGGTGAGCTTGCAGAGAACGAACCAGGTCAGTCCGTCGAGACCCCGGGCGGCCTGTTCGGCCTTCCTCCGCTCGTTCTTCTCGATCTCCGCCAGCAACTGTGCCAGCGCCTCGGCTGTGGTGCTCTGCCGGTCCTCGAAGCTCTCCTGTACCACCCTGGCGCGCTCCGAGAGAGCCACGAGGAACGGGTCGTCGCTCTCCTCCTCGGCCGCCTTCTCGATCGCCTTCACGAGGTTGATGACCTTCCTCGCTTTGCCCTCGTCACGTCCCTGGATCGCCTCGAGGCTCGCCTTGTCGATCGTCACGTACTCGCCGGCCGGCCCATCGCCCAACGTTGCGCCGATGTGTTCTTGGACCAGCTCGTTCGTCTTCCTCTGGAAGCCGCGGTCCACGTAGACCCGGCGGCTATAGGCGTTTCGGACCACCCGGTAGATGGCGGTCAGGGTGACGAAGTCGCCGAGGAACGGCCGCAGGAAGGCGTCGGGCGAGAGGATCTCGTAGAGCATCTCGAGCTCCTTGACCTCCTTGAAGAGCTCCTTCCTCCGCTCTTTGTCACGGAAGTGCTCGATCAGGTTGTCCACGTCTTTGTCGTCGAACCGCCGGGTCACGAGGCTGAGGTAGGCCACGCCCTTGGTTTCCATCTTGGCCTGGAAGAGTCGTTTCAAGAGCCCCAGGTCCTTGACGATGGCGTTGATCTCGTCGCTGTCGAAGGCCAGCGCCTTCTCCAGCTTGTCGAAGATCCCCACGAAGTCGAGGACGAAGCCATGGGGCTTCACCATTTCCGCTGCCTCGTCCTCGTAGGGCCGGTTCACCCGCGCGATGGCCTGGAGCAGGGTGTGGTCGCGCATGGGCTTGTCGAGGTACATGGCGTAGAGGATCGGGGCGTCAAAGCCGGTGAGGAGCTTCTCGGTGACGATGAGGATCTTCGGCCACCGGCCAACCTTGCCGAAGTCCTTTCGAATCTCCTTCTCCCGCTTGGGGGTCAGGTGCCACTTCTTCAGGTGCTTCGGGTCGTTGTTGTTCCCGGTGAAGACGATCTCCGAGTACTCGGCCGGCAGGAGCGCATCCAGCGCCTCCTTGTAGAAGGCGCACGCCTCGCGGTCCACGGCCACGAGGAACGCCTTGTAGCCGAGGGGCTCGATGTGCGTCCGGTAGTGCTCCGCCACGAGCCCCGCCACCTGCTTGACCCGGTCCTTGCCCTTGAGGAAGTTCTTCAGGTTCACCGCTCGTTCGAGGATCTTGTTCAGCTCCTCGATGTCGGCGACGCCCTCGGCCTCGGCGAGCGCCAGGAACTCCCTCTCCATGACCTCGTGGGGCACGAGCATCTCGTTCGGGGCGAGCTGGTAGTAGAGAGGCAGGGTCGTGCCGTCCTCGATGCTCTCGGCGATCGAGTACTTGTGCAGGTACCCCTTGTCATCCTCGCAGCCGAAGGTTTTGAACGTCCCCTTGCCGTGGGCGGTCCGATCCACCGGCGTGCCGGAGAAGCCGATGAACGTCGCGTTGGGCAGGCCGGCCATGAGGAAGTTGCCGAGGTCGCCGCCGGTGGTCCGGTGCGCCTCGTCGATGAGCACGTAGATATTCTTCCGCGTGTTCAGATTCGCCGGCATGTCGCGGAACTTGTGGATCATCGTCACGATGAGGCCGCGGTAGTCCTCCCGGAGCAGCCGGTTCAGGGCCGCGATGCTGTCCGCGTGGGCGACGCTTCCGATCCCCATCGAAGCGAGGTTCTTGAGCATCTGGTCTTCGAGCTCGTTTCGATCGATCATCAGGAGGATCGTCGGCTTCTCGGCCTCGGGGGCCTTGAAGAGCATCTCCGCCGCCTTGATCATCGTGTAGGTCTTGCCGCTCCCCTGCGTGTGCCACAGGAGACCCCGCGTGCGAGCCGGGTCGAGCGCCCGCGCCGCGACCCGGTCCGCCCCGGCCGCCTGGTGCTGGCGCAGGATGAACTTCTGCAGCTCCTCGTCCTTCTCCGCGAAGAGGATGAAGTCCTTGAGGAGGCGAAGCACCTGCGGCACGGCGCAGAAGCTCTTCACCTTGGCTTCGAGGTTCCCCGCCTGCTCGTGCTTCCACGTGAAGAGGTTCCGCCGCACCGTGTTCCAGGTCACCCCGTAGGCGAAGCCGATGGCCTCGGTGGCGGTGAAGACCATCTCCGGCACCATCACCTCCGGCGTCTCCTCGTGGTACCGCCGGAGCTGGTCCACCCCGAGCGCGATGGCCTCGTCCTTCGTCGCGTTCTTGCACTCGATCACCAGCACCGGGATGCCGTTCACGAGGAAGACCACGTCCTCCCGCGTGCCGTGCCGGCCGTTGTGGACGGCGAACTCCTCGGTCACCTCGTAGACGTTCCGCCAAGATTCGCGTGGGCGGCCGACGTCGCCGTAATCGATGAGGGTGAGATCCAGCTCCCGGCTTTCCTCGGCGCAGAAGAACTTGCCCTGATTGCGCAGGTAGCTGAGCAGCTCCCGGTTGCCGGCGATGTCGGCTGCTACCCGGCCAAGCTCTCCCACCAGCGCCCCCTCGGCCTCCTTGTACTTGGGGTTGAAGGCGAGCACCTGGGCGTGGAGCAGATCGCCGAAGTAGAGCGACGCCGTTCGCGCGCGGTCCTCGGGAGTCGTGCCGTCCGGATCGAAGCCACGGCGCGTTTCGGCTTCTCCGCGCGGCACGTAGACCCAGCCGAGATCCTGGGCGTAGGCGAGGATGCGGGCCTGGACGGCTTTGCGTTCCCCCGGTTTGGGCATGGCAGTAACTTTCAGTTGAAATCGGAACAGGTTTGAGCCATATAGGAATCAATCCGCCAAGCGGAGGTGGATCGCCCGCAGGGGCGAGCGTAGGAGGGCCTCGAGAGAGGCCTTCTTATTTTTTCGGGAGAACACCGTTCCATAGCCTTCGATTCGCCCGGTGTAAAGTTGGCGGTTCAGTTTCTCCTCCACCACGCCCATGAGCCGTTGGGCAAAGGACGGCGGGTCGCCTTCGAGAAAACCTTGCTGCCTCAGGATCCATTGCTTGACCGGATGACCGAGCAGGTCTGCCAGCTGCAGGCCCGAGATGTTCGCGGCCTTTCCTTTGAGCTTCAGCTGGCAGGAGGTCAGCGCCGCTCTGAAACTGTGCGCCGGGGTCGTCCACACGCCGCGCTCGTACACGTGGGTGTAGGATTCCTTGAGCAGCCGGTCCTCTGCCTCGCCGCGAGATTCAGCCATGACATCGCCGGTTCGGTTGATATGGTTCAAATACCCGGCATACCGCTGGAGCATGAACCCCAGCCCCAAGTGATACGGATGCGCCGCCGAATCCCCGTATGCATGCCGCAGCGCCAACTTGTCGATCACAACCCCTACCACCCGAAATTCCGCCGCCGCAATGACCGCCAGAAGTTCCTCATCCCACTCCGCCCGCATTACCGGATCGCGCAACGCCTTAAAGGCCTTCCGGGCGTTCAACATATCCTCGCGGTGGAGGACGACCGGATCGTCGGGGTGATGCGGAAGAAAGCGTGACTTCAGCGCTTCCAGGGCTTCGTGAAACTTCAGGTAGTCCGGATTTCGGAACCAGCAGCCGAGCAGACACAGAAAGCGGTGTGAGACCTCTTTCACCTCGCGGAATACGTGATCGCCCGACTCGTCCAGGTACAGCCGGAATCGGTCCTCGAACTTGGACGGCCGGGACAGCGAATGAGGAGCGGATCCGTTCATAGGAACCATGGACTACCGGGAGTCGGGCCGCACGGGTCAAACGTCCTCCGCGCGTCTGCCCCGGAGCGCGGCGCGTGGGCCCGGCAGATTTGCTGGGCGTAGGCGAGGATGCAGGCCTGGACGGTCCTGTGCTCGGTTGGGCGCCTTGAAGCAGCCGTCATCGTATCGCCCTATTCGTCTGTTCCCGGCTCTGAATTTGCCGTCTGATATCGAATTCGGACAATCTTGCTATGCTCAACCCGAACATCACGTTCAAACGTCAGCTGAAGATCAACCAAAGTCGTTGATTCCGCCACTTCCGACGTTTCTGCCTTCACGAATACTCTGTCGCGATACGCCTTGAACGTCACGCCCGCGAAAGCTTCTCGAGCCAGCAGCAGCGACTCCCCCGGGGCAATCCCCGCCGAAAAGACTTGGATATCGTTGAAGTCCGCTACGTATCCATCGCCGCGTCCTGGCTTTTCTCGGCGGAAGACGAGGTCGGGCGGTCTGGGGTAGCGGCCGTCTTGGCGGGGATGCTGCCACTCCCACACCCAACCTGGGCGCGTGGGATTATCGAGAACAAGGACCGGTGTCAGACCAACCTCTTGAAGAGCCCGGGCCTCCTCTTTCAAGACCGCCCAGTAAGCAGTCGCATCGGGAGCGAGTACATCCCTTGTTTCGCTCTTGCGTATGACATCTGCCAATAGCAGTACCCCAACGTGCCTCGCGATGGTCTCGGCGTAGTGCTCTCGTTCATTTACAGCGCGTTGCGCCATTTCCACGTCGGTGAACTCGCCCTTTCGAAGCTTCGAGAAGATCAGAGTAAACGGTTCCTGCGGAGTGTCTTGATAGGTCAGCGCCGCAAAGAGTTGGAGAGGAAACTTTCCAGTCTCCACCGAGAAGCCCCGCTCCGAGGCCGCCTCTTCCATCGCCGCGAGTCTTCGCGTGCTCACCTGGGCGCCAGCAACTGCATTACTCTGAAGGTCCTCAATCTCACGGCATATGGCGCTAATGGCGTCTCGAGTTCTGGCTAATCCTTCGGGCCTCGTGTGTGTCTTGCCTGTCGATGACAGGAGTCGATCGACCAGTTCGGGACACAGGCTATCTCCAACCGCAACCAGCCGCTGCCCCATAGCCTCGACCCGATGTTTGACCTGATTAGTTGATCGGAAGCTTGATGACGTCCAGATGGCCAATTGGCGCCTGAGCGACTCTCCTGGACGCCAATCCCTTCCCGAAAGGATTACGAACACGGCAAGTTGAGCATCTTGAAGGGATTCGACATCATCGGCCCCCGAGGAGGAATATATTCTTCCCGGCACCATGGGAGGTCGAAGGATGTCCTTTGCGCTTTCCACGAACGCATCGAGTCGCGCCACGTATCCTTGCCGGTACCCGCTGTCCGCCCCGTACTGACGGGCTTTTGCGGTCAGGTAGTCAGTCGCCGTCAGGTCGCTCAGAGGTTCTTCTGTACGACCTCCAGGACGCCATTGCCGTCCTGTCAGGAGACCACCCGCGACGTACGTCGCCAACGAGCGCTCGCTAAGGCGGGGCCCTTCACTCCCGGCCCACGAAACAAGGATTTCGAGCGTCAACAGGCGGATGTCGCGCCAGTAATTCTTTAGTGCAGCGAGGAATACGTGCCTTTGCAGCTCCGGTCTGTCTTGACCAATGAACCGTCGGTCGTTGTCATCAATGCCGAGAGACTGTTCGGCAGCGTCCCATTCCGAGAACAGCGCTTCCGCCGTTATGAAATCCGTCTTCCCATACAGGACAATTGGTTCGTCGTCGTACCCTGAGGCAGTGGCCCACCATTTCGAGAGGATGTCGGCCAACCACTCGGCGGCAATCTGGTCTCCCCGCGCCACTGCTCGTAAGAGCATGAGACAGGTTTCATTGACATGTCTGGCGTTAAGCTTGAGCAACTCCTCCACGTTTGCCCAGATGAACCTGTCGTCGCGGCCTGGGATGTCTGCGACAACTCCCCGCGCAGAATCCCAGCCACTCACAAGATGCAAGAGCGCCCCTTCGTATGCCCCCTGCAGGGGAGGGCGCAGCACGGCGGCACCGTTGGCGTCGTGCTGCAAGACGCCCTGTTCTTGTTCTTCTAGCCGCTCGGACCACCAGTTCCCGAGCGCGAACATGAGCTGAGTGGGCAGCAATAGAATTCGGTCTCGGATATCGGCCGGGGATCGTCTCAGCTCGGGACCATCGAGGTGCTGAACGACGTAACAAAGCCGTCGAATAGGCCTCGTCTCTTTCGGCAAAATGGACGTAGAAGCATCAAAGAGGGATCGATATGAGTCCGCCCAATGCACGTGTACCGGGCGGTCTGCAAACTTCAATACATCGGGAACGAGAGCCAAGCTTCCCATGTTGCCGTCTGCTTCTTTGGTTAGACTCGCTCCAATAAGTGTTTCGTGCATTCCTGTAATGCGGCGATAGCCTTCTTCGAAGGTCGCAACATCGCCAGTCCCAGCGGATACTCGTGCATCGGTTTCAAGGTCAGCGAGGATTTCGGTTAAGGTTACGTGTCGACGTTCAAGGCGAAAAGGCGTGAATCGGAAGCTCAATCGCACCAGAAGACGATGCCATGGTGTGAGGTTCGGCCCCCCCTCAACCCTGGCCAGTACAACTCCAGCCTCGTACGTGCTTCCGGGAAGAAGCGGGAATACGAGTAATGGGGACTTCACGCTCTTGGAGGGTCCAGAGGATTGAATGGCGTGTTGTTGGCGGGCCTTCTTCAACCAACCCGCGACGACAAGTCGGAGTGGCCATAGGAAGACGTTTGTCAGTCGCGACTGTTCTTGCAGGTACCTCTCAACTGACACGTCACCCATGCCGGCCCCGAACGAGTGCATCAGCACCTGCGGTTGTCCTTCGGCCTCGTCGTCAAGATAGCTTGGACCTGGAATCCAGCCCTCCTTCTGTGCCCTTGCGAAGACCTGGAAGCGCAAGAGGTGTGCAATCTCTCTAGGCAGAGCCACGTTGGCTGCGTAGCGCTTGACGACCTCCATCTGGAAATCCGAACGAAGGAACTCAACCGTACGGAACAGAAACCAGAGGGTAAGCACCACGTTGTACATGAACCAAATTGCGTCGACAGCAACCCAGGTTACTGCCGACCCAAGAGAGTACGCCGTAAGCATCACGTACTGGACTGACATAGCTAGGACCAAGAACATGGAACTCATTCCAGCAACCAAGCCGCCAGAGTCCACAAGGTAAATTTGTAGGAACGCCTTTGATGATGGCTTGCGTTGTAGCAGTAGCGCAACAAACGATATTACAAACGGGTAGACCAAGGCAGCAATGGTCGCCTGAACATTCCAGAGCGAAGTGAAGTAGTTGAGTTTTTCAGCATCCGCCCAGACGGATGGATATGCAGTGAACCATTCTTTTGGAAGTGCATGCCCAAGCACAATTGCAGATACAAGCAGTATCGCAAGGGAAAACGCGTAACGAATCGGGTGTTCTCCTCCCTTCAGTATCTCCCGATCAAACCAGTGGTGTCGGAGACGGCGACGAAGGTCATTGCGCCTGGCCCAGTCGGCCTCTTCCTTTCGGAGCAGGGACGCGATGGACCAGGGCGGTTTCGCGTGCGTTGACTGCTGCGCCTTTCTTCCCATTGCGCACTACTCTGTCGAGTCGGATAGAAGGGGTGGGTCGAGGTCGCGGACGCGGAGCTCTGCCGTCATCAGCTGGTGCAGGAGGGTGCGGAAGAGCGCGGTGAGACTGGCATGTTTTCGTTCCAACAGTTCGTGTTTGTGGTCAATGCTCGCCAGAATGCTGCCAATCTCTGACTGTACTTTCAGCGGCGGAACAGCAACGAGAATCTCCCTAATCTGGCTTCCGGATACGTTCGGGAAAGTGGTGCCTGTGCCCATGGCGTAGATACGTCCGCGGATGCTTGCAACAAACTGATTCAGGTATTCCTGATTGCCGGTGGCTCTGATTGCGGCGACACCGCGACCGATACAAGCGCGGCCCTTGGCTATGTTCGTCCTCCCCGTGGTCGATCCGCGTACACAAAGAATGAGGTCGCCTTGCTCGCAACACTTTGTTGGCCTCGTGGTGAACTTCGCCTCCAGCGTTTTTGATAACGGATTCGGGCCAAACTCCACGGGACCGTTGATGAGCGGCACGCCCGTCCCGTCCACATTGTAGCTGTCCCCATCCGGACTTTGACCCATTATGATCAAGGCTACCTCCTCGAGCCGTTTCACCTCCCAACTCTCCGGCACCAACCCGATCTCGGTCTCCTTCTGGGGTTCGCCGCGGAGGCCGGCGGTGAAGAGCTGGTGCAGGAGCGCTTTCTTCAACTCGGCGGTCAGCGCCAGCAGTCGCTCCTGCTGCTCCATCGCCCGCTGCACCACCCCCAACACCCCCGCGATCTTCCGCTGCTCGGGGAGGGGCGGGAGAGGAACCCGGAGGGTCTTGAGTATGGACCCGTTGACACCCTTCTTGAGGTTCGTGTCCTTCTGAGCGTCGACCTGCCGCCAATAGTCGTTAGAACGGAAGAACATGCTCAGGAACGCCGGATCGATCTCGCTCTTGCAGCGAACGCGAATCAGATACGACGCGAAAACGGATGACGGGGGATTGGTGATGAGATAGCTCTTGCCGGTTGTCGCACCGATTCGAGCAAAGACGATGTCACCTGAGGCCAGTTGGTACTTGGGCAGCAGGTCTGAAGGGCACTCGCAGAATGGCACAGCCGGCCATTTCACCCCGGATTCGGTTATGTCCGTGATTCGCAGGAAACGGACATTCCCCTTGTCCTCGGCAGACGCCGTGTAGCCATATTGGGGCGGCTCGCAGACCTCCTCCAGTGACGCAACTCTCCATCGGGCGGCATTCATCCCGAGCCCTTTGGCAAAGCGGTGGAACGGGCGAACTCCCCGGTCAATCCCTGGTCCAAAGGTGGCCGGAACTCGCTGCCGCACGCGGGACATCGGAATGTGTCTTCGTTCACCTCGCGGAAGCGCAGACCGCTGTCGGCCATGCCCTCGTCGTCCTTGGGGTAGGTAATCAGAAGACCGTCGCACGTGACGTCCTCCCACAGGCCGCACTTCGGGCACTCGAGAAGTTCGCGTTCCTCGGCGAAAAGCCCCATCGCGCGCGCCTGCTGTCTGACCTTCTCGAGCTCGCGCACGGCCTCGGCCAAGCGGTCGATGGGTCCCCGCCTTCGTCTCTTCCGGGCGCCCGTTGACTCAGCCATCGTGCGCCGTCCGATTCCCCTGCGGCGTGAACTCCGGGATGGCCCGCCGCATGAACTTATCGAAGAGCGGCACGGTGAAGGCCATCTCGCCGTAGGCCGGGCTGTAGATCATACCTTTCCTGATGAGCCTCGCCCTCCAGGGTCCAAGGCCCGCCACCCTGGTCCCGAGGACCTCGGCGATGTCGCTCGTGCGTTGGGGGCCGGGGCCGAGATGGGCCATCGCCCGCAGGAACCTCCGCTCCCCGGGTGTCAGCCGGTCGAAACGGACCCGGAAGAAGTTCCGGTCCAGCCGGGCGATCACGGTGCTGCTCGCTTCCGTCACGATGCGTAGATCGATAGGCGTCGCGTTCGCCCGGTTCCAGGCCTGGTACCCCCACTCCTGGAGAAAGTAGGGATAGCCCAGGGTCAGGCGAAAGACCTCCGTCAGGGCAGGAGCCTCGAAGGCGACGCCGGCTGTCCTGACCGGGTCCTGCAGCGCCTTGGCCGCGTCCTCTTCGGACAGGGCACCGATTTCAGGGAAGTCGAAGAGGCGTTCGGCGTAGGACTTGGATTCGCCGGCGAGGCCGGGCAGGATCGGGAGCCCGGCGCCGAGAAGAACCAACGGGAGTTGGCGCTGCTGCATCCGGTGCATGGCCATGATGAGGGCGCTCAGCTCTCTTTGGCTCAGGTACTGGATCTCGTCGATGAGGATGGCGACGGCCTGGCGCCTGTCCTGGGCGGCTTCGGCGACGGCGGCGAAGAGGCTCGGCAGGTCAAGCTCCAAGTCGCCGCTGTCAGCTGTCCCGGGCTCAGGATCGATGTCGAGGCCGAACTCGACCTCGGCCACGGTCACTTTGATCGCGCCGATGAACCCCTTGAGGACCGCCAGCCCCCTCCGGACCTTGTCCCCCGCGCCGGCCAGGCGATTCAAGTCGAAGAGGAGGCGCCGGAGGTGCGGCGCAAGGAGGACCGCCAGCGCCTTCTCCTCGTGGGCTTCGACGAGAATGGTCCGGTAGCCCTCGCCCTGTGCAAGCCGCTCCATCTCGTTCAGGAGGACCGTCTTGCCGACGCCGCGAAGGCCGGTGAGGAGCAGGCTCTTCTCCGGTCGCCCTTGCTGGATGCGCGCGAAGAGGATGCGGGCCTGTTCGAGCACCCCGTCTCGGCCGACCATCTCGGGCGGAGGTGCACCGGCTCCAGGCGCGAAGGGGTTCTTGATCGGGTCCATGGCCGAGCCCCCTGTCGACGAGTTGTAGCTAGTTATAAACGAATCCGTTTATAACTCTATATACCACTTCGACCCGGCGGGGTCATACCCCTAACCTCGCCAGAATCGCCTTCAGCGCCGCATCTGTCTCTCGCGCCTCCGCCTCCAGCGCCTCCAACTCCTCCACGATCTCGGGGATGGGCCGGTACTCGTCCGCATCGCCGGTGTGGATGTAGCGGCTGGGGGAGATGTTGAAGTCGTTCTTGGCGACCTCGTCGCGGGTGACGATGCGGGAGTACTTCTCGACCTCCCGCCAGTCGGTGAAGGCGTCGGCGATGCGGACGACGGCGTCGTCGGGGAGGTAGTTCTTGGGGTCGCCCTTCACGAACTCGCGGCTGGCGTTCAGGAGGAAGAGCTTGCCCTCGCGGCTCTTCGGCTTGGCCTTGTTGAGCACGATGACGACGCCCGGGGCGGTGGTGTTGTAGAAGAGGTTCTCCGGCAGGTAGAGGACGCCTTCGATGACGTCCTGCTCCACGAACCAACGCCGGACGTCCTTCTCCTTGTTGGTGTTGGCGTTGCCCGAGCCCCGCGAGGCGGCGCCGGTGTCGAGGACCACGGCGGCGCGGCCCTGGGGCTTCAGGCTCGCGAGGATGTGCTGCATCCAGCCCCAGTCGGCCTTGTTGCCGGGGTAGCCTGCGCCTTTGGGGAAGCGGTCGAAGGGGTCGGCCTCGTAGTCCTGCTCCTTGAACCAGTCCTGGTTCCACATGGGGTTCGCCACGACGCGGTCGAAGGTCTGAAGGCGGTTGCCCGCTCGGAACTTCGGGTTCTTGAAGGTGTTGCCGATCTCGATGCGGCCTTCCATGTCATGGATGATCATGTTCATGTTCGCCATGGCCCAGCTCGACGGCTCGTACTCCTGGCCGTAGAGCTTCAGCGGGGCGAAGGCGGTCGTGCCGGCAGCCTTCATGCGCTCGCGCAGGACGAGGTCGAGCTTGATCAGGAGCCCCGCGGAGCCGCAGGTGGGGTCGTAGGCGTCCAGGCCGGGCTCCGGAGCCATGATGCGGGCCATGACGAAGCCCACCTCGGCCGGGGTGTAAAGCTCGCCGCCGCTCTGACCCGCCCCCTCGGCGAACTTCCGGATGAGGTACTCGTAGCTGCGGCCGATGATGTCGGGCTCGACGTCGTTCAAGCCGAGCCGCTTGGCGCTGATCTTCTCGATGAGGGCCGAAAGGCGGTCGTCGTCGAGGTCGCGCACGCCGTGGGTGGTGGCGTTGAAGTCGACGCGGTCGATGATGCCCTTGAGCAACGGGTTGGCGTCGGCGACGGCGCGCAGGTGGGTGGTGAGGCGCTCGCCGATCTTGTCCGAGAGGGTGCGAATGACGGACCAGACCGCGTCGTCTGGGCTCTTCGGCTCGAGAGGCAGGTAGAAGCGGACGAGCTTCTTGTCGTGCCGTACGAGCCGGAACGCCTTCGCACGGCCCCCGACCTCCTCGGCGATGCGGTTCAGCTCGTCGTCGAAGACGTCGCAGAGACGCTTGGTGAAGATGAGCGGGAGGATGTAGTCCTTGTACTTGCCGGCATCCTTGGCGCCGCGGATGGAGCAGGCCGCGTCCCAGATCCAGGACTCCAGGGACTTGTCAGGGGGTTCGACGGGTGCCGAAGCTGCGCCTCGCGTCTTCCGCCGCGGAGGTTTCTCCTTCGGGGATTCTGCCTGCTCGGGCGGCGGTTCGGGAAGCGAGAGATGCTCCGCGTCACGGGCGATCGTCGGAGCTCCTCCCCCAAGAGCCGATTCCAGTCGAGTGCGCTGCTCCGGAGTCGGACTCGCCTTCCCGGTTTCCCAGAGCGAGACCTGGACCTGGCTGACGCCGACCTGCTCGCCCAGCGTGGCCTGAATCCATCCCTTGGCCTTGCGTCCCTGTCGGATCCACTCTGACGTCGTCACGACACCCTCCGATCAAATCGACCTCATCGGCCGAAAAACACAAGAGCCACTGGAGCGGGATCTCCGCTCGACAGTGGCCCAACTCATCCGCGCGATCCGCGCTCCCCCACGTCATCCTCCTCTGCACGGGCCAGAGAATACGCCAGAGGGCGGCATCCTTGCCAGCGAGACGGTCGCAAGCGCCGGCGATTCGACGCGGCGTCCCCCCTTCTATACTATACTTGACACCGACGCCCGGCGCTTCACCCTAGGGTTCTCGCTCCTACCATCCTCTGCCCTCGCGCATCCCACCCGCGGAGGATCGCTTCAGGGAGGTCGACATGACGCGGAACGTGATTCGGCTGCTGCTCCTCTCCTCTCTCCTGGCGCTCCCCCTGGCAGCCCCGGCGGCCGAGTACATGGGCCGAGCCGGGCCGGGCGCCCCCCCGGGCTCCGAGCCCGAGGGCAACCCCGCCGCGGGCCTGGGCCTCTCCTACGTGACCTACCTCACTGGCGACGCGCTCTTCCAGAGCACCGACACCGAGGAGTGGGCCGCCCTGACCCCGAACCTCTCACTGCGCATCGGGGACCGGCTCTGGGCCGGCGACGACGCCAAAATCGAGGTCCGGTTGCCCGGCCCGGCCACGGCCTGGCTGAGCTACCAGACCGAGTTGGACCTCGTCGATCTGCGGCGGGATCCGCGCGGCGACACGATTCAAATGGCTCTGGTCTCGGGCGAGGCCTCCTTTGACGTCGGGCGGATGCGCGCGCCCGACTCCGTGTTCCAGGTCGACCTGCCTGGCGTTTCCCTGCGCGCATACGGAGAGGCTCGGTTTCGGGTCAACACCCTGACCGACGGCTCCGCCCAGGTCGGCGTCGTGGAAGGCTCCCTCGATCTCGAGACCCCCGATGGGGTTGTCTCCGTCCGCGGCGGCCAACTGGCCGACCTGCGACCCGATCGGCGGGTCGTCCTCGACTTCCTGCCGCCCGCCGACCCCTGGGACCGGTGGGTCCAGTCCCGGGCGGAGTTCTACGACCGGCCGGCCGCGAGCGCCCGCTACCTTCCGCCGGAGATGGGACCCTACGCCCGCGAGTTCGACCGCTCCGGGCGCTGGGTGACCTATGCACCGTACGGCTGGGTCTGGGCACCGATTACGGCGCCGGGGTGGTCCCCCTACTCCAACGGCCGCTGGGTCTGGTCCGCCGGGGACTACGTCTGGCTCTCCTACGATCCCTGGTACGCGCCGTTCCACTATGGCCGTTGGAACCACTCGGCCTCCCTCGGCTGGTTCTGGGTCGCGCCGCGCCAGGCTCACTGGTCGCCGGGCTACGTGGCCTGGTCGATCACCGATGACGACGTCGGCTGGGTGCCCCTCGGGCACGGGGAGCTCTACTACGGCTACGGCGACTACGGGCCGAACAGCGTCAACGTATCCATAAGCACCCGGATCAACGTGACTCACGTGTACGTCAACAGCCGGGCAGCGAACGGCGTGGTCGTCGTCCGGAGGGACAATTTCCTTCGCGGCAGGATCGTCCAGGACCGAATCCGCGAGACGAGGAACCCGTTCGTCGACCGGGGTCGGGGCAGTCCCGTCGTCATTGCCCGGCCGCCGGTGCGGGAGCTCAGGCCCACCAGGGACACGAGACTGCCGAGACCGGAGGTTTCGATCGTGCCCAGGGCCCGGCCTCCGGAAAGGGTGGAGCGCGAGTCTCGCGCCGTCCGCCAACGGGCCGCTCCTCGCGGGAGGGAACGATCCGTCTTCGTGCCCGACCAGAAGCCCAGGCCCCTGCGCAACGTCGAGAAGGAACAGGGGGTCGACCAGGCGGTGCCCCCCCCTCGTCGGCCGGCGCTGTCACCGGCGCCTGGGCCCGAGCCGCGTGAAACGCGGCCGGCCGAGCAACGAAGACGGCAGCCATCGGATCAGCCGGCGCAGCGGGCGCCCGAGCGGCGGAAACAGCGGTCTCCGGACGAACCTGTGCAGCAGGCCCCCGAACAGCCGGCGCAGCCGCCTCCGGGAGCACCGGTGCGGCAGGCCCCCGAGCGACCGGCGCGGCGACCTCCGGAAGTACCAGTGCAGCAAGCCCCCGAACGGCCGGCGCAGCGGCCTCCGGAAGTACCACCCGAGCGGCCGACGCGGCGCACACTGGAGGACTCGGTGCGGCAGCCGCCCGAGCGCAATCGACCGGCCGTCGAACAACCCAAGCAGGAGGCGCAGCCGGAACGCGAGATCAAGGGTCGCCCTCAGGACGCGGAGATGCGAGGGGCGCCTGCCTCAAGGCCGGAGCGCCCTGTCGGCAAGCGTCAGTTCCGGCGCGTTCCCGAGCCTACGGAAGGCGCACCTGCGGCCCCCGCTGCGGCTGAGCCGCCGAAGGCTCAGCCGGAGCCCCAGCAGCAACAGCAGCAGGAGGAGGAACCGCGCAGGGGACGGCGTCGGGAGGAAGACAGGGGCCGATAGCCGCTGCCTTCCAGCGCCTCTCACACCATCTGGGCGAGCTCGAGCCTCCCGGCCCAGCGGTCAGCGGTTCAGGGGCCCGACCCGAGGTCCGGGAACAGATCTCGGGCCAGGTGCTACGCCGTGGGTGTCGCACCCGCGAGGTCGACCTTCTCGCTCTCCGCTCCGCGAAGCGCTGACGATGGCTTGGCGCGGCTACTGACCCAGCCCAAAGCTGGCCGGCCCCTCCCAGGGACCCCGGGGGTTGAGCGATTCCACGCGCATGGAGGGGCAGGTTGAGAGAACTGCTGAAGGAGTACCCTGTCGTGATTGAGTTCCCCGTGGCCTGGGGTGAGATGGACGTCCTCGGCCACGTGAACAACGTCGTCTACTTCCGTTACTTCGAGAGCGCCAGAGTCGCCTACTTCCGTGCGATCCGCTACAGCACGCTCCAAAAGGAGACGGGTCTGGGCCCCATTCTCGGCGCCACTGGATGCCGCTTCCGCATTCCCTTGACCTACCCGGATACGGTGTGGATTGGAGCTACCGTGCCGGAGGTGGGCGAGGACCGGTTCGTCATGCGGTATTGTGTGGTGAGTGCGGATCACCGGAAGGTGGCCGCAGAGGGCGAGGGCCTGATCGTCTCGTACGATTATCGTCAGAATCGAAGAGCCGTTCTTCCGGAGGCTGTGAGAGAACGCATCGCGACCCTGCAGCTCTCCGGGGGGGGTTCGGAGGCCGGAGGGGCACCCTGCTGGGGGCGGTGCCCGCGGGCACCGCCCCCAGCAGACCGTGAGCCTCGCGCCACCGACGAGCCCAACGGATCGACCCGGAACATCGAACCGGCACGCGCCGAGGCCACCCCTTTCCACCTCTACGAATAACTTCAGTCCCCTCACGTCGGCAGGGGCGCTTTGCGCCCCCGCCTCTCCCTCGCTCTGCCTGTTGGAAGCTCCCTCAGAAACCCTGAACCGCCTCCTCAATCGTCGTAGTCGCTCTCCATGGGGCGGATCTCACGATCGGCAATCCACACCACACCGTCGTGGACCCCACATCGTCCTCCGCAGGAACAATTCCCGACTCCGTCTCTCCTTGCCCGATGGTCTACAACCGGCTTTCCCGTCCGACGTCACTGGCGAACGCGAGTCCGGCTTGCCAATCCTACCGCCCGGGAAAGGAGGTCACCCGCCGCCGCGGCCGGGCAGAGCCCCGCCGCTGCCTACCTGGCCGTGTAGCCGCCGTCGATAACCAGCTCGCTTCCGGTCACGAACTTGGACTCGTCGGACGCCAGGTAGAGGATGCCGTACGCGATGTCGTCAGGCTCGCCGGGGTGACCGACCGGGTGGAGGTCGTTGAGTATCTGCATCCCCTGGTCGTCGGTCAGATTCGAGGTGTGGACATAGTCCTGCACGAGGAGGGTCCAGATGAAGCCCGGGTGGACCGAGTTGACGCGGATCTTCTCCTTGGCATAGAGGAGGGCGTCGGTCTTGGCCATCATCCGCACCGCACCTTTGGAGGCGTGATAGGCCGGGACATCGGGCGCGCCGATCAGCCCGTAGATGGACGAGATGTCCACGATGCTCCCGATCCCCGCCTTCCTCATGTG
The DNA here is from genome assembly GCA_016214985.1 of Deltaproteobacteria bacterium. Lineage (GTDB taxonomy): Bacteria > Desulfobacterota > Deferrisomatia > Deferrisomatales > JACRMM01 > JACRMM01. The sequence continues at coordinate 111,297 of JACRMM010000025.1, read as the reverse complement.
GGGAATCACGTGCTTCGTGCAGAAGAAGACGCCCTTTACGTTGACGTTCATCACCCGATCCCAGGCCTCCTCCGACAGGTCGTGGGTCGGCGTGCTCGGCAGGTCGGCGATCCCGGCGTTGTTGACCAAAACGGTGATGGGGCCGAACTGCGCGGCGATGTCGGCGAAGACGCTCTTCACTTCCGCCTCGTCGGTGACCTCCAGATGCCAGAACTTGGCAACGCCCCCGGCCGCCACGATTTCGGCCGTCACCTTCTGACCGGTCTCGGCGTTGACGTCGGTGACGGCCACCTTGGCCCCCTCCTTCGCCAGGAGCGCGCAGGTTGCGCGCCCGATCCCGTTCCCGCCGCCGGTCACCACCGCCACTTTTCCCTGAACGCGTCCCATGGGCGCCTCCCTTTTCTTGAGGTTGAACGTGCCGGAAGGAGTCGGATGACACCTCCCAAGCCGCTGTTGCGGCGGCCCGCCACCGCGTATCGGAGGCTCACTTCTCCGCCATACGCATGCCGGCGTCGAGCCGAATGACGCTGCCGTTGAGCATCGGATTCTCGACGATCTGTTGCACCAGAAGTGCGAACTCGGTCGGCCGACCGAACCGCTTTGGGAACACCGGCATCTTCGCCAGCGCCTCCTTGGCAGCCTCCGGAAGGGAATCGACCATCGGGGTCTCGAACAACCCCGGGGCGATGGTCATCACACGGATCCCCGACCCGCCGAGCTCGCGGGCGATGGGAAGCGTCAGACCAACGACTCCTGCTTTGGAGGAGGCATAGGCCGCCTGACCAATCTGACCTTCGAATGCCGCCAACGACGCGGTGTTCACGATCACGCCCCGCTCGCCTTCGGCGTTCGGAGCGTTCCCTACCATTCTCGCAGCCGCCAGCCGGATGACGTTGAACGTGCCGATTAGGTTGATCTGAATGACGCGTGCGTACTGGTCGAGGGCCAGGGGGCCGTTCCTCCCGACTACCTTTCCCGGCGTGACGACGCCAGCGCAATTGACCACAACGTTGAAAGTGCCGAACTTCTCCACCATCCGTTCGATCGCTTCCAGAATGCTCTGCTCGGAGGTGACGTCCGCATGGGCGAAGATCGCGTTCTTGCCCAGCTCGGCGACGAGGTTCTTGCCCTGTTCCTCTTGGACGTCGAAGATGGCGGCCCGCCCGCCGTTTCCCACCAGATGACGAACCGTCGCCTCACCCAGTCCCGAGGCCCCTCCCGTGACAATTGCGGCAGATTCTGTCAGCTTCATGCAATTCTCCTTATTGGTAGTGGGGCTGAAACCCAATTCAGGGGTCAGCCGCCCTCGCCCACACGCAGCGGGGTCCGTGCGGGACTCCAGGCGTGGACGCCTGAATCTAGAGAGGATCGCCAGCCACCTGGGCAACCAACGATCTGCATCCCAACACCGCGCCTGTTGCGCCGGGGGAAGGCAGGCTGGAGCCAAACGAGATTTGCGACGGCACCGCCAAAGCCGTCCGCACTGCTCTCGCGGAATCCCCGCGGCGCGTCGAGCGCCGCGGGGATTCCGCCACCGGGCTCGCTTGACAGGATACGCCCTACAGAATCAGGCCTGCCATGTGACCCCCGTCTACCGCGTAGCAGTTGCCGGTAAGAAACGCCGCGTCATCACTGGCCAGAAACAAGAACATATTCGCAACTTCTTCTGGCTTGCCGTATCTCTTCAATGCCTGTGTGCCCTCAAACATGCCGTAAATCGCTTTCTCGTCTTGGTGCAACAGATTCGCTGCGCCTTCTTCAATGGAGCGCATCATTCTGGTTTCGATAGGGCAGGGATGCACGGTATTCACGCGCACGTTCAGTCCGGCATACTCTATCGCGGCCGTCCGCATCATGCCCACAACTGCATGCTTGCTTGTCACGTAGGGGCCGAGTAATGCAAATCCTTTCAGTCCAGCTATGGACGAAACAATGATAATGCTTCCGCCTCCCGTCTTGGCCAACGCCGGCACGGCCGCCTTAACGCCCATGAACACACCACCAATATTCACAGATATCACACGATCAAATTCTTCTTTCGTGTGTTCTATCAGAGGCTTAATGATGCCCTCTATGCCTGCATTTAGAATAACGGCATCAACTCTTCCATAGCGATCTACGGCTGCTTGCGTGTAAGCGTTCACCTGGTCTTCTTTCGTGACATCCGCCACAAAATAGCTCGCCGAATCACCAATTTGTCCCACGCATCTTTTCAATTGATCTTCGAAGACGTCCACGAGCAAGACCTTCGCACCCTCCTCGGCGAACCGCTTGCCAGCGGCTGTGCCGATTCCCCCAGAACCTCCTGTGATAACAACTACTTTGTCCTTCACTCTTGCCATCTTTGGCTCCTTTCATGAATGAGCAATGAGCTACTTCTCGACACGCTTCCGCGCCTTTTCGCGGCGCCTGTGGTACAGATCCGCCACTGCTCCACCTTCCGCTTCGAACCCAGGACCCTCGGCCCGCCACCGTCAAGGCGTACCGCTTTCAACCCAACCCCTTGCGCAGGCGCTGGGCGAACACCGGCTGAAGACGATCCGGTCCCCGTCGTCTCGGACCACGGCCCCCTCCGCCTCAAGGTAGACGAGGTGAGCCATCGCCTCCCCCGTCGCAAACCACTTCTGGGCCAGGGGCCAGGACGCCCAGGACCCCTTCAGATCCCAGGTCATCTCGGAAGCGAGCTCGAAGGCGGTGAGGAAGCGCCGCGAAAGCAGGGCGAGGACCTCGTCCAGCCTCGCCCAGTGGTGAACTTGGAGCTCTGCGATGCGGGCCCGGTGGTCTCGAAAGAGCCGACGATGCCCGGGGAGGACCAGGTCGACCTCCAAGTGGGAGGCCTTCTCCAGGCTGTCGAGGTACTCCTTCAGAGGGTTTCGACCCGGAAGCCAGGTAGTGATGTTCGGGCTGATGTCGCCGAGAATGTGGTCACCGGAGAGGAGCACTTTCGCGCGCGGCTCGTAGAGGCACATGTGCCCCGGTGTGTGCCCAGGCGTCTCGACGCACTCGAACCGGTAGTCGCCTACGGCGAAGACCCGACCTTCGTCCACCGGGCTCACCTCCGGGAGCCACTCACGCTCGAACGCAAGGCTGGGGTTCGATGCGATCTCGGCCTTCAGCTCAGGGACGGGCACGCCGTGCGCCTCGGCCAGTGGGAAGAAGGCCTCCCACCCGGTCCAAGCCTCGAGCCAGACTCTATCCGTACGGCTCAGGAAGACCGTCGTGCCCGGCCGAGCGAACGCCTTCGCGAGCCCGATGTGATCGGCGTGGAGGTGCGTCACGAAGATATCGGCGCAGCCCGCGTCGATGCCGAGCGTGCGGAGCCCCTGGCTCAGAGCGGCCCGGCACTCCGCGCGATTCATGCCCGTATCCACGATCAGCGAGCGCTCAACACCCCTCGCCACGTACACGTTGATGGACCGCAAGGGGTTCTCGGGAAGAGGGACTTCGATCCGGAAGAGCTCCGGGAGAACTTCGTCGACCACGGGCATGAGACACTCGCAGGCAAAAGGTTCGCCGGTCGGCCGTGTGGTCGCCGATCCCGCGTTTGCACTCTCGGACCTCGCGGGCCGGGTCCGAGCTCGCCAGGAGCTTGGGAGGAACGCCGCCCCGTGAATCACCCGGTCGGCGACGGCCGGCTTCTGGTTCGCAAGGGTTGCATGACGCATTCGTCCCGGCCGGGCGGGACAGCTTCCGGGGGGGAGATTGCTCCATCGATCCCGGCCGTGGGAGGGCCGTTGCCGCACCGGGTTCCCGAGGAACCCGGTGCGGCAACCAGGACAAGCTCTTGTTCAATTACTTCTGGTCATCCCACTTCAGTGTTCGTTTCGTGTTGAGACTCTCGCACTTGGGGCACTGGTAGTTTGCACTTCTCCAGATCTCCTTGCAGTCTTCGCACTCAAACTCCCAATCCTGGAACTTCTCTTTCAGCGAAGGCGCGGCCATGGTTTTACCTCCTGATCGTGTTGTGGTTGCACAGATGCTCGTTGCTAATCCCTAGATCTTGTCAGGAACTTTGCCGGTCTCTTGATAGATCTCGAGCGCCTTGCCCCAATTGGGCTCCGCGGATCCAACGAATGCCTTCCGCAAGTATCCACCTTCCAATAGGTACTGCTTGGCCTTTGTCGTCAAATCGTTGTAGGGAATGTTTCCGTACAGCATGGCCGTGAACAGTCCCATGATCTCGTTGTTCACGATCGGGTCCGCGATCACGTTGATGAAGGCAGGAACTCCTTCCCTCGTCGATGCTAGACACCGATCCAGCGCAGGAACGAGCTCCGTGTCGCGTTCCACGCACTCCGTGTGGATCCCCATCGGCTTCAGCATCTCGTCCGTCTTGATCCGTGCCGGGTAGATCTGCATGAAGTCCTTGTAGAAATCCTTGGTCGGCCCGTAGCAGGCCTGGAACACCTCGTCGCAATTGGTGCACAGGGAGTTGTTGTTCACGTGGATTCCGATGATGGGAAGCTCCCATTTCACCGCCGTCTGGTAAGCCATCCCGGACCCGCCGAAGAAATCGCCGTCACCCATCAGGGCGAGCACCGGGTGTTTGTTTCCGTTCTGAGCCATGGCTGCACCCATGGCCATGGGGACGGGATGCCCCAGCCCGATGGCGTCGGTAGCGTCGAGCAGCCGACCCGCCGTCCGGAGCCGGATCCAGTCGGTGTAGAACGACGTCGCGGACCACCCCCCCAGAATGGTCGTGTAGTCGTCTTGAAGCTCTTTGTGGAGCCAGTCGCCGATGATCTTTCCCATCAGGTCGGGGTGCAACGGAGAGTGCCCTCTCAACGCCTCGGCTCGGGCCGTGGTTGTCTCCAACGACTTTGCCTTGGCTTCTACGACGATTTGGCGCCACCCCTCCCACTTCTGCACGGGCCCGGTCACCTTCAGGTCCTTGAGGCAATCGACCATGGCCCTCAGGATCAGCTTCATGTTGCCGTTCATTTCGAATTCCGTCGGCATTTGCAGGCACTGGAGCTCCGGGCTCGACTGCACCTGAATGTAGCGGGTGTCTGCTCCCCAGAACGGGGGTCTGCCCTGATTTTCCAGATAGCGAATGCCGAGCCCCATGATGAGCGCCCTGTCGGCTTCCCTCAGCACTTTCCCCCTGGCTCTCCCGTAGGAGTTGAGAGGGTCGTACTCCGAGATCGCCCCCCGAGCCAGTCTGCGGGTGTGACAGGGGATCCCGATCAGGTGCACGAACTCGTTCAGTTCAGCCACCGCGTCGTGGAACCAGATGCCTTCCCCGCAGATCATGGCGGGCCGCTCGGCCTCCAAGAGCCACCGGACCGCGGCTTCGACCGTTTTGGAGTCCGCCGCCGTTTCGAACATGTCCGTCGTGCTCTGCCCCCAGGTCCCCGGGGCATACCCGTTCGCCAACTGCGCCCTCGTCGTGGCGGGGTCGCCGGCCGCAAACAGCGACAACTCTTCCGCGACCGCAATCCCCATGGGCCCTGTGACGGGGCTCACCGAATCTCGGAACGCCTGCTTGAGCTGGTAGCCCACGGAGTACGGTTGCGTCAACCGCCTCACCGGCCGTTTGAGCAACGGCGAAAGGACCTCGGAGGCGATGACCCCGCCCTGCTGTGTATACCTCCCGTCGAACATCTCTCCCGAATCGGAGACGATGAAGACCATGGGCGCTTGGGCGCTCCGCGCCTGATGAAGGGGGGTAGCCAGGTTCGTCACCCCGGTTCCCGGACCGATCATGCCGACGCCGGGGCGGCGTGCGATTCGGCCGAACGCTTCGGCGGCGAATCCGAGCTCCTGCTCGTTCGTGCAGGTGATTCGCTTGATTCCCCTCTTCATGATCGGATTCATGAATCGGAAGAGGCCGCTGCCTTCCAGACACCACACTTCGGTTACGCCCTCTTCCACGAGGGTGTCCGCGATGATGTCCAGGCAGTCGACCTTTTCGCCGGCGTTGACGTCCACGTTCTTGCTCTTGCCCGGCTTGTCGAACATCGGCTTTTCGAAGTCCAACATGAATTTCTTGGCTGGTTCTGCGCTCATGTCTGCTCTCCTCTCTAGTTTGTCGGGCCTGTGGGAAATAGAGTTAGACGCACGCAACTACAGAGAGCCCTGTTCCAGCCACCTCCCTTCTCAAATTTTTTTGATCTCCTCCACGATCTGAGCCACAATCTCGTCGCGAGCCGAATAAAGATCCAACTCACGCGCATAGACTTTGTCGATTACTTCTTGAATCCGCTGCCCATGCCACCCGATGTTCCAAAAGTCGTCTTTCAGACGGCACAACACGAGGTCCTCGATCTCACCCTTGACCTGCTCCTTGCGGCGGCGGGAGATCCGGTCCTCCTGCAGCAGGAACTCCCGATGGGCCTCGGCGGCCGTCCACAACTCCTTGAGCCCCTCACCCTTGGTGGCGCAGGTCGAGACGACCTGCGGCAGCCAGGCGCTGTCTTTGTGGGCCATGTGCAGAAACCGGACGAGCTCGGAATACGCCAGATCCGCCCCCGGCAGGTCCGACTTGTTGACGGCGAAGACATCGGCGATCTCCATGATCCCCGCCTTCATCGTTTGCACGTAATCACCGGAGCCCGGCATGGTCACGACGACGACCGTGTCGACTTCCTTCACGATGTCGAGCTCGATCTGCCCCACGCCCACCGTCTCGACGAGCACCAGGTCACACCCCAAGGCGTCCAGGATCCGGATCGCGCCCCTGCTCGCTTGGGCGAGTCCGCCCAGGTGGCCCCGCGTTCCCATGCTCCGGATGTACACCCCGTCATTTCCCGAGTAGTCGCCGAACCGGATCCGGTCGCCCAGGAGAGCGCCCCCGGTATAGGGACTGCTGGCGTCGATGGCGAGCACGCCCACCCGCAAGTTCTTGGCGCACGCGATGTAGATGAACTGGTCCACCAGAGAGCTCTTGCCCACGCCCGGGGGCCCTGTGAACCCGAGGATCGCGGCCGAGCCCGTGTGAGGATGAATCTGGCGCATGATCTCGGGGACCTGGGGCGATTTGTTCTCGACCAACGAAATCAATTTCGAGGCCGCAAGCTCGTCTCCCCCCAGCAGGCGTTCTACCCAGTCCGTCGTCATCGTCACCCTCTCCGCAGAGCCGCTGCCCCGCTGCAGCAGCCTTTGTGGACCCGTCGATTCGAGAGATCGGGCTATTTCAACGCAAACCAGTAGCCCGAATCCTTCTTGGCGACGCACCGGACCTCTTGTCCGATCCGCATCTCCTGACCCTCCTCGAGGTGCATCCTCGCCGTCATCCGCAATCCGAGGGGCAGTTCCACGACGGCCATGGGGTACGGGACCTCGTTCTGGAAGGCCTCGGGAGCGACCCGGATCACGGTGTGGGTGTAAATCGTCCCCTCCCCCGGGATCCGATCCGGAACGAACGCCTCACCGCCGCACTCGCAGCACACATAGGCCGGCGGCACGAACCGCTTGCCGCAGCCGCGACAGCAGTCGACCGTGATGCCCTCTGCCGAAGTCGTGGCCATGACTCAGCTCCTCCGGAGGATGGTTACGGTGGAGACCAGGCCGGAGGCGCCGAGGTTCATCGCCAGGCCGATCTCCGCGTCTTTCACCTGGTTCTCGTGCTCGCCCCGCAGTTGCTTGACCAGTTCGTAGATCTGGCCCAGGCCGGTTGCGCCCACGGGGTGGCCCTTGGAGAGGAGCCCCCCGCTCGGGTTGATCGGAATCCGGCCGTCCACGCGGGTCAGCCCCTCCTCGACCGCGGGTCCCCCTCTGCCGCGCTCGAAGAAGCCGATATCTTCGGTGTCCACGATCTCGGCGATGGTGAAGCAATCGTGGACCTCCGCCACGTCGACGTCGGAGGGGGCAATCCCGGCCCGCGCAAAGGCTTCCCGAGCGGCGTAGACGGTGCACGTGCAGGAAGGCCCGTCCATCGCGTATGAGGTGCTTTGTCCCAGGCCGTGCCCGGAGCCGAGGACCTCGATCGGGGATGGGGAGAACTCCCTTGCCATCTCGGTGGGGCAGAGGACGGCGGCGGCGGCGCCGTCGGCGATCGGACAGCAGTCCATGAGTTTGAGCGGATCGGTGATCAAGCGAGAAGCGAGCACCGCCTCGAGAGTGGTTTCCTTGCGGAACCGGGCCCGGGGGTTCCGTACCGCGTTCTGCCGGTTCTTTACGGAGACCATGCCGATCTGCTCGATCGTCGTCCCGAATTCGTGCATGTGACGTTGGGCGACCAGCCCGAAATACCCGGGAAAGGTGAGGCCGGTGTACCCCTCCTTGTCCTTGTCCATGCCCGCGGCCAGGGCCTCGGTGTTCTTGGCGGTCGACGCCGAGCTCATCTTCTCCACCCCGCCGACGAGCACGAAGTCGTAGACCCCCGCGGCGATCAACAGGTACGCCTGGCGCAGGGCGATGCCGGACGAGCAGCACGCGCCTTCCACCTTGGTGCACGCCGTCGTCTTCTGGAGACCAAGCTCGCAGGCGACGACCGGAGCGAGGGTCTCCTGCCCGACCAAGATTCCGCCGATGTAGTTTCCCAGATAGAACGATTGGACCTGCTTTCGGTCGATGCCGGCGTCCACGATGGCCCGATTGCACGCCAACGAGGCCATCTCCTTGATGCCCGTCCCCTCCAGGACGCCGAAGTTGGTGGTTCCCACACCGATGATCGACACACTGCGCATCGTGAGATCCTTTCACCTGCGAACGCGGGCGCGGCCGACTCGAAGAACCTCCGGACACCTTCCGCCCCGGATCGGAACGGCCTCTCAAAAGATGGACGGCGGCTTGAACTCCCCGTACACCTCCCGCAGGACCCCGAGGATCTCTCCCTCGGTGGCGTAGACCTTGGCAGCCTCGACACAGCTCGGCATGACGTTGTCGCCCCTCTCGGCGACCGTCCGAAGACCGTCCAGGGCCTTCCGCACCTGCTGGCTGCTCCTCTCCGCCTTCAGCTTCTTCAGATTGGCGAGTTGGGTCTTCTCCGTCTCCTCCGTGACCCGGAAGATCTCCGGCTCTTCCTCTTCCTCTTCCGACACGTATTCGTTAACGCCGACGACGATCTTCTGTTTGTTCTGGATCGCCTGGGTGGACTTGTAGGCCTCGTGGGTCAGCATCTTGTCGAGGTATCCCGTCTCGACGCACTTGGCCATCCCCCCCTTGGCCGCCACGTCCTCCATGACCTTCCAGGTCCTCTCCTCCACCTCGTTCGTGAGCCACTCCATGAAGTAGGACCCGGCAAAGGGGTCAACCACGCCGGCAATGCCGCTTTCGTGGCGGATGATCTGCTGGGTCCGAATGGAGAGCCGGTGAGCCTTTTCCGAGGGAATGGAGAGCGCCTCGTCGTAGCACGCGATCGCCATGGACTGCACGCCGCCCAAGGCCGCCGCCAGGCCGCCGATCGTTCCCCGCACGATGTTGTTCTCCGGCTGTTGAAACGTGTACGAGCCCCCCCCGGTCTGGGCGTGCATCCGGAGCCGCCAGCTCCTGGGGTCCTTGGCTCCGTACCGCTCTTTGAGGAGTTTCGCCCAGACGCGGCGAGCGGCCCGGAACTTGGCAATCTCCTCGAGGAGGTCGATGTGGACGTACCAGAGAAACGAGATCTGAGGTGCGATCGCGTCCACCTTCATGCCCCGCTTCAACGCTTCCTCGAAGTACTCGACCGCGCTGGCGAAGGTGAGCCCCAGCTCGTGCCAGGACGTGCCGCCCGAGTCCCTGGTCGGATAGCCGCACAGGTTCGTGATGTTCCACCGGGGAAGGCGTTGCGCGGCGTATTCCCAGGTGTCGCCCAGGAGCTTCACGCTGGAGCGCGGCGGAAACGAGAACATCTTCATCGCGAAGCACTCTTTGAGCGGGTCGTTCTGGGTCGTCCCGACGAGTTTCTCCAGGGGGACCCCCTGCTTTTCCGCCAGGGCGACGAACATGCTGAGAATGGCAGGGGTCGGATGGTTGATGGTGAAGGAGTGATTGGCGCCCTCGAGCGGAATTCCGTCGTACAGGGCTTCCATGTCGGCCAGGGAGTCGATGGCCACGCCCACCCGACCGACCTCGCCGAGCGCCAGGGGATGATCCGAATCCAGGCCGATGCAGGTAGGCACGTCGAAGTCGTTGCTCATCCCGGTCTGGCCCTGGTTCGCGACGAACTTGTGCCGCAGGTTCGTCTCCTGGGCCGTCCCGACCCCGACGACCTGGCGCACGGTCCAGGGGCGGCCGCGGTTCATGGGCGGATAGGCCCCTCGGGTGAAGGGGTATTCGCCCGGAAAGCCCAGGTCGGTCAGGTAGTCGACGCCCGAGACGTCTTCCGGCGTATAGACGTCCTTGAGAGGGATTCCAGAGATGGTCGTGAATTCCTCGTCCCTCGGGCGCATCTTCGCGAGCGCGGTCTCTTCCCACTCCCGGCGTTTCTCAGCAATTCTCTCCAGGTCCTCGTTCGTGTGCATTTCGACGCTCCTCTGTCCTCAAGTCACGGGGTTCGCCGGCACCAATCTCTCGATGGTCTCGGCGATGTCTTTCATCATCGTTCCCGGGCCAAACGTCTCGCTGATCCCGAGCGCCAGCAGTTTCTGCCGGTCCTCTTTGAGAATCGTGCCTCCATAGACCACGGGGATCTTCACCCCCCACTCCCGGAGCAGGGACATCACCTGCTCGCCCATCGGGATCAGCGAGGCCGACAGGTTGCTCAGACCGAGGATGTCCGCATCTTCCTGGATCGCCGACTTGACGATGTTCTGCGGGGTCTGCCGCATGCCGAGATAGATGACTTCCATGCCGGCGTCCTTGAGGGCCATGGCGACCATCTTGATCCCGAGGTCGTGACCATCGAGGCCGGGCTTGGCGAGAAGGACCCGAATCGGCTTCTGTCTGTTCATGAAGGTTCTCCTGGCTTGGGTTCTCACGAGCAGTGGGGTGTTTGGCTCCTCGACCTTCCGGTCGCCCGAGCGGGCGTGCGACGGGGCGGTGGTCGCGCAGCGGCAGGGGCTCTGAAACTCCGTTCCCGGCGCGACACCTGACGCAAACTACAAGAGCCGTGCCGCAGGAAGGCGACGCCGTCGCCGCTCCCGAAGACAGCGGTTCGCCGGCACCTGCCCAGCCCTTCCGCTATTCCCCGCCAGGGAACTGCGGGCTGGGCCCCGCCTGTCGATCGGGGCCGTGCCGCCAGCAAACCCTGTTTGCCGTTGTCCCGCACCTCGGACACCTGTGTCGCGCTTCTGGGACAGCAGGCGATGGGACACCGCCCCACCGAGCAGAAGTTTTTCAGACAGGGCCAGGACGTAGAACGCTTACAGGGCCTGTGCATTTGAGATTCTAGAAGGCCGAGCGGCGGTGTCGTTTGGGGTTCAAGCCCTCAAGGAACGGCGCTCGCTTCGCCTCAAGCCGTATTTGATTTCCGCAAAAACCTAGACGGCACCGACGCTTTCGACTACTGTTCTACGAGCGGGGCATGGGGGTATCCCGAAGCAGGTCACGACGCGCCGTGGTCTGGGGAGACGACCTGATGGGCAGCAATCCGTACTCTGGCTACGAGAAGAACCGCGACGCCACCTACAAGCTCTGGGAGCGTTTCAACACGGGAGCTCTCCCACCCTCGGAGGGCATCGAGCCGAGACACCGATTGCTGGTGGAGGAATGGCAGCGCTGCGCCGGTTTGGGCGTGAGCCCGTCGGTTCGACACGGCTGGCCGCTGGGGAAGGAAGCGTTCGAGAGCTCCCTTGCCGAGCACGCGGACTTGTTGGACGTGGTCCGCCCCATCCTCGACCGCGCCGCCGAGCTCTTGGGGACCGCCGCCGGACTGCTGGTCTTCGCCGACGCTGCGGGCGCCCTGCTGCACGCCGCCGGAGACCCCTTGACCCGGGTCCGTCTCGCCGACGCCCTCAACTTCACGGAGGGGACGTCGTGGTCCGAGCTCGTCGCCGGAAACAACGGCTTGGGGACCGCGATCACGTTGAAGGCGCCCGTGCACGTCTACGCCTCTGAGCACTTCTGCGAGGGCTGGCAGGGGTGGACCTGCGCGGGGTCCCCTGTCGCCGCACCCTTCTCCGACGACCTCTTGGGGGTCGTGGACTTCAGCACCCGCGAGAAGGACTATCGCGAGGAAGCCATCGCGCTGGCCCATTCCCTCGCGAGCCAGATCACCGCCGAGATGAAGGTCCGGCTCGGGTTCGAGCGCGTTCAGCTCATTCAACACTTTGCGGATTGGTGCGCCCGCTGCCCCGGCGATCGGTTCGTCGTCGCCGACCACAGCGGGAGGGTGGTGCGTTCCAGCCCCGGCATCCCCGAACCCCTCCTTGGGGCGATCTCGAAGCCCGAGACCTCGGGCCACCGAACGCTGCTGGAGCGGCGCCCGATCTTCCTTGCGGGGAGCCAGAAGCACATCGGCACCCTTGTCATGCTTCCCGCTCAAGCCCCGTCCCGTCACGGTCCGGTTGACCGCCCAGAAGTGGGACGACCTCGCTCCTTTGGCCGATTCATCACCGGAAGCGAGCGCGTCCTCCGGATGATGGAACAGATCGAGCGGGTCATTCCCACCGATCTGAACATCCTGCTGATCGGAGAGACCGGGACGGGAAAGGAGCTCATCGCCGACTTCGTCCATTCCCGGAGCAGTCGGCGGTCCGGGCCGTTCGTTCCGGTCAATTGCGGTGCCATCAGCCGTGATCTCTTCGAGAGCAAGTTCTTCGGTTACGAGAAGGGGGCGTTCACGGGAGCGGACCCGAAGGGGAGGAGGGGCTTCTTCGAATCGGCAAGCGGCGGCACCCTGTTTCTCGACGAGATCGCCGAGCTTCCCCTCGACATCCAGGCCGCACTGCTTCGCGTTCTCGAATCCGGCCGGATCCGTCGGCTTGGCTCAGACCGCGAAGTCCAGACGAACTGCCGAATCGTGTCGGCCACCAACCGCCCGCTCCTGGCGGCGGCAAGGGAGGGCCACTTTCGGGAAGATCTCTACTACCGGCTCAGCACCGCCAAGTTCGTCATTCCGCCCTTGCGGGAGCGCCCCGAGGACATTCCGATCCTCCTGCGGGCCACGATGGAGGACTTCTGCCTCAAGCAAGGCGTTCGCGCAAAGGAGTGGAGCACTGAGGCGATGGAGAGCCTGACCGCCTACCACTGGCCGGGGAACGGCAGGGAGCTTCGAAACGTGGTCGAATCTTCCTACGTGTGCTCGGACGAGACGATCACGGTCGACTATCTTCCCCCCGACCTCAAGCGGGACATGGGCGAGGCGCACTCCGCGGGAGGTGCGAGGCCGTTGGCGCTCCCGTCTTCGGTGGGGCGAGAGAAGGTGTTTTGGGATCACGTCCGAAAGAGTGAACGAGACGTCATCCTGGCTGCACTGCATGAGACCCGGAACGTGACTCTCACGGCAAAACGACTCGGTATCTCTCGGTCGACCCTGTATCGGAAGTTCGACCAGTTGGGCATCGACCCGGGTCAAGTTCTGGGGACAGAGGAGCTCCCCTCCTAGATTCGGATCGGTGTACTCCGTCATCCGTTCGTCGCAGGGAGGCACGAGAAGATCCGAGCGCGGGGGGCGCGCCTACGGCCCGGCGCTCCACCGCCTCTCCCAGATCCGAGAAAGCCTCGGCGCCCCTTTTCCAGCCTCGCTCCGGTCGAGCCTCCGCGATCGTGTTGCCGCTCGCGTCGAGTCCCTCTTGGAGGAACGCATCCGACACGGTCCCCAGGCCGATCTCGTCCACATGACCAGGACGCCCCGACGAAGATCCTTGCCTTGATGAAAGTCCGGAGGGGCAGGTTGCCGGGAATCAGGTTCGACGCGAGCGGTCTGGTGTTTGCAGACTTCCTTGGACCCCGTTTGGATTCTAGCACGCGACGGAGGAGCGACGATGGCACCGTCAGAGAAACCGAAGGCGATTGCGAAGCTCAAGAGCATGTACCCGCTCCGGGCGACGGTCGACGAGTCGTACAAGAAGAGTGTCGAAGCGGTGGCCGCGGGGAAGCCCGCCGTGTGGGCCATGGCAAACTGGTGGCAGGGGTCGGCCGTGCTGAAGGCCATGGACATCGAGGTCGTGTACCCGGAGAACTACAGCGCCGTGTGCGCGTCGACGGGGGTGGCTCCCACCTATCTGGAACGGGCCGACTCGGCAGGCTTCCCCACCCATCTCTGCGGGTATGCCCGAACCAACTACGGGTACACCCACAGGATGATGAGGGAGCTCAACGGCCAGATTCCGCCCGAGGCTCCCCTGGGCGGCATGCCGAAACCCATCCTCCTCTTGTCGTCGAGCATGATCTGCGATGCCCGATACAAGTGGTTCCAAGGCCTGGGCCGGTACCTGGATGCTCCGGTCTACAACCTGGAGATGTCGATCCCTGGCGTGGCCGAGTTCTTCCACGAGGGGATGTACGAGAACTCGGTCCGCCTCGCCTCTGAGAATATCAGGCGCCTGATCGTGTTCGTAGAGCAACTGGTCGGACGGCGTCTCGACAGGGACCGTTTGGCAGAGGTCGTCGACGACATGATCGAGATGCATCGCGTCTGGTACGAGGTCAACGAGCTCAGGAAGGCGCGGCCCTGCCCCATGCACTCGAGGCATTTTTGGGCCTGCATGCCGCCGGCGCTGTACTTGCTTGGCGACATGAAACAAGCCATTGCGAATTACCGAGACCTCTACGCAGAGGTGCAGAGCCTGGTGCAGGCGGGGAATGGATCCATCCCAGAGGAAAAGTATCGAGTCGGTTTCGCTGAGTTGCCGCCTTGGCACAGCCTTGGATTCTTTGACGCGCTTGCGGAGCGAGGCTGGAACTTCGTCATGGAAAGCTGGGGCTATCAGCCGCCAATTCCAATCGATTCGAGTGATACAAAGGATCCAGTGGAGAAAATAGCCAAACATGCCATCCAATACAATACAGGGTACTACAAGTATGCATTGGACAACGACAGCCAACTTGGATACTTCGGCTACCCGTACGTCCACTGGGCAAAGGAATACAAGTTCGACGGAATGCTTCTTCACCCGCTGGTCAGCTGCAGAAGCGCATCGACCCACCTCGGGTACGTACGCGAAACGCTCGTCAAGAAGCTCAAGGTCCCATCCCTCTGGATCGAGGGAGACATCGTCGACTTGTCGTTGTTCGACGCGGACGATGCACTTCGCAAGGCGGAAGCCTTCGAGGAGATCATGGATCACTACAGGGACCGGAGGCAAAACGAAGAGTTCGACGCGTAACTCCTGCCAGCGGAATGAGGAGGGCGCGCCCTGAGCAGGCTCGCTGAGCGCGAGGGTCCTTCGAAATGATAGGCGGGCCGAGTTCTCGATTCCGCCCTTCACCCCACCTGCGCGAGCTCGAGCCGCCCGGCCCAGCGGTCCAGGAGGGCCCGGCGAAGCGCCGCGTGCCGCTCCTGGGTGAGGTGGGCGTCGTCGCGGAGCACGGCGTGCGCGAGGTCGCGGGCGGTCTGGAGCAGCGGGCCGTCGCGCAGGATGTTGCCGATCCGGAAGTCAGGCAAGCCGGACTGACGGGTTCCGAGGAGATCGCCGGGCCCGCGGATCTTCAGGTCCTCCTCCGCGACACGAAACCCGTCCTCGGTCTGGGAGAGCACCCGCAGCCGTTCCCACCCGTCCCGGGAGAGGCGCTCGCTCGCGAGGAGCACGCAGTAGGACCGATGCGTCCCCCGCCCGACCCGGCCTCGGAGCTGGTGGAGCTGCGAGAGGCCGAAGCGCTCGGCGTGCTCGATCACCATGAGCGTGGCGTTGGGCACGTCGATTCCGACCTCGATCACGGTCGTGGCCACCAGCACCTGCACTTCGCCGGCTGCAAAAGCGGCCATGGTGCGCTCCTTCTCCTCGGCCCGCAGGCGGCCGTGAAGGAGCCCGACCCGAAGGTCCGGGAAGACATCTCGGGCCAGGCGCTCGGCCATGGTGGTCGCCGCCGCGAGGTCGACCTTCTCGCTCTCCTCCACCAGGGGATAGACGACGTACGCCTGCCGGCCCTGCGCCACCTCGCGCCGGACGAAGTCGTAGACGCCCTGTCGGTGCTTCTCCCGGGCAATTCGGGTCAAGATCGGCTGGCGACCCGGGGGAAGCTCGTCGATGACCGAGAGGTCCAGGTCGCCGTAGACGGTCATGGAGAGGCTTCGGGGGATGGGCGTGGCCGTCATGACCAGGAGGTCGGGGTTCTCCCCTTTGCGCACGAGGCCGGCGCGGTGGAGCACGCCGAAGCGGTGCTGCTCGTCGACGATCACGAGGCCCAGCCGCGCGAACTCAACGGCGTCCTGGATCAGGGCGTGGGTTCCCACCGCCACGTGGATGTCGCCCCCGGCCAGCCCCGCGAGGGCCGCTTCCCGCTCGGCCCGGGGCGTGGAGCTCGTCAACAGCGCAAAGCGCACGGGCACGGTGCCACACAGCCGCCGCAGGCTCAGGGCATGCTGCTCGGCCAGGATCTCGGTCGGCGCCATCAGGGCGGTCTGATAGCCGGACTCGGCGGCCAGCAGCGCGCTCACCAGGGCCACCAGGGTCTTGCCGCTTCCCACGTCTCCCTGGAGCAGCCGGTGCATCGGCCGGGGTGACTCCAGGTCGCGGCGAATCTCGCCGAGCACCCGCCGCTGCGCGGGCGTCAACTCGAAGGGCAGCGACTTCAGGAGCGCTTTCACGAGCCGGAAGTCCGGGCGAAACGCGATCCCTGAGCGGGGGCCCGCGCCCTCCTTCTTGAGGAGCAGGCCGAGTTGGAGGCAGAAGAACTCCTCGATCACCAGCGCGCGGCGGTGGGCGGCGACGCGCCGCTCGAGCCCCTCTCCCCCCACGGAAGGCGCATGCACCTCCCGGTATGCCTCGGCGACCGTGGGCAGGCTGAGGCCCGCGGCGAGCTCCCCCGGCACGAGGTCGACGAGGCTTGGAACCGCGGCCTGGACCGCGGCCTCCAGGATCCGCCGCAGGGCGCGGGGGTGGACGCCTTCAACCTCGGAGTAGACCGGCACGACCCGTTCGAAGCTCGCCGGTGTGTCGGCCTCGTCGAGGACCTCGAGGTCGGGGTGCACGACCTCCTTTCGGCCGAGAAACGCCTGGACGACGCCGGAGCCTGCCACCCGGCACCCGACCGGATAGCGGTTCTGCAGCCAGCCGAAGTTGCCGTGAAACCACTTCAGGGCCAGGTTACCCGAGGCGTCCGCGACAACGCCTTCCAGGGTTCGGCGGCGCCCCTGGCGCACGGCGAGGCTGGTCACGGTGCCGAGGAAGGCCGCCGTCTCGCCGGGGATCAACTTGGCCAGGGGAACGAGTCGGGTGCGGTCTTCGTAGCGCAGGGGGAGGAACGCGAGCGCGTCGCCGAAGGTCCGGAGCCCCTTGCGGGTCAGCCGCTCGAACACCTTCGGACCCACGCCCTTGACCGTAACGAGGGGCGTGTCCAGTACCGCCACCATCCGGCGGTAGGCGTCGAGGGTGGGGCCGCCGGGCACGCCGTCAGAGCCTCCAGGCTCCCAGGGCGATGTCCTCGTCGGTGGCCGCGACCGCCTCGAGCTCTCGGACCGGCCCCCCGCCGGAGGGCTCGAACACCACCCGCGTCTCGGGCCGTGCCTTCGGACAGTACCGCAGCAGCACCGCGGCTGCGAGGGGCCGCTCGTCCCCAGAGCCCCTCGGCCGGAACAAACCCAGGGGACCCGGCACGTCGGCCGCGAAGACGCGCTCGTCGCCCTCCCGGGCCAGGCCTGCGACCGCGGCGTTCTCGTGCTCGCCGCGGCCCAGGGAGAAGAGGCTGCCCTCGGGAAACCGGAAGGGCCGCCCGGTCAAGAGAACGCGGACGTCGGCCGCGTTTCGTCCCTCGGCCGGCGTGTCTTCGTAGTAGCGGCGCACCCGGGCGCCGAGGCAGGGGTCTGTCAGCCGGCACCCGCCCGCCGGGGTCGGGTACTCGGTGATCCCGAGCTCCGCGGCGAGCGCCATCTGATCGTGGCGCCCGCGGCCGGAGAAGCCATACAGCCGGCCTCGGTCCACCCAGCCGCGCTCCTCGGGCGCCGTAGGCGGCAGAAGCCGCGCCGACAAGGGCCGGAGCAGGATGCCCCGCGTGCCGGTGTCGCGGGCAATGGCGTTCAGCGTGTCCCGGCGCTGGCTCATGGGCCGCTGACCGAGCACTTCACCGGTGATCAGGAACGAGGCGCCCTCGGCCTGCAGGATCTCCAGGGCTTTGCGCACCAGGAAGATCTTGCAGTCGACGCAGGGATTGAAGTTCTTCCCGTAGCCGTACCGAGGCCTGGCGAGCATCGTCAGGTACTCGTCGGAGACGTCCACGACCCGCATCCGGATTCCGTAGGTCTCCTGGTAGAAGGCGGCCACCTCCTCCTCCCGGCCCTTCTTCTCGTACCCGAAGAACGGCGAGATGAAGTGCAGGGCGAGTACCTCTACGCCCTGATCCTGAACGACCCGGGTGGCAAGGATTGAGTCGAGCCCCCCGGAGAGAAGACTCACCGCCTTGATGGGGCGTGCGGGAGAGTGGTTGAGTTCGGAATCCATGGTCCTCGGGGTCCCGTTCGTTGTGCGTTCTTGGTTGTTGGTTCCAGCGTTGCGCCGTCCGGCCAGGACGGCGGGGCAAGCCCCACGCTACGCGCCGAGCTTCCACACAGCCACGCTCTCCTCCAGCACCGCGACGGCCTCCGGGCCCCCCTTGGCGCCCTCCCGAAGGACCTCGGCGTGATCCAGGGGGGCCGGCCCGAGCCCTGCCGCCCGATTGGCGACCCGACCGTACGCCAGGACGTCGAGGCCGAGCCAGCGCGCCCACACCGCCTCGGGCACCGTCGACATGCCCACGATGTCCGCGCCCAGGGAGGCGGCCATGCGCACCTCGGCCGGGGTCTCGTAGGAGGGACCGGGGAAGGACGCGAGCACGCCGCGGGCCAGCCTCACGCCGCGGCGCTCCAAGCGCTCGGCGAGGGGCTCGAACAGATCGGCGCGATAGGTCCGGGTGAGGTCCACGAAGGCCGGACCCTCGGGGCCGCGAACCCCCTCCAGGGGGTTTCGGCCCATCAGGTTCAGGTGATCCTCCACCAGCACCCACGCCCCCGGCCCGAGGCCGGGCGCGATCCCGCCGACCGCAGAGAGGCTCACCAGGAGCCCCGCCCCGAGGGCCTGAGCGATCCGAGCCGGAAGTGCAGCCTCGGCGAGGGAGATCCCTTCGTAGGCGTGGCGGCGTCCCACGAACGCCACGACCTCGGCGTCTCCGACCGTCCCTCGCAGCAGCCGGCCCCGGTGGCCGGGCACGGAGCACGCGCCCAGCCCCGGCACGTCCTCATAGGAAACCTCGGCCCGCACCGCTATGCCGTCGGCAGCCCCCCCGAGCCCTGAGCCGAGCACCGTGGCCACACGCGCCCCGGCCCAGGCAGGGCCGAGCCGGTCGGCGACCGCGCGGGCGAGGTCGTCGCCGCCCGAGGCAGGGATCAAGGGGCGGTGTCCGTCACGGCTTCGCTCCTGCCGCGCCGGACGGCACGGTGAGCGACACGACGCCCGGCGACGTCCCGGGCGCGCCGAGGGGCTCCCCGTTCCAGAAGAGCCGGACCGCCGCGCCGTTGCTCACCTTGACCCGAAACGGGCCGTGGCCTCCGAAACCGGCCCGGTCGCCGGGCTTAAGCACCCGTTCCTGGGGTTGGCCTCCCTCGGGCTCCACGCGAATCCAGACGCGGTCCACCGCCTCGACGTCGAGTCCCCCCCTCGCGGTCGCTGCCGACCCGGCAAGGGGCCGCACGGCCGCCGGAGCCGTCCCGGCCGGCTCCGGCTGGAGCGGTGCCGGCCGGGACTGGAGCGCAGTCGTGGGCGGAGCCGCCACCCGAACCGGGGTCGGCTCGGCCGGGCCGGCGGGAGCAGCCGAGACCGGAGCCTCCTCGGGCGGCAGCTCCGGAGGGAGAGGGCGGTTCCAGGGGCCCCAGCGCCACAGGCCCAGGGCGACCAGCACCACGACGCCCGAGGCCAGGAGGAGCGGGCGCGCCTTTCGCCCGGCCCCGGCCCCCACCCCCACCTCCACCTTCCAATCCACCTCGGGCAGGGACCGGTGGGGCTCGACGTCGTCGTCGCCCCGGGCCGCCCGGTAGAGCTGCAGGAGCTCGGCCGGAGGAACGCCGAGCTCCCGCGCGAGCACGCGCACGAAGCCCCGCCCGATTACGCCCCGGGGCACGGTGCGCCACTCCTCGGCCTCCAGGGCCACGAGGTACCGCCCTTGGATCTTCGTGATCTCGGCCAGGTCTCGGATCTCCCGGCCCGCCGCCTCGCGCGCGGTTCGCAGCGCGGCGCCGAACCCCTTCCCCTCGACGTTCGCCATGTAGTCCCTCTGCTCCCGCCTCCGCGCTGCGCGGAGGGCTCTCGCCCAGATGCCTACCACTACAGCGACACTTCAGACCCAATGCGGATGATCCACAGATTTCCCAGAGTACGCGGATCGACAGAAGTGTTTTCCGTTCTCTCCTTTGTTCCAATCCGTGAAATCTGCGAACTCTGCAGCTGTGTCGTTGTAGTACTACTGCAGCATATCCAGGTAGGTCTTGGCCGACTTGCCCGGCTCCCCTCCGGGAGCCAAGTGCCACGCCTTCTCGAAGGAGGCCCGGGCCGCATCCTTCTCCCCCAGCTTGAACTGGCTCAGCCCTCGGCGCAGGTAGGTATCGGCATCGTCCGGGTAGAGTCGGATCGCCTCGTCCAGCTGGGCGACAGCCTCCTGGTGGATCCCTCGCTCTTGCAGGGCAATGCCCAGGAACTTGTGGGGCAAGGGAAACGAGGGCGACACCTCTACCGCCTGCCGCAATTTCTGCTCCGCCTCCTGCGAGCGGCCGACCCGGAGCAGCGCCCACCCCAGGTTCGCCAGCGCCCGCTCCTGCGTCCCGTAGAACACGTTGGCGAGGGCCTTCTCCAACGGGGGAATGGCCAGATCGTAACGGCCCTGGTCGATGTAGAGCGCGCCCAAGTTGTTCCACGCCTCGGAGAAGTCGGGCTTTGCCTCGGTCGCCTTCTGGAAATGCCGGATCGCCAACTCGAACTCGCGCCGCTGCCAATAGGCCAGGCCCAAGGCGTTGAGGGTCTCCGGGTCCTTGGGAGACAGCGCATCCGCCCTGGTGAGCTCTTGGAGCGCGGGCGAGGGGCGACCCTCGGCGAGGTAGGCGACGCCGAGTTTGAAAGCCGTCTGGGCGTCGCGGCGGACCGCCTCCTGATTGCCCGAGCACCCGGCCGCAAGCACGAGCCCGAGGGCCAGCAGGACCCGTTGACACCACCGGGCCCGGGGATATAGTGGGGCCCCTTCGGCCCGGAAGCCGCCACCCTGTTGGCAGGA
Organism: Deltaproteobacteria bacterium; assembly: GCA_016214985.1. Classification (GTDB taxonomy): domain Bacteria; phylum Desulfobacterota; class Deferrisomatia; order Deferrisomatales; family JACRMM01; genus JACRMM01. Next base: position 90,102 of record JACRMM010000025.1, on the reverse strand, counting down.
GTGCACCCATCCCATGGCCCGGCTCCTCGTTGTCGACGACGATGCGAACATCCGATTTCTCCTCCAGGAGGAGCTGACGCTGGCAGGGTACTCGGTTCAATCGGCCGCGGACGGTCCTGCCGGGTTGGAAGCTGCCGAGCTCGACCCCCCCGACCTCGTGATCTTGGACATCAAGATGCCGGGCATGGGCGGGCTGGAGGTCTTACGGCGGCTCAAACAGACTCGGCCCAACCTCCCCGTGCTCCTGTTCACGGCCTTCGGCGACTTCAAGGACGAGGCCCGAGCGCTCGGCGCGGACGGCTACCTCGTCAAGTCCTTCGACCTTGCGGCGCTGGCGGACAGCGTCCGCAAGACCCTCGCCGAGGCCTCGCGCCGCCTCACATCTCCGCCTCGAAGTGCGTGAGCGCCTTGAACTGCCGGAACCGCTCCGCCACCTCGGGGTAGGTCAGGCGCTGCAGGCGCCGAAAGCTGAAGTCCTCGACGTTGAAGCTCGCCATCGCCGACCCGAACACGATCGCCCGCCGGACGTTGTCCGGTTCCACGTTGCCCGTGCTCGCCAGGTAGCCCATGAGCCCACCGGCGAAGGAGTCGCCCGCCCCGGTGGGATCGCACAGGGCCTCGAGGGGGTACGCCGGCGCCGCGAAGATGTGGCCATCGCAGAAGTACAGGGCGCCGTATTCCCCGCGCTTGATCACGACGCCCTTGGGCCCCCACGACCGAATGACCTGGGAGGCTCGCACGAGGTTCGGCTCGTCGGCAAGCATCCGCGCCTCCGCCTCGTTGAGGACAAGCAGGTCCACCCGCTCCAGGGTGCGGAGCAAGGCTTTTCGCTTTCCCTCGATCCAGAAGTTCATGGTGTCGGCCGCGATGAGCGCCGGGTCGTCCACCTGATCGAGCACGCGGTACTGCAGATCCGGATCGATGTTGGCGAGGAAGACGAAGGGAGCCCTCCGGTGCTCCGGCCCCAGCACCGGATCGAACTCTTCGAACACGTTGAGATGGGTCTCCAGGGTCTGGGCGTCGTTGAGGTCGAAACCGTACCGGCCCTTCCAGCGGAAGGTCCGCCCCGGGGCGCGGGCGAGGCCCGAGAGGTCCACCTCCCGCTCCTCCAGAAAACCGAGCGACGCGCGCGGGAAGTCCTCGCCGATAACCGCCACGAGCCGGACGCGGGCAAACAGGCTCGCCGCCGCGCTGAAGTACAGGGCCGAGCCGCCGATGGCGTCCTCCTCGCGGCCGAAGGGAGTCTCTACCGAGTCGATCGCCACGGACCCGACGACGAGCAGGTCGCCGCTCATGGCGTGTTTTCCCGCAGGTACTTGCCGAAGAGAAGGTCCACGCTACGGCGCGTGTCGGGTGGGACGAGCTCGGGCGGCGTCATGATCGCGTACCGCGCCGCCTCTCGGCAGGGGCATGTGCGTTCGGCGGGAACCCGGGCCACCGCTTCCTGGAGGATCCGCCTCGCTGTGCCTACGTTTTGCTGCATCACCGCGAGGACCGCCTCGATCGACACCTCCTCCTCGGTCTCGTGCCAGCAGTCGTAGTCCGTGACCAGCGCAACCGTCGTGTAGCAGAGCTCCGCCTCACGCGCCAGCCGGGCCTCGGTGGCATTGGTCATGCCGATGACCCGGGCGCCCCAGCTGCGATACAGGAACGACTCGGCGCGCGTCGAGAACTGGGGCCCCTGGATGCACAGGTACGCGCCGCCCCGGTGGAAGCGGGCGCCGACCGCCTCCACCGTCTCCCAGACTGCTTGTTGCAGGAGGTTGCAGATCGGATCGGCCAGGGCCACGTGGCCTGCGATCCCGTTGCCGAAGAAGGTGCCGGGCCGCCCCCAGGTCCGGTCGATGAACTGATCCGGCAGGCAGATGTCGCCCGGCCGAAGCTCCTCGTCGAGGCTCCCCACGGCCGAGATCGAGATCACCCACTCTACCCCCAGCGACTTCAAGGCATAGACGTTGGCGCGATAGGGGACCTCCGCCGGCAGGTACCGGTGACCCCGGCCGTGCCGCGGCAGGAACACGAGCCGCCTCCCCCGATATATCCCGGCGACCAGGGAGTCGGACGGTGCCCCGAAGGGAGTCGAAACCTCCACCTCGTGTACGTCTTCGAGCCCCTCCATCTCATACAGCCCGCTTCCGCCGATGATGCCGATGGCACTGTTCATGGTCTTCCTTTGCAGTTCCCGGTTCCTGGTTCTTGGTTCCAGCCTTCGAGCTTCCCAGCTTCCCAGCCTCCTAGCCTCCTAGCCTCCTAGCGTTATCCCCAGGATGGGGTGTATCCCGCGGGCCCATGGAGGGGCAGGAGCGGGGCCTAGCTTCTTCCGCCCCCAGCTGCCCGCACGCCGCGAGGATGTCCTGGCCCCGGCTCTTCCGGACCACGGTCGTGAAGCCCTTGCCGAGGAGGTGCTGCTGGAAGGCCTCCACGCGCTCCGGCTCCGGCGCCGCGAACGCGCTCTCCCGGTGGGGGTTGTACGGGATCAGGTTGACCTTGCACCGCAGCTTGGAGAGCAGTCGCACCAGTCGCCGCGCGTCCTCCAGGCTGTCGTTGACCCCACCGAGCAGCACGTACTCGATTGTGTAGCGACACCGCGGCGGCAGGGGTCGGTCCCGCAGCACTCCCAGGAGCTCCGCGATCGGGTGGCGCCGGTTGACCGGCATGATCCGGCTTCGCACCTCGTCGGTGGTGGCGTTGAGCGACACCGCGAGGCTCGGCAGCACATCGGCCGGGAGCCGCCGCACGGCGTCCGCGAGCCCGCAGGTCGACACGGTGAGGCGGCGCCGGGTGATGTTGAGCCCGTCGTCCGAGGAGAGGATCCGAAACGCCCGAACCACGTTCTCCAGGTTGTGGAGCGGCTCGCCCATGCCCATGAAGACGACGTTCGTGACGCGGCTGCCGGGCGGGACGAGCGACTGCCCCAGCACTACCTGGCCCACGATCTCTCCGGCCGTGAGGTTGCGGCGCAGCCCGCTGGCACCGGTTCGGCAAAACGCGCACGCCATCGCGCACCCCACCTGGCTCGACACGCACTGGGTGAGGCGATCTTCGTCCGGGATCAACACGGTCTCGACCCGCTCCCCGTCGCCGAGCTCGACGAGGAGCTTTCGCGTGCCGTCGACGCTCACTTGCTCGGCGGCGATCGCCGGCAGGTCGAGCCGGGCCCGGCGCCCGAGCTCCTGGCGCACCGCCCGGCCGAGGTCGGTCATGGCCTCGAAGTCCGTGACCCCGCGCTTGTACAGCCAGTGCATGACCTGACGGGCTCGGAACGGACGTTCCCCGAAGCCCTGGAAGAACCCTTCCAGTCCGGGCAGGTCGAGGTCGAGCAGATGCACGGACGCCATCATGCGAGTCTCACGAGAACGGGAAAATGGTTTTATACCCTGGATTTGCGCGAGGCGTCAACGAACGGGCCCCTTTGACACCCCCGCCCCGCCGCCCGTATACTCGCGCCCCATGCGGCACTCCCCCTGCCTCGGCCGAGGCCTCCTCGCGGCCGCCGTACTCCTGTTTCCCGCCGTCGCCTGGGCCTGGGGACCGGCGACCCACCTGGAGTTGGGCCTGCGGGTCGTCGAGAACCTGGCCCTGCTGCCCACCGCGCTCCAGGACCTCCTCCGCGTCCACCCCCTCGACTATCTGTACGGCAGCATCGCAGCCGACATCGTTGTGGCCAAGCGGTTCACGCACTACCTTCGCCACTGCCACCGCTGGACCGTGGGGCTCGAGGTCCTGGCCAACGCCGAAGGCGTCTCACAGAAATCCTTCGCCTGGGGCTACCTGTCGCACCTCGCGGCCGACGTCGTCGCGCACAACTACTTCGTGCCCTACAAGACCATCCTGAGCTTCCACACGCGCGCCATGAACCACACCTACTGGGAGGTAAGATTCGACACCGCGGCTCCCGACGAGGTGTGGAGCGTGCCGCCCCGCATCAGCCGCAAGATGCACCGCGACAACGACGAGCTGCTCAAGAAGGTCCTGTCGCGTCAGCTCCTGTCGTTTCAGACGAACAAGGTGATCTTCATGAGCGTGGTGCTCATGGGCCGGTTCCGGAAGTGGCACGACCTCATCCGCCAGACCCTCTCCCAATCGAGCCTGCCCCTGGATCCGGCGCGGGTGGACCGGTACAAGGAGCTCTCGCTCAACGCGGTCCTCGGGTTTCTCGTGGACCGCGAAGACTCCTGGTGCTTCCGAGCCGACCCGACGGGCCAGGAGAGCCTCAAGGCGGCGGCGATCATCCGCAGCCACCTGCGCCACCGGTACCGCCGCGGGCACCTCTCTCGGGGCACGTTCATTGAGATCCTCCAGGAGTACCGTCCCCACCTGGAGGCGAGCATTTACGCTGAGCGAAACGCCTATGAGCTCGTCGAGGCAGCGCTCCCGAACCTGACCGCGAGTGACGGCCCGGCGGACGCGAGGTCCGAGCGGTGAGGTCGCCGGGCCGCCGGCCGAGACTCACGCGGGCGGCGAGGCGCCCGAGGCCTTCTTCGCTTCTTCCCAGAGTCGGGATGCCGACGACGTGCCGAGCCGGTCGGCTCCGGCCAGCAGGAGGCTTTGGGCCTGCTCGAAGGCACGGATCCCACCGGCCGCCTTGACGCCGCAGCGCCGGCCGGCGACCTGGCGCAGGATGCGCACGTCGGGCACCCGGGCCCCGGCGGGTCCGAAGCCGCTGGAGGTCTTGAGGAAGTCCGCCCCCGCGCCGACGGCGAGGCTCGCGGCTTCGCGCATCTGCTCCGGGGTAAGGAACCCGGTCTCGAGGATCACCTTCAGCACGCCCCCCGACGCCGCGCGGCGCGCCTCCCGGAGCTCCCCGGAGACCGGGGACAGCCGCCCGTCCAAGAACAGCCCCACGTTCATCACGACATCGACTTCGTGAGCCCCCAGCGCAAAGAGCTCCTCCACTTCAGACACCTTGGCCTGCCCCGTCTGAAACCCGAGGGGAAAACCCGCCACGCTCACCACCCGCACCGGTGTACCGTCGAGGCACGCCACGGCCGACTTGACCCGGCAAGGAGGCACGCACACGGCTCGGAAACCGGCCGCCGCGGCCTCGCGGCACAGGGTCTCCACGTCGGACTCGCGGGCCGTGGCGACGAGGAGCGTCGACTCGATGGCTCCGGCAAACTCTTCCAGGGTCATAGGGACCTCGATCGCGAGGGGTCGGGGAAAGAGGGAGCATACACCGGCTTCCCCGCCCGTTCACCATTCATCGGCCGGCCCTCCTCCTGTATCCTGAGCTCATGAGAGCCGTCCTCGACCGCTACATCCTCGCGGAGTGCGCGCCCACCCTGGGGCTGTCACTCGTCGTGTTCACCTTCGTGCTGCTGATGCAGCGGCTCCTCAAGCTCTCGGATCTGGTCGTCGCGAAGGGCGTTCCCCTGCTCGTGGTGCTCCGCCTGCTCGGGCTCGCCCTGCCGGCGGTCCTCCCGCTGCTGCTGCCCGTGAGCCTCCTGCTTGCCGTGCTCCTGGCCATGGGGCGGCTCTCGGGCGACGGAGAGATCGTCGCCATGCGCGCATGCGGCGTGAGCCTGGCCCGCAACCTGCGTCCGGTCGCGCTCCTCTCCGCCGCCGTCGGGGTCGCGGCCGCCGTGATCAGCGTCTGGCTCCAGCCCGTGGCCAACCGATCCTTCGAGCAGGCCGTGTACGACGCGGTGCGTAACCGGATCTCGGCCACGGTCCAGACCGGCACCTTTACCGAGCTCACCGGGGGCGTCACCCTCTACGCCGAGGGCACCGACGAGGCGTCGGGCGGACTCACGAACCTCTTCCTCTACCTCGACCGCGGCGCGACCCGGGGCGCCTGGGTGCTGGCGCGCGAGGGGAACGTGCGCCAGGCCGGAGGCGCGTTGGAGCTCGACCTGCGAAACGGGGAGGTCCACCAGTACCTGGGGCGCGGCAAGCCATACCGCCGCCTCGCCTTCGAAGCGTACCGTCTTCGCATGCCCCTTCCCACGGCGATGGGAGACGAGCCCGAGACGGAGGGGAAGGCCACGGCCGACCTGCTGGCAGCCATCGCCGCCGGCACGGCCGACCGTGGGGAGCGTCTGGAATTCCACCGGCGTCTCGCGGTCCCCGCGTCGTGCCTCGTCTTCGGACTGCTGGGAGCCTCCCTGGGAGTGCATCACAGCCGCGCCGGGCGAAGCCGGGCCGTCACGGTCTGTCTGGGGGTGATCCTGCTCTTCTACGCCTTGTTGATGGGGGGTCGGGCGCTCGCCCTCGGCGGCAAAGGGCACCTGCCGCCCGAACTGGCCAGCTGGCTTCCCGACATCGTTCTCGGTCTCCTGGCCGCGTACGCGTACGCCCGGAAGAGCCGAGAGGCCCCGCTGCCTCTGGAGGAGGCGCTGGGCCGAGCTCTGCGCTGCGGGAGCGCCGCCCTCGCCCGTTGGTCGGGCGCGAAGGCCGGGCCTTGAAGCTCGTCGACCGTCACCTCGGGGGCGAGTTCCTGCGGCTCTTCGCGCTCTGCGTGGCCGCCTTTCTCGCGCTGTTCCTCGTCATCGACTTTTTCGAGCGGCTCCGGTTTCTCCTGAAGTACCATGCGGCACTCGGTGATGCGGTCCTGTACTTCGCGGCCCGCTCGCCATGGATGCTCGCCCAGGCCCTCCCCATGGCCGGGCTCCTCGGAACGCTCCTTTCCGCGGCAGTCCTTGCGCGCCACGGTGAGATCACCGCGTTTCGCTGCGGTGGCGTTTCGCTGCACCGGCTCGTGCTGCCCTACCTCGCCGCCGGTGTCCTCGTCTCCTTGGCGACGGTCCTCCTCCAGGAGGTCGGGGTACCGCGCGCGGCGGTCTTTGCCCGTGAGGTCGAGGAGGTGCGCATCCAGAAGAAGCCCCGCCGGGGGTTGCGCAAGGCCGCCGATGTATGGCTTCGATCGGGAAGTCGGATCCTGCACGCGGAGAAGGTACTTCCCGAGGAACACCGACTGGTCGGCGTGTCCGTGATCGAGCTGACCGCAGGTCGCGTCGCCCGCCGGATCGACGCTCAGGAGGCGAGGTGGGTGGGAGGACGTTGGGTGCTCCGGGACGTCGAGGACCGAGCGTTCGACGCGGCCGGATTCCTGACCCTTCGCCGGTTCCCCGAGATGGCCTACCCGCTCGGATATGGCCCGGAGGAGTTCCAGGTAACGAAGCTCAACGCCGAGGAACTGCCCTGGCCGTCGCTGCTCCGGCTCATTCGACGGTACCGGGACCAGGGGCTCGACACGCGGGAGCTCGAGGCGGGACTCTGGGCGAAGACCAGCGTGCCCTTCGCGAGCATCGTGATGCCGCTCCTGGCCTTTCCCCTGGCCCTTCGGAGCGGCCGCCGGGGCAGCTCGTCCGCCGGCATCGCGCTCGGTATCGCCCTGGGGTTCAGCTACTGGCTCGCCCTGGCCGTCGGAATCTCGCTGGGAAAGGCTGGCGCCCTGCCCCCGGCCCTCGGCGCGTGGATCGGAAACCTCCTCTTCGGAGCGTTGGGCGTCGTCCAGCTTCGACGCGCCGAGCGCGCGGCGTAGATCCGAGAGTCGAGACGCCTTCCGCCCCGTGCGCCCTGTCGGGGGGCCAACCGGCAGCAAGGCTTGGAATGGAACGCCGAGGGCTCCTCGGTCAGGATTCGGCCGGATCCGCTCCGCGGAACGCCTCGTGCGCGCGCGCCGCCCAGTCCTCGAACTCCTCCGGGGTGAGCGGCGGGGCGTCCCGGAGCGACGGGTCCAAGGGGTCGTCGGTACGGCACCGCTGGGGAGTGAAGCGGGCGTTGTGCCGGTGCGCCAAGGCGCGGCCGGCCTGGGCCGCGAGCCGGCACAGCTCTTCGCAGGAAAGGAGCGCCGGGTGGACGGTCGTGCGGACCTCGACCCACCCGTTCCAGGCCGCGAGCAGGTCCAGTGTCTCGGCCACGGCAGCGAGGTCCGAGCCGGGGCCGGCGTTTCGCCGGTAGGGCACGGGCTCCAGGGGAGCCTTGAGGTCCAGGGCCACCGCATCGACCAGGCCGGCGGCCAGGAGATCGTTCACCACTGCGGGCCGGGAGCCGTTGGTGTCGAGCTTGACGAGCAGGCCCCGGTCACGAAAGACGCGGGCGAGGTCGGCCAGCCCCGCGTGGAGGGTAGGCTCGCCGCCCGTGATGCAGACGCCGTCGATCCAGCCCTTCAGGGCCGCCAGCTTGTCGAGGACGCGGTCCAGCGGCCAGGACACGAGCTGGGCGGGGTTCAGGACGAGCGCGTGGTTGTGGCAGTACGGACAGCGGAAGTTGCAGCCGGGCAGGAAGACCACGGAGGTCACCTGGCCCGGCCAGTCGACGAAGGAGGTTTCGAGAAAGCCCTTCAGGGGGGGGAGAAGCGGGTTCAGTGCGTCAGCCCCTCCAGATACCCTTTGATGGGAATGGCGCCGGAGATCCAGCTCGAGTCGTCCAAGACGAGGATCGGCAACTGCTTCTCGGCCACGTTCACCAGACCGTGCCAGGCCAGGTGCGCGAGGGCCCCCGAGTTCTCGGGCCCGAGCACCTCAACGCTCACGCCCAGGACGCGGAGGTCCACGTGCTTCTTGACGAAGTCGCACTTCGAGCAGTTTTCCTTGGTGAAGAGGGTCATTGGGTTCCTCCTCGAGGGGTTGGTTCGCACTGTCGTTGAGCGACGAAATCTAACGGGTGCGCCGGGCTGGGACAGCGAAGCACGGCGCGGCATCCTCCAGACGTCGAATCTCGCATCGCGCCGCGCGCAGTCGGCCCTGCCCGGCGCACCCGCACGCGCAGGTCAACGCGCGATGGGGCAGGATCGGGATCACTGGCCGCCGGCCTCGACCGCCGGCGCTGCGGGATCGGTGAAGTACCCTTGGTTGCGCTCCCGTTCGTGGAGCTCCCCGAGCTTCCCCTTGTTCCACGAGGAGATCTTGGTGAAGTACCCGGTGATCCGGGTGATCCCCTCCACCTCGTCGCTGCCGCAGTATGAGCAGGTGTCGGACAGACCCCGGGAGGTTCGGGCACAGTCGAGGCAGGTGGTGAACTCGGGGCTGAAGGCCACCTGGTCGTTCAACGTGTTCCGAAAGATCTTCTCCACGAAGTTGGCGAGGCTTTCCGACGAGGGTCTCTGCTCGCCGAGCCACAAATGTGTGATGGCGCCCGCCTCAATGAGAGGGTGAAAGAGACCCTCGGCGCGCACGCGGTCGATGGCACCCGTGGGGCTGCCCACGTGCAGCTGCGTGGAGTTGGTGTAGTACACCTCGCCTCGCGCGAGGTCGCCGCGCACAGCCGCTCCCGAGTGAGGGGAGTAGTACTTGAGGTCGAGCTTGGCGAACCGGTACGCCGTGGACTCAGCAGGGGTCTGCTCCAGCACGAAGTGCATGTTGTGGTGGCGCGAGAACTTGTCCGCGAGAAGCTTCATGTGGGCGATGACCTTCAGGCCGAACTTGAACGCTGCGTCGCTGTCGTGGAGCTCTTCGCCTGTATGGATCTTGACCATTTCGTTCAGGCCCACCATGCCCATCAGGTAGCTCACGCGGTGCATGCGCAGGTAGGACTGCCCGTCGCGGTTCATGGTCAGAAGCGCGAGCGGCCCCCGCTCCCCCTGACTGAGCAGCTTCTCGATGAACGCCTTCTTCTCCAGGTGCGCCTGGCAGGCGAGTCCCATCACGTCGGTCAGGTGCTGGAACAGCCGCGTGTCGTCGCCGCCCGCCCGATAGGCGAGCCGGGGGAGGTTCAGGGTCACGTTCTGGAGGGCGGAGTACCGCATCTTCCACGGCTGCTTCGCGTCCTCCAGGTCCGACTTCTCCAGCTTGAAGGCGAGCCGGCAGCACTCCGAGATCTTCGCGGTCTCGCCGCGGTCGAAGACGAAGTAGGTGTTGCCCTTCTCGGCTGCCACGTCGCAGATGTGCGCAAGGAACCGCTGGTGCCCCTCGGTCTGGAAGAACTTCTCCGTGATGTGCACCAGGGGCTTGGGGAAGAAGAAGGGGCGGCCCGAGGCGTCCCCTTCCCGGAACACCTCGAAGAGCAGCCAGACGAACCGCTGGGCCTCCTTCTCGTAGTCGCCGTAGGTCTTGCCCGTGAACTCGCCGCCGGGGCCGATGGCCGGCACCTCCTGAAAGTGCTTCGGAACCTCCCAGTAGAGGTTGATGTCGGTGAAGATGGCCTGACCGCCCCGGGCCACCGCCTGCTGGGAGAACTCGAAGATGAGCATCTGGGCGAGCTGCTTCACCTCCCGGTCGCTCTTGCCCTCGAGGTAGGGCGCGAAGAAGAGGTTCACCGCGTCCCAGCCAATCGCGCCGGCGAAGTTCGATTGGAGCGCGGCCGCGAACTTCACCATGTGGGCGAGCAGCACCTCCGGGTGCTTGGCCGGCTTCGCGACGGCGAGGCTGTTGGGAAGGTTCAGGCCGAACTTCTTGAGGAACTCGAGACTCTGCCCCGAGCAGTAGGGCCGGTCGATGAACCCCAGGTCGTGCAGGTGCAGGTCGCCCCGCATATGGGCGTCCGCCACATCCTGCCCGAACACCGCGAGGAGCGCGTACTCCTTCTTGATGTTCTCGGCCAGCGTGAGGTTCGTGGCCTCCGGGCCGTGGGGGACGTTCGCGTTCTCCCGGTTCGGATGCACCAGGAGCTCCTCCACGTCGTAGAGCGGCATGCCGAGCCGGGTGTGCATCCGGCGCGCGCGCTCCAGACCGAACTCGACGAGCTTCGCGTCGACAAGTTCGCGGATGAGCGGCGCGGTGAGGACCTCGATCTTGGAGCGCTGGATCACCTCTTCGACGGCCAGGGCAACGTTCGCCGCCGTGTCCTCGTCCAGGTACGTCTCCCGGACCAGGGCATCCACGATACGCTGACGATCCCAGACTGCGATCTCCATCTCGGACGTTCGGACGAAGAGCGCCTTGTCCGTGGCGTCCCCTCGAGCGGTGACCGTCCCCCTGCCGATCTCCCTCACCTCGCCCATGTCGGCCTCCTTTTTGCCTGGAATAACGCGAACTTGCGCCGTGCAAACGTCCATATCTAGTAGGCGGACCGGATATTACCACAACATATTGTGTTCGAGAACCCCCAAAGCACGGTTCCCCGTTTTTCTTGCGAAGGGTTGACCGCTCGACTATTCTGCGCGCCGGGTCGAGATCTCGACCCGTTCTTGTGACGTTTCGATCGCCACGATCATCCAAGGGACGCACGTATGGTTGACGACGAAAGTCAGTTGGTGGAGAGGGCCCGAGGGGGAGACTTCGACGCGTTCGAAGTATTGGTGGGGCGAAGCGAAGCGAAGGCTTACAACCACCTGCTGCGGCTGGTGGGAAACACCGAAGACGCCCGAGACCTCCTCCAGGAGACCTATCTGAGCGCCTACAAGAACCTCTCGGCCTTCAAGGGGGACTCTTCCTTCGGGACGTGGGTCTATCGGATCGCGACGAACCACGCCCTGATGAGGCTGCGCAAGAAGCAGCCCCAGGAGGTGGCGATCGACGACGTTCAGATCCCGACGCATGAGGAGCTGAAAGGTCGAAACATCTCGGACTGGGCCATCGACCCAAAGGAGGCGGTGCTCCGTAAGGAACTGCGCGAAGTGCTCCAGGAAGCGATTCAGGGGCTGCCCCCCCTGTACCGGGCCGTGGTGGTGCTCCGCGACGTAGACGAACTGAGCACCGAAGAGACCGCGGCGGCGCTCGGCATTACGGAAGGCGCCGTCAAGACCCGTCTCCACCGGGCGAGAATCTTCCTTCGGGAAGCCCTGGCCCCGTACATGGGCACAGAAACGGCGGGCGCCGACTCGAGGGCCAGACGATGAGCCAGAAACTAAGCTGCCGCGAGATCCTAGACAACCTCTCGGCGTACATCGACGCCGAGCTCGACCCGAGCCTGTGCGAAGAGATCGAGCAGCACATGCAGGGATGCAACCCGTGCGTTGCGTTCCTCAACACGCTGAAGAAGACGGTGGTCCTGTACCGCTGCACCAAACAGCAGGAGGAGGCGGTACCGGAGGAGGTGCACATCGATCTGCACCGGTTCCTCCGGTCCCGACTGACTCCCGCGGAGAGGAAATGATGGGAGTCTTCGTGTGGCTCGCAGTCGCTGTGGTCGTCTGGCTGCTCATCGGCCGCGGCGGGTCGTGAGGGTCTTGCTGAGCCGCCGGTCGGCGGAAAGACCCTCACCACCGGACCGTTCGCGCCCTTCGCCGTCGGACGGATCGTCAACCTACAACCAGAGAAAGGACGTACCTCATGGACAGTGACGCCATCATCGCCATCACCGACGCCGACTTCGAGGCGAAGGTGCTCCAGTCGGATCTCCCCGTGCTCGTAGACTTCTGGGCCGAGTGGTGCGGTCCCTGTCGCATGATGGGGCCGGTCCTGGACGAAGCGGCCAAGGGCTACGCGGGGAAGGTCGTCTTCACCAAGATGAACGTGGACGAGAACCCGCTCACCCCGTCCAAGTTCGGCGTGCGCAGCATTCCGAACCTGAAGCTCTTCAAGGGTGGGCAGGTTGCCGACGAGATCATCGGCGCCGTGCCCAAGCAAAAGCTCGACGAGATGATCCAAAAGGTGCTGTAATGCCGCTGTACGAGTACACCTGCCCCCGGTGTGGGGAGAAGAGGGAAGTTCTGTCTCGGTCCGCTGACGCGGCCGCGGCGCCGGAGTGCCCGGTCTGCAGTAGCCCCATGGAGAAGGCCTGGTCCACGGTCGCCTGCCACACGAAGGCAAGCGGGGTCTCGTGCGGGGGTGGCCGGGGCGGATTCTCCTGAGGGTAACGACGAGGGGCGGTCGGCCCCTGCTCGTACCGGACACGCGGCGATCCTTACCTTGGGTCCCCGCCGGCCACGCGGCCGGCGGGGCCACTTGCTTGGGGAGACGACCATGACATCGAAACGCCGCGTGCCTCTCGTTGCACCCCTCTGCCTGCTGCTCGCCCTCCTGCTCGCCGCCGGCTGTTCGAAGAAGGAGAAGTCGTCCCAGGGCTCGGACATCGCCCCGAGCTTCTCGCTGGTCGGGTCAGACGGGCAGAAGGTCGACCTCTCAAACTACAAGGGCAAGGTCGTGCTTCTCGACTTCTGGGCCAGCTGGTGCCCTCCGTGCCGCGCGGCGATTCCCCACGTGGTGGAGCTCCAGCAGACCCTCGGCCCTCAGGGCTTCCAGGCCATCGGCCTGAACCTCGACGAGAACCCGGACGACCTAGCGACGTTCCTCAAGCAGAACCCGGTCAACTACCCGGTCGCCAAGGCGGACGAAACGGTGCGGGAGGCCTACGGGGGTATCTCGGCGATCCCGCAGATCTTCCTCATCGACCGCAAGGGTCGGATCCGGGAGCACTACCAGGGTTTCACCGCCGAGATCGCAGAGAAGGTCCGCAAGGCGGCCGAGGCCCTGCTCCAAGATGGGGCGTGAGCGGGTGAACGGAAGGCTGGAAACGGGGGCATGTATCCGACAGCGCACAGGACGGCGCGTAGGGCAGAAGGCAGGACCGCCCCTCAAGGAGGCTGCGCCATGCCCACCGACGACGGCTCCTCCCTCCTTCGCCGCTGGCGCAACGCCACGGACCTGAGCCTCGACCGCCTCGAGAAGCGACGCCTCGATTGGGCCGCCCAGCCGGAGTCGCACAAGGCCTACCCCGACGCGCCTCGACGCCCCCTTCCTCGCCCTGCTCCGGCCCCTGCGAACCTCTGGTCCTCCCTCGACAACCGAAGGTCCAGGCGCGACTTCACCGGTGAGGCGATCCCGCTGTCCACCCTGGCCGCGCTCCTGTGGGCGTGCCAGGGGGTCACCGGCCGCCACGGCCCCACCCTCCTGCGAACCGCCCCCTCCGCTGGCGCCCTCTACCCCTTCGAGACCTACCTTTCGCTCCAGGCGGTCGAGGGGGAGTCACCCTGCCTCGCTCACCTGCACCTGCCGAGCTTCTCCCTGGAGATCCTGAGGGAAGACGCCCGCGGCACAGCGATCGCCCAAGCGGCGCTCGGCCAGGGGTTCCTGGCGCAGGCGTCGGCCGTGCTCCTCTGGACCGCGGTGTACCCGCGCGCGGCGTGGAAGTACGGTGACCGGGCGCTTCGCTACCTCGGCCTCGACCTCGGCCACGTGGCCCAGAACCTGTGCCTGGCAGCCGAGGCCCTGGGCCTCGGCTGCTGCCCGGTCGCGGCCTTCCTGGACGACGAGGTCAATGCAATCCTGGACGTCGACGGGAACCAGGAGTTCGCCTACTACCTGGCGGCAATCGGGCGTCGGAGACGGTAAGCCTGGAGTCGCGGCCGCTCAGCCCTGCGTCTTCCTCAGCTCCATGAGGAGCGCCCCGGCCTTGAACAGGCTCACGCGGCCGGTGGACTGGGAGACCACGACCGCCAGGGCACGGGTCTGGTGGGTGATGCCGGCCGCGGCCGCGTGGCGGGTCCCCAGCCCGGAGGCGAGCCTCGGCGCAGCGCGGTCGGGCCGGAGGTACGCGCCGGCGGATTGGATCACGCCGTCGCCGCGGACGAGGAATGCGCCGTCGATGTTGGAGAACTCCTTCACCGTCTCCTCGAGGCTCGGGTCGAGGATGTTCTTCTCCTCGTCCCGGTAGCCGAGGAAGGGATTGATCACGAGCTGGCTCGTCAGGCCGCGCACGTGCTCGTAGTCCCCAACGATGAACGCGGTCCCCACGGGCCTCCCCTCCCTCCCTTCCCGCGCCAGATCAGAGGCCAGCTGAATGACGCGGGCCATGACCTGGGGCTCGATGTCGCCGAGCAGGGTGGCGCCGGCGGCCAGCGTGAAGGACGGAAGCTCCCGCGCGACGTCGACGACGGCCAGCGTGTCGAGGGTGCCGGCGCCTGGCAGCCCGTAGAGGTTGATGACCCGGTCCTCCGGCCGCAGCAGCCCTTGGGACAGAACGAGCAAGAGCGTCAGGGACCGCTGGCTGCCCCGGCTGAACCCCGAGAATGGAGTCAGGACCATGCGGTGCCGCCTCGCGATCGGGCCCGGGATCGGCACCCGGCCCTGGGTAACCAGGATGACTTCGACCTCGGCGCCGAGCCCCCGCAGCGCCGCCGGAGAGCGCAAGCCGTCGTAGTCGATGAGGATCGCCTGGGCCCGGGTCTCCCGCGCCAGGGCGACGGCGTGACGGACCAGCCGCCGGGAGAGCGAGGCGGCGTCCTTACGCCGGGTCTCTCGGCTCTGGACCTTCCGCCCATGGACGATCAGGTCGCGCACCTCGCGGCGGGTTCGGGCGGCCACGGCTCGCTCGCGAAGCGCCGGCGCCCGCAGGGCTCGGGCCGTCTCCGCAAGCAGGAGCAAGTGCCGATCCACTTGCTCCGCAGGTCCGAGGATCATGACGAGAAGGTGCACGGGCTGGCCGTCGGCGCTTTCGTACTCCACCCCCGCGGCGCTGCGGCCCACGGCCATCACGAACTCCTTGAGGCCGGGGATCCGCGCGTGGGGGAGGGCGAGTCCCGCTTCGACCCAGGAGCTCACGAGCTGCTCCCGGGCCCAGAGGGCCTCGAAGATCGGCTCCGGGGAGAGGCCCGGCACGGTTCGACAGGTCGCGCGGACGAGTTCGAGGAGCGCGCCGCGTTTCGTGCGGTGCTTGAGGAAGACGATGCGTTCGGTCGCGATGTAGTCGGACAGGACCATGCGTCGTCCACGGATAGCGGTAAAGGCCGCCGGAGAGGCGGCGAGGGTTCGGGAGCCGCCGTGGCCCGTTCGCCCGCGACGGGGCCGTCTCCCTGCATTTCTGGTCACGCTACCGCCAGGGGCGGGCGCTGGCAACCGTCCGGCAGGCCCGGGATTCACCGGGTGAGCGGCGGGCGCGAACGCCAGGGTTCCTTACCGATTCGGCCCTGCTGGGCCCCGAATGGGAAGCCCCCCCGGCCCGAAACACTCGGAGCCGGGGGGCTCGGTCACCGGTTGGGTCAGGGCAGACTCCAGACCGCGTCAGAACCGCTACGGCTTGTTGGTTTATTTGAGCAATGGAAATCAGCGTCTCACAAATACCGGGTAATCGTTATACGTAGAGAACGCTGGATTGCTGATCGTAGTCACAGCCAGCGTATCAAGATTCAGAAGCAATATGTTCGCCTCAGAAAAGCCGACCACTTCGGTGAATGCAACCTTGCGTCCATCCGGAGATACCGATAGGCGGTAGAGGGGATGCTCCGATGAGCTGGTCAATGGTCCAACCTTGTCGGATCCAGTAAGAGAGATACGATAGATGTTCGGCCTGTTATTGAGCACAGGGACTCGTGCAGAGGAGTAGTAGATCGTATCGGTCGACCAGTCGACCGTTGGATCGAACGGCGTAGGGTCCGTAGCATAGGAGCCGCCGCCGGGAGCCGTGCCGCCGTCGAAACGCTGCATGTTCGTGCCGTCCAGATGAATGGTGGCGAGTTGGGTCCCGTTCCCACGGTCGGTTGTGAAAATGATCAGCGAGCCGTCCGCGCTGAACGAGGGAGAACGCTCGTCCGGATTGTAATATCCGTCACCCGGCACGTCGGGGTCTATGGCAAGCGGGGTGACCCTGTGCTGGTTCGTACCGTCCGCGTTCATGATGGATAGGAAGCTGCCTTTTTCCGTGGCGGTATCATAAGCGCCGATGAAGGCGATCTTGCTTCCATCCGGCGAGAACGCCGGGCTGGAGCTCGAGTAGACCTCGCCTGCGCTGCATCGCGTCGTCAGATCTGTCGGGTCGCCGAGGTCGTCACTCATCACACGGATGAACCGGTTGCCGCCACATTCTGCCGTGTAGGCCACAAGTTGGCCATCTGCAGAGAAGGCCATTTCGGAGAAGTAGTCGTATCCATCAAACGCTGTGGAAGCCTTCAGGACAACCCTTCCGGACCCATCCGCCTTCATGCCGCACAAATCTCCTCCATTGGAGAAGACCAGGTCTATATTCTTGAAGCCGGACTCGGTGCCGGTGCCCCCGCCCGAAGCCGTAGGCGTCGCCGACACCTCCGAGGAGTCCTGGCTTTCGCCGAGGACAGTGACGGAGGTCACCACGTAGTAGTAGGTCGTACCGTTGGTGAGACCTTTGTGATCGTACGGGCTCGTCGCGTTCGGGACCTCGGTGCCGTTGCCCGCGCCGGGGCTCGTGGACCAGTAGATGTTGTAGGAGGTTGCCCCGGCCACGGCGTTCCAGCGCAGCGTAACCTCCCCGCTCTTCGCGGTGGCCGTTACGCCGCTCGGCACCTTGGGGATCGTCGGCACGGTCGTGTCTCCCCCGCCGCCGCCGCCACCGCCGCAGGCGGGCAGACCCATCAAAGGAAGAGCCAACATCGAGACGACGAAGAGCTTCCGGACGCTTGTCACCAGCCTTCTCCTTTGGACCTGGACGTGAACGCACTCCAAGTCGCCCGTTAGGACCTCTGTTTTTCGCCGCAACCCCGTTGCCTCCAACACCGCGCTCGCTCACACCATCCGACGCCACGCCGCCGGCCCGGTTCGACTCCAGCGGGGCCGCCTGGCCCGGCGGCGGCAACGCCCGCCCTCCAAAGATCGGCCAACCCGCGGGGGACTTGAGGCCCCGAGCGGTGCCCACGGGGCCTGCGGGGTACCGGTCCCCCGCCAGGCCACCGTCGGGCGGACATCGCCCCGATCCGGCATCGTCCCCGGGGACCACGGTTCCTGACATTGACAGCCGCTGCGCGTTCCTGCTATCTCGTTGCGCTCTGGTCTGCCAACTTCGGGAGCTCACGGCATGAAGCGCATCCTCTCCGGCATCCAGCCCTCCGGGGCGTTCCACATCGGCAACTACTTCGGCATGATGCAGAAGATGATCCAGTACCAGGACGAGTCGGATCTCTTCTGCTTCATCGCCAACTACCACGCGATGACGTCGCTCTCCGAGGGGCCGGCGCTCGCCCGCGGGACCTTCGAGGCCGCGGCGGCGTTCCTGGCCCTGGGCCTCGACCCAGCCAAGACCACCTTCTGGGTCCAGTCCGACGTGCCCGAGGTGCAGGAGCTCACGTGGGTGCTCTCGAGCCTCACGCCCATGGGGCTCCTCGAGCGGTGCCACTCGTACAAGGACAAGGTCGCGCGCGGCATCGCGGCCAACCACGGCCTGTTCGCGTACCCGGTGCTGATGGCGGCCGACATCCTGCTCTTCCAGAGCGATGTCGTGCCGGTCGGGAAGGACCAGAAGCAGCACCTGGAGGTCGCCCGGGATCTGGCGATCAAGTTCAATAACGCCTTCGGTGACACCTTCGTCGTGCCCGAGGCGGAGATCGACGACGAGGTGGCCGTGATCCCGGGCACCGACGGCCAGAAGATGTCGAAGTCCTACGGCAACGCGATCTACATCTTCACGGACAAGCCGACCCTGAAGAAGGCGGTGATGGCGATCGTGACCGACGCCACACCGGTCGAGGCGCCGAAGGACCCGGACACCTGCAATCTCTACGCGATCACGCGGCTCTTCCTCGGCGCCGAGGAGCGGGCGGCGCTCCGGGAGCGCTATCAGACCGGGGGCCTGAAATACTCGGACGTGAAGAAGGAGCTGATCGAGCTCATATGGACCACCTTCGCGCCGCACCGGGAGCGCTGGGACCACTACCTGGCGAACCCGGGCGAGGTGCTCCGGATCTTGGAAGAGGGCGCCGAAAAGGCCCGCGCCGCCGCCGCGCCCACCCTCGCCGACGTGCGCAAGCGCGTGGGCCTGGCGTACCGGTAAGTGCACGTGCCGGGTGCCGAGTTCCGGGTGTCTCGCAGGTCCTTCAGGAGTCAGCCCTGAGCGCGGATACCGAGGGTCGGCCCGCGGAATCCGACACGCGGCGCTCGGCGGTCCTCGGCAGCTACCTCTGGAGGCTCCTCCCCTACGCCCGTCCCTACCGCGCCCGGGCCGCGGTGGGGCTCGCCACGAACGTCCTCGCCCGGGTCTTCGACCTGCTGCCCATGATCGTGGTGGGCCGGATCGTGGACACGATCACGGCCGCGGGCCGGACCGGCGCGACTGTGCCGGCCGGTACCTTCGTCCTCTGGGGCCTGGGGATCCTCTCCACCTTTCTCGGCCTCGCCGTGTTCCAGAGCGGGAGCGACTACGCCTGGGATTCGCTGGCCCAGAAGGTGCGCCACGACCTTCGGATGAGCCTCTACGAGCACCTGCAACGGCTCGACGTGGCCTACTTCGAGGACCGCCAGACCGGCGACCTGATGGGCGTCCTGTCAAACGACGTGGACAACCTGGAGAACTTCTTCTCCGACGCCACGACGAGCATCGTCCGGATCACGATCACCTTCCTCGGCACCTACGGCTTCCTGCTCTGGCTCGACTGGCGGCTCGCGGCTCTCCTCTTCGCGCCGCTCCCCTTCGCGGTGATCGCGGTGCGCTTCTTCGCCACCAAGGTCCAGCCCCAGTACCGGCGCACGCGCGAGGCCGTGGGCGCCATCAACAGCGTGTTCGAGAACAACCTCCAGGGGATCGGCGTCATCCAAGCCTACACCGCCGAAGCCCACCAGGCCGACCGGGTGCGGCTGCGTTCGGTCGAGTACCGCGACGCCGCCATCGCCGCGGCCCGCGAGCGCGCCCGGTTCGTCCCCCTCATCTACGCCATCGCCGGCGGCGCCTTCGCGGCCCTGATCGGCGTCGGGGGCTGGCTCACCTACGCGGGCGTCGGCCCGACGGTCGGCGATTACACGACGTTCGTCCTCTTCGCCATGCGGCTCGTCATGCCGCTCTTCGTCTTCGGGATGCTGATCAACCAGATCCAGCGCTCCGAGGCCTCGGCGCGCCGGATCGTGCAACTGCTGGACACGCAGCCGCGCATCGCGGACCTGCCCGGCGCGGCGCCGCTCGTCGCCCCGCCCTCCTCGGTCGAGTTTCGCGGCGTGCGCTTCGCGTACGCCGGCCGGCCACCGGTGATCAACGGCGTGGACTTCCGCATCGAGCGCGGACGGGTGCTCGGGGTGGTGGGACCCACGGGCGCGGGCAAGAGCACCCTGATCAAGCTCCTCCTTCGCTACTACGAGCCCTCGGCCGGCGAGGTCCTGGTCGACGGGGTGCCCCTGGGCCGCCTCACGCTGGAGAGCTTCCGGCGGCACGTGGGGTACGTGTCGCAGGAGGCGTTCCTCTTCTCGGGCACCGTCGCCGAGAACATCTGCCTCGGCTCCCCAGAGGCACCTCACGAGGCGGTGGAGCAGGCGGCCCGGATCGCGGGCGCCGACGAGTTCATCCAGGCGTTGCCCCAAGGCTACGACACCCTCATCGGCGAGCGCGGTGTGAAGCTCTCGGGCGGCCAGCGCCAGCGGATCTCGCTCGCTCGCGCGGTCCTGCGGGACCCGCCGATCCTCGTGCTCGACGAGGCGACCTCGGCGGTGGACACCCGCACCGAGGAGATCATCCAGCGAAACCTTCACCAGTTTCGGGCCGGGCGGCTCACGCTCGCCGTGGCGCACCGCCTCTCGACGATCCGCCAGAGCGACGAGATCCTGGTCCTGGTCGACGGCGTTGTGGTGGAGCGCGGCAACCACGAGGCGCTCGTGGCCAGGGGAGGGGTCTACGCCGACCTCTGGGCGGTCCAGAGCGGCCAGGCCGACGAGGCGCCGGCGAACGGGGGGTGAGTCTCGTGCGGCGCGGCGGCCTCAGTGCAGGGATTGGAGTCGCGCCCGATCGGTCTTCTGCAAGAGCTCCCGGACGATCTCCGGCCTTCCCTGGGGGCGGCTGACAGTAAGCAGATCCCCAAATTTGTAGCCAAGCCATAACATACGACGAATTTGTAGTCTTGGTTCTTTCCCTCCTGCCCCCTTGCCTCCCCGGCTTCACCGCATCGTCCTTTCCTATCGGCTGGTTCCGGCGCGTTGGTCGGGATGGCACGGACCTTGAAAAGACGGGTCACGTGTCTGCGAGTCGCTGCCCGCTCCAGCCGCCGGAAGCCGCTCCACGGTTCCGAAGGCGGGCGCGGCGTCCCTCTCAACCCCTCACCCCGCGGAGGAGTGAACCATGAAACGAACGTCGCAACGAGCCGTCTGTCTGGCCGGGGTCCTCGCCCTGATCCTCTGGGGGGTGGCGGGCGCCGAAGACGCGCCGGTCACGGCCGACACGGTCCAGACCCACCTGAACTACGTCTGGACCCTGATCGCCGCCTTCCTGGTCTTCTTCATGCAGGCCGGCTTCGCCCTGGTGGAGATCGGATTCACCCGCGCCAAGAACGCGTGCAACATCCTGATGAAGAACCTGATGGACTTCGGAATCGGCGCTCTGGCCTATTTCTTCGTCGGCTTCGGCATCATGTTCGGGATCTCGAAGCTTGGGCTCTTCGGCACCACGGGCTTCCTCTTGTCGGACTTCGCCGAGGCCAAGGATCCCTGGGTGTATGCGTTCTTCCTGTTCCAGGTGGTCTTCGCGGCGACCGCGACGACGATCGTCTCGGGAGCCATCGCCGAGCGCACGAAGTTCTCGGCGTATCTCCTCTTCAGCGGGCTCATGACCGCGATCGTGTACCCCGTCTTCGGCAGCTGGGCCTGGGGCGGGCTGTACAAGGGGGCCGGGTGGCTCGAGGGCCTCGGCTTCATCGACTTTGCCGGCTCCACGGTGGTCCACTCCATCGGCGGTTGGGCGGCGCTCGCCGGCGCGATCGTGGTGGGACCCCGGATCGGCAAGTTCAAGAACGGGAAGCCGCAGGCCATCCCGGGGCACTCCATTCCGCTGGCCACCCTGGGTGTGTTCATCCTCTTCTTCGGCTGGTTCGGGTTCAACCCGGGCAGCACCACGGCCGGCAACACCGACATCGCGCTGATCGCCGTCACGACGGCGCTGGCGGGCGCCGCAGGCAGCGTCTCGGCGGTCTACTACACCTGGGCCCGGTTCGGTAAGCCCGACGTGGGGATGGTCTTGAACGGGTGTCTGGCGGGGCTCGTGGGAATCACCGCCGGGTGCGCCAACGTGACCCCCCTCTCCGCAGTCGTCATCGGCCTCGCGGCCGGCATCCTGGTAACGGAGTCGGTTCTCTTCTTCGACCGGATCGGTGTGGACGACCCGGTGGGAGCGGTCTCGGTGCACGGGGTGTGCGGCGCCTGGGGAACCCTGGCGGCCGGTCTCTTCAACGCGAAGGGGTTTGACTTAGGGGTCGTGGGCGTGCAGCTCCTAGGGATCCTGGCCGCCTTCGGGTGGGGGTTCGGCTCGAGCTTGGTGCTCTTTAAGATCCTCAAGGCCACCATGGGGATACGGGTGAGCGAGGAGGAGGAGCTCTCGGGCCTCGATATCATGGAGCACGGCCTGTCCGCCTACCCCGAGTTCGTCTTCCCCGAGAGGGTGTCGCCCGCGGCGCAACCTTTGGGTCACAGCGGACCTCGCCCGGGCAGTCGCGCGGTCGAGGAGTTCTGCTGACATCCGAGGCCCCGGGGGCGCTCACCCCCGGGGCCTTCCCCCGCCCCACCCCCGGCCTCCCCCCTCTGATCCGTTCGCTGAATCCGGCCTCGGAACAGGAAGGAACGCTACTGTGCCGACGGTCACCCGACCGCGTCGGCCGCTCGCGCCCTCGGTGCCAGCCCCCGGGTCAGGACCAGGAATCCGGCGGCCGTGGCCACGACCACCAGCCCGGCGATCGAGAAGCTGACGGCGAACCCCTGGGCCTGCGCCACGCGTCCCATGAGCGCCGCGTTGAGCATCATCCCAAAGAAGACGCAGGCGTTATACCCTCCCATGGCGAGGCCCCGGAGGGCGGGGGGCGTCGCCTCCGCGGTGAGGGCGCCCACCGAGGTGAACGCCAGGGCCATGCTCACCCCCATGGCCGCCGACCAGAACAAGAACCCCGCCAGCGTGCGCGCGACCCCCAGGCCTACGAGCGCGGCGGCGAACGACGCGAGGCCGGCGACCACGAGACTCCTTCGGTCCGATACCCGATCGGTCCACCGCCCCAGGGGGATGCGGGACACCGCGTTGAAGCCACCCTGGACGAAGAAGGCGAGCCCGATCTGGGCCACGGACAGCTCCCTCTCCTGGCCGTGGAGCGGGAAAAAGGTGGCGAACATGCCGAGCCCGAAGCACCCGCCGAGGGCGGCGAGCCAGCACCCCAGGAGCGCCGGGTTTCCCACGAGTTGTCGCATCGCACCCCGGGGCCGCGCGGTGCTGGGGGTGTCCCGACACCCCTGGTGAGGGGCGGGCAGGAAACGAGCCGCGGCCCCGACAACCGCCAGGGTCAGGAGGCACGCGATCAGAAAGACGGGCCGGTAGCCCAGTTCTCGCGCCAAGAGCCCTCCGAACGCCGGTCCGAGGCTCATCCCCGTGTAGAGAGCGGTCGTGTACCACCCGAAGGTGCGCCCCAAGTGCGTGGGAGGAGAACAGTCCACCGCCAGCGACATCATGGTGGGTCCGAAGGCTGCGAGGCCGACGCCGAGAAGCACGTGGCTCGCCACCAGTCCCGCGAACCCGGAGCTCAGGTACAGCAAGGCGGAGGCCACGGTCAAGACGGCCATCCCCCCCACGGCCACGGGCCGTCGCCCCAGGCGGTCCGAGAGCCCGCCGACCGGAAGAGAAAGGATTCCAGCCACCAGGAAGTAGGCCGAACTGAAGGCGCCGATCTCCGCGGGCCCAAATCCGAGAGACCGAGCGAAGAGCGGGACCACCGGCATGCGCAGGTACGATCCGAAGTACCCGGCAAAGGCCACCGCGCAGCAGGTCGTCAGCAACCGCCCATAGGACGGCTCCTCCGTCGAATTTCCTCTGGGCACTCTCACCCGTCCCTTTCTGTCTTTCGTCCTGCCGCTCGGCGGGACGTCCGGGCCTCGGCCCGGCCCGCCGGCCCGAGAAGGACCGAGCCGCGATCGTGAACCCCGAGGGGGGCATTCGACAACCCCTGTTTGTCTTTCTCGAGAAGTCCGCCGGAGGCCCGGCGGCTCGGGGCGCCCCGGGCCGTCGATGCGTTTGTAGTCCTTGACCTGCGTCGTTCCCCTGCTACAAACATCGGGACCGCATTCTGCTCCTCCCCTCGCGCCGACCACGGCAAGAGACACGTCACGGCGATGCCCGTCTACACGGAGAAGGAAATCGAGGTATCGTTCCAGTGCCTTGACCTGCACCAGGCGGTCAACTGCATCATCTTCGGGCACTCGACGAACCGTCAGGACATCCGCGACTTCGCCCTGCAGGTCGTCGATTTCACGCACATCGGGAACATCCTCGACCTCGGCTGCGGCTTCGGGTTCTCAACGCTCGGTTTCAAGGACAAGATCAAACCGAACACCCATATCGTCGGTCTGGATATCCAAGACGCGTATCAGAAGCCGTTCCTCCGGGCATGCGAATCGATCGGAGCCATTGGGGAGTTTCACGCCTCCGACGTAGCGGAACTTGCGACCTACCCGCCGCATTCCTTCGACTTGGTATTCTCCTGTTTCTCCCTATACTTCTTCCCCGAAGCCGTCAAAGACATTGCCCGCGTTCTAACGGATCACGGCATCTTTATTGCCGTGACTCACAGCCAAGAGACGCTGAAAGAGTTGATCCAGCACATACCTTCGACCATGGAGGCACTCGGCCTTGGCGTTCCTGAATTGCTAAGCATTCAAAAACTTCTTTGGACGTTTTCGGCTGAAAACGGGGAGACACTGCTTAAACAGCATTTCCGAAGCATAGAAGAGAGAACCTTTTCCAACAGTCTTGTGTTCCGCTGCAAGGAAATACCTCATATCGAAGTGTACCTTCAGATGAAGAAGCGTCTCTTGTTCAAGGAAGTCTACGACGCCAGCCCAGACGTCGTTGGCGCGGCCCTCAACCAGATCATGGCCGCGCTTACCGCCGAAGCGAAGGAGAAGGGGACGGTCGAGTTCAACAAGAACGACGCCGTGTTCCTCTGCCGCGAGCCCCTGGTGGCGAGGGAGGAACGGGCCCGACCGACCTCACCCCAGCACTGCATCGCCTGCGGGAGCCCGCTGACGGAGAAGAAGATCGAAGGGAAGAAGCGGGCCATCTGCACGGCCTGCGGCCACGTCGCCTATGAGAACCCATTGCCCGTTGCCGCCGCGCTGGTCGTCAACGACCGAAACGAGGTGCTCCTGGTCCGGCGCGCCCGGCACCCCATGAAGGGGATGTGGTGCTTGCCCTGCGGGTTTGCCGAAAAGGACGAGCAGATCGAGGAGGCCGTGCTCCGGGAGCTCCAGGAGGAGACTCGCCTCACGGGGAGCGTCACGCGGTTGCTGGACGCCGTGACCGCTCAAAACTTCTTCTACGGGAACCTCGTGATGATCACGTTCGAGATCGGGCACCTGGAAGGAAACCCTCGTGCGGGTGACGACGCCGACGAGGTTCGATACTTCCCCTTGAACCAAATTCCCCCCCTCGCCTTCCCCTGCCAGGAGCGGTCTGTCCTGAAATACCGCGAAGTCCACGGGCAGAGCTGACTCTCTCGATCTTCCGCCTCCGGGCGCCCTCGATCCGGCCCCCGGGTGCGCGTGGCACGGTCACACAGAAACGGACCGCCCTCTGTGCTCTTTCGCCTCCCCGAGGAGTGCCTCTCGGTCAGGAGAGCGTCAGGGCGAGGAGCCCCTTGATGTCCGGAGTTGCCCCGCCCAGCGCTGTCTTCTGAACCTGATCACGGGCTTCGAGCACTCGCCTCGCCTTGGCGGCAGACCAGTCCTCGGGGATGAGCTCCCAGTACGCGTGCGACGGCCCGCGCACCGAGAGGAAGAGATCCCGCACGGCGAGCGCCGCTTCTTCCGAATTCATGGTCTTGTGGGACCACTCCTGCCACATCCCGCTCAGCCCGAACCGGTCGCGGAGGCTCCGGGTGGAGATACCGGCCAGGGGCGCCACCTGAAAACGGAACAGGTAATACCGGTGGACGGCGTTTGCCGTGTCGCCGTGGGGAATCGCCGAAAGGAACTGAGCCGTGGTCTCCAGCGTAGCGGCCGTCTCCCCGGGGAATCCGACGATGAAGGTGTTCAGCGTGCCGATGCCGACGTCGTCGAGACGTCGGATTGCCATCAAGGCCCGATCGGGGTCGAGCTGCTTTTTCATATTCTTGAGGATGTCCGGGTGCCCGGACTCGATGCCGAGGAGACACTCCCGACAGCCGGACTCCTTCAGGGCTGCGGCGAGGTCGGCGTCCACGACGTCGGCGCGGAGAAAGGCACGCCAGGAGATTTGGACGCGCTCCCCGATGAGCCGCTTCGCCAATGCCATGAGGTGGGCCCGCGAGGCGCCGAGGTTGTCGTCGGTGAAGACGACGCGACGAGAACCGTCGGGAAGCGGGGCAAGGGTCTTCAACTCCTGGATTACGCTCTCGAGGCTCCGCTGCCGCGTGGGGTAGAGGCCCGTGAAATCGCAGAAGCGGCAGTGATGAGGACACCCGGTGCCCATGCGCACGGGGGTCTCCGGCTGGGGAGGGTAGAGCGACCAATCGATCGGATTGTCGTCGAGGTGGCAGGGCTCCTCGGATTCCGGCGTGCGGCGGTACCCGCCGGCAGTGACCAGGGAGAGGTTCGGGATGTCGCCCAGCGGCCTGCGGCTCCGGGCGGCTTCGATGATGTGAAGGAGCGTGTCTTCCCCGGAACTCCCCAGGACGAAGGCGGAGATCGGGGCATCGACAGAAGGGTCGGAGAAGAACGGGGGTACGGCGCTCTGCGCCCCGAGACGGCCGTCGGGAGAGGTCTCCTCGAGGGTCTTGGCCCGGAGGGCCTTTTGAACGCCGACGCCTCCGACGACGATGGGGATCTCGGGGTCAATGCTTCGAACATAGGAGGCGGCCTCCCGGAGTTGCTCGACGCCAGCGTCGTCCGCGATCCAGGTCGAAGAGATCCCGACGACGTGGGCTCCGTCGAGAAGGGCCTCTCTCAAGGTCTCCTTGTCGGTCGCGTAACACGGGATGACCTTCGTGGTCTTGCCGTGGCGTCGCAGGAAGTCCGAGAGATAGAAGGCCGTGAGGACCGGGGACCGATAGGAGGAAGCGGCAGCCTGGAGCCGTGAGGCAATTTCCTGCAGCGGGGTGCCGGCCGCGAGGGCCTGCAGAAAGGGAATCACGGCCGGGATCCCATGGACGGAGAGCCGAAGCGGAGCATAGACCGCGGGCTCCCCCGCATCCTTCGGGGGGGTCAAGGTCGAGACGAGGATCAGATCGTGCGGTTTCATGAAGGTCCTCGGAAGATGCGCGAACGCGGCATGCTCTGGCCGGCGCCGCGAGGCAGCGGGCGAGGCGGCAACGTAACCGAATTTCCCCGAGGATGCCAAGAACGAAAGGGCCAAGGCCGCCGGTCAGGAGGGGGATCGGCCGAGACCCGCAGGAGTGCGGGCGCCACCCGGCCCGGCGCTCGCGCCCCGGTCAACCCCCGGAACCCTACAAGCTCCCGGTCCCCCAAGCGCCGTGCCCGCTCGCCTTGACAGCCCTTTTCACCCCTCTACTCTCTCCCTCTGCCCTCGGCGCCCTGCCCGGGGAGAAGCCCGGGGAAGCGCGCCCGCGAAGGAGACAACCATGAGCCCAGGCCCCCGGATGCTCCGGTCGACGAGCTTCGTGGTGCTCAACCTCGCCGACTCCGTCGCGGCCGCCGTGCGAAAGCTGCGCCGGGACTTGTCGGCGCGCTTCGTCGTGCTCCGGCGGGCCGAAGGCGACACCGTCTACTGGTACGTGTTCCTCCGGGACTGGCTCGTCGGGGAGCGTCTGGGCGAGGCCGGGCCCGGGGCTCCGCCGCCCGGGCCGGAGCTTCGGCGAGAACCCCTCCGGGAACGCCTCGAAGGCTGGATCCGGGAGACCCGAGCGGTCGAGACGGTCCCCGACGACCCGGCTGCCGTGGTCTGGAAGGTGGAGTACGAGAACGCTCCGTGGCCAGCCGGCGCCCTGCCGATCGCCCTGGCCGGCGGGAAGCCAGCGGCCGTGTTCGAGCCGGACCACCTCGCCGGCGGCGGACCGCCGCCCCACAAGACCCATGCCAAGCCTCCTGAGGCGCGGGACGTCGGGATCCCGGCGCGCGGCTTCGCGTATATCGGCATGCCGCCCCTGCCACGCGACCTCGATTTGACGATCGGCGGGCCCCCGGGGACCCTCGTCCGGGCCGAGCCGCGCGTCGTCTTCCCGTCCATCGACCCGGCGCGGGAGCACGTGGTGCAGGCGACGACCCTGGACGTCGCGGTGCGGCTCGTCCACGAGAAGCCGAAGGAGACCGTGGGGGGGGTTGCGCTGCCCGAGAGCCCCCCCGACGAGGAGCACACCCTGGCCGTCCACCTCCTCTTCGGCCCGGAGTCGCAGTGGGGAGAACTCACCTACAGCGCGGCCCGTCAGACGATCCGCCCGGCGGCCTTCAGGATCACGGTGCCCCGTCTGGCGGCCGGGCCCGACGGCGGGGCGCCCGAGCGCCGGATCGAGGCGCTGCGAGCGAACTTCTACCTGAAGAATCGCTGGTGCGGCGAGGCGGTGCGGCACGTGGAGGTACTCGCCCGCGAGTCGGTGGCACCCTGCGACGAGATCCCGATCCCCGCTGAGCCGGAGTGGCGCCGCTGGCTCTGCGTGGACGCCAGCGCCGAACCGCCGGACCTCCTGGTCCGGATCCAGAGCCAGGGCACGGAACAGTTCCTCTGGTCGTTCCTGTCCCCCCACGCCACCCTCGGCCCTTACTCGGCCGAGGCCTGCACGATCCGGCTCGCCGGCGGGCCCGAGGGGTTCGTCAAGAACCGCTTCGAGCCGCTCGTGGGCGCCGACCTCACCGCCGCGAAGGAGGACCTGGTCGAGGGGATCTGCGAACTCATCTACCGCAGCGCCCCGACCGCCTTCAAGGACGCCTACTGGACCCTCTACCGGCTGGCCCGTTCCGAACCCGGCGTCGCGCTCGACACCATCCAGTTCGTCACCGACGAGCCTCACGTGCCCTGGGAGCTCATGCAGGTGGCCGACGCCGAGCGGGCGCCGGAAGTGGACGCGGGGATCCTCTCGGTGCGCCACCGGGTAGGTCGCTGGGTGGCCTCGCGCTCCTGCCAGCTGCGCCAGACGATCCCGGTGCACGAGCTGGCGGTCTTCGCCACGGACTACGAGCACACGGACGTGGAGCCCAAGCTCCCCTGGGCCAACGAGGAGCGCCGGCACCTGGTCGAGGCCTTCGGGGCCAGGCCCTACGGCGTCACCTCCGACGCGGTGCGCGCGTTTCTCCTGGAGGGGAAGGCCGAGGCGGTTCACTTCGTGTGCCACGGGAAGATGAATGCCCAGACCCCCGACCTCTCCGCGCTGATCCTGGAGGACGACGTCGACACCTTTCAGCCGCCCGTGGTGGCGCGGCAGAAGGTGCAGCGCGGCCTCGGGGCGGTGCACCCGCTCGTCTTCCTCAACGCCTGCCAGGTGGGCAGCCAGGGGGCGGAGTTGAGCCTCATGAGCGGCTGGCCGGCCGCCTTCTTGGAGATGGGCGCGTCGGCCTTCGTCGCCCCGCTCTGGACGGTGAACGACGAGCGGGCGAGCGAGGCGGCCCGGGAGTTCTACGATCTCGTCTTCGGGCCCGACGCCGCCACGCTCGGCGAGGCCCTGCAGGCGATCCGCAGTCACTGGGCGCAGAAGAGGAACCTGACGTTCCTTGCCTACGTCCTCTACGGCGACCCGACGGCCCGCGTCGTTCGCGCCTGACCGCACGGGTTCCCGGGGCACCGGGCGGGGACAGCGAAGCTCCGCGCCCGGCCGCCCCGCACAACCCGCGCGGGGACCTCACTGCCCCTAGCCGGCGGGCACTCCGGGCCGGGGGTCTCGAAAAGGGAGGCGAGCCATGGAACAGAACTTCCGACTGGGCGGCGACGAACGCCCCATCGAGCTCGACCGAAGCGGAATCACCCTGATCGCCCCGGGCCTTCGGGGCAATGGCGTCTGGCGCGACGTGCGGCGGGCCGGCGAGACCCGCGCGGCGACCGGCGAGAAGACGCTCCTCGACCAGGCCCTGGCCGAGGCGAACCTGGAGGACCGCCACACGATCGAGCTCGAGGCGGATACCCCCTCCGCGGCGCCCGGCGCGCGGGGCCGCGGCGCCGCGGCGCTTCGCGACGACGAGGTGCTCCTCGACGTGCCCTCCGGGCGAGACGAGATCCAGTTTCTCCTCTACCGGGACGAGGGGGGCGTGATCAGCCTCCACATGCCCGAGCCGGTCCCCCCCGGCAAAGCGGTCTCCACCCGGGCGGTCACCGCGCCGGAGCTCTTCCGCTACCGCCTGAGCCTGCGGTCGGCGACGGCGCGGGGCCCGGCCGTGGGCCGGGGGCTCTTCGGCCCTTTGGCGAAGAAGATCCTGAAGGTCGTCGTCCTCAAGCTCCTGCGGCCGGTGGTCGGTCGCGCCGTCTGCGGCGCAGCCACGCTGTGGGAGGACGCGGCCCGGTCGTTCCGGGGCTTCCACGGCGGGCCCCTGGAGCAGCTCCTCGGCGCCGAGCCCCTGCCCTTCGGGGACTGGAGCGCGCTGCAGGGGAAGAAGGCGCTCCTCTTCCTCCACGGCACCACGAGCACGACCGCGGGCGCCTTCGCGGGCCTCGGGACGCAACCGGCGGCCGCGGCCCGGCTGTACGCGGCGTACGGAGACCGGGTCGTCGGATTCAACCACCACACCCTCAGCCGGTCTGTCTCCGAGAACGCGGCCGAGCTTTACGCGGCGCTCGCCGCAGCGCCCGGCGAGTACCGCTTCGACGTCGTGAGCCACAGCCGGGGCGGCCTGCTGGCCCGGGCCCTCGCGGAGCAGGCCCCGCCGGCCGGAATGCTCTCCCGGGGCCTGGCCGTCCACGTCGACCGCGCCGTGTTCGTCGGAACCCCCAACAGCGGCACCGACCTGGCATCCCCCACGAACCTCCCGAAGACACTCGACCGCCTCGCCAACGTCGTCAGCTTCCTCCCCGACTCGGCCGTCACCGTGGCGCTGAGCGGCGTGCTCGCCACCGCGGCCTACGTGTCCGAGGTCGGCCTGGCGTATGTCCCGGGCCTCGCGGACCAGGCCCCCGGCAGCCCGTTCCTCTCGACGCTGAACACCCCCTCAGCCTCCGGCGCCGCGTACTTCGCGATCCAGGCCAACTACGAGCCCCAGGGAGGGCTCGTGAACGCGATCAAGGACGGGGTGATGGATCGGCTCTTCGGGCAAACGGCAAACGACCTCGTGGTCCCCACGGCCGGGGTCTCCCGGACCGCGGCATTCTCCCTGCCCGCGGCCCGGGTGAAGGAGTACGACGCCGCGGCCCAGGTGCACCACACCAATTTCTTTGAGCAGGAGGAGACCTGGACCCGGATCCTCGAGGACCTCGGGGTGCCCTGAGAGGTAGCGTCGAGGGGCGGCGCCGTCGCGAGAGCCGCCCCTCTCCTTCTCCCTCCCTGAGCACACCGTTCCTTTCCCGCTTTGACCACCAGACCAGACTCGCTCCGTACCTCTCGACCCACGCGCAGAGGAGTCTTTCATGCGCATCACCAACATCTCGGAGGCCAAGGCCCAGCTTTCCTCCCTCATCGAGCAGGTGCTGGCCGGCCACGACGTCGTCATCGGCAAGGCGGGAAAACCCGTGGCGCGGCTCGTCCCCTTCGAGCGGAGCAAGGAGGACCGGCGTCCGGGCGCGTTGCGCGGCAAGATTTGGATCGCTGCAGACTTCGACGAGCTTCCCGACGATCTCGCAGAAAGGTCCCGACGGGACGTTGTCCCGACGGGACGTTGGTAGTTTCGTAGTTACCGTGCCGTCTCCCCCGCCAGCGGAACGCCCTCCGAACGGAGACATGCGTGATCTTGCAGATCCTGCTCAGGGCCGCTGCCGACAGCCTCGCCTCTTCGTGCGCCCGCACCAAAAATTCACGCCGCGCCAAGGACACACGTCGCTGACGCGACGTCCCCACAATCTGCTCCGGGGCGAGCCCCCACGTCTGCGCTACCTCCTGCAACACCTCCTCCCACCGACGGGAAGGAAGCTCCCGAGCGGCCTCTCCTGCCTCCTTCCAGACCTCCTCAACGAAGCGCCCGCTCCCCAGAACGCGCTCATCGGCAGCCTCTCGGTCGTCGAACTTGCGACCCGCCAGCGCCTCCCAACCCCCGGCACTCCGCACCAGTCCGCCGCCCGTGAACTCATGGCGGTGTCCCTCGGTCCACCCCGCAAGGACGAAGTCCCGATACCGACGCGCCGCCTCTGCTCGCCCCGTCGCAAAGCGTGCCAGCACCGCGTCGGTGTCTTGCCAGGAAGCGGTTCGACGCCCCATGAGCACGGCGTGCCCGCTGAACGGAAACCCCTCAAGATCCTGCGGTGTCGCGATGAGCCCGACGCGAACCGGGTTGAGATGAATGTACCGGACGGCCTGGAGAAAGTACTCCTCCTCCTCGACGACGATGCTCTTGTAGCGGTTCTGGAAGAGATGCCCGGATCGACCGTGGCGAAGGTTAAAACGCACCGCATGGCCCGTCATGAGCCGTCGCATGAGCACCGAGAGAGGCTGATCGCCCCGGCGCACCAGAAAGTGAAAGTGATTCGAGAGCAGACACCAGGCATAGAGGCGAGTCCCCGTGTGCTCCACCAACTCGCCCAGGCGCTCGACAAACCGGTCCCGGTCCTGATCGTCCCGAAAGATCTCCCCCCGCTCGATCCTGTGGATGAAAGCCCACGGCTACGCGTGAAAGGGAACTCAAGAGGGACCGTCTATCCTGCGATGGGGAACCGCCGAGTGCGGACCCGCATGCTCGGTGGTGTGGGGGGCGGGAGTTCAAAGCTCCCGCCTACCCGATTATGCTATTTGCTGCACGTGCCTTTTGTTGCCATCCTTAAGTCTCTCACAGTTTTCTTGCCTTCTTCCTCGTCAACAAGTTCTAAGCCAGCACCACCAACAAATACCCCAAACTTTATATATTGTCGGATATAATAAAGCATACCGCTCTTAGCTTTAACCAGCAGGTCATTAGGGGAAAATTCAGATTCTGTGGAAATTTTATGCTCTTTATCGCCTTCAACTTCTTCATAGAAAAAAACATTCGGTGCGGTTTCTCCGATGCATTTTCCATCAACCCATACATCTTTCTTTAAGGCCCCGCCAAAGCTACCAGAACGATAGATGTATAGCCCAGAAGTTCCTTCTGATGGAGGATTGAATCTTTGTGCTGCTGCGGTTCTTTCCATGCCCTGCATTGGTACTGAAGCACAACCAGCAAATAAAGTGGAGATCAAAGCGGTCAATGCGAGTCTCTTAAACATTTCGTTCTCCTTGATTCTTTTTGGCCCAACGGCGCAAATAAGCGCGTGGCGAAGCCATCCGCTTCATTTGCTGGTTCGGCGCTTCACGTCGGATGACCTTCCTTTGTCGAGATGCCCAACTTGTGAAATTCTGCCTTGAGAAAGTCGGCGTCAGAATTCGGCCCATAGAGTATCTCCTGGATCGTGCTGTCCGCCATTGCAGCTCTGTAGTCGAAAGCAAGATGCAGACTTGGCGGAAACTGCATCATGCGACCGTCCTTGAGTGCAAATTGGCCTGTGCCAAAAGTTGACAACGAAATACGGAGCTCCTTCTCATCTGCGAACTTCCTCTTGTCTTTCAAATACGTATACACAATAGGATTTGGGAGATGTGGCGCGTTGGCTTGATGTGTAGCCCTGTCTACGTATTCAACCATTCCATAGTTGATGGAAAAGATCTGGTGGCAACGCATGCCATTATATTCGAGCCCAGCATTCCCAGGCGCTAGAGTTTGGTTGAGCGTCGCGCGCAGGGAGCCAAAGGCCAAGACGACGCATATCTTGCCTTTGTCGCTGTTGTTTGCGTAGTTCTTCCATATGAAGTCTGAGTTTTCCGTAGAGAAGCAACAAGCGTAGGTTCGTGCGCGAGATTGATCGTAGTAGTTCGCCGCAGAGTAGTCGGGTGCTCTTTCGAACTTTGCGCGTGCGTTTGCCTCCTCGTCCCGCGGCAGCTGTTTCCCATCGTGAGGGTCAGCACCCGCAAAGTCCGTGTAGCTATCGACGCGGTTGAAATGAATGTAGCTGCTGGCGATCGAACGGAGAAGGTTTTCGGCACTCATTATCTTGTACAGCAACTGCTCATCAGATGGGACCCTCAGGAGAGGGGCATGGGGTTCAACGATCCCCAACGGGGGCATGATCGCTTTTCGTGTTTCCTCTTCGTTCATCTCACGACTTTTCTATCGGTGAATTGTATTGTTATCCGGCCGAACGCCTGCCTCACCCGCTGGCGCCACTAAAGTAAGGGGCGCGGAGCGCACAACCATGTGTGTCGCCAGTCTGGTGGAGGCGGTTGTTAGAGGTCATCAGTCCCAACCCGTGAATGATGTGTTGCCGCCAGTGAGAAGGTCTGAAACGTACACTCCAACAAGCTGCCCCACGGAACTTAGATCAACAGCTTGGAGTCCTTGTTGCCAAAGGGCCTTAATGTGCGCCCCTAATGGAGACTCAAGCATCGCTGGCTCATACAAGCTGGAATTCTTTTTCGAAAGAATTGCCGCCAAGTCTCTTGTGATTATTGGAGTGTGCTTGAGACACGACAGTGACTCAAGGTGCAGCAAATCTAGACCCGTGAACGATAGTGCGGCATACGGAGAAAAGCGACTCTCAAACCAGTGCCGATAGGCTGGGGGAGGCAGGGGTGAATTGAGGTTCACATACAGTAGGTCTGCGATAAGTCCGAGTAGTTTCAACTGCGTAGGGGTCATGTAACCGATGGCGTCAAGCGCGATCTTGCTTGCCATTGCACGCATGCCTTCGGGCTTGGCGCCAAGGCGGTCTGCAAGCGTCCGAGCGAGCAGTTGATGTTTTTGAGGATCTTCAGTCTGTGCGGCGGTGAGCATTGCCTTTTGGAGCGCAACCGAAAAATCCGGATGCTCCTGGGCTGACTCAATCTGTTCTTTAGAAACGGCGCCGCGGTCCTCTAAAGACTTCACGCGCTTAGCCAACGCGTTTAAGAAGTTCGCTGAGTTCGCCTGAGCTTGGGCGATAGCTTTGGGGCGGTGATCGGCAAAATATACGGTGATCCACTTTTCGCCCGAGTCCCATGCCTTTTCAACAAACTTTCCTGCCGCGCCGCCAACCGCTGCGCCCAGTGCAATGAGTGATAATGGATCAGTCATGGTTTGTAACCTCTAACGCCTGTTTAACCGGCTTGGGCCGCCAAGCCAGAAAGGAAAAGCACGATGCCGGATCCCAAGTCCGGTTCAAATAGTTGTTATGTGGCCTTTACTTCGCATGTGGTCCAGATTTCGGAAGACAGCTACAAGGAGTTTGCCAAAACCCGAGTGTGTACCCGAGACACAACGCTTGGCGAACTGGTTGACTGGTACAGACTATGGAATAAGCACGGCCCGATAGACGATCTTCATATTTCCGAGGCCACAGGTGTCTATGTTGCGTCCGACATGGTATGGCGAAAGGGCGAGCTATGTTGCCTGCAACATAACCGGCTGTAGCCCGCCAGGGACGCCGCCTCGCCCCACCGGGCCGGGCCCCTATACCCGCCCGCTCCTCGCGTCGGCCCTTGCGGCCGACCGCGGGTAGGGGCCTCCGTTCGGCTCCCAACCCTTGGCGAACTCTTTGGACAGCGCGGCCTCGAGCCCGGGGGTACGCCACCTCGTAGATCTCCCGGCGCGTGAGCTCGCCCCATGGATCGACCCGAAGCGAGCCGTCGTCGTCCAAGGTGAAGGGGACGAGGGACACGTCGTCCTTGGGCCACCAACAAAGGTAGACGGGCATCGGACTGCCTCCTTTCTCCGGCCGAGCCGCTGGAAGAGAACCGGATCGGAACGTGTGCGTGCCGGGGAGCGGGGCGAGGTCGCAGGGCTGGGCTCGCGTGGAGCCCAAAGAACAACGGCCACCCCACCGACGTTCGGTGCAAGTGGCCGATGGGTCTGCGCGGCTGCCTGCGCCCGCGCGATGGTGCCAGGTTCCGTCCATGCTCACCCCCGCGGTCTTGCGTTGGACCGGGCCTTCTTACCCTCCTCGGACGCCGCGAGTCAAGGACGCGCGCGTCGGCAGCCGGCTGCCGAGCCGCCGAACGCCGGTGGCCCAACGCCCACGGGGCCCCTCCGGGCCCCGTGTCGGGTGCTTCTCGACCCCCTCGACCCCGGTCCTGCCTAGGTCAGGAACTTCACCGCCGCCTCGGCGATCGCCACGATCTTCGC
Organism: Deltaproteobacteria bacterium; assembly: GCA_016214985.1. Classification (GTDB taxonomy): domain Bacteria; phylum Desulfobacterota; class Deferrisomatia; order Deferrisomatales; family JACRMM01; genus JACRMM01. The sequence continues at coordinate 54,205 of JACRMM010000025.1, read as the reverse complement.
GGGCGTCACGCCGAGGTAGAGCACCGCGCCGCCGGCCACGACCGCGGCCAGGCCGGTCGTGAAGGATGCCCGGATCCTCTCGATCGGCTGCGCCCCTTCAGCGGGCTCCTTGAAATACATCACCACGGTCACGCGCAGGTAGTAGTAGACGCTCGCCGCGGAGTTCAGCACCCCGAGGATCGTCAGCCAGACGTAGCCTTCCCTGATCGCGGCCTTGAAGATCAGAAACTTGCCGATGAAGCCAGCGGTGGGCGGGATGCCGGCCATGGAGAACATGAAGACCGTCATGGCGAGCCCCAGGATCGGGAACTTCAGGCCCATACCCGCCCAGCCCTCGACGGTGGTGTTCTCCTGCCCCTTGCGCCCGGCCATGATCACGCAGGCGAAGGCACCGATGTTCATGAAGGCATAGGAGAGGAGGTAGAAGAGCATGCCGGAGGTCGCAGCGGGTGTCCCCACGACCAGACCCACGAGCAGGTAGCCCGCGTGGGCGATCGACGAGTAGGCGAGCATCCGCTTCACGTCGGTCTGGAGCAGCGCCGCCAGGTTCCCCATCGTCATCGTGAGGACCGCGATCACCCAGAGGAGCGGGCTCCACTGGCCCGTCTGGGCCTGGAACGCGGTGAGGAAGACTCGAAGGAACGCGGCGAAGGCGGCCGCCTTCACGCCCGTGGCCATGAAGCCCGTCACGCTCGTGGGCGCGCCCTGGTAGACGTCGGGGGTCCACACGTGGAAGGGAACCGCGGCCACCTTGAAGCAGAAGCCGACGAGCACCAGCGCCACGCCCGCCAGGGCCAGCGGCGACGCGGTCAGCGTGGGCTGGGCCTTGAAGAAAGCCAGGACGTCCTGGATCTGGGTCGTGCCGACCGCACCGTAGAGGAGGGCGATGCCGTAGAGGAGGAAGGCCGAGGAGAAGCCGCCCAGCACGAAGTACTTGAAGCTCGACTCGGCGTTGTCCCCGGTGCGCAGGTACCCGGCCAGGGCGTAGATGGCGATGGACATGGTCTCGAGGCCCAGGAAGAAGACGATGAGGTGCGTGGCCCCGACCATGAGGAGCATGCCGACCATGGAGAAGAGCACGAGCGCGTAGTATTCGCCGTGATTTCGCTCTTCGTCGGACAGGTAGTGATCGGAGACGAGGACCGTGAGCGCGCCCACCACGAAGATCACCATGGAGAAGAACGCCGCGAAGGCGTCGCCCGCGAGCATCCGTGAGAAGCCGAGCCCCTTCTGGGGCAGGTTCGCCTGCGTGAGCAGCGCCGCCACCACGATGCCCGCGAGGCTCAGGTACGTCAGGTAGCCCCGGCGCCCCTTGGGCCCGAAGACCTCGGCCAGCAGGCACAGGAGCCCCGCGGCCGTCAGGGCGATGTGAGGGGCGAGCAGGTTCAGATCCGACATCGGGAAGGTCATGGAGTCGCCTCCGCTAAGGACGCTAGGGAGCTGGGCGGCTAGGCCGCTAAGCCGCTAGTCCGCGAGAACAGGAACACCGAGGCAGAACAATATCGGTATAGCACGCACCGGCGCTCGAGGCCGCCCAACTGCCCAGCCGCCCAGCCTACTTCACCGGCTTCGTGCCGAGCACGCCCGGCGGGGCACCGACGGTGGGCTCCGGCGGCGTGGGGACCTCCACGGTCGGAAGGGCGGCCGGAGCCTCGGGCGACGCGACGCCAAGGACCGAGGCCGCCTGCACCGCCGCTACCGGCGCCTTCTCCAGCGCCAGGCACGCCACCCGCTTCGTCTCCGCGCTCTGGAGCCAGAGCGCCACCGAGGCATCCATCTTCCGCAAGAAGTCGCCGGGGTGGAGGCCCATCCAGAAGGCCATGAAGACCATCGGGAGGAGGTAGCCCCACTCGAGCTTCGTCAGGTCGGGCAAGCTCTTGTTCGCGTCGTTGTCCAGCGCCCCGAAGAAGACCCGCTTGTACATCCACAGCATGTACGCGGCGCCGAAGATCACGCCGGCCGCGGCGACGATGGCCGCCGGCTTCGACGAGAGGAACGAGCCCACCATGATGAGGAACTCGCCCACGAAGCCGTTCAGACCCGGCAGGCCGATCGAGCTCAGGGTGATGATCGAGAACACCGCGGCGTAGTTGGGCATGGACTTGGCGAGCCCGCCGAAGTCGGCGATGGCGCGGGTGTGGCGCCGCTCGTAGATCACGCCGACGAGGAGGAACAGGGCGCCCGTCGAGATGCCGTGGTTCAGGCTCTGGTAGAGCCCCCCCTCGACGCCCTGCGGGTTCATCGCGAACAGGCCGAGCATCACGTAGCCCAGATGGGACACCGAGGAGTACGCCACGAGCTTCTTCACGTCGGTCTGCACCATGGCGACCCACGCCCCGTAGACGATTCCGATGCACGCCAGGACCATCATGAAGGGCGTGAGCTGCTGCGTGGCGTTCGGGAAGAGCGGCATGGCGAAGCGCAGGTAGCCGTAGGTGCCCATCTTCAGGAGCACGCCCGCCAGGATCACCGAGCCCGCCGTGGGCGCCTGGGTGTGCGCGTCGGGCAGCCAGGTGTGCAGCGGCCACATGGGCACCTTGATCGCGAACGCCAGGGCGAACGCCGCAAAGAGCCAGAACTGGACGGCCGGGAGGATCGGGAGCTGGTAGAGCTTCAGCAGGTCGAAGGTGGGCGCGTTGCCCGCCTTGATGTTCAGGAAGTACAGGGACAGGATCGCGACCAGCATGAGGACCGAGCCGACCATCGTGTAGATGAAGAGCTTCAGCGCCGCGTAGATCTTGTCCTTGCCGCCCCAGATCCCGATGAGGAAGTACATCGGGATCAGCATCGCCTCCCAGAACACATAGAAGAGGAAGAGGTCGAGCGCGACGAGCGCGCCGAGCATCCCCGTCTCCAGGGCCAGGAAGAAGAACATGTACTCCTTGACGCTCTTCTCGATCGACCAGGAGGACAGCACGCAGATGACCGTGAGGAACGTCGTCAGGAGGACGAGGAAGAGGCTGATGCCATCGATCCCGAGCAGGTAGCTGATGCCGATGCTCGGAACCCAGCTCACGCGCTCGGTGAACTGCATGCCGCCCTCGGCCGGGTTGAACTGGAACCACAGCGGCAGGCTCAGGACGAAGTCCGCGAGCGCCACGACCAGCGTCCAGGCCCGGATGGCGCCCACGTTTGCCTTCGGGAAGAGCAGCAGCGCAAGCCCGCCCACCAGCGGCAGGAACGTCAGGATGCTCAGGATGGGGATCTGGGTAAAGTCCATCGCGGTTCCTCCTTAACCCTGGAAGGCGGACGCGAGGGCGAAGTAGGCCACCAGGAGCACGGCGCCGAGGACGATCGAGAGCGCGTACGCCTGGATCTGACCCGTCTGGACCTTGCGCAACCCGTTCCCCACCGCCCGAACGAGCGTGGCAACGCCGTTGACGACGCCGTCGATGATGATCACGTCCACGAAGGACCAGCACCACTTGGAGAGCCCGATCAAGCCGTTCACGAACACGCCGTAGTAGACCTCGTCCACGTAGTACTTGTTGAGCAGGATCTGGTGGATCGCCGAGAAGCGGGAGGCCACCGCCTTCGGGATGCCCGGCTTGAGCAGGTAGCAGATGTACGCGGTGAGGATGCCGAGCAGCGCCCAGGCCACGCTCGCGATCATGAGCGTGTACTCCATGGGATCGTGGTGGGCACCGGCACCGTGCCCCTCGGCCGGGGCCGTACCCTCGTGACTCGTCTCGGCGGCGGCACCGTGTCCCTCGCCCCCCCCTTCGGCCGCCGCCCAGGCCGCCTTCGGCCCGAGGCTCACCGTGCCGGCCATCTGCGCCGCGTGGGCCGACCCCTCACCCGCCGGGGCCTCGTGCACCAGCACGGGCTCCAGCCACTGTTCGAAGTGGTTGGCGCCGCCCAGGGCCGCGGGCCACCCGAGCCAGCCGCCGACGATGGACAGCGCCGCCAGGACGTAGAGCGGGACGACCATGGTCGCCGGCGACTCGTGGACCTTCTCCTTGACGTGGGGATCGATCCGCTCCTCGCCGAAGAAGGTCAGGAACACCAGCCGGAACATGTAGAAGGCCGTGATGCCGGCGCCGAGGAAGCCCAGCGCCCACTGGAGCCGGAACCCGCCGGACCACGCCTTCCAGAGGATCTCGTCCTTCGAGAAGAAGCCCGCGAGCGGCGGGATCCCCGCGATCGCGACCGTGGCGACCAGGAAGGTGGCGAAGGTGTGGGGGATGTACTTGCGCAGGCCCCCCATGTTGCGGATGTCCTGCTCCTCGTGCATGGCGTGGATGACCGAGCCGGACCCGAGGAAGAGGCAGGCTTTGAAGAACGCGTGGGTCATCAGGTGGAAGATGCCGGCCACGTAGGCCCCCACACCCATGGCGATGAACATGTAGCCGAGCTGGGAGACCGTCGAGTACGCGAGCACCTTCTTGATGTCGTTCTGCGCCAGGCCGATCGTGCCGGCGAAGAGCGCCGTGACCGCGCCGACCGTGGCCACCGTGGCCATGGTCATGGGCGCCATGGAGTAGAGCACGTTCGACCGGGCGATCATGTACACGCCGGCCGTCACCATGGTGGCTGCGTGGATCAGGGCCGACACCGGCGTGGGGCCGGCCATGGCGTCCGGGAGCCAGATGTAGAGGGGGATCTGGGCGCTCTTGCCCGTGGCGCCGACAAACAGGCACAGGGTGATCGCCGTCACCAGGGTCCCGCCGGCCACGAGCTTCATCGGTGCGGCCGCCAGGACCGTGTGGAAGTCGAGGCTGCCGAAGTTCTGGAAGATCAGGAACATCCCGATCAGGAATCCGAAGTCGCCGATCCGGTTGACGATGAAGGCCTTCATGCCCGCCGCGGCCTTGGCGGCGTCCTCGAACCAGAACCCGATCAGGAGGTAGGAACAGAGCCCCACCCCCTCCCAGCCCACGAAGAGGACCAGGAAGTTCGAGCCGAGCACCAGGGTCAGCATGGCGAAGCAGAAGAGGTTCAGATACGTGAAGAAGCGGTTGTGGCCCGGGTCGTGGTGGATGTAGCCGATCGAGTAGACGTGGATCAGGAACCCCACACCCGTGACCACCAGGCACATCACGCAGGAGAGCGGGTCCATCAGGTAGCCGAGGTCGATCTTCGTCGAACCCGCCGCGATCCACTCGTAGACCGTGAGCTGGTAGAAGCGCGCCTCGGCAGGCAGTCCCCGCAGCGCCAGGAACGCGCCGACGGTGACGAGGAGCGACGCGAAGATCGACCCGCAGGCGATGGTGTACGCGACCGGCTTCGGGAAACGCCTCCCGAACACGCCGTTCACGATCGCCCCCACCATGGGGAAGAACGGGATCAACCAGATGTACTCGAGCATGGACACTCCCTCCAGGGCAGTCCGGCTGTTCGGCGGGGCCAGCCCCGCCGAGCGTCAACCCTTGAGCAGGTTGATCTCGTCCACGTACACGGTCTTTCGGCTGCGGGTCACCGACACGACGATCGCCAGCCCCACCGCCGCCTCGGCCGCCGCCACGGTGATGACGAAGAACACGTAGAGTAGTCCCTCGGCGCTGTGCAGGTGGTCGGCCAGCGCCACGAAGGCGAGGTTTACGCCGTTGAGCATCAGCTCCACGCACATCAGGAGCACGATCACGTTTCGCCGCACCGCCACACCGAGCATGCCCAGCGTGAAGAGGATGGCGGAGAGGGTGAGCGAGTATTCGTAAGGGATCATGGCATTCGTCCTTTGTCCCTGGTCCCGGACCGGTTAGAGCTTCTTCTTCGCCAGCGCCACCGCGCCCACCAGCCCCACGGTCAGAAGCACGGAGGCCGCTTCGAAGGGCAGCAGATACGGCCCGAAGAGCTGGTCGGCCAGGAACTCCACGCTCCCGGTCTTGGCCAGGGCCGCGGCGGTCATGGTCCCCGCCGTGCCGGTCAGCCGCGCCGCCAGCGGGTAGAGGAGCGCCAGGAGAAGCGCCGCCCCGAGCAGCACCGCAAACACCTTGGTGCCCGTCAGGCGGCTGCGCAGCTCCTCCTCGTGCTTGATGTCGAGCAGCATGATCACGTAGACCACCAGCATCATGACCGCACCCGCGTACACCATGATCTGCACGAAGGCGATGAACTCCGCGTGGTGCAGCAGGTAGATCGCCGCCAGGGCCACCATGGTCCCGACCAGGCACAGGGCGGAGTGGAGCGGGCTCCGGCAGGCGAGCACGCCCACGGCCGCCACGACGGCCACCGCGGCGAACACGAAGAAGAAGGCGAGCTGCCAGTCGATCACGTAGGACGCCATTCGCCTCCTCCTCAGGTCTTCGCCAGCACGTCGCGGCCCAGGTGGAACTCCTCCCGGGTGTATCCGCAGAACTCGTAGTTCGTGGTCAGTTCGATGGCGTCCTTGGGGCACGCCTCCTGGCAGTACCCGCAGAAGATGCACCGGGTGACCTCGACGACGAACCGGTCCGGAAAGCGCCGTCCGTCCGGGGTTTCCTTGGCCTCCACGGTGATCACGTTGGCCGGACACACCGCCTCGCACAGGCCGCACGCCACGCACTTCAGGAGGCCCTTCTCGTCCTTCTTCAGCCGGTGCAGTCCGCGCCAACGGGCCGCGGGCTCCCGCTTCTGCTCCGGATACTGGTACGTGATGGGCTTGGTGAAGAAGGTCTTGAGGGTGAACGCGAGCCCCTTGACCAGGGGAAGCGGCACCCCGAACAGCGACAGGCGCTTGTTTTCAACGGGCATGGGAACCCTCTCTGTGTGGGGCGGGGCCTGCCCCGCCGCGCGCATCCGCTCGGAAACTCCAGCGCCCCTGCACCCCGGCGCTCACGCCATCACGGTGTAGAAGACGCCCGTGGCCAGGAGGTTCAGGAGCGCCACGGGCATCATGAACTTCCAGCCCAGGCGCATCACCTGGTCGTAGCGCAGCCGCGGGAAGGTCCCGCGCTCCCAGATGAAGAAGAAGACCAGGGCGACCACCTTCACGAGGAACCAGGCAACGCTCGATCCGAGCCCGAAGGGCCCGTGCCAGCCACCCAGGAACAAGCAGGTCGTGATCCCCGCCAGAGCGATCATGTGCGCATACTCGGCCATGAAGAACATGGCGAACTTCATGCTCGAGTACTCGATGTTGAAGCCGCAGGCGAGCTCGCTCTCGGCCTCGGGCATGTCGAAGGGCGTGCGGTTGATCTCCGCGAGGCCGCAGATGAGGTACAGGATGAACGCAATCGGCTGGTGCCAGAGGTTCCACCCGTTGGCCGCCTGATTCTCGACGATGGTTCGAAGCGACAGGCTGCCGCTCACCATGATCACGCTGATCAGCGTCAGCCCCATCGCGAGCTCGTAGGAGATCATCTGGGCGCTCGTGCGAAGCGCGCCCAGGAGGCCGTACTTGTTGTTGGAGCTCCACCCGCCGAGCATGACGCCGAACTCCCCGAGGCCGGCCAGGCCCAGGACATAGAGCAGCGCCACGTTGATGTCGGCGATGCCGAGCGGGATCTCCCGGCCCAGGAGGTGGATCTTGTCACCGAAGGGGATCACGGCCACGATGGCGATGGCGGGGACGATGGAGATCACCGGGGCCAGCACGTAGAGGACCTTGTCCACGTTGGCCGGGATGATGTCCTCCTTGAAGAACCCCTTGAGGCCGTCGGCGATGGGCTGGAGGAGTCCGAAGGGCCCCACCCGATTCGGCCCGCAGCGCACCTGCAGCCGCCCCAGCACCCGGCGCTCGAGCCAGGTGGAGTAGGCCACCATGAGCATCAGCACCGCGAAGACGACGATGACCTTGATGACCGACACGAGCACGAAATCGAGCATCGCGATTCTCCCCTAGACCTTTTCCACCTTGACGGCGCAGACCTTGTATTCCGGGATCTTTGCCGTGGGGCAGAGGGCCGGATTGGTGAGCACGTTCACCGGGGACTCGGAGTAGTGGAAGCTCAGGAACACCGTGCCGGCCATGGTCCGGTCGATGACCTTCACCTTGGTGGTGATCTGGCCCCGGCGCGACGCCACCTTGACCGAGTCGCCGGTCGCGAGCCCGAGCCGTGCCGCGTCCACCGGGTGCATCTCCATGAACCCCTCGGGGAAGCAGTCGTTGATCCGGCCGCACCGCCGCGTCATCGTGCCCGAGTGGTAGTGCGCGTGCTCCCGTCCGGTCGTCAGAAGGAAAGGGTAGTCGGCGTCGGCCCTCTCGTCGGAGCCCTTGAACGCAATCGCCGAGAAGAGCCCCTTGCCCCGTGTGAAGCCGTTGGTGTGGAGGACGGGGGTGCCCGGGTGGTCCTTCGTGGGGCAGGGCCAGGCGATCCCCTGCCGGTCGATCCGGTCGTAGTCGAGGCCGGCGTAGCTGGGTGTGAGGCCCGCCGCCTCGTCGAAGACCTCGCGGGCGCTCGCGTACCCCATCTTGTAGCCCATCCGGCCGGAGATCTCCTGGATGATCTGCCAGTCGGGCTTCGCCTCGCCCTTGGGCGCCACGGCCGCCCGCACCCGCTGCACCCGGCGCTCGGTGTTGGTGAAGGTCCCATCCTTCTCGGCGAAGGACACGGCCGGAAGGACGACGTGCGCCTTCATGCAGGTCTCGGTCAGGAAGATGTCCTGGACGACCAGGAAGTCGATGGTCGACAACGCCTTCTCGATGTGGGTCAGGTCCGGGTCGGTGATCATCGGGTTCTCGCCGATGACGTAGAGGGCCTTGATCTTCCCCTCCAGCACCTCGTGGACCATGTCGGTGAGGGTGCGGCCGGGCGTGCGGGAGAGCTTTCGGCCCCAGGCCGCCTCGAACTTGGCCGCCTCCTCCTCGTTGTCGACCCGCTGGTAGCCGGTGTAGACGTTCGGCAGCGCGCCCATGTCGCAGGCGCCCTGCACGTTGTTCTGGCCCCGCAGGGGGTTCAAGCCGCCGCCCTCCACACCCACGTTGCCGCAGAGCATGGCGAGGTTGGCCAGGGACTTCACGCTGTCGGTGCCCTGGCTGTGCTGGGTGACGCCCATGCAGTAGAGGATCGAGGCCGGCTTCGAGGTGGCATAGAGCCGGGCCGCCTCGCGGATCGAGTCGGCGGAGAGCCCCGTGAGCACCTCGACCTGCTCCGGCGCGAACTCCGCGAGGGACGCCGAGAACTCCTCGAACCCTTCGCACCGCTCCGCGATGTAGGCCGCGTCGTGGAGCCCCTCTTTCAAGATCACGTGCATGAGGCTGTTGATCACCGGGATGTTGAAGCCCGGCTCGGCCTGCAACGTGACGTTCGCGTAGTTCGTGAGCTCGATCTTGCGGGGGTCGATGACGATGAGCTTCGCGCCCTTCTGCACCACGGCGCGCTTGACCCGGTCGCCGATGATGGGGTGGTTCTCGGTCGTGTTGGACCCGATGACGAGGATCGCCTTGGCCTTCTCCACGCAGGCGATGGAGTTCGTCATGGCGCCAGACCCGAAGCTTGTGGCCAGACCGGCCACGGTGGCGCTGTGTCAGAGCCGGGCGCAGTGGTCGATGTTGTTGGTACCGATCACCCCTCGGACGAACTTCTGGAAGAGGTAGTTGTCCTCGTTCGTGCACCGGGCGCTCGAGAAGGCGCCGAAGGCGTCCGGGCCGTGGGCCTCCTTGATCTCCTGGAGCTTGCCGGCCACGAGCCCGAGAGCCTCGTCCCAGGTGCTCTCCACGAGCTCGCCGTTCTTGCGCACCAGGGGCTGCGTGAGCCGGTCGGGGTGATTGACGAAGTCCCAGCCAAACCGGCCCTTGACGCACAGGCTCCCGTAGTTGGGACCCTTGTCCATGTCCGTCGTCGTCACCCGGATCAGCTTGTCGTTCTGGGCGTTGAGCTCCAGCTGACACCCCACGCCACAGTACCCGCAGGTCGTCGGCACGCGCTTCGACTGCCAGGTGCGGGCCTTCCTCTCCAGCACGCCGTCGGTCAGGGCTCCGACGGGGCAGACCGAGAGGCACTCACCGCAGGAGATGCAGGAGACTCCCGACACCGGCCCGATGTACGAGTGGAACCCGTTGTCCACGATCTGGATGCAGCCGACGCCCTTGACCTCCTTGCACGCCCGGACACAGCGGCCGCAGAGCACGCAGCGGTCCGGCCACTGTTTGACGAAGGGCGAGATGTAGGTGGGGACGTCGCGCCGGAAGGGTTCGGTGCCGAAGTCCTGCACCGTGATCCCGAACTCCCAGGTGAGGTCCTGGAGATCGCACTCGCCGCCCTTGTCGCACACGGGGCAGTCCAGGGGGTGACGGACCAGGAGCAGCCGCAGCACGTCCTGGCGCATGGCATGGAGCTCGTCGGACTGGGTGCGGACGACCAGGCCCTCCCCGGCCGGCGTGTCGCACGCGGTCAGGGGCTTTCGGTACCCCTCCACCTCCACCACGCACATCCGGCACGAGCCGATGGGCGAGAGCTTCTTGAGCCAGCACAGGGTCGGGATGCGGATCCCGACGCTTCGCGCCGCCTCCAGGATCGTCGTCCCCTTCGGGACGCTCACCGCTGTTCCGTCGATCGTCAGGTTGATCATGGAACCCCTCTTGGCGATCAGCTGTCAGCCATCAGCTGTCAGCACTCAGCTCAAAAAACCCAGGATCGAGTTCTGTCCGGCTCTAGCTGACAGCTGAGAGCTGATCGCTGACCGCTACCACGAGCATCCGGTAGCAGCGCAGGCACCGGCTCGCGTCGGCGATGGCCTCCTCGTGGGTGAAGCCGATCTCCACCTCCCGCATGTCCCCCATCCGCTCCCCGACCGGGACGTGGTGGATGTGGGCCGGCTCGGTGGTGGCGGGCACGCCCACGTCCTCCTTGGGGTCGTACGGCTTCAACTGCGCCACGTACTCGTTCATCACCCACTCTTCCAGCGGCTCGGTCCGCTCCTCCCGGAGGAACCGGTCGATCTGGAAGGCCGCCTCCTTGCCGCCGGCGAGCCCCGCGATGAGGGTCAGCGGGCCGGAGACGCAGTCGCCGCCCGAGAAGATCCCCACGCCGTTGTGAACCCCGGCGAGCCTGTTCAGACCCTGCGTCACGATGGTCTGCTTCTTCGTGCCCTTGACCGGTCCGTCGCTCGGGAGGAACGAGAGGTCGATCGCCTGCCCGATGGCCATGATCACCGCGTCGGTCGGGATCACGTGCTCGGAGCCGGGGACCTCGACAGGGCTGCGCCGGCCCGAGGCGTCGGGCTCGCCGAGCTCCATCGTGAGAACCTCGACGCCGGTCACCTTGCCATTCTCGATGACGACGCGCGTGGGGTTGGTCAGGATCGCGAACTCGATCCCCTCGGCGTGGGCATCCTCGATCTCCACCCGGTCCGCCGGCATCTCCTTCTCGGTCCGCCGGTAGACGATGGTCACGTGCTTGTAGCCGATGCGCGGGCTGATCCGCGCGCAGTCGATCGCCACGTTGCCGCCGCCCACGACCACGGCGCGCTCCCCGACGAACACGGGGTTGCCCAGCGCGATGTCCCGCAGGTAGTCGGCGCCCTGGAAGTAGCCCTGGGCGGTCTTGTCCTCGCCCGGGATCCCCATGCCCGTCCCGAGGCGGGCGCCCACGCCCAGGAACACCGCCTTGTACTCGCCCTTCAGGAGGTCCTGAAAGGGGATGTCCGTGCCGATGTTCGTGCTGTAGCGGATCTTCACGCCCATGGCGGCGATCAGGTCCGCTTCGCGGCGCAGGATCGCCCGGGGCAGACGGTAGTCGGGGATGCCGACCGCTGCCTCGCCGCCCGGCTCGGGCAGGGCCTCGAAGACGGTGCAGTCGTAGCCCATCTGAATGAGGAAGTACGCGCAGGAGAGCCCGGCCGGCCCGGCGCCGATGACAGCCACCTTCTCCTTGTCGATCACGGGCTTCGGCAGCCACGGCTCGCGTCGTCGCTCGATCTCGTAATCCGCGACGAAGCGCTTCAGGAACTTGATCTGGATCGGGCCGTCGACGTTCTGGCGGCGGCAGTTGAACTCGCACGGCCGCACGCAGATCCGCCCCACGCTGCCGGGCAGGCAGTTGTCCTGCCGGATCACGTCGAGGCTCTCGAGGAACATCCCCTTCTTTACGAGCTCCACGTAAGTCGGGATGTCCAGGTGGGCCGGGCAGGCGCTCTTGCACGGCGCGGTCACCTTCAGTCGGTAGGAGCCTTTCGGGATCGGGCTCTTGCGAGCCAACGCGTCCTGAAGCTCGCCGCGGAAGTTGCCGACGAAATCCAGGAAGGCCTTTCCGCACGACTGACCCAGATCGCACATGGCCTGGTTTCGCATCCGGCCCGCGAGACGCTCGACGGTCTCGACGTCGCCCGCCTCGCCCTTGCCCTGGCAGATCCGGTCGAGGGCGTCGAAGACCACCTTGCTCCCGATGCGGCACGGAACGCACTGGCCGCAGGAGTTCTTCACCAACCCCTCGGCGTAGGCCCGCGCCAGGTCGACGACGTTCACGCCGCCGTCCCAGACCGCCAGGCCGTCCCACCCCATGAGGCCCAGCACCGGGGTCCCGGAGGAGAGCGCCTTGGGCAGGGCGACGCCGTCCGGCCCCTCGGCAGTACCGTTGCGGCTGTCGACGGTCTTGCCGCCCCAGCTCGAAAAGACGAGATCACCCATCGATGCTTCTCCTCGCTCCCGTCCGAGCCCTCAGCGGTCGATCTCGCCGAGGACGATGTCGAGAGAACCGATCACCGCGATCACGTCGGCCACGAGGCGCCCCACGCACATCTCCTCCAGCGACTGGAGGTTGATGAAGCACGGCGGCCGCACCCGGAACCTCCAGGGCTTCTCGGTGCCGTCCGACACCAGGTAGTAGCCGAGCTCGCCCTTGGTGGCCTCGACGCTCATGTACACATCGCCCACCGGGGCCTTGAAGCCGGCGCTCATGAGCTTGAACTGGCGGATCAGCGCCTCGATGTGTTCGTACACGTCCTGCTTCGCAGGGGGCGTGAAGCGCGGGTCGTCGAGCATCACCGGGCCCGGCGGCACGCGCTGGAGGGCCTGGTCCACGATGCGGATGGCCTGGCGCATCTCGGCCAGGCGGACCAGGTAGCGCTCGAACACGTCGCCGATCGTGCCGGTGGGGACCTCGAAGTCGTAGGTCTCGTAGCCGGAGTATGGCTGGACCTTGCGCAGGTCCCACTTCACGCCGGCCGCCCGGAGCACGGGCCCGGTCAGGGAGTACTGGACGCACTGCTCCTTGGTGAGGATCCCGATCCCTTCCGTGCGCGACCGCCAGATCTTGTTGTTGGTCAGGAGCCGCTCGTACTCGTCCACGCGGCCCGGGAACTCCTTGACGAAGGCCTTCGCCTTCTCGAAGAAGACCGGCGGCACGTCCTGCGCGAGCCCGCCCGCCCGGATGAAGCTCGGGGTGAGGCGCGCACCCGTGGCCTGCTCCAGGATGTCGTGGACCGTCTCCCTCTCCCGAAACGAGTAGAAGAGGACCGTCATCGCGCCGATGTCGAGGGCGTGGGAGGCGAGCCACAGGAGGTGGCCGGCGATGCGTTGGAGCTCGCACAGGCACACCCGCAGCACGTTCGCGCGGTCGGGGATCTCGCCCTCGATGCCGAGGAGCTTCTCCACCGCCAGGCTGTAGCCCAGGTTGTTCAGGAGCGCGCCCGTGTAGTCCATCCGGTCGGTGAGGGTCAGGGCTTGGTGGTACGTCTTGGTCTCGGCGAGCTTCTCCAGGCCCCGGTGCAGGTGTCCGAGGTGAGGGGTCGCCTTCACGACCGTCTCGCCATCGAGTTCGAGCACCACCCGGAGCACCCCGTGGGTGGCCGGGTGCTGCGGGCCCATGTTGACGACCATGTTGCGGGTTTCCGCCATGATGCCTCCCTCAAACCTTCCGACCTGCCCCGGTGGGGGCCGGCGCCTGCGGCACCCGTCCGGGTGCCCCTTTCGCTCCGGGAACGGGAGCTAGCGGTACACGACCTTCTGCGGAATCCCGTGGAGGGGGAAGTCCTTGCGCAGGGGGTGGCCGACGTAGCCATCCCACAGCAGGATCCGCCGCAGGTCCGAGTGATCCTCGAAGACGATGCCGAGCAGGTCGTACACCTCCCGCTCCAACCAGTTCGCCGCCCGCCAGACGCTTTCGACCGTCGGGAGGGTCTGGTTCTCCTCGACCGGGACCTTCAGCCGCAGCCGGTCGTTGTCCCGGAAGGAGTAGAGGTTGTAGACCACCTGGAAGCGGGGCTGCCGCGGCAGGAAGTCCACCGCGGTCAGATCGGTGAGCATGTCGAAGCCGAGCCGGGCGTCGTCGCGGCAGAAGCGGCACAGCTCCGCAATGCTCTCCGGCGCCACGGTCACCGACAGCTGGGCGCGGAACACGTCGCTGCCCTGGATCGCGTCGCCGAACTGGGCCTTGAGGATCTCGACGATCGTGCTCTGGTCTTTCATCGGTAACCCCTTGTATCGGATCCCCCCCTCGCCGCTGCCGCTCTTCGGCTGCCGCGGCCGGGCGCTGGGGACGACGAACCGTGGGCCTTCGTTACGCGATCAGCCGTCCCTGCGTGTCGGGCCGGTCGGAGAACTTCTCGGTCGCGATCTTTGCCTGCAGCTTGATGATGGCCGCGAGAAGCGCCTCGGGCCGAGGCGGGCAGCCGGGCACGTACACGTCGACGGGGAGGAACTGGTCCACACCCTGCACCGTGTTGTATGTGTTGAAGATCCCGCCGGAGCAGGCACAGGTTCCGTAGGCGATCACCCACTTCGGCTCGGGCATCTGGTTGTAGATCTTCTCCACCATGGCCGCCATCTTCTTGGTGACCGTGCCGGCGACGATCATCAGGTCCGACTGGCGCGGCGAGGGCCGGAACACCTCGGCGCCGAAGCGGGCGATGTCGTAGGAAGCCGACGAGGCGACCATCATCTCCAGCGCGCAGCAGGCGAGCCCGAACGTGGCAGGCCAGATGGAGTTCTTCCGGGCCCAGCCGACGGCCTTCTCCAGCGGGACCGTCAAGACCGGGGGGAGGTGGCTCTCTACTCCCATTCCAGGACTCCTTTCCTCCAGATGTAGACGTACCCCACGAGGAGGATGCCGAGGAAGACGAGCATCTCGATGAAGCCGAACAGGCCGAGGGACTTGAAGCGGACGGCCCACGGGTACATGAACACCACCTCGACGTCGAAGACCAGGAAGGCCATCGCGATGAGGTAGTACTTGACGTCGAAGGGCCGGCGGGCATCGGGGTCGACCTGCATGCCGCACTCATACGTCGAGAGCTTGTCGGGGTTGGGGCGCTTCGGCCCGAGGATCGCGGACATTCCGACCGCGAAGAACCCGAAGCCCAGGGCCACGAGGATCATAAGGAGGATCGGAACGTAACTCTGGAGCATGGGGCCTCCCGGGAGCGCGATCCGGACGCGGGCCTCGCATGTGAAAGCCCGTTACAAAGTCCGGCGTATGCTACTTTGGCCCTTTCCGAAGTGTCAAGGAGGAAACGTCGGTTCCCGTGCCCTTTCTTCCTGTAACCATTTGAAGTTGGGTCGATTTTTCATGGAACACTAGAGATGCAGTGAGACTGCTTCGCTTTCCCCCTCGGACGAAGGGAAACCCGCGCGACGGAGTTGCCTCCAGGCGGCGGGCGCGTTCCCGCCTTCGTCCGCGCACCCGGAGAGAGGAGGC
Organism: Deltaproteobacteria bacterium; assembly: GCA_016214985.1. Taxonomy (GTDB): domain Bacteria; phylum Desulfobacterota; class Deferrisomatia; order Deferrisomatales; family JACRMM01; genus JACRMM01. Next base: position 38,711 of record JACRMM010000025.1, on the reverse strand, counting down.
GGGGGGGGCGTCGCGCGTCGGCTCGGAGGCCACGCGGGGAGGCAAAGGGGGGCAGCATCGAGGTTGCGGAGAACCGGGGCGGCTTTGGGCGGGCGAACTCGGTACCCTCGGTCGTGAGACCTTCCCTCAACGTCCTCGGGCGGCGGTTCTATGGCGTTTCGAACGCTGCGGTCTTGAATCCCCTCACACGGGCTCCTGCGGGCGCGTCTCAGGGATCCGAAGAGCTGCCACACGCTTCTTCATCGCGCACCTCCCGTGTCCCGGGTCAACCTCCAGGCGGCACCGTCACTGCGCGTGCCGAGCGGCGCAACACGGCGGTCGGCCGCTCAGGGGCGCGACCTCGCCTCCTCGTTCCCGCAGGCGGCCCCGAGGCCCGACCGGGCCGACTCGAAGCACCGGTTGCACGCCACGCACCGCGACGGCGCCCGGTCCCCCGACTGCCAGCGCCTGGGCAGGTCGGGCTCGCACAGAAGCGGCCGCGAGAGGCTGAAGAGGTCCGCCTCGCCGAAGGCGAGCAGTTCCTCGAGGGTCTCGAGGCTCCGCAGGCCTCCAACGAGGGCCACCGGGCACGCCACGCGGCGCTTGATGGCCCCCACCTGGTCTCGGAAGTAGGCCTCCCCCTGTCCCGGCGCGACTCCCCTTCGGACCGGCTTCAGCGGTCCCGACCCGGGTGTGCCTCCGCTCACCTCGATCATCGCCACCCCCCGCTGACTCAGCCACTCGGCCACGTCGCAGGCCTCGCCGAGATCGAAGCCTCCCGGCAGGAAGTCGCTCCCGTTGAGCTTCACCAGCACCGGGAAGTCGGCGCCCGCCGCCAGCTGAATCGAGACCACCACCTCCTGGAGGAACCGGAAGCGCCCCCGGAGGTCGCCGCCGTACCGGTCGCCCCGTAGGTTCGTCAGCGGCGAGAGGAACTGATTGACGAGAAATCCGTGGGCCGCGTGGATCTGGACGGCGTCGAACCCGGCTTCCCTCGCTCGCCGGGCCGCCTGGCCAAAGGCTTTGAGGATTCGCGTGATCTCCTCCCGATAGAGCTCTCGGGGCGTCTCGCTGTACTGGGGGCTGATGGCCAACGACGGCGCCACCGGGATCGTGTCTCCGATCCACTCTGACCGGGTCTGCCCCCCCGCGTGCACGAGTTGGAGCGCCGCGGCCGCGCCACCCCTCTTGATCGCGGACGCCCAGCGGGTCAGATCGGAAATCCGGTCGTCCTCGTGCGCGCCCGTCATGCCCGGCCGGTGCCGGCCCTCGCGGCTCACGAAGGTGTACTCGCCGATCACGAGCCCCGCCCCGCCGGCGCCCAGTTCCTCGTAGCGGCTCACCAGGGCATCGGTCACCTCGCCTCCGCGCCCCGCGAGCCCCAGCCAGGTCGCCGAGCGAACGATGCGATTCCGCAACGTGAGGGTCGCCACCTCGACCGGCTCGAAGATCTCGAACATCTAGCCCTCGCTCGCCGAGGGTGGAGCACGCCGCGCAATGCGAAATCTCGACCGGAACGTGGCGACGTGCCGGTCTCCTTCGGCGTACACCTCGGCCGTTCCTTCGATGTCCCGCCCCTCGAAACGTTTCACCTCGGCCCGCGCCTCCACACCGCCCCGCGTCACGGGGCCGTGAAACTCCAGCGAAAGCTCCGTCGTCACGAAGTGCGTGCCCTCGGGGAGCAGGCTCTTGATGGCCATGGCCACCGCCGTGTCGGCCAACGCGGTCAGCGCCCCGCCGTGGAGGAGCCCCCTCCCCTGGGCCAGCTTCACCCGAAAGGGCATGTGAAGACGCGCGCGGCCCGCTCCCGCCTCCAGGATCTCGATGCCGCACAGCCGCTCGAACGGCGCCGCGGCGATCCAGGCTGGGAGCTCGAACTGGGGCGGGGTCGCCTCCGGGTCTCGCAGCGCCTCCCACAATGGATTCATCCGCGTCACCTCGTCAGAAGGAGCACCTGGTACTCCGCCACATGGAAGAAGAATTCGTGGACGATCTCCGCCGTCTCGGACAGGCGGTTCGGACAGCGCACCATGGTCCGGACGCCGTCATCGTCGCGTAGACCGAGAAGCGCCATCAAGGGGAGGCGCCGGACGCGGTACCCCAATCGCAGCGCCACCTGCTCGAGGTGGCCGAACCGGATCGTGTACTCGTCGTGGCCCCGCAGGGGCACCCGCCGCGGGTAGCCGTCGGACGGCGGCGCGGCGATGAATCCGGCGAAGGGCTCCGGCACCTCCGAATCGGAGCTGTGCTCGCTCAGGAACACGGTTCGGGCGACCGGCGCCAGCGCCTCGAGGTACTCGACGGCCCCCAGGTTGAACGCGAACGTCTCGGGCGCACCGGAGAGGTCCAGCCCGTAGCGGCGAACCAGCTCCGCCACTCTCCCGGTCACCGGGTCGTCCGCCCCGCCAGCCGCCCCAGCGATCGCGACGTCGTCCCGCGAGAGGCCCACGGCCGTGGGGAAGTCCCCGATGTTCTCGTTGCTGATCACCAGGTCCACGGATCGCCCGAGGCCCCGAACGAACGCCGCCGCGTCGGACTGCACGAACTCGAGGCCGGACCGCCCCTCGAGCGCCGCGCGCTGCCGGCCGAGGAACGCGGGGCTCAGATCCACCATCGTCACGGTGCGGAGCGGCACGGCGTCGAGCAGCGCGGCCATCAAGCTGCCGGTGCCTCCGCCCACCTCCACCACCGACCAGCCCGGGTCGAGGCCGACCTGCTCCCGGAGGACCCGCGCCAGGATCTCTCCGTACCGCTCCGGGGTCCGCAGGGCCGCCTGGTAGGGGCTCTCCAGGCTCTCCAGGCACTGGCAGATCGTGAGCTCCCAGAAGAGGCTCGGGTGGCTCTCCCCAGCGTAGTAGGACGACGGGTCGTTGACGCCGGTCGGGGGCATCGCGGCCTCTGGAAAGAACGGCCGGCCCTTCCGGGCCGGCCGTGGTGCTGTTGCGTGCGGGCTCCGCGCGGGAGGCTCGCGCCCCCTAGCCTCGGTTGAGTCGGGTGTCCACGAGGCTGTTGACCACCGTGGGGTCGAGGAGCGTCGAGGTGTCGCCAAACCCGCCGTCCACCTCGTTTGCCGCGATCTTGCGTAGGATGCGGCGCATGATCTTGCCGGACCGCGTCTTCGGCAGGGCGGGCGTGAAGTGAATGTGGTCGGGGCTCGCGATGGGACCGATCTCCTTGCGGACGAGGGCCACGAGGTCCTTCTTCAGCTGATCCGTCCCCTCGATGCCAGCGTTGAGCGTCACGTAGGCATAGATGCCCTGGCCCTTGATCTCGTGCGGGCAGCCGACGACCGCGGCCTCGGCGACCTGCGGGTGGAGCACCAGGGCGCTCTCGACCTCGGCGGTGCCCATCCGGTGGCCGGAGACGTTGATGACGTCGTCGATGCGGCCGATGATCCGGTAGTCGCCGTCGGCGTCGCGGTCCGAGCCGTCACCCGTGAAGTAGAAGCCGTCGTACTGGATGAAGTACGTGTCTCGGAAGCGGTTGGCATCGCCGTAGACGCCCCGCATCAGGCCCGGCCAGGGCCGCTTGATGCACAGCGCGCCCTTGGCCACGCCCGGGAGCACGTTGCCCTTCTCTGCGTCCACGATGACCGGCTCCACGCCGAAGAAGGGCGTGGTGGCCTTGCCCGGCTTCATGTCGATGGCGCCGGGCAGGCCGGTAATGAGGATTCCGCCGGTCTCCGTCTGCCACCAGGTGTCTACGATGGGGCACTTGGACCGGCCGGGGAACTCGTAGTACCACTTCCACGCCTCTGGGTTGATGGGCTCTCCCACCGTACCCAGGAGCTTTACGGTGGCGAGCTTGTCGAGCCGCTCGGTCACGTACTTGTCGCCCTGGGCCGCCAGCGCCCGGATCGCCGTGGGGGCGGTGTAGATCGTGTCGACCTTGTGCTTGCCGCAGATGTCCCAGAAGCGGCCCGCGTCGGGGTAGTTCGGGATGCCCTCGAACATGAGGCTGATGGCCCCGTTGCACAGCGGGCCGTAGACGATGTAACTGTGGCCCGTGACCCACCCGATGTCGGCAGTGCAGAAATAGATCTCGCCGTCGTGGTAGTCGAAGACGAGCTTGTGGGTGTACGAGGTGTAAACGAGGTAGCCCCCCGTGGTGTGCATCACGCCCTTGGGCTTCCCGGTCGAGCCCGAGGTGTAGAGGATGAACAGCGGGTCCTCCGCGTCCAGGTGCTCGGGCGGGCAGTCGGCGCTCGCCTTGGCCAGCAGCTCGTCGTACCAGACGTCCCTGCCAGCGGTCATGCTCGTCTGGATCTTGCCCGGCCCCAGGCGCTTGACCACGATGCACGATTTGACGCTGGGGCAATTGGCCAGCGCCTCGTCGGCCTGGGCCTTCTGGTTGAGCATCTTGTTGCCGCGGAAGTACCCGTCGCAGGTCACCAGCAGGTTCGAGTCGCAGTCCTGGATGCGGTCCTTCAGCGCGTCGGGCGAGAACCCGCCGAAGACGACCGAGTGGATCGCGCCGATGCGGGAGCAGGCCAGCATCGCAACCGCGAGCTCCGGGATCATCGGCAGGTACATCGAGACCCGGTCGCCCTTTTTCACGCCCAGGCCCTTCAGGGCATTGGCAAACTTGCACACTTCCTCGTAGAGTTGGCGATACGTGATCGTGCGGTCCTCATTCGGCTCGTTGCCTTCCCAGAGGATCGCGACCTGATCGCCCCTCTTCTCCAGATGGCGATCCAGGCAGTTGTACGAAATGTTCAACTTGCCGTTGATGAACCACTTCAGATCGACGCCGTCCTTGCTGAACTTCCACTCCTGCACCTTGTCCCACTTCTTGAACCAGCTCACCTGCTGCTCAGCGACTTCGGCCCAGAAGCCATCGTTGTCTTCGACCGATCTCTTGTAGATCTTCTCATACTCGGCCCGGCTCTTGATCCATGCCTTTGCGCGGAAGCTCTCGGGAACGGGGTAGACGTCCTTTAGGGGGGTTTCCGTCGCCATGCCAACCTCCTTCAAAGTGGTAATGGACCGGATGCTTCGAAGGCCGCCCGCGCCGGCCACCACCGACGGCCCTGTAGACGCGAGGGGCAGAGTATACGCAGGCATTCCCCGGCGAGCAACAGCCAAAACAACGTTCTGAACTCGTGAACAACGCCTGGCAAGGTAGAACCACTCCATCAAAATCGTGTACCCGATCGCCACCTCCCCCATACGTACGTCAACGGCTGCCAGTGCGGACGAAGGGCGTGCGATTCTTTCGGCGCAGGCTCGGCGGCTGCAGATTTTCGGTTGCAGCGTCGTCCACGTTTGATAGCGTTGTTCTGCGGGGGCGAGAACCTCCGCGATCACGCGAGCCGGGGGCACAAGGAATGGGGCAAGAAATCAGTTACTTTTTTCTCCTTTAGGCAGAATGTGTTCACGTCGATAACCATCTTGACACCAATCTGACCCGGCACAGCGGCCGACGAACCCAGGGAAAAGGGGACCACCCTGCACGACAGCTTCCGCACCGGACGGCCCAGCCCGCCTGTCCCGGCCAGCCAAGTGCCGTCGCGCTGTTTGAGCTATGCTGTTTGAGTTCTATGGTTTAGTGCTTCGTTTCACAAACAGGTCGCCCAACAGACCGAAGGAGAGAGCCCCCATGAGGAAGCAGTCTCGGATCTGGCAACTGCTCGGCGTCGCGGCCGTGGCACTCAGCCTCGCGCTGACGGGCTGCGCCGGAAGCGACGGGTCTGACGGCGCCAAGGGCGACACCGGCGCGCAGGGGCCCAAGGGTGACACCGGAGACACCGGGCCCAAGGGTGACACCGGAGACACCGGGCCCAAGGGTGACACCGGAGCGCAGGGGCCCAAGGGTGACACCGGCGCCACAGGGGCCACAGGGGCCACAGGGGCCACAGGGGCCACAGGGGCCACAGGGGCCACAGGGGCCACAGGGGCCACAGGGGCCACCGGCGCCACCGGCGCCACCGGGGCCACCGGGGCTACAGGGGCCACCGGGGCTACAGGCGCCACAGGCGCAACAGGCGTCACAGGCGCTACAGGCGCCACAGGGCCCGCGGGCCCGGGCTACCCGCGGGTCTCGGCCGAGAGCTGTGCCTTCTGCCACGGCACCAACAAGATCGCAGACGTCGTCGTGATGCACGCCTCCGCGGCGCTGCCGGCGCCGACGGTCGCGATCACCGGCGTCTCGGTCAACGGGTCGAACGTTGTCACCGTGAACTTCACCGTCACCGACACTGCGACCGATCTGACGACGCTCGCGGCAGGCTCGGCCACCAACCTCGCCTTCCTGCGGTTCATGATCGCGAAGCTCGTGCCCGGCAGCAACGGCGACCCCGATTCCTGGGTGAACTACAACCCCGGCAACCAGACGTCCGAGCGCTCGGCCGCAGGCCTCACCGACAACGGCGGCGGCAGCTACACCTACGTGTTCCAGAACGCCCTGACCGGCGCCGCGCCCCTGATCTACGACGGCAGCCTGATCCACCGGGTTGTCGTGCGCGTATCCGCCACGCCGGACTCCTCGCCGGCGAACAAGACCTACGACTTCGCGCCCAACGTCGGCGTCGAGCTCGCCCCGGCCCGCGAGATCGTGACGATCGACGCGTGCAACGAGTGCCACAACCCGCTCGCGCTGCACGGCGGCGGCTGGGTGGACACCCTGGCCTGCGTGGTGTGCCACAACCCGAGCCTGCACTTGAGCAATTCCGACCAGTCAGGGTCGGACGCGGTGCCGCAGCTCGCTCTCGCGCCGTTCGCGCACAAGATCCACGCGGCCAAGGCCATCGCCGTCTTCGACAGCTTCCGCGAGGGGACCTACCCGCAGGATTTGCGCAACTGCCGGAAGTGCCACACCGGCACGAGCGGCGACAACTGGAGGACCAGGCCTTACATCGCCGCCTGCCAGACGTGCCACGACACCATCAGCTTCGTGGACCCGCCACCGGCGGGGATGACGCTGCACTCGGGCTTCGCCCAGGCGAACAATCAACTGTGTGCCCTCTGCCATGGGCCGGGAATGTCCTTCGACACCGAGGTCGCCCACCGCACGGAGAACAAGACGCGGAACAACCCCAACGTTCCGGTCGGGCTGTTCAACTTCACGTACACGATCAACAGCGTCACGGTGGATGCGGCGACGCGTCAGCCGTCGATCACGTTCAAGATCGAGAAGGAAGACCCGGTTGCCAACCCTGGCGTCCAGACTCCCCTGGTGCTGGCCCCGACCGGCTCCGTGGCCGCGGCCGGGCTGACCGGCGCGCCGAGCTTCCTGCTCGCCTTCAACCAGGCCCAAGACGGCGTCACCGCGCCGGCCGACTACACCCAGAGGGGCAACGGCGTGAGCGCCGCCCAGCCGGTCAGCGTCTCCCTGGCCCGCCTCCAGATCGCCGGCACCACCTACACGGGAACCGGCAGCACGTCGAAGCTGGGCAACCTCGTCGACAACGGGGACGGGACCTACACCGCGACCCTGACCGCCGCGACGACGGCCTTCCCGGTCGGCGCCCAGATGCGCGCCGTGGCCCTGCAGGGGTACTTCAGCCAGACGATCAGCGGCTCCTCGATCGGCCGCCACACGCCGTCCGTCATCAAGGCCGTTACGGGCCCCCCGGACGACGCCGTGCGGCGCACGCTGGTCAACTCCGGCTTCTTCGACGTCGCGACCGGCACCGGCGGCTGTCTTGACTGCCACGAGATCTTCGAAGGCCACGGCGGCAACCGCGTGAACAACGTGCAGGTGTGCGTGGTCTGCCACAACCCGAACCTGAGCAGCAGCGGCCGGGCGGTCGATCCGGTGCTCCTCGCCGCGCAGTATGCCGGCCCGGTGGGCGCGGCGCGCCCCACCGGCTACACGGGAACGATCAGCCAAGGCGAGTACGACCAGGCCCAGTTGACCGTGGCTGCCCTCGGCTCGAACCCCTTGATTTTCCCCGAGGCGCCGCAGAACCTGAAGGAGCTCATCCACGGTGCTCACGCCTCCGCCCTGCGCACCCACGACTTCGAATTCGTCCGAGACCGGGGAACCAGCGGCATCTTCTACTACGACCTCGCCGAGATCACCTTCCCAGGCGACCCGAGCGACTGCCGCAAATGCCACTACGCGGGCACCTTCGGCGCCGAGCTTCCGGCCGGAGTGCTCCTGACGACCACCCGGACCACGACCGGCAACGCGGCCGAGACCCGCGCCCAGATCCAGGGGGCCCGCCTCTCGGTTCCGAACGCCACGGACCTGGTAAGCAGCCCGACCTCGTCGGCGTGCTTCCTCTGCCACGATGACAACGTCAGCAAGCTCCACATGGAGAACAACGGCGGCGTGATCGACGCCCTGCGTAGTGAGGCGACGCGCGACCCGTAGGCGCATCGGCAAGGCACGCCCCCGTCTCGCGCCGGGGGCGTGCCGGGAGTCGCCGGGCCGGACCCCGCTCACCAGGATCCGGCCCGTTTTTCTCCCTCCGGGCCGCGCACTTGACGGCCCTGACAAGTCCCGTTAGCCTTCGCCGGGCTTGCATTTGCGAGGGCGCTCGAGCGTCGGCTCGGGTTCTCGACACCGGACCCAGCGCCGCCTTAAGACCGCTGCAGGAGGGAGCACCCCATGACGAAGAGAAAGCGCCTCCTTTGCGGGACGGCCGCCGTGCTGCTCGGCTTCCCGCCGGCCGCGGCCCGAGCCGCCGTGCCGTTCGGCCTCCAGTCCGACACCGTGGTCCGGTTCTTCTCCCAGGAGAGGGCCGGCGCGGACAAGGAGAAGGGCGTCCCGGCCTACGAGTACCTGCGCGCCGATGCCGGCCACCTCGACGGACCCGGCCTTTCGGCCCACGCCTACGGGTGGGGGCGGTACGACTTGGGAAGCTACTACGACGACAAGAGCGAAGGGGAGATCCTCTACGGCTACCTCCAGTACGCCTGGGCCGCCAACAACGCCTTCGTCCGCGCGGGACGCCAGTATGTCTTCCAGGGGGTCGCCGACGACACGGTCGACGGGCTCCGGGTGGGCAGCGACGTGACGCCCTACGCCACGCTCTCGGCCTACGGCGGTCAGCCGGTGAGCCTGGAGACCACCAACGGCCGCGCGGGAGACCGGACCTGGGGCGGCCGGGCGGCCCACCACTTCGGCGGTTACTACGAGATCGGGGTCTCGTTCCAGCGCACCGACAATGACGGCGAGAGGCAGGAGGAGCGCCTGGGGATCGACTCGTCGATCACGCCTCCGGGCCCGGTCTCCCTCACCGGGGCCTCGGTGCGCAACCTCGCCACCGACGCCTGGTCCGAGCACGCCTACGAGGCCCGGCTGGCGCTCGGCCCCTTCGACCTGCGACCTTCCTTTCAGCGGTTCGACTACGGGGCGTACTTCGGAGACGGCGACAAGGTGCCCCAGGTCTTTCGGTTCCTGAAATCCTCGGACGAGATCGTGACCACGCTCGGCGCCGGCGCCTCCTGGGTCCTCCCCAACCGGCTCGAGGTCGCCGCCAAGGCGAAGCACTACGACTACCGCGAAGCGACCGACACCGCGTGGTACGGCGCCGGGCTCCTCACCTACCGCCTCGGCGGGGCCTCGGAGGTGGGCGCCGAGGGCGGCCGGATGCACGGCAGCACCGCCGACAACCGCTACTGGCTCTGGCGGGGGCACGGGTACTGGGAGAAGGGGGCACTGCTGCTGTCGGGCGACGCCGTGTACGTGACCTACGACGAAGACATCCAGGACCGAGGCCACTCGACCTTCGCCTCGCTCGGCGCGGGGACACGCCTCCTCTCCGACGCGCTGAAGCTGACGCTCTCCGGTGAGTACAGCGCCGACCCCTACTTTGACAAGGACCTTAGGGCCACGCTGACGGCCCAGTACTCCTTCGGCGCGAAGTAGGGGCGCCGAGACGATGGGAGCTTTCGGGATGCCACCGGACTTTGCGCGAGAGGAGCGTCCGATGCCGCGACGAACAAGAACCGCCGCGATCGTTGTTTGCGTAATCCTGGGCGGCTGTGCCGCCCTGAAGAGCAGCTACGTGGTTCCCCGCGAGCACCCCGAGGAGTTGGGCCGAGGCCGGCCGCTGTGCTCCGCCGCCGACTGCCACCAGGGAAGCCGCGACCCGGTCGTGTACCAGCGGTTCGACCACACCACCGCCTTCGCAGAGGGGGGCCACCGCGGCGAGGCCCGTCAGGCCGAGCGGCTCTGCCAGATGTGCCACGCCCAGAGCTTCTGCAATGACTGCCACGCCAACTACGTGGAGCTGAAGCCCTCGAACAAGAGCCCGACCGACTCCTACCGCCGCACACCCCACCGCGGCGACTACCTCTCGCGCCACCGCATCGACGGCCGCGTGGACCCCACGCCGTGCTTCCGGTGCCACGGCAACCCGAAGTCCTCGACGATCTGCGCCGACTGTCACGGGAAGTAGCTGGGAAAGGAACGGAAGATGAGACGGACGACCGCCGCGTGGCTCCTTGCACCCCTCGCCGGCCTCCTGCTGGCCTCCTGCTCCGACCAGCGCACCGCGATCGGGACGCCCCACGCGCTGGGGCGAGCATTCCTCGACCGCGCGAGCCCGACGTTCCACGGGAGCGCCCAGACGCTGGGGTCGCTCGCCTGTACGGACTGTCACGAACTGGCCAGGAAGTGCTTTCAGTGCCACTTCGGCCCCGAGGGTCAACGAGTACCGGCCGGGGTCACCTATACCCACGGCGTGATCCCCCACGATCTGACCACACTGAAGGACCTCGGAGCCGTCTGCGACCGCTGCCACACGCTCACCAAGGCGTTCCGCAACGAGCCGTCCGTGTGCCACAGTTGCCACGGCGCGCCCCCGACACCCCATCCGCTCGGCCGCGAGTGGATCGTGAAAAGCGCGAGCTTCCACGGCAACGATGCGGTGCTCGAGTGCTCGCTCTGCCACGACCCCGCAACCTTCTGCTCCGAGTGCCACTTTGGCCCCACCGGCAGCCGCGTCCCGGCGGGCGTGACCGGCTGGACGCACGCCGCGGCGCGAACCGGCCACGCGGCGGCAGACCGCTTCACGGCGCCGCAGCAGACCGTCTGCGCCGCGTGCCACGCTCTGCTAAAGTCCTACGACGTCGGGCCTCAGTTCACCGACTGCTCCGTCTCGAGCTGCCACGGCTTCACCTATCACGGCACGGACTTCCAAGACGCGCACCCGACCGCGGCCCATGCGGACCTTTCCGCGTGTCGGGCGTGCCACGACACTCCCACGCCGCCGCCCAACTTCGACGGCTACGTGACCGGCGTGGCGTGCGCGACCTGCCACACCGACGCGCTCGCTCACCCACCCCCACCGGTGACCACTCCTGAGTGGTACGTCTCTCACCGAAGCGCCGGCGGAACGCGGGCCGCCACCTGCGGCATCTGCCACAAGACGGACGGTCCGGGCGCCGGGACCCTGCCGGAGGCCCCGAGCTGCTTCTCGTCGAGCTTCGACGACCGGGGCTGCCATGCCCAGGGGCCCGGAACTGCTCCCCACGTCCTGGGCCAGGCGTGGCTGGATCCGACCCGATCCACCTTCCACGGCGATAACGTCAACATCTTCCCGTGCCAGGACTGCCACGATCCGAACACCTTTTGCAACCAGTGCCACTTCGGCCCCTCCGGCGCGAAGGTGCCGGTCGCGGTGACGACGTGGAATCACGGCACGGGCACGACCAAGACGAACCACGCGGCCAAGGACGAGTTCACCTCGGCCCAGCAGGCCGTCTGCACGACGTGTCATACGCTCACGAAGTCCTACAATCTCGGGCCGCAGTTCACCGACTGTTCGACCTCGGGCTGCCACGGCTTCGACTACCACGGTGTCGGCTTCTTCAGCCAGCACCCGAATCGAGCAAAAGCCAACTTGGTCGCTTGCCAGAAGTGCCACGACACGCCCGGAGGCGCGCCGGACTTCAACGGCTACGTTACCGGCGTCTCGTGCGCGACCTGCCACCCCGTCGCGCTGGCCCACCCACCGCCGCCTTCCTCGGTGAACTGGGTCGTGTCCCATCGGACGTCGGGGAACCGCCCTGCGGCCTGCGCGATCTGCCACAAGACCGACGGTCCGGGCGACGGACCGCTGACCGGCGCGCCGAGCTGCTTTTCCGCGAGCGTCGGCAGCCAGGCCTGCCACGTCGGGGGCCCGGGCAACGTGCACGCGGACGGCTTCGCCGCGGCCTCGGTCCACGGGCCGACCGCCAAGGCGGACCTGACCTTCTGCCAACAGTGTCATGCGACCCCGCCCACCGGAGGCGCCGGGCGGAACCCGCGGTTCAACGTCCCGCAGGGCACCCTGGCGAGCGGCTGCGAGACCTGTCATCTGCAGGGGACCGCCCACGCGACCAACTGGCAGGGGCAGGACGGGAATCGGCTGTCGCACCGAACCGCGGGGAACCTCACGGTCGCGTGCGCGCTGTGCCACGGCGCGGACCTCCACGGCGGCAGCAGCGCCGCGGGGCCGAGCTGCTTCTCTGCGAGCTTCACCAACCCCGACGGCGCCACGACCGCCTGCCACGGCGGCGGGTACCTGAGCCCGCGGCCGTTTCACCCCTCCCGCTGGGTGTCGACGCACACCACCGTGGCGAGCACCACGGCAACCCAGACCACCTGCACCACCGAGTGCCACGCGGCCAACGGCACGACCACCGTGAACGGCATCCCGGGTTGCGCCGTCTGCCATTTCGGGCCCACCGGAACCAAGGTACCCGCCGGCGTGACCTGGACACACGGTACCAGCCACAGCGGGCTGGCCGCGTACGAGGCCGTGTGCAACCAGTGCCACACGATCACCCGGGGCCTCGGCAACGGCCCTGCCGCGTGCCACGACTGCCACGCCTTCCATCCGCTCGGACAGCCCTGGATGGACAAGAAGAGCACCACCTTCCACGGGCTCTCAGCCGCAGCCAGCCTGACCTCGTGCGCGCCGTGCCACGGCAGTGATTACACGGGCGGCACGTCGGGGGTGAGCTGCTTCCAGTGTCACTTCGGGACCGGCGGTGCCAAGTTCCCGGCCGGATCCACCCATCCCACTTTCCCAACTCACTTCACGTTCGTGACATTCCGCGTCGTGTGCAACGCCTGCCATCAGGAGAACGTGAAGTACGGGAACGCTTCACCCACCGTCGTGTGCGTCGACTGCCACGCCGTCCACTCCGGCCAGCCCTGGATGGACAAGAAGAGCGCCACTCGCCACGGCCTCGCAGCCGCGACCGATCTCGGGTCGTGCGCGCCGTGCCATGGAAGCGATTTCCGGGGCGGCACAGCAGGGGTGAGCTGCTACACGTGCCACTTCACGCCGCTCGGGAACAAGTCGCCCACCGGACCCGCGCACGTCAGCGAAAACCTCAGCGGAGACCCGCCCGCGCACGCGGCGTTCGAAAGCTCGGGGAGCGTGTGCAACGAGTGCCACGCCACGAACCGGCTGTACAACAACCCGCCGGGCAATTGCCACAACTGCCATTAGAACGATGGCCCGGGCTGCTGGAGGAACCATCCCTCCAGCAGCCCGGACACCACACCGACCTCGTCGGGGGAACGCGATGCGTGGTTCAACACGCCTAGGGACCGCCGCCCTTCTTCTCTTAGCAGCTCCACTCCTCCTCGCCATGGGCGGGGGCAGCACACCGACCTCCGACACCATCCCCCGGCCCAAGGAGAAATACACGGCCGACCTCTTGGACCGGCGGGGTGTCGCCACGCGGGTCGCCTTCTTCAGTTGTGATGGAAGGACGTTCCTCCCCATGGGCCGGGGGGAGGGAACGATCATGGTCCCTTTCGACAAGATCGTGCGGGCGAGGGTCGGCGCGGAGAAGGGCGACCAGGTGGAGGCGAGCATCCAGGTGCAGGGGGCAAAGACGCTGGAGGGCACGGTTTCCCGCGCCCTCCTGTGCACCGGGTCGACCGAGTTCGGGAACTACCAGATCGAGATGCGGGGGTTGAAGGAGATCACGTTCGTGAAGCCGTGAGCCACCCCCGGCGACTCACGGCTTCAGGATGTCCGACTCAGGGGAACAGGGGCATCGCCCGCAACCCCAGGTCCTCGTCCCACCCCATCATTCGATTCATGTTCTGGACCGCCTGACCCGAGGCCCCCTTGACGAGGTTGTCGATGGCCGAGAGGAGGACGATCCGCCCCCGCTCCGCTTGATCCACGGCCCCCAGGACACACCCGTTGGTCCCCCGAACATAAGCCGTGCTGGCGAGGGCATCCCCCTTGCCGACCCGCACAAACGCCGCGTCCCGGTAGAACTCCCGCCAGATCTCCGCTACCCGCTGCGCCGTCACACCCTCGCACGGCACCGCGTAGATCGTGGAGAGGATGCCGCGGTCCATGGGCACGAGGTGCGGCGTGAAGAGGAGGCGCACCGGCGCGCTGGCCGTCCGGGAGAGCTGGGCCTCCATCTCGGGCGTGTGCCGGTGCCCCCCGACCTTGTACGCCTTGAACCCCTCGTTCACCTCGCAGTAGAGGGTCCCCAGGCTGGCCTCGCGACCCGCTCCGGAGACGCCCGACTTGGAGTCCGCGATGAGCCCCTCGGGGCACACGGCCTTCTCGAGCAGCAGCGGCAGAAGCGGCAGGAGCACGCTCGTCGGATAGCAGCCCGGGTTACCCACGAGACGCGCGCGGGCCACCTCGGCACCCCGTACCTCGGTGAGGCCGTAAACCGCCTCTGCGAGGAGCTCCGGGCAGGCGTGGGGGCCGTAGTGTGCCTCGTATACAGCGGCGTCGTTGAACCGGAAGTCGGCCGAGAGGTCGATCACCCGCTTCCCGCGCTCCAAGAGCCGCGGCACGACGTCCATGCTCGTCTGGTGGGGAAGCGCCGTGAAGACCACATCGGTGCGGGCCAGCACCGCTTCGTCCTCGTGGCTCTCGAAGGTCAGGTCCCAGCCGCCGAGGCTCGGGAAGCACTCCCCCAGGGGCTTTCCGGCATACTTGCGGGACGTGATGAGGTCCACCCGCGCCTGCGGGTGATTGTAGAGCAAGCGCAGGAGCTCGGCGCCGGTGTATCCGCTGGCTCCGATGATGCCGACTGAGAGCATGGCGATTCCTCCCTCCGAAGGGTGGCGACGGCAGCCCGAAATCGAAAAGGCCCCGTCCGGGGCCTTTTCGCACGTCGAGACTCGGCGCGATCAGCGCTTGGAGAACTGGCAGCTGCGGCGGGCCTTGTGGTGCCCGTACTTCTTGGTCTCGACGATGCGGCAGTCGCGGGTGAGCAGTCCGGCCTTCTTGAGGAGCGGCCGAAGATCGGCCTCCACCTCCAGAAGGGCCTTGGCGATGCCGTGCCGGATGGCCTCGGCCTGCCCGGTGGGACCGCCGCCCCGGACATTGATCCGAAGGTCGTAGCGGCCCGTCCGCTCCGTCAGCGCCAGGGGCGCGAGCACGGACCGGCGGTGTGACTCCCGCGGGAAGTACTCCTCGAGGCTCCGCTTCTGGTTGATGACGATCGCACCCTCGCCGCTGGTGAGGACGATGCGGGCGATGGACGTCTTCCGCTTGCCGGTGGTCTGCGTGGTGTCGGCCATGATCGTCTCCGATTCTTACGGATCCAGCGGCTTGGGCTGCTGGGCCTGGTGCGGGTGGTCGGGCTTCGCATACAGCTTCAGCTTGCGGAGCATGTGTCGACCGAGCACGTTCTTGGGGAGCATGCCCTTGACGGCGCGCGTAAGCACCTCTTCGGGCTTGCGGTCGAGCATCTGGCGTGCGGTTCGCCCCTTGATTCCACCGGGGTATCCGCTGTGCCAGTAGTACATCTTCTGGTCGAGCTTTCGCCCGGTCAGCCGCACCTTGTCCGCATTGACGACGATCACGAAGTCGCCGGCGTCCACGTGGGGTGTATAGGTGGGCTTGTGTTTCCCGCGAAGGACCATGGCGATGCGGCTCGCGAGCCGCCCCAGGGTCTGGCCCTGGCCGTCGACGACGAACCACTCCTTCTCCACGGTTTCAGGTGTCGCCATATAGCTCTTCATGGCGGTTCGGCCTCCGATGGGGCTGAGAGAAATAACGACGTCGCCTCCTCGCGCGGCGAGAGAACGTGAGTTTATAGCGGAAGCGTTGACGGTGCGCAAGGGAAAACCGTATAACGGGCGCGACTCTTGGAGAGGCCCCATGAATCAGCGATCGCACCACCCCTGCTCCGCACCAAGCCCCGGCTGACGCCTTGGGCACGGCGCGGCTCATCCCCCTGGGCGGACTCGGCGAGTTCGGCCTCAACGCCCTCGCGCTCGAGTCCGACACCGATCTGGTCGTGGTCGACAGCGGTCTGCTGTTCCCCGCGCCCGGCACGGGGGGGGATTGCCTCGTGCCGGACTTCTCCTACCTGGGCGGACGGCGGGAGAAGCTTCGAGGGATCCTCCTCACCCACGGCCACGACGATCACGTGGGCGCTCTGCCGCACTTGCTCCGGGAGTTTCCCCAGCCGGTGTACGGCACCGCGCTAACCCTCGGCCTCGTTGAAGGGAGACTGCGGGAGGAGCTTCCCTCCGCTCGCGGCCTGCTGCACCGCGTCGGCGTCGGCGAGAGCGTCGGCGTGGGGAGATTGCGGGCGCACTTCCTCCGGGTCGCCCACTCCGTGCCGGATTCAGCGGCCCTCGCTCTGGAGACGCCCGGAGGAACGGTCCTCCACACCGGCGACTTCAAGCTCGACCCCTCCCCAGTGGACGGCATCCCCACCGATGAGGCCTCACTGACGGCCTGGGGCTCGCGGGGCGTGGACCTGCTGTGCTGCGACAGCACCAACGCCCACCGTCCGGGGGTCGGCGCGTCAGAGCGCGCAGTGGGCGCCGCGCTGCGTCGTATCCTCGGCAACGCCCGGGGGCGCGTCTACATCGTCACCTTCTCGAGCCACGCCCACCGGGTGCAGCAGGTCCTGACTGCGAGCCGCGAAGCCGGCCGCACGGTGGCCCTTCTCGGCCGGACCCTGCGCGCGGCGGTCCAGGTTGCGCGGCGACTCGGCCACGTTCACCCAGCACCCGGCGACCTGGTTCCCGAGAGGCACCTGGACCGGCAGCCCCGGCACCGCCAGACGGTTCTCCTGCCCGGCAGCCAGGGAGAAGAAGGCAGCGCCTTCTTCCGAGTCGCCCGCGGGCTGGAACCGCGGTACCGCGTGGAGCCCGGCGACGACGTGGTCTTCTCCGCGCGGCGCATCCCGGGCAACGAGGCTCCCATCGACGACCTGATCGGCCGCTGCCTTCGCCAGGGCGCGAGGGTGCACTGGGACGAGGGCGCCGGGGTCCACGTGTCGGGCCACGGATGTGCCAGCGAACTGACGCGGATGCTCGAGCTCACCCGCCCCCGCCACCTCCTGCCGGTCCACGGAGAGCTCCGCCACCTGGACAGCCTCGCCCGACTGGCCACAGCCTGGGGGATGCCGGCCGAAGCCGTGTTCCGGGTCGAGAACGGCCAGAGCCTCGTCCTCGAGGGGGGGACGGTCCGGCTCGGGCCCGCCGAGACCACCGGCCGGATCCTGTGGGATCGGGGTCTCGCCGCACCGGCGGGCGATCCTCTCCTCCGCGATCGCAGCCGTCTGGGCCGAGAGGGGATCGCGCTGGCGACACTCTGGGCAAGTGCCGGCCGGGGCCGGGAGGTCCGGGTATCGCTGCGCGGCGTCGTCCCCGCGGCGGAGCAGGAGGCAGCGGAGATTGCAGCAGAGGCAGTCGTGCGACGGCATCTGACCGATCATCCGCCCGACGCCGGCGTTTCGGCGGCTGTTGGTGCCGCCTCGGCGCTTCGCCGGCACTTCCGCCGTCTCGGGGGCCGAAGGCCCATCGTGGAGGTGGTGGTCGCCGGATGCGAGCCACCCGCCTCCGAACGGGCAGGCGGCAAGCTTCGCACGGAGGATCGCTCTGAAGGTGACTGAAGGCCCGGACTCCCGCCACGGCGACACCGCCTTGCCCAGGAGACGCCGGGTTGCGAGCGTGGGTGCCGGCCGCTATGGTTCTCGAGCACCGGATCACGCTGCTCGGAGGATGCTATGGAACCCAAACGCTTTACCCGCTGCCTGGCCATCGTCATCACCTGTCACGCCCTGACCGGCGCATCGGCCTCCGTCCGAGGTCCCGCGGAGGCGAACCCTCTCCGCCCACCTGCTCTGCGCGTAGCGCACGCCCGCGTCCCCGAGATGCCGGCGCTGGCGCCCTCCGAGATCTCACAGCACTACCGGATCCGGATCGAGACGGACCCGGCCCGACCGGTCGCCGGTGCGTCGGCGCGGGTAACCGTGTGGATCGCGGACGCCCAGGGCCGGCCGGTCACCACCCTTCAACTCCACCACGAGCGGCTGGTGCACTTCCTCGTCGTCAGCGCAAACCTCGAGGAGTTCCACCATCTCCACGCCGAGGACTTCGGCTTCCTCACCGATGATGCCAAGCGGCAGGGGCGTTTCACGTTTCCCGTCACTTTCGCCCACGGCGGCGACTACGCGGTCGTCTTGGACTTCGTCGACCAGGGCCGGACCGTGCACCAGGGTCTCCGCTTGAAGGTCGACGGTCCGCCTCAGCCGGCCACCGCCTGGAGACTCGGCCGCGACCGCAAGGCGGACGGGCTGGAGGTTCGCCTCCTCACGTCGCCCGACGCCCCGGAGGCCGGAAGCGAGATCGAGGGGGTCCTCGTCGTGTCCGCCGGCGGCGACCCGGTCAACGATCTGGAGCCGTACCTGGGAGCGCCGGCCCACCTGGCGATCTTCGGCGAAGGCGCGGCCACGTCCGCGCACCTCCACGGCGAAGCCGGCGCAGGCGGCCACGACCACGGGTCTCACGCCTCTGCCGCCTCCCCGGGAGCGCTTGGCCCCAAGATCGCTTTCGGCTACACCTTCCCCGAGCCCGGTCGCTACCGGATGTTCGTCCAGTTCGCGCGCCGGGGAACCGTCTACACGGTCCCCTTCGACGTGGACGTGAGTGCCCGCGTCGGCCGCTGAGGGCGCACCCGCACCCGATCAGCGCAACGGAATCCCGCACCCCCGGCACCGCATCGGGCTCCACTGCGCGCCGAGGTACCGGTTGCACGCTGGGCAGCGCCAGTTGAAGAGCGTGTAGACAGCGGCCCCCCCGAGGCCGGCGAACAGCGCCGGTGCCCACACCCCGGCCGGCACACCGAGGACGGCCTGGCTCCTCGCGTCGGCGAGGCCGGCGACCGCGATCACGATTCCGAGCAGCGGGGTCAGGACCAGGAACTGTCGGCGGCGCCGCGCGGCGAACGAGGCCTTGATCACAGCCTTCTCGGCGTCGGTGCGGATACGCGGTCCCATGGAGTTTTCCTCTCGGTCAAGCCGCCCCGCGACGACTACGACAGCAGCGACCCATCCACAGATTTCGCAGAGTTTGTCGATCGTTGCCGAACAAGAGCAGACAGTTCACTGTGGGGGGTCGAGAACCAGATCGCTTGATCCGTCTCGGCACCGGTCCATCCCGATCTGCGTCATCCGCGTCATCTGCGCACTCTGCGGATCCCGAGCGGTTCGACACCCCAGGTCATCGATGCAATCCAACAACGCCGGGGTTTTCCCTTCCTCGCTGCGTCGGCCGGATGATACCATTTCATTCTCGATCCCCGCCTCCCCCCGAGCGACATGGAACCCCCCGACCACGACGCGGAAGCACTCGTACCAGAGGCCCGGCCCACGGAGCCGAGACGGCGTCCAGGAGGGGGAATCAGCACGGGGTCACTCCTCGGCTCGATCCTGCTGCACCTGGCCGCGCTCTTCCTCGTCATCGTGCTGGCACCTCAGCGCGGTGCGGGAGAGCACGACGCCGTCCTGATCGATATCGGTCAGTTTGTCCTGCCCGAGCCGGCACCTACCTCTCCCGAGGTGCCGCCGAAGGTCGCCGGCCTGCCCGAGCCGGCACCCCCTCCGGAGGCGCCGGCGGACGGCGCCCCGGCCGAGATCCCGACAGAAGACGCGGCGGCACCCGAGGAACCGCCGGCCACAGAGCCATCCCAATCCGCCCAGGAACCCGAGAGCGCCTCGCCAGAAGCGGCCGAGAAGACCGAGGCAACCGCCCCCGTGCCCGAATCGACCCTGCCTCACGAGCACGGGGCCTACGACCCCTTCGAGGTGTACAAAGCGTCCCTGGCCGAGAGGGTCAGCCAGGTCATGACCACAGCGCTCCGGGACTTCCCGATCTTGAGGGTATTTCGCGGTCGCCTCGTCGTCCACCTCTACCTCAACCGGGAGGGGCGCCCGGAATGGTTCACGGACCAGGCCGGGCTCTTCATCCGAGGCGCCGCGATCTGCCTCCACCACAAGGGGTACCAGATCGAGCCGGTCGTCCCGATGTCCGAAGCGACCTTCCGCTGGCACTGCGAGGCCTTGGACCAGCGAGTGGTCGCGGCGATCAACGCGGCGGCCCCCTACCCCGCCGCACCGCCTGGAGTCACCGTGCCCAGAGAGCTGAGCTACGTCTTCGATCTCCCCGACACACCCGCTCCCGTCCCGTCGCCCGCCCCGCCCAACGGTCAGTCCGGAGGTTCGAGCCCGCCGCCCCAGGGGTAAGCCGGGGCCCGACCCGCACTTCACGACGCAGGGCCGTCGGGCGCTGTTGGCGAGCGCGAGCGCCCGCGCTCCGTCGTCCGGGAGGGCTCGACGCTGGTCCGAGCCCCGCCCGCACCGTCATCCCGGCCAAGAAAAGGGAGAGGGAGCCTCGCGGGGCTCCCTCTCTCCTGCATCCTGCGGTACCTCGCTTAGAGCTTGAACAGCAGATCGCTGTAGGAGGGCACGGGCCAGAGGTCCTGCGGCATCCGCGCTTCGAGTGCGTCGATGTCGGCCCGCAGGCGGACGAGCGCCGGCACCACCTTGTCCCGGAACGCGGCCGCGTGCTTGTCGACTTTCGCAACGGTCTGGGCTTTCGCGGTTTCCTTCTCGAGGACCTGGACGCTCTTGTTCGCGGACGTGAGGAGCTTCGACACCTCGACGAGGAGCTCCTTCGGTACGGTCGCGAGCTCCCCGGCCGCCTTGACGGACTGGCCCAGCTCGGTCATGAACCGCACCACGGCCGGGATGTACTGGCGCCGGGTCATCTGCATCGCGGTCTGCGCCTCGATGTTGATGTGCTTCGCGTACTGCTCGAGGTAGATGTCGTAGCGCGAGTGGAGCTCCTCCTTGGAGAGGACCTTGTACTTCTCGAAGAGCGCGATCGCTTTGGGTGTAACGAACGCCTTCAACGCGTCGACTGTGTTGCCCACATTGGGAAGGCCCCGTTTCTTCGCCTCTGCTACCCACTCCTCGGAGTAGTTGTTGCCGTTGAAGATGATACGGCCGTGGTTCTTCACCGCGTCCTTGACGATGGCCTGGATCTCCTTGATGACGTCCTTGGCCTTCTCCAGGCGCGTCGCGATCTCGTCGAGCGCCTCGGCCACAATGGTGTTCAAAGCCACGTTCGGCCCCGAGATCGACTGGGAGGAACCGACCATCCGGAACTCGAACTTGTTGCCCGTGAAGGCGAAGGGCGAGGTCCGATTTCGGTCCGTGTTGTCCTTGGGAAGCTCCGGCAGCGTGTCGACGCCGATCTTCACGAAGGCCGCCTCCGCGCTGGACGCCTTCTCGCCCTTGGCGAGCTTCGTGAGGATCCCGGTGAGTTCCTCGCCCAGGAACGCGGAGATGATGGCCGGCGGGGCCTCGTTGGCTCCCAGGCGGTGGTCGTTGCCGGAGCTGCCGCAGGTGGCCCGCATGATGTCGGCGTGCGTGTCGACCGCCTTAAGCAGCGCGGCGAGGAAGACGAGGAACTGGGCGTTCTCGTGGGGTGTTCGGCCGGGCTCGAGGAGGTTGGTGCCGGCGTCGGTCGAGAGCGACCAGTTGTTGTGCTTGCCGGAGCCGTTGATGCCAGCGTAAGGCTTCTCGTGGAGGAGGCAGACCATGTCGTGACGCAGCGCGACCTTCTGCATCGTCTCCATGACGAGCTGGTTGTGGTCGGCCGCGATGTTGGTCGTGGAGAAGACCGGAGCCATCTCGTACTGAGCCGGCGCCACCTCGTTGTGCTTGGTCTTGGACGTGATGCCCATCTTCCAGAGCTCCACGTCGAGGTCCTTCATATACGCGGCCACCCGGTCCTTGATCGCCCCGAAGTACTGATCCTCCAGTTCCTGCCCCTTCGGGGGCGGTGCGCCGAAGAGCGTGCGGCCGCACGTCATCAGATCGAGGCGGTCGAGGTACTGCTCCTTCTCGACGAGGAAGTACTCCTGCTCCGGGCCGACGGTCGAGATGACTCCGCTTGCCGTGGTGTCACCCAGGGCACGGAGAACGCGCAGGGCCTGCTGGGACACCGCCTTCATGGAGCGCAGCAGCGGGGTCTTCTTGTCCAGCGCCTCACCGTGGTAGGACATGAACGCCGTGGGGATGCACAGGGTCACGTCGCCGTCGGCGTCCTCCTTCAGAAACGCGGGGGAGGTGCAGTCCCAGGCGGTGTACCCTCTCGCCTCGAAGGTGGCTCGCAGCCCACCGCTCGGAAAGGACGACGCGTCGGGCTCCCCCTGGATCAACTGCTTGCCAGAGAACTCCATGATCACTTCGCCGTCCGAGGTCGGCGTGATGAACGAGTCGTGCTTCTCCGCGGTCGTGCCGGTGAGAGGCTGGAACCAGTGGGTGTAGTGCGTGGCACCCTTCTCGATCGCCCAATCCTTCATCGCGTTGGCGACTACGGCGGCGACCTCGGCCTTCAGTGGCAGGCCCTTGTCGACGGTCTCCCGGAGGGCCTTGTACGTTTCCTTGGGCAGGCGCTCCTTCATGGTCTTGTCGTTAAACACGTTTCCGCCGAACAGTTCAGGAATGGTCGGGTGTCCCATGGTCTTCCTCCGTCATGAATGGTTCGGGTTATCCCTTCGATTCGGGGATCGTCTCTTCGGAGAGCGTTGGCTTCCCCGTCTTCGGTCCGGCACAGGAATGTCGTTCGATCGCGCCAGAACTTACACAAATGTAGCCCCAGCCCGCCTGCGCCAAGCCGGGGCCTCGCTTAAGCAAGTTATGTGCCGGGATGAAAGGACCGACCGGGCCTGTCCGGGTACGTGCGGCGGGGCGCCCGGGCGGGCGCCCCGCTTCGCTGAATGAGGGCGGCTCAGCAGTCGTAGTACAGCGCGAACTCCCACGGAACGGGGCGCATGGCCACCGCATCGACCTCGTTCTTCTTCTTGTACTCGATCCACGTCTCGATCACGTCCTCCGTAAAGACGTCACCCTTGAGCAGGAACTCATGATCCGCCTCGAGAGAGTGGAGCGCGGCGGAGAGGCTCCCGGGCGTAGAGGGGACGTCCCGGAGCTCTTCTGGCGAGAGCCCGTAGATGTCCTTGTCGAGGGGCTCGCCGGGATCCATCCGCTTCTCGATGCCGTCGAGGCCGGCCATGAGCATGGCGGAGAAGGCAAGGTACCCATTGCACGACGGATCGGGCGTGCGGTACTCGATCCTCTTCGCCTTCGGGTTGGTGGAGTACATGGGAATTCGGACGGAAGCGGAGCGGTTGCGGCTGGAGTACGCAAGGTTGACGGGTGCTTCGTAGCCGGGCACGAGGCGCTTGTAGGAGTTCGTCGACGGGTTACAGATCGCGCACAGGGCGGGGGCGTGTTTGAGGATGCCTCCAATGTACCACAGCGCCATCTGAGACATGCCACCGTACTTGTCACCTGCGAACTGGTTCGTTCCAGCCTTCCAGATGGACTGGTGAACATGCATTCCGGAGCCGTTGTCCTCGAACAGCGGCTTGGGCATGAAGGTGATGGTCTTTCCGTTTCTGAAGGCTACGTTCTTCAGGATGTACTTGAACCACTGAAGATTGTCTCCCTGCACCACCAACGGTGCAAACTTGATGTCAATCTCGCCCTGACCTGCCGTCGCCACCTCGTGGTGCTGGAGCTCCACCTCGATCCCGACTCTCATGAGCTCCAGGACCATCTCGTTTCGGAGATCGTTCAGGCTGTCGACGGGCGGGCAAGGGAAATAGCCCTCCTTGTAGCGCGGCTTGTAGCCGAGATTCGGCTGCTCGTCCCGTCCGCTGTTCCAACGACCCTCCACAGAATCGACGATGTAGAAACCGCTGTTCTTCGTCTGGTCGAAGCGCACCTCGTCAAAGATAAAGAACTCGGCCTCCGGGCCGAAGTAGGCAGTGTCGCCGAGGCCCGTGCTCTTCAGGTAGGCCTCGGCCTTCTGGGCGATGTAACGGGGATCCCGGCTGTACGGCTCCCCCGTGATCGGATCTTTGATGTTGCCGATGAGGTGGAGCGTCTTCTCCCGGGGGAAGGGATCGACCCGCGCGGTCAGGGGGTCGGGCACCACCAGCATGTCGGACGCGTGAATGGGCTGCCAACCCCGAATGCTGGAGCCGTCGAAGCCGAAGCCCGCCTCGAAGCTCGATTCGTCGAGCTGCTGGATCGGCCGGGTGTAGTGCTGCCAGAGCCCCAGGAAGTCCTGGAACTTGACATCCACCATCGTGCACTCGTTCTCCTTCGCAAACTGCAAGACGTCCTTCGGGGTCATGGAGCCTCCTTTCGTCGGGGGGAGTCGTAACCTCCCCGTGGTGTGTGTTCCCTTGCCCAGGCAGGCAAAGCATGTGCCACAGCGCGGGCGGCGTCGATCGGCCGGTGGCGCCGCCCGGTCAAATACAAGATTGTCGTTTCAGCCCCAGTTCAGGTACGCTCTTGTCTTCCCCAGACCGCGCCCCGAGGAGCCCCCGTGCCCGTCGACCAAGCCCTGGCCCGAAAACGCCAGGAACTCTCCGTGCTCTACGAGGTCAGCTCAGCGCTCGGGTCGAGCTTCGACCTGGACGACTGGCTCCATCGCGTCCTGCTGTGCCTCGCCGACCAATTGGGCATGACCCGCGGCGCCGTCGCGCTGGCCTCGCCCTACGCCGAGGAGGTCCAGATCGAGGTCTCCTACGGTCTCTCTCCCGACGAGGTGCGCCGGGGACGGTACCAGTTCGGAGAGGGGATCACCGGTCGGGTCGTGGCCTCCGGGGAGCCGGCCGTGGTCCCGAACATCGGAAGAGACCCGTTGTTCCTCAACCGAACGCTGAGCCGGGACCTGTCGCGCGCCGACATCTCGTTCCTTTGCGTGCCCATCCGCAGCGGCAGCGAGGTGCTCGGCGCCCTGAGCGTGGATCGGCTGTTCAACGAGGACATCCAATTCGAAGAGGACATCCGGCTCCTCACGATCGTCGCGACGATGATCGGCCAGGCTGTGAAGATGCACCGGTTGGTCGAGGACGAACGGCAGAAGCTCACCGCCGAGAAGGACCGACTGCAAGCCGACCTCCAGAGGAAGTTCAACGTTACCAACATCATCGGGAACAGCAAGGCGATGCACCAGGTGTTCGCGATGATCGCGCAGGTGGCCAAATCGAACGCCACCGTGCTGATTCGGGGCGAGAGCGGCACGGGCAAGGAGCTCGTGGCCCACGCGATCCACTACAACAGCCCACGGGCGAAGAAACCCTTCGTCAAGATCAACTGCTCGGCGATCCCCGAGACCCTGATCGAGAGCGAGCTCTTCGGCCACGAGAAGGGCGCCTTCACCGGAGCGGTCGCGCGAAAACCCGGCAAGTTCGAGATCGCGGAGGGAGGAACGATCTTCCTCGATGAGATCGGAGACGTCAACGCATCCACGCAGGTCAAGCTCCTGCGGGTTCTGCAGGAGAAGGAGTTCGAGCGGGTCGGCGGCTGGGAGACGATCAAGGGCAACGTGCGCGTGATCGCGGCCACCAACCGCAACCTCGAGGATGCGATGGTTCAAGGGGTATTCCGGGAAGACCTCTACTACCGGCTCAACGTCTTCCCCATCTACATGCCGCCGCTCCGTGAGCGGAAGACCGACATCCTGCTCCTGGCCGAGCACTTCCTCGAGCAGTACGCGCGGGAGAACGGCAAGGAGATCCGCCGCATCACCACGCCCGCCATCGACATGCTCATGCGCTACCACTGGCCGGGCAACGTACGGGAGCTGGAGAACTGTCTCGAGCGAGCGGTGCTGCTGTGCGAGGAACCGGCCATCCACTCCTATCACCTTCCGGCCACGCTCCAGACGGCCGACGAGACGCGGAGCGCCGTCGAGCTCCCCTTCGAGGAAGCCGTGCGCCACTTCGAGACCGACCTCATCGTCGACGCGCTGAAAGCCGTGCGCGGCAACATGCGAAAGGCGGCCGAGCGTCTCGAGACAACGCCGCGCATCTTGGGGTACAAGGTCCACAAGTACAGGATCGAGCCAAGGCGCTACCGCTAGTCGCCGATCCCTCGTTACCGTCTGAGGGTGCCTCGTCGATTCGTCCCACCACGAGCCCAGCCGGCCGACGGGAAAGAACGGACCCCCGGCCCGGAGGAGTGGGAGGAAGCGCCGAGAGGGCGTCTCGGCGGGCCGGGGGTCCGAAGCACGCTCAGAACGCCGTGGCCAGGGAGACCTTGCCCCAGCACTCGTTGTGGTCGTTGACGTCGTCCCTCACGTCGCCGAGGGGGATCGTGTAGTAGAGGGCGTTCGTGAGGCTCAGCCCGTGGCCGAGGTCCACGCTGAGGCCCAAGCCCAGGTTGGCGTCGCTGAACGTGCGAAGCGCGTCTCCCTTCGAATCCACGTAGAAGCCGCCGTCGGCAGCATCCTTCGTATAGCTCATGTACCCCACGTTGAAACCGGAAAACACGCTGACGGCGTCCGACAACTTGCGGGAGTAGTCGATCGTCCAGTTCGCATAGATGCCCTTGCCGTTGTCGTAGTCGTAGTAGATCTTGAGCCCCGTGGAAAGGTTGAGGGGAAGCCCGACGCTGACACCCGTGTACACCTCCTTCGTGTCGTCGGCGTCGGCATCCAGCACCTGGGGGAAGAAGTAGTAGATGTGTCCCACAGAGACCGAGACCGTGTCGCTGACCGCGTAGCTCACGTTGATGGTGTAGTCGATCTCATCCCATTTGTTTTCGTCCTGGGGGATCTTGTCCTCCGAGTCGGACATCCCGTAGGACCCCCACACGGAGCCGGACACGTTCAGCCCCTTGAGCGGGCTGTAGCCAACGGCGCCCGAAGGCTGAAAGGCCGGATTGTTGTCGGGGACCAGGTCGTAGCCTCGCCAGATGTACCGGGTGACATAGTCGCCGGCGGCGGTGACATCGACGGGCCCGAGGGCGGCGGCCGGGCCGGCTGCTGCCCCGAGGGCGGCGAGGGCGAGGAGGGCTCGGATCGTGGTTCTCTTCATGGCTCTTCTCCTTGGAAAGCTTGCAGTGAGCGAAGGTCCCGAGGGTTCCGACTCGGGGCGGTGGGTGGCAGGCGACGGGGAACGCCGGGTTGCAGCCGACGTGCCACCACGCCCATCTGCTCACAACAGGCCGAATTGTATGCATTTTTCGTCGAGCTCTCGCCCACACGCCCGTGGGCGTCCCTCCCGGTGCAACCAATAATGTATGATTTGATATTGCGAGGGACAATTCGGTATATCGACAGCCGTCACGAACCATCCGTGTTTCGGAGTGCGATGGCTTACCGAGAGCGCCGCTGAAGGGCGCCCGGCCTCAGCGGGAAGATCGGCGATTCGGCTCGGATCCTGGTCCATCGGAAGCGGGAGCCTCCTCGGCGGACGAACCTACATCCGTTCGGGAACCTCGATTCCGAGCAGGTGGAGGACGAGCTGTATCTGGCGCAGGCACAGGGCGGCCAGGGCCAGCCAAGAGTCCCTCCGCGCCTCGTCCGGCTCACTGAGGATGTGGCACTGCTGGTAGAAGCGGCTCCAGGCCTGGGAGAGCTCGTAGAGGTGCTCACACAGGAAGTTGGGAGCCCGCTCCGCGAGGGCCGCGCCCACGGCGTCGGGGAGCTGCCCCATCCGGAGCATCAGGTCGCGCTCCGCTGTCGCCGAGGGCGCCAGCAACTCGCCCGGGGCGAGGCCGCGCTCCTCGGCCTTTCGCAGGATCGACTGGATCCGCACCGCCGCGTACTGCAGGTACGGACCCGTCTTGCCCTCGAAGCGGGTGAACTTGTCCAGGTCGAAGATGTAGTTGGACAGGCGGTGGTTCGAGAGGTCCGCGAACTTCACCGCGGCGAGGCCGACCTTGTGCGCGATGTCGCGGCGCTCCTCTTCGGAGTAGCCTTGGGCGACCCCCGCCTCCTCCATCCGCCTCGCGACCTGCTCCACGGCGAGGCCGATCAGGTCTTGAAGCCGCATCACCCCGCCCGTCCGGGTCTTGAAGGGCTTCCCGTCCGGCCCGTTCACGGTGCCGAAAGCGATGTGCTCGAGTGCGGTCTCTCCGGCCACGCCGGTGAGGCGCGCCGCCCGGAACACCTGTTGGAAGTGAAGCGCCTGGCGCTGATCGACGACGTAGAGCACGCGGCGAGCCCCCACGTCCTGCACCCGTTCCTCCAGGGTCGCCAGGTCGGTGGTCCCGTAGAGCACGGCACCGTCGGACTTCACCAGCAGCAGCGGCGGCAGCTCCTTGCCCTCCCCCTCGCCGGCGCCCAACGGAACGATCCAGGCGCCCTCGCTCCGTGCGGCGAAGCCCTGGGCCTTCAGGCGCTCGATCAGCGCGGCGATCCGGGAATGGGCGTGGCTCTCGCCGAGCCAGAGGTCAAACGTCACCCCGAGGCGCCCGAAGTCCCGGCGCAACCCGGCCAGCGACACGTCCACGAAATGTTGCCACAGTGCCCGGTACCCCGGTCTCCCCTCCTGGAGGTCTACGGTGGCCTGGCGCGCCGCATCCGCCTCGACGTCGTCCTCCTTGCACCGCGCCGAGACGGCCGGGTACATCTGCTCGAGGTCGTCGATCGTGACCGGGGGCTCCGCAGGGTAGGGGCCGGCGAAGCCGGCATCGAAGTACGGAAGATCAGGCCGGCGACGGCGCATCTCGCAGATCAGCATTCCCATCTGCGTGCCCCAATCGCCCAGGTGCACGTCGCTGACCACGCGATGCCCCGCGAACCGGAAGAGCCGCTGCAGGCAGTCGCCGATGATGCTCGAGCGCAGGTGCCCGACGTGCATGGCCTTGGCGACGTTGGGGCCGCCGAAGTCGATGAGAACGACCTCCGGCTCGTCCGCAGGGTCGCACCCCAGGCGTTCATCCGAAGCCGTTTGCCTCAAGAAGGCGGCGAGCGCCTCATCGGTCAACGTCAGGTTCACGAACCCCGGCCCTGCGAGCGAGACGTCCGCAAACCAGGCCCGCTCCGAGAGGGCGTCGACCACCGCCTGGGCGACGTCGCGGGGGCTCTTCCGGGCAATCCGAGCGGCGGGCAGCGCCCCGTTACACTGAAACTGCCCGAGCTCCGGCCGTTGGGAGACGACGACCTCCCCGAACTTCGGGTCCAGGCCGCACGCCTCGAAGGAGCGGGCGACGAGCACCGTGAGCTGTTGCGTCAGGGATCCCATTCGGTCCTTTCCCACGCCGCCCCGGGGCTGGGCGGCGAAAACAAGTCCGGCGGTCAGCGTCCTTCCGGCGCCGGCCGCAGACGAAACTCCGCGCCGCGTCGCGGGAGCTTCACGCCCGAGACGCCCGGCGCTTGGGCGACAGGAGCAGGCACGCAAAGAACAGCCCGGTCGCCGTAAGTACGATGGTGGCCCCGGAGGGGACATCAAAGAGGTACGAGAGCACCAGGCCCGCCACGCACGAGGCGTTGCCGAACAGGACCGACAGCCCGAACAGCGCCCGGTAGCTGTAGGTGAGCTGGTAGGCCGCGGACGCCGGCGCCACGACCAGCGCGAAGGCCAGCATCACCCCCACGGCCTGGAGCGAGAGCACAATCGTCAGGCTCACCAGCGCCAGCATGAGAAACGACAGGGCACCCGCGTGGAGCCCCAGGGCCTCGGCCATCTCGGGATCGAACGACAGAAGCTGGAACTCCTTGAAGAACAGGACCACCGCGGCGACGACGAGGACGGTGAGCCCGGCCACCACGGCCAGGTCGGAGCGCGTGACGGTGAGGATGCTCCCGAACAGATACCCATACAGCCGCACGTCGTAGGTCCGGCGAAGCCCGATGAAGAGGATCCCCAGCGCCATGGTCAGCGCGTAGAAGATCCCGATGGAGGCGTCCATGTGGATCCGGCCCGCCCGACTTGTGGCATGGATCGCACCGGTCGTGGCGAGGCAGAACGCCACCGCGACTCCCAGCGGGCTCCAGCCGAGCAGGAACCCGAGGGCCACACCGGCGAAAGCCGCGTGGGCGATACCGTCGCCGATGAAGGAGAGCCCGCGGAGCACCACGAACACGCCCACGAGCGAGCACGAGGTGCCCACCAGGACGCTCGCCAGCAAGGCCCTCTGGACGAACCCGTACTGGAGCATGTCACTCATGGTGGTGGTCCCCGGCGATCACGAAGCAGCGCCCGTGGGCCTCGTGCACATGCACCTCAGCGCCGTACATGGCCTCCAGGGTCTCCTTCACGAGCACCTCTTCGGGGGGGCCATACGCGAAGACGCGGTGGTTGAGGCACAAGACCAGGTCCAGGTAGGGCAGCACGAAGTTCACGTCGTGGGTTACGAGAAGAGTGGTGAGCCGCTTCGCCTCGTGGGTCTCGTGGATGAGCTCCATCACGGAGCGCTGACTCTCCACGTCGAGGCCCGTGTGGGGCTCGTCAAGGAGCAGGATCCGCGGCGTGTGGACCAGGGCCCGTGCGATCGCCACGCGCTGACGTTGGCCTCCGGAGAGGTGCCCGGCCGGCCGGCCCGCGAAGTCGGCCATCCCCACGGCCGAGAGCGCCTCCAGAGCCAGCTCCCGCTCCCGGCGGCCCGGCCGCCGGAGGAGCCCGAGACCCGGATACAGACCCATCAGGACCACGTCGAGCACCTTGGCCGGGAAGTTCGGGTCCACGTGGTGGGACTGGGGCACGTACCCGATCTCCCGGCGCACCTTGCGCAGGTGGTGGCAACACTGGTCCCCGACGAAGATCCGGCCGGCGGTGGGAGTGATCAACCCAAGGATGCCCTTCAGTAACGTCGTCTTGCCCGACCCGTTGGGACCGACGACGCCGACGAAGTGCCCCTCGGGGATCTCCAGGGTCACCTCCTCGAGCGCCGCCGCGGTGTCGTACGCGAGGGTGACGCCCTCGAACCGGACCAACGGCGGCCCAGGAAAGGGCAGTGCCGTCACGGGCCGGCCTCGCGCAAGGCCGAGAGGAGCGCCCGCACGTTCGCCTCGGTGTGCTCCAGGTACGTCTTTCCAGGGCCCTGCCCGAGGAGATCCGACAAGGTGACGATCTGGATGCCCGTCTCCTGGGCCAGGAGCGAGGGCAGCTTCGACGAGAGCTGAGGCTCGGTCACGAGGACCCGGAGGCGCTCCCTGCGGATGCGGTCGATGAGCGCCGCAATACCCTTGGCCGACGGCTCCTGGCCCGGCGACTCGGTCACGACGCCGGCGAGCTGGAAGCCGAACCCCCGGGCGAAGTACGGCCAGGCCGGGTGGTAGGCAAGAAACCGCCGATCCTTCAACCGCGCGACCTGGGCACGCAACTGGGAGGCGAGCGCGTCGAGCCGCGCCAGGTACGCGCTGAGCCGTCTCTGATAGAAGTCGCCGGCCGTGGGATCCGCCGCTTTCAGGGACCTCGCGATGTTTCGGCAGATCACGGCCACGTTGGCCGGGTCGAGCCAGACGTGGGGGTTCCCCGAGGCGCTGTCATGCCCGGCGCGCCCCGTGCCTTCCGGATCCCGCAGCACCGACACTCCCTTCGAGGCCTCCACCACGATGAGACCGCCGTTGCCTGCGTTCTCCACGAGCCCGTGGATCCACTCCTCGAGCCCGAGACCCACCATCACCAAGACCCGGGCCCCGGCCACGGCCTTCACATCGCTCACGCGCGGCTCGTAGGTGTGCACGTCCTCGAAGCCGGTGAGGAGGCTCCGCACCTCCACCCGCTCTCCACCAATCTGGCGCACCCAGTCCGCCAGGTCCGGCAGGGTCGTCACGACCCGCAGCGCGTCGGCCGCGCGCGCCGGGAGGGGAGCGAGGAGAAAGGCGAGGAAGAGGGCGAGCAGTCGCATGACGGGCTCTGTGCGTAAGGTCGAGAGAGGATTCGGGATTCTAGGGGAGCCTCGGGGGGCCGTCAAGACGCGTCGCCCGCCGTGGCGCCTCTCGCCGGGCCCAACGCCTCGGTCAGGAAGCGCGCGGCCTCGCCGTGGAGGCCCGGGGCATCGCTCTCCCGAGGACCTGCGACGTTCAGGACCCGAACACCCCGCGCAATCGCCCAGCGCCCCACCTGCGCGGGATCGGGGCTCTCGGAGAGGTCCAGGACGAGAAGAGGCCGCGCCGACGCGGCGGCCATCCGCAGGGTGAGCTGGGTGCCGCGGCCGAGCCTGCCTCGGTGGAGCACGAGGGTCCCATCCGAGTCACGCACGTTCCACTCCGTGCGCTCGGAGTACCGGGCCGTCGGCGTCTCTCGGAGGGGGTAGCGTGCCGGGATCGGGCCGTCCTCGGCCCGCCGCCCCCGGGGACACCAGCCGCCGCAAGGGATTTCCAAGGAGAGGGCCGCATCGAGCGCCGCGCGGTCCACGCCCGTCTGGCCGCCGGAGACGATGCGCTCGATCGCCCACCGCCCCTCTCCGTTGCTTCGGAGAGCCCGGCCTTCCGCCGGGACCTTCCTCAGCGGCGCCCCTGGCCCGAGCTCCGACCGGCGAGGCGCGCCGCATCGTCCCGGCGAGGCGCTCAAGACGCGCTCCGCCCGCTCAGGCCAGTTCCCGCATCAGATCCCCCGCCGCGCCCTCGTACGCGTCGAGGATCGCTTCCACCTCCGCATCGCCATGGGCCTCGGAGAGCGCGCCGCCGCCGTGCACGGCGAAGACGCCCCGGTTCGCGAGCGCGATGCGGAGCTCGCGGTCCTTGATCTCGCCCCTGGTCTTGGCCGCGATGTCGGCCGGGCTCTCCAGGCCGCGCGCGCCCTCGCGCAGGAGGTGGGTCATGAAGAGGCTTCCCTTCCCCGTGCACTCCACGGGAATGCCGGCGGCGGAGAAGCGCTCCTCCACGCCTCGCCGCAGCCGTTCCCCGCGCCGCGCCAACTCCCCGTAGAACGCCTCTCCCCGCTCCTCGAGCGCCTCGAGCGTCGCCAGGGCCGCGGCCATGGACACGGGGTTGCAGGAGAACGTTCCGCCGCCCACGAGCACGGGCCGGCCGGGCCCCCGCGCCGCGAGCGGGTTCGCGGTCTCCATGATCTCGCGGCGTCCGCCGTAGACCCCGAGCGACAGGCCCCCACCTGCGATCTTCCCGAGGGTCGTCAGGTCGGGCGTCACGCCCATCTCGTCGGCCAGGGTGCCGCACCGGAACCGGAAGCCCGTGATGATCTCGTCGAAGATCAGCACCGCCCCCTCGTCGTCGCACACCTCCCGAAGGAAACGGAGGAACTCTGGCTTCGCAGGGAGGAAGCCGCCAGCGCCGATCATCGGCTCGACGATGATGCCAGCGATCCGGCCCCGATGGGCCTCCACGACTCGGAGGCTCGCCTCCACGTCGTTGAAGGCCAGGGGATCCACCCCCTGCTCGCTCGCGGTCAGGAGCCCGGGCCCCTCGGCCCCGGCGAACGGAGGCTTGACCGCGAAGGAGAGGTCGGTGCTGGCGCCGTGCCATCCCCCGGCAGCCTTAAGCACCCAGGGTTTGCCGGTGAACCCTCGCGCCAGGCGCACCGCGTACATGGTCGCCTCGGTGCCGGTGGAGCAGAAGCGCATCTCCTCGAGGCCCGGCACCGCGGCGCGCAGCGCCTCGGCCAGCGCCACCTGGGCCTCTCCGGGCATGCCCCAGTGCCACCCCGCTTCCAGCGCGTCCGCGACCGCCCGCTTCACCTCCGGGGCGGCGTGCCCCAGGATCAGGGCGTAGTGCCCCATCCAGAGGTCCAGGTAGGTACGGCCGTCCACGTCGGTGAAGCGGGCCCCGGAGGCGGTTCTCGGGTAGATCGGATGGGGCGAATAGCCCCGCAGGTTGTGGGACACACCCCCCGGGAAGAGGTCCGTCGCCCTTCGGTGCAGCGCCTCCGAGGCGGGGGTAAGGCGCCGGTAGGTCTCGAAGATGTTCATGGGGCCTCCTCGGCTGAGGGCATGGGGCAAGGGGGTCGGCGGGCCCTCGAAAGAGCCCCGCGGTTGTAGCATCCGCGCCTGCCCGGCGCAAGGCGCCGCCGTTGCCCGGGCTCCGCCGCCGTGATACCGTGAGCGTCCTTCGAACCGTTCTCCCGGAGGCCCGCCATGACCTACAACGACCTGACCCTGGAGCGAGACGGCAACATCGCCGTTCTGACGCTCAACCGGCCCACGAAGCGAAACGCCTTGTCGATGAACCTCATGGAGGAGATCCTCGCCGCTGCCGCCGATGTGGCAGCTGACGCCTCGGTCGGTGCCCTGGTGATCCGGGGCTCGGGGCCGGCCTTCTGCGCCGGGCACGACCTCGGCGAGATGACGGGCTGCGACGTACCGACCTACCGGCGCATTTTCGACACCTGTACCCGCATGATGAACGCCCTGCAGGCCCTGCCCCAGCCGGTGATCGCGCAGGTTCACGGCATCGCCACCGCCGCTGGGTGCCAGCTCGTGGCGACCTGCGACCTCGCCGTGGCCGAGGAGGGAGCCCGGTTCGCGACCCCGGGCGTCAAGATCGGCCTGTTCTGCTCCACGCCGATGGTCCCCCTCACCCGGGCCGTGGGCCGAAAGAAGGCGCTGGAGATGCTCCTGACCGGTGACTTCGTCGACGCCCACGAGGCACGGGCGTTCGGGCTCGTGAACCGGGTCGTCTCCCCGTCCGCCCTGGCGGAGGAGACCATGGCGCTCGCCCGCAAGGTCGCGGCCGCGAGCCCGCTCGTGCTCGGCCTCGGCAAGCAGGCCTTCTACACGCAGATCGACCAGCCGCAGTTTCAGGCGTACGCATACGCCAAGGAGGTGATGAGCCTCAACGCGGTGGCCGCCGACGCCCAGGAAGGGATGTGCGCCTTCCTGGAGAAGCGACCGCCCGCCTGGACCGGGCGCTAGCCGGTGCGAGAGTTCCTCGAGCAGTGGAAGCCCCGGGCTCGGGCGCGCCACCACGTGCTCGCCGCCGCCCTCCTGTGGACGTGCGTGGGTCTCGGCCTCACCGCCGCAGGCCTCCACTGGTGCCTCGGCGCGGACCCGCCCTGGCCGGCCGCCCTCATGGGGGCGGGCGTGACCCTGGGCATCCTCAAGGGGCGCGTCGCCCTGGAGAAGGCCGCCCGCAAGGCCGCGGCGCGCATCGCGGTGCGGGGCGACGACCGGTGCCTCGGGGGGTTCCTATCGTGGCAGACATGGCTCTTCGTGCTGGCCATGATGGGCCTGGGGGCGGCCCTGCGGCACAGCGAGGTGCCCCGGGCGCTCCTGGGCGTCGTGTACACCGCGGTCGGAGCCGCACTCCTGTGGGGCAGCCGCACCTTCTGGGCCGTCTGGAGCCGAACCCCGTGAGGGGTCGTGGCGCAGCGGCGGTGGCGCTGTTCCTGTCCCTGTCTGCGGCCACGGCCTCGGCAGCGACCGATGAGGTTCCTCTGATGCGCACGGGCCACGGCCGCGCCCTCGTCGTCGAAGCCTCCGTCAACGGCCGGTTCACCGGCCGCTTCCTGCTCGATACGGGCGCGACCCTCTGCGTCGTCTCCAAGGACACGGCACGCAGGGCCATGATCAAGGGGCGGGCCGGCGGCTCGAAGATCCACCTCACCACGCCGGCCGGTGTCATCGAAGCCACCCTGGCCGAGGCCTACCGGATCGAGGTGGGGTCCGCCTCGGCCCGCGACGTGGAGGTTGCAGTGGTCGACGAGGACCCCACGCCGGGTCTCGACGGCCTCCTGGGCCTGAGCTTCCTCAACCGGTTCTCCTACTCCGTCGACCCCGAGAAGGGCGTGCTCCGCCTTCGGCGGTAGGAGCCGCCGGGCGTCGGACCGATCTGCGCACAGAAGGAGCCCGCGTGCCCTTGCCTCTCCTGGTCGCGGCGACCGTGTTCGCGGTGCTGGCCTGGGGCGTGCTGTGGCCCAACAGCTCGCTCTTCATCCCGACCGTCGGGCGGGGCTCCCGGCGCGAGCGCGGCGTCGCCCTGACCTTCGACGACGGTCCGGATCCCCGGATCACCCCGCTCGTGCTCGACCTCCTCGCACGCCACTCGGCGCCCGCGACCTTCTTCTGCGTCGGGTCGAGCGCCCGGCGCCACCCAGAGTTGATCGCGCGCATGGTTCGCGAGGGGCACCTGGTCGCGTACCACTCCCTCGAGCACGACTGGGGGATGAACTTCTGGCTCCCCCGGCGCGTGCTGCGGTCCCTGGCCCGTGGTGAGCGGGTCCTGCGCCGGCTCACGGGCTTCGCCCCGCGCTTCTACAGGGCTCCGGTGGGCATCAAGAGCCCGGCCCACGCGCTGGCGGGCTGGAGGCTCGGGATCGTCTTCGTGGGGTGGACCCGGTCGGCACGGGACGGGGGGCGGTTCCTGCTGCGGCCGGAGGTGCTGGAGCGGATGGGCAACCGCAGCCGGCCGGGAGATATCCTGCTCTGCCACGACGGAAAGTGGGACGTCGGAGATGACGCATCGGTTCGCGCGACCCGGGAGGTATTCTCCGCCCACCTACCCGGCCTGATCGAGCGCCTGCGCGCCCGCGGCCTGCAGCCGGTAAGGCTCGACCGGCTCCTGGGCGCTCCCGCCGCGGTGGACCGGGGCGAGCGCCGACTGAGACGCCACCTGTTCGCGAAGGGGTGGCTCGAGAGCTCCCGGCGCATCTTCCGGCACCTGGCCACGGAGCACACCTCGCCGTTTCGCCTGGCGCTCGCCGCGGGACTCGGCGTGTTCGTGGGGAGCAGTCCGCTCTTCGGCCTGCACGCGGCGCTCGGCCTGGCCTTCGCGGTCCGACTGCGGCTGAACAAGCTCGCCGTGTTCCTCGGGACGAACATCAGCAACCCGGTCACCGGCCCCTTGGTGCTCTTCGTCAACGTCCAGACCGGCTGCCGGCTCCTGACCGGGCAGTGGCTCCACGGCTCCCTGGCGCAGGTCCAGAGGGCGGGCCTCCTCTCCCTGGGAAAGACGCTCCTCCTCTACTGGGTGGCAGGGTTCCCCGTCGCCTCCTCGCTCCTGGCGCTTCTCACCGCGGCGGTGCTCTACCCGATCTTTCGCGCGGCGCGGCCATCGGATGCCCGGGGTACATAATCCCCCGGAACCACTCCCTCACGAGATCTCTGCGAGTTGGAGACCGAGGGCGGCCTCTGCGCGCAAGACGCCCTCGGTCCGGGCGGAGGGGACTCCCGCCCCTATGGTACTTTCTTCCATACCGGGGCGCTCCTGGCGGGCCGGAGGATCGTGGACGGGATCGAGTGTCCCCAAGCGGGCCCATGAGCGTGCCCCTCGCCGCTCCTCTTCGTCCTGTCCAGATTCCTCAAGCAATTGTCCGTTGCCTGAAGGCCGGGACCGGGAGATGCTTACAGTATGCAAGACACAGCGACAATCCATACTCTGTAGGGAAGAGGTGTGCGATGAATGCAGTGGTGGCGGAACGCGGCCAAGTGACCATACCCAAGACACTGCGCGACAAACTTGGAATCACGCCGGGAACGGTATTGGATTTTCGGGAGGAAGAGGGAGAGTTGGTCGCCGTGAAGTTGGTCGAAGGGGATCGAGTGGCCCGCGTTACGGGGTGCTTGCGCCTCGACGCCCCCACCGATCAGCTGATTGCCGAAATGAGGGATCGCCGTTGATCACCACCGTAGACACGAACGTCTTGGTGGATGTCTTTCGCAATGACCCGGCCTTTGCCTCCGAGTCGTCCGAAGCGCTGAGAAGGTGCATCGCGGAGGGAAGACTGGTGGTCTGCGACGTCGTATGGGCAGAGCTTGCGGCGCTCTTCGACTCGGCGGAGCCAATGGCAAAGAACATGGAAATCTTGGGCGTGGACTACGTTTCGATAGAACGTGAAGCGGCGGCGCTCGCCGGCACGACGTGGCGGCGATATCGAGAAAGGGGCGGCACGCGAGACCGCGTCGTCGCGGACTTCCTCGTGGCCGCCCACGCCATGATCCAGTGCGACCGGCTCCTCACTCGCGACCGCGGGTTCTACCGCGAGTCCTTTGACGCGCTTCGAATCCTGGACCCAACCTCAGCGGAATGACGCATCAGCGCAGCTGAGCAGAGGCGGTCGCCGCAGGAATTGCACGATATCGCTTACGTCCCCTTCGGTCCCGAGGCGGCCGCCGCAGGAATTGCACGATATCGCTTACGTCCCCTTCGGTCCCCCTCGCGACCGCGGGTTCTACCGCGAGTCCTTTGACGTGCTTCGAATCCTCGACCCAACCTCAGCGGAATGACGCATCAGCGCAGCTGAGCAGAGGCGGTCGCCGCAGGAATTGCACGATATCGCTTACGTCCCCTTCGGTCCGATATCGCTTACGTCCCCTTCGGTCCCGCCAGCTGAGCAGAGGCGGTCGCCGCAGGAATTGCACGATATCGCTTACGTCCCCTTCGGTCCAGCTGAGCAGAGGCGGTCGCCGCAGGAATTGCACGATATCGGTCACAGACCCCCACCCAAGGTGGGGGCTTGATAACCGGGAGCCGCCCAGGGCGGCGTGGTACACCCGGAGCCGCCCGAGACGGCTGGAAGATTCTTCGGCGGCATCGGCCTCGGGGCGAGTCAACGATATGTCGGCCGACGACCACCCTGTATCAAGCGCTGTTCGGGAAGCCCGCTCGCGCTCGCCCCTGTTCACTTGGTTGAAGTGCAGCTGCGCGCTTCGCCCGGTCTGTCCGAGTTGTGTCCGGGCGTCGCCCTCATGAAGCATGGCCCCAGAGCGCATTCCTTGCGCATGAGTGCCGACCGGAACCGAGACCCTGTCGGGTGTCAGCCTTTTTCGGCACCCCCGAGAGCCAAGGCGCGCTCCCGGAACCGTCAAACTTCGGGGGTCCCCCGCCAAAGGCGGGGGGTTACCCGTTGTACT
>JACRMM010000011.1 GCA_016214985.1 Deltaproteobacteria bacterium | reverse complement strand
TCGTGCTGAAAGGAGACTCCTACCGCAAACGACAACGACCTCAGACCCACGTTCCCCTTTGCTCATTCACCGAGCCTGCCGACGTCCAAAGTGACGAATAACGCGCGCCCTGCGGGTGACGATAAGACCGCGCCCTTGACATCCGGCGATGTGCCGTCGCAGACAGCACCTTCGGGCGCTCACGAATCACAAGCTCTTCCGCCTCGTGATTCGTGGCCCCCCTGTCAACCCCTCTTCGACCGGTTCTTCAACCGCCTTCAACGCTCCATTGGCATCCGACACCTGCTCAGTTACCGCCTTCTTCCCTGAATGACGTTGACTAGGACGACGATGATGGCAACGACAAGTAGTATGTGAATAAAGGACCCCATGGTATAGCCGGTCACTAGACCAAGCAGCCACAGAGCGATCAGTACAACAGCAATTGTCCACAACATCTGAGGCTCCTTTCCGATACCATCACTCATCCGACACCGGCGAACGTTCTATCTACGTTCTATCTACACTATAGTCATCAGGGTCTTCACTCTCTTGACGCCGTTCTTCACGTCCTCCGAAGCTACGCTCCGGTCAACCGCGCTCAGAGACTCTTGCCTGCCTAATAGCGGGTTCCGCCCCCTCGGTCCCCTCCCTCTCCGCCGCCTCCCCGGCCCTCTCCTCCCCGGCCCTCTCCTCCCCGGCCCTCTCCTCCCCCGCGTCTTTCTCCGCCTCCGCGGTCCCTCCAGAATGGCGGGGGTAGCCAGCAGCACGAACTGGCAACAAGCGCCCACAGGGTTCCCAGCGCCACGAAGGCAGAGAGGACTCTTCTACGTTTCATCTTGTCTTTCCTTCCCCTCAGGTGAGTGCTCA
This sequence comes from Deltaproteobacteria bacterium, assembly GCA_016214985.1. Classification (GTDB taxonomy): domain Bacteria; phylum Desulfobacterota; class Deferrisomatia; order Deferrisomatales; family JACRMM01; genus JACRMM01. The sequence continues at coordinate 34,784 of JACRMM010000011.1, read as the reverse complement.
ACGTCTGCCATTCCAGCGATCCCCTTCCTCGCGGTTTTCAGGTGCGCTCCCCCCGCGCGCCGTGTCCACAGAGCGGCGATTCAAATAGTTTCCCATCACGATCGAGCCTGTCTGATAGCTTCCGCCCCTGCCGTGGAGGCAATCGTCTTGAAGATGATTGTCGGCTCTTCCTTAAGCAACTTCATTGCTCCAATCAGCACGTGGAAGTGGACGGACTCCAGATGGGCATTTAAGTCCTCTGCGGTGCCCCACTCCTCCAGAAAATAGAAAACATTTTCTGACTCAACATCTACATAGCAATTGCAGCTCTTGCACCCACGTTCGAGCCTAATTGCGCCCAGTATTGCTTTGATGGTTTGGAGAATCTCTTTTCTTTTCTCCGGTGGCACAGTCATAAGAATGACGGCGTCGGTCATTGGCTTTTCCCTATGGCCATGGGTCGGCTGACAATTTGCAACAAGCAGCCGCTATCGCTTAGACGCGATGCAAGTCCAAAGTGATCTCAAGGCGTACACAGTGCATTGGTCAATTTAAGTCACCTCGTTGCACTATCTATGGTCGATCAAGAAACATAAGAGCGACCAAAATGATACAAATCAAGCCAAGGCCGCCACCAGAGTAGTACTCCCACGCTTGACCGGGTGGCCAATTGGGCGCCGAACCTAGCATTGGCAAAGCCTCTACAAAAAGAGATATCGTTCTTGACATCCTTGATTCCTACGCTCGTATGCATTTTCTATTACACATGTTTACACAGGTCTTGTACACAAGGTGTCCCACTCCCCGGCCAAGCGGTCTCGGCTCCGAGCACCGCACGTTGCCCTTAACCGGCCGAGCGTCCATCTTGGTTCTTCAGGTGCGGAGAGGTCGACTTTGCGGCATCAGCAAACCGCACGTCTCTGACGTTGCCGGAGTGCTGGTGTAACGATCTGCGAAAGCACGGCAGGGTTGAGGTCTCGGCGAGTGGAAGGAGCAACTTGCGTGCCAGAGAAAGTGTTCCCCTACGGGGGATGCAACGGTTTGATTCTATGGGGAATCAAGAGAACGGGGAGGGTTGCGCTCGGAAGAACCGTCACGGGAATTTGTCATATATAGCGGAACCGCTATATATGACGGGTTTGGTTGTTGAGCGCGCCATTCGATACGTACATCGTCCACGCTCGCAGCCCTCTTGTTGTACCACGGCTCTCCGGTTTCCTTGATTACTTACCGATGGATGCCGTACTTGCGCATCCGGGCGCGAAGAGTGCTGGGGTTGAGACCAAGAAGGACTGCGGCTCCTTTCTTCCCCTCAATTCGCCAGCCCGTCTTCTGGAGCACTTGGACGATGTGGTCGCGTTCCAACTCTGCGAGGGCCTTGACGTCCTGACCCACCGATTCCGCTGGCGTCCGCACAGGATCGAGCCGGTCCAACACCTCCAATGTGGTCCCCTGGCTGAGAATTACTGCCCGCTCGATGACACTTTCGAGCTCCCGCACGTTGCCGGGCCAGTGGTAATCCCGAAGGGCGGTCAGTGTGGCTCTTGGCACAGTCTCAATCGTTCTGCCCATCTTCTTGTTGAATTTTGCCAGGAAGTGATTGACAAGAAGTGGAATGTCTTCGTCGCGCCGCCGCAGTGGCGGGATCGTGATGGGAAAGGTATTCAGCCGGTAGAACAGATCTTCGCGGAACCTGCCCTTACTGATCTCTTCCGCCAGATTCCGATTGCTGGCTGCGATGATCCGTACATTCACCTTGATTGTGTGGGGACTGCCCAGTCGCTCAAACTCGCCGTCCTGAATGACGCGGAGCAGTTTGACCTGCAGTTCAAGCGGCATCTCGCCGATTTCGTCGAGGAAGATGGTGCCGCCGTCGGCCAGCTCGAACCGCCCCATCTGCCGAGCACTGGCCCCGGTGAACGCACCCTTTTCACGCCCGAAGAGCTCGCTTTCAATGAGGTTCGCCGGTAGTGCCGTACAGTTGACCGTTATCATCGGACGGTTCTTGCGAGCACTCCTGCCGTGTATGGCGCGGGCGACCACTCCCTTGCCGGTGCCGGTCTCGCCAAGGAGAAGAACCGTCACATCCAGGGGCGCGGCCTGTTCGATCCGGAATAATACATGCGCGATGGCACTGCTTTGACCGATAATCTCTCCGAAGTTGTACTCCCTGGCAACTTCCTTTTGCAGATAGAGGTTCTCCGCCTGAAGCCTGTCTTTCAACCGTTCTATTTCTACAAGTGCTGTCCGCAGTGCCTGTTGTGTGTTTTCGTATTTGCCAATTTCCTTTGAGAGCTGTACATTCGACAAAGCCAGATCTTTGGTCCTGCCTTGCACTATCAATTCCAGAGATTCGTTTCTTGATAGAAGCTCCTCCTCAATCTTCTTCTGCACAGTACCATCTATGATTGCAGTGAGGATATCGCTGGTCGAATTCATGGTCGTTGCTGCAACAGTGCTCTGAAGGTCCGTCTGAATCACAACACCATCTCTTCCATTGAGTCTAATCTCACATCGCTGCACACCCTGCCCTTGCAGAACATTCTTCATGTGGTTAAGAAAAAGCTTTTTTCCGTCTGCATCATTAATAAGACTTGCAAATTGTTTTTTGACAAGGAATCTCCGGTCGAGTCCCAACAGTCGGACACAGGCCGAATTTACTTCTTGTATCAGTCCGTGCGCATCAAGAGTTACATAACCGACAGGTGCAAAGTCATACAGATTTTGATATCTTTTCAGTGCTAGCTCAAACCGATCCTGGGTCCGGCGCAATTCCTCGTTTTGCATTTCAAGTTCTATCTGGTGGACCTCAAGTTCATGGACGATTCGTTGCATCTCTTCGTTGGTCTTACGCGATCCCGGTATTGCCGTGGCGGTATTCAACTTATTTTCGGCATGACGGCGCAGTTCAGTCGCTTCTGTCGCCCTGGCATCCTTCTTGTCGAGCGCCATTGCTACTCCTCCCCTGGCGGGGATTGGGATTAAGAGCGATATCGGCACCGGTGGTCACCGCGCCGCCGATCACGTCGTCCGTGTCGGGGCAGGCATGTCGCCCACCGAAAACCGCCGCCAAACAGTGGCGGTGATCCCCTTCTCCCAGACGACGGTCGTACCCAGCCCCGCGGTCGCTCCTTCGAATATCCATGAAATGATACCCAAACTTCAGAGATCCGCCATGGTCAGCGGCACGAGCTCGGCCGGCATTCTTGAGGCAGGGCCGGCTTCAAGGGGAACACCTGCTGGCGAAGGGCCCCCTCCCCAAGTTCCGCCAAACAGGTCTTCAGCACCCCGCTTGATGCCTCCTTTGCCTTTGCCTCGAGACCGGAGAATACTCTTCCTCCATCCAAGGGCTTTGCGATCCGAGCCCTGAAGGGAGAACTTGCGTGCGGGTGCGACTGATGGCAACGTTGCTGATGGGCCTTGCGGCGGCCGGCAACGCCGCCGAATGGGAGGAGAAATTCCGCTCCGAGGCGGTGGCGGTCTTCGCCCGAGAGCGCCCCGGCACGGCGGTGACGGAGCTCAAGGCGATCGGCGTCGTCGACGCTCCGCCGACCGCGGTGTTCCGCCTGCTGGGGGATTACGCTCGCTATCAGGAGATCATGCCCTACACCGAGGAGAGCCTCGTCGTGCGGGCCGAGAAGGGGGGAGAGGTCGTCTACGTCTACTCCCTCGTCAACGCACCACTGGTCTCCCGGCGCGACTACACCCTTCGGATCGCCAACGAGACCGAATGGAACGGGGGCCGCGGGTTTCTAAGGATCCGTTGGACCGCCTCCGGCGAAGGGCCGGCGCCGAGGAAAGGAATCGTGCGGGTGAAGGTGAATGACGGTTCCTGGACCCTGGAGCCCCTCGACAACGGCCTGAAAACTCGGGCCACCTACCTCCTCTTCACCGATCCTGAGGGGAGCTTGCCCACGTGGGTGGTCAACAAGGCCAACTCCTCCGCCATCCCCGATATCTTCGCCGCGCTGCGCAAACACGCTGGCGAGCTGCGCTACTCGGACCGCTAGTCGGGGTCTTCCCCCTTGACCACCAAGGCAAGGGGACGGCCGCCAGGATCCTGGCGCCATCCGTCCAACCGTGCCCCGGTGGGCCCCACCGTTGGTCTCAACGACCGGATCCGAAGTTCGTCATATATACCAGTTCTGCCAAATATGACGGATCCGGTCGACGGATGCCCTTGCGCACTGCACGCTGTCTTTCCCTTTTTCCTTGAACAATTCAACACCTTGCACTCTCAGAATCTACAGGTCTTCCGTGGCACGCTAGTTGCTTATCTAGCAAAGGACAGGCGCTGAGTGGTGGGTTCTTGGAAACAAGAGTTGTCGTCTTGAAAGGAGGTAACGAAGCGCCACTTGCATAGGCTGCAGCCAGACGTGACGAGCCAGGGAGGAATCCGATGAAATCCAGCACGAAGAACCAAGTGAAAGGCACAATTCACCAACTGAAGGGTAGTGTCAAAGAGATCGCCGGAAGACTAAGCAGTGATGGCGAGCTGGAAGCCGAAGGTATCGGTGAGCGGCTCGCCGGCAACGTGCAAGAGAAGATCGGCCAGGTGGAAAAACTTGTAGAGAAGTAGCGCGGTTGTCGGATTCGAGGATCACGAGGATCACGAGGATCACCCGACTCCGGCCTGCCGCCGACGCGCTCGAACTTCCTTGCTTGGCAGGTTCCGGGCCACTTCGGGGGACGGGAACGTCTAATTCCCCGCTCGCGCCCAAGACAGTCACAAAACACGACCGACAGGAGAGCTCCCATGAAACGATTCGCCAGACCCTTATGCGTTGCCCTCTGCCTCGCGCTGCCCCTTGTCTGGGTCGGCTGCGCCAGCACGCCCACCCGCCAGAGCACCGGCGAGTACGTCGACGACTCCGTCATCACCACCAAGGTCAAGACCGAGCTGGGCGCGGACAAGGTGCTCAGCCTCTACCAGATCAGCGTCGAGACCTACAACGGTGTCGTTCAGCTCAGCGGCTTCGTCAACAGCCAGGAGGTGTCCGAGAACGCGGCAGCCATCGCCCGGAAGGTCGGGGGCGTTCGCGAAGTCAAGAACAGCCTGGTCGTCAAACCGCAGTAACGGCGCAACCAATGGCGTTGACTTCGGTGGGTGTGTGGCTCCTCTCGGGCGGCCCAGGATCCCGAGGAGCCCCCTCACCCGCCCGGAGGCTGCGGGGCCTTACGTCAACGCCATCGCGGTGCAAACGCCTCGTCGCGTTTCCCCGTTCGTTTCTGAAACCCGGTCCAATTCCAGAGTGAGGCGGGACTGTGCCCGTCACGTGCTTCGGGGGTGCCGAGCCAAGGCTGTCCCCCACGGGGAAGCCAATCGGAAAGCATATTCTCGCCAAGATCCTCATGGAGGCTTTGAGCGCGAGGCGCTCGGCACCCATCTTCATTCCCGCCGACAACAACGGAGACGTACGCCATGAGGCAGCGGCCGGTTCTTGTCCTTGCAACGATCGGGCTGCTCGCGGGCTGTGCCGCGAAGGCGCCGGCGCCGGTGGCTTTCCCCATGCCAACCCGGACGATCGGATTCCTGAAAGAGGTGAAACCCCTTCTCGACAAGCGGTGCGTGGTGTGCCACTCCTGCTACAACTCCCCCTGCCAGCTCAAGCTCGACTCTTTTGAGGGCGCGGACCGCGGGGCGACCAAGAAGGCGATCTATAATTCCTCGCGGCTGAAATCCATGGATCCCACGCGGCTCTTCATCGATGCACAATCCACCGAAGAGTGGCGTCGGAAGTCATTTTCCAGCGTAACCGACAGCACGGCATCGGGCGGGTTGAATGACTCCATCATGATCGAATTGCTCGCCCACAAGATGAAGAACCCCAAGAGCGTCGGGGAATACCGACCGGAAGCGGAAGACCTGACCTGCCCCGAAAACGGAAAAGAGCTGGGCGGGTACCTGGAAAAACACCCGAACAACGGCATGCCCTTTGGCTTCCCCGCGCTCAAACAGGAAGAGTTCGAGCTCGTTGGGGGCTGGCTGGTTCAGGGCGCGAAAGGCCCTTCTCCCGCCGAGCAGGAGGAGCTCACCTCACCGAAGGCAGCCGACGCGCAGGCCATCCATCAGTGGGAAGCATTCTTCAACCAAGACGATGCCAAGCATGTCATGACGGCACGCTACCTCTACGAGCATCTCTTTCTGGCACATCTGAAGTTCGGCACCACGACCAATGACTTTTACGAATTGCTTCGTTCGAGGACTGCGCCGGGAGAGCCTCTTGACCTCGTCGCCACCGTGCGCCCGTATGACGACCCCGGCTCCAATCGGGTCTTCTACCGTTTCCGGAAGATCCACTCCACGATCGTCGCAAAGACTCACATGGTGTTTGACCTGGGCGATGCCAAGCTCCGGCGCTTCAACGAGCTGTTCATCCAGCCCGAATGGCTGCACCCGCCGCACGTTGAGGGGTATGACCCAATCCTGAGCGCCAATCCCTTTCTGGCGTTCGAGCAGATTCCCCCGCGCTCGCGCTACCGGTTCCTCTTGGACAATGCGAACTACATCATCAAGACGTTTATCCATGGTCCGGTCTGCAAGGGCCAGATCGCCCTCAATGTGCTGGATGATCATTTCTGGGTCCTGTTCATGGATCCCGATCACGACTTGAGCGTCGCGTATCCGGCCTTTCTCAAGCTGCACAGCGACAAGCTGCGCATGCCGGTCGAAAAGGGGAGTGACCACGGCATCTTCAATGCGCTGACCGACGAGCACCGGAAAGCCGCCGTGGAGTTTTGCAAGGTTCGGCAGGACTTCTACATTTCGCACAACTACACCGGTCTTGGATATGAGTCGATCTGGAAGGGCGCCGTCGCCTCGGATGCCCCGGTTCTCACCATTTATCGCCATTTTGAGAGCGCGTCGGTGCACCGGGGTCTGCTCGGCAACTTGCCGAAGACGATGTGGGTCATCGATTACCCGTTGTTTGAACGCATCTACTACGCGCTCGTTGCGGGTTTCGACGTCTACGGCACGGTCGGCCACCAGTTGGCCCTCCGGAACTACATGGATGCATTGCGTGTCGAAGGGGAGAGCTACTTCCTAGACTTCATGCCCCCGTCACAGCGGCAGGAGATGATGCAGTCCTGGTACAAAGATGTTGATCTCAAGAAGGTGCACTATTACCCGACCACGGCCATGCCAGCGCGGATATCCTTCGTCACCGCGGACCCGAAGCGTGAGTTCATTGAAGAGGCGGTGAACAACCATTTCGCACCCGCAGCGAAGATTGGTTTTGATCCGGTGAACTACCTTCGGGCCGGGGATTCCTATCCTGTCTTGCCAGAAAAATATCAATCGGAGAACGACTACGTCCAGGCCTTCCGGTCCCTTTCCCAGCCCGGCCTGCCGTTCTTGTCCGTGTTCTCCAACTACAACGCCAACCTGGCCTACGTGAGGATCCGTCTGAAGACTGGCAAGGATCTCGCCGGAACCATCGTGGTCAACCGCTGGCACGACAACGTCGCGTACCTGTTCGGTGAGAGCGGCGCGCTCGATGCGTCGAAGGACAGCGCTGAATTCATCCCTGGCCTCATCGGTTCGTACCCGAACTACTTCTTCGATGTTCAAGAAGAGGACCTTTCGGACTTCTTCGACCTCTTCGCACATTTCGAGAAAGGCCCGAGAGACGCCGGGCGGCTGGCCCGATACGGCGTCAACAGGGCCGACGAGAGGTTGTGGGACGCCTACGACTGGTTTCAAAGGCGATTCTACGAGGATGAACCGGTGGACGGCGGGCTCTTTGATTTGAACCGGTACTACTACAACGCGCGCTGAGAGCGTGGCCGCGGAGCGGAAGGGGCCGGCGGTCCTTCCTCGTGACGCCCTGTCCGACAGCGCGCAAGGAGAGTCGGAGAAGAAACGAGTCCCCTGCTCGCTTGCCCAAACCTCTACTTGATGAGCGGTGCCCCATGCGACGAACCCGGTTGTTCTCCGTCGTCCTGATCAGCGGCCTGTGCGTTTGTGCGTGCGGACAGCACGGTTCGAGCGACAAGTCCGGTCCGACCCTCGTCGCCGGCCGCGATTTTCGTGCGGTGGCCGGAGTGAGCATGGGCGCGTACGGGGCGATGAACCTCGGGACCAAGCGACCGGACCTCTTCGGGACCATCGGGTCTTTCGGAGGCCCCGTAGACATGCAGGAGCTCCTGGCACAATTCATCCGAGATGTTCTGGAGGTAAAGCTCCAGACCGACGTGCCCCGGCAGGTGGGGGATGACTTCACCTTCGACCACATGGAGCCGTACCCGAGCCGAGGCACGCGGATCATCATGATCAAGGACCTGATGCTGGCGTTCGGGAATCCGTTCCTCCACCACCCGGATCCCTCCAAGCTCTACCTGGCCTCCGACTCCGAGCCGGCTGCCATCGGACAAGACGATCAGTTCGGGTCATTTTCCCCCCCGGCAGACCCGGCAGGGTTTCTCGACGGGGGCGACGGCAACGACGACGGGCTTCGCCAGGTGGGGGAAGTGCCCGACAAGCCCACGGATGTGCTCCTGCTGGCCAAGGGATCGCTCGCAGCGGTGTTCGGTTTGACGGGTAGCACGCTCGGCGATCGCGACCTCGTCGACCTAAACGGAGACGGGATCTACGACGTCGGCGACGGGATCGTAGTGAACTACTCGGAGCCGTTCCAGGATTTGAACGGCAACCTCGTCTTCGAGCCCGAGGCGGGCGAGACGTATCAGGATGTCGGCCTCGACGGCGTCGCGGGCACCCACGATTTCGGGGAAGGGAACGGGCACTTCGACTACGACCCGGACCGCAGCGCGTGGATGGACGAGGATCCTCTCTCGCGGTTGGCCGCTCGCCCGCCCGCGGAGATCGCCACGCAGCGAATCTACATGGACGTTGGGACGCGGGACGAGTTCGGTCTCGCGCGGCACTACGACAACTTCGTCGCAATGCTCAGCGCCAAGGGGCTTTCGCCGGTCGTAAAGAACGGCTTCTCTGGCAACTGTCTCACCGTGCCGGCGCCCAAGGATCCCTTCCTCTTGATCCGGTATGAGGGCGGACACATCGGAATCCCGACGGACGACGCGATTCGAGACGACCTCCTCCACGGAGACTTCTGCGGGCCCACGACCATCTGGCAACGCCTCCTGACATTCATCGGCTACGTCAACCAGAGTTTTCCGGACGGCTTCTTCGGACCGGGAGGACTTCATTTGGCGGGAGACGTGCTCACGCGGCAGATTCCCTCCCCGGCCTTGGCGTTGGCCGGGCGGCCCGCGCCCGTTCGCGACGTCGTGGTCTATCGGCCACCGGCCTTCGCCAACACGAACCGGAGCTTTCCGATCGTCTACTTCCTGGGAGGGTACGGTCAGGATCCCGCGGACTATTCCAGGATGGGGGATCTACTGGATGTCTTGATCGGACTGGGCGCCGTGCAGAACATGTACTTCGCTTTCCTGCCGGGTTCGGGAGGACACCGGGGATCCTTCTCCGTGAACCACCGCATCCCCGATTCCCAGGTTCCTGGACTGTCGATCGTGACGAGCGGCCGGTATGAAGATTCGATCCTCCAGGACCTCATCCCAGAAATCGAAAGCAAGATCTTGGGGGGCCGAGTCCGGTCGCACTGAGGGGGCATCGGCCGGTTCAACCTTTCCCCCCGAATGCAGCGAGCGTCTTGGGCCGGTGGTGCTCTTCGCGGGGGCCACGTCTGGAAGTCGGCGGTCTACCGACTCGTCGCTCCACCACAGGTGCAGGGTTCCACCGATTTCCTATGCACGGATCGATGCTTCGATTATTCTTCATTCGGCAACAGCGGTTACGGCTTCGCGGATCTTGTCTGGACTCCCCTCACCGAAACGCCAGCGAAGCAACAGGGTCCAACCTGCAGGAAAGGCAGACGCGCGTGACCCAAGACGCTCGGAACAGCCGCTCCCGCAAAGCCCCACCGGCGCCTGCCGAGCGCCTCGTCTCCGGCGGTCCCACTCCCGTCGTCGGAATCGGCGCGTCCGCCGGGGGCCTCGAGGCCCTGGAGCAGTTTCTGGACCACACACCGTCGGACTGCGGCATGGCGTTCGTGGTCGTTCAGCACCTGGACCCGAGCCACCCGGGCGCCCTCCCCGAGCTTCTCCAACGCCACACAGCGATGAAGGTCCTGCAGGTCCACGACGGCATGAGGGTCGAGCCCAACCACGTCTACGTGATCCCCCCGAACCGCGACCTGTCGTTGCTGCGGGGTGCCCTGCAGCTCTTGGAGCCGGCGGAGCCGCGGGGCCTTCGCCTGCCCATCGACTCCTTCTTCCGAAGCCTCGCCGAGGACCGTCAGAAGCGCGCGGTCGGCGTCATCCTCTCCGGCATGGGCTCGGACGGCACCCTCGGGCTTCGGGCGATCAAGGAGAAGGTCGGTCTCACCCTCGTTCAGGACCCCAGCTCCGCCAAGTACGACAGCATGCCCCAAAGCGCCATCGACGCCGGGGTCGCCGACTTCGTGGCCGCGGCCGAGCACCTGCCGGCCCGGCTGATCGCCACCGTTCGAGGCCTCCACGTCGCAGAGCACGAGACGACGGTCTCGGCGGTCAAGAAGTCCCAGAGCGCCATCGAGAGGATCGTCACGCTGCTGCGTGCCCGCGCCGGCCGCGACTTCGCTCCGTACAAGAGCAGCACGGTGTACCGGCGGGTCGAGCGGCGGATGGGCATCCACCAGATCGGCAAGATCGCCCAGTACGTGGAATTCCTGCGGGAGAACCCCCAGGAGCTCGATCTACTTTCGAAGGAGCTCCTGATCGGGGTGACGAGCTTCTTCCGAGACCCGGGAGCCTTTGCCGCCCTCCGGGAGAAGGCCCTCCCGGCACTTCTCGAGAGCCGAGCGCCGGGCCGGGTCATTCGCGTCTGGGTTCCCGCCTGCTCCACCGGCGAGGAGGCGTATTCCCTCGCCATGCTGCTCAAGGAATCCTTGGAGGAGGCGGAGCGCGGCAGCGGCGACCGGATCCAGCTCTTCGCCACGGACCTTGACCCCGACGCAATCGCCCGGGCGCGGTTGGGGGCCTACCCCGAGAGCATCGCCGCGGACGTCTCGCCGGAGCTCCTCCACCGGTTCTTCGTCAAGGAGGGCGGCGCCTACCGGGTGACCAAGGAGCTTCGCAGCGCCGTAATCTTCGCGCCGCACAACGTCATCGCAGACCCGCCCTTCACCAAGCTCGACCTCCTCTCCTGCCGCAACCTCTTGATCTACCTCAGCCCGGAGGTGCAGGGGAAGCTCTTGCCCCTCTTCCACTACAGCCTGAACCCCGGGGGAATCCTCTTCCTCGGCTCCGCCGAGACCGCCGGGAGCTTCCCCGATCTCTTCTCCCCCATCGACACCCATTGGAAGCTCTATGGCCGGCGGGAGTCTTCGGCCGCCACAGCGCCGGTCGACTTCCCCTCGTCCTTCCTCCCCGTCGAGGACGGCGAGCCCGGGGCCGTCCCCCGGGAGCCGCCACCGGCCGGCGCCAGCCTCCAGGAGCTGGTGGGTCGGGTGCTCCTCCAGGAGTTCGCGCCGCCCTCGGCGCTCGTGAACGAACGGGGCGACGTCCTCTACTTCCACGGGCGCACGGGCAAGTATCTCGAACCGGCGGCGGGGAAGGCCAACTTGAACGTCTTCGCCATGGCCCGCGAGGGCCTGCGCCACGAGCTCTACAGCGCCGCGCAAAAGGCCCTCAGCCAAGGGGAACCGGTGCACCGCAGAGGGCTCCGGGTCAAGACCAACGGCAACTACCAGTTCGTGGACCTGATCGTGAAGCCCCTCGACGAGCGTCACGCCCTGCGGGGGCTCCTTCTCGTGCTGTTCGAAGACGTGCCTGCGCCCCACCGAAGGAAGCGTTCCCGCCCGGCGGACGCCGTCGGCGAGACGCCGCCCGGGAGGGTGGAAGAGCTGGAGCGGGAGCTGCAGCAGACCCGGGAGTACCTTCAGACCACGCGCGAGGAGATGCAGTCCTCCCAGGAAGAGCTCAAGAGCGCCAACGAGGAGCTTCAATCCACGAACGAGGAGCTTCAATCCACGAACGAGGAACTGACCACGTCGAAGGAGGAGATGCAGTCCCTGAACGAGGAGCTGATCTCGGTCAACACCGAGATGCAGGCGAAGATCGAGGAGCTCTCCCGGATCTCGAACGACATGAAGAACCTCCTCAACAGCACTGACATCGCCACACTGTTCCTGGACAACGACTTGAACGTGAGGCGCTTCACTCCCCAGACGACCCGGATCATCAAGCTCATCCCGAGCGACGTGGGGCGGCCCATCACGGACATCGTATCGGACATGGAGTACGGAGCACTTCCCGGCGACGTGAGAGAGGTGCAGGAGACGCTCGCCTTCAAGGAGGCAGAGGTCGCGACGAACGATGGGCGCTGGTTCCAGGTACGCATCATGCCCTACCGCACCTACGAGAACCGGATCGACGGCGTGGTGATCACGTTCACGGAGGTCACCACCGCCAAGCGACTCGAGCAGGCCCTGCGGGAAGCGGAGCAGGCGGGGCGCCAGCGGATCGGTGCCCTGGAGGCCGCCTTGGGGGCGGAGGGGGGAGGGACGACATGACGGCCAAGAGAAGGGAGTCCGCGGAGACCCGCCGTCTCCGGAAGGTCGCAGAGAAGGCGCTGGAGGGAAACCCGCCCGGTGCCTCCAGCGGCCCGTTTCCGGCGGACACCGAGAGGCTGGTTCACGAGCTCCGGGTCCACCAGGTGGAGCTCGAAATGCAAAATGAAGAGCTCCGCCGAACCCAGTACGACCTCGAGGCCGCGAGGGACGCCGCCCAGGCCGCCAACCGCGCGAAGGGCGCGTTTCTGGCCAACATGAGCCACGAGATCCGGACCCCGCTGAGTGGAGTGATCGGAATGCTTCGTCTCCTGCGCGAGACGCCGCTCGACGACTCCCAACGACGCTATGCCGAGCTCGCGGCGACCTCCGCGGCTCAGCTTCTGCACCTCATCGACGACATCCTGGACTTCTCCAAGATCGAGGCCGGCAAGCTGGAGTTCGAGTCCGTGGAGTTCAGTCCGAGGCTCGTCACCGAAGAGTCCTTCCGGGGTCTGTCGATCCTCGCGCAGCAGAAGGGCATCAGCCTGTCCTGCCGGATCGAACCCGAGGTGCCGAAGCTCCTGGTGGGCGATCCGCACCGGCTCCGGCAGGTGCTGGTAAACCTGGTCGGCAACGCCGTGAAGTTCACCGAACGCGGAGAGGTGGAAATCCAGGTCACCCTGGAGGGGACACGCGGCAGCGCCGACGCTCGGCACTGCGATCTGGGGGGCTCGGCACGGGAGCCGCCGAGCGGTCTGGCGGCCCACTCGTCCGGCCGGCCGGTGACGCTTTGCTTCACGGTGCGCGATACGGGCATCGGGATCCCGACCGACCGCATGGACCGGCTCTTTCAGAGCTTCAGCCAGGTCGACGACTCCACCGCACGGACCTTTGGCGGCACGGGCCTGGGCCTCGCCATTTCCAGGCAGCTCGTGGAGCAGATGGGCGGTTCGATCCGCGTGCAGAGCGAGACGGGAAGCGGTAGCGTGTTTGCGTTCTCGGTCCCGTTGGCCGTCGCGCGACCGAAGCCTCGCGCGACGGACGCGGCGCTGGCCGTGATGCGCGACGAGGCCGACACGATCCCGATGCGGGTGCGCATCCTGGTCGCCGAGGACGAGCCGATCAACAGGGAGGTGGCGGTAACCTATCTCCAAAAGAGGAGGGACTGGCAGGTCATGGCCGTTGGGGACGGCAGGGCCGCCGCGGAAGCCGTGAGCTTCGAGGCCTTCGACCTCGTCCTGATGGACATCCAGATGCCCGGGCTCGACGGTTTCGAGGCCACGAGGCTCATCCGCGAGCAGGAAAGCCCCGGCGGACCCCGTATCCCGATCATCGGCCTCACGGCGCACGCTCTGAAAGGAGACCGGGATAAGTGCCTCGAGGCCGGAATGGACGACTACCTCGCCAAGCCCGTGGACCCCGAGACGCTCTGCGCCACGGTCGAGCGGTGGGTCGGGAATCCTTCGAGGCAACCGCCCCCGAAGAATCTGCCGGAAGGAAACGCCCTGGCCCGGCTCCGCTCGCACCTCAGCAGCGAACAGAGGGAGGAGCTCCGCCGTAGCTTCCTTGAGAATTTGAACGAGGGCCTCGCGAACATCCAGGAAGCGTTGGCCAAGGGGGACGCACGGCAGTTGGCCTTCTGGGCTCATCGCTTGAGGGGTTCGCTGGTCGTCTTCGGCTTCGCTGCCGCCGCCGGCATCGCCCAGGGGATCGAGACACTGACCGAGGCGCCTCGATTCGACGGCGTTGCCGCGCTCGTGACGGCGTTGGAACGGGAACTCGAGCGGGTCGTGGCCGCCTTGGAGGGCCAGCCGGGCGTCTAGGCCGCGTCCCGACACGAACCCGTGGCATCCTCGGCTCGAAGGCCCTCGCCTCCTTCGACCGCGCAACCTCCGCGCCCCCTCGCCGTGAACGAAGGCGCCCTCGGCGATCGCGATCCGCACCCGCCCAGCGGCGGCGCCCGCAGGAAGGCAACGCCCCTCTTTCTCTCCCTCGCGTTTCTCGTCCAATTCACATCTGAGCTCCATCACTATCCGCGGCCGCGCTCAAGTCTGCGCGCCTGCTCAAACAGCGGTTGCAATTCCAAGAGCAATCGATAAACTCCCGAAGCGTTGCGGTGTTTCGGCGCTCCGCCCTCCACTCGACGCGCGGGTTTCAGGATCTCCGGGCGGAAGCATTCCGGGAGTGGTTGGAATGAAACGGAGTTTCGAGGGAACCGCGGTGGGCGCCCCGGACACCAGGGCATCCGCCGATCCCAGTCTGAAGCTGCTCACAGCGATGCTCGACGGCGCCGAACAGGCGGTCGTCGCTTTTCGCCCGGCCAACGGCAAGATCGTTTACGCCAACGGCGCCTTTGCCAGCCTCACCGGCATTGCCCACGACCAGCTCACCGCGAAGGACCTCTTCTTTTGCCTGGGCAAGGCCGCGGCGCAGGAGGTCCGGATAGCCCTGCAGCCGCTGCTCAGCGGCGAGGTCGACCGCGTTCCGACCGGATTCGACCTGGAGATTCCGCTGCATCCCCCCCGTTGCGTAGACGCCTCGTTCACGATGGTCAGGCTCACCCCGCGCCGGCCGCTCGTGTGCGCATACCTTTGGGACGCGACGGAGCGAAGCGACCGCGACCGCAGGACCAAGGGCCGACTGCGGTTCCTGGAAGGGGTCATCGACGGCTCCCTGCTGAGCATCATCGTCTCGGATCTGCGGGGCAAAATCCTGATCTTCAACAAAGGCGCCCGAAACCTGCTCGGGTACGACCAACGGGAGGTCGTGGGCCAGAAGTACACCCACGAGCTCTACGAAGCGAACGCCGGCCAGGAGGTGATGGCCCTTCTGAAGGGGAGCACCCACGGCGGACCGGGCAACCTCGACCGGTTCCAGACGATCCTCATCGGCAAGAGCCGGGCGCGGATCCCTGTCTGGCTCACTGCCCACATGCTGTACGACGAGCAGGGCAAAGAGACCGGAACGGTGGCGTATATCCAGGACGTCCGGGAGGTCATCGAGATGGAGCGCCGGCTGGAGGAGGTGCAGATGCAGCTCATCCACGCCGACAAGATGGCGTCACTCGGAAAGCTGGCGGCGGGGGTCGCCCACGAGATCAACAACCCCCTCGGGGGAATCCTGCTCTTCGGCGGCCTCCTCCTCGAGGACACGGACTTCGCGGACCCACGGCGGGAAGACCTGGACCGCATCGTCCAGGAGGCCCGCCGGTGCAAGGAGATCGTGAACTCGCTCCTCGACTTCGCCCATCAGCGCAAGCGCTACCACGAGCCGGTGGATCTGAACCAAGCCGTGGAGCAGTGCCTGCAGCTCCTGGGCAGCAAGGCCATCTTCTACAACATCGAGGTCAAACGCGAACTCTGCGACCCGTTGCCCCTGATTACCGGAAACCCGAGCCAGATCAAACAAGTGTTCACGAACGTCGTGCTGAACGCCGTGGACGCGATGGACGGCGAGGGCGTGCTCACGATCCGCTCGGAGCACGATGAGGCCGCCCACGAAGTCCTCGTTTCGTTCATGGACACGGGCCCCGGCATCGACCCCAGGATCCGAGGTCGCATCTTCGAGCCCTTCTTCACCACAAAGGAGCAGGGGAAGGGGACCGGGCTCGGCCTTAGCCTCTCCTACAACATCATCCGGATGCACCGAGGCGACATCCGCGTCCGATGCCCTTCCGGTGGGGGCACCTGCTTCCTCGTGGCTTTCCAAGAGGCCGAGGAAGACAGCGGACCCGGCGAGGAGGCGGATTGAAGACCCTGATCATCGACGACGAGCGGTCAATCCGGGACGGCCTGACGAAGACCCTCCGCCGTCTGGGCCACGACGTTGCTGCGACCGAAAACGGGCGCGACGGCCTCGACGAGTTCATCCGCGGCGGCTACGACATGGTCCTCCTGGACCTTCGCATGCCCGGGATCGACGGCATGGACACCCTCGTGCGCCTGCGGGACGCCGACCCCGAGGTCGTCATCGTGATCATCACCGGGTACCCGTCGATCGACTCGGTGCTCAAGGCCTTTCGGCTCGGCGCCTACGACTACCTGCCGAAGCCGTTCTCACCCCAGGAAGTGCGCATCGTCACGGCCCGCGCCGAGGAACGCCGGAAGCTGCGGTTCGAGAACGAGCAGCTTCGGCGGCAGCTGAAGGCGGTCAAGGGCGACTCGTACGTGATCAGCAAGAGCGCCCGCATGCGCGAGGTGAACGCGCTGATCGACAAGGTGGCCCGCACCGACACCAATGTGCTGATCACCGGTGAGAGCGGAACTGGTAAAGAGATTGTCGCACGGATGATCTACGAGCTCTCCCCCCGGCGGGAGTGCGAGTTCGTGGCCGTGGATTGCTCGATGCTCGCGGAGGCGCTCCTCGAGAGCGAGCTCTTCGGGCACGTGAAAGGCGCCTTCACGGGCGCGATCGCGCCCAAGAGGGGCCTCTTCGAGCTCGCGGACGGCGGGACCTTCTTCCTTGACGAGGTGGGGAACCTCTCGCCGGGCACCCAGGCAAAGCTCTTGCGGGTCATCCAAGAGAGGGAGATCAAACCCGTGGGGGGCGTCACGGTGCGCAAGGTCGACGTCCGTCTCATCGCGGCCACCAACGTTGATGTGACCCGGGCCGTACAGGACGGCACGTTTCGGGAAGACCTCTTCTATCGGCTCTCCGTGCTCCCGATCCACCTGCCGCCGCTTCGCGAGCGGCCGGAGGACATCCCGGAGCTCGCGCGCCACTTCGTCACCAAGCACGCGCAGAAGGCGATGAAGAACATCCGCGAGATGTCCTCCGCCTTTGTTGCGGTCCTGAGTTCCTACGACTTTCCCGGAAACATTCGGGAGCTCGAGAACATCATCCAGCGCGCCGTCGTGATCGAGGAGTCGGAGACGCTCCGCCCCTCGAGCCTTCCGGCCTACCTCCTCAAGAACCCGTCCGAGGAGAAGAAGCGCTTCCCCACGCTGATCGAGCTCGAGCGCGACCATATCGCGCTGGTGCTTCGGGCCTGCGGCGAACGCAGGGTTCAGGCCGCCGACGTCCTCGGGATCGACCGCAAGACCCTCTATCGAAAGCTCAAGCAATTCGGATTCTGCTAACCCCAGGGCATTTTGCCCCAAGGCCTCTGGCCTTCGTCCCGCTTGCTCGCTCGCCGAGCAGTCCTGACGGGAACGTGACCGCTCCACAGCCTCGTTTCGCCGCGAACGGATCCAGGGCATCCCAATCCACCGGCCGGCCGGTCGTCACGAGGGTGGAGGTTGGGGCATAAGGCCCCACGCGTTTTCCCCATGTTTCCTGGAGAATCTGCCCTGCAGGAACCGGCGTCCGGTTCTACGAGGGGGCAAACTGCCCCAAGAGAGGTCGAGAACCGGGTGCCTCCGGACCGTGTGATTCAAAAAACTGCGACATAACAGCTAGTTACATATGTGGCACGGGCATTGCTTACACGAGGGTGACTCTGGAGTTCTTGCGGCTCTTCAAGGGCACAACAAAGGGGGTACCCCACAGGACAGGAGGCCAGCCATGCAGACGAAGCCCGACGTGATGATCATCGACACCGACCGCAACCGCATCAAGTCCCTCCGCCGGATCCTGCGGGAAGCCAAGGGCGATCTGTCGATCGAGGAGATCAGCGAGGTCCGCGAAGTGCACGACGCGATCCTCACCCGCCGGCCCAAACTCGTCCTCATGCACAGCACGTTCCCGTACCTGCAACCGGACGGGACCGGCCTCCTGGAGCTCATCCAGGACGACTTCCGCAACACGAACACCGGCATCATGCTCGTCCTGCCCTTGTCCGGCTCGCTCCTCTACCGGTCCGGGTATCAGGAAGGCATCGAGATGCTGGACATGGCCGACGACCTCATCACCACCGACTTTACGAGCGACATGGTCCAGTCCGTGGTGCTCGGCTACCTCGGCCGCCGCGAGGCGATGGAGAAGGCGACCGTTCCCGAGGCCGAGCCAGCGCGCGCCCCGAGCTACGCCTTCACGTCCAAGCCGGTGTGACGGGACGCCGGAAAGCTGGGGTGCTCGGACCCTAGGACGCCGAAAGGCCCCCCCGGCCTCCCAGCTTTCCTCATCGGTTCACGTTGCGGTTCTTCGAGAGGGGCGATATGGCGATGGGGAACGGGAATGGCGACGGGGGCCGGCCCGTCGCCTCGGGTGCGAACGTGACCGGGGCCGTCCTGGTGGTGGGCGGCGGAATCGGAGGCATCCAGGCGAGCCTGGACCTCGCGGAAGGGGGGTACAAGGTCTACCTGGTCGAGAGCCGATCCGCGATCGGCGGCCACATGGCGCAACTCGACAAGACCTTTCCCACGAACGACTGCGCCATGTGCACCATCAGCCCCAAGCTGGTGGACGTGGGACGGCACCTGAACGTCGAGATCCTCACCAACGCGGAGGTGACCTCCATCACCGGGACCCCCGGGAACTTCTCGGTGAGCGTGACGCGCCGGCCCCGCTACATCGACCCGGCCAAGTGCACCGCGTGCGGGGATTGCGAGAAAGCCTGCCCCATCCAGATCCCAGGCCGGTTCGACGAAGGCCTCACCACACAGAAAGCCGCCCACAAGCTTTACCCCCAGGCCGTCCCCAACGCGTACTGCATCGAGAAGAAGGGCATCAGCGCCTGCCGCGACGCCTGCCCCGCGGGCCAGCGGGCCCAGGGTTACATCGCGCACATCCGAAACGGCGACTACGAGGCGGCGCTCCGCACGATCAAGCTCGACAACCCCTTCCCCGGCATGTGCGGCCGGATCTGCAACCACCGGTGCGAGGACGCCTGCAACCGTGGTCAGCTCGACGAGCCCGTGAACATCCGGGCGCTCAAGCGCTTCGTCACCGACCAGGTCTACGCCAAACCCCGGGAGCCGGTTCCTCCACCGGAGCGGTGCTACACCCAGAAGGTCGCGATCATCGGGGGCGGGCCGTGCGGCATGACCGCGGCCCAGGACCTGGCGAAGCTCGGGTACGGGGTGACCGTCTTCGAGGCCCTTCCGGTCGCCGGCGGGATGCTTCGCGTCGGAATCCCCGAGTACCGGCTCCCCACCTGGGTCGTGGAGCGGGAGGTCCAGGATATCCTGGACCTCGGGGTGGACCTGCGGCTCAACAGCCGGGTGGACCACCTGGAGGACCTCTTCGAGCACGGGTTCGACGCGGTGCTGATCGCGGTCGGCGCCCACGAGGGAATCAAGCTCCCTGTCCCGGGAAACGACCTGGACGGCGTGCTCGTGAACACGCGGTTTCTGCGGGACGTGCGCCTCGGCACCCCCCCCACGCTCGGCCGGAAGGTGCTCGTGATCGGCGGCGGGAACGTGGCCATGGACTGTGCCCGCACGGCCGTTCGGCTCGGGTCCGAGGTGCACGTCGCATGCCTCGAGCCTTCGGACAAGATGCTCTGCCACCCCCATGAGGCGGCGGCCGCCGAAGCGGAGGGCATCACGATCCACGCGAGCCGGACCTTCCTCCGGGCCGTGGACGACGGCACGGGCCATGTGAGGGGCATGGAGTGCTCGAAGGTCAAGTCCTTCGCGTTCGACCACGAGGGCCGCCTTCAGGTCGAGACCGAGCCGGCGTCCGAGCACGTGCTCGAGGCGGACACGATCATCTTCTCGGTCGGCCAGCGGGCAGGCCTCGCGTTCATCCCGGAAGACACGGGGGTCGGGGTCACCCGCAAGCGCACGATCGCGATCAACCCGAACACCATGGCCGCGACCCGTCAGGGGGTCTTCGCCGCGGGCGACAGCGTCTCGGGCACGGCGTTCGTGATCGAGGCCGTGGCCTCGGGCCACCGGGCCGCGGAGTCGATCCACCGCTATCTCCACGGCGAGGACCTGGAACGGCCGCCGAAACCTGTGCTCCCGGTCGTCACGTTCACCCGGCCCGAGCTCCTGGAGCGGGCGGCCCTGGGGGAGATCAAGGTAAGCGGCCGGGTGCCGCTGCTCGAGCTTCCCGTCGCGGACCGGTGTGAGAGCTTCGCCGAGGTGGAGCTCGGCTACGACGACCAGCGCGCCCAGGCCGAGGCGGCGCGCTGCCTCGCCTGCGCCACCTGCTCCGAGTGCCTCGCGTGCCAGCTCGCCTGCGGCCGCCAGGCGATCGACCACGAGCAGGTCGAGACGTTCGAGCAGCTCCGGGTGGGGGCCGTGGTGCTCGCTCCGGGGTACGAGATCTACGACGGGAGGCTCAGCCAGGAGTACGGGCTCGGCCGATACCCGAACGTCGTCAGCGCCATGCAGTTCGAGCGATTGCTGTCGGCCTCCGGTCCGACCCACGGCCATGTGCAGCGTCCGGGCGACGGCAAGACCCCGAAGAAGATCGCGTTCCTCCAGTGCGTGGGGAGCCGCGACCAGAAGCACGACTACTGCTCGAGCGTCTGCTGCATGTTTGCGGCCAAGGAAGCGATCATGGCCGTGGAGCACGAGCCGGGCACCGAGGTGGCCATCTTCTTCATGGACGCCCGGGCGTTCTCCAAGGGTTACGATGAGTATTACCGCCGGGCCAAGGAGAAGTACGGCGTGCGCTACGAGCGTTGCCGGGTTTCTCGGCTCGCCGAGGACCCCGCGACCGGCGATCTGGTCGTTCGGACGATCCAGGATCGAAAGGTCAAGGAGGAGCGCTTCGACCTGGTGGTCCTTTCGGTCGGCATGGAGATCTCGCCCTCGGTCAAGGAGCTCGGGAAGAGGATCGGGATCGAGCTCGACGACTACGGGTTCTGCCGCACGGCGCTCTTCACGCCGCTTGAGACGAGCCGGCCGGGCGTCTTTGCCGCAGGGCCGTTCCGGGAGCCCAAGGACATCCCGGAGACCGTGGTCGAGGCGAGCGGCGCCGCGGCAAAGGCCGCGAGCCTGCTCGCACCGGCCCGGGGCACGCTCACCCGGAAGCCCGAGTACCCACCCGAGAAGGACGTCGCGGGCCAACCGCCCAAGGTCGGCGTCTTCATCTGCCACTGCGGCTCGAACATCGGCGGCTTCATCGACGTGCCGGCCGTGGCTGAGTACGCGAAGACGCTCCCCGGCGTGGCCCACGCCGAGGCGAACCTCTACACCTGCTCCCAGGACACGGTCCGCCACATCACCGAGACCGTGAACGAGCTGGGGCTCAACCGGGTCGTGGTCGCTTCGTGCAGCCCCCGGACCCACGAGCCCCTCTTCCAGGACGCCACCCGCGCCGCGGGCCTGAACCCCGCGCTCTTCGAGATGGCGAACATCCGCAACCAGTGCTCCTGGGTCCACTCCAAAAACTGGGAGGACGCGACCACAAAGGCCATGGACCTCGTCCGGGGCGCCGCGGCCCGGGCGAGCCGGCTCGCGCCGGTCCGCGCCTTGGCGTTCCCGGTCCAGAAGGCGGCCCTGGTGCTCGGCGGCGGCGCGGCCGGCATGACCGCGGCCCTCGAGCTCGGGGACCAGGGCTTCCAGGTCCACCTGGTAGAGCGGGCGGCCGAGCTCGGCGGGAACCTTCGCCGGGTGCGCTACCTGGAGAGCGGGCTGCGGCCGGCGGAGTTCCTGGGTGAGCTCACCCGCCGAGCCCTGACGCACCCGAACCTCGAGGTGCACCTCGAGACCGAGGTACAGGAGCTCGAGGGGTTCCAGGGCAACTTCCGGAGCACGCTGGCCGGCCGTCAGGGGGCGGTGCGTAAGGTGGACCACGGGGTGGCGATCGTCGCCACCGGCGCCCGGGAGTACCGGGGCCCGGAGTACGGCCTCGGGACCAACCCCGAGATCGTGACCGCACTCGACTTCGAGGAAACTCTCTATCAAAAGGCTGGCGGAAACGGCCACGACCGGCCCGTTCACCGAACCGCCCGGCCGCTCCCGGACCGGGTGGTCATGATCCTGTGCGTAGGGCCGGCCGAGCGCTTCTGTGCCCGGATGTGCTGCACCACCGCGATCAAGAACGCGCTCCTCCTGAAGGAGCTCAACCCCTCCGCAGAGATCACGCTCCTCTACAAGGACATCCGGACCTACGGGTTCAAGGAGCGCCTCTACACCGAGGCACGGCGCCGCGGCGTGCTCTTCCGGCGCTACGAGCCTTCGGCCCGGCCGGTGGTCTCGACGGACTGGAACTCGGTCCGGGTCGACTATGTGGACGCCGGGACCGGCAAGAAGGCGACACTTTGGCCCCACCTCCTGGTGCTGGCCGAGCCCCTCGTCCCGCACGCCGACACGCGGGAGCTCGCGACGCGCCTCAAGGCGCCCCTCGACGCGGACGGGTTCTTCCTGGAAGCCCACGTGAAGCTTCGCCCGGTGGACTTCCAGACGAACGGGCTCTACCTCGCGGGCCTCGCCCACTACCCGAAGCTCCTCTCCGAGAGCATCGCCCAGGCCCAGGCCGCGGCAGCCCGGGCAGCCACGGTGCTCTCGAAGGACGAGATCCACTCGGACGGCATCGTGGCCCGGGTGGACGCCGAGAAGTGCGCGGGCTGCCTCACCTGCGTGCGCGCCTGCCCGTACAACGTTCCGAAGATCCAGCCGGACCTCCTGGGCGCAGGCGGGTTGCTGGGAGCCGCGTACATCGAGCCGGCCACCTGCCGGGGCTGCGGCGTCTGCGCCGGGGAGTGCCCGGCGAAGGCGATCGAGCTCGCCCACTTCACCGACCCCCAGGTTCTTTCCCTGGTCGATGCCTTCTTCTCGAACCAGGTCCCCTATCACGGAGAGCGGCAGCGGATGGCCGCGAGCGGAGGTTGCTAGAGATGAGCGAGTTCACCCCTGGAATCGTAGCCTTCTGCTGCCATCACTGCGCCTACGGGGCCGCAGATCTCGCGGGCGCCATGCGGGTCGCGTACCCGCCCGGGATCCGGATCGTGCGCCTGCCGTGCACGGGCAAGCTCGACGTGATCCACGTGCTGTCGGCCTTCGAGACCGGTGCGGACGGGGTAATGGTGGCCGGGTGACTGGAGGGCGACTGCCATTACCTGGAAGGTAATACGAACGCCAAGAGAAGAGTGCAGTACGCAGCCAGACTCCTGGACGAGATCGGCGTCGGGGGCGAACGGGTGAGGATGTTCAACCTCTCCTCGGCAGAAGGGGCAAGGTTTGCCGGCTTGTGTCAGGAGATGACCGAGGCGGTCCGGGCCTTGGGGCCGAGCCCACTGAAACCGGCGAAACCGGAGGGCTTGGAGCCTAGGGGTCCCGGAGGTCCCCGCGGACCCATCGAGGAGGCAGGGCCATGATTGTTGCCGAGCAGAAGCCTCTGGCCGAGATCCTAGGGAGCATTGACGGTGCCAAGAACGTGCTCGTCCTCGGCTGCGGCACGTGCGTGACGGTCTGTTTCGCCGGGGGCACGAAGGAGGCCGAAGTGCTCGCCTCGTCCCTTCGCCTGAAGGCGAAGCTCGAGGGCAAGGAGCTCGAGGCGAGCCACTTCACGGTCCAGCGCCAGTGCGAGTGGGAGTACCTGGACCAGGCCGGCGACCCGATCCGGGCCGCCGACACTGTGGTCTCGCTCGCCTGCGGGGTAGGGGCTCAGGCCGTGGTGGAGCGCTTCCCCGAGGCCCGGATGCTCCCGGGGCTCAACACCCGCTTCTACGGCCTGCCCACGTCCCACGGCCTCTGGGAGGAGCGCTGCGCCGGGTGCGGAGACTGCGTGCTCGACTTCACCGACGGCATCTGCCCGATCGCCCGGTGCTCCAAGAACCTCCTGAACGGGCCCTGCGGCGGCTCCCACGACGGCAAGTGCGAGGTGAACGACTCGATCGAGTGTGCCTGGCAGCTCATCTACGACCGCATGAAGAAGTTCGGGCACCTGGACCGGCTGCTGGAGACGCGGGCTCCCAAGGACTGGCGGCCTGCCCGGGATGGCGGCCCGCGCAAGGTAGAGAGGGAGGACCTGAAGCTCTCCCACCGGGAGGCCGAAGGCGAGGCCTCCGCGCCGGCGTGACCCGGTCATCCGGTGCGGTCCGCTTCGCGAACACACCTTACGCCTGCTGCCAGTGGACCGCTGACGGCTGTGGGGCTTAGAGCGGCCCCGCCAGGAGTACGATCATGAACGAGAGGACCGAAACCCCTTTCCAGCCGGGCCAGAGCAACCTCGCCCGGGTGCTCGAGTCCGGCGGCTTTGCCGTCACCGCAGAGCTCGGACCGCCGAAAGGCGGCGATGCGGAGGTGATCCGGCGGAAGGCCAAGCTCCTCGCCGGAGCGGCCGACGCAGTGAACATCACGGACAACCAGACCGCCGTGGTCCGGATGTCCTCGATCGGGGCGGCGGTACTCGCGCGGGAGGCCGGTCTCGAGCCCGTGGTCCAGATGACCTGCCGGGACCGCAACCGCTTGGCGATCCAGGCCGACCTCCTCGGGGCCTGGGCCCTGGGGCTTCAAAACCTCCTGTGCCTCTCCGGCGATCACCAGACCTTCGGCAACCACCCGGGGTCGAAGAACGTGTGGGACATCGATTCGATCCAACTCCTGGAGATCATGGCCAAGATGCGCGACCAGGAGATCTTCGCCTGCGGCGAGCCCATCGAGGGCAACCCGCCGAAGTTCTTCCTTGGCGCAGCCGAGAACCCCTTCGGGGGTCCCCTGGAGTATCGGCCCTTCCGTCTGGCCAAGAAGGTCAAGGCAGGGGCGCAGTTCATCCAGACCCAGTGCATCTACAACATGCCGAAGTTCAAGGAGTTCATGGCGCGGCTGGGGGATCTGGGGGTCCTGGACAAGGCCTACGTGCTTGCGGGTCTGAGCCCCCTCAAGGGCCCGGCCATGGCCAAGTACATGCGCGACTCGGTCCCGGGCATGGACGTGCCCGACGAGGTCGTCGACCGGATGACGGCGGCGGGTCAGGGGATCGAGGACAAGGCCGCGCGCACCAAAGCCTTCAAGGAGGCCGGGATCCAGCTCTGCATCGAACAGATCCAGGAGGTGAGGCAGATTCCCGGGGTGGCCGGGGTCCACCTGATGGCGATTGAATGGGAGGACGCGGTGCGGCCCATCGTGGAGGCCGCCGGCCTGCTGCCGAGGCCGCAGCCGCTGCCGGCCGGTGCTCGGGCGTAGACGGGAACGGGAACGAGTAACCGAGAGAGTGAGGTTCGGATGCCAGCCGACAGCCGAGCACAGAGTCCCGAAGCCCAAACGCCGCGAGCCGACAGCCGCACGTTGGCGTCGCGCGTGGCCGACGCGACCCACCAGAACGCGTTCCTCTGCTATCAGTGCCAGCGCTGCTCCTCGGGGTGCCCGATGGCCCAGCACCTCGACCTCCTGCCGAGCGAGGTGATGCGGGCGATCCAGGAGGGCGACGAGTCCGTGGCGGCAAGCCGCACGGTCTGGCTCTGCGCCTCTTGTCAGACGTGCAACACCCGCTGCCCCCAGGGTCTCGACATCCCGGGGATCATCGACCACTTCCGCCAGCAGACCCTCGAGCAGGCGTCCGTGCCGGAGCAGGGCCGCTTCTTCAAGGCGTTTCTGAGAAACATCCGGCTGTTCGGCCGGGCCTATGAGGCGGGCTTGATGGCCGAGCTGAACCTCCGAGACGGCAAGCCCCTGAGGGATGTGGACCTCGGGATCGCGATGCTGCGCAAGGGGAAGCTTAAACTCTTTCCGCACTTCGCCCGGACACCGGGCCGCGTCAACCGCGTCGGAACCGCCACAAACCGCGTCGCCTACTATCCGGGATGCTCGCTGCAGTCGGCGGGTCAGGCCTACGATCGGTCCTTCCGGGGCGTAGCGCGGGCCCTCGGGATCGAGCTCTGCGAGATCCCCGGCTGGACCTGCTGCGGGGCGACGCCGGCCCACGGAAGCGACCCCATCACGGCGATGGTCCTGCCTCTGAAGAACCTCTCGACCGTCGAGAAGATGGGGCTCGACCGAGCGGTAGCGCCATGCGCGGCATGCTACAGCCGGCTCCGTTCGAGCGTCCGCCACCACCGGGAACAGGGCGACCTTGCGGACCGGGTGGACGAGGTGCTGGGCCGCGACTACCAGGACAGTGTGAAGGTGCTGAACGTCTTGGACTGCCTGGCCGAGGCCGGGCCCCAGGTCGTGGCCGAGCGGGTGCAGAAGCCCCTCTCCGGTCTGAAGGTTGCATGTTACTACGGCTGCCTGCTCACCCGGCCACCGGCCGACACGGGTTCGCTCGAACCGGAGAACCCCGCGGGCATGGACCGGATCGTCCGGGAGCTGGGTGCGGAGCCCCTGGAGTGGACCCGGAAGACCGACTGTTGCGGAGGCAGCCTCGCGATCACCCAGACGCCGATTGCCAAACGCCTGACTGCGGAGATCCTGAAAGAGGCCAGGGCCAGGGGAGCGGACTTGATCGCGACCGCCTGCCCCCTGTGCCAGTTGAACCTGGATGAGCGGCAACCCGAGATGGCGGGAGACCTGGGGTTCACGATTCCCGCGGTCTACGTGACCCAGCTCATGGCGGTGGCCCTGGGTCTGCCCGAAGCCGACCAGGCGCTCACCCAGGCGGCGGTGGCTCCGACGCCGCTCTTTCACGAGTAGTCGGGGCTTGCCCCGGTACCGCCTCGCAAGAACCGGCGGTGCTACCACGCAGCCAACCAACACCGGGCCCTCGGAGGACCGGATCCATGTCTGAAGGACGAATGGGGGGCGGAAGAACTGGAACGGTGCTCGTGGTCGGCGGTGGCGTGGCCGGGATGCGGGCGGCCGCTGACCTGGCCGAGGCCGGCCTCAAGGTCTACCTGGTGGAGTCGGCGCCCGGGCTCGGAGGGCGGGTCGCGCAGCTCGGTTTCATGTTTCCCACTCACGACTGCGTGCTCTGCCGAGGGTCCACGGACCATGGGTACGGCTGCACGCGGCCCTCGATCTCCCCGGCCTTCCAGGACAACAACCTCCACCCCAACATCGAGGTGCTGACTCTCACGGAAGTGATCGACTTCCAGGGCCAGCTCGGCGACTTCACCGTAACGCTCCAGCGAAACCCGCGGCACGTGGACCCGGCGCGATGCATCAACTGCCGGCTCTGCGCGGTCGTTTGCCCCGCCACGCTGCCGAGCGAGTTCCAGTTGGGCATGAGCCTGCGGAGAGCCGCTTACAAGACCGCGCCCCGTTCCATTCCGGACGCCTACGTGGTCGAGCGCGGGCCCTGGTGCGAGGGCTGCGGTAAGTGCGCCCGGGCGTGCCCCACGAAGGCGATCGACCTGGATGAGACGCCCCGAACCGAGACGATTCGGGTCGGCGCAGCGATCCTCGCGCTCGGCTACCGGCTCTTCGACCCCACCCCCCTGGAAGAGTTCGGGTACGGCCGCTACCCGAATGTGGTCACATCCATGCAGTTCGAGCGCCTGGCGAGCCGCTCCGGCCCCACCGAGGGGATCGTGGCGCGGCTCTCCGACGGCAAGAAGCCCAAGAAGATCGCCTGGCTCCAGTGCATCGGCTCCCGGGACCAGGAGCACCCTTACTGCTCGTCCATCTGCTGCATGATCGCCACGAAGCAGGCCATGCTCGCCAAACAGCGCCTGGACGAGGCCGAGTGCCGGGTCTTCGTGATGGACGAGCGGGCCTTCAACAAGGAGTATACGAAGTACTACCACCGTGCCCTCGAGACCCACGGAGTCCGCTACACCCGCTGCCGCGTGAGCGCGATCCGGGAGGACCCGGAAACCCGCAATCTGCTCCTTCGCTACCCGGACGAGAGCGGCACGCTGCGGGAAGAGGAGTTCGGGATGGTGGTCCTGGCCGTGGGCATGCAGCCGCCGCTGCGGTCCGCGGAGCTCGCGCTCCTGATGGGCATCGAGCTCAACGCCCACGGTTTCTGCCAGACCGACAAGTTCCAGCCGCTCCAGACGAGCCAGCCCGGCGTGTACGTGGCCGGCGCCTTCCAGTCACCGAAGGAGATCGCCGAGACCGTCTTCGACGCCGCCGGCGCCGCCGGCGAGGTGATGCGGGTCTTTCACGACGCCCTCGGCGGGCTGCCCGCCGCCCGGGAGTATCCGTTCCTGGGCTCCGCGTTGCTCCCAGCCGAAACCGACGTCTCGGGCGAAGCCGCCCGCGTCGGGGTCTTTCTCTGCGGCTGCGGGCCGATGGTCTCCCAGTCCCTGGACCTCCCCAGCGTTGCGGCCTACGCAAGCGCGCTTCCCGGTGTGGTGAGCGCCGAGATTCTCCCGCTGGCCTGCTTCCCCGAGGGGGTAAAACAGATCCGGGACGCGATCGGCCGGCACGCCCTCAACCGGTTGGTCGTCGCAGCGTGCAGCCCGCGCACCCACGAGGCCCTGTTCCAGCGGGCGGCGCGGGGCGCCGGGCTCAACCCGTACCTCCTGGAGATGGTGAACCTCCGCGAGTACTGCGCCTGGGTTCACGACCGTCAGCCGGCCGAGGGCACGCGAAAGGCGAAGGAGCTCTTGCGTCTCGGGGTGCTGAGGGCCGCGCGGCTCCTGCCGATCCGGCGCACACCGATCCGGCCCGTCCGGCGGGCCCTGGTCGTCGGAGGAGGGGTGGCAGGGATCACCGCGGCGCTCACGATCGCGGACAGCGGCTTCGACGTGACCCTGGTGGAACGGTCCGACTCGCTGGGGGGAAACCTCCGGCACATCTACTACCTGGCCGAGGGCGTGAACCCCCAGCGCCTCTTGCGCGATCTGGTGAACCGGGTCCGGGGGCATCATCGGATCCAGGTGCTGACCCGAAGCGAGCTCACGGGCTGGGGCGGCTCCATCGGCCGGTTTGCGACCCGGGTCCGGTCCGCGACGGGCGACGGCGGAGAAACCTACCACGACGTGGAGCACGGGGTCATGATCATGGCCACCGGCGGCCGGGAAGGGACGCCCAGGGCCTACCTGCACGGCGAGGACCCCCGCGTCGTCACCCAGCTCGAAATGGAGGACCAGATCGCCCACGACCCGGAGCGGATCGCGGGCCTCCGGAGCGTCGTGATGATCCAGTGCGTCCAGCCCGAGGAGGCGACCGAGTTCTACTGCTCCCGGACCTGCTGCACGAACACGATGAAGAACGCGATACGGGTGAAGATGCTCAGCCCGGCGTGCAGCGTGACGGTGCTCTACAAGGACATCATCACCTACGGCTTTCGGGAGCAGTACTACACCGAGGCGCGCCGGCGCGGGGTGATCTTCGTGCGCTACACCGACGAAGACCCGCCGGTGGTGACCCCGCTGGACGGAAAGCTGCGGCTCGAGGTCACCGACCCGACCCTGGGCCGGCGCTACGCCCTGGAGCCGGACGTGGTGGCGCTCAGCATGTCCATGGTTCCGTCCGACGGGACCGCGGCGCTTGCGAAGCTCCTGAAGCTGCCGGTTTCGAGCGAGGGCTTCTTCCTCGAAGCGGACCTGAAGATGCGGCCCATGGACTTCGTGGGAGAGGGGGTCTTCCTCTGTGGAATGGCCCACTATCCTCGCTTCTTGGAAGAGGCGGTCTCCAGCGCCCAGGCCGCGGCAGGCCGGGCCCTCACGATCCTCAGCATGGATCCCCTGTACGTGGGCGGGACCGTCGCGGAGGTGGACGCGGACAAATGCGTCGGCTGCCTCACTTGCGTGCGCACCTGCCCGTTCCAGATCCCGGAGGTCCGCAACGACCGCCCCGGGGTGGGCAAGCTCGGGGGCCACGCCTGGATCGACCCGGCCCTGTGCCAGGGCTGTGGAACCTGCGCCGGAGACTGCCCTGCCGCCGCGATCCAGCTCGCCCACTTCCGGGACGAGCAGGTGATGACCGGGGCGTTGGGAGCGTGGGGGTAGGAGCGGCCGCGAACGAACTGCATCGCTTGACGAGAAGACCAGGAACGGAAGGCCAAACCATGCCGACCGCCGAAGGCCGAGAGCCGATCACCCCCTTCGAGCCCGAGCTCACCGGGTTCACGTGCAGCTACTGCGCTTACATGTCCGGGGACACCGCCGGGGCGCTCCGGATCCAGTACCCTGCGAACGTGAAGGTCGTGCGCCTGCCGTGCACCGGCAAGACCGATCCCCGGTACCTGCTCGCCGCGTTCGAGGAGGGAGCCGACGGGGTCTACGTGATCGCGTGCCCCATCGGTAACTGCCACCACCGGCGGGGGAACGAGCGGGCGCGGGCACGGGTGACGCGGATGAAGAAGCTCCTCGACCGGATCGGACTGGGGGGCGAGCGGCTGGAGATCTACTTTCTCTCCGGCGGCATGGGCGAGAGCTTCGCGATCGCGGCCCGGGAGATGACGGAACGGGTCCGGCGGCTCGGGCCGACCCCGCTCAAGAATCGAGTGCCGAGCTCCGCGTGCCGAGCTTCGAAGGCCGATCCGGTGGGGCCCGCCCAGGAGGACAACAGACCATGATCGTCGGAGAACAGAAGCCGCTGGGAGAGATCCAGGGCTTTCTGGGCGATGCCCGGAGGGTCCTCGTCGCGGGTTGCGGCACCTGCGTGACCGTGTGCCTCGCCGGGGGAGAGAAGGAGGCGAAGCTCCTCGCGTCGGCCCTGCGTATGGCCACGAAGGTCGAGGGGACTCCTTGCGAGGTGGCCGACGCCACGGTTCAACGCCAGTGCGAGTGGGAGTACCTGGACGAGATCCGCGCCCAGGTCGAGGAGGCGGACGTGATCGTGTCCCTGGCCTGCGGGATCGGGGTTCAGGCCATGGTCCGGCACTTCCCGTCGAAGTGGGTCGTGCCGGGCGTGAACACGACGTTCCTCGGGCTGCCGGAGGAGCAAGGCATCTGGACGGAGCAGTGCCAGGCGTGCGGCAATTGCATGCTCGCGGTGACCGGGGGCATCTGCCCGATCGCCCGCTGCTCGAAGCAGCTCCACAACGGCCCCTGCGGCGGTTCCGAAAACGGGCTCTGCGAGGTAAAACGCGTCCGGCGGGAGAGCGGCGAACCCATCTACCGCACGGACGCCCGGGGAAAGCAGGTTCCCGCCACCGAGGACGTGGAGTGCGCCTGGCACCTGATCTACGAGCGTTTGAAGGGCGTCGGCCGGCTCGGACAGATCATGGGCTTCCAGCCCGCGAAGGACTGGTCCACCTCCCGGGACGGAGGGCCGCGCCGCATCGTGCGGGAGGATCTCCTCCTGGTAGACGAGGGGTGACATGTCGACCTCGAACGGCTTGAAGTCGGGCAGCAACCTGGAACGAGTGCTGCGGGCCGGGCACTTCGCGGTGACCGGAGAGCTGGGACCCCCGCAGGGTGCGGATCGCGAGCACATCGCGAAGAAGGCGGGGCTGCTCAAGGGCGCGGTGGATGCGGTGAACGTCACCGACAACCAGACCGCCGTCGTGCGGATGTCGAGCCTCGGCGCCTCGGCCATCGCCGTCCAGGAGGGTATCGAGCCCGTCATGCAGATGACCTGCCGCGACCGAAACCGCCTCGCCATGCAGGCGGACTACCTCGCGGCCTACGCCCTGGGCGTGAGAAACCTCCTGGCGCTTACGGGCGACCACCAGTCCTTCGGCAATCACCCGACCGCCAAGAACGTCCACGATCTCGACTCCTTGCAGCAGCTCCGGATGATGCGGGACCTTCGGGACCAGAAGAAGTTCCAGTGCGGCGACGTGGTCAAGGGGCAGGAGCCGCGGTTCTTCATCGGCGCCGCAGCCGCACCCGAGGCCCACCCGATCGAGTGGCGCCCCTACCGCCTGGCCAAGAAGGCTGAGGCCGGCGCGGACTTCGTCCAGACCCAGCTCGTGTACAACGTGCCGGCCTTCAAGCAGTTCATGGAGGAGGTCCGAAAGCTTCGCGTCCACGAGAAACTCGCGATCCTGGTGGGCGTCGGTCCGCTCAAGGGGCCCGTAATGGCCCGGTACATGCGGGACTTCGTCCCCGGGATCACCATGCCCGAGCACGTCATCGAGCGCCTCGAGAGCGCGGCCAAGGGCATCCCGGCGGAGGAGAAGGAGGCGCGCCAGAAGGCTTGGCGCAGCGAGGGGACCCGGATGTGCGTCGAGCTCATCCAAGAGCTCCGGGAGATCGAGGGGGTGGCGGGCGTGCACGTGATGGCCATCGAGTGGGAGGAGGCGGTGCGGCCGATCGTGCAGGGAGCCGGGCTTCTGCCTCGGCCCACGGTGGTGTGAGATGGCCGTTCAAGCGGACTCGGAACTGAGGCCGGAGCTGGCGCGGGAGATCGAGCAGAAGACCGGCCAGAACGCCTTCCTGTGTTATCAGTGCGTTCGCTGTTCCAGCGGCTGCCCCCTGACCGACTATTTCGACTACAACCCGAATCAGATCATGCGCCTCGTGCAGATCGGGGACGAAGACGCCGCCCTGAACGCCCGGACCCCCTGGCTGTGCGCCTCCTGCCTCACCTGCACGACCCGGTGCCCCCAGGGGCTCGACATCGCCCGGGTCATGGAGTCCCTGACGCAGATCGCCCAGGAGCGGCGCATCCCGCCGAAGGTCCCGGAAGTTGCCCTGTTCAACAAGATCTTCCTGAAAGACGCGAATCTCTTCGGCCGGGTGTACGAGCTCGGCCTGATGGGGTCCATGAACCTGTTCTCGGGGAAGCTCCTTCAGGACCTGGACCTCGGGGTCGAGATGCTGCGGCGGTCCAAGCTCGCCTTCCTGCCCTCCTTCGCCCGGGCTCGGCCCGACCGCGCCCAGGACCTCCACCCGACGGCGCAGCAGGTGGGCTACTACCCGGGTTGCTCCCTCCACTCGCTGGCGAAGGAGTTCGACCACTCGTTTCGAGCGGTTGCCGGTGCTCTGGGCCTCGCACTCGTGGAGCCCAAGGGCTGGACCTGTTGCGGCGCGAGCCCCGCCCACCGGGTGGACCACTACCTCGGCGTGAAGGCGCCGGTGGTGAATCTCTCGCTCCTCGAGGCAAGCGGTCTTTCCGAAGCCGTGGCGCCCTGCGCGGCCTGTTTCAACCGATTCCGGGCCGCGGCCCACGAGGTCCGCGGCCAAGCGGAGCTCAAGGCGCGCCTCGACCGGGACATCGGCTACTCTTACCGAGACTCGGTGACGGTCTGGTCCATCTCGGACTTCCTGGCCAACCGGATCGGGGCGAACGCGATCCGGGAGAAGGTGACGAGGCCACTCGAGGGGCTGAAGGTGGCGAGCTACTACGGGTGCCTCCTCACCCGGCCGCCCAAGATCACCGGCCACCCCCACCCCGAATACCCCATGGAGCTCGATGACGTCGTGAAGGCCCTGGGCGCCGAGGCCCTGGACTGGGGCGACAAGACCACCTGCTGCGGCGGAAGCCTTGCCGTACCGGCTAAAGACGTCATGCTCACCCTCAGCCAACGAATCGTCGAAAGCGCCCAGGCGGCGGGCGCCGACGTGATCGCCGTGGCCTGCCCCCTCTGCGACTCGAACCTTGACGGCCGACAGCTCCAGATGAAGTCCTTGAAGCGAACGACGCCGATCCTTTACATCACCCAGCTCATGGCCGTGGCCTTCGGCCTCGGTGAAAAGGCGGCGGGGCTGGACCGCAAGATCGTGGACGCGAGGCCGTTGCTAGCCGTTGGCAGGTAGCAGCCGTTCGCTAACGGTTACGTGCTCATCGCTTACACTGGAGGTGCGAAGTGCTCGTCCAGGATCTCATGACCCCCAACGTGATCTCGATTGGCCCTGACCAATCCGTGGCCGAAGCCGGGGAGCTCATGACGAGCCGCCGAATCCGGCACCTGCCCGTGGTGGAGGACGGCCGGCTCCTGGGGCTCGTCACGCGGACGTCCCTTGCGGCGGCCCTGCCCGGCTTGGGGTTGGGGCCGGGGCTCACGAGGTTCGAGCACAACTACCTCACGGCGAACACCAGCGTGAGAGAGGTGATGATCCGAGATCCGGCCCTCGGCACCGGCGACATGCCGGCCGAGGAGGCAGCGCGGGTCATGAATGTGAACCGGATCAGCAGCCTCATCATCGTCCAGGACGGGGACGCCGTGGGGATCATCACAGACACCGACATCTTCGAGGCCATGCTCGAACTCCTCGGCGCCCGCCAGCCGGGAGTCCGTCTCGCCCTCCACATTCCAGACCGCCCGGGCGAGCTTGCCAAGGTCTCCGGCGCCATCGGCGCGGCCGGCGGCAACATCACAGCCTTGGGCGGCTGGCCGGTGCGAGAAGGGACGTGGGGCACGGTGCTCAAGGTGCAGAATCTGGGCGCAGACGCCGTCTTGTCGGCGGTTTCGGGGCTGCCCGGGGTGGTGGTCGCGGATATCCGGGGCTGAGCCGCAGGGGGACGGGAAGAGGTGGCGGGTTGCCCCGCCCCGCGCGGGTCAGCGACTTGCCGCCAAAGCTGCCGAGGACCGGCAGGGCGTCAAGGATAATTTGCCTGTCACTTAACCCTGCTTAACCCCTGTCGTTTAACCCCCCTAGGAGCCTGTCGGACTTGAGAAAACTGGCCCCATAAGATGGAAATGTTCTACATGCACAGAACTCGCGCTTTGCCGGAGAGCCGGTGCCTGCCGTGGGTCAAAGCCCGACCGGGCGGGCGCGGACGGCTTTGGAGC
>JACRMM010000072.1 GCA_016214985.1 Deltaproteobacteria bacterium | reverse complement strand
TCGGCCGACATATCGATGACTCGCCCCGAGGCCGATGCCGCCGAAGAATCTTCCAGCCGTCTCGGGCGGCTCCGGGTGTACCACGCCGCCCTGGGCGGCTCCCGGTTATCAAGCCCCCACCTTGGGTGGGGGTCTGTGACAGGAAACAGGTTGTCTCATCGGGGAGGGAGCAATCCCTCCCCGTTTCTTTAGGGGCTGGATGCCGGTGCCCC
This sequence comes from Deltaproteobacteria bacterium, assembly GCA_016214985.1. Classification (GTDB taxonomy): domain Bacteria; phylum Desulfobacterota; class Deferrisomatia; order Deferrisomatales; family JACRMM01; genus JACRMM01. The sequence continues at coordinate 53,167 of JACRMM010000072.1, read as the reverse complement.
GCGGACGCCTCCACGAGGCAGGCACATCGCGGAGCCCACGGAAGGGCGGGAGCGGTGACGCAGGCATGCGCGAGAGCGGGGGTTTCGAAGACGCCGTGCCTTCAAGTCTTGGCGGCGAAGAAGACCGACGATGTGGAACGAAGGGTTCCGAAGCGGCTCGAGGGTTACCCGGTCGTCGTCGAAGAGACCGGGGTGATTCGCCCGCTTCCCGGCTCCAGGCCCTCTGGCTCGTGGAAGGGGAATACGCTGGGGGGCCGCAAGCCTGGAGAAGAACGATCGGCTGGATGCTGAAGGCTCTCGGGCGGAAACGGACTTCCAGAAGGGAGCTTCCCACCCTCTTCGCCCAGCTTGCCTCCCCACCTCCCTGTGAATTTCCGATGTCTTTGTGTCCTGACGCCACAGGCAAGGGGCAGGTGTCAACGTCTCTGTGCAGATCGCGAGTTCCTGATCGAACGGCGAAGACACAAGGTGTCGGCTTGAATGGTAGCGACTTTCCGGCAGAATGATTCGTGCTGCTTGTGGGGGAGCAAGGACCCGTGGTAGGCAGGGGACGGCGAGACGATGTGATGAAGAATCCGGGGCGGCAGGACCGATTGTAGCCCGCTCTGAGAGGAGAACTGATGAAACGGAAGTGGATTACCATCCTTGGGATCGTGTTCCTGGCCGCTCAGGTGGGCGCCGAGGAGGCTCCGGCGCTCAAGACGCCGAAGGAGAAGAAGAGCTACGGGATCGGGGTCGACACCGCGAGGAACTTCCAGCACCTCGGGCTCGACCTGGATTGGGACATGCTCATGAAGGCCATGAGGGACGTGTCCTCGGGGGCAAAGCTCCTCATGACCGAAGAAGACCTCCGCGCGGCGAAGGCCTCCTACCAGGTCGAGCTGAGGGAGAAGCAGGCGGCGGTCGCGAAGAAGGCGGCAGAAGAGAACAAGAAGGCGGGGATCGCCTTCCTGGAGGGGAACAAGGGCAAGGAAGGCGTGGTGACCCTGCCGAGCGGGCTCCAGTACAAGATCCTCAAGGCGGGCAGCGGCAAGACGCCGACGGACTCCGACACGGTGGAGGTCCACTTCCGGGGTACCCTGCTCGACGGGACCGAGTTCGAGAATTCCTACAGCAGGGAGCAGCCGGCGAAGTTCACGCTCCGAAGAGGGATCATCGACGGCTGGCGCGAGGCGCTGAAGCTCATGCCCGAGGGCTCCAAGTGGCAGCTCTTCATCCCCCCGAAGCTCGCATACGGAGAGAAGGGAACCGGCCGGTACGTCGGGCCGAACGCGACTCTCGTGTACGAATTGGAGCTCGTCGATGTCAAGTGACCCGGGCAGCCTTGCGACGTCCGGTGTTCAGATGGGGGTGGCCGCTCAGGTCGAGCGCCGATCCTCCACGGGTTCCGAGACTCGGCAGTAGACGGCGAGACGACACGATGACAAAAGCCGGGAAGTGGATCCTGCTCTTGGCGGCGCTGGGCGCGTCCTTCGCCGCAGGGGTCTGGAGAGGCGGCGGCGGGAAGGCGAGCGCCGGGCGCAATGTCTTGTACTGGGTGGACCCCATGCACCCCGCCTACCGATCCGACAAGCCGGGCGTGGCCCCGGACTGCGGCATGCAGCTCGAGCCTGTGTACGCGGACGGCGCCGGGCCGGCCCCGTCCGCGAACCCGAGCCAGGAGAGTCTGCCCTTCGGGACGGTGAGTGTGTCGCCTGAGCGGCGGCAGTTGATCGGCGTTCGGGTGGCAGCCGTGGAGCGGGCGCCCGCCACGCGCACCGTGCGCCTGCTGGGCAGGGTGGTGCCCGACGAAGCGCGGGTCTACCGTGTGACCGCGGCGAACGACTGGTGGGCCAAGACGGTTTCTCCCTTTACAACAGGCAGCATGGTTCGGAAGGGCGATTTGCTGGCAACGATGTACCCTCCCGGCGATCTAGTGCCCCTGATCCAAGGGTACTTCTCACGCCTGGATGGCGCGAGTCGAGTCCCGACCGGAAGAGAGACGATGGACCAGGTCCGGCTCGGCCAGTGGAACATTGAGACTTTCCGGAACAGTCTTCGAAATCAGGGGTTGCTGGAACAGCAACTCGACGAGATCTCCCGGACACGCATGATCCCGACCGAGATCGAAGTTCGCACCCCGGTGCCGGGCGTCGTCCTGGCACGCGACATCGCACCCGAGCAGCGCTTCGACAAAGGATACGAGCTCTATCGGATCGCGGACCTCCGGAAGGTCTGGGTGGTGGCGGACCTTTTCGGGGCCGAGGCGCGGGCTGTGAGGCCTGGCCTCGCCGTCAAGGTGACGCTTCCGGACCAGGGTAGAAGCTTCCGAGGGCGCGTGAGCCAGGTGCAGCCGGTCTTCGACGCCGCCACGAGGACGCTGAAGGTCAGGATCGAGGTCGACAACCCCGGCTACGTGCTCCGGCCCGACATGTTCGTGGACGTTGAGATCCCGGTCGAGGCGCGACCGGGGCTGGCCGTGCCGGCGGACGCGGTGCTCGACTCGGGACTTCGGAAGACCGTGTTCGTGGACTGTGGCAACGGCACCTTCGAGCCCCGACGGGTCGAGACCGGGGCCCGATTCGGCGACCGCGTGGAGATCGTCCGGGGGCTCATGGCCGGGGAGAGGATCGTCGTTTCGGGCAACTTCCTCCTCGACTCCGAGAGCCGGATGCGGGCAGCGGCGCTTGGCATCCAGGGGACGCCGGGCCGGTGCGCCGTGTGCGACATGGACCTCGACCTGGAGCGCACGAAGGCAGCCGGCCGCACGGCTCAGTACCAGGGCCGGACGTACTCCTTCTGCTCCGAGGAGTGCCAGCGGGAGTTCAAGGCGGCCCCTGAGCGCCACGCGGGCAAGGGCTCGCCCGTTGCGGAAGGGGAGACGGCGGGCACGAAACCTGCGGACATCGCGGCGAAGAATGGGTCGAGGAAGCCCGGCGGCCCGATGCCGATGAAGATGACTCCCGGCACCCAGCCGATGGAGCACGGTGGTGAGTCCAAGGGCATGCAGATGGAGCCCCGGGGCGAGCCGATCGAGCCGGCAAGCGACCCCAAGGGGATGAAGACGGAGCCCGCCGGTGGTGCGAAGGACATGCCGACGGGCATGAAGATGGGCGGGGGGCACGGATGATCGACCGCGTCATCGACTTCTCGGTCCGCAACCGCTTCCTCGTCTTCCTGCTCGTGGCCGCCGCCGCGGTCGTCGGGTGGTGGTCGCTCAAGAACGCCCCGCTCGACGCCATCCCGGACCTCTCCGACACCCAGGTGATCGTCTTCTCCCGCTGGGACCGAAGCCCCGACCTCGTCGAGGCCCAGGTCACCTACCCGATCGTCCAGGCGCTCGTGGGCGCGCCCAAGGTCAAGGCCGTCCGGGGCTTCTCCGACTTCGGCTACTCGTACGTCTATGCGATCTTCGAGGAGGGGACCGATATCTACTGGGCCCGCTCCCGCACGCTCGAGTACCTCTCCGGGGTCCTCTCGCAGCTGCCTACAGGGGTGAAGACCGAGCTCGGGCCGGATGCGACGGGCCTGGGCTGGGTGTTCCAGTACGTGCTGGAGGACCGCTCGGGCACGCACAGCCTCGCCGATCTGCGGGCCTACCAGGACTGGACGCTGCGCTACTACCTCAAGTCCGTACCGGGCGTGGCCGAGGTAGCGCCGCTGGGGGGCTTCGGCAAGCAGTTCCAGGTGAACCTGGACCCGAACCGGCTCCAGGCCTACGGCATCCCGATCAACCAGGTGGTAGAGGCCGTTCGGGCCGGCAACGCCGAGGTGGGCGGGCGGCTCGTGGAGTTCGGGGGCACCGAGTACATGGTACGCGGCCGGGGGTACGCCACATCGGTCCGCGATTTCGAGGACATCGTCCTCACGGCGAGCGAGAACGGAACACCCATCCGCATCAAGGACGTGGGCCAGGTGGTGCTGGGCCCGGACCTCCGGCGCGGCGTCGCGGACCTCGACGGCACGGGCGACGTGGTGTCGGGCATCGTGATCATGCGCCAGGGGGAGAACGCGCTGAAGGTCATCGATCGGGTGAAGAAGCGCCTGAGGGAAATCGAGCCGGGCCTGCCGCCGGGGGTCAAGATCGTCCCCATCTACGACCGCTCCGACCTCATCCACCGCGCCATCGAGAGCCTGCGGTCGACGCTCGTGGAGGTCGTCGTCACGGTGGCCCTCGTGATCCTGCTCTTCCTCTGGCACATCCCGAGCGCCTTGATCCCCGTGGTCACGATCCCGCTCGCGGTCTTGATCTCGTTCATCCCGTTTCGGCTCCTGGGCCTCTCGGCCAACATCATGTCGCTCGGGGGCATCGCGATCGCGATCGGGGCACTGGTCGACGCGGCGATCGTGGTCGTGGAGCAGACCCATAAGAAGCTCGACGAGTGGAACCGGGGCGACCGGGCCGAGCCCGTCGCGTCGGTGGTGGTCCGGGCGGTGAAGGAGGTGGGGGGAGCGAGCTTCTTCAGCCTCCTCGTGATCGCGGTCTCCTTCCTTCCGGTGCTGACGCTCGAGGCCCAGGAGGGCCGGCTCTTCAAGCCCCTGGCGTACACGAAGAACCTCTCCATGATCGTCGCCGCGGTGCTCGCGATCACGCTCGACCCGGCGCTGCGCGTGCTGCTCACGCAGGCGAGGAGCTTTGACTTCCGGCCCTCGTGGCTGTGCCGGCTCTTCAACGGCGTCGCCGTCGGGACGATCCACCCGGAGGAGCGCCACCCCGTCAGCCGCGTGCTGATCCGCCTCTACGAGCCCGTGGTGCGCTGGTCGCTGCGGTGGAAGTGGGCCGTGATCGGAGGGGCCGTGGTCCTCCTGATCGCAACCGTCCCGATCTACCGCGGGCTCGGTCGGGAGTTCATGCCGCCCCTGGACGAGGGCTCGCTCCTCTATATGCCGACCACCATGCCCGGCATCTCCATCGGCGAGGCGCAGAAGCTCCTGCAGGTGACCGACCGGATCCTCAAGGGATTTCCCGAGGTGGACCGGGTGCTCGGCAAGGCGGGGCGCGCCGAGACCTCCACCGACCCGGCGCCGCTGTCCATGCTCGAGACCGTCATCACCCTGAAGCCGAAAGACCAGTGGCGGAAGGTGCCGACCTGGTACTCCGACTGGGCGCCCGGATGGCTCCAGGGCATTTTGCGCCACGTGACGCCCGACCACCTTTCCCAGGAGGACCTCGTCAGCGAGCTCGACGCGGCCTTGAAGCTCCCGGGTGTCTCCAACGCCTGGACCATGCCCGTCAAGGGGCGCATCGACATGCTGACCACGGGCATCCGAACGCCGGTGGGCCTGAAGATCTCGGGGGCCGACCTGGCGGAGATCGAGAAGATCGGCACGCAGATCGAGGCGCTCCTGCCCTCGCTCCCGGGCACCCGGAGCGTCTTCGCGGAGCGCACCGGGGGGGGGTACTTCCTCGACGTGGCGTGGAACCGCGACGAGCTCGCCCGCTATGGGCTGAGCGTGGACGAGGCCCAGCAGGTGGTCGCGAGCGCCATCGGCGGCGAGAACGTCACGACGGTGGTGACCGGCCGCGAACGCTACCCCGTGAACGTCCGGTACATGAGGGACTTCCGCTCCGACCTCGGCGCGCTCGGCCGGGTGCTCGTCCCGGCCTCCGGGGGACAGCGCCAGATCCCCCTCGGCCAGCTCGCCACCGTGCGAACGGCGGCCGGACCCTCCATGATCCGCGACGAGGACGGCCTCCTGACCGGGTATGTGTATGTGGACGTGGCAGGGGTCGACCCGAGCGGGTACATCGCCCAGGCCGACGAGCTCCTGCGGGGCCGGATCCGGCTTCCCCCGGGGTACGCCGTCTCGTGGAGCGGCCAGTGGGAGGCCATGGTGCGCGTGAGGGAGCGCCTCCGGCTCGTCGTCCCGGTCACGCTCTTCCTGGTCTTCGCCCTGCTCTACCTGAACACCCGATCGATCCCGAAGACGCTCATCGTGCTCCTGGCGGTTCCGTTCTCGGCCATCGGTGCCTTCTGGTTCCTGCACGTCCTGGGCTACAACCTGAGCGTCGCCGTGTGGGTGGGTTTGATCGCGCTCCTCGGCGTGGACGCGGAGACGGGCGTCTTCATGCTCCTCTACCTCGACCTCGCCTACCAGGATGCGAAGGCCAAGGGCGCGCTGGGCAGTCTCGCGGAGTTCCGCGAGGCGATCGTGACCGGCGCGGCGAAGAGGATCCGGCCGAAGTTCATGACCGCGGCCACGACCTTTCTGGGCCTGGTTCCCATCTTGTGGGCCACGGGCACCGGGTCGGACGTCATGAAGCGGATCGCGGCGCCCATGGTCGGCGGGATCTTCACGTCGTTCCTCTTGGAGCTCGTGGTATATCCCGCCGTGTACGAGCTGTGGCGGTGGAACTTCGACCTCAAGAAAGAACGGCGCGGCGAGACCGAGGCCGCGGTGGCTGCGGCGGAGCCGACCGGATGAGGAGACGAGGGTAGGGATGAGAAGACTCACGGCCAGGAACGGGTGGGGAATCCTCGTGGCAGGCTGTTTCGGCGCCCTTCTGGCGCTCGCCTCCGTCTCGGCTTCGGAGATGCGTGCTGCGTCGCCGTCCAAGACCGAGCGGTGCCCCGTCTGCGGGATGTTCGTCGCCGGCTACTCCAACTGGTTCGCCGGGGTGCAGTTCAAGGACGGCTCCCACGCCACCTTCGACGGCCCGAAGGATCTGTTCAAGTACCTGGCCGCCATGAAGCGGTACGAGAAGAAGCGCACCGACGCCGACCTGGTCGCCACCTACGTGACGGACTACTACCGGGTGCGGCCCGTCGACGCCCGAAAGGCCTTCTATGTGACCAAGAGCAACGTGTACGGGCCGATGGGGGAGGAGTACGTCCCCTTCGAGAACGAGTCCGACGCAGCGGAGTTTCTCCGGGATCACAAGGGGAAGAAGGTCCTCACGTTCTCCGAGGCGCTGGCGGAGGTGCGTGCCCTGGAGGCCAAACCGTGAGCGCGAAGAAGCCGCTGCGGAGAGAAAGAGCGCGACGGTGAGGCGCTCGAGCCGCTTCCTGTGGTTCACCGCCGTGGAGGCCCTGATCCTCGGGCTCTTCGCCGTTCACGGCGCCGTGCAGAGCCGCGCGTCCCTCCCGGCGTTGGGCCGCCAGCGGCAAGTGGTGAGCCGCCTGCAGCTGACCGACCTGGCCCTCTTCACCGAGGCGCGCTACACGCGCCACCCCTCGCAGGCCGACGTGAGCTCGGCCTTTCAGGAGCACCCGCTCTCCCTCGAGCACTTTCCCACCGGGTCCCTGGTCCCGGCCTCCCTTGCGGGCCCGGGCGGGAACCGGGCGGGCCCGTAGGTCCCGGGGGACGGCATGCGACAGTGGATCGACCGCCAGAAGAACCTCCTCGACTTCGCCCTGCAATCGCTGTGGCGCCGGAAAGGGAAGAACGTCGCCCTGGTGCTCGTGTACACGGCGATCGTCTTCCTGCTCGCCTCGGTGAGCTTCTTCACCCAGTCCCTGAAGAGGGAGGCCGCGCTGCTGCTCCAAGGCAGCCCGGAGATCGTGGTGCAGCGCGTGCTGGCCGGACGCCATGATCTGATTCCCCTGGCCTACGCTGACCGCCTTGCCGGGCTGCGGGGGGTCGCCCAGGTGGCGGGACGGCTCTGGGGCTACTACTACGACGACGTCTCCCGTGCCAACTTCACCCTGGTCGTTCCGCCGGACTCGGCGCCCGTGCCGGGGACGTTGTTCGTGGGCAGCGGTGTCGCCCGGGTGCGCAACCTCTCCCGCGGAAGCGAGATCTCCATCAAGGGCCACGACGGAACGCACCGGCACTGGACGGTGCAAGGGGTCTTCGCGGACGAGTCGGAGCTCGTGACCGCGGATCTGATCCTGATCGCTGCCGTCGACTTTCGCCGCCTCTTCGGTGCAGCCGAAGGGACCGCCACCGACCTGACGGTCGCGGTTCGCAACCCGGCCGAAGTCGCTACGGTGGCCTCCAAGATCCAGGCTCTTCTGCCTGACACCCGGGTGATCCTCCGGAGCGACATCCTGCGGACCTACGACGCCGTGTTCGACTGGAGGGCGGGGGTGTCGATCGTGGTGCTCGTGTCCTCCCTGCTCTCCTTCGTGATCTTCGCCTGGGACAAGGCCTCCGGCCTCAGCGCCGAGGAGCGCCGAGAGATCGGCATCCTGAAGGCCGTGGGCTGGGAGACCTCCGACGTGATCCTCCTGAAGTTCTGGGAGGGTGCCGCGGTGACGTTGTCGTCGTTCCTGGCCGGCGTCCTTCTCGCGTATGTCCACGTGTTCCTGACCGGGGCGCCGCTCTTCGCGCCGGTGCTCAAGGGCTGGTCGGTGCTCTATCCGTCGTTTCGGCTCGTGCCGGCGGTAAGCCCCTATGAGGTCGCGACCCTCTTCTTCCTGACCGTCGTCCCGTACACGGCGGCCACGATCGTCCCCTCCTGGCGGGTCGCGACCATCGACCCCGACGCCGTCATGCGGGCGTGACGATGATCGAGCTCACCGACGTCCGCAAGGTCTTCAACCAGGGGAAGCCCAACGAGTTCACGGCCGTGGACGGCGTGAGCCTCGTCGTCGAGCCGGGCCGGGTCACCGCCTTCACGGGCCCCAGCGGTTCGGGGAAGACGACGATCCTGAGCCTGATCGGCTGCATGGCGCGGCCCACCTCCGGCCGCATCCACCTGGGAGACCGGGAGATCACGAGCCTCCCGGAGCGGTTCCTGACCGCGATCCGCCGGGAGACCTTCGGGTTCATCTTCCAGCAGTTCCACCTGGTCAAGGGGGTCGACGCCCTGGAGAACGTGATGCTGCCCGCCTATCCGAGCGGGCAACGTCACTCCGAGCTCCGGCGCCGTGCCCTGGAGTCCCTCGAGCTCCTGGGCCTGGCGGGCAAGGCGTCCTCTCGGGTGGAGTGGCTCTCGGGCGGAGAAGCCCAGCGGGTGGCGATCGCCCGCGCGCTCATCAACAACCCTTCGGTCATCATCGCCGACGAGCCCACCGCCCACCTCGACACGGCGGCGTCCCGGGAGTTCGTCGAGATCGTGGAACGGCTCAAGGCCGCCGGGAAGACGGTGCTGATCGCGAGCCACGACCCGGTCGTCTACGAGGCCCCCGTGGTCGACGCGACGGTCCGGGTGCGAGACGGCCGCCTCGACGGGGCTCCGTGATGATCCTGAACCCCGCGATCCTGGCGCTCTTCGTCTCCTCGGCTCTGATCAGCGGCATGCTCGTCTTCTCGTCCTCCTGGGCGGTGGTCCTCCTGCGGACCTGGGACCTACGGAGCGGAAGCGAGCTCCAGCTGTCCCTGGAACGGCGCACCTACCTCCTCTCCACGATCCTCAACTGCGTGTTCGCGTTTCAGCTCCTCTCCCTCTTCCTCTTCCTCGTCACTGCCGACCGGCTGTGCCCCCTCTTCGCCGGCGCGATGTGCGCGGCGGGGACCCTGAACGCCAACGGTTTCGGGTACCCGACAGTGTTGCTGAAGATCGTCAACTTCCTCCTGGCCGGGGCGTGGCTCGTCCTCCACCACGCGGACACCTGGGCGTACGACTACCCGCTCCTCAAGGCCAAGTATGCGCTCCTGCTCGTCTTGACGCCGCTCGTACTCGTCGAGGCGTTCCTGCAGGCCGGGTTCTTCCTGAACCTGCAGCCCGATCTCATCACCTCGTGCTGCGGTAGCCTCTTCGGAGACACGGGGAAGACCCTCGCCTCCAACCTGGCCTCGTTCCCGATCGGACCCATGCGGCTTGTCTTCTTCGGGAGCGTCGCCGTGACGCTGGGGTTGGGCGCCTGGCACGTGCGAACCGGTGCGGGGAGCTACCTCTTCGCCGCGTCGAGCCTCGGGACCTTCGTCGTGAGCGTCGCCGCGCTCCTGTCGTTCGTGTCGATCTACATTTACGAGCTCCCGACCCACCACTGCCCCTTCTGCATCCTCCAGTCCGGCTACCACTCCATCGGCTACCCGATCTACCTGGCTCTCCTGGGCGGCGCGGTGTTCGGCCTCGGCGTGGGGATTCTGGCCCCGTTTCGAAAGGTGCCGAGCCTCGCCGTGTCCCTGCCGGCCTTGCAGCGCCGCCTCGCCCTCCTCAGCTGCTTCTGCTACGCGGCCTTCGCCGCGGTGGCGGCCTGGAAGATGGTGTTCACCGACTTCCGGCCCTGAGGGACTTCTCCTGGAGCTGGGATCCGGGGCCGGGCCGGTGAATCACGACGGTGGGTCCAAGGGCGTGAGGAGGAACCAGAGCGGAACCGGGGGGCCTGGCGACGCGGGGCGAAGGTGGCCCCGGTTGGGGCGAAGGAAGGATCGAAGACGGTGTGCGCTGATTTCCGGCCCTGAAAGAAGCCTGCCGGGGAGCTCTGCGAACTTCGGAGGCTTTCTTTCACAGTCCTCGGTACACGTCTCGCCGGTGCCCGATCCGCACCACAAGCACGAGCAGCACTTCGTCCCGAATGGAGTAGAGCACCCGATACTCCCCGACGCGCACTCGGTACAGTTCATCCTCGCCCGCCAGCTTCTCAACCCCCGGAGGACGAGGGTCTGCCGCGAGAGACTCGATTCTCTCACCGACGCGACGCTGGGCGTGCCACGTGAGCTTGCCCAGCGCTTTGTCTGCGCTGGGTTTGAGCTCGACGCGATAGACCACGGGTTACAGCCCCAGCCGAGCCTTCACCTCTTCCCACGGGATCGATCCCGGCTCTTCTAGAGCCTTCCGGGCCTCCTCCAAATCGATCCGATCCTCAAGTTGCTCGAGAAAGCGCAGGTCTTCGATGGAAACCAGGGCCGCCACTTCTCGGCCCTCCCTCTCAATCACGAAGTGCTCTCCCTCTTCGGCTCGCCGAAGAAGCTCGGGCAGGGCCTCTCGAACTTCGGCAACTTGCAGAATGGCCATGGCGCCGGCTCCTTTCTGTCCTCACGCGGCTGACTTCAGGCTATCAGACTTCCCTTTCCTTCACCAAGACAAGCCGGGTAGAGCTGGGAGGTGGTGACTTCGCGCTGCCGCAGGCTTGTATGACCGTTTAGCCACAGCAAGCCTCTCTGCGCCGCGACGACCATCGAGCCTGAGCGGCGACCGGCGTGAGGGCACAAAGATGGGACCGGAGCACGTTCGCCTTGAGACCGAGTCCACGGCACCGTCACGACTCCGGGCTTCCCGTTTCCTCCATCCAGGGCCACCACCAGGGAACGGCCAGCACCTTGGAGTGGACCCACTTGACCTCGGAGCCGCCGTGGAGCAGGACTCCTCGCACCGTGCTGGGGCTCTCGTCCAAGAGGGCCAGCAGGTTTGCAGCGTCGCGTAGCGACGGGTTCTGGGTGAGCTTTACCTCGAAGGCCAGGGACACACGCCCCCTCTCGCGGACGAAGTCGATTTCCTTGCCCGTGCCGGTTCGCCAGAAGCGCACCTTCGCGTGGGGCACGGAAAGCTCCGAGGAGATCCGGAGGTGAAGAAAGACGAGGGTTTCGAAGAAGCCGCCCAGCTCTCGAGTCCCCTGCAGGGCCTGCGGGCCGTGGTAGCCCGCGAGGTAGCCGTTCAGCCCCGGGGGTCGACGACGAAGACCTCCGGCGTTTTCACCAGGCGTCTTGTGTGGCTCGCGAGGAACGGTGGGACCCTGGAGACGAGATTCGAGACCTCGAGAAGCTTCACATAGCGATACACGGTCGGCTGGCTGATGTCGAGCTCGCGCGCGAGCTCGGACTGGTTGAGAACGTTGCCGGTCCGAAGGACAGCGCCTCCATCCAATCCATGGCACGGCGCTGTTTCTCCGGCTCCGATGCGTCTCGCGCGTATACGAGTAGGTTGGTGTCGACAAAGCACCTAGCGCTCACGGAGCTCTTCGCGCGAGGGGCACCGACCGGCTCTCTTGAGCTCCACCGGCTCCCGCGAAAGGTAGTGCTGCATTGAGGCCTCGTACGCCTCGTCCCGCGCCATTTCGTGGCACTATGATGGGAACCGACTTCCGGCCCTGACTGGAATATAGGCGCGCGGCAACCCTCCCCGGCGCCGCAGTCGGCGGCGCGCGCCGTGGCCGCGCCGAAGACCAGATTGAGCAGGGCCAGAGCCCGAAGAGAAGGAAGAGGCTGTGGGGGCATGCCAGGGTGGCCAGCGTTTTCGTGCAGCGCAGCAAGAGGTCTTTGTGACAAGCAGCGGAGGCGAGGGCCAGGTGGGCGGAAGAGGGGAGCGCGGCCGCTGGCGCGGGACGATTGACGGAGCCGCTGGACGCCGATACCATGCCGCTACCGCCGGAATCCCTCTGCCTGGAACCTCCACGCCCACCGTTCGTAGGGAACGGATCGAGAAAGGACGACCCCTGGCGTGAGGATCTCCACGTTCGCGGTTCCCCTTGTATGGATCGTCTTGCATTCCGCTGCTGCGGCCGCAGCGGGGCCGTCGCTCCCTCCGGCCCCCGGCCCCAAGGAGCGCTGCCCGGTGTGTGGGATGTTCGTGGGCCGTGACCGGAGCTGGCTTGCCGCCATCGCCTTCAAGGACGGGACCTCCGCCTTCTTCGACGGCCCGAAGGATCTCTTCCGGTACGCCGCGGAGCCCGGCAGGTACACCAAGGGGAGGAGCGCGCCGGACCTCAAGGCAGTGTACGTCACGGAGTACTACTCGGCCCGGCTCACGCCGGCCGAGGGGCTTTACTATGTCGTCGGGAGCGACGTGCTGGGGCCCATGGGGCGGGAGCTCGTACCGGTGGCCGGCAAGGAGCAGTCGGAGACGTTCCGGGTGGACCACCAGGGGAAGAGGATCCTGCGGTTCCGCGACGCGACCCTGGAGGAGTTGGGGCGGTTGGAGTGAGGCCGTTGGGCATGAGACGACACCGGCTCTTTCTTTCGGTGCTCCTGGCGGAGGCGGCGACCCTGGGCGCCTTGTTCGCGCAGAGCCGGCTCTCGGTGGAGCGCTTCGAGCGTGAGGGGCTCTCCGCGGGCCGCGAGCTGGTCGCAGCCTTGTCCCTCACCGACCTGGCCCTGGGGACCGAGGCGCGCTACACGCGGCACCCCTCCCAGGCCGACCGGTTCGCGCCCTTCCAGGATGGGCCCTCTGCCCTCGAGCACTACCCGGCCGGCTCGCTCTTCGGGCCCCGGTCGGGAAGCGCCGCACGACCCGAGGCAGACTCCGGGCGCCGGCCGGGGAGGCCCGCCCGTTGGTGAGGCACCTGAAGATCCTCGAGTACGCCCTCTCCTCCCTCCTGCGCCGTCGGGGGAAGAACCTCGCGATCCTCCTCTCCTTCGTGGTGGTGGTGACGGTGTTGGCGTCCATCCTCTTCGTCACCCACGCCCTCAAAGCCGAGGCCACCCGATTGCTCGTGAGCGCCCCCGACCTGGTGGTGCAGCGGCTCGTGGCGGGCCGCCACGACTTGATCCCCGAGAGCTATGGCCTGACCGTCCAGGGCATCACGGGCGTCTCCGCGGTGACCCCCCGGGTTTGGGGGTACTACTACGACGGCCTGACCCGGGCCAACTACACCCTGATCGGCGTGCGGAGCGCGCCAACCCTGCGGCTGCTCTGGGGCCGGATGCCCGCGGCCGAGGGGGAGTGCGCGGTGGGTTCGGGGGTGGCGGAGGCGCGCCAGATCGACCTGCCCGGCGAGCTCGTCCTGACCGACAGCAGGGGTGTCGGTGTGCTGTTCGACGTGGTCGGCGTCTTCGACGCCGACTCGAGCCTTCTAACGAACGACCTGGTGGTGCTGGGCGAGGCTGACCTGCGGCAGTTCTTCTCGTTTCCCGAGGGGCACGCCACGGACCTCACCGTGGCCGTGGGCAACGAGCGGGAGGTGCAGACCGTGGCCCAGAAGGTTCGGACGCTGCTCCCGGACACCCGGCCGGTCACCCGGGACGAGCTTGCCCGAACGTACGACGCGGTCTTCCACTGGCGAAGCGGCATGATGCTCGCGGCGTTCGCCGGCGCGGCCCTCGCCTTCTCGATCCTCGCCTGGGACAAGGCGACGGGCCTCTCTGCCGAGGAGCAGCAGGAGATCGGCGTCCTGAAGGCCATCGGGTGGGACACGAGCGACGTGCTCGAGCTGAAGACCTGGGAGGGCCTCGCCCTCTCGCTCGTCTCGTTCCTCCTGGGGCTCATCCTCGCCTACGTCCACGTGTTCTTCCTCGGGGCTCCCCTCTTGACGCCCGTGCTCAAGGGGTGGTCGGTGCTCTTCCCCGAGTTTCGACTCGTGCCCTACCTCGATCTCTACCAGCTCATCGTCCTCGGATTCTTCACCGTGGTGCCCTACCTCGCGAGCACGGTGATCCCCTGCTGGAAGGCCAGTATCGCCGACCCCGAGGCGGTGATTCGTGGCTGAGGCGGGCGCCTGGCTCATCGCGGCCGAGGGCGCGACGAAGATCTACAATCCGGGTCAGCCCGACGAGGTCGTGGCGCTCCACGCGGCCTCGGTGTCCTTCCGCAGGGGCGAGCTCGCCGTGCTCAAGGGGCCGAGCGGCTCGGGGAAGACGACGTTGCTGAGCGTGCTGGGCTGCATGTCGAGGCCCACCGCCGGCCGCGTGATCGTGCAGGGCAGGGATGTGGCGAAGCTGCCCGAGCAGTTCCTCACCGAGGTGCGACGCAAGACCTTCGGCTTCATCTTCCAGCAGTTCCACCTCGTGAAGGGCGTCGACGTCCTGGAGAACGTCCTCTTGCCCCTCTATCCGCTGTCCATGGGCTTTCGGGAGATGGGGCGTCGCGCCGAGGAGGTTCTCACGAGGCTTCGGATTTGGGACAAGCGCCGGGTGAAGGCGAACCGCCTCTCCGGGGGGGAACAGCAGCGGGTGGCGATTGCCCGGGCGCTCATCAACGATCCGGAGATCGTGGTCGCCGACGAGCCGACGGCGCACCTCGACAGCGAGCTCTCGTCTGAGCTCCTGGAACTGCTGGGCGAGCTGCAGCGGGAGGGACGGACGGTGCTGATCGCCACCCACGACCCCCAGGTCTACGGGAGCCCCCTCGTCCAGCGGGTGATCGAGATGAGGGACGGACGGGTGGTCTCGACGGGGAAGGGATGATCCTCACCCCCGGGGTGCTCGCCCTGCTGGTGGGATCGGGGTGCGTCGTGCTGCTGCTGGCTGTCTGCTCCTGGCACGCCGGCGTGATCGTGAAGCGGTGGGACCTCTCGAGCAGCTCCGCCGGCCAGCTCGAGCTCGAGCGCCGCACGCACCTCGTCTCCACCGTCGTGGCGTACGGCCTTGGGTGCCAGCTCCTCTCCGCGCTGCTCTTCGTGCACACGGTCGACGACCTCCACCCCCTGGTCGTGGGCGCCATGTGCGCCACCGGCGTCCTCAACGCGAACCCCGTGGGGTGGTACGCCCTGGCCGTGAAGCTCGTGCTCCTTTTCGCCACGGGCTTCTGGCTCGCCCTGGACGCCGTGGACCGAAGGGCCGAAGACTACCCCCTGTGCCGGGTCAAGTTCGGCGTCCTGCTCGGCGTCGCGCCCCTTGTGGTCCTCGACTTCGTGCTGCAGGCGCGGTTCTTCCTGGGGCTTCGGCCCGACGTGATCACCTCGTGCTGCGGTTCTCTCTTCACGCCCGCCGGCCAGGGCCTCGCCAGCACCCTCTCGGCCCTGCCCGCGCGGCCCACGTTGTACGGGTTCTTCGCCAGCGCCGCGGCGCTCGTTGCCGTCGCCGGCTTTACCCTCTGGCGGCCGACCCCGGCAAGGCGGTACGCGCTCGCGGCGCTCGCCCTCTGGTTTCTGCCCGCCTCGGGCATGGCGATCGTATCGGTGATCTCCCCGTACATCTACGAGAGTCCGATCCACCACTGCCCCTTCGACTTCCTCCAAGCCGGCTATCGCTACCTGGGCTACCCGGTCTACCTCAGCCTCGCGGTGGGCGTCTTCTTCGGGGCACTCCCGGCCGCCTTCGAACGCCTGAAGCGGATTTCCTCCCTCGCGGAGCCCCTGGAGAGGTTGCAGCACCGGTGGGTGCTCGTCTCCCTGGTTGGGCTGGGCGTGTTCCTGACCCTCGTCGCGGTTTCGATCTTGTCCAGCAACCTGACGCGATTGGGCGGGCCCTGACGCCGGGGAGCGATGCGGCGGGCGCCGCCGCCGCGGCTCGCCCGTGCACGAGGGTGCTGGGTGTCGAGACGGCGCCTGACGAGGCTCATCCCCAGACTGGACCGTGGAGTGGAGACACGGCACGTCCACGACCCTCTTCTCGCCGAGCCGCGGAGTGCGCCGAGAAGGACCTCTTTGCGGCCTCTGCCCCTTCGCGAGAGACGGTCTTCGTGCACTCTTTTCGGGTTAGAGCTTGACTCCCGTTTCAGGATCTCTTGCTCTCAATTTCTAACGCTCTCGGAGCTCTTCGCGCGAGGGGTACCGACCGGCTCTCTTGAGCTCCACCGGCTCGCGGGAAAGGTACTGCTGCATTGAGGCCTCGTACGTCTCGTCTCGCGCCATTTCGTCCCGAAGGAGGTCGCCGACGAGCCGAGATACGGTCGTTTAGTCGGAGTAGGGAGGAAGCGCGACCCGGGGGATGTCGGTTTGCGCGAAGTCGCCGCCCTTGTACCGGAGCGGCTCCCCGAGGACGCGCGCGAGGGCGTGCGCGAAGCAGTCCCCGTAATTGAGGCCGGCCGAGTGCCGGCCCTTTCCGAATCGGCTGAACGCCAGGCGCGCCTCCCGGGCCTGGTCGAGATCGACCGCCGCGAGTTCCATTCCCGACCGCTCCACGAAGCGATCGAGGTCGCGCCGCCCCTCTGTGCCGTAACGAACCTCAAGGACGATCGATGCTTCGACGAAGTTTGCTACGGACATGCGTCGGGAGTCGGCCATCTCGATCGCCTCGTTGAAGGCCCGTCGGTCGGGTTCGTCCTGCAATATGGCGAGCAGTGCCGAGGTGTCGATGACCATCAGCGCGGCAGCCCGTGCCCATCATAGGCAAGGATCTCGTCCGGGCTGCGGTCGTCCTGCACGGGAAGCCGAGAACAGTGCAGAGCGATCTCGTCTAGCTCATCGGCGAGGCGGCGGTGGGACCGTTGTCGGCGAAGCCGGGCCAGACGATCGCGCAGGGCCCGGGTGACCGCTTCGGTCTTGGTCTCTCCGGTGATCCGGGCCAAGGTTTCGGCGAGTTGTTCGGTTTCAGGGTTCCGGATATTCAATGCCATCTTTCATCACACCTGTATCGGTTTCTACACAGGTACACTACCCATGCCCGGAGCTCCGGTCAACAAAGGTCCGGCAGGACCGGGTCAAGCCTCCGTGAGGGTCCCCGTCCGGCCCTCGGTTCTTGCCGATCTGAGGAACCTACCGTAGGATGCGGTCTCGAGGTTTCGCCATGCGACCAGTTCTTGCGCGCACGATCCAGCCTGTGTTGTCCTGCTGCCTGTTGGGGCTGCCATTCTCGGGCGACGCGGCACTTCTTGACCATACTCTGACCGGAACGGTCGTGGTCGAGGGCGGCCCGTCCTTTGCCATCTTCCAACCCGGTGATGGTTTGATCCTTGTTCGGGAGGGTGAGGAAGTCGTCCGCGGCATTCGGTTGCTTGAGGTGCAGCACGACCGGGTGGTGCTCGAAGAGGACAGCCAGCGCCGGGAGCTCACCCTCGGCGGGATTCCCGGACCTGTGGCCGGGTCGGTGACCGCCCCGGTTCCCGAAGCGTCTGCATCCGATCCTGTCACGAGGCTGGGTGATACCGAGTGGCAAGTGGACCGCAGTGGTCTGGCGAAGCGCCGGGTCCCCTTGTTTCAGGTGATGGCGCAGCTTCAGGTCTCTCCTCATCAGAGCCGCGGTACGCTCGACGGTCTCGAACTGGTGACGGTGGATCCCGGGGGATTGGTCGAGCGTCTTGGGTTTCGAGACGGCGATGTGATCCGTCGGATCAACGACGTGGAGACACGGTACATGGAGCAGGCGTACGCCGCCTACCGTGCGGCCATCCAGGGCGACACCGTTCGGGTCGACCTCCTTCGAGGCGGCACCGCCCTCGCGTTCACCTACTCGCTGCGGTGAACGACCGGCTCCCGCCCGAACCGTGCGGAGCCGGATTCCGGCGCGTCATGCAAGGCCATTCCGAGAACACCGAGTTCTCCTTGAAAAATGGGTAGAACTACCCATTGTCCCGGACCCGCGCCCCAGTATGCTGCCTGTTGGTACAGCGAGGCAAAGGGGCGCGGGCGCGGCGCGAATTCCTTGCCGCCGAGCTTCCTTTGCCGTTGCGCGATGGTCAGTGAGAAAGGAGGCGGAGACGACGGACGCCGTGGGGGACGGGATTCTGGAGCTTGGCGACGGTGTGCTGCGCTGCGAGCCAGTCTGGTGAGCCGAGAGAGGAGGGAGCCATGGGCATGAATCGGAGGCAGTTTCTGAAGGCAGGGATCGTGGGGGGCGCGGGCTGGGTTGCCTGGCAGGGCGGCTTCGTGACCCCGAAAGGGCATGCGTACCAGGTGAGCCGGGGCCTGAGGAAGTTCATCCAGCCCCTGCCGCTGTTCGGCACGAACATCCCCCTTGCGGCAGCGGACAACGTAACGTATGGAGCGGGGGTGGACTACTACGAAATCCAGGCCACCGTGTTCCGGCAGCGCCTTCACCCGAACCTGCCCGCGGCCGGGACGAGGCTGTATGGGTACCAGCAGCTCAACGGCGCCGCAGGGCCCGGCCCGGCCCAGACCCTGGGCGGCGCAGTCCTCGCCACCAAGGGCAAGCCGGTGCGGATCAAGTTCAACAGCAACCTGCCGGCGAGTCACATCCTCCCCTACGACCCGACGATCCCGTCGCCGGGCAACGGCGGGAACCTCCAGGACCGCGCGGCCATCCACCTGCACGGCGGCCTCGTGCCCTGGACCTCGGACGGCGGCCCGTTCCACTGGCAGTCCAATCCCCTCAACAGCGGGACGACCCTGTGGGGCGCTTCCGTCGTTCCCTGGCTTCCGGACATGAACGGGGTGCCCACCTGGGACTACTACTACCCGAACGCTCAGAGTGCGCGGCTCATGTGGTACCACGACCACGCCGTCGGGATCACCCGGACCAACGCGTACGCGGGCATCGCGACAGGTTACATCCTGACGGACCCGGTGGAGGCGGGGCTGGCGGCGTCCAACAAGATCCCCCTCCTGGGCCAGCCCCTGGTCTTCCAGGACAAGGTGTTCTGGGACCCGGCCCTGGACCCGGGCTACCCGGTGCCCGGCGCCGTCGCGGGCGACCTCTGGTACCCCTGGCAGTACGACCCGGCGATCTGGCTCGTAAACCCCGGCGGCTTGCCGCTGCCGCCCGTGTCGGCGATACCGGAGATGTTCGGCGATACCATGCTCGTCAACGGCGCGGTCTACCCCGCCCACTCCATCACGCAGGACCGCGTGCGGTTCCGGCTGCTCAACGCCTGCAACGCGCGCTTCCTGAACCTGAGCTTCGTCTACGACAACGGGCTCGGGGAGCCCCTCGGCGGCCTTTTTGGTGCGGCGATTCCGGCACCCGTGAACGTCTGGCTCCTCGGCACCGAGGGAGGGCTGCTCCCCCAGCCGGTCCAGCTCTTCGCCAACGGGCGGGCGACGTTCGTGAACGCCATGTTCGTCGGCCCGGCCGAGCGCTTCGACATCATCGTGGACTTCTCGCGGTGCCGAGGCGCGCGCGTGCTCCTCTACAACGACGCCCCCGGCCCGTACCCGGCCGGCGCGCCCATCTTCGACTTCTTCTGGCGGCCCACGCGAGCCAACCCGAACCCCAACGCGCCGCGCCTCCCGGGTTTCGGCCCGAACACCCGTACCATCATGCGGTTCGACGTGGCCCGGACGCTGGCCGCCACCGGGATGACCGTCCCGGCCGCCATTGCCCAGGACATGCCGGTCACGGTCGTACCGGCCGGCGGCGGTGCCCTGCCTGCGTTCCCGGCTCCCCTGCCGCCGCTGACGGTCCCGACTCCGCCGCTCCCCTACGGGTTCTATAACCCGGCCAACCCCAGATTCATCACGCTCAACGAGGAGTTCGACGCCTACGGCCGGCTCATGCAGACGGTGGGGACCAACGTCGCAGTGGGAACGGACGCCGCCGGCACGCCGATCTTCGGCCGCCCCTACCCCCAGGGCACGGGCAGCGAGCCGACGGAGATGGTGCAGTACGGGACCTCGGAGGTGTGGAGCCTCATCAACCTCTCTGCCGACACCCACCCGATGCACGTCCACTTGTTCAACGTCCGGGTGCTCGGCCGGCTGCCCATCGATCCCCTCGCCTTCATCGCTTCCGGCGGCGGAGACCCCAGGAACTTCGCCATTGGGCTGGAACGTGGACCGGAGCGGAACGAGCTGGGCTGGAAGGAGACCGTCAAGGCGCACCCCGGCGAGGTGACGACGGTTCTCGTGGCCGTGGAGCACCCGCTGCCGGGCGGCCTTCGAACCGTGGACGTGACGAGCAGCGTGACGGGTCTCACGTATCAGGGCACCCTGCCCCAAAGCCCGCGGCTCGCGGCGATGGGCACCCAGTACGCGGGCGACGAGTACGTGTGGCACTGCCACATCCTCGAGCACGAGGAGCACGATATGATGCGGCCCCTCGTGGGCAACCCCTAGGAGGCCGCCGCTAGAGGTTCGCGGCGGACCAGGCGGACTCGCAGCAGGCCCCGGCCCTTCGCGCCGGGGCCGAGGAGACTCAGAGCCCCGCGGGACCTCTTCGCGGGGCTTCTTCTTCGTCGTTGCTCCGGTCCCCAGCTTGAGTCGGCGGGTCGATTCGAAGAAAATGTGTTCCCAACCCCGCCCTCTGGAGCGGCCGTCCCGACATGAGAAACGCTCGAAAGTGGGTACTCTTGGCGGCAGGTATCGCGGCGGCGTTCTCCTTCGGCCTCTGGCAGGGCCGCAGCAGGACCTGCGGCGACCGCGGCCCGAGGGTTCTGTATTGGGTCGACCCCATGCACCCGTCCTACCGTTCCGACAAGCCTGGGGTGGCGCCGGACTGCGGAATGAAGCTCGAGCCGGTGTACGACGACCAAGGGTCGGCCGCGGGCGCACCGGCGGGTGCTGCGGCCTTCGGCACCGTCCGGGTGGCGACCGGAGCTCAGCAACTGATCGGCGTGCGCACCGCAGCCGTGGAGAGGGCGCCCGCCGCCGGCGTGGTGCGGACCACCGGCCGGGTCGCCGCCGACGAGACCCGGCTCTACCAGATGAACGCCAACGCCGACGTCTGGATCCGGCGCATGTTCCCCCCGACCACCGGAAGTCTCGTCCGCAAGAACGAGCCGCTGCTCTCGTACTACACCAGCGCCTTCTTCGGGAATGCCACCAGCTACATCTTCGCGCTCGACACCCTGGACCGGCAGCGGGCGGCCGGTATGACCTCGCCGGAACAGCAGAAGATTGTCGGCAACCAGCTCTTCCAGGCCGTGCAGTTCCTCCAGAACATCGGAGTGTCGGACGCGCAGATCGAGCGGCTCGCTCGGACGCGCAAGGCCGAGCCCCTGGTCGACGTCGTGTCCCCCGCCGACGGAATCGTGCTCCAGCGGGGCGTCAGCTTAGGGCAGTACGTCCCTGCCGGTGGCGAGCTCTACAAGATCGCGGATCTGCGGCGGGTGTGGGTGCAGGCAGACCTGTTCGAGAACGAGGCCCAGCGCGTCCGCCCCGGGATGATGGTCAACGTGTCCGTACCGCACCGTCAGCGGCGCTACGCGGCCGCCGTGAGCCGCGTGCCGCCCCAGTTCGACGCCGACACCCGCACCCTCAAGTTCCGGTTGGAGCTCGAGAACCCGGGTCTGGCCCTGCGCCCCGGCATGTTCGTGGACGTGGAGCTTCCGGTGGAGATCGAGCCGAGCCTTGTCGTGCCGTCGGAGGCCGTGCTCGACCTGGGGCTTCGCAAGACGGTCTTCGTGGACCGGGGGAACGGCTACTTCGAGCCCCGCCGCGTGGAGACCGGCGCGAGCCTGGGGGACCGCGTGGAGATCCTGCGGGGGCTCATGAGCGGGGAGAGGGTCGTGGTCTCCGGCAATTTCCTCCTGGACTCGGAGAGCCGGATGCGGATGGCTGCGGCGCTCACGCCGGGCGCCAACACCGAGTGTGTCGTGTGCGGCATGCCGATTGACGAGGCGAAGATGAGGGCCGTGGGGCGGGCAACAACGCACCGGGGACGCACCTACACGTTCTGCTCGGACGAGTGCACGAAGGAGTTCGCCGCGAACCCCGCGAAGCACGCCTGGGAAGCCCCAGGTGCCCCGGGTGCGGCACCCGCTGCGCCTGCGTACGCTCGTCAGGAGGCGGGGCCCCTGGCCGATCGGGTCTTGCAGGAGGCACTGGCCCGGCCTGTCCCGGAAGACTCGGGGGGGGCTGCGCCCAGTGACGTGGCTCATCGAAAGCACCGGCTGGGTCCCGGCGGGATTCCTCTCTACGCGGCACCAGAACGCGACGAAAAAGGCACACAAGGCGAGCACGAGAGGTGATTGTCCGGGTCAGCGACGTCTCGATTCGCAGCGCAACGCCCGCTCGCTCTCGACGACGCTCATCGTAGCCCTCGCTACGCCTTTCTCGGCGATCGTCACGGATAGTATTCGCTCAAGACCCGAAAACTGATCCGCCCCGACCTCCTGCGCCACAGCGCCTCCATCCAGTTCAGGCACGGCTCTGTTTCTCCGCCTCCGATGCGTCTCGCGCGTACACGAGCACGCTGGTGTCGACAAAGCACCTAGCGCTCATGAAACTCCTCGCGCCAGGGATGACGACTGGCTCTCTTGAGCTCCACCGGCTCCCGGAAAAGGTACTGCTGCATTGAGGCCTCGTACGTCTCGTCTCGCGCCATTTCGTCCCGAAGGAGGTCGCCGACGAGCCTGGATATGCTCGTCGCTCTCCGGGCAGCCAACACCCGCACCTGAGGCCGCAAAGATGGGAACGGAGCACGTCCGTCTCGATACCGAGTGCATAGAACCTTCACGACTCCGGGCTTCCCGCTTCCTCCACCCAGGACCACCACCAGGGAACGGCCAGCGCCTTGGAGTGGACCCATTTGACCTCGGAGCCGCGGTGGAGCAGGACCCCTCGGACCGTGCTGGGACTCTCGTCAAAGAGGGCCAGCAGGTTTTCGGCGTCGCGAAGCGACGGGCTCCGCGTGACCTTTACCTCGAAGGCCAGGGACACCCGCCCCGTCTCTAGGACGAACTCGACTTCCTTGCCCGTGCCGGTCCGCCAGAAGTGCACCTTCGCGTGGGGCACGGAAAGCTCCGACGCGATCCGGAGGTGAAGAAGGACGAGCGTTTCTGAGAAGCCGCCCCGCTCCCGAGCCCCCTGCAGAGCCTGGGGGTCGTGGTAGCCCGCGAGGTAGACGCTCAGCCCTGGGTCGACGAAGAAGGCCTTCGGCGTCTTCACCAGGCGTTTCGTGCGGCTCGCGAAGAACGGCGGGATCCTGGAGACGAGATTCGAGACCTCGAGAAGCCTCACATCGCGATACACGGTCGGCTGGCTGATGCCGATCTCGCGCGCGAGTTCGGACTGGTTGAGAACGTCGCCGGTCCGAAGGGCCAGGGAGGAGAGGAGGCGCCGGAAATCCACGAGGGAGTCGATCTGCGAAAGCTCCCACAAGTCTCGCTACTCTTCCCGCAGAAGTGTGCTCTTGCCCACCTGGCGCGCGCCGGTGACCACGACAACGGGGAAGGCCTCGATGGCCGAGCGGATCTCCCCTGACAGCCAGCGTTTCCTGAAGACCCATGGCTCGTGAATAACTCGCATTCATGTATCGAATGGTATTTCCAGCCGCGGCCGGCGTCACGCCCCGGTTCTCTTCGACAGGATGACAGGACCAAAGAATTTCGCCGCGTCGAGCCTCTGGACCTTCGGCGTGAGCGTGGCCGCGCTTCTGTACTTCGTGCCGATCTACTCTCTACGAGCTCCCGACCCACCACTGCCCCTTCTGCATCCTCGAGTCCGGCTATCACTACATCGGCTACCCGCTCCACCTGGCTCTCCTGGGCGGAAAGCCGGGGGCTCCGCGGAGCACTTCGTCTTGGGCGCTTTCGACTTTCGAGACACCCCCGTTTGCCCCGCCGGTCGGCAACGAGGAATTTTCGTCCTCCACGCCGTTTTGAGTAGAACTACCCATAGCGGCGGCTTGCGTGATCGATATGGTGCAGACGTATCTCGTCGGCACGACGCTGCGGCTGGTGCTCGGGCCGGGGAGAACCGTGCGTGGAGAAACAGAAATCGGAGAGGAGGAGGAGGTCATGGAGAGAGAGCGAGGAGTGATGCGACGGATGAGAGCCTTCGGTTTGACGGCGCTGGTGGTGCTCGCCGCTTCGCCGCCCGGCGTCTGGGGGGCACAGAGCCCGCAGGTCCCCCTGGCGGGCAAGGCGATCCCGCAGTTCGTGCAGTCGCTGTCGACCCTGAGCGTCCAGCCCGGGGGAACAATGACGACGGTGGTGGGAAACCAGCCGCTCACCCTGCGGATGTGCGAATTCAAGGCAAACGTGCTGCCGCCCGGGGCGGTCTTGGGCTATGCGGGAACCTGGGTGTGGGGGTACCTGGTGGACACCGCCGGCGGCTCCACCTGCAGCCAACTCGTGGCGCAGTACGGCAACGCCCAGGGAATTGTGGACACCTACATCGGTCCCGTCATTGTCAACGATCGCGGGACGGCCACGCCGATCACGTACGTCAACGACCTGGGCAGCGCAGCGACGACGAACGTGCTGGCCTACAAGTACTCGACCGACCAGACCCTGCACTGGGCGGATCCCCTGGCGAATCAGACGATGGCCAACGAGTGCATGATGAAGGCGGCGATGAAGCTCTTCACCGACGCCAATGGGTTCCCCGTCGATTACCCGCCCCCGGGGGACCCCTGCGCGCAGAACTACGGGGGACCGGTCGCCGCGGTGCCTCACCTCCACGGCGGAGAGGTGCCGGCGGAGATCGACGGCTCGCCCGACTCCTGGTTCACGAGCGACGGGTTGCACATCGGCCACAAGTACTACTCCGCCGGACCCGCCGGAAACTCTGTCCTGTACAAGTACCCCAACACGCAGGAAGCTTCGCCCATCTGGTTTCACGACCACACGCTCGGCGCGACGCGCTTGAACGTCTATGCGGGCCTCGCGGGAGCGTACTTCATCGAAGATCCCGCCATCGTCCCGGTCGGCAACGCGACCACCCGGGGAACGTTGGGGACCTGCGCGGCGGGCTCGGGCTGCTTGCCCGCCAACCTCCAACCGGTCGCGCAGATCGTTCCGCTTGTGCTGCAGGACCGGATGTTCGATGCCACGGGTCAGCTCTTCTTCCCGTCGGATACGGCGGCTGGGCTCGTCTGGGCGCTCAACCCGGAGCACCCCTACTGGGTTCCCGAGTTCGTCGGCGACACGATCGTCGTCAACGGCAAGGCGTGGCCGTTCGTGAACGTGGAGGCCCGCCGCTATCGGTTCCTGTTCCTCAACGGCTCCAACGCCCGTACCTACGAGATGGCGCTCCTCAATCAGGCCACCGGCGCCGTCGGCCCGCCGATGTGGGTGATCGGCACCGACGGGGGCTACCTGGATACGCCGGTTAAACTCGATCCCGCCCTCGGCCAGAAGCTCACGATAATGCCCGGGGAGCGCTACGAGGTGATCATCGACTTCGCGGGCTTTCCGAATACCAACCTCGTCATCAAGAACTCCGGCCGAACCCCCTATCCCAAGGGTGCGCCGCCCCAGGGCTCGACGCTCGGTCGCATCCTCCAGTTCCGGGTAGGCGCGGCGCCGGCCGTCGCGGATTCGAGCTACAACCCGGCGACCCTGGCGCCGCTTCGCTCCGGCGCCAACACGATCGTCCGGCTGACGGCGGGCGGTGTTCCTCCGGTTGCGCCGGCGAGGACCCGAGCGCTCACCCTGAACGAGGTGATGGGCATGCCCATGACGGTCCCCGATCCGGTGACGGGCCTGCTGACCGCATACCCGGGCGGACCTCTCGAGATCCTGGTCAACAACACGAAGTGGTCCGGGGTCGAGCACGGCGCGACACCGAGAGCGGATTTCACGGGGGTCTCGGTCAACGGCGTCACCACCTACCTGTCGGAGATGCCGCAGGAGGGGGACACCGAGGTGTGGGAAGTCGTGAACCTGACCGCCGACGCGCACCCGATCCACCTCCACCTCGTGCAGTTCCAGCTCATCAACCGCCAGAACTTCAACACCAACAACTACAACAAGGCCTACTCGGCCGCCTTCCCGACGAAGCTGTTCCAGCCGGGCTTCGGCCCGCCGCTGAACTACAATCCGTCTTTGGCATCGGGGCGGAAGTTCGGCGGGAACCCCGACACCGCTCCCTTCCTGCAGGGGCCCGTCAATCTTCCCCTTCCCCAGGAGCAGGGCTGGAAGGACACCGTGATCATGTACCCCGGCCAGGTGACGCGGATCGCCGTGCGCTGGGCGCCGACGAGCTTCTCGAAGACGACGCCGCCAGCTGGTCTCTTCTTCCCGTTTGACCCGAGCGGAACCACTGCGGGACTACCGTACCAGTACAACTACGTCTGGCACTGCCACATCATCGATCATGAGGACAACGAGATGATGCGGCCGGATGCTGTGGTTCCGAGTCAGAGTGCGGTGAGAACCGTCATCAGGGGCACGGACTACTGAGCAGGCGCGACGGTCACTGAAGTGAGGCCGCCCGGCAGGGCGGCCTCACTTCTTCTTCGGACACGGTAAGGAACCTTCGGGGGACGAATGACGATGCTCCGACCGAACGACGGTCCTTCTCGGTTCGCGCCACTGCTCCTCCTCTTCCTGCTGGTACTCTCCGGCGCGCGGCTCGCCGGCGCGGAAGGGGGGGCACCCGGCGGCGTTCCTCCTCCATCGATCGGCGGGGAATTGCCGGCGCCGAAACCCGCCGAGCACCTTCCCACGGCGCCCCCGGATCTCGGTCTTCGGCTCGTGGGCACGGTGCTCGTGAACCGGCAGGGCAAGAGCGTCGTGGTGCTGGAGGATCGGCGGTCCGGTGAACAGGGCGTCTACCACGAGGGAGACCGCTGCGGAGATACCCTCATCCGCAGCATCCGGTCCGGGAGCGTGGTCGTCGATGCGGGACGGGGCGACGAGGTGCTCGCTCTGGAGGGAGCCGCAGAAACGGGCGACCCCGGGCCGGAACCCGCAAGCCCGGTGGTGGACCGCAAGGAGGTCGCGCCGGAGTTGCCTACCGCTCCCCAATCAGCCGAGCAGATTCGCACCCGCCTCGATCACCGCGACGGGAAGCTTCGTGGACTGATCGTCTACAACATCGCTCCCGAAAGCGCCTTCGCGAAGATGGGCCTGCTCGACGGGGACGTGATCCTCGCGGTCAACGGTAGGCCCGTGACCACCACGGCGGAAATCCTCGACCTCTACGATACCCTGCAACGGGGTGGCACGTTCACCCTCGAAGTCGATCGGAGCGAAACCCCCCAAGAGCTTCTCTTCGACGTTCGCTAATCCCCACGAGGGGGATCCGGGCTTCTCTTACAGCACCGGGGCCAGCAGCCGGCAGGCGGCTACCGTGAGCCGGCGGTGGACGGGGCGGATGGAGAGTTCCGCGGGGAGCACGGGGCGCGACTGGCGGAGGTCGCGCTCAAAGATCGCTTCGATCTGGCCCGTGATCTCGACCGATAGGGCGATGAGGTTGACCTCGAAGTTCAGGCGAAAGGAGCGGATGTCCATGTTCGCCGAGCCGAGCGTTCCCCAGCGGCCGTCGATGGCCACGAGCTTGGAGTGGAGCATGCCGGCTTCGTACCGGTAGACCCGGGCTCCGGCCTCCAGCAGGGCGGGCAGGTAGCTCTCGCCGGCCCGGTCGACGAGCGGATGGTCGGAACGATCCGGGATGAGCAGCCGAACGTCCACTCCCCGGCGCGCCGTAGTCTCGAGCGCGGCCATGATCGGAGTGTCGGGAACGAAGTACGGGGTCGCGATCCACACGCGGTGGTGGGCTGTGGCGATGGCGTGAAAGAGGGTGGTGTGGATCGCCCGGGCCGGGTCGTCGGGGCCGCTCGCGACGACGTGGATCAGGGCGTCCCCGGCCGTCGCCAGGGGAGGGAAGTACCGGTCGTCGGTGAGCTTCGTCTCCGTGGCGAACCACCAGTCCTCGGCGAACACCTCCTGGAGATGGTGCACCGCCGGTCCCTCGACCTTGAGGTGGGTATCCCGCCAGTGGGCGCGTCGGGCCCGCCGCCCCCGGTAGGCGTCCCCGATGTTCACCCCCCCCGTGAACGCAAGCCGGCCGTCGATGACGACGATCTTGCGGTGGTTTCGCAGGTGCAGCGACTGCAGGCGCTGAAAGACGCGCAGGGGAAGGAACCACCCGACCTGCCCTCCGGCGCGAACCAGCGGCCGCAGGTGCTCGCCGGTGAGGTTGCGGGAGCCCACGCCGTCGACGAGCAGCCGAACCTCGACTCCCTCTCGCGCCTTTGCCTCGAGCAGGTCCAGGAACCGCCGGCCGGTCGCGTCCGGCTCGAGGAGGTAGTACTCGAAGTGGACGTGATCGCGGGCGCGCCAGACCTCGGCCTCGATGTCGTCGTACACGCGCGAGACGTTGTCGAAGATCTGCAGGGTGTTGCCGTGGGTAGGAGAGCGGCGGGACGTGGCCGTGGCGAGCATCACGGCGTCCGCGGCGAACCCGTTGAGCTGCGCCGCGCGAGCCGCGGCGCCGTCGCGCGCCGCCTTACCCGTCTCCAGAGGGCCCAAGCGCTTGCGGCGCCGCCGGTAGCGTCGCCGGTGCAGGGAACCCGCCCCGATCAGCAGATACAGGGCCGAGCCCAGGAACGGGAAGAAGACGATGGCCTGCAGCCAGGCCATGGTGCTCGTCGGTTCCTTGCGCCGCAGCAGGAGGTCGGCGACGAGGACGGCCGACAGGCCGAGGTGGGCGAGGACGAGGGTCAGTGCCAGGGAGCTCACGGCTCAGCCTCGCAGCCCGGCGCGGGAAAAGGAATGGACCTCCGGCTCTCCAAGACCGTTACCCCACGACCAGCAGGTCCACGAGCGACGGACCCCCGATCACTGCCAGCACTGGGTTCAGCTCGCGCCACCGTCCTGTGAGGAGCTTCAAGACCACGTTGGACAGGAAGCCGAAGAGCAGGCCGGCGGCGATGGAGTCGCTGGGAAACCAGTCCCTCATGGGTCGGCCCTGCCCTCCAGCATCTCGAGGAACCCCTCGATCCGCGTCAGGGTGCGCGCGTCGACCGCGCCGGGCCGGTCTCCCTCCAGGGTAAGCACCGGGACGCCGAGGGTCTTGCGCAGGATCAGATCCTCCATCTGGCGAAAGCAGAAGGCCTGCACGTAGTGGATGATGCCGTGGATCCGACGCCGGCCGATCTCGCGGCGGATGTCCTCGATGCGCCCGAACACGTCGTAGGGGTAGGTGAACCGCAGGTAGGCGTCGACCAGCGAAGCATCTGGATAGGGAAGAGAAAACTGCCGCTGGGTCTCGTTGAAGACGACCCGGGCACCTCGGCTCTCCAGGAGGTCGTAGAGGCCCTCGAGGATGGGTGGAACCCCGACGTAGCCCAGGCGAAGGGGGTGGGACAGGCTCGGGCGGCGGCGCGCCTCCGCGAGGAAGGCGTCGACCTTGGCGCGGTAGCCCTCCGGGTCGCCCTCGAAGTCGCTGGCCGACACCTGGTAGAGGTGGCTCTCGAAGCCGGTGACGCGGTCCTCCTCCCAGCTCAGCCGGTCCACCTCCATCGCGCCGGCCCGGCAGGCGTCCAGACGAACCTTCTCTGTCTCCGCGGCCTCGAACGTCGTGCCGAGTTTCCGGCACAGGCGCTCGATCTCTCCTCGAAGGGCCTCTGGCGACCGGTCGTAGGGGTAGGAGAAGGGAATCGTCCGGAGCCCCTCGAACTGCCACACCTCGAGCAGCGCCTGGGTGTTGGAGCAGTCCCCCGCCATCACGCCCACCACGGCGTCGACGCCGGTGACCTTGGCGGCCGCGTAGATCCCTTTGATCCAGGCGCAGGTGGACGCCGGGAAGCCCGCGGCTTCGGCTCGCTCGAGGAAGGCGCGGCGTTCCGGGTGGCTGACGAACACGTTGTTCAGGTCCACGGGCTGGTGGCCGGCCGCGAAGAGCGCCTCGATCGGGACCGTCGTCGTGATGCCGATCCGCCCCACGGGTCACTCGTCGCGGATGAAGAGGAAGTAGATGATGAAGGCGGCGATCGCGATTCCCCCGCCCGTAAAGACGAAGAGAGTGCGGCTGGGGCCGACCTCTCCGGTCGTGAGCGTGGACCGGGCCAGGAAGCAGATGGCACCCGTGGCGGCGATGGTGACGAACAGGACGCGCCACTTGTTGAGGATCGAGATGATGAGAAGTACCGCGAGCAGACCCAGCCCGGCAGGCCGCGTGAAAAAGGCGATGATCTTGTCGTTGGAGAAGTGCTCCAGGAGCGCCTTCCAGTCGGTCGACCCGAACCAGCTCCCGATTCCGTCGCCCATGCTGCCTCCTCCCGCGCCTCTCTGCGCCAGGACCGCCCGAATCGCGGCTGTACTGTAGCAGATTGCACAAGCCGGGGCCAGAAGGCGTCGAGCGGCCGTCCGGCCCCACGACCAGGTCCGGCACACGCCCCCTTCGCCGGCGACCTCTGACGGCATGCCGTGTACCCGGTCTCTCCTTGCCACGTGCAGGGGACAAGGGTATGGTGCCAACTCGTCAGAAATAGAATAGTCCAGAGAAGACCATTGGAGCCCCATGACCGACCGCACGATGTTCGAGGATGCTCTCCTCGGCCTGCTCCACGAGGGGCCGCGCCACGGCTACGACCTGGCGTCGCACTTCGCCGAAGGGGGCGACCTCGCGGCGGTGGGTCGGCTCGGCAAGAGCCAGCTCTACGCTTTGCTCAAGGCCCTGGAGGAGCACGGGCTCGCCCGGGCGACGCTCCGGGAGGGGGACGGCGGACCGGCGCGGCGGGTGTTCCAGGTCACGGAGCCGGGCCGGAAACGGTTCGCCGAGTGGGTGCACCGGCCCGTGGACTCGGTCCGGGGCCTGCGGGTGGAGTTCTTGCTCAAGCTCTACTTCCTCGCGCGCCTCGGACTCCCCGGCCAGGCCGTGCTGATGGGTGCGCAGGCGGAGGTGCTGAGGAGGAGGCGAGACCGGTTGGGCGCCGTCGACGAGGGGGAGCCGGGGATCGGGCCCTGGGTGCGCAGCCTCCAGGAGGACCTCTTGGAGGCGTGCCTGCGCTGGCTGTCCGAGTGGGGTCGGAAGGCCCCCGAGCAGGCGCCTGCACCCCGGCGGCCGGCTAGGCGCCGGGCGCTGGAGGTCAACCGCCTGCGCGCGCGGGTGGCGCGGACCGAGGCGCACGGGGGCGTCGTCCGGGCGGATCTGGAGTTGGAGGCCGGGGGCCTCGCCGTCCTTCTGCCGCGGGAGACCGCGACCGGGCTTGGCCTCGCTGCCGGGGCAGCCGTCACCGTGGTCGTACCTCCCGGGGGCGTGGTGCTGGAGCCGTATGCCCCGGCCGAGCCCCAGGAGTCGGAGTCTACATCCGTGTAGGAGCCGGCCCTTCGGTTTTGTGCGGGGGACTGCGCACGAAACGGGGGCGGCCGCGCTGGGCGCGGTTCAGGGGGTGTGGCACGGGCCTCGCAAGGGCAAGTGCGCAAGCAGGGGTGACTCGCCCCGGGGAAGGAAGATCCGATGGCCCCAGGACTGGAACTCGCTCCGCTCTGGCTCACCTTGAAGGTCGCGCTCGTCGCGACCGCGGCTGCCTTCGCGGCGGGCGTGGGCCTGGCGTACGCGCTCGCCCGAGGGCGGGTGTGGGGCACCGAGTGGCTGAGCGCGGTGCTGTCGCTCCCCCTGGTCCTGCCCCCCACCGTGCTGGGGTACTACCTGGTCGTAGCCGTGGGCCGAAACGGCTGGGTCGGACGGTGGCTCTCGGAGACGTTCGGCGTGTCGCTCCTGTTCACCTGGCAGGGGGCCGCGCTGGCCTCGGCGGTCGTCTCCCTGCCGCTCGTGTTCAAGTCGGCCAAGGCTGCCTTCGAGGGCGTGGACGCGAACCTCGAGAACGCCGCGCGCACGCTGGGGCTCTCGGAGCCGGCCGTGTTCTCGCGGGTCTCGTTCCCCCTGGCGTCGCGGGGGATCCTCGCCGGAACGATGCTCGCCTTCGCGAGGGCCATGGGCGAGTTCGGTGCCACTCTGATGGTCGCCGGAAACCTTCCGGGCCGCACCCAGACCCTGTCGCTCGCGGTCTACGCGGCGGTCGAAGCCGGCAACGAGCGCCTGGCTGCGAACCTCGTGCTGATCACGTCTCTGTCGTGCATGGCCGTCCTGGTTGGTTCGGGACGGCTCCTGCAGGGCCGCCCGTTCTAGCGGTGGAGGGTTGCCGTGCGCTGTGCCGCCGCCCTCGTCTTCGCCGCCGCGAGCCTCCTGGTGCCCGCGCGGTGCGGGGCGGCGGGGGCCGAGCAGGAGCTCCTGGTCTCGGCGGCGGCCAGCCTGACCAACGCCTTTACGGAGGCCGCGCGGGCGTTCGAACGTGCGAACCCGGGTCTTCGCGTGGTCCTCAACCTGGCCGCATCCGGGACGCTGCTCCAACAGATCGGCAACGGTGCTCCGGTCGACGTCTTCGCCTCCGCGGACCAGGAGACCATGGATCAGGCCCAGAAGAGGGGGCTCCTTGCGGACGGATCGCGAACGAACTTCGCCCGCAACCTCCTGGTGCTCGCCGTGCCCGCGAGCTCGAAGCTCCGGATCGCCGGTGTGCAGGACTTGGTCCGTCCGGACATCAAGCGAGTCGCGCTCGGCGACCCGTCCTTCGTACCTGCCGGGCGCTACGCCCGTCAGGGCCTGGTCGCCGCGGGGCTGTGGGACGTCCTCGCGCCCAAGCGGATCCCGGGCAACAGCGTCCGGCAGGTGCTCGACTACCTCGCCCGGGGCGAGGTCGATGCCGGGTTCGTCTTCGCCACTGACGCCGCTGCTTCCAAGGGCAGGGTCGTGGCGGTGGCGGAGGTAGGGGGAACCGGTCCCATTCTCTACCCGATCGCCGTCGTGGCAGAGAGCGGGAAGAAAGACCTTGCCCGACGGTTCGAGGAGTTCGTCCTGAGCCCAGCGGCCGGGGCGATCCTCGCCAGGCACGGCTTCAGCAGGCCCTGAGCCACGGGCCCCAGAGGGAAGGAGCAGGCGTGCGCATCCGTGTGGACGTGGAGAAGAGGCTCGCAGCGAAAGGCCGCACCTTCGCCCTGGGTGCGGCGTTCTCCTCGGAGGAGGACCTCGTGGTCCTGTTCGGCCCTTCGGGCTCCGGAAAGACGCTCACGTTGCACGCGATCGCCGGGCTGCTGACGCCGGACGCGGGGCGCATCGAGGTGGGGGGCGAGGTGCTCTTCGACTCGGCAAGCGGGGTGAACGTGCCTGCGCGCCGCCGGGGCATCGGGTATGTCTTCCAAGACTACGCCCTCTTTCCGCATCGGACGGTTCGCCAGAACGTGGGCTTCGGCCTGCGCGGTCTCTGGCCCCGCGCGCTCTCTCCGTCCGACACGCGGCGGGTGGACGAGCTCCTCGAGGTGTTCGAGCTCTCCGCGCTCGCCGGGGCGGTGCCGCGGGACCTGTCGGGGGGCCAGCGGCAACGGGTGGCCCTGGCCCGGGCGCTCGTCCGGGACCCGAAGCTCCTGCTCCTGGACGAGCCGTTCTCCGCCCTCGATCCGCTCCTGCGGGCCCGGACGCGAAGCGAGTTCCTGAAGGTGCGGGAGCACTTCCGCGTCCCGGTGGTCGTGATCACCCATGACCCCGACGACGTCGATGCCCTGGCCGAGACCCTGGTCGTGTACGAGGCCGGCCGGGTGCGGCAGGTGTGGCCGCGGCGCCACGTGGCGGGCGGGCCGGAGTCGTGGGCCGGCCATGTTCCGCGGCTGGTCGCCCAGGCCGGCGCCTAGCCACAGGAGGTGGTGCCATGACCCGAACATTCGAGACCGAAGAGTTCCAGCTGCACAGCGAAGGGCTTCGCCTGCCCGTGTCCGTTGCGGTCCCGTGCCGGAGCGGGGGTCCCTTCCCCTCGGTCCAGATCCACCACGGCGGCGGCGGCTTCGAGCCGATCTACGCGAGCATGGCGGCATGGCTCGCGGAGCGCGGCACTGTGGGGATCACCCTGATTCACCGGGGGTATCCGGGCGCTGACGGAGAGATGGAGTATGGAAAGGGCGAGGTGGTCGACATCGGGAACCTCGCCGACGAGATGCGCCGCCGGTCGTACGTCGATCCTGCTCGCATGGGGATCATGGGGTACTCGCGGGGTGCGCACAACGCGCTGCTCGCCTTGGAGCGCTTCCATTGTTTTCGCGCCGGGGCGCTGTGGAGCCCGCCCACGGACATGGTCGACCACGTGAGCGTGAACCCGTGGATCGCGGAGATCGTCGGCGGCGCCCCGGTCGAAGTGCCGGAGGAGTACCGGATTCGTTCGTCGATCTTGCGAACGGAGGAGATCTCCTGCCCACTCCTTCTGATCCACGGGGAGAGGGACGAGGTGATTCCGGTGCGCCACACGCTTCGTCTGGCCGAGGCGCTGCGCCGGCAGGGGAAGCCGCACGAGCTGCGGCTCTTCCCGGAGGAGGGGCACGTCTGGACCCCTGAGGGGTTCTCGCGCAACTGGCGGCTCACGGTTTCGTTCTTCGAGGCGCAGCTCGGGCACGGCACGGGTGCGAGCGCGGAGGACTGAGCGGGCACCCGCCTCCGGCCTTATATTGACGGCAACCCTCGACGAGCGCGAGGGACTGTTGAAAGGAGGTTGACCATGAGCTGCAACTACGGACACCACCATCACGGCCATCACGATCACCACGGCCACCACGACTACGGCCATGAGCACCATGGGCACGACCACCACAGGGGAGGGCAGGACGTGCGCGCAGCGGCGCACGGCGGAGGGGGTCCTGCCGATCACCGACCCGCAGCGCGGGTCAAGGAGGGTGACGTACTGGTGTGCGGCTGCCGGGACTGCAACGTGGAGCTCACCGTGAGCAAGGCCTGCGCCGGCGACGCCTGCGGCGTCGGATGTGACGTCGAGGTGAGCTGCTGCGGCGAGCCCATGCGGGTGAAGGCTTCGTGATCCCACGGCGGCGGGTGCGGTGGCTCGGGCCGATGATTGACAGCAGGCCGGCAGCGTCCGACACTGGCGCATCGGGCGGGCGATCCGGGGCCACGAGGCCCAGGCGGAGACCCCCAGGGGAGAGAATCTGAAGCGATGGAGCTCCCTCAGAGGATTTTGGCGGCAAGGGGTGTGGGCGCGTGAAGTCCAAGCCCTCCTTCGAGGAGCGCGCGGAGGCGATCCGGCGCCAGGCGGTGCAGTCCCTCTTCGAGCTCTTCGAGTCGTCCTCTGAGGGCGCGGTGGCGGTGGATGGCGACGCCCGCGTCGTGTGGATGAACGAGAAATACGCCCACTTCCTCGGGCTGGGGAGCGCGGAAGAGACGCTCGGCCGACCCGTGGAGGACGTGATCCCCAACAGCCTCATGCGGCAGGTCGTGGAGACCGGCCGACCGATCCTCTTGGACATCATGCACTTCCAGGGCCGGCCGCTCGTCGTCACCCGGTTCCCGCTGCACGGGGAAGACGGCGAGACGACCGGGGCGGTGGGGTTCGTGCTCTACGGCAACGTCGAGCCCCTTACGCCGCTGGTGTCGACCTTTGCCCGGCTGCAGGACGACCTCGATCGGGCCCGACGTGAGCTGGCCGAGCAGCGGGGCGCAAAGTACACCTTCGCCCAGTTCATCGGCTCGAGCGCGGCGTGCATGGAGCTCAAGCGCCAAGCCCGCCGCGCCGCCCGGATCGACACGACGGTGCTGCTCCTCGGGGAGACGGGAACCGGCAAGGAGCTCCTCGCCCACGCGATCCACGCGGCCTCGGCGCGGGCCGGGGGGCCGATCGTCGGAGTGAACGTATCCGCGGTTCCCGAGAACCTGCTCGAGTCCGAGTTCTTCGGGGCCGTGTCCGGCGCATACACCGGCGCGGACCCCAAGGGCCGCGAAGGCAAGCTCAAGCTCGCCGACGGAGGAACCCTTTTCCTCGACGAGGTCGGCGACATGCCCCTCCGCCTGCAGTCCAAGCTCCTGCGCGCTCTGCAGGAGCAGGAGTTCGAGCCCCTGGGCTCGGACAAGGTCGTTCGTGTCAACGTCCGCGTCATCGCGGCCACGAGCCGGGACCTCAAGGCCATGGTGGCCGAGGGCTCGTTTCGGTCCGACCTCTACTACCGGCTCAACGTCCTTCCCCTCACCCTCCCCCCGCTGCGGGAGCGCCTCGAAGACCTCGAAGCGCTGTGCGACGCCCTCCTCGGACAGATGGCGGCCCGCACCGGCGATCCCCTGCGCGAGATCAGTCCCCAGGGCCTGGCCGTGCTGGCCGGCCACTCCTGGCCCGGCAACGTGCGGGAGCTTCGAAACGTGCTCGAGCGCGCGGCCATGCTCTCGGATCGCATCCGCCTCGGCGCCCAGGACTTTGAGGGCATCCTGCCCGGCGGGGGGCGTGCAGTTTCGCCCGAGCTGGGACCCCGCGAGGCCCGGCCTCTCGCAGACGTCCTGGCCGAAGCCGAGCGCGGTGCGATCCGAGCCGCCCTGGAGGCGGCCGCGGGCCGGAAGACGGTTGCGGCCCGGCTCCTGGGCATCTCTCGCGCTACGCTCTACGAGAAGCTGTCCACTCTCGGTGACATGTCCGGATAACCAGACAGTCGTCTGATAATCCGGACGCTGCAGTCCCGGGTCTGTCCGCGTTTCCCCCGGAACCTGTCCGAAAGCCCGGACGACTCAGTGCCTCCCGCCGGGCTCCCGTCTCACTCCTTGTTTCGAGAAATCGTTTGATTCCGGCCTGTTCTCAAAGATCCAATTCGGATGCATTGCTCTGGCACAGGGTATGCTTGAGCAAACGCCGTCTCGCATGGTGTGGGGCGCACGGTGGCCCACTGAAAGGAGGAAGAGGATGAAGAGGCTCGCGGTGGCGGTCGGTCTCGTGCTCGGTCTTGCCGTGACGGGGTTTACGGAGGACACGATCAAGCTCGGAGGCATGCTCCCTCTCTCTGGGAGGGCGGCGGATCTCGGGATCACCTGCAAGCAGGGGGCAGAGCTCGCGGTCAAGGAAATCAACGCCAAGGGCGGCGTCCTGGGCAAGAAGCTCGAGCTCCTGATGGCCGACGACAAAGCCAACGTCCAGGAGGCGACGGCGCTCGCCAAGCGCTACATCCAGAAGGACGAGGTGAACTTTCTCTTCGGCGAGGTGAGCTCGGGCGCCGTCCTGGCGATCTCGGAGGTGGCCAAGCAGGAGAAGGTGGTGTTCATGGCCACGGTGGCCTCCACGGACACCCTCACGAAGGAGAAGTGGAACCGCTACACCTTCCGCTCCGGCACCTGCAACTCCCAGGAGGTGAACTCGCTCGCCCTGCACGCGGTGAAGGACAAGAAGCTCCAGAAGTTCTACAACATCGGGCCCGACTACGAGTTCGGGCGCACGATGTGGGACCTCTTCAAGGCCAAGGTGACGGAGAAGAACCCCAAGGCCGAGTTCGTCGGCGAGCAGTGGCCGAAGCTCTTCTCCCCGGACTACACGACCCACATCAACGCGATCCTGGCGGCCAAGCCCGACGCGGTGTTCTGCTCGCTGTGGGGCGGCGACCTGGTGGCGTTCATCAAGCAGGCCAAGCCCTTCGGCCTCTTCGAGAAGTCGAAGTGGATCCTCGCCACGGGCGCGGACCTCGGCGTCGTGAAGGCGCTCGGCAAGGACATGCCCGTCGGCAAGGGCATCGTCGCCGACCAGCGCTACTACTTCCACTGGCCCAAGACGAAAGAGAACGAGGCCTTCGTCAAGGCCTATCTGGCAGAGTACAAGGATTACCCGAGCGCCTGGGCCGCCGAGGGCTACGACGGCATCTACTTCCTGGCCGAGGGGCTCAAGAAGGCGGGCTCGGTCGACGCCGACAAGGTGATCGCGGCGCTCGAGGGGCTGACGCTCGACCGCCCGCGGGGGAAGTCCACGCTTCGCAAGGAGGACCACCAGCTCTCCTGCGACTTCATGGTGGGCGAGCTCGGTTTCGAGAAGACATACCCCTTCGCCGTCGTCACCAACCCCCAGGTCTTCAAGGCAGAAGAGGTCCTCTACTCCCTGTCGGATTGGAAGAAGGTGCAGGAGGCGAACAAGTAACCGCCTCGCCGGAGCGGCCCGCGGCAGGGCTCCCCCGTCACGGCGGGGTCCTGCCGGACAGTGGCGTCGACTTTAGGCCCGAGGGACGACGGGCGGGGACAGCGGAGCACGGCGCGGCCACCTCCAGCGCTTCGAATGTCGCATCGCGCCGTGCGGAGTCGGCCCTGCCCGTCGGCCCGTGAACTGCTAAGTCAACGGCATTGTCCTGCCGGAGGGGTTTCGGACCTCCCCCCGTTTCTCGACGAGGGAAGACCCATGGCTGGCTTTCTCGACCCGTCCTTCCTCCTGGTGGAGGTGCTGAGCGCACTGCGACTCGCGGCCTTCCTGTTCCTCATCTCCTCGGGCCTCACGCTCGTCTTCGGCGTGCTCAACGTCCTCAATTTTGCCCACGGCGCGCTCTACATGCTCGGCGCCTACTTCACCTACTGGGTGACGCTCCAGGTGGCGGGCCCGGGCGGGTTCATCCTGGCGCTGGCCGCCGCGCCCCTCGGGGTGGCGGCGGTCGGGGCCGTGATCGAGATGGGGCTGCTGCGGCGGATCTACATCCAGGAGGAGATCTACCAGCTCCTGCTCACGTACGCCCTCGTGCTCATCATCGACGACGTGGCGAAGCTCGTCTTTGGCGCGGAGTTCAAGTCCATCGCCAAGCCCGCGTTCCTCGACGGGTCGGTGACGCTGCTCGGGGGAACCGTGCCGGTGTACACCCTCCTGGTGGTGGCGGCGGCGCCGCTGGTGGCGGTCGGGCTGTGGTACCTCCTGTATCGGACCCGGACGGGCAAGGTCATCCGCGCGACCTCCTCGGATCGGGAGATGGCCGACGCCCTGGGCATCAACATGAAGGCGCTGTTCACGCTGGTGTTCGCTTTCGGAGCGCTGCTGGCCGGGTTCGGCGGGGCGCTCGCCGGACCGGCCCGCACCGTCTTCCCCGGCGTCGGCACCGAGGTGATCATCGAGTCGTTCGTGGTCGTGGTGATCGGCGGGCTCGGCAACCTCTGGGGCGCGCTCGTGGGCTCGCTCTTGATCGGCGCGCTGGAGACGGTCGGCGCGGTGCTCTTCCCCCAGTTCGAGATGGCGCTGATCTACCTGCTCATGGTGGCGGTGCTGATCGTGCGGCCCTGGGGGCTCTTCGGACGGCCGCTCAAGGCGAGGCCCCTGGCCGAGCGAAACCTGGGGATGGAGAAGCAGGAGGTTTCGCCGATCCACCACTCGGCGCCGCCGCTCCTGTGGGCCGTGCCGCTCGTGCTGCTGCTCCTGGTGCCGCAGTTCGTGCCGCGCTTCTACCAGTATCTTCTCACGCAGGTGTTCATCGCGGGGTTGATGGCCATGGCCTTCAATCTGCTCCTGGGCACGACGGGGCTCCTCTCCTTCGGCCAGGCGGCGTTCTACGGCGTGGGAGCCTACGGGGCGGCGCTGTTGCTCACCAAGGCGGGCGCCGGGACCCTCGCGGCACTGGCCGCGGGAGTGGTCGGGGCCGCCGCTGCAGCGGCGGTCATCGGGTTCTTCTGCGTGCGGCTCTCCGGGGTCCACTTTGCCATGCTCACGCTCGCTTTCGGCCAACTCCTCCACACGGTAGCGTTCAAGTGGTACAGCTTCACCGGGGGCGACAACGGGATCCAGGGCGTGCCGGTGCCGCCGATCTCGCTGCCGGGCCTCGGCGCGGTGGAGATCGGGTCGACGCGCGCGGCGTACTACTTCGTTCTCGCGGTCGCCGCGCTGGCCGTGGCGGCGCTGCGCCGGATCCGCTCGTCTCCCTTCGGCGCCACTTTGAAGGCCATCCGGGAGAACGGCCAGCGGGCCGAGTACCTCGGGGTCGACGTGAAGCTCTACCAGTGGACGGCCTTCGTGGTCTCCGGGGCCTTCACGGGGCTCGCCGGCGCGCTCTTCGTGGTCATGGAGAAGTCGGTCTCACCGGAGATCCTCCACTGGACGAAGTCTGCGGACCCGGTGTTGATGACGATCATCGGTGGCATCTACACCTTCGTGGGCCCGGCGGTCGGCGCCTTTGTCCTGACGATCCTCAACTCCTACGTCGTGGCCTGGACCGAGTACTGGGGCCTCGTGCTGGGGCTCGTGCTCCTCTCCCTGGTGCTCCTCCTGCCGGGCGGCGTCGTCGGGTTCGCCAACGAGAAGGCACGCGGGGCCCTCACCCGCTGGGGATGGATTCGAACATGGCGTTTCTCGAAGTCAGTGCCGTCGTCAAGTCCTTCGGGGGCCTGCGAGCCCTCGACCAGGTGAGCTTTTCGGTCGAGCCTGGGGAGATCCACGCGATCATCGGCCCCAACGGCGCCGGGAAGTCCACGCTGTTCAACGTGATGACGGGGCTCCTGGCTCCGGACGCGGGCGCGGTGGTGTTCGACGGCCAGCGGATCTCGGGCCTGCCGCCGCACCGCGTGATCCGCCGGGGCATCGGCCGGTCGTTCCAGATCACGAACATCTTTCCCCGGATGTCGGTGTTCGAGAACGTGCAGGTGGCGCTCTTCGCGCACCGGCGCCTGAGCCGAAACGGCGTTCGACTGGCGCGGAGCTACGCGGACGTGGGGGAGGAGGCGGTCGACATCCTCGCGCAGGTCGGGCTCGCGGAGAAGGCGTCGGGTTCGGCGTCGGTGCTCTCCCACGGCGACCAGAAGCGGCTCGAGATCGCGATCTCGCTGGCCTCGCGGCCGAGGCTCCTGATGCTCGACGAGCCCACCGCGGGCATGAGCCGCTTCGAGAGCTGGGAGACCGTGGCGCTCCTGAAGACCATCGCGGCCCGAGAGGGCCTCACCCTGGTCTTCACGGAGCACGACATGGACATCGTATTCGGGATCTCCGAGCGGATCACGGTGCTCCAACAAGGGGGGGTGATCGCAGACGGCACCCCGGCCGAGATCAAGGCGGATCCGGTGGTGCGAAAGGCCTACCTGGGCGAAGAGCTGGTGGAGTAGACCATGGCCATCCTGGAGCTCCAAGGTGTCAACACGTACTACGGCCAGAGCCACATCCTCTTCGACGTCTCTCTGTCGGTGGAGGCGGGCCAGGTGGCAGCGTTGATCGGGCGAAACGGGGCGGGCAAGAGCACGACCTTTCGCTCCATCATGGGGCTCACCCCGCCCCGGGAGGGGACGGTCACGTTCAAGGGGCAGAAGGTGTCGGGTTTGCGGCCCTACCAGATCTGCCGCCGGGGCGTCGGGTTCGTGCCCGAGGACCGCCGGTGCTTCCCGGACCTCACGGTGCGGGAGAACCTGGAGGTGGCGGCCCGTCGCCAGAAGGAGGTGGCGAGCCCCTGGACCGTGGCGAAGCTCTTCGCCCTCTTCCCCCGGCTTGAGGAGCGGCAGCGAAACCTGGGGAGCCAGCTCTCGGGCGGCGAGCAGCAGATGCTCACCATCGCCCGGACCCTCATGACCAACCCCGAGGTGCTCCTCCTCGACGAGCCCTCCGAGGGCCTGGCGCCGCTCGTCGTCGCCCTGGTCGCCGAGATGATCCTGGAGATTCGCAAGGAGGGGGTGACGGTCCTCCTGGCCGAGCAGAACCTCCACTTCTGCGCCCGGGTGTCGGACAGGGGCTTCGTAATCGACAAGGGTGCGATGATGTATGAGGGCACGATGGCCGACCTCTTCGCCGACGAAGACGTCAAGGCCAAGTACCTGGCGGTCTGATCCGAGGCCGCCGCAGCGCGGTCTCTCGTGCGTGAGGAGGGTTGCCATGGAGCTCGCGGGAAAGGTGGCGCTCGTGACCGGCGCCGGCAGCGGGATCGGCAAGGCCATCGCCGAGGTGTTCGGGCGCGAAGGGATTCACGTGCTCGTGAACGATGTGGACCCGTCCGGCCGCGAGGTGGCCGAGCGGGTGGGCGGAACGTTCCTGCCCGCGGACCTCGCGGACCCCCAGGCCGTGAAGGCGCTCGCCCTGAAGGCCCTCGACGCCAGGGGACGGGTCGACCTCCTGGTGAACAACGCCGGGTTCCAGCACGTCTCGCCGGTCGAGAGCTTCCCGGAGGAGATCTGGGCGAAGATGATCCAGGTGATGCTCACCGCGCCGTTCCAGCTGATCAAGTACCTGATCCCGGGCATGAAGGAGCGGGGCTGGGGCCGGGTGATCAACGTCGCGTCGCTCCACGGCGTCGTGGCGAGCCCCTTCAAGGCGGCCTACATTTCGGCGAAGCACGGGATGCTCGGCCTCACCAAGACCGTGGCCCTCGAGGTGGCCGAGCACGGGGTCACCGTGAACGCGATCTGCCCTGCCTACGTGCGCACCCCTCTGGTGGAGAAGCAGATCCAGGCCCAGGCCAAGACCCACGGCATCCCGGAGGGTGAGGTGATCGCGAAGGTGATGCTCGAGCCGGCCGCCATCAAGCGCCTGATCGAGCCGGAGGAGGTTGCGGAGTTCGCCCTCTACCTGGCCTCGGACCGCGGCCAGTCGTTCACGGGAGCGGCCCACCTGATGGATCTGGGCTGGACGGCCCGCTGATGCTGACCAGGGCGCCGAGCTACGAGGAGACGCGGGCGGGGTTTCGGTGGGACGTTCCGGCGGGGTTCAACATGGGGGTGGCCGCGTGCGATCGCTGGGCCGATGGGTCGGGTCGGCTGGCACTGATCTACGAAGACCGCTTGGGGGCAGAGTCCCGGTACACCTTCGACGACCTCTGCCGCTCTTCGAACCGCGCCGCCAACGTCTTCCGGGCCGCGGGCGTCGAGGCCGGCGGACGCGTCGGAATCCTCCTGCCCCAGGCGCCGGAGACCGCGGCAGCCCACCTGGCGGCCTACAAGGCCGGGGCGGTCGCGGTGCCCCTCTTCACCCTCTTCGGCGTCGACGCCCTGGAGTACCGGCTGGCAGACTGCGCCGCCCGGGTCGTGGTGACCGACGCGGCAGGCGCGGCGAAGATCGCCGACATCCGGGATCGGCTTCCGGAGTTGCGGCGCGTCTACTGCGTGGACGGTCCCGCCGAGGGCGGAGAGTCCTTTCCCCGCGCGCTCGAGTCCGCCTCCGACGCCTTCGAGCCCGTGGACACCCGGGCGGACGACCCGGCGCTCCTTATCTACACCTCCGGCACCACGGGCAAGCCCAAGGGGGCGCTCCACGCCCACCGGGTGCTCCTCGGGCACTTGCCCGGCGTGGAGATGTCCCACGACTTCTACCCGCAGCCCGGCGATCTCCTCTGGACGCCGGCCGACTGGGCGTGGATCGGGGGGCTCCTCGACGTGCTGCTCCCGGCCTGGTTCCACGGCATGCCGGTGCTCGCCCGCCGGTTCGAGAAGTTCGATCCCGAGGCGGCCTTCGACCTCCTGGCGCGCCACGGCGTGCGAAACAGCTTCCTCCCGCCGACCGCCCTGAAGATGCTCCGCGCCGCGGCGCCTGCGGCGGCGCCTCGACGGCTCGCCCTGCGCACCGTGGCGAGCAGCGGCGAGTCGCTCGGCGGCGAGCTCCTCGAGTGGGGGCGCGCGGTGCTCGGCGTGGCGGTGAACGAGTTTTACGGCCAGACCGAGTGCAACATGGTCCTCTCGTCCTGCGGAGCGCTCTTCGAGGCGAGGCCCGGTGCGATCGGCAAGGCCGTGCCCGGCCACCGGGTGGCGATCGTCGATGACCGGGGCATTCCGGTTCCGGACGGCGAGGCGGGACAGATCGCGGTGGCCGCCCCGGACCCGGTGACGTTCCTCGGCTACTGGCAGCGCCCCGAGGCCACGGCCGAGAAGTATGCCGGAGGCTATCTCCTCACCGGCGACCGGGGCCACGTCGACGCCGACGGGTTCGTCTTCTTCCACGGGCGCACCGACGACATCATCACGAGCGCCGGGTACCGGATCGGGCCGGGTCCCATCGAGGATTGCCTGCTCACGCACCCGGCGGTCAGCGTGGCGGCCGTGGTCGGCGTGCCCGACCCGGAGCGGACAGAGCTCGTGAAGGCGTTCCTGGTTCTCAAGCCTGGCTATGAGCCCTCCGAGGCCCTCACGAAGGAGATCCAGGCACACGTGAAGGTCCGGCTCGCGGCCCACGAGTACCCCCGGCTCGTGCGGTACGTCGACGCCCTGCCCCTGACCACGACCGGTAAGATCGTCCGCAGGGAGCTCAGACTCTGGAAGGACTGAGCTTCCCATGTCCCCCGGTCACCCCGGAGGACGA
Organism: Deltaproteobacteria bacterium; assembly: GCA_016214985.1. Lineage (GTDB taxonomy): Bacteria > Desulfobacterota > Deferrisomatia > Deferrisomatales > JACRMM01 > JACRMM01. The sequence goes on along the minus strand of JACRMM010000072.1, from coordinate 9,172 downwards.
AAAGAGGGGCGCTCGGGTGCCCCAGAGCCGAGCGGGACGCGGTTTTGGCAGGTTGCTTGCGACGGCGCGACGGCGATGGCCCCTTCGTTCGCCCCGGGAGGTGCTCTGCGGAGGACGCCCAGAGATGGTCCCGTGGCGCGGCGGGGCATCCGGTCCCGCGCCCACAGGGGGGAGTTTCGTTATCGGGGTGGCGGGGCCGACGATCGCGACCGTGCCTCCGAGTGTACGTTCTCAAAGGACCGTGAGCCGATCGAACCCGTCCTCCGCGAGGGCCGCACGGAGCTTGTCCAGGGCTTCCCCCTGAATCTGGCGGATCCTCTCCCTCGTGAGCCCGAACCTCTCACCGATCTTCTCGAGCGTCAGTCCGTTGCCGTCTTCCAGCCCGAAGCGCAGGCTCAGGATCGTTTGTTCGCGCTCGGTGAGGCAGGCGAGCTTCGCGAGGAGGTGGCCTCGCATCTTCTCCTCGTGGATCGCGTCCGCGGGATCCTCGATGGACGCGTCTTCGAGCTTGTCTTGCAGCGTGAAGTCTCCATCGCTGTTGAGCGGCTGATCGAGGGAGAGGTTCTTTCGCCGCAGCGATACGAGCCGGTGGACATAAGCGACGGTGAAGCCGGTCGCGTCGATCAGTTCCTCGGGTGTCGGGTAGCGCGCGTGCTTCTTTTGCAACTGCGCAATGACGCGGTTCATCCGCTCCATGTCGTCGGCCACGTGGACGGGAATTCGAACGATCGGCACCTGGTTGGTCAGCGCCCGGTCGATGGATTGGCGGATCCACCACGTGGCGTACGTGGAGAAGCGAAATCCCTTCGAGGCCTGAAACCGCTCGACGGCCTTGATCAGGCCGACGTTTCCCTCTTCGATGAGGTCCATGAACGAGAGGCCGCGGTTGGTGTAGCGCTTGGCGATCATCACCACGAGCCGGAGGTTGGACTCGATCATCCGTGCCCGGGCCGCTTCGTCGCCTTTCTCAATGCGGAGGGCGAGCTCGATCTCCTCCCTTGCGGTGAGGAGCTTCGTGCGCCGTATGTCCCGAAGGTAGACGGCCATCGAGCCCGAGGGGTGCCCTGACGCATCACTTTGCTGCGGTCTTGCCGCACTTGGGATTTCGTAGCAGAGCACTTCGGCTGCTTCGGGACTCATGGCTGCCTCCTGGGCTAGTCGAGTTCGAGGAGGCCACTATAGAGAGGAGGGGTAGGCACTTCTAGGGGGTCAGACCCGATTTACCCGCTAGGGTATACGAAGTATTCGATCGGCCATCGGGTCGTTGCGGCTCCCTCACGCGTTTCCTCAGGTCCCCGGAATCAGATGAAATGTCCGCTCTTGCTTCTGACCGGAATCAGGCAACTATGTGAAGTCTAAAGAGGTGTCGTTGTGATATTGAGAGGGGTTTGCGGAGTTGTTCCCGCCGCCACCCTTGCCGAGCTTCCGAGCGCCGTCCTCCTCCGCGTCGACCGACAAGACGTTGAGAGGGTGCGGTTCGGGGGAACGAGGTCAGGAGCCGGGGGCGGGACACCCGAGTCCCGACACCTCGGCCAGGTGCTCTGCTAGCCGTTGGACCTCATGCTCCAGGCTCGCGCAGAGTGCCGGTGCGTCCGTCAACCGGCCTTCTCGGGCGCAGGCCTCCAGGCGGCGGGCGCTCTCCGCGGATCGGCTGGCCCCAAAGGCCAGAACGGTGCCCCGGATGCTGTGGCGATTCGCTCGATCTCTGTGGCAGAGGCGTTCTTGACGGCGTCTCGCAGTTCCGTGAGCTGCCCCGGAGAGTCCCACAAGAAGATGGTGGTGAGCCCCAGGAGGAGTGTGGGGTTCTCTCGCAGCTTGGCGTGGATCGCGGCTGGGGGCCCCCATTTCTCTCCGGAGGCGCCCCGGAGCTCATTGCTGTTCCGGCCCGTCGTCTCTCGGACCTACCGTCAACGCCACGGCGGGGTGCGTCGTCCACCCGGAGCCGCCGTGCGTCCCGCCACCTCGGAGAGGACGCGGTGAACCTCGTCGACCTCGATCGGTTTCATTCCGATGATGCCGTTCATCGGGGTTCGGATCTCGTGGCTCCTCATGGCCAGGAACTCGCTCTTTGCCTTGTTCGCTGCGTCGGCGGCTTCCCTGGCCCGGACCAGCTCTGCTTCGTAGCGCTTGCGCTCGGTGACGTCGAGCACGAGCGACAGCACAGAGGCCATCTGCCCGTTCACGTCGAACACCACCGAGTTGTACCACTCGCAGTGGAGCACGCGCCGGTCCTTGGTGCAGTTGCGGTTGGGCGAGAACAGCTTCTTCGGTCCCGTGAAGCGTCGTCGCCCGGGGGACGCTCCTTGAGACGTTTCTGGGCGCGGCGGCGCAGGTCTCCGGAGCTCTCCGCTCGGCTCACGAGGTCCCCTCCCTGCGCGCTGGGTCCGCGCGCAGCTCCGCCTCCAACGTCTCGGACGCGGTGATGTCCGTGAAGGTGGTCACGACCCCGTCGATGCGGTCTTCCAGCGTCCGATAGGGCATGATGCGCACCTGGTACCAGTGGCCGTCTTGGGTGGCCGCCTGCTCTTCGTGGACGGCCAGGGTCCGCAGCGCCTCGCGGGCGTTGGCGGCGAGCTCCGGGTAGACGAGAGAAGAGGCGAGGTCGCTGAAGGGCGCCCCACGTTGCCGGGGATGACCCTGAAGATGCTGGTCACACGGCTCGTGAAACGCCGAACGTTGAGGGCGGCGTCCAGGAAGACGGTGGCGATCTCCGTGCTGTCCAGGAGGTTCTTCATGTCGGCGCTCGTGCGCGACAGCTCTTCGACCTTGGAGGTGAGCTCGGCATTGAGCGTCTTGAGCTCCTCGTTCATGGACTGCATCTCTTCGCGCGACGTGGTGAGCTCTTCGTTGGTGGATTGGAGCTCTTCGTTGGAGATCGACGGGCGCTCGCAGGGGTCGCCACACATTGAGCACATTCATACGTGGGCAGAGGGCTCAACCGGGCGGATGAGAGGGCTGCCAGGGGGCTGCCTTCTGAGCGGGCCGTCAGCTGGCTGGCGGTCGGGCGAGCGTGAGGGCCGATGCCCGTCGGTCCCGGGGAGGCCGCCCGTGTCGGCTCCGCACGAGGAACCGGTGAGGCCGGCGGAAGCATCAGGGGGCCGCCTAACGCCGCCGTAACGATCGGGGACGACGAGTCGACACGGCCGTCCAACCCGGCGCCTGCGCGTTTTCCGGGGGGGGCGGAACGCTCACTGCGGTCGCCGACACGACGCTCTCAGCCGTGAAGAGGTGGGCCCCGGAGGCGGCCGGGACGTCCTGAGTGGCCCATGACCGTCGGTCACCCCGAGGGATGAAATGGGGACGGTCGGATGCCGCGGAGCGTTGCGGGAAGCGGTTTCGGCTGGTTGCCTGCGACGGCGCGGCGGCGATGACCCGTTCGTTCGCCCGGGAGATCAACCCATCGATGGGGAGGCCGTGGAGCAGGTCCTGGCGGAGGCGAGTCAGCGGGGAAGGTGCGGAGGGAGCTGCCGCGGAACGTTGGGACGAGCAACGATGTTGCAGGAATTCGTATCGTCGTCGAAGACCACGACGGCGTCTCCCCGGTCGAGTTGGTCCCGGACTTCCTGGACCTTGTGCGCCAGGCAAACGGTCACGCCGCCGTAATCCGTGCCCTCCCGCGACACGAACTCTTCGATGACGCCCCGCAGGGCCTCGGCGGTCAGTTGCCGGTGGGGGATCACCATGTGGTCTCTGACGCCGGACGTCTATTTCTTGCCTGACGGCCCGTCCTTCGGCTTCTTCTTGTCTTTCGGTTTCTTCTTTTCTTCTTTGTGCCCCTTGTCTCTTCCCTTGGCCATCGTCTTCCCTCGCGGTCCGTGGAGCGGTGGAGAGGACCTGAAGATCCTCAGGTGATGGAGGTCCGGAACGTAAGGAAAGCGCCCCGCTTCGGCTTTTCATCGCGCAGGCGCAGCGCCCGTTGGACTTCCCGCACGACCTCGGCCCGGGTGAGCTCACGGTAGGCAAGCACGCGGTACACGATGCCCGAGTCGTCGTCGTAGAGTTCGCTTACCACATCGGGTCCTTGCATGCTCTGCCTTCCAGCCGGGAGAGGGATGGGTTCACCGGTCTCCCAGGAGCGGCGCGCCCGTGGGCGGGCAACCCGTAGGCGCCCGCGCAAGAGTTCAGCTCGCTGCGCGCCTCCGGGCCGGGGTGCTCGGCTTGCGCTCCGCTCCCGCTCCCAGGCAGGCGCGGTAGAGGGGCAGGAGAAGCTCGAACGCCTGGGCGATGTCGCGCCCGACCTTCAGTGCCCGGCGCACGGCGCGGTCCTTCTCGACGACGACGGCGCACTCGAGGACGGTCCCGGGCTCGGCAGGCCGGGTCGCGAGAAACGCTGCCAGACTCGGCACGTCGGTGAGGCAGCCGCCCTCGGTCCATACCCATTGGGCCCCGGACGCCTCCAGGAACGAAGATGGATCTCGGCCGTCGAAGATTCTCAGGGCGTGTTCCGTGGCCAGGGATCGGAGCCACGCTTCCTGCTCGGGGACGGTCAGCCACTCCAGAAGGCGGTGCCAGTCGCCCTTTCCGTCCGCCTCGCTCGAGCGCTCGACGAAGAACCCATAGTACGCTCGGGCCTCGTCCAGCCGGCAAAAGAAGCCGGTCTGGACCTGAGCGGCGCTCCCGATCCTCCGGTCGACGTCCGTCCAGAGAATCATGGGTTTGCGAAACGGGACCCAGAAGGCGAAACAGAACTCGCTGGCCTGGAACTCCTGCGTCACCGCGCTTCCAATCCCGCTGGTCCGAGACCTCCAGGTCGTCTCGGCGGTGTCGAGGGTGAAGTCCGTCGGCGTCAGGCCGCGAAAGCACGGCCCGAAGTGCGACGTGAAATCCGGATCGGCGTCTGCCTGCCGGGTACCCGGACGTGCCTTGGCGGCCCGCACCTCCCGCTCAAAACGGCTCAGGATGCGGTCCTGAAGCTTGACGTCGGTTTCGCTCTCCTCGCCGTTTTCCCACCGAATGCGCATGGTGTTGCCGTCAAGGGAAAGCACCTCGTACGTACCCTTCATGTTCTCGTAGTGGCAGCCCTTGGAAAAGGAGTGCTTGAGGGGAAGGGGTTCCGGGATGGGCGGCTTTGGGCGGGACGCTTTCATCGGACTGCTCCTGCGAGGGGGTGAGTAGGCCGACATCGAGCGCTGGGAACGGGCGACGGCACCTCTCTTCTTTCTAGGCCTCAACTCCCAGACGGTCAAGGAATCCTTTTCCGCCTCTCGGGAATGCGTCCCGACCCGCGGCGGGAGGATGACGTCAGGTGCCGGGGGGCCCGGCGTCCCTGTGCCGGAAACGAGGAGGGCCGCCTCCCGGTCGGGAGACGGCCCTCGGACGCCGGCTGGCGGTCGCAGACTAGGGGTTGGCGATCAGCACCTTGACCTTGCTCGACTTGCGCAGCCCTTCGACCTTCTTGGCCACGGCCTCCGAGAGAGCGCGGTTCTTGAGAAACGCAAGGATCTTCTCCTTGGCCTCGGCGAACGTCTGCTCCTTGGCCGCCTTTCGGTCCGTGAGCTTGATCACGTGGTAGCCGAAGGGACTCTCGACCACGTCGCTCACCTGGCCCATCTTGAGGGCGAACGCAGCGTTGGCGAAGGGCTCGACCATCCGGTCCCGGCTGAAGAACCCGAGGTCGCCGCCGGCGTCCCTGCTGCCCGGGTCCTGGGAGTTCTCCTTGGCCAGCTTCGCGAAGTCCTCCCCCTTGGAGGCGCGCTTCTGAAGGTCCTTGGCCTTGGCCAGGGCCTTCTGCTTGTCTTCGGGCTTCGCTCCTTGCGGGACGAGGAGAAGGATGTGGCTCGCCTTCACCTGCTCGGGGACCTTCATCTTGTCACGGTTCGCGTCGTAGAACGTCCGGGCCTCGGCGTCGGTGACCTTCACCGAGGGCGCCATCCGGGTGGCCACGTAGCTCTGGACAGCCACCTGACGCCCTGCCATCTGCCGGAGCGACTTCTCGGTGAGGCCGTTGGAAACGAGCTCCTTCTGGAATGCCTCCGGGTTCGGGAAGCGGGCCTTCAGCGCTTGAAGCTGCGCGTCGATCTGTTTGTCGAAGTCCTTGGGCGGGTGCTTGGCCGCCTCCTGATACAGGATTTCCTGGTTCACGAGTTGATCGAGCAGCTTCGTGCGCAGCTCCGGGGGCAGCGGCGTGGCTCCTTGGGGTCCCTGCTGAACCACCGTGAGGGCCCGATCGAACTCTGCCCGCGTGATGGACGTGCCGTTGACGGTGGCGAGCGTCTGGTCGGGCTTGGGGCCGGCCGTCTTGGCCGTCGGTTTGGAGGCGGGTTGGGCGGAGGGTTGGCCGGCGGCGGCGAACGAGACGATCGGCAGCGCGGCCGCGAGCGCGAGGGAGAGGGCGAACCAGGGCGCGTTCTTCATTGAGAGGTCCTCTGTACGGGGAAGGTCCGGGGCGGGACGAGCTGCGTTCGGCCGGCCGCCCGGGGCCGGAAGGAGCCTGAAAAGAAACGCCCGTGCGGGCGCGGGGGCTCGCACGGGCGGATGGAGTGGCGTCCCCAGGGGGATTTGAACCCCCGTCGCCGGCGTGAAAGGCCGGTGTCCTGGGCCGAGCTAGACGATGGGGACGGATGCGCGCAGTGCAGTGTCAACGGGTCCCGGGTTCGCGCGGGCAGGCCGGGGCTCCGGTTGCCGTCGAACAAGGGACAAAATGCTACACGAGGACCTCAGGCGACGGAAGGGAAAAACGGGGGTGCGCGTTCGACCCTGTGCGATCGGTCGCCCCGGGTACGAAATCGGACCAGGGTCGGGGTGCGGCTTCGCACCCCTGCCGTGGGGAGACCCCGTCACGCGCGAGGTCTGTGGCACGCAGGGTGCACAGACCTGCGGCGGGAAGGTCGTGCGGCGGGCAGCCGCCGTCAAGGGAGGCGGAGATGAGAAGCATCGAGGGGGCTCCGACGAGCGGGGTCCGCAGGGCGATTCAGACGGCCGCGTGGCTTGCCGTCGTCGTGGCGCTGGCTGCGACGAGGGCCGCGAACGCCCTGGACCTGCGCCCTTGCGCCGATGTGGACCGGTTCTTCGAGGCGTTGGCGCAACATCCCGGCGCTGCCGACGCCGTCTTCTTGACGCCGCCCGCGGAGCAGGACCGAAGCCCCGCCGGGTTCGGTCTGTGCGTCGCGGAGTTCGGGGGATCCTCTCCCAGGTCGCGCAGCCCCGGGATTGGCACGTGCTGGAGGGCGTCCGGCCATGTCCGGAACTTCGCAGGGCTTGGCGCCATCCTGCCGGGTGGCGAGCCGACGCCGACGCGCCGGGGTTGCGGCGCCGAAGAGCGGGTCTTGTCCGTCGATCCATGGATGGGGGCGGGCTCGTCGTGGATCCCTGCCGACGGGGTCGAGGTCGGAATGGGCATGCAGTGGATTCCAGGGCGGGTCGCCGTGGGCGGACCCGACGCCGGTTCCCCCGAGCTGCGAGGAGTCTCCACCCTGACCGTGAGTTGGTAGCGCCCCGCCTCCCCACGGTTCGACGCCCCTTGAGTCGGCCGCCCGGCCGCCCCGTCCTGCAGCTTGTCGGCACCGCGCGCGACGGTCACGGACCGAAGCGGTCTCGGGTCTCCCGGAGCGCGATCCTTTCCTGCTCCTCCTCGATCAGCTCGCCGCAGCGGGTGCGCAGGCCGTATCCCTCCAGAACGAGAATGGTAACGCCGGCCGCAAACACGGCCCAGAAGTTGTCCGACATGGCGTCGGCGAAGTGGTAGAAGACGTAGAAAGCGGTCAGATACCCCAGGTGGGAGAGTCCCCGATACGTGTCGGCGCCGCTCATCATCCGCGACAGGGTGAGGATGAGCGCCGAAAAACTGTAGGCGACCAGCGCCATGTTGATCAGATTCACCGGAGGCGAGGCGCCCAGGAGGTCCCGCGTGCGCTCCGACAGGGGCGGCAGGAACGAGAAGTCTCTTCGCGCCGCAAGGCTGACGACCAGGAACGTGCACAGACCCCAGATCCCCCAGTTGCCGCGGGATCGAAGGCGACGGATCCGCGCCTGGGAGTCCCGCCGAAGCCGGTCGGTGTCACCCTGAGCCTGAGAGCCGGCCTGCGTGCGGTCGGCTGGCCCCATCAGGAGCTCCCGTTCTCGCGTCGCGCTGTCGACACCGGCGTCAGCCTCTTCCTTCGGGGTCCCGAGGGTGCGGGGCGCGCGACATTCGCTCCAGGGCCGCCGCAATCTGTCCGATCTCGCCCGAGCTCCTCGGCAACTCGACCGGGGTGTCGCCCCGCTCCAACCTCTGCGCCGCCTCGGCGAGCTGCCGGATCGGGAGGAAGACGTTTCGCCGCAGCAGTGCCGAGACGCCCCCCACGGTGATCAGCAGGACCATGAGGCTGAACAGCATCATGCGTCCCTTGAGGACCCGAAGGGTCCGGGCCAGGGGGTCGGCGGAGAGGCCGAGGTCCAGCGTTCCCAGCACCTTCTGCGCCGGCGGGTGCACATGGCACGAGGCCTGGTAGCAGGCCGGCTCGTTGTAGACCGGCGCGGTGATGGCCAGCACCTGCCGTCCGTCCTCGTCCACGTACCGACGGGCGTGCTCCATCGGGCCCATGGTCGTGACCGGAACGTCGGTCGCGTGGCACACGACACAGCCGGGAGCCTTGCGATCAACGTAGCGCGCGAGCTCGTCGGGGCGCGCCGAAAACATGATGAGCCCCTTCTTGTTGAAGATCCGCACGTGCGCGACGCCTTGTTGAACCCCGACGTTGTCAATGATGTTGCGCAGCCCCTCGCGGTCCGACTTGAGCATCGCGTATCGGGCGGATTTGATGATCGTGTCGGCCAGATTCGTCTCGTGACGCACCGTGTCCGCGACCATGTCGCTCTTCATCACGGAGTACAGCAGGATGCAGCACATGACCACGAACCCGGTGACCGAGAGGGCGACGGGAACGATGGCCTTGGCGGCGAGTGTCTTGACGGTCATGAGGACCTCGGAGCTCGGGGCGCCGCCTTGGTGGTCACGGGCGCCGCACCCGGCAAAGAAACGGCGAGCCGGCCATCGGGACCGGCTCGCCTTGTGTATCTGCCGAAACAGGCTGTGTCAATGCTGTTTCGCCTCGTGCTGTTCGACGCGTTCCCAGCCGGTCCACATGGGTTTGAAGTGGGCCAGGGGGGTGTGGCCGAGGGTGGCGAGGTAGGCGTGGGTGAAGACGAAGGCGCAGAAGGCGCAGGCGATGAGGTAGTGGGCGCCGGCGAGGAG
>JACRMM010000071.1 GCA_016214985.1 Deltaproteobacteria bacterium | reverse complement strand
GTGGAGTGTCGCGACTCACACCATACCCACTTCGGGGGGCATTTTTCATCATCGAGGTTGCCCTCACGGGCGGATCGCCGTCTTCCTGCGCCAAGTCAGCATCTCATGGCTCGTGGCGCATCGGTTCTTGGACACAAGTGGCCCAAACTGCATTTTTTCTCGCACTACCCCCGAATAACCCGCCTGCTCAAGTCGGTGGCGAGCGGCGCGGATGGCCTGAGCTGACCGAGTCAGGAACAAAGCTTCAGCTTGACCCTTTGACGCACCTCGACTATGAGTACTTGCGTTGGACTGGGCACCAAGAATTACTCTAATTACAAACACAAGAGGGGGCATTATGCAGAATCTAGTTGTCCGCGGCTGGTTATATTTCGTGGCGGTTCTCGCCCTTGGAACTGCATCAGCCTGCGGAGGTGGTGGCTCTGGTGGTGGGGCCAATACGGGGGGAGACAACCCTAGAGCTGGCATAGCGATGCAAGGAATGTGGATTGGCACAGCCAGCGGGATCGGAGAAAACGCGGTAGGAGCAGGAGCTGGAGCAAACTATTCCGATCTACAATTAGAAGGGTCTGCTATCAATAAATTGTTTGTTGATTATGGATCCCAATCAAGGGACAATCCTTACCCTCAGGTGATTTCTGTGTCAAAAGTTACCCAGTTCCTTGGCTACAACTACCTATCTACCGATGGAAATTTCTTGTTCGCATTCTGCAATGAAGGAAATCACGCCGGGATGATCAACGGGCTTATCAATGGAATAGGAGTTTATCAGCACAATTCCATAACAGCTGCAACACCCAAACGAGCAGAAGACATTGATGGGCGGTGGGCTGGTAGCTTCTTTTTTAAGAGCAACAGAGATGGATTGCTTTATCAAAAACCAGTAAGTGTATCCTGCAAGTCGGAGATATGCACATTTGAGCAAGATGGGTTCTCGATCGACTTCAAGAACGCGTATTTCAGCGGCTTCTTTCCAGATGGCACATGGTACGGTACGGAAACAAATAGCGGTACCAGAAAGTACTCGACTGCTATAATGTCTGGTGACGCACAATTCATCGTAATGTCTCTTTGTTGGTATACACACACTATAAGTGGTGAGGGTGTTTTTGATATATGCGAAGCATCCGTTTTAGCCAAAGTTCCTGCTGGCGTCGGACGCACTGCGATCTCAGAAGTTGGTGAGCCTCCAGAAACTGTTGATGGCGGCGCGGAAGGATTAGATCTTCAGACTGGGAGAGGCTCGCTGTAATAAGGGAATCGAGACCCGAGGATAGCAATCGTGGTGCGTCCCCACCGGGGGCGGCCAGGGTTTCAAGCGGAAGGGTCGAGGTGGTCTGTGGATCCTGCAAACGAGGAACACTGGAGAACCGGCAGACTCCTTGTAAAATACGCGGGAGGGTATTTGTATAGCTATATTGAGGCAAACAGCACCTTTCCAAAATATATAGGAGCGCTACGTTGGTGGTTTTCCAACGACCACGAAGTAGCATCAACTATTATATCAATATTTATGGAACTTGCTAAAATAGAGATCGTTCGTGGGGACATGGGCCTTATCCTGCATAACACATTATGGCATTTGGCAAAGTTCGGTAGAGGGGAGTTAGCGAAGGAAATACAGAGAATTGTCCTTGCCGAAGGAATCGTGACCTCCAAGACGAACGACGGTTCTCCCAAATTGTGATTTCTCGTGGCTCTTTTCTTCTTTTCCGGCCCTCCAATCAGACCAACCTCAACTGCGCCACCCTAATTTTTGAGCGGCCAAAAATAGCGCAACGTTGCAAGGGTGGTTGAGTAACTCAGGAAAGCAACACGCGTTCGGGGGTCTGGAGGTACCGGGGGTACCCCCGGGCCCGTCTTTTTTGCGGTTCCTACCGACCTCGACGCTTACGGCGACCCGCCCTGGGGTATTCGGCGACCCGCCCTGGGGTATTCATTGCGCCGCGCCGTGACAGGCGGCAAATCGCCTTGACGCCGGGCAGCACCGCCGCGTAGCTTCCTGCCTGCTGATTGGCTCAGAGTCAGCCTGTTGAGGAGCGAGCGCCAGGAAGGTGGCAAGGAGGGGGAGCGATGATGTTTCGAGCCAGTGGTTTGCTTGGGACTCCTGGAGTGGTCGTGATCTTTGTACCTCCGCGTTTTCGAGAAGGGAAGCAGCCTGCGGGAACTGGGGGTAACTTTGGGGGTAACTCGAAAAGCAGAATTCCGTGGACCCGCTTCCCATAAGGGTTTCAGGCCTCAATTCGATTGACGCCCCGCCATCTGTATTTTCCATGACTTGCGAGCGTTCAGGCTTCCAGAAACATGGCGGCGGCGTCTTGGCGTTACTACCCCCTTGCTACCCACTGCCCTGATTCCCCCCTGCAACCCGACCGAAGGGTACCACGCGAGAGCCGGTTTTCGACGGCGTGTTCTCCCGTCCCAAGCCCGGATGAAAAGCGCCCCCCGCGGCCACTCACTGCCTTGGGGGGCGTGACCGGCGCACCTCCGGGGGGGGGGAAGCGGCGCCGGTTGTCGCGCGTACCATACTGGCGGGTCCGGGCGTGTCAAGGTTGCGGGCGAGAGAGAGCCGGCCCTCTTCGCAGGCCCCCGCGGACTGCCCGGAGGGAGCGCGAGCCTCCCCCTACTCGAGTCCCTCGACCCAGACGCCGCCGAGCAGTTTCCGGCCTCCCACCCCGTCGCCGTTGATGCTTTCTACGACCCGCGGAACATCGACCTGTGCCGCCGGAGGGCGAGAGGGAGCCTGAGACGTGAATCGCCTAAGGCCATCGGTGACCACGAACGTGTCAGCGACGGCAGCGGCGACAAAAACCCAGGTTCTCGGGGGCCAACCACGGGCCTCCGTGGCGTTCGCCAGCACACGCTCGGTGGACCGTCCGCAGCCTTCATCAACTTCTCACCGTCAACTCACCTGAACCTCATCGGGAACCTGTAGCATCCAAGGCGTTGTTCCCCCTCTTGAAGCGGCTCACTCCTCCTGTGACCGCTTCTTTTTTTTCCGCCGTTCGAGTCGCGCTCCGCCTCATCCCCCAGGCCGCAACACACATCCAGGACGTTGCAGCCCGGCTGCTCGGGAAGTTGCACACCCGCCGCAGTGCCCTTCGCCGTCAGCCGTGCCGCCCCGCCATACGCGGCGTTCTGGCCCGCGGAGCTCGCGTCGTTGTCCCCGAAGGCGACGACGCGGTTCACCCCGGACGGTGCGTCGAAGCGTTGCACCCAGTTCACGTAGAACGCCGCACGCACGGGCAGGCCGAAGATCTCGTGCGCGGCAATCGCCGCCTCGAGCCCCTCGGCGAGCCCTGGGCGCTCGGCCCCGGGGAAGAACCGCACCGGTGCCCCGGTGATCGCCCCGATGGTCAACATGATCCTTCAGGGGCTCGGGACCACGGCCTTTGTGCCCGTTGTCCAAGTATGTCTACCGAATTCGACAGCCGTGGAGTTCGCCAGCAAAGAAGACGCCCCAGAGCGTCGGGCGTCGTGTGGGGGCAACGTTGGGGGCAACTCAGAAGGTCGAAACACTGAAAGGCTATGCTATCAATGGATTCAAGCGGCAATTCGGCCACCCCGCTACCTGCTTCATGCGGAGAGACCACGAGCCTCTGGTCGGGCTCAGGGCCGGGCAGAACGCGGCTCTGGGGAACTCCGGCTCCGCCGTTGCGCCTGACCCGAGGTCCTTTCCCGTTCTCATCGCCGGCGTCGATCGCTCCCTCCAGCCACTACTCCACGCAGTCCATGAATACGAACTCTACGCGGCGGTCCACTTGATCGGTGACGTCGTCCCGTCCCGTCCCGACGATGTTCTCGTGGAAACCACGCCCAATGGCTGTTGATTTACTTGTGATCTGCGGTGCATAGGCAGACATCTGCTTCTGGATCCACAGTGCACGCTCTTGTGACAACTTGTCATTGTAGGCCTCGGAGCCGGTCTTACTGCAATGCCCAACAATCTTGAGTTGGCACCGGGGCACTGCGGCGACAAAATTGGCGATCTGCCTCACGTAGATATTATAGAGGCTTGCGTTGCTCTCCACCGGCTCTTTGAGGCCAGGCCCAAAGATAATCTTGCTTTCGATCTCGCCCGTCTCAACTACACTGATACGCAGAAGATTCTTATAGGCCTCTTCCGCTTCCGCAAGCCGACCTTGGGCTCGATAGTTTGTAAATTGACCGTTCAGGATCTCCAGCTGCTGCCCTTGTTGGATCGCAGCAGCCTTATTGTAGTACGCGAGCGAATTGTCATAGTCTTTTTGTTCATACAGGCTATCGCCCTTCGTTTTCATCGCCTTTGCGGCTAAACCATCAAAATACTCTTTGTCTACAGTCTCTCCTGGGGCCTTTTTTACAGAAGCAGTGTAATGTTTATAGCTTTCTCCTTTTAAGAACACAGGACTATCCTTGTAAATTTCTTTGGGTGTTGTGTCAAAGCCAGAAATTCGAACAAACGCAGAAGCCAAGATCTTCCCTGAGGTCTTATCGAAAACAGTCGCCTGTACCTTGTAGATGTTCTTCTGTTTATCGTAAACAGTGACCATTCCATTCATGATGTACTGGGCTGCCTGCAACGTTTCAGGCTCCAGTTCCCCAAGTACAACAAATTTTCCACTCAGTTCTTTGGAGATGATTTCAGAAATCTTAGTACTTATCTTCAACGGGTAGCCGGACTCCAGGTCAATAAATGGATCAATAACGATCTTCTTCGATGGTTTGGTCAGGGGATCGATCAGCACTTTGTTGACCAAGGTTCCGACACCGGACCCTTCCATTTGCTGGGCAAGGTTGGAGGCCAGGACCCTTATTCCCTCCTCAAATTCCATGGCCCGGTCCGGGATGGGCTCCACGTGGGCACAGGAAATCAGGCCGCACAACATGATGACGGCAAGCGCTGTCTGCGGGGTCCTGAAGGCTCTCGTCATGGCTTGGGCCTCATCAGAAGTGTGCCGCTCCCGTGGCGCTGGACCCAGCGAGTTCACTGCGCCGGTTCCAGAAAGAGGCGAATGGGATACTCCATGGTCTCCCGAACGTCGACCTCGGTTTCAGCATCTCGAGATCCTGCGTGGGTGGCGTGGAGGCGATGTCGTCCCACGGACACCATGAAGGTCGCCGGCGCACGGCCCACCGTTCGCCCGTCAATCGAAATACTCGCTCCCTCAGGGATCGAGATCACTTTGAGAGGCGTAGACGGTACTGTCAAATCGATCGAGGCCGTCGGGCGTTGGGCGACCGGCGCCGGTGTCACGACGCGGGCCAACGGCCGCTCGCGACCCGAACTCTCTTCAGCGTGAGTCGGCCTTGGTTGCGGTGGCCGCCGTTCTGTCGGTCCAGAGGGAAGGTCGCCGGGCCGACGCACGGCGCTCGTCGGCAAGCTCTGGGGGGCCACAGCGTGCACCTGCGGCCGAGTCTGGGGCGTCGGCGGGGTGGGTGGGGTGGACGCCGGTTTCGCTGCGGCGGCAGGAGGCTTGGTCCCCGCCCGGGTGGAGTAACGAAAGACACCCAACCCGGCGGCGATGGCTCCCACGGCCAACACGGTTCCGACCAGAACGGTGACCGCGGAGATGGTTGGGCGCACAGGCTCCCCCGAAGCCGAGGAACCCGGCGACGGCGCGGCCTTCTTCTCCTGTCTCCCGATTTCCCTCCTCAGGGCATCGGCCAGCTCCAGCCCCGTCTGGTAGCGCTCGTCCGAGGATTTCTTCAAACACTTCATGATGACGGAGGAAACCCCGGGCGACACCGCACCAGGAAGCGCGGCGGAGGCCGGGACCACGGGAGCGTTTTGCACGATCTCCTTGAAGATCGTTGCGAGCGTCGCACCCGGACCGCCAAAGGGTCGGTTGCCGGTGCTCAGCTCATAGAGGATGACACCGAGAGAGAAGAGGTCGGTGCGGCGATCCACGGGTTTGCCCAGGACCTGCTCCGGGGACATGTAGGCGGGAGTCCCCATCGTCTCGCCGGCTTGCGTCTGCAGCGTCGCGGTTGAGCCCTCGATGCGGGCGATGCCGAAGTCGGTGATCTTGATCTGCCCGTCGGGCTGAAGAATGATATTGCTGGGTTTGATGTCGCGGTGCACGACCCCCTTCTCGTGAGCGTAGTGAAGGGCGTCGGCTACCTGTGCGCCGATGTCGAGGATCTCTTCCATGGTCAAGCGCCGCTCGTGGAGGACGTCCTTGAGCGGTCTCCCCTGCACGAACTCCATCGCGATATAGACGATGCCGCGGTCCTCCGCGGCATCGTAGATCGTGACGATGCGGGGATGGGACAGGCGTCCGATGGCCTTGGCCTCTCGAAGAAATCGCTGGACGAGGGCTTCGTCGCCAGCCCGGTCCTGCCGGAGCACCTTGATTGCGACCACCCGACCGATCTGCGGATCCTGGGCCTCGTACACGACGCCCATGGAACCCCTGCCCGCCTCCCTCGTGACCTGATAACGCCCGTAATTCATGCCCCGTTGGTACCACTACGGCGGGAAGAACACAAACCCTGCTTCGGCCCCGCACGCGGACCGTCCGAACCCGTTGTACCCGTACCGCGCACACTGATGGCAAGAGCGGGTTCCGACGAGGACCAACGGTTCGTCCGCATCCGGCTAAAGAGCTTGCGCCGACCTCGTCGCGGACCGAAGATGGGAAGGGCGCCGACCGGCCGCTCAGACGCGGGCGGTCGGCGGGCGGTCGCTCGCAACCCTTCGCCGACAAGGTGCGCCATGCAGCAGGTCCCTTTGGGGAGTACCGGACTCACCGTCTCGGAGCTCGGCTTCGGGGCCATCCCGATCATCCACCTGACACCCGACGCGGCCCACCGCGTGCTGCGCCGCGCCCACGACCGGGGCATCACCCTCTACGACACCGCGAACGCCTATGCCGACAGTGAGGAGAAGATCGGGCGCGCCTTCGAGGGGATTCGCCACGAGGTGGTCCTGGCCACCAAGACCCTCCGGCGCGACGCGAAGGGAGTCGAGGAGCACCTCGGGCGCAGCCTGCGCCTGCTGCGCACCGACCACGTCGACCTCTACCAACTGCACCAGGTGGCCCAGGAGAGCGCGTGGGAGGCCATCACCGCGCCCGGCGGCGCGCTCGAAGCGGCCGTCAGAGCGGTGGAGCGGGGGCAGGTCCGTCACCTGGGGGTCACGTCCCACAGCCTTCCCATGGCCGTGAAGCTCGTCGAGACCGACCTCTTCGCCACCATCCAGTTCCCGTTCAACTTCATCGAAGATGGGGCCAAAGACCGGCTCCACGCCGCGGCGAGAGAGCGGGGCATGGGGATTCTCGCCATGAAGCCGTTCGCCGGCGGCGTGATCGACGACGCGGGAGTCGCGTTCCGTTTCCTGCGGCAGCACCCCGGAGTCATCCCGATCCCGGGCTTCGACACGGTGGAGCGGGTAGACCAGGTGGTCTCGTTCTACGACCGCCCGAACGTCTGCACCGACGGCGACCTCCGCCGGATGGACGACTACCGGGCCGAGTTGGGCAAGAGGTTCTGCCGGCGGTGCGAGTACTGCCAGCCCTGCCCCAACGGCGTCATGATCACCATGGCCATGGGCTACCCTGTCGTGGTGGCGCGGATGGGGCCCGCGGTGGCCCGGACGTTCTGCGGGGCTGCGATGGAGAGCGTGCCACAGTGTACCGAGTGCGGGGAGTGCCTGCCGCGCTGCCCCTACGAGCTGCCCATCCCCGAGATGCTCCGATCCCACCGCGAGGCCTACCTGCGGGACCTCGCCCCGCCTTCGATGCCGGCCGAGGGGTAGGGCGGCGCTCTTCGGGCGGCCCGCTGCGCACCGCCTGGCCACCGGGGACAGGTCAAAGGAGGCCCCAGGGCGATCCTGGCCCCGACAGGGACAAGGCCGGTCAGTGCGAGCCGGCGCCGGGTCCCAGCACGAGGTGAACCATGGCGTCGTAGGGGACCCGGGCGCTGCCGGCGACGCCCTCGGTTCGGAGGCGGCCGCCGAAGGGGAGTTGGGCGACAGGGGCGATCAGAACCTTTTCCGCCGAGACGCCCGTCACCCGAAGCCCTTCCCGGGCCAGCGCGTCCGCCAGCGACCGCAGGATCCCCGCGTCGCGCAGGGCGCGCTCGACGAAGGCGTTGCTGTTTCTCTCGCCACGGGAGAGACCCTTTCGGTTGTCCCACCCGGAAGATCGCGCCGCCCACCGCGCCAGCCCCTCGGACAGCCACGGGTAGTCGACGAGCCGGCCGAGGAAGAGCGATCGGTAGCGCCCAGGGGAATCCCCGAAGTCACGCAGTCTCGGGAGCGTCTCGGAGAGCGCCTTCGGCGCTTCCTCCTCCGAGAGCGGGCACCGGGACCGCAGGCGCAGGACTCCGTCTTCCCGATCCACTTCCAGGTCCACCCGACAACGGCTCGCGTCCCACGACGCCACCAACTCCGGCGCTCCTGCCGGAGTCCGAGCCGGGGTGAGAAGCAATGCCGAAACCACCACGGCGAGACACAGCCAGGGGCTCCCGAACATCCTCCTGCCTCCTGTCTCGAGTCGCACCCAGGGAGGCCACGACCGCACCGGCGCAGAACCGTGCACCCCTTCTCCGGAAGACGGCCGGCCCCATCCCTCCCGCCTCACACGGGGCAACCCAGCGCCTCCAGGAACTGAACGATCAGCCGGTAGGTGATCCCCCAGAGCCACGGCCGGCCTTCACCCAGGACCCGGATCGCAGGATGGGTCAACTCCTCGCCCAGGAAGTGGAAGGTCTTCGCGCTGTGTCGTCGCGGGTCGCGGAGATCTTCAAGCGGGAACCAGAAGGCCTGCCTCACCTCTGTCGGGTTGGGGGAGAGCTCCGGGCGACGCCGAAACCCGAAGGCGAAGCACGACACCACGACCGGCACGTGGGCACCGAGCAGGTCGTCGAGGCGCCCGAGGTACTCCGCCGACGCCAGGTCCAGGCCGAGCTCCTCCCGGGTCTCCCGCGCGGCCGTGCTCCTGGGGCTCGGGTCCTCGGGTTCGACCCTCCCCCCCGGAAATCCCAGATGACCTGACCACGGGTCCTCGTCGTGGTCGCTGCGCTCGATGAAGAGGACCTCGGGCCCCGACCCCTCGTCGCACACCACCAGCGCGACGGCCGCGCGCCCGCGCTCCCGGGGCTCGGCGAGGATCGCCGGGCGGTCCTTCATGCGGTCGCGGATCTCGTCGAGGGAGAGCATGGCGTCTACGTTCGCGCACCGCCGCGGCGCTGTCAAAGCGAATCGGAGGCTCTGGACGGAAAGGCGCCATCGGAAGACCTCGACGGACTCACTGGGTCACGGTGGTTTCGTACCGCACCCCCGCGGGGAGCGGTACGGGCACGGCCACGGTCGTGCCACTCGTGCCCTCGGTGCGGCGGGTCGAGTCCACGGCCACGAAGGCCGTGTAGGCGCTCAGCAGCCCGTGGGTCAGCGCCGTCTGCTTCACTTCGCCCGCCAGGTTCTCGCCGGCCACCGCCATCCGGTCGGTCAGGTCGGCGATGCGCGCCCGCGCCCAGATCTTGGCGATTCCCTTGCCCTTGCCGAGCGCGTCCAGGGAGACGGGCACGTCGAAGATCCTCTCCTCCCCGGCGACCCGGCCCGACACGCGGATCACGGTGTCGCCCCGGCCCGAGAAGCGACCGACCAGGATGACCGGCCGGCCTACGAAGAGGTCGGGGATCCGCCGGGGGTACACGTCGGCCGCACCGAGGCCGCCCCAGTGGACGACCACGTCGGTCAAGGCCGGGTGGGCCACGGTGTCAAAGAAGCGGTCCACGGCCTCGACGTCGGAGTCGTTGGTCGTGAGGTACGCCACGGCGCCCCTGCCGACGCGCGCCAACCCCTCCATGAGGTAGCGGTTCACGCTCGAGCCCACGCCGAAGCTGAAGATGCGCGAAGGGCCGAGCTTCTCGGCCACGGCCCGGAGGATCTGGTCCTCGTTGCCCACGAACCCGTCGGTGAAGAAGCTGACGATTCGAAAGCGCTTCTCGTCGTGAGGGAAGTCGAGGGCACCCCGGATCCCCTGCACCATCTCGGTGCCGCCGCCGGCACCCAGCCGGCCGAGCCAGGAGAGCCCGCTCTGGACGTTGTCGGGCGTCGCGGCCACAGGCAGGGGCGCAAACGTCGAGAACCCGTTGGCGAACTGGACGAGCTGGAAGGTGTCGTCGGGCCGGAGGTTCTGGAGCGCCCGACGGATGGCCTTGCGCGCCTTGTCGATGGGCCAGCCCATCATGCTGCCCGAGGTGTCGACGACGAACACCATCTCCTGGCCCGCCCGGGGCAGGTCGCCCAGGCTCGCGGGGGGTTGAAGCACGAGGGTGAAGTGGCCACCCGAGTCATCGTGTTCCGCGACGACGCCGGTCTTCACGAGCTTCCCGGCGACCCGGAAGCGGAGCACGAAGTCCTTGTTGGGGAAGGTGTCGGCGGGCTTGATCCGGATTCGGGCCCGCGCGGGCGCGGTCCGCTGCACGTCGATCGCGTGGGTGGTGGAGGCGACCTCCTCCAGGGCCACGCCGGCGTTGAGGTCCACCGAGAGACCGATGTCGTGGCCCGAGCGCTCGCCGGGCTTCAGGTACTGAACCTCGGTGGACTGTCCGGAAGCCCCATGGGACCCGCGGCCCACCGCGCCGATGCCGTCGTTGGAGCCGGCCGGGTTGTACCGGGGGCCCACGACCATGGGGAAGACGAAGGAGTACGCGCCGTCGGCGTAGGCCAGGGTGTGGAAGTAGGCGATCTCCACGTCGATCCGCTTCCCGGGCTCGATGTTGGCGACCTTCTGGGTGAAGACGTTGGGGCGCTCCTGGGTCAGGAGCGCGGCCACGTAGCCCTGGTTTCGGGCCTCCGTGTAGATCCGCTGGGCCTCCTCCCGCTCGCGGATGATGCCTCGGATCTTGCGCTCGCCGATGACCATGACGAAGTCGGAGACCGCGGCGTTTTCGGGCAGGGGGAAGACGTACACCGCCTCGATCTTCGAGCCGTACGGGTTCTGGTACTGCTGCGTCACCGTGACCGACGCGATGTAGCCCTCGATCGCGGCCTTCACCTCCGTGTGCTTGAGCGGCAGTGGGATCTCGCGGCCCTCCACCGTGGTGCGAAGCTCGCCGGAGCCCGGGGCGTTCGGGTCGGGCACGACGGTTGTCGGCGGCCGCTGGATGACCCACACCTCGTCGAAGGGCTCGCCGAAAGCGGAAGAGGTGGGCTTCCCCGAGGTGGCCCGGAGCTCGCCGGCCCCCACCATCTTGGCGAACGACCCTTGGACCGGTCCTGGCGGGACGAGCAGGGGGGCCACACTACCACCTGCAGCCCCCTGGCTCCGCGTGTCCCTGACCTCCTGCTCCAGGCCGCTCGCCGCCCGGTCTGCCCCATGGGCCGGCGCCGCCTCCAGCTTCTCCTCCGCAGGCTCCGTCCGGTACTTCATCTCCCCGAGGGGGGGCGGCGGGGCTTCAGGCTTTCCAGACACCTCGACAGAGGACGGGGCCTCTCCCGGCGCCGCAACCTCGTCCTTCAGGAGCTGCTCCTGGGCGCAGCCTGCGAGCCACAGCCCGAGGACGGTCCCGGCGATCCAAGACAAACGCGATCGGGTGATCATCTCCCGCCTCCTTCTTCGTAGGGGATCAGTCGAAGCGATGCCGGAATCCTCGCGCCGCCCACGGTGCCGGCGACCGTGACGCGCGCGGTAATCTCCCCCGCCCCGTCGGTGCGCTCGGCCAGGTGCACTCTGGCCACGCGCACGGCGCTTCGCGGGGGGCTTCGGTCCAGGGTGAACGAAGCCACCACAACCCGGCCGGCCGTGAGTCCTCGCGGGTCGTAGTACGGGGCCTCGGCGAAGGGCGGATCGCCGCCCTCGAGGCCCACGAGGGAGATCGCCTTCCGGTCGTACGTGAGCTCGATCTGGTAGGCGGCCAGCGGACGGGTCCCAGCGTCCACGACCACGTCGAGGGCCCGGAACCGGGGGCCTCCTGCCCGGGCAGTCGCCCCTGTCAGGAGCGCGGCCACCACGAGGCACAGGGTGCTCCTTCGTCGTCGCATCGTTTCCGCTCCTGCCGGCTCAACGCACGGCCACGGCCAGCATAGCCAGTTCCTCCACATCCTTCCCGTCCACCGCGCCGTCCGTGTTCTCGTCGAAGCCGGCCGCCCGGGGGTCGTGCTCCCGGAGCAGCGCGGCGAGGCAGTACGCGTCGAGAATGTCCACGTTGCCATCGCCGTTCACGTCGCCCAGGGCCGACGGCGCCGGCGCGGCCCGGTCTTGTTTCGCTGCGGGCCGGCCGGCGCGCAGCGCCTCGGCGTTGGGGCGCGCGAGGGCCACCGCCGGCGCCTCGACAGCTCGCCGGGGGACCGGCGCGAACCGCTCGACCTGCTGCCGGGGCACAAGGAGCAGCCAGGCAAGGCTCGCAGCCAGCGCGAACCCCAGGGCCGGCGCCGCCCAGCGCCACGTGGGCACGCGCACCACCCGGCGCTCCCCCGCCGCCCGCCCGAATTCGCCGAGGATGGCCTCGTCCACGGCCGCCGGCACCTCCGGCGCCCCGCGCTCCAGACTTCGAACGCCGGCGGCCACCCGCTGCAGCAGCTCCAGTTCCCTGCGGCACACGGGGCAGGCCTCCGCGTGGGCCCGGTCCGCGGCCGGCGCCTCGCCTGCCCTCACGGCGTCGAGCGCCAGGAGATCCAGGTGTCTCTCGTTGTCCCCGTTTCGTCGACGCTGTGTCATGACCCTTCGCTCCCTTCAGTCCACGAAGCGGCGGGAAAGTTCATCGGGTTCCAAAAAAGATGGGAACCGGCTCCACGGTCTCCTGCCGCTGCCGCTGCCCCTACCCCTCCTCCGCCGCCCGCAGGGCCCGCAAGGCGTGGTGGAGGCGTGACTTCACCGTGCCCAGCGGAATGCCCAGAGCCTCCGCGATCTCGTCGAGGCTCAGCCCGTCGACGAACCGGAGCATGACCACCTCGCGCCGGCCGTCGGAAAGCTCCGCCACGAGTTCCTCGACCCGGCGCCGCTGGGTGTGGCCGTTCTCCTTGGCCGGGAGGTTCGCGACGGCAGGATCCTCCGGGTCCAGAGGTTGTTGGCGCGCCGCACGCCCCTTGCGCTTCAGAGCCGTGTGCTTGGCCACGGGATAGAGGAAGGTGCGGAGCTCGGCCCGGAGTTCGAACGACGGAAGCTTGCGGAGGAAGTAAAGGAAGGTCTCCTGGAGCACGTCCAGAGCATCGGCGCCGTCGGCGCCGAAACGGGCCGCCACGGCGGTCACAAAGTCCCTGTGACGTCGGTACAGGGTTTCGAACGCAACCTCGTCGCCGCGTTGCGCACGCACCACCAAGCTCGCGTCGTCCGTGGGGTGGAGATCCGTCATGGGCTCGGCCTGCCCGGGCAGAGAAAAGGAGGGCGAGCAGGAGGCCCGCCCGTGGAATTCTACGGACGGTCGGGCCCAGGCGCCAGGCTCGACGACCCGCCGACGGGGTCAGCGACCTCGTCGAGAAGATGCGCCCGTTGGGGGGAGGAATTCCAGGTCGAGGTGCGGAAGAAGAAGACGGAGTTCCCCTTCACGATGGAGAACCGGCGGATCCGCTTCGAGGATGTCCTACTCGGGCGGCAGAAGAGGCATCGGCTACGCGCGGGACATCGGCGCGCGGACCGGGCAGTACGGGTGCTCCAGCAAGCACGCCTGACGTCGGCCCTGTCTACCGGCGCCGGGGTCGAAGGCTACGATCAACCGAATTTCCCGGCGGGGGGTCCGTCTTGTCCCCCTTGTTCCCCCCGTCATCGCAAACAAGGCCACGGCAGAACAGCTTGAGGAAATGGTCGGCGAGGCGATCCGGCGTGATCCTGCCGTGGGGGTCATACCACTTGTAGAGCCAGTTCAACGAGCCGAGAAGCGCGAAGGCTACGCAGGTCTCGTCGTCGAACTCCTGGTCGCGCCGCCCTCGGATGAGATCGGCGACAATGTCCTTTACGAACGCCACATAGTCCCGCTGATCCTGGACGATCACCGCCCGATGCTCTTGGCCCAGTGAGTCTACCGCCGTCGCCATGATCGTGAGCTCTGCCGGATGGGTCGCAAAGAACCGCATGTGGCGCCGGACGAACTCTCGCAACTTCTCCTCGGCCGGCACGTCGCTGGCCGATACCTCGCGAATGTCGATGAGCGCCTTGTCGATGACAAACTTCATGATTTCAAAGAGCAACTGCTCCTTGGAGTTATAGTAATAGTAAAAGGCGGCCTTGGTGAAGCCCATTACGTCTGCAATCTCTTGCAAGCTTGTCCTCTCGTACCCCTTCTCTGCAAAGAATTTGGCCGCGACACTGAAGATCTGCTCCCTTCGGTCGTCACTCTTGTCCGACATGAAACTCCCTATCCGTATTTCTTCTGTTCCAGCATCTCCATGAAGGCGTCGATCCGGTTCAATATCTGCGCCGCCGAGAATCGTCTGGGATCCACCTGGTCGGCATCAAGGACGAGTACCGGCACTCCGCAATCCTGCTCTAACGTTGCCTGCGCTCTCGGAACATAGGTTGTGCTGATCATCCTGCACGTTCGCAAGTTCCACAGGATGGCTCCATCCACCTTGTACTCCCTCACTCGATCTTGGCTGTACTCTGCAAACGCCCTATAACTTGCAGTGTGAGCCATGAGCAGCATGTACTTCACGGCCAAGCTCTCCAGAGGATTGGACGGATCCAGTGCGGCGCACCACGTTTCCGGGTACATCTCGTCGACGGAAATGGCCCCGAACTTGTGGAAGTAGTTGAAGAGCCCCATGTTGAACCAGGGGGGGATGCCATCGAAGAGGAGCCGGAAGCGCTCGTTCTCGAGGACCCCCCTGCCTTCGGCGACCCGCTGACGGATCTCGTCCACGACGCGAGCGTAGAAGTCGGCCGCTTCCGGAGTTCCCGCCATCGTGACCGCGAAGAAGACGAGGGTATTGAGGTCTTCCCCCCCTGCCGGACAAGGCACGTTCTTGCGGAGCTCGAAGATCTCCCGGAAGTGTTCGCCCATCCTCGCGGAATGGGCCACGGCGTCCCGCAACCGCTCGTAGTCCATCTTCTGGGCGGTGTGCTCCTCCAGAAAAGAGATGTACTCCTTGAGCTGTGCCACGCCATAGGCGATGGCTTCCTTCCCGAGCGCGTGCTTGACCTGGTTGCCCCATTGGGTGTCGTAGACGAGGGGGTTTTGATCGTACCGGGGCGGCACGACCGGCGCGTCGATCGAGAAGTAGGGGACTCCGTAATGCTCGGCCGTGATCTTCATCCAGAGAGGGTGGAGGCGGCAGAGGTTCATGCACGCCACGACCAGATCGGGCTCGGGAAGCCGGATCCGGCTGAGCGCCTTGTGCAAGGATTCGGGGAACTCGCCTTTCATGAATCCATAGTGGGTCTTGAAGTACGAGCACAGGTCCTCGGGCGCATTCATGCTCTCGCTCGCCTCGATGAGCGGCTGGGCCAACTGCATGGCCCCACAGGCGGCGGAGAAGTTCTCCGGGAACATGGGGATCAGCCCCATGGCGTAGTCGATCTCCACCGGGTCCAGCCCGGTGTGATACACGATCTTCGTCGTCTTCTTCGCCTTCGCCTCATGCGCCCGTTTATAGTAGCTCAGGACATGGCTGAAGACCTCGTTGGACGCATGGAGCGACTTCTCGGACTTCGACGTGGCCTTCATGGAGTCGGCGGCGTCCATTGATTAATCCCTTCCGGCGATCTCGAAGAAGGCCTCCAGTTTCGTCCTCAACTGCCCAGAGCCGATGGTGGCTTCCACTTCGTGGTAGAGGCAAGGGATCCCGTCGCTTTGAAGCCGGTATCGAAGAGCCTGATAATCCACGAGATGGCAGTCACAAAGCCGCTGGAGCGCAAAGATGACACCTTGGCCACCACACTGCTGGAGCTGGCCCTTGATGAAGTCGTAGCGCTCGTCCAGCTTGCTGCCGTGGTGCATGCACGGGCACGCCATCTTGTTCAGGTAGCGATCGGCCAGGGCGTCCATGGGCGCTCCGCCCTCTTCCACCGGGGCCATGAAGTAGCGGGTGCCGATACAGAGGTCGTCCGAAACCACCATGCCTCCCACCTGCTCGATCAGCTCGAAGAGTTCCGCATCCGGAAACGTGGACCCCGAGAGGTGCACTCGCACGCAAGACTCCGCAACCGGCGGCCCGCGGCGCACCTCTTCGAGGAACCCCTTCAGCAATTCGCTGTGCCTCGCCTTGTCCATGTAGAACGAGGCGATCGCGACTCTTGTGAAGTCGGAGCCGGAGATCAGCGGTTTCTCGCCCTTGCCCCGCAGATCGTAGAGCTCTTTGAGAAGCCTGCGGTTTTCGTTGTAGACCGAAATGGCGTTCGACAGGTCCTCGTCGGCAATCGGCTTGCCCACGAATCTCTCGACGGCCTGTTTGAACACGTCCAGCTCGAACCGGAAGAAATCCAGGGCCGGCCGGGAGTGCGCGATGTTGGGCCGGGAGATGAAGTGGAGGAAGGGGAAGGGACTGTAATGTTCGAGGGCGGAGTAGAAGTTCTGGGCCATGTCGCAGGAGTTCGTCACGACGAACCCGTCCAGGTTCGAAAACCCCTCGCCGAGCGCCAGCTGCAGATTGGACCTCGCGACGGAACACTGGGCCTCCGGCTGCAGCGGCCCGGTCTCTCCCCCGAGGCCCGGGGCCCCAATGGCGCGCACCGGGACCATCCCCGCGGCATACGCGATTTCTTCCGGGAAGTTGCTGCATGTGTACCCGATCACCCGCCTGCCGCTCTGCTTCAGCTCCTTCACGGCTGGATTCCTGGCCGTCACAGGCTCACTGGCTTGCTTGAATGCGTCGATCATCGTGTTGCTCTCCGAAGTCCCACGTTCGCCTCGATTGCACCCTACGGCACTGGCCCGTCTCCCGCTCCCCTGGGCACGCCCTCCCCCCGGCGCGGTATCCGCACCCGGCCCGGGGAACCCTCGCAAGGGCCCCCGGCCGCGCGAAGCCGCCGAGGTACTGCCGCCTCTCCTACGGCACCTGCTCCTCCTCCGGAATGGGTTCCCACGGATCGGGCATGGGCATGGGCGGAATCCCGAGCTCATCCCACGGGAACATGGGCATGAAGTTGCGCCTCAGGGCTTTGCCCCTCTTCGGAAGCTTCTCCCACGGGATGTGGAGCCACGCGGCCGTGTACATCCCACTGTAGACCTCCCGGTTGGTCACGGTCGGGTCCACGATGACATTCACGACGGCCGTCTGACCCTTCTCCGCCGCCCGACACGCTCTCGTCAGGGCCGAGCGGATGTCTGCAGGATCCTGGACGAATTCTGCGTGGCAGCCGAGAACCTCGAACATCTTGTCGTAGCGGATTCCGGGAAGGACGTCTCCGCCGGGATCCCGATCCTGCGGGCCCAGCGCGCCCCAATCTTTGCCGTAGGTGATGGCCTTCATCCCTGTGAGCCAGCCGTCGTTGTTGCTGATAACGTAGACGATCGGAAGCTTGTATCTCAGAGCCGTCTCGATATCCATGGCATCGATTCCAATCCCGGCGTCGCCCATGAGGACGACGACGGGGCACGTTCGCGTCCCGGGATCCCCGAACGCGGTGCCGAGGCTCATGCCGATCCCGTGGCCCACCCCGGCCATCTCCGAGGAGTCCTGGTACTGGCCGGAGTAGCGGGCGTGCATGAACGGCGGGAACCATCCCGAGAAGGTGTAGCCGTCCATGATGACACGGTTCATGCCGCCATATAGATCCTCACATACATCCCAGATGGTCTTCGAGAGGTAGGCGAAGTGGGCGGGTTTGTGGCCCGCGTACGACTCCGCCCGCTCCCTCATGCGCGCGATGGAGTCCCGCTGCAGATCGCTGAGCTTCGCCGTCCACTCGGCCCTGCCGTCGGGCGGCCGGAGGCCCCTGGCCTTGACGTGGTCAATCATCTGCCTCAGGACGACCTTCGGGCTCCCCACCACGGCCAGGTCCGTCTTGCAGAAGGGCACGATCTGCTCCGGAGACTCGTTGATCTGGACCGCGTTGCGGTAGGGGGCTCCGTACCCGTCGAAGAAGCCGATCTTCATCCCCAGGAGGAGAGTGAGGTCGGCCTCCTTGAGCACGTTTCGTGCGATGCGGGAGCTCCAGTAGAGCGGGCTCACCTCGTCGAGGGCGCCGCGGGAGATCCGCCGCACGCTCGTCGGGAGCTGGGCGAGCTCCACGAGCTCGCGAAGCTCTTCTTGGGCCCCGGACCAGTGGGCCCCGTCGCCCACGACCATGATGGGAGTCTTCGCGTTGTAGATCCTGTCGACGAGGTCACGGACCAGCTTGGGGTCGGCGCCGGTTTGGGGCAGCACCGCGCCGTTCTCGCCCCCCAACCACTGGTCGACGTACAGCGCATGCTCGCCGAAGATGCTCGGCACGCCCCGGGGGGGGAGGGCGGTGTAGAGGACGGAGTGGCTGATCTCGAGGCAGACCGGGCCCTGGGGGTAGGTCATGGCCGCCTTGTGCGCCCGGGTCAGGTACTGCTTGAGCTGGCAGGGATGGGTGATCCGCTGCGACCACTTGGTGATGTGCCGGAAGAGGTCCCTGGGGTTGGCGGGTTGGAGGGTGAAGGTGTCGTCGTGCTCGAACTCGTTGCCGCCCGCGAGCAGGAGAACGGGCGAGCAGCTCAGCCACGCCTGCTGGAGGGGGGTCGTGCAGTTGGTGGCGCCCGGTCCGGCGGTGGCGAACGCCACTCCGAGCTTCCCCGTCACCTTGGCGTACGACTCGGCCGCGTACACGGCCGCCTGTTCGTGGCGGACGAGCACCATCTTGATCCCGGCGTTGCTCATCTCGTCGCACATCTGCCAGATGTGCCCGCCGTGGACGCCGAAGGCGACCTCGACACCGAGATCCTTCAGGGTCTGGGCCGTGAACTGCGACGGGTTCGGATGCAGCTCCCTCATCCCCAGCGCAATCTCTTGCTTGTTCTCTTCCGCCATTTCGTATCTCCTTTCTACGCCTTGCTCTAGGGAATCGTTGCTTTGGGCGTCACGACTCCAATTTCCGGAAGGAAGAGGGACGTCCGGGATCCTTTCTGCCTGAACTCTCTGGAACGCCGCTGTGTTCTACATCCTCTTATCTGGCCGTGTATCCCCCATCGATGACCAGCTCGCTGCCCGTAACGAACTTCGACTCGTTCGAGGCGAGGTACAAGATGCCGTAGGCAATGTCGATGGGCTCACCTGGGTGCCCAATCGGATGGAGATCCTTGAGCATCTGCAACCCTTGCTCCGGGGTGAGACCCAGAGTCCTGACATACTCCTGGACGAGAGAGGTCCAGATGAATCCCGGATGGACAGAATTGACCCTGATGTTGTCCGGTGCATAGAGAAGGGCATCCGTCTTAGCCATGACCCGTACGGCGCCCTTGGAGGCGTGATACGCCGGGACGTCCGGCGCTCCGACCAACCCATAGATAGAGGAGATGTCGATGATGCTGCCGCCCTTCGCTTTCTTCATGTAAGGAATCGCGTGCTTCGTGCAGAAGAACACGCCCTTGACGTTCACATTCATCACTTGATCCCAGCGCTCCACCGTAAGCTCGTGGGTCGGGGTGCTCGGGAGGTCTCCGATTCCGGCGTTATTGACCAATACCGTGATGTCGTCGAACGCCTTCGCCACTTTCCCGAAGACGCTCTTCACCTGCCCTTCGTCGGAGACGTCGAGGTGCCAGTACTTGGCGGTTCCGCCGGCAGAGTTGATCTCGGCGGCCACCGCCTTCCCGCCGGCGTCGTTGACGTCCGTTACGGCAACCTTGGCCCCCTCCTGTGCCAGCAGGAGGCACGTTGCCCGTCCGAGCCCTTCGGCTCCTCCGGTCACGACTGCGACTTTGCCGTCCACTCTGCCCATCGCTGCTCCTTTCGTTCGCGTTCGTGGGGAAGCTCCTCTACGCCTGTTCAAAACAGTAGTGAACCCTGGGAATCTCGACCACGTTCCGGCCGATCTCGGCCGGCATGGCGTCCACTTCGAACACCTTGAGCTTCACCTTGTCCCCCGGCTTCAGGGTGCCTGGCTCGGCCTCGACCCGAACGAAGAACGTCCACGTGCCCACGTGGACGAGGGCATGGATGAGAGGCGAGGTGAATCCCAGGGGCACCCCCACGAACTCCTCGGTCACATCGATGACGGTGCCTTCGGTGGGCAGGTCGAACCACTCCAGGTGGTCGCTCATGCACCCGGGGCACACGACCCGGGGGGGGAAGAACTCCGCCCCACAGTCGACGCACCGGGTGGAGGTGAAGCGACCCGCTCTCAGGTTCTCCCAGAACGGCCAGATGCGGGTGAACTCCTTCCCCTGGAGGGGCCAGAGGTCCATGGTGGAGGCGTACTTCCCCTCGAGTACCGAGATGCCTTTCATGGTCAGGCCCTCCCATAGATCACGATGGTATGCGCGGAGATGAACCCCGACAGGTTGTGGGTGAGGCCCAGTTGTGCGCCCTCGACCTGGCGCACAGCCTCCCCTCGAAGCTGCCGCAGGGTCTCGATGCCCTGGCGAATCCCCGTGCCCCCGAAGGGGTGCCCGCAGGAGAGGAGCCCGCCGTCCGTGTTGACGGGGACCTGGCCGCCGAAATCCGATTGGCCCGAGGCGATGAACGCGCCCCCTTCCCCTTTCTCGCAGAACCCGAGGTCCTCGTACTCGATGATCTCGGAGATGGTGAAGCAGTCGTGAGTCTGGGCCACGTCGATGTCTTTCGGACCGATGCCGGCCCTCCCGTATGCCTGCCGGGCTGCGATCTTCATGGCTTCCCAGGTCGTCCAGTCGGGCTTGTTGGCGCTCATGCCGTGCAGGGTGGCCTGGGCGCAGCCCTTGAGGTACACGAGAGGTTTGTCCGTAAGATCCTTGGCCCTCTCCTCGGCGGCCAGGAGGACGCAAGCGGCGCCGTCGGTGATCGGGCAGCAGTCGATGAGCTTCATGGGGTTCACGATCGCCTTCGCCCGCATGGCCTCCTCGAGGGTGATGGGCTGGCGGAGCTGCCCCTTGGGGTTGTTCATCCCGTTTCGCCGGTTCTTGACGGCCACCAGGGCAATCTGTTCCTCGGTCGTCCCGTACTTCTTCATGTGCTGCTTGGCGACCATGGCGAAGACGGATGGCGGGAGCCCAAGCCCCTGGGTGGCGTCCCAGTCGTGGTCGACGGAGGCAAGCTGGCTGTAGAACACCTCCCACTTCTCCGGGGTGTAAAGCTTCTCTCCCCCGGCCACCACGATCACGTCGGCGAGGCCGGCCTTGATCATCCCGTACGCCAGGATGATCGCCGCCGATCCCGATCCGCAGAGAAGCTCCACCCTGGCGCACACGCTCGTGGGCTTGACTCCGAACCACTCCGCGACCAGCGGCGCCAGGTGCGTCTGACACGCCGTCCTCTCCGTGTAGGCCGAAGCCACCAGGATGCCGTCCACGTCCGTGGGCCTCACGCCCGGGGTGTCGTCGAAGCAGGCCTTGCCGGCCTCCTGGAAGAGCTCTCGCAAATTGGCCTGGCGCATCCCCCAGACCGACTGGCCTCCCCCGATGATGCACACCTTCCGATCCATCGCTCTCCTCCTGTTCTCGCTGCCGGTTGCCTATCACCTGCCGACGAACGCGGGCTTTCTCTTCTCCAGGAACGCCGTGACCCCTTCCTTCTGATCCGCCGTGTTGAACAGCTGAGCAAAGAGCCGGGACTCGGCATCCATCCCCTCTTTCGGGGGGAGCTGTGTCGCGGCTGCGATGGCCTTCTTGGCATGGGCGACGGCGACGGGGCCTCGCGTGAGAATCCGGGCCGCCAGCTCCCTCGCGGCCGAGACCGCCTGGCCCTTCGGGACGACCTTTTCAACGAGACCGAGGGAGAGCGCCTCGCTCGCCGGGATGGGGTCGCCGGTGAGGATCAGGAGTTTCGCGCGCCCCGCGCCGATCAGCCTCGTCAACCGCTGCGTGCCCCCCGCGCCCGGCAGCAGGCCCAACCCCACCTCGGGAAAACCGAAGACAGCCGTTTCGTCCGCGACTCGGAGGTCGCACGCCAGCGCCACCTCACAGCCTCCGCCCAAGGCGAGGCCGCCCACGGCGCAGATCACCACCTTTCGGCACCGCTCCACAGTGTCCAGCACGGCGTGGGTGTACTGGGACTGCCGGTACGCACCCTCCTCGTCCAGGCCCGAAAGCATTTTGATGTCGGCTCCGGCGATGAAGGCGCGCTCGCCGGCGCCCGTGAGAATCACCGCCCGTACCTCCTCGGCTCGGTCCAGAGAATCGAAGGTCTGTTCGAGCTCGGCCTGCAATTGCTCGTTCAAAGCGTTCACCGGCGGCCTGTCCACGGTCACCAGGGCGATCCCGCCCTCGACGGAAGTCCTCACAAATTCGTTCCCCATGTCATCCTCCACGTAGGAATAGAGAGGCTCCCGGAAGTCCGTCCGAACCCGGTGCCCGGCCCACTCTGGCCCTCCAAAGCTGTCTCGCGCGACGTGCAGAGACTGCGCCCCCGTCCCTCCCCCTCCCAGGGCCCTCCCTCGCGTCCCTCGACCGCCCTCGGGCCGTTCTCGTCGAGCACCGTTGCGGCAGCTCTACGTTCACCTTCGCGGGGCTCCCCCGCTTACCCATGTCTCGCGCACGGGTCATGCCTGCGGGAGATTGGCCGATCTTCAGACCGCTTGCGGGCCAGCGCCCGCCTCGACGAACCCATTCCCCCGAACACCCCCTCCAGGATTACTTACTAACCGGTGAGTTAACTTCTGTGGGCAATTAGAAACACCCCCGAAATCTCTTGTCAAGGTTTATTTCTCTCGTCGGGCGCCGCAGAACGGGGCGCTCCGACCATACAAGTGCCTCTCCAGCCCATACACCGCGGCCAACGCAACACTCTCAACGATTCCTGGGACTTCTCCGCCCATAGCGTCGGACGATCCCGGACGGAAGGCCGCCGCGTGTATCGGCCCAGCATACAGCGAAACCTTCAAGCCCGATCCGGGCGCCCCTGATGCCAGGAGAGAAATTCCCTAAATATCGAAGCCTTAGAAAACAGTGAAAGGAAAGGAGCCTGCCTTGTGCTGGTTGGCACATCCCCTGCAAAGGTACGAGGCAAGACCGGCTCTCCAGGGTTAGGACACTGAAGAAGGGAGCGCGCCATGAAGACCACGATCACCACCCTCGTCGCAACCCTCGCCGCCGCCAGCACAGCCCTCGCCGCCACCGGCGTGCACCACGACCACAGCGGCTTTCTGGTGTGGGCCTTCCTGGGCCTGTGCGCCCTGATCGTCGTTGCGCAGTTGGCCCCGGCAGCCATGCTCGTGGTCGGGATGATCAAGGGGCTCATGGCCGCCCGCGCCGAGGCCGAGGTCACAACCCGTCCGTGAAGCGCTTCCAGCCCCGATCGGTGGCGCCGGTTCCCCGGGGACGCGGGGACGGTAGGCCGAGGGCCGAGTGGCCCGGCGACACCGGACGAAGCCTGTGGAGAGAACAGACGTAGGCCACGAGGAGGTGGAACGTAAGCTGGGGCCGACACGAGGGTCGGCCCCTCGGCGATGCGCCTCCCCATCGATCGCTGCCACGACGACCGCCGCTTCGGGTCCAGGGAGTTAACGGTCCGCCAGCGCAGAGTTTGGAGCCGGGATCGGGACCGGCGAGCCCCCCGCAGATTCTTTCGGAGGACCTCCATGCCGATGCAGCGTTGCGGCGAATCGGCGCGCCAAGAGTGGAACGCCGCGTACTACCTTGGCCTGCAGGAGGTTGTCCTGCGGGGGTTCGCTGGCACCTTCGACGCACAGGTTGCCCTGGGTGCGGGACTGCTCTCGGCGAAAGGATACGTTGTGGGCACCCTGATCGGCGCCGCGGGTGTCGAACCGCCCCTGGTCACCGAACACCACCGAGCCGCCCGAGAGCTCCATGACGGCTCCTTCGATGCCATCGGTCGGGCACGAGAGGCCGTGAGGTGGTTGGCGCAGCACGTGTCCGGGGTCGACACGAGTTGGCTCCGAGATCTCGTGGCCACCTACGACGCCCTCCACGGAAGAGGTACGACAACGTTTCCTGCAACAGGCCGCGTCAGCGCCGGGAAGAGCGGCCCCGCGGCGCTCCGCAGCCCGGAGGGCCTCCCCCGGCTCGGCGGATGAACGGATCTGGCTGGCCCAAGCAGGCAGAGGTCCCAAGGGGAGCCGTCTCGATAGGCCTGGTATTCCCCGCACTCTACGGGTCTTTGCAAGAAGACGGCCTGCGGAGCCCACGATCACCCGCTGGGCTTTCGAATCTTCCACGCAGGGCCGACGGGAACGAGCAGCAAGACGCGCGCATCGCCGACGAAGCAGACACTTCGAGATCGCTCCTTCGGCGCACCAACGCCAGCGGGGTTAGGCCGCAAAGCCTAGACCATTGATTCAACTGCTTGGGACGAAGTCTCCTGAATGCTCCTGGACCGTTTGCCCCACCCACGTATTCATAAGCCCTCTTGGTTTCCGATCGTACAAATCTCCCTTCATGTACCCCTGAATCATCGGGCGATTGGCCTTGCGCTTGGGGCTCGCGGGACGGCCTCCCCTGTGTCGGCCGGCGTGTCGGGCCCTCCCCGCGCCGCGTCCACCGCCGAGACACAGTTCACGAGGCATTCGGGGTCGCCGCCGCCGACGCCCCGGCCCAGGTGGTACGCTACAGCCGGGCAGCCACCGTGGCACCGGTCGAAGCGCTGGCACTCTTCGCAGGAGTGGATGCGCAGGCCTCGAAAGGAACGGAACACCGCGGAGTGATCCCAGATCTCCTGGAACCTGCGCTCTCTGAGGGAGCCCGCCCGAAACTCGTCGCGCTGCAGGAACGCGCAGGGGTAGACGTCGCCCTCCGGCCCCACGCAACACGTCAGCTTCGCCGCGCCGCACAGGTTCAGGCCGAGACCCTGCCGCTGCTGGGGCGTCAGGGAGAAGAAGCTGTCTCCCGTGCGCACATCGCCGCGGCCGGCGAGCCACTCGGAGAAGCCCAGGAGCTGAGCCGCCGACGGCCGCAGGTCCTCCCAGCTCTCCTCTCCCCTTCCCGAGGGCCGGAACCGGCTCACCCGCAGGGAGACCCCCAGCGACTCGGCCAAGTCGTAGAGGAGGGGCACTTCCTCCGCGTTCGGGCTCGTGAGCACCGCGTTGATGCTCGTGGGAACCGGGCTGGCGGCCAGAAGCCTCACAGCCTGCAACGCCCGCTCGAAGGTGCCCGTGCCCCGAAGGCGGTCGCACGTCTCGGCCCGGGCGCCGTCGAGGCTCACTTGGATGGCCACGAGCCCGCTGCGGCTCAAGCAATCGACCAACGGCCCGTCGAGCAGGGTCCCGTTGGTGGAGATGCAGGTCATGACACCCCGGTCGTGACAGGCCTGCAGGATCCCGACGAAATCGGGGCGCAGGAACGGCTCGCCGCCTCCGAAGTTCACCTGGAAGACGCCGGCCTCGTGCAGCTCGCCCACCAGCGCGAGGGCTTCGGCCGGATCGAGCTCACGGGGCGCCGCGGGACCCGACGACGAGAGGCAGTGGCGGCAGCGCAGGTTGCACGCCAGCGTCACCTCCCACGTCAAGTTGACCGGGGCCTTGAGCCCCTGCTCAACAAACCGGTTGCTCACAGACGAATCCCTTCTCCACCAAGGTCGCGAGGAAGCGCTCTACCCGCGCCTGCTCGGCCGGGGGACTCCCCCGCAACGTCTCTCCCGGATCCCCCTCTTGCCGGAAGAACTTCGGGTCCAGCAGATCCGCCGTCTCCGCGAAGAGGAGTCGCGGACCCCGAAGATCGTAGAACAGGAGCCCGAACGCCTCTTTCCTCATCCGGCACGCCGGGTGGAGCGCGTAGCGTGTCACGGTCAGTACACGCCGCAGATGCCGTCGATCGCGAGCTCCTCCACGCAGATCTCGTCGAGAATCGAGGGCTCGTCCGCGTCGCTCCGGAGGGCGACTTCCTCTTCGCGAGTCTCTTCCATGTCTCGCTCCTTTCAATCGGCGAAATCTGTCCCACGTGCTGTCCCTGGTCGAACTTGTGAACCATCACGCCCCGCATGAGCACAGCAGCTCGGATTCCCAGGGTCGTGACGTCCTCGATCCTGTCTCGGACCGATTCGGTGATCGCTCCTATGGACATTCATCTCTTTACCCGGTTGAGAAACAATGTCTTTGATCGGCCCAACACTATTTTTGGAATATCTCGATCGTTTTCAATAGGCAAGACTTGCATATGGCTCGCGCCAGTTGTCGCTCGCTCGAATTGCCGGACAGAGTCACTCAAACCAGTATATATTACCGTGACTCTGTTATCTGCCACCAGAAAATATTCTATAATAGATTCTAGGTTGATGATCTTCATGTCTGTAATAATGATGATGTCCGGCTTGGGATCATGCTGCAACCTTTCGATATCCTGTACATCCAACCTGGTGCCTCCGCCGTGAAAGTGGCACAGTGCCTGCACGATCTCCCGTCTCTTCGTCGTGTAGGGAAGGACCCTTCGCTCACCTGCCTGGGCGTCCCCAAAATTGTATACGGCGACCTTCGCCTGGTTCCTCAGGTAGGCATCCGCTGCGCAGGCGGCCCCGACGACCGCCCACGACACCCTCTCGCGGGGATTCACCATGCTGGCGGAGGAGTCCAAGACAACGAGGCAATCCGGCACCCCCGGCTGGCTCCCGAGCGTTTCCCCATCGATGCGGCGCCAGGACTGGGTAATCCCCGGCAGGAGTCTCCCGAAGCTTGTCCACGGGTCGACGTCTTGGAAGGGGGTTCCCGCTTCCCAGGGGACGTGATGATGGGGGTACAGGGCGCCCGCCTTCTCGATGGCGGCCTTTTGAACCGGAAGCCGGTAGTTCTCAGACAGCTTCCGATAAAACAGGAAATCGGCTTCTGCCGGCCGCCCACGGCCCGTTCCGATGTCGTGCTCCAAAGACGGAAGCGCCTCCCGGAGCTCTGCTCCAAAATCCTGAAGCAGCTCCTGGAAATCCGTGAGGTCTTCCGTCTCTCTCGTCAGTGCTCGGAGGCCTGCTTCGATCTCGTCGGCCGTGTATTGCTCGAGCGAGTGACTCCCGAAGGGGCTTGGGCGGTCTACCTCCCCGGACGAGGGCTCCGCCTCCAAGAGGGGTTCGATCGTGCGGACATACTCGCGGATGCTCTCCTTCCAGTTGCGCCTCTCCAGGTAGGGGATTGAGCTCAGCTTTCGGATGAGGTCCTCGTCCCCGGCGGCGCCCAGGTCGACGCCCCAGATGCGCTGGCAGAGGCCGTGGACGGTCTCTTCCAGGGCGTCGCGTCGCAGCGTGCGGTACACCTCGGGCAGTGCCGTTTGGCCGCGGTTGACGGAGTAGGTGTCCGCCACGACGTCCAAGAAGGAGTCCGTCGCACGCTTCGCCTTCACCGAGTCGGGGAGAGCGCGTTTCGCCTCCAGATAGAGCCCCAGGTGCGTAGAGAAGTCCCACGGGCAGCAGACGTAGTGAGACACGGCGTGATCGAGGAGCGCGTCGAGCACCTCGGCTGGAGAGACCGCGCGGCTGGTCTTTCGGACAAACGTGGCCGAGATTTGGATCTTCTTGCCCCTGAGCTCGAGCCCCACCCGTTCGTCCCCGTCGCCGCACTCCGGCATGGGCAGCGCCGGGAAGAGATGCCGCTTGCGGACCGCAGGCCAAACCTCTTGGAGGAGGGCGGTAAGGTTCACGGTCCGGCGCGCGCCGGGCCCGCTTTGGACACCAGCTCCTCCAACAGCGGGATACTGGGAAAGGTGCAGTGGATCAGCCTTCCTCCACGGTAGATGTTGCCCCCCTGCGCCGTCCCCCGCAGCCCCCGGATTTGGCCGCCCACGTGCAGACTCCCCCCCGTCATCCGCTCCCCGGTCCTCTCGCCGGCGTGCCCCCGCACTTCGATCTCGCCTCCCATCATTCCGGTTCCGCACCCGTCCCCAGTGGCTCCCGTCACGACGAGCCGCCCGCCGGCGAGCTCCCCACCCGTGAAGTCGCCCGCGTCCCCCTCGAGAACCAACGTCTTGCCCTCGGCGAGGCGGTATCCCAGAAAGGAGAGCATCCGGCGGTGACCCCGCAGCCTCAGGGTGAGGTGCGGCTCCGGAGCCCGGTTGACCAGGGCGGACAGGAAGATCCCGCCGGGTCCGGAAATCGCGTAAGCGAGGCCCTGCGCTCGGCCCAGGGTGTCGCAGAACGCGGCGACGTCCTCCTCGTGGCACTCGACCGCCCGCGCCGCGTCGAGTGCCCCATCGTACGCCGCAGCGACGCGGGCCGGCTGCGCCGCCCAGTAAGAGAGATCCTTCACCTGTGTTTCCAGCAGACCCGTGTAGGCCTCGAAGAGGCGCTCTTGGAGCTCGCGGCGCGCGCGTGCGAGGCCATGGACGGGGAGGTCCCTGCGGGGGGTGGCCGAGTGAAAGTCCTGAAAAGCGCGCTTCAAGGACCGAAAAGATCCTCTCCGAGATCCCTGCGGAT
Source organism: Deltaproteobacteria bacterium (assembly GCA_016214985.1). Taxonomy (GTDB): domain Bacteria; phylum Desulfobacterota; class Deferrisomatia; order Deferrisomatales; family JACRMM01; genus JACRMM01. The sequence goes on along the minus strand of JACRMM010000071.1, from coordinate 48,636 downwards.
CTCCCAGTAGAGGGGATGGTCGCCCTCGATCGGGATGGGTGCGTCACCCTCCACCCTTTGGCCGGCGACGCTCAAGGCGGCTTTGATCTCGTCGTGCTGCTCCGAGTAGCGGCGGTGCAGTTGTCGAACCGCACCCTTGGCCATGAAGATCTCGAGGGGGTCCGTGCGGCGCTCGCCCTCCGCCTGGGCCAGGGCTGCTTCCTTCCAGCGGATGCGGTGGGCAAGGGTGAACGGCAGAACCGTGGTCAGCTGCTCGATGCCGACCTCGGCCTCCCCCAGGAGCCACGCGAGCGCCTGCGCAAAGGTCGCCGCGCTCGCCGGAAAACGATTGGAGATGCAGCTGTTGACCGCGCCGCACAGGTAGCCGGTGAAATGGCACCCCTCTTCACACGTCTCGTTGGTTCGTTTCTGGCCGAACCGGTAACAGAAGGAGAGCTCGGCTACCGTGAAGCGGAGGAACGCGTTGAAGTCCAACCCGAACGGGATCGAACGGATGCGCGTTCGGATCTCCGCTCGCTCCTCGCGGAAAAGACTTGGGATTCCGAAGTCCTCCGCCAGCGCTGCTCCGAACTCCGCGCATGCGCCGTCTACTTTCGTCATGAGGGCCTCGTGCCCAATCCTGTGGGAGAGGACGCGCCGGAGCTCTTCCTCGAGTCGCGGGTGCCGGAGCGCCAGGGCCCGGGAGCGCTGGACGGCGATCAGGTACGCCAGGTTTGCGCCCGGGTGCTTGGACTCGAGCATCACGTCGAACCGGTCGAGCAGGGGGGCGATGACGGTGTTGGTGCCGCGGTCGGCGTAGTTGGCCGTCGCGAAGAGGCAGTAGTCGTCATTCATGATGGCGTCGTCGAGATAGGTCCAGTTCCCCCGGTCCACCCCGTCCAAGATCAGGCTCTGCTTGGTCTCCGGAAGCCGGTTGAGCTCGTCGACGATCTTGACGGGAAGCAGCGCGAAGTGGGACCAGACCACCACCTCTTCCCCCTGATTGAGCCTACCGAGGTCCGGCCGGCCGATGATCTTCTCTTCGGTCTGCTCCGGGTGGCCCGAGACCTCGGCCCTCCAGAGGGCGCCGAGCGGAAACTGGTAGACCAGGGCGCCGACGTACTCGGCCGAGGTGGTCTTCCCTAGCCCGGGTTCGCCGATGACGAGCGCCTTCCCCTGGCACAGGGCGGTTAGAAGGCTCATGAGCAGGGCGGAATTGAGGCGAACGCCCCCGACCTCCAGGTCGGGGCGGTTCAGATACAGGTTCTCCTGGATGTACAGGCAGACATCCCAAACCTTTTGTCGGAGATCCGAAGGTCCCAACGCCCTACCTCGATTCCGCGAAGTCGGGCCCCGTGCGCAGGGCATCCGAGCTGCTCCGGATCGGCTCGCCCTCCCCGGCGGCGGGGGAGGGCGAGTTCCAGACAGACGCTAGAACACCACGACGTTGACGCCCAGGGTCTTGTACTCGGTCATCGACTCGATGATCGCTGGAGCTTCGTCCAGGGTGACCGTCTTGGTCACGTATTTGACGGGGCTGACGGTGCCACGCTCGATGTGCGTCAGCATCTGCGCGTACTGGTGCTTCGGCATGGTGAGGCTGCCGTTGACCGAAAGCTCCATGGCGGTGATCACGTCCAGAGGAAGCGAGACGTTTCCCTTTTCCGCCTGCGTCGTGAGTCCGATCTGAACGTGCCTGCCGCGATTGCGCAGGCTGAGAATCGCGTTGAGGCAGGTCTCGGCCTCGCCCAGGGCGTCGACGCTCATGTCGGCGCCGCCGTGCGTCAGATCCTTTACCGCCTGCACCGGGTTGGTCTTGCGGGCGTTGACCACGTCGTGGGCGCCGACCTTCTTCGCCAACTCGAGCTTGTCGTCCATGATGTCGACCGCGATCACGTAGGCGCCCATGGACGCGCACACGTCGATGGCGGTGAGCCCGATCCCTCCGCAACCGTACACCACCACCTTGTCTCCAGGCTTCACCTGCCCACGGCTTACCACTCCGTGATAGGCGGTCTGAAAACGGCAGCCGAGCGCGGCTCCACCCACGTAGTCGAGGCTCTCCGGCAGGCGAAAGAGGTTATAGTCCGCGTCTGGGAAGTTCATGTACTCCGCGAACGTACCGTTGAAGCTGAAGCCCACGATCCGCAGGGTGTCGCAGTTGTTGGAGTTCTGAATCTGACAGCTGGGGCAGGTGCAGCAACCGAGGCCGACGGGAACGACAACCTTGTCTCCCTTCTTGAAGAGCTTTACGTTCTTTCCGACCTCTTCGATAAGGCCGCAGGCCTCATGACCAGGAATGATCGGCAGGGTCGGAAACAACCCGACCCATTCCCAATCGCCCATCCACTCGTGCCAGTCGCTCCTGCAAATCCCGTTCGCCATAATCTTTATGATTACAGCATTGTCATCACTGAGCTTTGGATCCGGCACGTTCTTGACTTCCATCTTCCCCTTGAACTGCTCGAGTAGGATCGCGCGCATGGTCTCTCCTTCTGGCTGGGGGTTCTTGTTCGGTGAATTCCACTGCATTTCGGGCCATTACGCCCGGCTCGAAATCGTCCCGATTCGCCGGCGAGCGGTTCCCCCTTGTGTCTCGCATCCGAGCGACCAACTGCACTCCACTTCAAATCCCGTGCCGTAGCTCGCGCCGGTTCACGCCGGCCCCTTGCGTGGTCTGTGGCGCAGACCTCGGCAAGATTGCGGAGGAACTGCCCGCCCCCCGGGCGCCGGGCTGCGCCCCCGGCCGCGTTCGATAATGGGACAAGGGACGCTGCATCGGAATGAAACAATATTTGATTTCGCGTAATAAAACTACATTTTATTCCCGGTGACCGCGCCAGTGATAAAGAACTCGAAACCACCCCGCCGCCCCTTCGAGCCGAGTGAGGCGCGCGGCGCGGCGGAGATTGAAAGGAAGCTCCGGGCATGAGTCTTGAAGAGCGGCTGAAGAGCGGGGCCACCCGGTCCCGCGAACGTCGCGGGCTCTCTCGACGCAAGCCCGCGAGGCCATCGAGGCAGCGTTCGCCGCGAGGCCCATATCTCGACGGGAGGATTCATCCATGGCATCCATGCGGAAGATTCTGCGGGTCAATCTCACCGACTCCTCGATCCGGGAAGAAGAACTCAACCCCGAGAACGTCGCGAAGTTCATCGGCGGGTCGGGCCTGGGTGCCAAGATCCTGTGCGACGAGGTCGACCCCGGGGTCGACCCTCTCTCGCCGGACAACAAGGTCGTGTTCGCCGTCGGCGCTCTGACGGGCACCCAGGCGCCCTGCTCCGGCAGGTACGCAGTGGTCTTCAAGTCGCCTTTGACCGGGGGGTACTGCGACGCGCACTCCGGCGGCCACTTTCCGGCGGAGCTGAAGTTCACCGGATACGAAGCGCTGATCGTGGAGGGCGCCTCACCGAAGCCTGTGTACCTGATCCTTCGTGACGGCGGGGCCGAGCTCCGAAGCGCCGACCACCTCTGGGGAAAGAACGTCTTCGCCACCACCGACGCGATCCAGTCAGAGCTCGGGGAGGACGTCCGGGTAGCTGCCATCGGGCGGGCGGGCGAGAAGCAGGTCCGGTTCGCCTGCCTCATGAACGACAAGTTCCGGGCGCCCGCCCGGGGCGGGAGCGGGGCCGTCCTGGGGGCGAAGAGGCTCAAGGCCATCGCGGTCCGCGGAACAAAGCAGCCCCCCATCGCCGACGAAAAGCGGTTTACGGCTGCCGCTAAGCAGGCCTCGGCCGCCCTGCGCAACTTCGAGGGGCTCGCGGGTCTCAGGGACCACGGGACAGCGTCCTTCGTGAATCCTCTCAACGCGTTCGGAGTCCTGCCCACGAGGAACTACCAGTCGGGCGTGTTCGAAGGGGCCGAGAACATCAGCGGGGAGACCTTGACGCGGCTCTATCTAAAGAAGCGAACGGCGTGTTTCGGGTGCCCGCTCGCCTGCGGGCGGTGGACCCGCATTGAGGAGGGCCCCTACGCCGGAACCGAGGGGGAGGGGCCGGAGTACGAGGCCCTCGGGGGCTTCGGCTCGCTGTGCGGTAACTCCGACCTGGCGAGCGTGATACGGGCCAATTACGTGGCCAACGACTACGGCATGGACATCATCAGCTGCGGCAACTCCATCGCCTTCGCCATGGAGTGCAAGGAGCGCGGCCTTCTGTCGGACTCGGATGCGGACGGGTTGAAGCTCGACTGGGGTTCGGGGCAAAGCGTCGTCGAGCTGGTGACCCGGATCGGCGAGCGGTCCGGGCTCGGGGCGCTCCTCTCCGAGGGCATCAAGAGGGCCGCGGAAACGCTCGGACCGCAGGCCGAACAAATCGCGCAGCAGGTCAAAGGCATGGAGACCCCAATGCATGACCCGCGGGGGTACAAGGGGCAAGGCCTCGCGTACGCCACCTCGAACCGGGGCGCGTGTCACATCCGGCCGTACACAGGGGTGCACGAAGTCTTTGGAGTCGCGTACCCCGAACTGGGACTCGGACCTGCGCCGGACCGGTTCTCGGAGGCGGGTCGGGGCCGGATGGTCAAGGTCTGGCAGGACTTCGCGAACTTCGTCAACGCCCTCGACGTCTGCCAGTTCGTGGCGATCTTCCCCACCCTGGAGGTTTCGCACCTCGTCGAGCTGTTCAATGGGGCTACCGGCCTGGAGCTCACGGCCGCCGACGCCTTGCGAGCAGGAGAACGGATCCACAACCTCCAGCGCCTGTTCAACGTGGGGGCCGGCTTCCGGCGGGACACCCTTCCCCCCCGCTTCCTGGCGGAAAGCCATGCCTCGGGTCCGTGTCAGGGCCAGGTCGTCCATCTCGAGCCGATGCTGGACGAGTACTACGCCCTGAGGGGGTGGAACTCCGAGGGGATTCCCAGCCCCGAGAAGCTTGCCGAGCTCGGGCTGACCCGGGCTGGGCAAGCGGGATGAGGGTCAAGTTCATCGGCTTGGTTCGAGACGCCTTCGGCACGCCGGAGACGCAAGTGGAGGCCCGCGGCGTAGAAGAGGCCTTGCGCCTTCTGGACGCGAGGCATCCGGGCAAGATCTTGGAAGACGAAAGGCTCAGGAGTGCTGTCCTCGTCCTCGTCAACGGGCACTCCATCACCTCGCTGCAGGGTCTGGGAACCGAGCTGAAGCCCGGCGACGAGCTGACCATTCTCACGCTCACCGCGGGCGGCTGAGCCATCGGAGGAGACGGACCATGTCGAATCGGCGACCTTTGTTCGACCGCGGCGCCTTGGGGGAGGTCCAAACTGCGCAGGATCTGTGGCGTCGCGAGCGGCTGGAGGGCTCTCCGATGCGTGGGGGTCCGTACCAGACCGCGAGCGGGATCCCGATCGAACCCGTGTACACACCCGCCTCCGTTCCAGAGATGGACTACGTCCGGGACCTCGGCCTGCCGGGCATGGACCCGTTCGTGCGGGGCGTCTATCCGACGATGTACCGGGGGCAGCTCTGGACCGTGCGCCAGCTGGCCGGCTTCGGCCCGGCCGAGGAGACGAATAAGCGCCTCAGATTCCTGCTGGGCGAGGGCGCCACCGGCCTCAACTGCACCTTCGATTACCCCACGTTGCGGGGGTACGACACCACGGATCCCCTCGCCGCCGCCGACGCCGGCCGGGGTGGGGTGGCGATCGACACAGTGGAGGACATGTCGGCGCTGTTCGAAGAAATCCCCATCGATCGGGTGAGCGTCTCGCTGGTCACCTGCCAGCCGATCTGCAACATTTCGATCCAATCGATGTTCTTCGCCGATGCCGACCGCCGCCGCCTTCCCCGGGACTCTCTGGCCGGAACGAGCCAAAACGACTTCCTTATGGAGACGGTCGTGACGACAGCCCCGGGGGTGTTGCCGCCGGACGCCTCGTTTCGCCTGAGCTGCGACGCCATCGAGCACTGCAGCCGCTGGGCCAGGCGGTGGAACCCCGTGAGCTTCTCCGGCTACAACTATCGCGAGGCGGGCTGTACGGCCGTCCAGGAGATCGCGTTCGCCTTCCAGAACGCGATCTCCTGCACCGAAGAGCTCCTGCGCCGCGGGCTGCGGGTCGAGGACTTCGCCCCGAGGTTGAGCTTTTTCTTCTCGGCCAGCAGCGACTTCTTCGAAGAGATCGCCAAGTACCGCGCCGCGCGGCGGGTCTGGAGCCGGATCATGGGGGAACGCTACCGGGTCCAGGACCCGAGGTGCCGCATCCTGCGCTTCCACGTGCAGACGACGGGCGCAGCGCTTACGGCCCAGCAGCCGATGAACAACATCGCCAGGGCTGCGTACCACGCTCTCTCCGCGGTGCTCGGCGGCGCGCAGTCGGTGCACGTAGACGGCTACGACGAGGCCCTCTGCACGCCCACGGAAATGTCGTCGCTGATCGCGCTTCGAACCCAACAGGTGCTCCAGCACGAAACCGGGGTCACGCAGACCGCAGACCCACTGGGTGGCTCCTACTTTGTCGAAGCACTGACCAACGAGATGGAACAGAGGATCCTGTCGGTCATGGAGAAGATCGACCACCTCGGGGGACTCCTCAAAACCGTCTCGAGCGGTTGGATCCACCAGGAGATCGCCCTGGCCGCTTCCGAGCATCAGAAGGGCATCGAGGACGGTACGCGCAAGATCGTGGGCGTCAACTGCTTCCAGATGGCGGAAGAGCCCGCGGAAGTTCCTCTCTTCGAGGTCCCGGAGGCTTTGGAGGTCCAGCGGAAGAAGCTTGACCGGATCCGGCGGACCCGGAGCGCAGCGGGCGTCCAGGGAGCCCTGGACGACGTGGCACGCGCCTGGGACACAGGCGGCAACCTGATGGACGTTCTCGTGGAGGCGGTAAAGGTCCCGATTACCGAGGGAGAGGTTTCGGAGCTGATCAAAGGGCGCACCGGGATCTGGAACCCGCCCCTGTTCTAGGATGCGGCCTGCGTGCCTCCGCAGACGGGGCGTGCGAATCCCGGAGTTGGAGAAGCGAACTGATGCGTGAAGTTTGAAAGGACCACCACAGAGAACCTGTCGCGGAAGGATCCAACGGGGTCTTCGACATCCGGTGGTGCGGCCGTGGACGGCGGCGAGGAGAAGAGCATGAGCGGAAGGATTCGGTTGGTGTTGGCCCGGCTGGGTCTCGATGCCCACTGGCGGGGAAGCGTCGTTGTGGCCCGGGCACTTCGGGACGCGGGCATGGAAGTGATCTTCCTCGGGAACCAGGTCCCGGAGGCCATCGTCGAGACCGCTGTGCAGGAGGCCGTAGACGTCATCGGGCTGAGCAGCCTGTCGGGCAATCACCTCGCGCTTGCGCCCAGAGTGCCGGAACTGCTTCGCCGAAAGGGTACGAGCAACGTCCTCGTGGTCCTAGGCGGCGCAGTCCCGCCGAGAGACCTGTCCGCGCTCCGGGACGCCGGCATCGACGGGGTCTTCGGCCCCGGCAGCTCGCTAAAGGAGATCATCTCGTTCATCCAAACAAGGGTCGGGGAAAGACAGGCGCAGGCCCTAGCGGGAGGCTGACGCACGCGACCGGTACCGTCCCCGCAGCCGATCACAAGGAGGAACTTCCCATGTCTGAGCAAGCGGCAATCATACCGTGGGAAAGGCGAGAGCTCGTTTCTATGGACCCAAGTCGGAATCGGGCCCTCGATGCCGGGCGACTCCGGCACCTCACGGAGCTCGTGCACAACGACTACGAAGCGTTCTGGGCCGAGGTAGCTGCAGACATCGACTGGCACACTCCGTGGGAGAAGACCCTCGAGGGGGGGATCCCGCACGCAAACGAGTTTCTCTTCTTCCGCGGCGGGTACGCGAACGTCTGCTACAACATGCTGGACCGGCACGTCGAAAAGGATGGCGGCAATCGACTGGCGCTGATCTGGGAAGACGAGACGGGTCAGCGGACCGAGACGTACTCGTACCAGATGCTCCTGAGGGAGGTCTGCCGGTTCTGCAACGGGTTGAAGCGGCTGGGCGCGGGAAAGGGCTCAAGGATCGCGATCTTCCTGCCCAACTCGCCGGCGGCTGCGATCGCGGTGCTGGCCGCGTACCGGCTCGGGATGGTCTTCACGCCCCTCTTCACCGGGCTTTCGGTCGACGCGCTCCGGGCGCGGCTGAACGATTTCCAGCCGACCCTGCTCGTCACGATGGATGGGTCTTACCGGAGGGGGAAAGTGGTGCCCCTCAAGGCCATCATCGATGAGACGCTCCAAGAGGTGCCGAGCGTCGAGCGCGTGATCGTCTGCCGGAACGTGGGCAACGCTGAAATGCTCGAGGGCCGAGACCTGTGGCAGAGCGAGCTCGTGGCCGGCACCGACGGCGAGTGCCCCCCCGTCTGGGTCGAGGCCAACGAAATCCAGATCGTCATGTACACGAGCGGCACCACCGGAAAGCCCAAAGGTGCGGCGTTGGCCGGCGTGGGGCTCGCTGTGCAGACCTGCCTCGGCGGCAAGGTGGAATCCGCCTTGCATCCTTCCGATGTCTTCTACTCGCTCAACGACAACGCGTGGGCAGGCAGCGAGTGCCATGCCATTCTGCCGGTCTGGCTCAACGGCGCGACGCTGATCTGGCAGGAAGGTGCAGCCTTTGCGGTGCCGTCGCTGGAACGGCTGTACGTGACCGTCGAGAAGTACGCCGTAAACAAGGTGCACCTTGCACCCACGGTACTCCGGATGCTCCGCGCGGCGGGAAACGAGCTGGCCCAGCGTCACGATCTCTCGAGGCTCGACCTGATGCTCTGCATGGGCGAGCCCCTCAGTCTGGAGCTCTGGAGGTGGACCTTCGAGGATCTCGGCCGGTCGAAGATCTACCTGAACAACGTGGGCGACATGACCGAACTGGGCGGCTGCGTCATTCAGCCACCCGCGTTCCTCGTTCCCATGAAACCCGGCGCCATGGGCCGCATCGACAGCGTCATGGCCGGCCCGGCCGTGGCGGTGACGGACGACTCCGGAAGAGACGTGTCCCGAAACGGGCGAGGAAACATGATCTTCCGCAAGCCGGTGCCCGGGGCGGCTCACACCCTGTGGGGCGACCACGAGAGGTACATCTCGGAGTATCTGCGCACTTACGACGGACAGAGGATCTGGTTCGTGCAGGACGAGGCGGTGATCGACGAGGACGGCTACTTCTGGGTCCTCGGCCGCCTCGACGACACCATCAACGTCGCTGGACACCGGCTCACCACCTCGGAGATCGAAGGGGCCATCATGCACTGCCCGGAGGTGCAGGCCGCGGCGGTCATCGGGATCCTGGACCCGATCAAGGAACAAATTCCGTCCGGCTTCATCCAGTTGAAACCGGGAATCCTCGAGAGCGACGAGCTCCGAAACCGCATCAACGCGGAGGTCGGAAAACGGATCGGGTCGTACGCCAAGCTGGGCGAGATCCTCTTCCTCGAAAAGCTGCCCACCACGATCTCGGGCAAGATCATGCGCAGGGTGCTCCGCGACGTGCGAGTCACTGGCACCATCCAGGGGGACGTGACCACGCTTGAAGACGCGGAGACCGTGGAGCTGCTGAAACGCGCGATGGCAGGCAGAATGTCGCCGGGCTGAAGGCGGGCGCCGGTAGTCAAAGGCTGTGGGGGCCGGACCGCGGAAGCGCGGACCGGCCCTTCCTTTGGTACGCCGGCTCTAGTAGAGCCCCACGTACTCCTCGGGCACGATTCCTAGATCAACGAACTTCCGGTATAGGGTGGAGCGGGAGATGCCCAGGCTCTTCGCCACCTCGCTGATGCTCTTTGAGTTGCGCAGGGCGGCAATGATGAGCTTCCGTTCGTTTTCGCGCATGCTGTAGCTCGCTTGCCCGGCCGGCTCCCGAGACGTGTTTTGCGCCACCCCCGCGGGAAAGCCCTGGCCCCGCGTCCAATCCAGTACGGGCGCGGGGAGATCCTCGACCCGAACGGGGTCCCGCGCGCAGATGACCATCGATTCGACGAGGTTGCGAAGCTCTCGTGCGTTTCCCGGCCACGGGTACTCGAGCAGGGTCTTGACTGCCTCGGGGGTAAACGTTTTCGGCGGCAGACTGTACTTTCTGGAGAACGAAGCGGCCATGAGCTCGATCAGCGCGCGGATATCGAGAGGCCGCTCTCGCAAGGGCGGAATCGAGAAGACCGCGACGCCGAGGCGGTAGTAAAGGTCCGACCGGAAGGTCCCGAGTCGAATCTCCTTGAGGAGGCTGCGGTTGGTCGCCGCGATGAGCCGGCAGTCGGTCGTCAGCTCGGTCTCGGAGCCCACGCGCCGAAACCGGCCCGTGTCGAGCACGCGCAAAAGGGATGCCTGGATCTCAAGCGGGAGCTCACCGATTTCGTCCAGAAAAAGGGTGCCCCCCTGGGCGCTCTCGAAGACTCCCTTTCTGCCCCTGGGGTCTGCGCCCGTAAAGGCGCCCCGCTCATACCCGAAGAACTTGCTCTCGAAGAGCTCGCGGCTGATCGCCCCGCAGTTCACGGCGATGTACGGCCCGGAGCGGCGCTCGCTCTGGTTGTGCACGTAGCTCGCGATGAGTTCCTTGCCGGTGCCCGTTTCCCCGACCAGCAACACGTTGACATTGGTCGGGATGACCCTCTCCACGGCTTCCAGGATCGTCTTCATCTGGTTGCTCGCGGTAACGAACTCGCCGTAGGCGGCAAGACCCGGCAATCGGGAACCTGGGACCGGCTTGCGGCTTGGTCCTCGGCGGTTCATGACGTACAGAGTCCCGATTTCCTCTTGCTGGTCCGAGCCGCAGACCTGGTGCGTGTGCACGGGCGCGTCGGAGGTTGACGCAGTCGCGGGGCCGGCGTCCCCAGCCTCGTTGTCGGTCTGGCGGCTGCTCCGGACGACGTGCCCCAGCCGGTCGACGATGAGTACGTCGTCATTCGGGTAGCGCGTCGAAAAATCGGTGTATTGGCTGATGAGCTGGAGGCGTTCCACCTCCAGCTTGAGCCGGAGCTCGGTACTCATCAGGCTCGAGAGCGTGTACACGAGGGCCACCGCGTCTTCCCGGTAGTCCTTTTCCAGGGTGCTCATGTCCACAACTCCAACCACCGCGCCGGAGAACGGGTCGAGAACAGGCGAGGCGGCGCACGCGAAATCGTGCCAGCCCTGGCAGTAGTGTTCGGAGGAGAACACGTAGACCGGGGAGCGCTTGACGACCGCGGTTCCCATGCCGTTGTTGCCGGCGTTCGACTCGGCCCACGTCGAGCCTTCGACCACGTTGATGGAATCGGCCAGCTTGACCCGGGTGTGCGCGTCGCCGGCGGCGAAGATCACGGTCCCTGAGGGCTCGGTGAAGAGGAATACCCCGCGGACCTGCAGAAGGTCGGCGGTCTTCTGGAGAATCGGCCGGATCACGCGGAGGATCCACCCCTGGTCCTGCAGGGTTTTCTCATAGTTCGCGGCGGACACGGTGACGCCGAAGCGCAACCGGGGATCCACCCCCAGGGACCTGCACCTCTCCCACTCGCTGATTATCAGCCGTTGCTGGGGATCCTCGGCTTCCGCCGAGTTGAGGTCTCTCTTTACGATGAATCGATCCCAGAGATGGTCGATCTTGCGGCGTTCCTTGGGAAACCCCAGGCTACTGTTGCTGTGCATGAGCAACTCCCGCGTCGACCCCCGAAGCCCCCGTCTCCTTACTTGACCCTCTGCCTGTCCGATAATCGGACAAATTCCCCTGTTTCGGATCAGAACAAACCCTGTCTCGAAGCGTCCCCTCCCATCCCCTCGCAAGGGCATAATACCCGCCGGTGGACTGTCCTCCAAAGCAAACATTGTTTTGCCCGGTACGGGCCGGACGGGCACGGGGCTTGTATCGGCCCCGTCATGCAAACCGTCGCCCGGCAGGGAAGGCCGGAAGTGGCGAAGGCGCGGCGTAAAGGCGACCAAGGACCAGAGCAGCGGAGCGCTTCGCTCCGCACCCCTCGTGAAGGAGGCAGATTATGAAGACATTGGTCGGTGCGGTCATTCTAGGCTCCCTGCTGTGCGCGCCAGTGCTCGCGCTTGCCGACGATGACGCCAGGGACTACATCCCAGCCCCACCGGGAACGTCGCTCTTCATCACGTATTTCAAACATTCCTTCGGCCACAAGCTTTATGGTGACGGTGACGTCCAAAGCGACGACTTCAACCTGGTCCAGAACGTGGCGATCCTCAGGCCCGTCTACTTCACGAAGATCGGGCCCTTCGTAGCCGACCCTCAGGTGCTCATCCCCGCCGGCAATGCGGAGGTCGACACCGGCGGGGCCCACCTCTCCGCCAACGGCATTTCCGACCCCATCCTTGTGTCCACGATCTGGTTGGTGAACAACCCCGACACGAAGACCTGGTTCGGCGTAACTCCCTTCCTGACCGTGCCCATCGGCGCCTACGATAACAAAAGGCCACTCAACATGGGTGCGAACCGATGGGCGTTCAAAGGAGAAGCAGGGTTCGTCAAAGGACTTGGAGCCAAGACGTATTGGGACCTTATCGCCGCCTACGAAATATACGGGAACAATAACGACTACGGAGCAGACAGCACCACGAAGAAACAGGAGGGAGTGGCGACCCTAGAAACCCATCTGAGCTATGACCTAGCCAAGGATATATACGCGGCTGTGGACTACTTTTATCACGTGGGCGGCGAGACAGAGGTAGACGGCGAAAAGCAGCACGACGCATTGAACAACCATGCGGCCCAAGTCACGGTCGGAATGGGGATCGCCTCGAGCTATCAGCTGCTGGTCCAGTACCGCAGCGACTTCGCCGTGAAGAGCGGCCCCAAGACCGACACCTTCGGGGTGAGGCTTCTCCACGTGTTCTAGGCCGCTCGCCGCCGGGCCCTCGGTGCATAATGGCACAAGATCCTATGTCTGACTGGCTGCTGAACTCCGGCCGGCCGAAGGCCGGGGAGGCCGCCGGCCGCCTACTCCAGAGGAGATGCTCCGTGGAAGAGACCGCCACCGAAACCATCCTTCAACCGATGCTGGAGGATCCTCTAGTTCTGGAGGAGATCTGCGTCGAGGAACTCGCCATCGACGGCATCTGTGGAGTGTACTGATGGCCCATGCGTGCTGCTGAACCAACTTCCGCACTTGTTGTGACTTTGCCCGGAAAACCGCGGGCGAGGGTGCTTTTCGGTGCCTATTGAGGCCTTCGTAGAAGCCACCGAGCCCCAGGACCGGCATCTCGCGCTCTTCCCGGACGGGCGCTCGGTGCCCGATGCGAGATCTGGGCAAGACGAGGACCGCATTCGCTGGCTGTGCGGGCCTCGCGCCCGCACAGCAGCGGAGAAAAGGAATGAGACCATTGCGACCCAAGACAGGTGCTGCACCATTGTCCCGTGCTTCACGCGCACTTCACGGTTCGCGCCGGGAAGCTCCGGGCGTTCAAGGCCATGTGTGAGCGTTGTGTCGCACAGACGAGTCGGAAGCCGGGCTGCCTTTGCTACGGCTTCAGCTTCGACGGCGATCTTGCCCCCGCGCGCGGGGTACGCCGAGGCCTTGCTCGCCCATCTCAAGTACATCGGCCCGCTGCTCCAAGAAGTGGTGGAAGTGAGAGACCTTGGCCGCTTGGAGCTCCACGGCCCAGCGGAGGATCTGGCGAAACTGCGGGAGCCCTAGGCGGGCCTGACGCCGCAGTTCTTCACGCTGGAGCTCGGTTTCCGTCGTCAATCGCTGGATGCCGGCGAGCCCTTCCCCCGATCACAAGACGACCAACGCAACAATAACCGAGAGGAGTGTCAGATGACTCTGAAATCTACCCTTTTGTTGGCAGCGTTGCTGGTGGTCTTGTCACCGATGACTGCAAGGAGCGAAGAGAAAAAGATCGAGGGCAACATCGTTGGATACAACTGCGTCATAAACAACATTGGATGCCCGGTTGACATGGAAGATCCCGTCATAACCAACGAAAGGGTCTTCGTGGTCAGCGTGGGAGATAAGCAGTGGGTTTTCGTACCCAACGTCGATAGAGCGGTTCTGGCGAGGCACATCACCGAGAGGGTTCGGGTGGCTGGCGAGATGAGCGAAAAATACAACGCGATTCAAGCGAAGACCATCGAGGTGAAGAAGGGTGACACATGGAAGATGGTATGGTCGACGGCATGGGAAGAGGAGTTCCGGGCGAAGTTCAACGTGCCGTTGGGTAAGTGAGGACAGAGGCCGCTGCACCCTCGGCTGACGAGGAGGGTCAAAGTTCACGTCTGATCCACCGTGGAGGCGCACCTTCACCTCAGGTCTACCGTCGAGGACCCTGACCGCGTCGCCGTCGGTGACGGCGACCACGTGACCGGAGAAGTCGCCGGCGGCGAGGGCAGCCTGGAGCAGGGGGGCGACGACAAGAGCGGCGGATCGTGAGAGGGGTCGCATGGGGCTGCAAGCGGTCCCGGGAACCTGGGTAATCGTCAACAGGCTGGCCCACCATCAGGCAGCCCTGCACCAAGGACCCGTCCGCGCCATGCGCTTTGGCACTCAAACCTCGAACTCCGTCCGCTTGCTCCTCAACGCTGCGCGCGCTCCGTTGAAACTGGGCTCAGGCGGCGCCCTTTTCCCCACGCAGCGTGGTGTCCGAGCGCATTCCTTGGCCATCAATGATCGCGTTGTCCCGCCTGGATGATTCGCAATTCGTGGCCCGTTGCCCTGAGCAGTTCCTTCGGCCGACAACCCAGGATTCCTCCAGCAAGTGCGAGTCCGGACATCGTGGCCCCAGACACGCCATGGCCGAGAGTGCTTGCGCCGCAAAGGCAAAGGCCGTCGATCTCCGAGAATTGTTTGAAGCTGAACGGGCCGATTTGTTTCAGCACCTTCTCGGTTCCATAGCAGCCACCTCTTGTAGAATCTACGTAGTGGTCGTTCGTAAGCGGGGTCCCCAGCTCACTAAACACCACGTGGTCTCCGATACCTGCAATAAATAATTGGAGTGAACTCAGTATGGCTGCAGTCAGTTTGCTCTTTAGTGCTATGTACCCTTCCGGTCGGCTCCCATGTATCGTTGCTGCGTAGGGTCTGAAGGCTTCATACGTAATAAGACGCACAACTTCTATGGTGTGATGGCCGCTCTGTGAATTGCTTGGGTCCTTTATGCTGGTGATCCCAAAACATAGGCCAGGGAGTGGGTCGTTTACCGTGTCTGGGTCCTGAGCATTGACAAATATGGATTCGAAATCTCCGCTGGGAGCGTACCAATAGTTTCCGGAATCCATGCCCATGGATTCGAGGTCGAGATCGGTGGCCAGAAAGAGGGTCAGAGCCGCTATGGAGTAGGTCGTGCGGTCGAGCTTTCGCCGGAGGCCAGAACTGAGGTGCTGTCGGCCCACGAGGCGCTCATAGGTGACATGCGGGGTGGCATTGGAAACCACTCGGTTGGCACGAAGCTCGACGCCCGCCCCAAGGCGGACCCCGATCGCGTGCCGCCGACCACCTCTCTTTTCGATCAGTATCTTTTCGACCGGGCTCGACAACCAAATGTTCCCTCCTTCTCTGCGAAGGCCCCGGATCAAGGCCGTCGGTATGGAGGTGGCACCCCCAAGTGGGTAGTACCCGCCGTTGACATAATGCCCCGCCACCGGCGCGTGCAGGACAAAGGGGACCTTGGAAGGGGGCAGACCGTGGTCGCCGCATTGAATGGAGAGAAAAGCGCGTAGCAACGGATCGGAGATCCGTTCTCGAAGGATCCTTTCGAGGCTGTAGAGCCCGTAACGACCCATGTGCCGAGTCCGGTAGGGAACGGTCAGGAAGTCCAGGAAACTCTTGGTGTCTGGGATGCAGGCCATCTCCTTGCAGACCGTATAGACAAGATGGAGGTAGTCGTGGATCCCTTTGGCTTGGTCCGGGAATCGCTCGGTGAAGCGCTCGACCATGGCATCCTTGCCACTGGGAAGGTCGAAGATCTCGTCTCCGATATAAATGTGCTCAAACCCCTGGGGGTTCATCTCAAGGAAAGTCAAGTCGCCTGCGACGCCTAGCCCTTCATAAATGCTCCTCAATGATCCCCCTGGACCAAGTTCCCCTATGTAATGGACGCCGGGGCTGAAGCGGTAGCCTCCCTTCTGAAAACTTTGACACAATCCTCCTGGTATGGCGTGTCGTTCTAACACAAGCACGCGTTCGCCCGCTTGCGCCAAGGCCAAAGCTGCCGTGAGCCCTCCGGCGCCGGACCCAATAACGATTGTATCCGCATCGAGCATCTTGTTCTTCCTTCACCACGCCACCGAGGCGCAGGTCGTTGACGGTCTGCCAGCCTCCCCCTTGTGCCCCGGCGTTGATCGCCGCCTCTGGGACCCGCTGAGTACGCCAGCGTGTACCCCAGGACCACAAAGCACAAAGGGGTTACAGGCCGCAACCTGTAACCCCTTGGCTTTGCTGGTCGGGACGAGAGGATTCGAACCTCCGACCCCCTGAACCCCATTCAGGTGCGCTACCAGACTGCGCTACGTCCCGACACGATCGTACCTGGGCTCGGCCCGGGTGGACTTCACGGCCGATCCAGGATGTTCACCAACTCTCCCACCTCGGAGAGAACCTGCCGAAGCAGGCGCTTCCGCTCCTCGCGAGGATCCGCGTCCCTGACCTTCACAATTTCATCGCGCAGCCTCTTCTTGGCGCTCGCGACGGAGTGGCGCTCCTCGACGAGGAGCTTCTTGATGGCCAGGACCTTTTCGAGATCCTTCTGGGTGTATAGCCCCTGGTTTCCTTCGTCCTTCCCGGACGCCCGAAACGCGAACTCGGCCTCCCAGTAGCGGAGGACGTGCTCTTTGACTCCCGCGACCTCGGCCACTTCGCCGAGGCGGTAGTACAGCTTCTGGGGGATCGCCTGTGGCCCCACGGGTCGCCCTTCTCAGCCGAGAGGAGGGCTGGATGATAGCAGGGGCACCCCCCGGAGCGCAACGCCGTTATCCGTTCAGGCGCTCCTTGAGCACCTGGCTGGCCTTGAAGGTCAGCACCCGGCGTTCCGAGATCACGATCTCTTCGCCGGTCTGCGGATTCCGGCCCTTGCGCGGCTCCTTGTTTCGGATCTCGAAGTTTCCGAAGCCGCTGATCTTGACCTTGTCGCCTTTTTCCAACGCCTCCTTGATGAGGTCCAGCACGAGGGTGACCACCTCGGACGAGCGCTTCTTCGAGAAACTTCCGACTCGCTCGTGGACCTTCTCGACGATATCGGACTTGGTCATGGCCGTTCTTCTGCTCCTTTCCATGGTTGGCACGTTCCCCGCTCGCTCACGCATCGCGCAGCCTCGCGCCGAGGGCGCCTGCGACGCGCTCGGCAATGATCTTCTCTACGTCGGAGACCTCGGCCTCGGTGAGGGTTCGGTCGTCGGCGCGGTAGGTAACTCGGAAGGCAAGACTCACGGTTCCGGGCGGAAGGCGCCCTCCCTCGAAGGCGTCGAAGAGCACCACCGAACGAACGAGGGGTGAGCGCACCTCCGCGATCACGTCCAGGAACCGACGGGTCGACACGCCGCAGCCGACCAGGAACGCGAGGTCGCGCTCCACGGACGGGTACCGGGCGAGGCCGGCAAAGTGATCGGGCGCCCAGGCCGCCGCGGAGGCTGCCTCCAGGTCGATTTCGAAGGCGACCACCGCAGCCGGGATCTCGTAGGCGGAGCGGCAGGCGGGATGAACCTCGCCGCACCACCCCAGGTCTCGCTCGCCGGCCCGCACGCGCGCCGCCCGTCCGGGTTGGAGCCACGAGCACCCGGTGTCGACGTCGAACACCACCCCCCGAACCCCCAGCCCGGCGAGCAACTCCTCCACCGCGCCTTTGCCGTCGTAGAAGTCCGCGGGCTCCGAGGGCGCCCACCACGCCAGAGGGTGCCGCCGGCCGGTGATCACGGCCCCGGCCCGGAGCACCTCGGTCGGCAGGTCCGCCCCCTCCCGAGGGTGGAACGTCCGGCCGACCTCGAAGAGCCGCACGTCGCGAAGCTGGCGGCGGGTGTTGAGGCTGGCGGCCTGGAGCAGCCCGGGGAGAAGGCTTGTGCGAAGGACCGCGGTCTCGCTGCTCAGCGGGTTCTGGAGCACGACCTTCGGCCGCAGCGGCGACGAGGCCGGAAGCGCCAGACGGTCGTCTTCCCTGGGGTCGATGAAGCTGTAGGTGATCGCCTCCCGCAGCCCCAGGCCTGCGAGGCGGTCGCGCGCCGCGTCGGCCAGGACCGTCGCGCGCGGCGGGGGTTCGGACGACATGGGCACCCGGGGCAGGGTCTCTGGAATCCCGTCGTACCCTCGTACGCGGGCGACCTCTTCGATCAGGTCGATCTCGCGTTCGAGGTCCACGCGGTGGGACCCGACCTCGACCTCGAGCGCTTCGTCCGTTCGGCCGGTCACGCGAAGGCCCAGGGACTCCATTGCCCGCGCCGCCGCCGGCCCCTCCACCGCGACGCCGAGGACCGAGGCGATCTTGGCGACCCGAAGGTCGATCCGCCGGACCGGATGCGGCGTCGGGTAGGCGTCCCAGACACCCTTCGCCACCGATCCCCCGGCGAGCTCGACGATGAGCTCGGCGGAGCGATCCAGGGCCCGGACCAACCCCTCGACGTCGGCGCCCCGCTCGAAGCGGTACGAGGCCTCGGTTCGAAGCCCCAGTGCTTTCGAGGTCCGCCGGATGTTGGTGGGCAGGAAGTACGCACTCTCGAGCAGCACGTCGACCGTGTCGTCGCCGACCTCGGAGTTGAGCCCTCCCATGATCCCGGCCAGCGCCACCGCGCCCTCGCCGTCACAGATGACGAGGCTCTCGGAGTCCAGGCGCCGGGCCTGCCCGTCGAGGGTCGTGAAGACCTCTCCCTCCCCGGCCCGTTTCACCACGATCCGGCCGCCCCGCAACCTCGCGAAGTCGAAGGCGTGCAGCGGGTGGCCGAGCTCGAGGAGCACGTAGTTGGTCACGTCGACCACGTTGTTGATCGACCGCACGCCCGCGGACAGGAGCCGTCGCCGCATCCACGAGGGCGACGGGCCGATCCGGACGCCGCGAATGAGGCGGGCCGCGTACCGGTGGCACAGGTCGGGTGCGAGGATCTCGACGGAAGTCTGCCCCTCCACGGCGGAGCCCGATTCGGGCACCCGCGGAGAGGGGATGCGCAACTCCCGGCCCGTGATGGCGACCACCTCCCGGGCCACGCCCACGAGCGACAGGCAGTCCGGCCGGTTGGGCGTGATCTCCACCTCGAGGATCGCGTCCGGAAGGCCCAGGACGTCCACGAGCCGCTCCCCCACGCCCGTCTCCGCGGGAAGGATCAGGATTCCCTCGTGCCCCTCCGACAGGCCGAGCTCCCGCTCGGAGCACATCATGCCGAGCGAGGTCTGCCCCCGGATCTTCGCCTTGCGGATCTCGACGCCGCCGGGCAGCTTCGCGCCGACCCGCGCCAGGGCGACCTTGTCCCCGGCCACCATGTTCGTAGCACCGCAGACGATGTCGTAGGTCTCGGCGCCGTCGGTGACACGGCACAGGCTCAGCCGGTCGGCGTCGGGGTGGCGCCCCTTCTCGAGGATCTGGCCGACCACGACGTCGGAGATCCCCTCGCCCAGCCGCTCGACCGAGCCGACCTCGAGACCGCCCATGGTCAGCCGGTGCGCCAGGTCCTCCGGCGACTCTGCCACGTCCACATAGGTCTTGAGCCACTGCAGGCTGATCCGCATCGGGGCCTCAGGAGAAGTGCGTCAGGAAGCGCAGGTCGTTCTCATAGAAGAGCCGGATGTCGTCGACGCCGTACTTGAGCATCGCGATCCGCTCCACGCCGAGGCCGAAGGCAAAGCCCTGCACCTTCTCGGAATCGTAGCCGACGAAGCCGTAGACCGCCGGGTCCACCATGCCGGAGCCGAGGATCTCGAGCCACCCGCTCCCTCCGCAGGTGCGGCACCCGCGCCCGCCGCAGAGGACGCACTGGATGTCCACCTCGGCGCTCGGCTCGGTGAACGGGAAGTAGCTCGGCCGAAACCGCACCCGGGTGTCCGGGCCGTAGTAGACGCGCAGGAAGGACGCCAGAACCCCCTTGAGGTCTGCGAAGGTCACGCCCTCGTCCACCAGCAACCCCTCCACCTGGTGGAACATGGGCGAATGCGTCACGTCCGAGTCGCACCGGTACACCTTCCCCGGCGCCACGATCTTCACCGGAGGGGGCTGGCCCTCCATCACCCGCACCTGCACCGGCGAGGTGTGCGTCCGCAGGACCACGCCGGGCGCGACGTAGAAGGTGTCCTGCATGTCACGGGCGGGGTGGTGGGCGGGGATGTTCAAGGCCTCGAAGTTGTAGTACTCCTTCTCGACCTCCGGCCCCTCGGCCACGCCGAACCCCATCCGGACGAAGATGTCGAGGATCTCCCGCACGACCAGGGTGAGCGGGTGGAGCCCTCCCCGCGTCGACGCGCGTCCAGGGCGGGTGACGTCCAGAGCCTCGGCGGTGAAACGCTCGGTCTCGGCCGTACCCGCAAGCTCGGTTTCCCGCGCCAAGAGAGCGGCCTCGATGGCTCCCTTCACCTCGTTGGCAACCTTGCCGACCTCGGGCCGCTCCTCCGCCGAGAGCCGCCCCATGTCGCGCAGGCTTCCGGTCAGCGCGCCCTTGCGCCCCAGGTACTGGACGCGGGCCTTCTCCACCTCGGCGAGATCGGGGGCCGACCGAATCCGGGCCAAGGCCTCGGCTTCGAGGGCCCGAAGCTGCGCTTTCATGTGCGTTTCCCTGGAGCTGGGGTCGATGGGGGACCGAACACGCTAGGTGGGGCGAATCCCCTGGACCAGGCGGGCGAAGTCCTCCGGGTGGCGCACCGCGATCTCCGCCAGCATCTTGCGGTTGAGCTGAACCTCAGTCTTCTTCATCGCGTCGATGAGCCGGCTGTAAGAGATGCCGTTCATCTTGGCGGCGGCACTGATCCGGGAGATCCAGAGCCCGCGGAACTCGCGCTTGCGCAGCTTGCGGTCGTTGTAGGCGTACGCCCACGCGCGGTGGAGGGCCTCCGTGGCCGTGCGTAGCAGGCGCCGGCGCCCACCCTGGAACCCTTTGGTCTGCTTGAGGATCTTTCGACGTCGACTGCGCGACGCAACCGACGGTTTGATGCGTGCCATGGCTTTCTCCTCACAATCGTTCGGCTCCGGACCTCGGGCGGTTCCGCCCACCTATCCCGAGGGTACCTGGCAGACCCGGGGATGAGGCGCTGGGAACCGGAGCTCGGTTGGGAAACTTACGCGTAGGGCAGGAGCTGCTTCAGGAGGCTCATGTTGCTGGGATCCACGTAGCCGGTCCGCCGAATCTGACGCTTGCGCTTGTGTTCCTTGCTCGTCAGGATGTGGCTCCGGAACGCACGGCGGTGCTTCAGACGTCCCTTGGCGGTCGCCTTGAAACGCTTCGCCGCGCCTCGATTGGTCTTGAGCTTCGGCATCTCTTCCTCCAACGGCCCGCCCGGGCCGACCATTTCCCCACCCTACCGGCCCTTGGCCGAGGGGGCGAGGAGCATGAACATGGTTCGCCCCTCCATCCGGGGCGGCTGCTCCACCTTCGCCGCGTCTTCCAGCTGCGCGAGCATCTTCTGCAGCTGCTCGAGACCCCGCTCCGGCAGCGTCACCTCGCGCCCCCGGAACATCACGGTCACCTTGACCTTGTCGCCCGCCCCCAGGAACTCCTGAATCTTCTTGAGCTTGACCTGGAAGTCGTGCTCCTCGGTCTTGGGTCGAACCTTCACTTCCTTCACCTGGATCACGGTCTGGTGCTTCTTCGCCTCCTGCGCCTTCTTGGCCTGGTGGTACTTGAAGCGCCCGTAATCCATGATCTTGCAGACCGGGGGCCTCGCCAGGGGCGCGACCTCGACGAGATCGAGCTCCAACTCTTCGGCCATGGCGAGGGCCCTCTCGATCGTCAGGATGCCCAGCTGGTCGCCTTCGGGCCCGATGGTGCGCACCTCCCGGCTGCGGATCATGCGGTTGACTCTCGGTTGCTCTGTTGCGATGAGACACCTCCTCGGATCGGGTGCGGGTGAAGCGTCAGGGCAAGCGCGGGCTCGCCTCTTCCTCAAGCCGACGGACGAACTCGTCCAGCGGCAGCATGGCCAGTTCCTCTCCCGTGCGCAGCCGGGGAGACACGGCGCCGTCCGCCGCTTCCTTGTCGCCCACCACCACCATGTAGGGCACCTTCTGGAGCTGAGCCTCCCGAATCTTGTACCCGAGCTTGGCGTTTCGGTCGTCGAGCTCGACCCGTACCCCTCTCGAGCGCAAGACCCCCTCCACCGTCCGGGCGTAGGGGATGTGGCGATCGGTGATGGGCAGGACGACGACTTGCACCGGGGCGAGCCACACGGGGAAGGCGCCGGCGAAGTGTTCAATCAGCACGCCGATGAACCGCTCGATCGAGCCGAGAATCACGCGGTGGAGCATCACCGGGCGCCGCTTCTCCCCTTCCGGCGTCACATACGTGAGATCGAAACGCTCCGGCAGGGTAAAATCCGCCTGGATGGTAGCACATTGCCACCTTCTGTCAAGCGCATCCTTGAGCTTGACGTCGATCTTCGGGCCGTAGAAGGCGCCATCTCCCTCGTTTACGTCGAAGCGGAGGCCGTGGTTCTCAAGAGCCTGTTGGAGTGCTGCAGTCGCCAATTCCCACGATGCGTCATCTCCAATTGACTTTTCAGGGCGTGTGGACAGTTCCACTTCGTACTCGAAGCCGAAAAGGGCCATCACGTCCTTCACGAACTTCAAGATCCCTGCGATTTCATCCTGCAATTGATCCGGCGTGCACAGGATATGGGCGTCGTCCTGGGTGAACCCTCTAACACGAGTGAGCCCGTGGAGCACCCCTGACTTCTCGTGCCGATACACGGTACCAAGCTCGAAGAGCCGCATAGGAAGATCCCTGTAGGATCGGATCTTCGAGCGGTAGATCATCATGTGGGAGAGGCAGTTCATGGGTTTGATCCCGTAGGTCTGCCCCTCTACCTCGGTGAAGTACATGTTCTCCCGGTAGTTGTCGTAGTGGCCGGAGCGCTCCCACAGCTCTTTGCGCAGGAGCTGCGGTCCGATCACGATCTGATAGCCCCGCCGCAGGTGCTCCCGGCGCTCGAAGTCCTCGAGGAGCGTGCGCAGGAGCGCCCCCTTCGGGTGCCAGATTACGAGCCCGGGGCCGACTTCGTCCTCGATGGAGAAGAGCTCCAGCTCCCGGCCAAGCTTCCGGTGGTCGCGCTTCTTCGCCTCCTCGAGTTGGTGAAGCCGGCGCTCCAACGCCTCCCGGGAGCCGAATGCGGTGCCGTAGATCCGCTGAAGCATCGCGTTCTTCTCGTCGCCTCGCCAATAGGCGCCGGCCAGCGAGAGGAGCTTGAACGCGCCGACGCGCGCCGTGCTCGGCACGTGGGGCCCCCGGCACAGGTCCGTGAACTCCCCCTGGGAGTAAACGGTGATCGTCTCTCCGGCCGGAAGCTCGCGGATCAGTTCGACCTTGTACGTCTCCCCCTGGGACGCGAAGAGGTCCAGGGCCTCCTCCCGGGAGAGCTCGCGGCGAACCACCGGCAGATCCTCCTTGACCACCCGCCCCATCTCCTGCTCGATCGCCTCGAGATCTTCGGGGCGAAACGGTTGGGGCGCATCGAAGTCATAGTAGAACCCGTCCTCGGTCGCCGGGCCGATCGCCACCTTCACGGCGCCGAAGAGCCGCTTGACGGCCTGGGCCATGAGGTGGGCGCTGGAGTGGCGCAGGACGTCGAGCGCGTCCGGGTCCTCGGCCGTCACGAGCCGCAGCGTGCCGCTCGACGACAGCGGCGTGGAGAGGTCCGTGAGTTTGCCGTCGATGCGCGCGGCCACGGCCGCCCGTGCGAGCCGCCGGCCGATGCCCTCTGCAATCTGGGCCGGGGTGGTTCCGGGCTCGACCTCTTTCACCGTGCCGTCAGGAAGGGTCACTTGCAACGCCATCGGATTCCTTTCGGAGCATCGGGCCGACTGGTTCCGGCCGCTCGCTCGTCTCCGCCCCCTGGGTGCGCCCCGCTTGCGCCCTGCTGCCGGCGCGGGGTCCGAGGTCGCCGCTCGTTACCGCGGTCACCCGAAAAAGAAAGGCACCGGTGGGCCATCCACGCGATGCCTCTCACGGTCAAAGGAGTCGGACGAGGAGGATGGTAGGCACGGGCGGGATTGAACCGCCGACCTCCTGCGTGTCGGGCAGGCGCTCTCCCACTGAGCTACGTGCCTCCGCAGTCCGTCGTTTCCTTGGCTTCGAACCTCGCGCTCGAAGCGCCCACCGTATAGCAGCACCGTTTCGGGCTTGTCAAGCGCGGAGTGCCGCAGCTTGACACACGAGCGGCCGTCCCTCTATTCTGGGCAATCCCTCCTGCGCTCTGCGAGGTGGCCGTGTTCGGTCTGGGTTTCGGTGAAATGCTCCTCATCCTGGCGGTCGCCCTCGTCGTCATCGGCCCGAAGAAGCTACCGGGACTCGCCCGCACGCTCGGCCGGGGACTGGCGGAGGTTCGCCGGTACACCGACGACATCCAGCGCACCGTGCAGCGCGAGCTGCGCGCACCGCTCGGAGACGACACCCAAGGCCCGCGACCCGACGCCCCGGGACAGCGCAGCCCCGGCCCTCCGCCCGACGCCGGCACGCTCTCGGTGAATGAACCCGAGCCCCGCGCCGACGAGCCCTCTACCGCGTCCAACACCGATCCGGGAGCGTGACCGGTGGCCGACGAGAGGGATCGCACGCCCGAGGAGGACGACGAGGGGGAACGCCTTTCGTTCGTCGCGCACCTGGAGGAACTGCGGGCGCGGCTGATCAAGAGCGGACTCGCCGTGATCGCGGGGTTCTTCGCCTGCTACGGCTTCAGCGAGCAGCTCTTCGCGTTCGTCTCCCGACCGATCAAGGATGCCCTCGACAAGGCCGGCGGCCACATGCAGATCCTCCATCCCCTGGAGGGTTTCATGACCGACCTCAAGGTTTCGTTCGTGGCGGGCATGGTGCTGGCGCTCCCCGTGATCCTCTACCAGGCCTGGAGGTTCGTGGCCCCCGGCCTCTACGCGAAGGAGAAGCGCTACGTATGGCCGTTCGTCACGGCCGCCTCGGTCTTCTTTCTCCTCGGGGCGTCCTTCGCGTACTGGATGGTGTTCCCGGTGGCCTTCCCGATCCTGTTCGGGTACGCCGGCAAGGGCGTGCTGCCCATGCCGTCGAAGGAGTCGGCGCTCGATCTGCCGCTGAAGCTCCTCCTCTCCTTCGGGCTCATCTTCGAGCTCCCGGTCGTCGTGTTCTTCCTCGCGAAGATGGGGCTGATCACGCACCGACTGCTCTCCAAGAACCGAGGCTACGCCCTGGTGATCATCCTGATCGTCGCCGCGGTGCTCACGCCCACGGGAGACCCCTTCAACCAGCTCCTGATGGCCGGTCCCCTCTACATCCTCTTCGAGATCAGCATCGTGGTGGCCCGCGTCTTCGGGCCCAAGCCTTCGCCGGAGGCCGAAGACGCGGACGGGGGAGACGGAGTGGAACCGTCCCCCTGAGCCTCTGGGCCGGACCGGAACCCGTCCCGCGGGGCACAGCGGTCAGGCGACCAGCTCGGCCAGGCTCTTGCCCGTGAGCCGGTTCCCGAACGCCTCCGCGAGGAATACGATCGCCTCCTGATCGAGCGAGTCGAGGACGCCCCCGTCCAGGAGCAGCGAGGCCCGAGAGGGGAACCCCTCCTGCCGGTCCCAGAAGAGCAGGAGAACGGGCACGCGGGGCAGCGCGTCGAAGACATAGGACCGGTCCGGCGACCCGAAGCCTGCCGGACGGCCGCCCAGCCGGGCCGCCGCCGCGTCGAGCTCCCCCAGCCGGCCCTCGAACGCTCCACCGATTCGCTCCCCCACCGCCTCGAAGGACTTCGACTTGCTCACCGCGTTCGGAAGGCTGCGGTACGCGACCCACTCGCCCGCCGGTGGCGCACCGCTGGAGCGCGTCGCGTAGATGAGCAGGAAGATCTTCACCCACACGGTGGGCGCCTCCCCGGCCGAGGCGGTCACGTCGGTGCGGGTGACTCGATGGGGCACCCCCAGGAACGGGAACTCGAGCGCCTCCGGGGGACCCGGATCGTACCCCGCACCCGAGCCGCGCGCGAGCGCCTCGAAGTCCGCGGCGGCCACCTTGGTCAGGAGGAAGCGCAGCGCCTGCTCGCTGGAGTCAGGCCGGCGTCCCTCGCCCCGGGCCCGGCCCTCCGCGAGCCGCGCCTCCATCTCCGCGCGCGCGGACGGCTCGAGGTGGGGGCACGAGGAGAGCGCCAGGCCCTCGAGGTACACGGCCGAGGCGAACGCGAAGCAGCTCCCCTTGCCGCAGTCTCCGCAATTGGTCCGGGGCAGGTCGCGGTAGATGTCGAGAACCTTGTAGGGCATCGGTGCGGCGTCTCCCTGGCGATTGATCTGGACTCCCGGCCAAGGGTACCCTCGGCCGCTCCTTGCGAACAACCCCCCGAAGGAAAGAGGTGAGACCCCATGCCCACCGCCCCGCTCTGGCTCAAGCTCACGGTCGCGGCGTCGCCCCCCGTCCGGGAAGCCCTGGCCGCGCTCCTCGTGGAGTGGGGCGCAGGGGGGACGGTGCAGGAGCCGCACGGGGTGGTCGCCTACTTTCGGCCCGAGGCCCGGGAGGGCCTCGAGGCACACTTGGCCCGGCTCGCCGCGGACGCCCGGACGTCCGGCGAACCGGACCCGACCTGGCGCTGGGAGGGGATCGAGGAGGAAGACTGGTGGGAGTCGTGGAAGATCCACTTCCGCCCGACCCGGGTCTCGGCGCGCCTGGCCGTCTGCCCCTCCTGGGAGGAGGCTCGCTGGGACCCGGGCGACCCCCGGGTCCGCGTGATCCGGATGGACCCGGGACGCGCCTTCGGCACGGGCACCCACGAGACCACGCGCCTGTGCCTGCGCCTCTTGGACGAATGCCTCGCGGCAGAGCCGGCCGCGAGCCTCCTCGACGTCGGCTCGGGGTCGGGGATCCTCTCGATCGGGGCGCGGCTGCTGGGCGTCCCGACGGCGGTCGCGGTCGACGTCGACCCCATCGCCAGCGAGGCGACGCGGGACAACGCCGAGCGAGCCGGCGTAGGTGGGATCCTCACCGTATGCGGAGATCTCCGGGCGATCCGGGGCCGCTACGACCTCGTGGTCGCCAACATCCTCTACCAGGTGCTCCTGGGCCTCGCGCCCGGCATCGCGGCGCGCACCGCCCCCGGGGGACGGCTGCTGCTCTCCGGAATGCTCGTCCCGGAGCTCCCGTCGGCGGAGGCCGTCTACGGCCGCCTGGGCCTCACATCGGAGCGCCGGGAGGTCGACGGAGAGTGGGGCGCCGTGCTCTTTCGCAAGCACGCCTGACGACGTCCGGTAGGGCCGTGAGCCCGCCGCTCAGGCACCCGGCGCCGGGTCAGGCGTCGGGCCACCTCGGGGCGCCGTCGAGAAACGCTCGGGCGATGTCGGGATCGAACTGGGCCCCGGCACACCGGTCGATCTCCTCGAACGCCGTCTGCGCGGGAAGCCCGTCGCGGTAGGGCCGGTCGGAGGTCATGGCGTCGAAGGTGTCCGCCACGGCCATGATGCGGGCGCCCAGCGGGATCGCCCCGCCCGCGACACCTCGGGGATAACCGCGGCCGTCGAAGCGCTCGTGGTGGCACTGGATGATTGGCAGCGTCTCGGTCATGGCCCCGATCTCTCGCACGATGTCGACGCCCACCGCCGGGTGCCGCTGGATGTACCCGAACTCCTCGTCGGTCAGCCGCCCCGGCTTGTGGAGGACCGCCTCCGGCACCCCGATCTTCCCCACGTCGTGGAGGATCGCGGAGCGCACGATGACGTCGACCTCGGCCTCGGCGACGCCCAATGCCAGGGCGGTAAGTCGGCAGTAGTGCGTCACCCGGTCGGAGTGGCCCCGCGTGTACCGGTCCTTGGCCTCGATGGCGCCGGCCAGGGCCCGGATCGACTCCGCCACGGTCTGCCGGAGCCCCTCCACGAGGCGCGCCTTCTCGAGCGCCACGGCGACGTGCCGGCCCAACGTGACGACGAGATCCCGGTCCTGGGGAGTAAACGAGCTCTCCTGGGCGTCGCCCCCGAAGTTCAAGACTCCCAGCGCGTCTCCCTGGGCGAAGAGCGGGATGCTCAGGATCGACCGGGCCCGAAACCGGATGCCCTCCTCCGACTCCTGAAAGCGCTCGCTCTCCTGCATGTCCTCCACCAGGATCGGCTCCCGCCCCTCGAGGGCGTAGCGGGCGATCCGGCTCTGGTCGAGGGGCACCTCGATGCCGAGGATCTTTTCCCTCTGCGGGCCGACGGCCTCCAGCACCCGGAGCCGATCCGGCCCTTCGAGCACGAGCACGGAGCCCGTCCGGGCCCCCAGGAACCCGGCGATCTCCCCGAGCGTGACGCGCAACGCGCCCTCGAGACTTGAGGAACCGTGGAGCTTCTCGACGATCCCGTAGAGGACCTGGAGTCGCTCCTCGGAGCGACGCCCCCGGGCGCGGTCTCGGCTCGCGTCGGCCTCCAGCAGCGCACGGCTGCCCTTCTCGTCGGCTTCGGCGATCCACCGTGCGCCCAGGTGCTCGGCCAACCCCCGCCGCACCACCGGCCGCACGGGGCGGTTGACCACGAGGCAGCGGTCCGGCCGGACCCATGCCCCGAACTCCGCGGCATCACCGGCCTCCGCGTCCTCCACTTCGAGCACCAGGAACAGCCCCGGATCGAGCCGCAGGAGGTCGTCCGGACGGCTGCCCCCCTCGCCCCACTCGAGGAAGCACACCCCGTAAGGGTCTCCCTGGGCCTGAGCGGCGGCCACGGCCTCCACGGCGCGCGCCGCGGGCCGCACGACGTCCACCCGGTACGCGCCCGTCGGGAACGACGGATCGTTGCCCGGGGAGCCCGCCCACAGGACTCGCGTCCGCACCTGCTTCTCCACGCCCACCTCGCCCTCCTGCGTGACCGCTGCACCATTCTTATGAATCGTCCGAGGCGGTGCCGGACTTGAGCGGTTTGGCATTCACCGGTCGGCCGTGTAGATTGCCTGTGTCCTCAGCCCGGCAGCCGCATCCAAGGGTCACATGCGGCACACAGCCGGCCGTTGCAGGAAGAGTTGGCGGCCCTCTTGCCCCTTCGATCGGGAGAACCAGCGATGCGAAATAACTGTCGAGGGGTCGGCGCGGTCCTCGGGATCCTCGCCCTCTTCGGGGCGGTCCGAGCGAACGCCGACGCGACCGCCGCCCCGCCGGTGCTGACCCTCTCGGGCGCCGCAGCCGCAGCCCTCCAGGCCAATCCCATGGTTCGGGAGGCCGCCTCGGGGACGGCTCTGGCAGACGCTCGGCTGCAGGAGGCGCGCTCGGGCTGGTTCCCGCGGCTGGAAGCGAGCGCTGCCGTCATGCGCGGTAACAACCCGGTCTACGTCTTCGGCTCTCTGCTGGAGCAGGAGCGCTTCACCGCGGACCGGTTCCAGATCGACTCATTGAATGACCCGGCGCCGGAGAACAACGTCCGCGCCCAGCTCTCGCTCCAGGTCCCCCTGTTCGACCAGTTCCAGACCTACACCCGGATCCGACAGGCACGGGAGGGCCAGGACCAGGCCGGGCGCCAGCGCGACCTCGTCTTGCAGCACCTGCGGTTCGAGGTGGTCCGCTCGTACTTCGGCGCCGTGCTCGCCGATGCGAAGACCCGGGTCGCCGAGGACGCCGTCAAGAGCGCCGAGGCCGACGTGCGTCGGATTCGCGACCTCTTCGACGCGGGCATGGTGGTTCGCTCCGACCTTCTGGCCACCGAGGTCCAGCTCTCCGAGTTCCGGCAGCAGCAGATTCAGGCCCAGGGAGACGTGGCGGTGAGCCGCGCCGGTCTCAATGCGGTCCTGGGCCGGCCGGTGATCGAGGTCTCGACGCTCACCGGGACCCTTGCCGAGCGCTCCTTCGACGTCCCGGACCCGGACCGCCTCCTGGAGCTCGCCGCCGCCCAGCGGCCGGACTATGCCAGCGCGGGTTCGGCGGTCCGGGCCGCGGACGCGGCGGTTTCGGGAGCCAGCGGCCAGTACCTTCCGCGCCTCGCCGCCTTCGCCACCTACGGCGGCAGCGGCGACGACCTGGGGATCGACAGTACCGACTACCTCTTCGGCGCGCGCCTGAGCTTCGATCTGCTCGACTTGGGACGGGGCGCTCGCAGGGACCAGGCCCGCGCCTCCCTGGCCATGGCCACCGCGGCCCGGGAGCAGACCGCCAGCCGGATCGCGGTGGAGGTCATCCAGGCGTACCAGCACGTTGTGTCGGCTCGGGAGCGTCTCAAGGTGGCCGCGGGCGCCGCCGTCCAGGCCGGGGAGGCGCTGCGCATCGTCCAGGACCGGTACCAGACGGGCCTCACGACGGTCACCGAGGTGCTCCGGGCGCAGACTGCCGTGCTCCGGGCGCGGATGAACGAGCTTGGCGCCCGCTACGACCACTACGTGGGCTACGCCGAGGTTCTGCTCGCCTCGGGTACCTTTACCGACGTCGCCCCCTTCGGCCCGTGAGGCACCGCCTGCGAGACTCGGCCGACCGTCCCTCGCTTCCCACGCCACGGAGACGCCTACCATGAACCGAAAGACCGCGATCGCCGCCCTGGGACTCCTGGCCGCCGCCTGCGGCAAGCCCGAGGGGTTCAAGCCCGAAGCCGTTCCGACCGTTCGTGGCGTCGGGGTCGAAGTCATGCGGCCCCTGGCGGTGCGGGACGTCTACGAGGCGGTCGGCACGGTGCGATCGTGCACCACGGCGGTCCTGTCCACCAAGGTGATGGGAACGGTCGTGGCCGTGCCCGTCCGGGAGGGCGATCGGGTTCGCGCCGGCCAGGTGCTCGTGGAGATCGACTCGCGCGATACACAGACCCAGGTGGAGAAGGCGAGGGCGGGGATCCGAGAGGCGACCGAGGGTCTGGAGGAGGTCGATCGGGCGACAGGGGCCGCGGATCAGGCCGTCATCGCCGCCCAGGCGAACCGCAAGCTCGCGGCCGCAACCTACGCCCGCTTCGACCGCCTGATCCAGCGCCAGGCGGTCAGCCAGCAGGAGTTCGACGAGGTGGAGGCCCGCACCGTGGCCGCGACGGCCGAGGCCGCTCGGGCCGCCGAAATGAGGGAGACGCTCGTCGCCAAGCGAAAGCAGATCCTCGCGAAGAGGGATCAGGCCCTGGCGGACCTCTCCAACGCCCAACTCTACGTCGGGTACGCCAGGGTGACCGCCCCGGCCGCCGGCGTCGTAGCGGCCAAGACCGCCGAGGTCGGCACGCTGGCCGCGCCCGGCGTCCCCCTGATCACGCTCGAGGATGCCCTCTACCGGCTCGAAGCCTCGGTGGAGGACTCCCGGGTGGCTCACCTCCGCGTGGGAGACCGCGTCCCGGTCCGCATCGAAGCCGCAGGCACCCGTGAGTTGGAGGGCCGCGTGAGCGAGATCGCACCCGTGGCGGACCCCGCGACGCGCTCCCTCACGGTGAAGATCGACCTCCCGCCGGGGCTCGGCCTTCGCTCGGGCCTCTTCGGCCGCGCGCTGTTCCCCGCGGGCGAGCACGTTACCCTCACCGTGCCCTGCTCCGCAGTGGTGGAGCAGGGGCAGCTCACCGGGGTATGGGCCCTGGACGCGGGCAACACAGCGCATCTTCGCCTGATCACCGTGGGCAAGGCTCGAGGTGACCGCCTCGAGGTCCTCTCGGGGCTTTCGGAGGGAGACCGGATCGTGGCCGAGGGGGCCGGCCGGGTACGGGACGGCGCACGCGTCGAGCCGTCCGCGCCGGCGCCCGCTCCTGCCGTGGCGAAGTAGGGGGCGCGCCGCCATGAAGAAGACCTTGGGTCCCGCGGGGCGTCTCGCGCACGCTTTCATCGACTCCCGCCTCACGCCGCTGATCATCCTCGCCTCCATCCTCCTGGGCGTGGGCGCCGTGATCCTCCTGCCCCGAGAAGAGGAGCCGCAGATCATCGTCCCGATGATCGACGTCTTCGTCCAGATGCCCGGGGCCTCGGCCAAAGAGGTCGAGCAGCGGGTCACCCGGCCCATGGAGAAATTGCTCTGGGAGGTGCCCGGCGTCGAGTACGTGTACTCCACGTCGTCGCCGGGCATGGCCCTGGCGATCGTGCGGTTCCGCGTGGGGCAGGACGAGGAGAACGCGATCGTCCGGCTCAATCAGAAGATGTTCGCCAACTTCGACCTCATTCCCCCGGGGGCGAGCCAGCCGCTCGTCAAGCCGCGGTCCATCGACGACGTCCCGATCCTGGCCCTCACGCTGTCGAGCACCCGCTACGACCACTACACCCTGCGCCGGCTCGCCGCGCAGATGGACGACCAGATCAAGGCGATCCCGGACGTCTCGGAGGTGACGATCCTGGGCGGCCAGCGCCGGCAGGTCCGGGTCGTCCTCGACGAGGCCCGGCTGGCCTCGCGCCACGTGGCCCCGGCCATGCTGGTCCCGGTCCTTCAGCAGACCAACCGCCAGCTCCAGGCGGGCAGCTTTGCGAGCGGAAACCGCGAGTACCTGGTCGAAACCGGCGCCTTCCTGAAGAGCGCCGACGACGTGGGGTCGGTGGTCGTAGGCGTCTACGGCGGCAAGCCCGTGTACCTGCGCGACGTGGCGACGATCCAAGATGGCCCCGAGGAGCCCGCCGACTACGTCTTCTTCGGCACGGGGCCCGGTGCCGAGGCCCGGTCGCCCGTGACGCCGGCCATCACCCTCACGGTGGCGAAGCGCAAGGGAACCAACGCCATCCACATCGCCGAGCAGGTGCTCGCCAAGGTCGAGGGACTCAAGGGGCGCATGATCCCCGGAGACGTCCAGCTCACGGTCACGCGAAACTACGGGGAGACCGCGGCCGAGAAGTCCAACGAACTGCTCCTCCACATGCTGATCGCCATCGTCTCCGTCTCCATCCTGATCTGGCTCACTCTCGGCTTCCGGGAGGCCGGCATCGTGGCGGTCGCCATCCCCGTGACCCTCGCGCTGACGCTCGCGGTCTTCTACCTCGCCGGGTACACGCTCAACCGCGTGACGCTCTTTGCCCTCATCTTCTCCATCGGCATCCTCGTGGACGACGCGATCGTGGTCGTGGAGAACATGGTGCGTCACTATCGGCTGCCCGAGAATCGGGGTCGACCGGTGGCCGAGATCGCCGTGGAGGCGGTCGACGAGGTCGGCAACCCCACGATCCTCGCGACCTTCACCGTGATCGGCGCGATCCTGCCCATGGCGTTCGTCCGGGGCCTCATGGGGCCCTACATGCGGCCGATCCCGGTGGGCGCCACGGCGGCGATGCTCTTCTCGCTCGTGGTGGCCTTCGTCGTGACCCCCTGGGCGTGCCTGCGCCTGCTGAACCGGGAGGCCGAGATCGCGCACGGCGGCGAGGGGTGGACCACGAAGCTCTACCGGCGGGTCATGGGCCGCCTGCTCCACGTCCCGGTATGGCGCTACGGGTTCCTGCTCCTGGTCGTGCTCCTGCTCCTGGGCTCGGTGTCGCTCTTCGCGATCCAGTTCGTGAAGGTCAAGATGCTGCCCTTCGACAACAAGAGCGAGTTTCAGGTCGTCGTCGACATGCCGGAGGGCTCGACCCTGGAGCAGACGGCGGCCGTGACCCGGGAGATCGGCACCGAGATCGCCAAGGTGCCGGAGGTCGTGAACTACCAGATGTACGTGGGCACCGCGTCCCCGTACAACTTCAACGGGCTCGTCCGCCACTACTTCCTTCGCCGCGGCCCCAACGTGGCCGACATCCAGGTGAATCTGGTCGGAAAGGGAGAGCGCAAGGCCCAGAGCCACGACATCGCGAAGCGGGTGCGGCCCTCCATCCAGGCGGTGGCGACCCGCTACGGCGCCCGGGTGAAGGTATCGGAGGTGCCGCCGGGGCCGCCGGTGCTCCAGACCCTCGTCGCCGAGGTGTACGGGCCCGACTACGGGCGCCAGATCGAGGTGGCCGCGCAGATCCGGGGCGTCCTCGAGCGGACCGACGGCGTGGTCGACGTGGACTGGTACGTGGAGGACGACCACCCGCGGTACCGGTTCCTCGTGGACCGGGAGAAGGCGGCGCTCAACGGCGTCTCCGCCGAGCAGGTCGCGGCGACGCTCCGGGTCGCCCTGTCCGGGGCGGAGGCGGGCCTGGTGCACCAGCCCGGCGAGAAGGAGGACGTGGCGATCGTCCTGAGGTTGCCCCGAGCCCGGCGCTCGAGCCTCGAGGACCTGAAGACGATCAAGGTCATCGGCGATCGGGGCAACCTGGTGCCCCTCGGAGAGCTGTGCCGGGTCGAGGAGGACCAGGGAGAGAAGAGCATCTACCACAAGAACCTGATGCCCGTGGTCTACGTGACCGCGGACGTGGCCGGCAAGATTGAGAGCCCGGTCTACGCAATCCTGGCCCTCAACAAGGCGATCGACCGGCTGACGCTGCCCGAGGGCTACCGGCTGAAGCGCTACGTCGCGAGCCAGCCTGAGAGCGACGCGAAGCTCTCCATGAAGTGGGACGGGGAGTGGCACATCACCTACGAGGTGTTCCGCGACCTGGGCCTCGCCTTCGCCGCCGTGCTCGTCCTGATCTACATCCTCGTGGTGGGCTGGTTCCAATCCTTCAAGACCCCGATCACGATCATGGCGGCGATCCCCTTCTCGCTCGTCGGCATCCTGCCGGCCCACGGCCTGATGGGAGCCTTCTTCACGGCGACGTCGATGATCGGCTTCATCGCGGGAGCGGGGATCGTGGTTCGAAACTCGATCATCCTCGTCGACTTCGTGGAGCTTCGGGTCAAGCAGGGAATGCCACTCGAGGAGGCCGTGGTCGACGCCGGCGCCGTGCGGTTCCGGCCGATGCTGCTGACCGCCGCGGCGGTGATCGTCGGTGCGTCGGTGATGCTCTTCGACCCCATCTTCCAGGGCCTCGCCATCGCGCTCATGGCCGGCGAGGTCGCCTCGCTCCTGCTCTCCCGCATGACGGTTCCCATCCTGTACTTCGTGAGCGAGCGGCACAAGCACTCGCCCGGGAACCGACCCCCCGTCGAGACCGGGCCCACCGGCCTCCCGGAGCCGTAGCCCTGAAGGAGCCTTCCCATGAGCGCCCTGCGCGTCCGACGGATCCTCTGCCCCACCGACTTCAGCCCCCTGGCCACCGCCGCCGTGCGCTACGCGGCCGGGCTGGCCGGCTGCAGCGACCCCGCATCGCAGCTCCTGCTGCTCTATGCCGACCCCTTCGAGCCGCCGCCCTACTTCACCTCCGGGGAAGAGGAGGGGATGGCGGCGAGCCTGGACCAGCACCGACGCGCCGCGAAGGCGCAGCTCACGGCATACGCCCGGGAGAACGCCGGCAAGGGCGCGGAGGCGCTCGTCGCCGAGGCCCACCCTGCGGCGGCCATCCTGCAGACGGCGAGAGAGCGAGACGCGGACCTGATCGTGATGGGGACCTACGGCCGAAGCGGAGTGAGCCGCTTCCTTCTGGGCTCGGTGGCGGAACGCGTGCTGGCGGAGGCCGACCGACCGGTCCTCACGGTGCGCGCCCCGAAGGAGGGCCGGCCGAAGCGCACGCCTCCGGCGGTGCGGCGCGTCCTGTGCCCGGTCAACTACACTGAGCTGGCGCACCGCGCGCTCATTTACGCCGCGTCCCTCGCCGCGTGCTTCGGCGCCGAACTGTACGCCGTTCACGTGGTGGAGGCCGGGGAGCCGGCGGCGGACGCCCGAGAGGAGACCGCGTGCCTGTGCGCCTGGGTACCGGAGGGGGTCCGTTCGGCGTGCAGCCTGAAGGAGATCGTCCGCAGCGGCGAGGCCGCTGCGGAGATCATCGACCTGGCCGGCACGAGCGGCTGCGACCTGATCGTCCTGGGCGGGCAGCACAAGACGTTCTCCGACACCACGGTGCTCGGCAGCACCGTGGTCAAGGTTACCCGCCACGCCCCCTGCCCGGTGCTCACTGTGTTCGAGGCCTGAGACTCGCGCCTCAGGCCTCGTAGGATCGGTGGCGTGGTCCTGCGGCGCCTCGGCGCACCCGTCGAGGTCCGAGGTGGGCCGGGCGGGGTTCTCCGGAGCGCGACGCAGGCGGTTTCGGTCGCGCCGTCCGCTCCGTCACTCCTGGCCGCACTACCGGACATCGGCTCGGGGCAGCGGATCCCGGGGGGATCCTGCGGCGCCGGAGGAGAATCACGCCCGGCCCTCGCGTACGAGAGCCCTCGTTACGGCTGGATCTTCCACTGGCCGTCGGGCTGCCGGCACGCCGTGCCGAACGCCTGCTGCTTCTGACCTCCCACGATGACCTCCGTCTGGTACTCCCGGCACGGCTCCCCCGCCGGAGTCTCGTAGGTGCGCTGGGGAACCACGGTCACCTCGGCACCGGTGTCCGGGTTGACCCAGGAGGAACGCTGGCCGGTCCGGTTCTTCTCCAGCACACGGGCCGCATGGAGCTCGTCCGCCTCGTCCAGCGACCGCCCGATATCGTGCCCCAGGATGGCACCGAGCAACGTCCCGACGATGATGCCGCCGACCCTGCCGGGACCTCGCCCGAGGGTCGAACCCAGCACGCCGCCCACCGCGCCCCCCAAAATGGTGCCCGCAGCCTCCCTGCCGCCGCCAGGCTCATACGTCACCGAGACGTCGCCCCCCGGGTCGTCGAGCACGGCGTCCGGCGCGAACTCGGGCGGTCCCGGAGGCGGAGGCGGGGGGCCCCGGAACGCCGGAACCCAGACCCAGTAGTAGGGCTGTGTGATGCCGTCACCCTGCAGCGCGTAGTAGCCGGTCCGGTACTGCAGGACGGTCGTACGCGGCGCCACGCCCAGCAGAGCCTGCCCTCCCCACCACCACCACACGTAAAACGGGGACCAATAGCCCACGCGCGGCTGATACCTCCACCCGTACCGCGGCTGAAAGTGCCAGCGCCCTCCCGGATGGCCGCCGCGCCGCTCGTCCCGACGCCACTCCCACCGGCGGCCGTCTCGGCGCCATTCCCCGCGGTGCGCTTCGCTGCGGCCGTCGAAGCGCCAGTTTCCGCGGTCGCGCTCCCCCGGGCTTCGCCTCTGCTCCGCCCCTCCCCGGCGATCCCCCCAACTGCCGCGCCCCCCGTCGCGGTCCGGGCGCGCGTCGCCGCGCTCCTGTGGCGCCCCCCCCCTTCCGCCTCGGCCCTCCGCAGCGGCCACCCCCACGGGGGCCAGAAGCACGCCCACCGCCGAGGCCACCGCGACCGTCCGGCGAAACCACTCCCTGCTTCCTGCGCCCCTTCCGTTCGTCGTCATGGCTGCCTCCTCTGGCTTCGCCCCCCGCGGCGTTCGAGGCCTCGGTCCGGACCATCGACCACCCGCTCCCGAACCCTGCGACCGTACTGTTTCGTGGTATCCTCTGGGTTCCTCCGCCCGCACCGGCCTTGCCCTCGCTTCCAAGATACGGCGGTTTGTCTTGGCGTGGGGTCAAGCCTGCGGCAAGAAGGGCAAAGTTTCCGGGCCGAGGCGCTCGATAGGCTTGACGAATCTTTACGTTGGAGGAAAGACGCACCGGCGGCGGGCCGCCAAAGCGAGGAGCGCGATGCCGACTCGAATCCTGCTCATCGATGACGACACGGAGCTCTGCGAGCTCCTCGTCGAGTATCTGACGAAGGACGGCTTCTCGGTCGCGGCGCGTCACGACGGCACCGAGGGGGCGCAGGAGGCTCTCTCCGGGAACCACTCCCTCGTGGTGCTGGACGTGATGCTGCCGGGGACCAACGGCCTCGACGTGCTCCGCCGGATCCGGGCCTCCTCGAAGATTCCGGTCGTGATGCTGACCGCCCGGGGCGACGAGGTGGATCGGATCGTGGGTCTGGAGCTCGGCGCCGACGACTACCTCCCGAAGCCCTTCAACCCGAGGGAGCTGGCCGCGCGGATTCGGGCGGTGCAGCGCCGGAGCGAGCCGGGCGAGGCCGGCCGCGAGGCCGCGGCGGGAGCGGGGCACCTCGTCGTCGGAGACGTAGAGCTCGATCCCGGGACGCGAGCGGTGCGCCGGGCGGGCGAATTCATCGAGCTGACGGCCGTCGAGTTCACGTTGCTCGAGGTCTTGCTGCGCGGCGCAGGGCGTGTGGTCGAGCGGGGGGAACTCGCCAAGAAGGCGCTGGGCCGGAGGCTCTCCCCCTTTGACCGCAGCATCGACGTCCACGTGAGCAGCCTTCGCAAGAAGCTCGGTCACGAGGTCGGAGGGCTGGAGCGGATCAAGACCGTGCGAGGGGTCGGCTACCTTTACGCACGCCCGTCCCCGGGCTGATCGGCCCGCGCGCAGCCGGCGACCCATGCGTAGCCTCTACACCCGGATCTTCCTCTCCTTCTGGCTCGCAATGCTCCTCACCGGGGCCACCCTCGTCGTATTGGCCCTGACGACCGAGGACCCGGGTTCCGAGCTCCGCCTGCGGGAGCAGTCGCTGCGGCGCCTCGGCCACGATCTGGTCTGGGTCTACGAGAGCCGGGGCGCCGGCACCCTCGCCTCGGAAACGGCCCGCCTGGAGGAGGGAAAACAAATGCAGGCCCTCCTCTTCAAGGGGGGAGAGGGCCCCCTGGGCGGCCCACCGGCCCCCGCCGGGATCCCGCTCCTGGTGGCCGAGTCCCTGGCCACCCACGCGGTGCAGCGCCGCTTCGGACCGGACCGGCTGTGGCTGGCCGTCCCGCTCACGGACGAGTATGTGCTCGTGGCGGGTCTGCCGATACCCTCGCGCCTCGAATGGCTCCTCAGCCCTCGCCGCCTCGCCGTGCGGCTCATGGTCACCTTCGTCTTCGCGAGCGCCGTGTGTTTCGTTCTCGCCCGTTCCCTGACCGCTCCGATCCGGAAGCTCCGTGCCGCGACCGGCCGATTCGCGGCGGGCGACTTCTCCGCGCGCGTCGGGCCGGAGCTCGGCCGGCGCAGGGACGAGATCGCCCAGCTCGGCGGTGACTTCGACGTGATGGCGGAGCGCATCGAGGAGCTGCTAAGGGCGCAACGACGCCTCGTCCGAGACATCTCCCACGAGCTGCGCTCCCCCCTCGCGAGGCTCACGGTCGCCCTGGAGCTCGCGCGGCAGGACTCCAACCCGGAGGTGGCGGCCCCGCTGAACCGCATTGAGCTCGAGGCCACGAGGCTCAACGACCTCATCGGCCAGCTGCTGGCCCTCGCGGCCCTGGAGAGCGACGCGGAGACCCTGGTGCGCGAACCCGTGGTCCTGCGGACCCTGGTCGCGGAGATTGCCGACGACGCGGCGTTCGAGGCCCGTCACCGGAACCGGACGATCGACGTCCATCCGGGAGGCGAGACCGCGACCGTGCCGGGGTCGGCGCCGATGCTGCGGCAGGCGGTCGAGAACGTCGTCCGAAACGCCTTGCGCCACACCGACGAGGGGACCTCCGTCGAAATCACCGTGGGCGAGAGGCAGGGAGAGGGGATCGGAACCGCCGTCGTCTCCGTGCGGGACCACGGACCGGGGGTCTCGGAAGAGGCTCTGCCTCACCTCTTCGAGCCCTTCTACCGCGCGGCCGAAGCCCGTGACCGGCGGACCGGGGGAAGCGGGATCGGCCTCGCCATCACGGACCGGGCGGTCCGGCTGCACGGAGGATCGGTCGCCGCCTCCAACGCCCCCGGCGGCGGCCTCCTCGTCGAGATCTCGCTGCCCGCCGGAGAGCCCGTCCCGACCGGCGGCGGCGCGCCGGCTATTTCAGAAGCTCCCGGAGCTTCTTGAGGACCGCGATGTTGTGGGAGTGCCCGGTCATGTGCGCGATCACCTTCGCCTGCACGCGGCGGCCGAGGAGGTACAGGTCGCCGATGGCGTCGAGGATCTTGTGCCGGACCGGCTCGTCCGGGAACCGGAGCGCATCGTTGATCGGCCCCGTCTCCCCGAAGAGGATGAAGTTGTCGAAGCGGCCTCCCAGGGCCAGCCCCTGGCGCTGCAGATAGCCGATGTCCCGCACGAATCCGAAGGTTCTCGCCGGCGCGATCTCCCTGTGGAAGGTCGCCGGGTCGTCCAGGCGGAAAATGTAGCGCTGGCGGCCAACCGGGGCCGGGTAGTCCAGCGTGTAGTCGATCTCGAGACAATCGCTCGGCTCGAGCCGGATGGACTCCCGTCCGTGCTCGAAGGCGATCGGCTCCTTGAGGCGGATCTGGTACCAGTCCCCGATCTGGTTCTCGAAACCAACCTCCTCGATCAGCGAACAGAACTCCGCCGCCGACCCGTCCAGGACCGGGACCTCTCCGTTGCACTTGATCAGGACATTGCTGACCCCGTAGGCGTTCAGCGCCGACATCACGTGCTCGATCGTCGCCGCCTGCATGCTCCCGAGTCGAATCGTGGTGGCAAACCCGGTCGCGCCCACGAAGTCGACGTGGGCAGGAACCGCTTGATTCTCGGAGACCCCCACGAAATGGATGCCCGAATTGGGGCCGAGCGGCTCGAAGATGAGGCCGCTCTTCTGCCCGGAGTGGAGCCCCTGCCCGTACAGGACCGCACTGCGGGCGAACGTCCGCTGGGGCATCCGGTCCCCCCGCAGCGCCTGTCGCTCGAAGACCACGGACTGGAGCGTCGGAACCCCGATCGGAGGCTGCCGTTCGAGCGCTCCGGTGTCGTCCTCCCCCCCCGCGACCGGAGGGGCGACGTGGGGGTTCAGGGCCCTTCGAATCGCGTGGAGCGTGAGGTCCAGGTCGAGCGGCTTCTCGATGAAGTCCGAGGCGCCGATCTTGGTCGCCTTGATCGCGGTCGCGATCGTCGCGTGCCCGCTGATCATGATCACTGGGGTCCGGGGCTGCAGCTCCTTGATCCGCTGGAGGGTCTCGATGCCGTCCATGCCCGGCATCCAGATGTCGAGGAGCACGAGCGACGGGTCGAGGGACTGGACCTTCTCGAGCGCGTCGCTCCCGTCCGTGGCGAGCACGGGGGAGTACCCCTCGTCGCAGAGGACATCGTGGAGCGACTTCCGGATCGCTTCTTCGTCGTCGACGATGAGGATGGGCCCTGGCTCAGGCATGCGTCGCGCTCCCTGGAAGGTGACCGGCCCCGGACGGGCTGGGGCCCCTATTCTAGGGCAATCCCCCACGAGAGTCTCCTGGGAACTGGCCTGCGCTTCGGCGTCCGGGCCGAGCGCCGGAAGCGCCTCACCCGGTGCCTCGGACCAGGTCTGCCACGGCCACGTTGGTGAGGGCCCACAGGACGTCGAGCGGAAGATGAAGGTGGGCCCGGGCGTCGGTCAGGACGGTGGCGGACGCCGGAAACTCGGCCGTGGCACGCCACAGCAGGATCCGCAAGGGGATCCGCGGCAGCGCCGCCAGATCGGCCGCCGCGTCGGCCCCGGGGGCCCAAGCACCGCCCAACCGCCGCGCCGCCTCGACGAGGCGCTCGGGCCAGGGTCCGAAGGCCTTCTCCAGCCGCGGTGTGGCGAGGCTGTGCGGACCTCGGAAGAACGCATCGCCGCCGGGGAGCTCCCGGAAGGCAACCCATTCGCCCCGGGGAGGTGCCTCCAGGGCCCCGGCCAAGTAGGCGACCGCCACGAGGGCCCGCTGGTAGCCGACCTCCCTGGCCGGCTCGTCCTCGAACCGGACCCGCTCCGCCCCCGGGTCCACACGGAGGTGACGGCCCAGAACGAAAAGGCGCAGCGCGCCCCCCTGAATCTCGGCACCGGCGGCACGCGCAGCTTCGGTCGGGTCCCGCTGCCGCAGGGTCTCCCAATGGAGCGGGTGGAGCCCGTCCGCGGTTCGGTAGAGGGCGTTCTCTTCAGGATCGGTAGCGTCCACGAAGCACTCCTGCGCGCGGGGA
Source organism: Deltaproteobacteria bacterium (assembly GCA_016214985.1). Taxonomy (GTDB): domain Bacteria; phylum Desulfobacterota; class Deferrisomatia; order Deferrisomatales; family JACRMM01; genus JACRMM01. The sequence goes on along the minus strand of JACRMM010000071.1, from coordinate 7,125 downwards.
GGGATACGAGTTGTGGTAGGATCCGAGAGTGTACGGACGATCTTCTCTCTCACAAGAGCCGGAATGACGCTGAGCGAAGGCGACATCCGAGACGCGGTGTCCGGGGTGTACGAGGCTGTGGGACGCGGCGGCTCCCGGGCTCCGGGGGGCCTCGGCGTGCACACGGGCGGGGAGCTGGCGCGCATGCTCGGCTACCACAGCGAGGAGCTGGCCACCCAGCCCTCCCAGGTGCTCGACGCCTTCGTGGGAGCCGCGGCGCTCGCCAACGAGGTCACCGGGCCGCCGGGCCCCTGGGTGCTCGACCTGGGGTGCGGCGCCGGTGTCGACGGGCTGGTCCTCGCGGCCCGGGGACACCGGGTCGCGGCCCTCGACGCCTCGGGCACGATGCTTCGCCTCGCCTCGCGCCAATGGACAGACCGGCGTCTGTCGGTCCGGGCCCTCTTGCCAACCCTGCCGTTCCGCTCCGGGTTCGCCGGATGGGCCCTGCTCAACGGGGTCGCGAACCTCATTCCGGACCGGGCCGGGCTGCTCCGGGAGGTGGCGCGGTCGCTCGCTCCCGGCGGAACACTGCTCGTGGCCGACCTGATCGAGATCGGACCCATCCCTCCCGAGCTGCGGTCACTCCCCGAGGCCTGGGCGTGGTGCGTGGGAGGAGCGACCACGGTGGAGACCTGGACCGACGACTTGGCCGGCGCAGGGTTCCCGGCGCCGCAGGTGGTCGTGGCCGAGGAGTTTCCCCCCCTCGCCCGGGCCCTCCTGCGGGTCCGGAAGAGGGGCCCCTGAGGATGCCGCTCCGCCGGCTCTCCCTGGTCCTGCTCCTGTGCGGCCCCTGTCCGACCAGCGCCGGCGTCCTGCCGGCAGCGAACCTCGCGCCCCAGCACCTGCTTCACCTCTCGCCCGGAGCGGACGTGCCGGAGGTCCTCACGGTCGGCGCCACCTCTCTCGCCCTCGACACCGCGTACGCGAGCGTCATCACAGACCAGCGCCGAGGAGACGACGAGGCCCGTCTCGACATGGAGGTCGCGCGCATCGGCCTTCGGTGGGCCCGCGGGCTCGGCCACCGCCTGGAAGCCGGCGTCGAGGTGCCCTGGCTGTGGCTGGGCGGGGGCCGCTTCGATCACGCCATCACCGGGTACCACCGGGCCCTGGGCTTCCCCAACAGCGACCGCGACTCGGTGGGCGCCAACGAGTTCGGCTACCGGATCTCGGTCGACGGCCGCCGGTACGCCCCCGCGGGAGGCGCGGGCTTCGGCGACGCAGTTGTCGGCCTGAAATGGGTGCCGCCGGCTGATGCGTCCGCCTGGGGTCTCCGGGGCTTTCTCAAGCTCCCCACCGGTGACCCGGACCGGGGCCTGGGCAGTGGCCGCGCGGACGGCAGTGCCGGGATCCTCGGCCGCGTCGAGGGGAGCACGCTCCGCCTGTGCGGGACCCTCGACGCCCTGTTCCTGGGAGGCACCCCGAACCCGGCGCTGCGCCTCGGCACCCACTGGGCCGCGGCCGCCACGGCAGCCGCGGGCGCCGAGGTCGGCTGGAGCACGGAGGCCGTGGTGCAGCTCTCCTACGTCGCGAGCCCTTACGCCACCGGGCTGGACGAAGTGGACCGCGACGTCCTCCTGCTGGCGGTGGGAGCGCGCGGGCCGGAGAGTGGCCGGATCACCTGGGCCGCCGGTTTCACCGAAGACCTCGTGACGCATTCGTCGCCGGACTTCGGACTCTTCCTCTCCCTCGAGGGCCGGTTCGGAGGCACCCCCTGATTTCCCCCCTTCCGTGCGGGCTCCACCCCGGTATTCTGGGGAGGAGGCAAACCTCGGTTCGACGCTCGGAGGCAAGATCGTGTCCCGATGGTGGTGGGCAGGCGCGTTGGCTGCCGCGGCGCTGATCGCGCTCGGCGGGTGGCTCGGCGAGCCGGGGCAGGCGCTCCGGAATGCGAGCGACGTCTGCCTCGCGTGCATGGGGATCGGGTAGCCCCATGCGGCACCTCGTCCAGGTGCTGGCGTCGGTGGCCCAGAACGCCTACCTCGCCTTCCCCTGGACCCGTACCCTCTACCAGGGGCCGGCCAAGCGCTTCTGCTCTCCGGTTTCGAACTGCCACTCCTGCCCGGCCGCGGTCCTCTCCTGCCCGCTGGGGACGCTCCAGCACTTCCTGGCGTCTGTCCGGCCCGCGGTCCGATGGGGCACGTATCGCCTGGGCTTCTCCATCGTCGGCTTCCTGCTGGCCGTGGGGCTCGTGGGAGGTCGCTTCGCGTGCGGCTGGCTGTGCCCCTTCGGCCTGCTCCAGGAGCTGCTTCACAAGATCCCCTCCCCGGTGTGGCGGATCCCGAAGGCGCTCCGCCGACTCCCCTTCGCGGCCCTCGCCGGCCTGGTCGTCCTCCTGCCGCTGATCCTCGTCAATCGCCTCGGCTACGGCGAGCCCTGGTTCTGCCGACTGGTGTGCCCACCGGGTACCCTGGAGGCAAGCGGTCTGTTCCTCGTGATCCCGGAGCTCCGGGATCAGCTCGGCCCTTCCTTCGCCTGGAAGGCCGGCGTGCTCACGCTCTTCCTGGGCTGGGCGGTCGTCAGCTTCCGCCCCTACTGCCAGACTCTATGCCCCCTGGGCGCGCTCTATGGGCTCTTCAACCGCGGGAGCCTGCTACGCGTCGAGCACGACCCGGCCCGATGCCGCGACTGCGGGGCCTGCGGTCAAGGCTGCCGGGTGGGCCTCGACCCGCGCCGCGACTCCGGATCGCCGTCCTGCCTGCGGTGTTTCGAGTGCGCGACCCGCCACTGCCCGAACGGAGCCCTGGCCGTGCGCCTCGGCCCGCACACGTTCACCGCCCCGTGCGCCCCACCTTCCACCCGCGCCTCGTAAACGGCCCCTACGGGGATCCGGCGCTGCTCGTCCGCCTGCTCGGCACGGGGCGAAACCTGTTGTTCGATCTCGGCGACCTCCACCCTCTGCCAGCCCGACCCATCCTCCGGGCCACCCACGCTTTCGTCACCCACGCCCACGTGGACCACTTCTGCGGCTTCGACACGGTCGTGCGCTACGCCCTCGGTCGGGCGAGGACCGTCCGAATCGTCGGCCCTCCGGGCATCGGCGACCGGGTGGAGGGAAAGCTCCGCGGCTACACCTGGAACCTCGTGGGGTCGTACGCGGAGGCGTTCGTGGTCGAGGTGCTGGAGTGGGCGGGCACGGCGGGCCTGCAGTGGCGCTTCCCCTGCCGGGAGGGCTTCCCCAGGCAGGAGACCCGCCCGGTGGCCCTCCTCGAGGCGGCCGTCGGCGTGCGAGTCGTCCACACCGAGCCGGCGCTGAGGGGGTCCTCGCGACCGAGGTCGACCACCAGGTTCCCTGCCTCGCCTACGCCCTGGAGGAGCCATTCCACGTGAACGTCGCGCGCACCGCCCTGGATCGCCTCGGCCTGGCTCCGGGGCCGTGGGTGCGCCGGCTCAAGGAAGCCGTGTTCCGAGGCGAGCCGCGGGAGTCCCGGATCCCCCTCCCGAGCGGGGGAACGGCAACCCTCGGGAGCCTCCGCGACGCCGGCGCGGTGCTGGTCACAGAGGGGCAGAAGGTCGCCTACGTGGCGGACTGCGCGTGGGCAGAGCCCCAGGCCGAACGCCTGGTGACTCTGGCCCGGGGCGCGCACCTCCTCTACTGCGAGGCGGCGTTTCTGGAGGAGGACGCGGAGCGCGCCCGGGACCGCTACCATCTGACGGCGTTCCAGGCCGGCGAGCTCGCGCGAAGGGCAGGGGTGGGAGAGCTGCGGCTGTTCCACTTCTCACCCAAGTACCGCGGCCGGGAGGCCCAGTTCCTTGCGGAGGCCCGGGAGTCCTTCGGGGGGGCGATCGCCGTGGGGCGGTGAGGACGGGCGCCGATCAGACAGGACCGGACGCGAGGTCCAGGAGCATCTCCCGCTCCGCAGCGACGGGGCCCTCCATCTGGAAGCCGACCTTCCTGCCGACGTGAATGGCCCGGCGATTGCGGCCCTCTACCAGCACCCAGAGCCACCGGTATCCCAGCGCGCGGGCGATCTCCACGACGGCCTCGGAGAGCGCGGTGCCGAAGCCGCAGTTCTGGTACTCCGGGCGGACGAAGACCAGGTATTCGCCGACCCCCTCGTTCTCCGTGCCCATAACGGTTGCGTGACCCACCACGATCCCGTCGGCGAGAGCCAGCACGTTGACGCCCTGTTCCAGCAGGCCTTCGAGCCACTGCGTCCGCCGGTCGTCGTTGAGGGGTGGCAGGCACAGGGTGCATCCCTTGGGCTCGAAGGCGTCGTACAGATCTCGGAGCGCGGCGTTCCCCTCCCCTGCGCCACAGAGGTAGAGGGAAAACCGTCGTCCCGCCTTGTCCACCCCCGCGTGGCACCAGCCCGCGAGAGGGGGAGGAGCCGGCGAACCCATGAGGTGCCTTCTACGGCGGTTGTGAACCCCACACCCGACGTCGGGAGGGGGAGTCCCGGAGGTACCGGCCGCGTGTGAAACATACCACACGTCCCGGATCCGTCTCCGCCCGCACCCAAAGAAAATATGCCGAGCCCGCTCCTTTCGCGACACGGCCGCGGATATCCCAGAGCGAGTGGAGCCTGGTCGCACAAGATCGGAACCGGTACCGCTGGTCTTGGGGGTTCACGAAACCCGTCGGGCGACGGGCTCCACCGCGGATCCGCCCGGTTGGGCGTGCTCTGAGTATCCGGGGGATCTCGATCGGCTCGGCCCCGCGTGTCGCCGCCGTGCTACTCGGGCTCGGACTCCGCCCGGCGCCGCTCTTCTTCGGTCTTCCGGGCCTGATAGGCGTCGAGGGGCTCCAGGTGCACGATCACGTCGCTCACCTCGGCGAAGCGCTCGCACACCTGGCGCTCGACGGCCTCCGCGACCGCGTGCCCTGCCTGGACCGTGGCCTTGGGGTCCACCTGAATGTGAAGGTCGACGTGAACCTCGGAGGCGAGTCCCCGCGTCCGGATCGAGTGGCACCCGAGCACGCCGGGCACGCCCAGGGCGACAGCGCAGACGGTCTCCGCCGGCAGGCGCGCGGTGTCCGAGAAGGTCTCGCTGGCCTGCTGAAACACCTGCCACGCGGCCCACCCGATGGCGACCGCCACGAGCAGCGCGATGACGGGGTCGGCCTTCGAGTAACCGAGCTTCACCGCCACGAGCCCCGCCACGACCCCCAGACTCACGAGGATGTCGCTCGAGGTGTGGCTCGCGTCCGCGAGCAGGATCTCGCTCCGCAGTTCCCTGCCCCTGCGGCGCTCGTAGGCCGTGACAAAGAGGTTCACCGCCAGCGTCACACCCATCACGCCGAAGGCGCTCGCATTCACCGAAGGCGCGATGCCCCCGTCCAGGAGCCGCGCCAGGGCGGCGCTGCCCACCCTCCACGCCGCCAGGAGCAGCATCGCCCCGATCGCAGCCGAAGCGTACGTCTCGTATTTGGCGTGACCATAGGGGTGGTCCCGGTCCGCCGGCCGGCCCGCCATCCGCATCCCGATGAGGCCTACGACGTTGGACGTCCCGTCGAAGAGCGAGTGGAACCCGTCGGCCTGCATCGCCACGGAGTGGATTGCGAGCCCGTACAGGAGCTTCGCCAGGGCGACCGCGACGTTGAGGAACAGGATCACCCACAGGACGATCCCTACGTCGTGGAGCCGGTTCCCGTCCGCTTCCCCGGAACGCTTGCAGTACCCCATCTCGTCGCACCTCCCGTCTCGGGCCCCCCCAGGGGCGTCTGGCACCGGATCGGCTCAACCGGCGACGAGGCGGCGCCGGCCACACCCCCGGGGACAAAGCGGGCCCAGCCCTGCGCAAAATCACGCAGCCCCGGACCGTGCGGGGGCCACGGCGACGTCGGTGACCTCCCACCGTTGCGCCTTCCGCGCGGTTCTTCGCGCCGAAGACGAACTCTCCGATCTCTGGCCCGACGTTTGCATACGGATCGCGGACCGGCGCCTGCCGGACCGCCCGGGGAGGAGGCCCCGGGAGTCCACCCCACCCCGGAGAATCCGATGCCGCGACGACTCGCCCTGCCCCTCGCCCTCGCCCTCGCCACCGCGGTGGCGCACCCCGCTCACGCGTTCCGCCACCTGAACCCCGGGCAGGAGATCACCCCTCCGGCGCTGACCGGGCCATCGGGCGAGTCCGTGCCCCTTCGGACCGACTCGCGGGCGACCGTCTATCTCCTGTGGGCCTCCTGGAGTCCGAGAAGCGCCCAGGCGCTCGCCGACTTCGAACGGCTTTCCCGCATCGGCAGCGCCCGCGGCCTCCAGGTGGTGGCCGTCAACGTCGACCGCGAGAAGCTCAGCGCCGAGGATGTGGCCCAGATGACCTCGGTCCTGCGAACCGCTGAGGTCAGCTACCCCGTCGCCGTGGACCGCGAACTCACCCTGTACGACGCCTGGGGAACGAACGCCGTGCCCTCGGCCATCCTGGTCGACGCCGCGGGAAAGGTCCTCGAAGTGCTCGACGGCTACCCCCCGGAGGGCAGCGAGGCGTTTCGAGACGCCGTCGTGGCCGCGATCGGAGCCGTGCCCGCCGGCAGCATTTCGGCCGCGGGCCCGTCCGCCGCGGTGTTCGCCCTTCGGCAGGCCGCCTCGGCGGGCAGGGAGCAATAGGGAGCGGGGCCTCCCGACCCGGAATCCAGATCCTCGAGCGTGTGCATATACGCCTTGGTCGTCGTGAGAGCAAGGTGCAGCGCCGGCTTCCGGACAAGCCTCAGGTCTCCCGCGGGCCAGAGCCGGTGGCTCACGAACGGGGCTTCCGGCTCTTCCGTGGGCGAATCCGGCAGGGCGGGTCAGCGATGGTGGGCAATCCTCCCCCTCGTTCGCTCGCTTCAGTCACCCGAGTGAGCAGAGGTCGCGGAGGAAGACGTCCTCGTGGCGTTGGCGTTCGTTGCGCTGTCTGCGCCGGTGCGAGCGATCCGGCCTCTCCGGAGGCCCCGATCACCCACGAAGGCTCCCGGACGCCACGCGACGGCGCTGACTCGAGCCCAGGAGGGCAGTGGGCGGGTACGCGCGGCTAGGAGCCTGTCGGACTTGAGAAAACTGGCCCCATAAGATGGAAATGTTCTACATGCACAGAACTCGCGCTTTGCCGGAGAGCCGGTGCCTGCCGTGGGTCAAAGCCCGACCGGGCGGGCGCGGACGGCTTTGGAGC
>JACRMM010000065.1 GCA_016214985.1 Deltaproteobacteria bacterium | reverse complement strand
TCCACAGTGCGGACACGCCAGCTGCCCGGCATAGATGGCGAAGCACTGCTCGCAGGTGAGGGGCTTCGAGCGCTTGCGTTCCGTCTGCCGGCGCTCCTGGACCCGTTCGCGGCCGTCGAGGCTCCAGGGCATCGGCTCGTCGACGAAACCGATCTCGTCCACCGCGGCGGCGTGGTCGATGATCAGGGCATCATCCTTGCCCTCGTGCGGCCGCAGGATTCGCCCGACCATTTGCAGGTAGAGGACAACCGACTTCGTGGGACGAGCCAGGACGGCGCAGGAGATCGGGGGGCAGTCCCAGCCGTAGGACAGGAGGAAGCAGTTGCAGACGACTTGCGTCTCGCCGCTTGCCACGCGCTGCAGGACGGCCTCGCGCTCCTCGTTCGGCGTGTTCGCGTCCAGGTGCTCGGCGGTGATCCCCACTTCCCGGAAGCGGTCGCGCAGATGGATCGAGTGCTTGATGCTCGTGGCGAAGACGACGGTCTGCCGATACTGCGCGAGGCGCAGCCAGTTCGATACCACGTCGCCGACGAGCGTCGGACGGTCCATGCGGTCTTCCAGGTCGTCCTGGACGTAGTCGCCGCGCTCGATCCGTACGCCAGCCAGGTCGGGCTTGCTCGGAGCGAAGTAGCGTTGCGGGACCAGAAACCCCTGTTCCACGAGCTCCGCCACCGAAGGACCGAGCACGAGATCGTCGAACACCTCGCCGAGCCCTCGGCCGTCGCCGCGGGCCGGGGTGGCGGTGAGCCCTACGACACTCGCCCGGGGGTAGGCTTCCAGGATGCGACGCACCGAAGGCGTGATCGCAAGGTGCGCTTCGTCCACCACGATCAGGCCGGCCGGCGGCAGGGGCGCCCGATGCGTGCGAATGCAGCGGGCGTATAGGGTGGGCGCGGATGCAACCTGCACGCGACCCGTGGGGTCCCCATTGCGGCCTGCCATGAGAATCCCGTGGTCGACGCCGGCCGCCCGAAGCTTGGCAGCGCACTGGTCCACGAGTTCTCGGCGGGGAGCCAGGAAGAGAACCCGGTTTCCACGTTCCACGGCGCTCGCCATGATCGACGCGGCAACGACGGTCTTACCGGAGCCGGTCGGGGCCTGAAGGAGGGGCCGCCGGTGGCCGGCGGCGACGGAGCGGCGCAGCGCGTCGACGGAGGAGGACTGGTAGGGGCGGAGTTCGGTCACGGCCGGCCCTCCCCCATGTCTATAGACTTACCTAAAGAGTTAGAGTTCTCCCCTCTTGGTAAAGCCTTTCCGTGCCCTTCCCTTCCCTTCCCAATATCGGAGTCCGAATCCGTCCGGGGATGATCCGAATCCGATCCGAATCCGATCCGATTCGGACCCGTTTCGGATGCGGCCTCGGCTTCTTGCTTCCTCCGCTCCCGCTCCCAGCGGATCTCATTGACCTTGCGGGCAGACTCGCTGCGCTTCGGAGCCCCGACGATCCAGTGTTGATGCGTCTCCCAGTCGTGGACCTTGAGCAGCCCGTCGGCGTTGTCGATGAACCCGCAGTCCCTCAGGGCGTCGAACAGTGTGCGGGGTTCGCCGGTCCAGCCGGCAGCGTCCTCCACGTCCGAGCTCGCCCAGCCGCTCAACTCGCCGCTGGGGGATTGCAGCGCAACCTGAGCCCAAAGCGAAACCAAGTGCTCCAGTGCTTCTGTGCCGATCCGGCGCTTGAGCTTGCGGTACTTGCGATTGCTCAGGAGCGACACGTTTACGCGGATGTCGGTGATGGCCATGATTACGCCCTCCCGAATCCGGCCCAAAGTCGGCGCACGACGGCGCCGGCCAGCGACCACAGGGGGGCGGGGAGTCTCACCAGCGAATCGACGAGTAGTGTCTTGAGCCTGGGGATGCGCAGGGGTAGACTTTGCTCCAGTTCGCAGCTCTCCTGAGCGCTGCCCCTGGCCGGGCAGCGTTCGCCGTTTTCGGGGGCCATGGTCGGCACCCTATGCAGCGTCGCGGTGGGGCGCGGGGAGCGGCCCGCGTGCGCGCTGCTCCTGGTAGGTCGCGATTTCGTCGGCATACCAGCCGACTTTTCCGCCGCCTGACAGCTGGATCCTTGTTGGGAATTTGCCTTGGCGTTCGAGGCGGTGGATCGACTGGATGGAGTACCCGGTAACTTCGGTGATGGGGTGACGGCCCCTGCCGTCGGACTGAAGAATGATCTGCCTGATCTGCTTGATGCTTTTCATTTCCGCTAACCTCCTTGTTAGTAGGCGTTAGCCGGAATGATATGACCTGATCGTGTGGGCGTCAGAGTGCCGCAAATCGACAAAATCAGGGGTATTTGCGGCTCGATCCTATCAATGCCCCTTTCTGGTCAGTGCCTCCCGAATCTTGTTTGCTGGTTCCGTCAAAGGGCGGCCTGCCCAATCGAAGACGAGCACAATTAGACGGCAAAAATAGCTCGCTGGTTCAGGTCGTGCCTCCCGTGCAACGTCTCTTCTTAGCGGATGGCGCAACGTGCCCAGGTTCCCCTCTTGTGCTTCCTCTTGCGTCGGCTCCGTCCACCACGCCGCTCGCTGCGTCAATATCTCGAAGTCGCGTGCAATCGCCCGGATGAGGTATCGACCCTCCCTGTCGAACTGATTTCCCCTGGGGCGAGCCAAAAACTCTTCCTCGTGCCCCTGCGCCCTCAGGAGCATATCCACGGGGTCCCGCAGGTCCTGATACCCCATGCGCTCGTACAGAGCCCACCGAACAGCGTCGCGCGCTGTCTCGGTCATGCCTGCGAGCAGCTTGTGGAATCGCTCAATTTCGCGGCGCGCCCTGCGTCTCAGTTCGGTTTGCTCGTTGGCGTTTCGGATGATCGGGAGCCTGGGCCGGATGCTGGCGTCAATGAAGCGGCGGATTGCCGTTTCGTCGGCCAGGGGTCGGAGCAAGTCCATGATGTCCTGCTCTGCCGAGGAATCGGGCTGGGTTGGGCGTGTGGCGGATTGCGCTCGGGTGCGGGCCGTGGGGGGAGGAGCATCAGCCGGCGGTGGCCTCCTGCAGTCCGGGCACTTCGTCTTGGACGCGCTGTAGTCTTCCCCACATTCGCAGTGGATAACCGCGGATCGATCGGATGTCACCTTCGCACCTCCCTAGGTGCCCCCAGGAGAGGAGCCCCGCCGGCCGGGTGGGGTGCCCGGTGTTCCCTCCGTCGAGGTAGGCGGAGCTGTTCGGTCTACCGTGCCGCCTTCCGCCGCGTCCCGATCTCCACCACCTTCTCCGCTCCCTTGCCGGACAGGATTCGCCCGAGCTGCGCGGCCCAGCGGTTCAGTGCCTCCCGCTTCTCGGCGTCGTAAGAATGGCGATTGTAGACCGCCTGGACGCCCTGCAGGGTGTGGTTCAGCACTCGCTCGACGGTGAAGGGGCTCACGCCCGCGCCGGCCATGAGAGACGCCGCAGTGCGCCGGAGATCGTGGGGTGTCCACGGAGCGACGCCGAAGACCTTCTGGTTGAGCCGCACCGCCTGCGCGAGCGCGTTGATGTGGATGTGCCCGGCCTTCTCGCGAGGGGAGGGGAACACGTACCCGGTGCCGCGACTACCCAGCACCTCGAGCGTCAGCTTCGACAGGTGGACGCGGTGGCTCATGCCGTTCTTCGACCGCTCGGCGGGAATCGTCCACCACGTCCCCTCAATCTCCTCCCACGTCATGCCAACCACCTCGCCGGGGCGCTGCGCGGTCACGAGGATCAGGCGCAAAGCGCGGCGTACGTCGGGCGACATCGCGACCACGGGCTCCTCGGGCGGCGGGACGTCCTTCTTCCTCGGCACCGGGGGTGCCAGGAGGCCCCAGACGTTCCGCACCTCTTCATCCGTGAGTACACGGTCCTTCGACACCTTTTTCCCCGGCGCCTTGATGCCCGCGCAGGGGTTCTCCTCCACGATTCCCTCGTCCACGGCCCAGGCGAAGGCCTTACGGACCACGGCCAGGAGACGGTTGCCCGCGATGGGGGAGGCCTCTGCCTTCTGCCTCACGAGGTCGCGCACCTGGGCCCGGGTCACGTCGCGGGCCTTGAGCTTCCCGAGGGTGGGCACCAAGTCCTTCTGAAGCTGGCGCTCGTCCTCCTTCCACGAGCGTTTCCTCGTCTTGCCGTACTTCTCCACGAAATCCTCGGCCAGCTTCTCAACCGTGGTCGCCAGCTTCTCAGCCTGCCGAGCCGCGGCGGCGGCCTCCTTCTCGTGGCGCTTCTCGCCGGCCGGGTCGATGCCCTTGGCGACCAGGGCGCGGGCCCGGTCTGCCGCCTCCCGCGCCTCGGCCAAGGTGATCTCCGGATAGGGGCCGATGCCCAGCTTCATCCGTCCCCCGTTGAGGCGGTACCGGAAGAACCAAGACTTCGCCCCGGTCTCGGTGACGCGGAGGATCAGGCCGCTGTCAGCCCGGTACCCGTCCACGATCTCCAGGCGCTTGCCCGTCACGGGCTTCAACGATCGGATCTTGGCGTCGGTGAGCTTGGTCTCGGCGGCCATGGCGTCCTCCTCGTGGGGGTGGGCCCCCCGAGATCCAGGGGGCCCGCCGGGGGGCCCAGCTGTGCCCGGCTTGCGGCGGAACGAGGTAAGATGATCTGAGAGGAATAATACCCGCAATATGCAGTAACTCCAAGGATAAATCAGCACATCGGAGAGAAGGGACGAGGGGGGTTGAGAAGGGCTGAGAGGGTCAATATGTCAGACTCTTAATCAGTAGGTTGGAGGTTCGATTCCTCCACGGCTCACCACGAAAATTAGGGGGTTACGGCTTAGGTCGTGGCCCCTTTTTTCTTCGAGGCAACTTGAAGTGTCTGTCTGAGTGTCTGTTTCGTCGGCGCTGCGGGTTGGCTGACCGATCCGGTCGCTCTTGAGGTGTGCACCACAGACTGTCCTGATCCCCCCAGGTTCACCCGGCTGCCGGTTCCACCGTCTTGGACCCAGCCGAGGTGACGGGCGCCGCCCTTGCCCCACTCGATGATCGCGCCACCTCCCGGTTCGCGCCCGCACTTCATCACTTCCCAACCGTTCGACCGGCCCAACGATACCGCCTCCGTTGCGTGCTCGAACGCTGACGGAGCACGTGGCGTTGCCGCCTCGGTTGCCTGCCTCATCGGTCGCCCCGTCGGTTGAATCGGATGCCGACCCGCGTCTTCCCGCCGTGAAACGAGGAGACAAAGGCAACCGTCCCCTTGAACGTCTTCAGAATCTGACCGAACAGCACGTCGATCTCGACCTCGTCGAGCCACCGGACGGAGGAGCCCAGGACGACGAGGCCGATCCCCTCCTCGGACATGTCGTAGGTCTTGCACAAGACCTCGTTGCCGGCCACCCGAAGGACGGCGGTGTGGTTCAGCGAGATTCGCGGCGAGCGCCTTCGGAAGGGCGGCGTGGATGCATCATCCATGGAGCGGGTCCTCCGGGATGCAAGTCGGTGAGCGTGGGCCCGCGCGCTCTGTCCGGGCAGGGGCAACACTTCGCGGCTACGAACGTTTCCTTTCGGAACGAGAGCGAAGAAACTTGACCTCTCCCCGGGAGCCGGAGAGGGCGCCGCCCCGGGGGCGCGAGCCAGTCCTGCCCGCGCGGCTCGGGCCGTGATGGGCGCTCGAATCGAGACGGACGGAGGCGTGAGACGACGTGGGGTGTGCCTCGCAGGCGGGGGCGGTCGGCCGGCTCAGAACTTCACGGCGGGATTGTGCAGGGACCCCGAACCGGGGCTCGGGGGATCGACGACGACCCGGCGACCGTCGATCCGGAGACGGCCTTCGGCGAGGTACTGGAGGGCCTGAGGGTAGATCCGGTGTTCTTCGCGCAGGATGCGGGCGGCCAAGCTCTCGGGGGTGTCGTCGTCGCGCACGGGCACCACGGCCTGGATGACGATGGGTCCGTGATCCATCTCCTCGTCCACGAAGTGGACCGTGCAGCCCGAAAACTTGACGCCGTGTTCGAGCGCCGCCGCCTGGACGTGGAGGCCCGGGAACGACGGCAGGAGCGCCGGGTGGATGTTGAGGACCCGACCCGGGAAGGCGGCGAGCAGGACCGGGGTGACGAGCCGCAGGTAGCCGGCCAGCGCCACGGTATCTACCTGGTGGCGCCGCAAGACGTCCACGACCGCGTCGTCGTGCGCCTCGCGACTGGGTGCGGCCCCCCACGCGACGACTTCTGCGGCGACGCCGGCCCGGCGGGCTCGTTCGAGCGAGAAGGCGTCGGGCATGTCGCTCACGACGACCTCGATGCGCGCGTCGAGCCGTCCCGACGAGGCCGCGTCAAGCAGGGCCTGGAGGTTGGAGCCGCTCCCTGATGCCAGGACCCCGACGCGAAGGCCCATCACTCCACCGAGAGCGTTGGCTCCCCGGCCCTGCGCTCCAGGATCTCGCCGATCACCCAAGCCTTTTCCCCCAGCGCCTTGAGCCTCACGAGCACCTCCTCCACGTCCTTGGCCGGTACCACTAGGGTCATGCCGAGTCCGCAGTTGAAGGTCCGCTGCATCTCCTCCTCCTCCACCTTGCCCAGGTCGCGGATGAGGTGAAAGATCGCGGGCAGCTGCCAGCTGTTCTTCTGAACCCGGGCTCGGCACCCCTGCGGGAGAACCCGCGGCAGGTTCTCGGGAATTCCTCCCCCGGTAATGTGCGCCATGCCCTTGACGTTGAAGTCGCGCAGGAGGTTCAGGATCGTCCGGACGTAGATTCGCGTGGGAGTGAGCAGTTCCTCGACGAGGGGCCGGCCGAGCTCGGGGAAGACGTGTCCCAGATCGTAGCCCCCATCGTCGAGCAGCACTTTTCGCGCGAGGGAGTAGCCGTTCGAGTGGAGCCCGGACGAGCCCACGCCGATGATCTGGTCTCCCACCGTGATCCCCGACCCGTCGATGATCTTGTCCCGGTCCGCGATACCCACCGCGAATCCGGCCAGGTCGTACTCGCCGTCCGCGTAAAAGCCGGGTAGCTCCGCTGTCTCTCCGCCCACGAGCGAGCAGTTGGCGGCCCGGCAGCCGGCGGCGATGCCACGGATCACGGTCTCGGCCACGCCCACGTCGAGGCGTCCCGTGGCGAAGTAGTCGAGGAAGAACAGGGGCTCGGCGCCCTGCACGATCACGTCGTTGACGCACATGGCCACGAGGTCGATCCCGACCGTGTCATGGATGCCCGACAGGAACGCGATCTTGAGCTTGGTGCCGACGCCGTCGGTCGATGAGACGAGGACCGGCTTCTCGTAAGGGGTCTCGGCCAGGGAGACCACGGCTCCGAATCCCCCCACATGGCTCATCACCTCGGGGCGAAGGGTGGGGCGAACGATTTCCCGGATTCGTGAGACGAGCCGGTTGCCGGCTTCGATGTCGACCCCCGCGTCCTTGTATGTGGTCCCCTTGGTCACGGCTGTGCCTCCCATGGCGAACGGCTCGCCTCGAAAAAGGAACCGGAAGCGTATCCAAAGGCCTCGGCGAGGTCAATTCCGTTCTCCCCGGCGAAGCAGGAACCGCCATGGGGGCTTACTGCCTTGGTCACTGCGATATGGGTTTGCACGGCCCGGACAGGAGGGAGGCGTCAGGAGCGCGCGAGCCTCCTTGAGGCCCCCGTGCCCAGGCGATTAGAATCCTGGGGGTACTCGCCTGGTCACCTCGGAAGCCCTGTGCCGGGAAACGGGGCAGGACGCCGCCCATGCGCCGCCGGGGCCAGGAGGGTCTACTCGTCCTCCTCCGCGGGCTCTCCTACCTCCCGCAGCAGCTGGCGCTTGTGGCGGCGGTAGGTGTCGAGAAACGACGGGTCCCGGGCGGCCAGGTAGCGCTTGATCGCCTCGAGGCCGAGGCGGAGCCGATCGACCTCGAGCCTCAGAAACGACTCCTTCTGCGCGAGCTGATCGGCCAGGGTGTCGATCTCCTTCTCGTAGAGGCGGGTGGTGCGCTCGAGATCCTTCAGGCTGCTCATGGGGCCTCCGCGGGCTCGAGGGAAGGGGACCTATGGGGAAGCTACCTTTGGCATCGGGGCTGTCAAGCGGGCTCGAGGTCGTCACGGTCGGGACCGGAACGTGCGTGCCTCGGCTCGGCCGCAGGGGGCCCTGCACCCTGGTGCGGGGCGAGGGCGCGGTGGTCGCCGTGGACCTCGGGCTGGGCGCCCTCCATGGGCTCCTGCGGCGAGGCGTGCGACACGCGGACGTCGACGCGCTGCTGTTGACCCACCTGCACCCGGACCACACGGCCGAGCTCGTGCCGTTCCTGTTCGCCGCCCGCTACGACGATCGCCCGCGCCGCCGGCCGCTCCTGGTCGCCGGCGGTCCCGGCTTACTTTCGTTCTTTCGGGTCCTCTCGGGTGCGTACGGTTCCTGGCTGGAACCGCAGGGGTACTCCCGCGACGTTCGGGAGCTCACCGTCGGGGACGAGCTCGTCGTCGGTGGGGTGTCGGTGCGCTGTGGGCCGGTTCGCCACATCCCCTCGAGCCTTGCCTACCGGCTCGAGGCCGGCGGTGCGTCGGTCGTGGTCTCGGGCGACACGGGGCCGTCGCCCGAGCTCGAGGGCTTCGCCGCCGGCGCCGACCTGCTCGTGCTGGAGGCCGGCGCGGCGGGCCGAGAGGAGGCCGACGGCGCCGCGCAGCACCTCTTGCCCCGGCAGGCCGGCGAGGCAGCGAGGCGGGCCGGTGTCGGTGCCCTCGTGTTGAATCATTTTCCCTTCGGTCCCGCATGCGGCAGGAGGGCTTCACGCGAGGCGGCTGAGACGTTCGGAAAGGACGTCACGGTCGGGCGCGACGGGGAGGTTTTCCAGCTCATGCGTCGCGTCGGGGAAGCGGATCGCACCTCCCGTTGACAGCATGGGGTCTCCCTCTATGTTTGTGACGCAAGGCGCGCAAGACACTTCGGGGTCAGGAGGATGGGTATGGCGGAAGAGGTCTGTTTCACCCGAGTCAAGAACATCGGTCTGCGGGGCGTCCCGGTGGCCGACACCAAGGTGAGCTACATCGACGGGATCAAGGGTGAGCTCCTGTACCGGGGCTACCGGATCGAGGACCTGGCCCGACAATCGACCTTCGAGGAGGTGATCCACCTCCTCCTCTTCGGAGCCCTGCCGGATCGTGCAGCGCTCCAGGCGGTCGACCAGGCGCTCCGGTCCAGCCGGGACCTGCCGGAGCCGGTCCTGCGAGCCCTCGCGTGCCACCCCCCGTCAGCGCTGCCCATGGACGTGCTCCAGGGCGCAGTCCCCTACCTGGCCGATCACGACCCCGGCCTCTCGAAACGTGAGAAAGACGATGTGCGCGCCCAGTCCCTGCGGCTCGTGGCACAGCTGCCCACGGTGTTGGCGGCCTGGAAGCGGATCCGGGAGGGCCAGCCGCCCGTGGCGCCCCGTCCCGGCCTCTCCCACGCGGCCAACTTCCTCTTTATGCTCCGGGGCGAGGAGCCTGACGCGGAGGAGGCCCACGTCTTCGATGTGTGCCTCACCCTGCACGCCGATCACACCTTCAACGCGTCGACCTTCGCGGCGCGCGAGGTGGCGAGCACCCACGCGCACCTTTACGCGAGCGTAGCCGCGGCGGTAGGCGCCCTGTCGGGCGAGCTCCACGGCGGGGCCAACGCCCAGGTGATGCAGATGCTCCTCGAGATCGGCGAGCCCGACCGGGTGGAGGCCTACGTCAAGGCGCGGCTCGACGCGGGGCAGGTCGTCATGGGAATGGGCCACGCGGTATACAAGACCGAGGACCCCCGAGCGCCGATCCTCCAGGAGCTCTCGCGCCGGCTCGTCGAGAGGACCGGCCAGGGCCGTTGGATCGAGCTCTCGGAGAGGGTGAGGGACGTCGCCCAGGCCGAGATCCGGCGCCGCAAGGGCCAGGAGCTCTACCCCAACGTGGACTTCTACTCGGCGTCCACCTACTACCAGCTGGGCGTCGCGCCGGACCTCTTTACCCCAATCTTCGCGCTCGGCCGCGTCGCCGGCTGGTGTGCCCACGTGATCGAGGAGAAGTTCGCCGAGGCCCAGGAGAAGCCGGCCCTCTACCGGCCCGAGGCCGAGTACGTGGGCGACTACTGCGGCCCCCTGGGGTGCCCCTGGGTGCCGCTCAGCGAGCGGAAGCCTGGGAGCTGAGCCCATGGTTTCTCTGAGCGACACCCCCACCTGTGTCCTCATCCAGGGCGACGGCATCGGCCCCGAGGTCACCCCGGCCGCCGTGGAGGCCCTCGACGCGGCGGTCAAGGCCGCCTACGGGGGCCGGCGGGCCATCGCCTGGCGCGAAGCACTGGCCGGGAAGCGCGCCTTCGACGCCGTGGGGACGCCCCTGCCGCCCGAGACGGTGGAGGCCATCCGCACCGCGCGGCTCGCCCTCAAGGGTCCCCTCGAGACCCCCGTTGGAGGCGGCATCCGAAGCCTCAACGTGGCGCTCCGGCAGATCCTCGACCTCTACGCCTGCGTGCGTCCCGTCCGGTACTTCCCGGGGGTGCCGGCGCCCGTTACGCATCCCGAGCGCGTCGACGTCGTCCTCTTCCGGGAGAACACCGAGGACGTGTACGCCGGTATCGAGTGGCGCGAGGGCACGCCCGAGGCGCTGCGGGTGATCGCGTTTCTCAACGGCGAGATGGGGTGCTCGATCTCCGAAGATTCGGGGCTCGGCGTCAAGCCCATGAGCGTCCACGGCTCCAAACGGCTCGTGCGGCGGGCCATCCGCTACGCGCTCGAGAACGGCCGGCGCTCCGTGACCCTGGTGCACAAGGGCAACATCATGAAGTTTACGGAGGGCGCGTTTCGGGAGTGGGGCTACGAGGTGGCGGCCCAGGAGTTCGCAGAGCGCACCGTCACCGAGGCGGAGCTCGGCCACGTGGAGCACGCCGAAGACCTGGCGGGCGTCACTCCGCCGGGCACGGTCCTGGTCAAGGACCGGATTGCCGACGCCATGTTTCAGGAGATCCTGCTCCGGCCCGAGCGCTACGACGTGCTCGCCCTCTCGAACCTCAACGGAGACTACCTCTCCGACGCCGCCGCGGCGCAGGTGGGCGGGCTGGGGCTTGCCCCGGGCGCCAACATCGGTGACGAGATCGCCGTGTTCGAGGCCACGCACGGCACGGCGCCCGACATCGCCGGCCAGGGCCTAGCCAACCCCGGAAGCGTCATCCTCTCGGGCGCCATGCTCCTACGTCACCTGGGTTGGCCGGAGGCCGCCGACCGCGTCGAAACCGCCCTGGCGAGGGTGCTTGTGTCGCGCCGGGTCACTGCCGATCTCGCGCCCGGCATCGAGGGCGCCGAACTGCTGACGACTGCGGCCTTCGGCCGGGCCGTGGCGGAAGAGGCGAGCTAGTCCGCCCGCCGATCGACGGACCTCAGGGTGGCCTCGGATCGCCGGGCCCCCTGCTCGGAACGACGATCCGGACCTCGGTCCCCCGGCCCTGATCGCTCCGGATCTCCAGGCTCCCGCCGAGCAGCTCGACCAGGTGCTTCACGATGGATAACCCCAGGCCCGTTCCCCCCATGGCCCGCGACCGGCCGGGGTCGACCCGGTAGAACCGTTCGGTCACGCGGGGGAGATCACGCGCCGGGATTCCGACGCCCGTGTCCTCCACGCGGTAGGTGACCCCGCCTGCCGAGGCCTCGGCTCCGACCGTGACCCTTCCGCCGGCCGGCGTGTACCGGACGCTGTTCTGCACCAGGTTGATCAAGATGGACTCGACCTTGGCCGCATCGGAGGTGAGCGGGATCGGCTCTCCGGGCACGCGCGCCTCCAGCGAGACTCCGGCCTTCTGGGCCTCCCCCGCGAAGAGGTCGTGCACCGCGCCGACGACGTCTCGCCCGTCGAAGGGCCGGAGGTCGAGGGGTTCGGCTTCGGCCTCGGCGCGAGCCAGATCGGACACGTCGCCGAGCAGCGCCTCCAAGCGCAGCGCGTTTCGGCGGATGGTGTCCAGGAACCGGGCCGACGCCGAGGGGTCCGCGAGAGCCGCGTCGAGCAGGGTCTCCGCCGAACCCCGGATCGCGGTCAGCGGCGTGCGCAGCTCGTGGGAGAGGTTCGTGATGAAGTCGGTACGCACGCGCTCCAGGTGGGCCTCGCGGGTCACGTCCCGGAGCATGACGAGGAGGTCCGAGGGCGCGCCGCCGCGGGGAAGGCGCCAGACGCTCACCTCGAACTCGCCGGGCGGGTCCCTCCACGTCAGGCGGAACGGCTGCGAAGCCGTGTCTCCGGGGCGAAGCGAGTCCACCGCCTCCAGGACCCGCGGGTCGCGGACGACCTCACCCACCGGCAGTCCCTTTGCCTGGTCCCCGACCAGCCGAAGCAGCGCGCGGGCCGGGGCGTTGGCCAGGGCGAGCCGCGACTGCGCGTCGAAGACGAGCATGGCGTGGGGAAGGCCTTCGACCAGGCCTTCCAGAGTCTGCTTCTCCCGACCCAGGGCCTCGATCCGGCCCCGAATTTCGTCGCGGAGCTCCAGCAGGCTTCGCTCCATGTCCGCGAGCTCGTCGTCGCCCCGCACGCGGAGCGTCCGGTCATACTCACCCCTCGCGATGGCGGAGGCGAAGCGGATCATGGCCTCGACGCGGTTGGTCAGGGATCGGGCGAGCACGAGCGACAGGGCGAGCGCCACTGCGGCGGCCGGGAAGGCGGCCAGGAGGACGCCGCGCCGCACCTGGCCGAGAACGGCGTGGACCTCAGACAGGGGGACGGCGGCCCGCACAACCGGGGTGCCGGGGAGTGCGACGTAGAGCATCTCGATGCCGAGGGTTCCACTCTTCCGGAGAGACCGTCCCTCCCGGCCGGCCAGCGCTTCTCCTACCTCCGGGTGGCTCGCGTGGTTTTCCATGGTTGCAGGGTCGCGGGCCGAGTCGGCGAGCACGATTCCCCGGGGATCCACCACCGTGAACCGCACGTGCGTGACCTCACCCATCCGGCGCACTGCGGCCTGAAGCGAGGCGGGCCCGTTGCAGCGGGTGGCGTCTTCCCGCAGCATCAGGGCGAAGCGCTCCACCTGGTCTCCGAGGCGGGCGATCTCGCTTTGGCTCAGGAACCGGTCGAGGGCGATCCCCCCGGCGACGAGCACGGTCGCGAGCACCAGCGCGCTCTGAAGCAGGACCCGGGCGAACAGCCGGCGTGGCATGGTCAGGCGTCCTTCGGGGCCGAGGGGTTGAACCGGTACCCGGACCCGCGCACCGTCTCGATGCGCTGAGGGCGGGCCGGGTCGGCCTCGATGCGCGCGCGCAGCCGGCGGATGTGCACGTCCACGGTACGGGGATCGACGAAGACGTCCGAGTTCCAGGCGTTGGCCAGGAGCTGCTCGCGCGTGTAGACGCGGTTGGGGTGAACGGCCAGGAAGGCCAGGAGGTGGTACTCCTGGGGCGCCAGCGCCAGCTCTGCGCCGCCTCGGTAGACGCGGTGGGCGTCGAGGTCGAGCTCCAGGTCGCCGAACCGCAGCCGCGGCCTCTCCGCGTCGTCGCCGCGTGCGCGCTTGAGGACCGCGCGCACCCGCGCCAGGAGTTCTCGCGCGCTGAAGGGTTTGGCGACATAGTCGTCGGCGCCGAGTTCGAAGCCCACGAGCCGATCGGCCTCCTCGCCCCGGGCCGTCAGGAGGATCACGGGGACGCTCCGGGTCTTGGGGCGCGAGCGCAAGAGGCGCAGCACCTCGAACCCTTGGAGATCCGGGAGCATCACGTCGAGCAGCACGAGATCCGGCGGGCTCTTCTCCGCCAGTTGCAGCGCGGCCCAACCGGTCGTCGCCCGGTCCACCTGGAAGCCCGAGACCTGGAGGTTGTACTCCAGGAGGTCGAGCAGGTCCTCTTCGTCGTCCACCGCGAGCACGCGAGGCATGGGGTCAGGCGTCTCCGGCCCGGTTCTTCGGTTCTGCCGTGAACGTGTGGCGGATGTCCTTGCCCTGGACCAGGTAGATCACCATCTCGGAGATGTTCGTCGCGTGGTCGGCGATGCGCTCCAGGTACCGCCCGATCATGCTCAGGGACAGCGCGCGGGAGATGTTCGCCGGGTTCTCGAGCATGTACGTCAGGAGCTCGCGGAACACCTGGCGGTTGAGGTCGTCCACCTCGTCGTCGCGAGCGCACACGGAGCGCGCCAGTTCCGCCTCGCGGCGCACATAGGCGTCGAGGCTGTCGCGGACCATGGCGCGCGCCTTCTCGGCCATCTGCGGCAGGTCGATCAGCGGCTTCAGCGGGGGTGCCTCGAGCAGCTCGAGCACCCGCTCGCAGAGGTTCACGGCGAGGTCGCCGATCCGCTCGAGGTCTGTGGAGATCTTCAGGCCCGTGATGATGAGCCGCAGGTCGGTGGCTGCGGGCTGGCGAAGCGCCAGGAGCTCGATGCACAGCTCGTCGATCTCCACCTCCAGCCGGTTCACGAGGTGATCCCGCTCCATGGTCTCCTGGGCGAGGTCAGGGCTTCGGTCCACGAGCGCCTGGAGGGAGCGAGCAATCGCGTCCTCGACCAGGCCACCCATCCGCAGGATCTTCTCCTGCAGCCGTTGGAGGTCGTTTTCGTAGCTTCTGCTCGTGTGCTTCTGCATGGAGAAGTCCCTCGTTTCTCGTTCCTGGTCCCTGATTCCCCCGGGCCTACCCGAATCGCCCGGTCACGTACGCCTCAGTGCGGTCCTCCCTGGGGTTGGTGAAGATCGCCTCGGTGCGGTCGTACTCTACCAGTTTTCCCAGGTAGAAGAACGCGGTGCCACTCGAGATGCGGGCGGCCTGCTGCATGTTGTGGGTGACGATCACGATGGTGTACCGGGCCTTGAGCTCCTCGATCAGGTCCTCGAGGTGCGCGGTGGAGATCGGGTCCAGGGCGCTCGCGGGCTCGTCCATGAGCAGGACTTCGGGCTCCACCGCCAGGGCTCGGGCGATGCAGAGCCGCTGCTGCTGGCCGCCCGAGAGCCCCAGGGCGGAGTCCCTCAGCCGGTCCTTCACCTCGTCCCACAGCACCGCCTTGCGCAGCGCGTCCTCGACCACCTCGGCGAGCCGCGCCTTGTCCGAGACGCCGTGGATGCGTGGCCCGTAGGCCACGTTGTCGTAGATCGACTTGGGGAACGGGTTCGACTTCTGAAAGACCATCCCGACGCGGCGGCGCAGGTCGACGACGTCGGTGTCCGGGTCCAGGACGTTCTGGTCGTCCAGGAAGATCTCGCCTTCGGTTCGCACCCCGGGAATGAGGTCGTTCATGCGGTTCAAGCACCGCAGGAACGTGCTCTTCCCGCACCCGGACGGCCCGATCAGGGCCGTGACCTGGTTCCTGGGGATGTCGAGCGTGATGTCGTCGAGCCCCTGGGTGGGACCGTACCAGAGGCTCAGGCCCCGGCAGCGGATGCGTGCGTCGTCCATTCGTCTCATCCGTCGCGTTCGCCGCGGTTTCTGATTTGGCGTCCCAGCCTCTTCACCGTGCGCTCTCCAGGCGTCTGCGCATCCGGTACCGCAGCGCAAAGGCGCCCAGGTTCAGCACGAACACCAGGCCGATGAGGACCAGTGCCGTGCCGTAGGCCAGGGGGCGTACCTTTGCGATGGAGTGGTGCTGGGTGGCCAGGACGTAGAGGTGGTAGGGCAGGGCCATGAACTGGTCGGACCAGGACGTGGGCACGAAGGGCAGGTAGAACGCGACCCCTGTGAACAGGATCGGCGCCGTCTCCCCCGCGGCGCGCGACAGCCCGAGGATCGCGCCGGTCAGGATGCCGGGCACCGCGGGTGGGAGAACTGCGGTGCGGATCGCCTGCCAGGGTGTGGCGCCGAGCGCCAGGGCCCCGTCCCGGTACGCGCGCGGCACTGCTCGCAGCGCCTCCTCACTCGCCGTGATGATCCACGGCAGCGTGAGCAGGCCCAGCGTCAGGCCTGCGGAGAGGAGGCTCGTACCGAGACGGAACAGGTTGACGAACAGCACCACGCCGAAGAGCCCATACACCACGCTGGGAACGCCCGAGAGGTTTCGGATGGCGAGGCGGATGAGACGGGTGCCTCGGTTGTCGGTCGCGTACTCGTTGAGGTAAATCGCCGCCCCCACCCCCAGGGGCAGCGCGAAGACGACGGTGAGCAGGCTCACGATCGTCGTCCCGGCGATGGCCGGGAAGATCCCGCCCGCGGTCATTCCCTTGCGCGGGGCGGCGGTCAGGAACTCCCAGCTTAGGGCGCCGCTCCCCTCGTAGATGATATAGGCGAGGATCGCGACCAGGGCAGCGGTGGTGACGACCGTGCAGGACAAGAGGAACGACCGCCCGAGCGCGGCCCAGACGCGCTTCACCGGCGGCCTCCCTGGAAGCGGTGCAGGATCCAGTCGGCGGCGAAGTTCACGGCGAAGGAGAGCAGGAAGAGCGCGAACCCCACCGCGAAGAGGGCTAAGTAGTGGGCGGTGCCCTGGGGGACCTCGCCGAGCTCGATCGCGATCGTGGCCGTCATGGTCCGCACGGCCGAGAGGAAGCCCGTGGGGAACGCCGGTGCGTTGCCGCAGGCCATCAAGACCGTCATGGTCTCGCCGATGGCGCGGCCCAGGCCGAGCATGACCGCGGCCACGATGCCCGGAAGAGCGCCGGGGAAGGTCACCCGGACCAGCGTCTCCCAGGGGTTTGCGCCCAGGGCGAGGCTCGCCTGCCGGTGCTCCTGAGGTACGGCGCGCAGCGCGTCCTCCGAGAGGCTCACCACCGTGGGCAGGCACATGACCGAGAGCAGGATTGCGCCGTTGAGGGCGTTGAGGCCGTTCGGCACGTGAAATGCCCGGGCGATCCAGGGGCCGACGACCACCACGCCGAGGAACCCGACGACCACGCTCGGCACACCGGCGAGCATCTCGATCGCGGGCTTCAGGAACTCGCGCACCCGACGGTCCGCGAACTCGGAGAGGTAGGCCGCGGCGCCCACGCCGAGGGGGACCGTGATCGCCATGGCCCCCAGGGAGGCCAGGAACGTCGACGCGACCATGGCCCAGATCCCGTAGCCGGCGCTCTCCGGGCTCGTGGGGTCCCAGCGCGCCGATGTCAGGAACTCCAGGATCGGCACGTCGCGGAACGCCTTGGACCCCTGCCAGAGGAGCAGGGCGAAGATGCCTCCGAGCGCGAGCACCGACGCGTAGGCGCAGGCGGCCAGCGACCACTCGATCGTCCTCTCCCCGGCCCGACTACGCTTCGTCCTGGCCATTGTCGCCGCCCCCAAGCTCACGGTCGACTCCCGTCGTCCGTTTCCGTTGCTCTCACCGTGTGTCATGTGAGGGGCAGGGTAGCGCGGCGGGGTTACAGCCGTGTTACAGGCGTGTGTCGGGACGGTGAAATCGCGGCGGGATGCTCCGAGATCAGGGGTGCAGCCGACGGAGTTCGGGCTAGGGCCAAGCCGCCGCACGTGGGGTTGACGCCGAGCGCTTCGGCTGGCAGGATCTCCTTTGCTAGGAAGTTACCAATTTCGGAGGTTCATCGATGCAGGGGACCATCTTGACGAAAGTTACCCGTAACGGGCAGGTGACGCTGCCCGCCTCGGTCCGGCGCGCCCTTCACGTCGAAGAGGGAGACTACGTCGAAGTTCGCGTCACCGAAGACAGCGTCGTGCTCACCCCCAAGAAGCTCATCGACAAGAGCCAGGCGTACTTCTGGTCGCCCTCCTGGCAGGCAGCCGAGCGGCAGGCCGACGGGGACCTGTCCGCCGGGCGGGTGCACGAGGCGGAGACCGTCGAAGACCTCATCGCCGACCTCGACGCCGCACGCAAGAAGGGCTGATGCGGCTCCGCTACACCGATCGCTTCCGGCGGGCCTACTCGGAGTTGGAAGAGCGCGACGCCGAGTTGACGAAGAAGGCGCTGCGCCTGCTGGCCGAAGACCTGCGGCACCCGAGTCTGCGAGTGAAGAAGATGCAGGGAACGGACCGCATCTGGGAGGCCCGTGCCAGCCGCTCGCTGCGGGTGACGTTCGAGATTCAGGAGGACTGCGTCCTTCTGCGCAACGTCGGGGCCCACGATGCGGCGCTGAAGAACCCATAGTAGGCTGCTTGACCAAGCAGCCGGCGTGCGCCTCAGGAAGGGGCCGCCCCCGAGAGCCCGCCGTTGAGAAACCCCATGAAGGGGTTCTTCAGCGACCTGATAGAGACACGCTTCCCGCACGATCGAGACCCCCTCTCTCCCTCCGCGACTCGAGAACCTGCCCAAGGGGAGTTGGATCAGCCACTCGGACCGCTTGCCTGGCTTGGACCCCGACGCTGTGATAACGCGCATCCTGTCTCGCTCCATCGGCCCCTGCCGGAGATCCTTGCGCGGCTGAATGCGAGCCGGGACATGCGGTCGCGCGGATCACGACAGGGCCTGGGCGTTCGGGGAGGGCTCAATCCCATCCGCCGGGCCTCTCGCGCAGGACCCACGGCACGAGCTCAAAGGTCTCTCCATTCAGGGCACGGCGCAGTCGAAGGAGCGGGTCCAGGTAGGCGGCGCCGGTCGGGCGGACGTGGCATTGCCCACATTCACGGAACCATCAGTCTGTGGTCACGAGCGCGTAACAATCCGGCCGTATGCTTTGAACCATCGAAGCGAACGCCGCAAAGCACGCCTGCACACAAGGAGAAGCATGATGAAGAGAACCCTGATCGTCGCTCTTGTCCTCTCGTCCCTGGGAGTTACCCCGGCCCTGGCCGAACAGAAGATGGTTCAGGTGAAGGGCTCCGACACCCTGGTCAACCTCTCCCAGGCCTGGGCCGAGGCGTTCACCGACAAGACCGGGAAGTTCGTGGCCGTCACGGGCGGCGGGTCGGGCACCGGCATCGCCGCGCTGATCGACGGCAAGGCCGATGTGGCGAACTCGTCCCGGGACATCGCGCCGAAGGAGATCGAGCTGGCCAAGAAGAAGGGCGTGAACCCGGTGGAGATCGCCGTCGGTATCGACGGGCTTTCGGTGATCGTGAACCACGGCAACCCTGTCAAGGCCCTGAAGCCCGAGGACATCGGCAAGGTGTTCCGCGGCGAGATCACGAACTGGAAGCAGGTCGGCGGGAAGGACGCGCCCGTCACTCTCTATGGCCGCCAGCCCAACTCCGGCACCTACGTCTTCTTCCAGGAGCATGTGCTCGGCAAGAAGGACTACTCGACCAAGATGAACCAGATGAACGGCAACGCTCAGATCATCGAGGCCGTGGCCAAGGACGCCTCGGCGGTCGGTTACGTGGGCGTGGGGTACGTGGTCGGGGAGAACGGCAAGGTGGTGGCCAGCATCAAGCCCCTCGAGATCATCGCGAAGGACGGGAAGATGGTGAGTCCCCTGGACAAGCCGGCGGTGAAGTCCGGCAAGTACCCCCTGGCGCGAACCCTCTACCAGTACGCTAACGGCAAGCCCACGGGGGACACGCTGGCGCTTATCAAGTTCGAGCTCTCCCCCGAGGGACAAAAGATGGCCGAGAAAGAGGGCTTCGACACGATCGGCGGAGACCTGGTGAAGAAGAACGAGGCGGCGCTGCAGTAGAGGTGCCCTTGGCAACGAGCATCGTGAGGGGCCGCGCTGCGGCCCCTCGCTGTATTCTTGGCGCGATCGCCGGCGCATCGAGTTTCACAAGCCTTCACCCTCCGATCACATCGCCGCAACGTCCGCGCGCTACCCTCCTGCTACGATCCTGGAAGCCGGCCGGCGGGCCGAGCGATGGAAACCACGAGACGCAGAGGAGAGACGCGATGCCGAAGACGCCGAACACCGGGAGCCCGACTCCACCCCCCCCGCCTACTGCCCCTTCGGCGCCACTCCCTTCGGCGAGGCTTGCGGGCGGCCCCCTTGCGACACGGAGCCCTCGGGCGCTCGAGAGAGACACCTCGTGCCCCTCGGAACCCCAAGACGAGAGCATCGGAGACCTGGTCCGGCTCCTCGCCCGGAGCCGGCCGAGCTATCGCCGCACCGACCTCTGCCTCTGGTCGAAGTAGGGCGATGGTCTACGAGCTCGACGGCGTCTATCACTCGTGCAACCTCCTTCCACGTCCGGCGAGACCGAATCTGATCGCATGGCGTCTGGCCACGGGCGGGGTGAGGGGAACCTTGGAGGGGTTGCCGGACTCTGGCAGCCATCGAAGAGGGCCGTGGGAGACGCTCACGCCGCTCGGGCGGGCAGCTCCACCTCGAAGCGGCCTCCCCTCCCGACCGTGCTCTGCACCCGGATCGAACCCCCCAAGGGCGCCGGTGAGCGTCTTGGCGAAGTAGAGGCCGAGCCCGGTTCCCTTGGTCGTGTGGCGGGTGTTGGTGCCGCGGTAGAACTTGTCGAACACCCGGTCGAGCTCCCCCTCCGGGATCCCCGCGCCGTCGTCCTCCACCGAGAGTATCACCCGTTCGCCGGATACGGCCTCACAGCCGACCTCGACCCGGCCCCCTTGCCGCCCATACTTGACCGCGTCTTCCAGCAGACAAGAGACGACGATTTTCGCTGCCGGCGCATTGACTCGAAGGCGCGACACCTGCGGGGAACGCTCGACGTGGACCGCGGTGCCCCGCTCCTGGGCTTGGAGCCTGACCAGGTCCGTGACGTTGGAGAGGAGCTCCGGGGCGAGCGTCCAGGCTTCGGGCATCTCCACCTCGCCGCCCTCGATCCTCCGGAGCAGGAGCATGTCCTCGGCCATGGTAATCAGATGCCGGGAGCTGCCGTGGATGGCCCGGGCGTACGACCGCACCTTCTCGGCCGGCAGGAGCTCCCCGTGTTCGTGGAGCCGCGACGAGTAGCCCGCCACGATGAGGAGTTGATTCTTCACCTCGTGAAAGACGATGTCCTGCAGGTTGAGCAGGAGAGTCTCCCGCTCCTCCTGCTTCGCCGCCTGGGTCGTCGAAGCCTCCCTCGGCCCGACGGCGCGCAACCATCCGGCTCGCCCTCAGCTCGACCTCCTCGACCGAGAAGGGCTTCGTGGCGTGGTCGTCGGCTCCCACGGAGAGCCCCGCCACCCGATTCGACGCGTCGGTCAGCGCCGTGAGCATCAGGATGGGGGTCGTGGCCAGCCGCTGATCCTTGTGCCCGCGGATCAGCCGGCAGATCTCTCGCCCGTCGAGGTCCGGGAGCATCAGGTCGAGCAGGACGAGGTCCGGCTGCTCGCTCCCGATGAGGCGGCAGACCGTCCGCAGCGCTCAGGGTCTGGAACCCCTGCCTCGCCAGGTTGTACTCCAGGACATCCGCGACCGCCGGCTCATCCTCCACGACCAGGACCTTGCCTTGCAGCATGTTCTCGCTCCTCTGGAGCTGAGTATCCGCGCCGTTTCGACCTCGGCCGCGGAGTGCCTTTGGCGGCCGCGCCGGGTTCCTCGAGTGTGCCACGGCCCTGTGACGGGAGAGTGACCACAGCGCGATGGTTGCGTGACCGATGGCGGTGCTCCCAACCAAGGTTGCCACCCCGGCGAGCATCGCTGGCAGTTCGGCGTGAGCGGCAGTGGTGTCGTCGGGAGTCGAGACGGGACGAGGGGACCCGCGCGGGTCCCCTCGTTCCATGATGAAGGGGGCTTGCCGGACGTGCACGAAGATCGGGTTGCCATAGAACCAGAGGTCCCGCGACGCCTCCTCAGCGGCATCGGCGATGGTCGGGGTCGAGACCAGCGCATCCGGAAGGGGGTTGCAGTACTCAGCGCTCGGGAGCGTCGTCGTCAACGCGTCCGGCACCTGCCCCCATCTTCCGGCCTAGGTTCCCCGTCCATCCTCCGACGCGCAACGCGCCGTTCACCTCACCAACACCATCGGCTGCTAGCATCCAGCTTTCGAGACGCCGAGCCGAGATCCCTCGTCTTCAGGCCGAGTCCCTACCAGAGTCGCGATCGGCGTTGGACAGGCCTTCTTGGATCTGCAGTTGGTCTGGCGCTTGGGCGCGAACAAAGGGTTTCGGCAGATTCTGGTGGACGCCCTGACCATTCTGGCGTTCGTGGAGGTCTTCCGGACGGCCATGGCCTACTTTGTCGAGGGGCGGGTGAAGGTCACCTACATCATCGACACGGTCCTGGTGACCGTGCTGACCGAGGTGCTGGCATTCTGGTTCAGGGACATGGACACCTTCCCCATCACCATGGTCATCGCCCTGGTGCTCTCGTTGACCCTGGCGCGGATCCTGGCGATCCACTTCTCTCCGAACCGCACCGAGGTCGCGGACGGACTCTAAACTGACGAAAGAAAACCCTCCATGAGGTCACCAAAGAGGGCACACAGAACACAAGGAATTTCCCGGCGGGTTCGTTCCGCCATGCCATCCTCCGCGCCCTTCTTGTCCTTGTCGTCAATGACCTCGGTCAGCGTTTATCCTTCCCCAGCGCCGTCTCGATCTGCCCGCAGAGGGTCTTGAGAATCTTGACGCGCGCGTAGTTCTTGTCGTTGGCCTCCACCAGCGTCCAGGGGGCGATCTCGGTGCTCGTGCGGTCGATCATATCGCACACCGCGAGCTCGTAGTCGTCCCACTTGTCGCGGTTTCGCCAGTCCTCGTCGGTGATCTTGAAGCGCTTGAAGCCGATCTTCTCCCGCTCCTGGAAGCGCTTGAGCTGCTCCTCCTTGCTGATCGCGAGCCAGAACTTCACCACGACCGTGTCGTGGCGGACGAGTTGCTCCTCGAAGTCGTTGATCTCGCCGTAGGCACGGATCCAGTCCGCGTGGGAGCAGAAGCCCTCGACCCGCTCCACCAGCACCCGGCCGTACCACGACCGGTCGAAGATCGCGAACCGGCCCCTGCGCGGGAGGTGGCGCCAGAAGCGCCACAGGTAGGGTTGCTCCCGCTCCTCTTCGGATGGGGAGGCGACCGGAGTGACGCGGTAAGACCGGGCGTCGAGGGCCTGGGTGACCCGGCGGATGGCGCCTCCCTTGCCCGCGGCATCGCTGCCTTCGAACACGGCCACGACGGAGATCTTGCGGAAGGCCGGGTCGCGGGAGAGGAGGTTCAGCTTCCCCTGCCACTTCGCGAGGTCCGCGTCGTAGGGCGCCTTCTTGAGCTTGCGGGAGAGGTCCAGGGTCTGAAGGATACGCACCCCGTCGATCGCCGTGGTCACGGGCGGGAAGGGCTCGGGAGCCGCCGGCGCCTCGGGGGCGTCGAGCCGTTGCCGAAGGGACTGGAGCACGGCCTTGCCGATGGTGAGGTAGCGGTAGCGGGGGTCGCTCCCCTCCACGATGAGCCAGGGGGCCTGGGCGGTGCTCGTGGCCCGCAGCATCCTCTCCGAGACCCGGTGGAACCGGTCGTAGAGCTTGAAGTGCTTCCAGTCCGTGTCGGTGACGCGCCACCGCGTGTCGGGGTCCTTCTCCAATGACTTCAGGCGCTTCTTCTGTTGGTCACTCGAGAGGTGGAGCCAGAACTTCAGGATGAGGGCCCCCTCGTCGCAGAGCATCTTCTCGAAGCGCAAGATCCGGTCGAGACGCTGATCGAGCTCCGCGTTCTTGATCCGCCCATACACGTGCTCGAGCAGGGGGCTCGAGTACCACGTGCCGAGGAAGATGCCGATCTTCCCTTGGGGTGGCAGGTCCCGCCAATATCGCCACATGGGGGGCCGCTCGAGTTCCTCGTCGGTGAGGTCGCGCAAAGCGTGGGTCAGGATGTGCCGGGGATCCATCCACTCGTTGAGCAGGTTCACCGTCTCGCCCTTGCCCGCGCAGTCCACGCCGGCGATGAGGATGACCACGGGAAACCTCTTCGACTGCAGGAGGTCGATCTGAGCATCGAGCAGCGCTTCCCGCAGGGCAGGCACCTCGCGCTTGTAGACGGCCTTACCGATCTTGTGGCCGAGCTCCGCGGACTCGAACATGGGGTCTCCTTGGCGGTGTGGCCGTGGCTCGGGACGAAGACCGCGCGATCCGCAGATTACGCAGATTGCGCAGAGTTACAAAGACGTGAGAGAGACCGATACCGGACAAGAGCTGAGCAAGACATGGTTCAGTGGCGCTTCCTCGAAGGACTCAAGGGTCTGTCCTGGGCAACGGTTTGGCTCGTCAGAATCCGTGAATCCGTGAAATCTGCGCAATCTGCGGACGTGCCTTTACGGCGTCAAGGGCGGCGCTTCGATTACGAGCCGTCGTCGAAAGGCGCGCTCGAACAGGTCTCCCTTCTCTCGGCCGCCATACAGCTCGACAGAGAGCTCCCCCTGCCCTTCGAGGTCAACGTGAAATACGGCGTGCTGGAGCCGACAGCGAAGCGACTGGACCTGGCCGGTGCGCCGTCGGTCCAGCCCGTCGGCCAGGCGCAGGAGCCCTCCCAGGCGTCGGACGAGGGCCTGGTCCGGCCCGGCGAGTTGCCCGAACCCCTCGTGTTTCTTTTTGGGAAGGGCCTTCCGGTGGTAGCGCGCAACGTTGGCGACGATCTCCTTCTCCCGCGGGCTGAAGCCGACCAGGTCCGCGTGCCGCACGAGGTGGTAGGCGTGCTTGTGGTGGCTGGCGTAGCCGATGAAGTAGCCGATGTCGTGGAGCAGCGCCGCCGCTTCGAGGAGGTCTCGCGCCCGATCGCCCAGCTCGTAGGTATCGGCCACGGCGTCGAAGAGAAGGAGCGAGAGGTCTCGCACGTGGGTCGCGTGGCCCAGGTCCACGTGGCACGAGCGCGCGAACGACTCGGCGGCGGTCCGCCAGTCCCGGGATTCTGGGGCCTCCTGGAGCAGGCCGTGCTTGCGAAGGGCGGTCAGGATGAGCCCCTCCCGGATTCCGCGCTCGTTGACCGTCAACACGTTGGCGCCCAGGTGGCCCATGACGAGGTCCACCACGGCCACCCCGGCCACGATGATGTCGGCGCGCTCCCCGCTCAACCCGGGCACGACCCTTCGTTCCTTGATGGTCTTGTGCTGAAGCATGGCGAGCAGGTGGACTACCTCGGAGCGCAGCACCTCGTAGCCGTGGACCGAGTCGTAGCGCTCATTGCGAAGGGCCATGACCATGGAGCCGATGGAGGTCACGGTCCCGCCGGAGCCGATGAGCAGTTGAGGGAAAAAGTCCCCTTCCGGCAGGGCCCGGCGCAGCCGCTTGCGCACGTGGTCGCGCAGCTTGACCAGGTCTTTCCTGGGGATGGGGTCCTGGGGAAGAAATCGTTCGGTGAGGAATACGGCACCGAGGTCGAGGGAGTAGATCTCCTCGATGTGCTCGCCGGCCGCCTTGACGATCTCGACACTGCCGCCGCCGATGTCCAGCAGGGCGTAGCGCGTGTGGGCTACCTCGAAGTGGTGGCGGGCGCTCAGGGCGGCGAGCTCGGCCTCCTCCTCGCCCGCGATCACCCGGATGCGGACTCCGGTGTCGCGCTCCATGGCGTCGACGAAGTCCTGGCCGTTGTCGGCGTTGCGCACCGCGCTGGTGGCGACCGCCTCGACCCCGGCGACCCCGAACCCCTCGACGATCTTGCGCATCCGCAGGAGCACCTCCCGCGCGCGGTCGAAGGCTGCGGCCGAGAGGTTCCCCGTCGCCGAGAGCCCCTCGCCCAGGCGCACCATGGCGCGCTCGTCGTCGAGCACCCGGAAGTCACCGGCGCCCGAGGCCTCGGCCACGATGCAGCGGATCGTGTTGGTGCCGACGTCGATGGCGGCGAGGCGTCCGGGCTTCATGAGGGTTTCTCCGAGCACGAAACAATTTGGCCTACAGAAACTTTGGTGTAGTTTACTCTGCCTAACCCAGTCCCACCATCGGAGGCGGAGGAGGTTGTCATGGCCAAGGTTCTCAGGAGCAAGTCCGAGGCGGCGCCGGAGGCCCCGCACGTCTGCCCGACTTGCGGGCAGCTGCTCGGCGAGCGGGCGCCGGGCGGCGAACCACTCAGCGCCGGGGCTACGATGGTCGCGAAGTCGACGCGGAAGAAGAAGGTTGCGGCATCCGGCGAGGAGGAGGCGACCGTGGGGAAGTGTCTGAAGGGCAAGTCCGAAGTGAGCAAGGACGAGGCCACGTACGTGTGCAAGAGGTGTGGGGCGCGCACCGACGACAAGGACCACGTCTGCAAGCCGGAGAAAGTGAAGAAGGACAAGAAGAACAAGGAAGAAAAGAAAAAGGAGAAGAAAAAGAAGAAGAAGGACGAGAAGAAGGAGAAAAAGAAGAACAAGAAGAAGTAGGGGAGCACGAGGTCGCCCATGGAACAGCCCCGCGCGAAGAAGAAGCCGAGAAAGTCGCCGCTCGCCGAGCGCAAGAAGCTCCGCCTGGTGTCGGTGGCCGGAGACGGGCCGGCCATGCCGGAGCCTCGGCGCGAGCGGGTCAACCTCGCCTCGCCGGAGTTCTTCCTGAATCGAGAGCTCACCTGGCTCTCGTTCAACTCGCGTGTGCTGCACGAGGCCGAGGACGAGCGAACGCCCCTCTTGGAGCGGGTGAAGTTCCTCGCGATTACGGGGTCGAACCTCGACGAGTTCTTCATGAAGCGCGTCGGGGGCCTGAAGCAACAGGTCGCCGCGGGAGTGGTGAAGCCGACGGCGGATGGTCGCACCCCGCAGCAGCAGCTCACCGAGTGCTACGCGGTCGTCCTGGACCAGCAGCGCCGCCAGCAGGCCCTGGTGAAGACGCTGGAGGACCTTCTCCGGGAGAACGGCATCGAGGTCTTGGCGCACGACGCGCTCTCCAAGAAGGAGCAGGCGCTCGTGCGGGAGGGCTTCGCCCAGAATATCTACCCGCTCCTCACGCCCCAGTCGATCGACCCGGCCCACCCGTTTCCCTTCATCTCGAACCTGTCGCTCAACCTCCTGGTGAGCGTGCGCTACCCGGGGGAGAGCGAGAACTCGCTGGCGCGGGTCAAGGTTCCGATCGGCGCGGGGACTCCCCGCTTCCTGCGGATGGGCGCGCGGCACCGGTTCGTGCGGGTCGAGGACGCCATGGCCCATAACCTGGACCTCGTCTTCCCGGGGATGGAGGTGGTCGACCGGGCGCTGTTCCGGGTGACCCGTAACGCCATCACCGAGCGAAGCGAGGAACAGGCGGACGACCTCCTGGCGCTGATCGAGTCGGAGCTCCAAGATCGCCGGTTTGCGCCCATCGTGCGCCTGGAGGTGTTGCCGGGCATGGACCCGACCCACCGAGGTCGCCTGACGGCGGAGCTGGGTCTGGAAGAGGAGGCCGACGTCTTCGAACCGGAGACGATGCTGGGGCTTCGCGACTGCATGGAGCTCGCGGCGGTCAACCTTTCGAGCCTCAAGGATCCTCCGCACCACCCGGTCGACCACCCGCTCCTGCAGGGTTCCCGTAGCATCTTCCACACCATCCGGGAATCCGGGCCGATCCTCCTCCAGCACCCCTACGAGTCCTTCACGAGTTCCGTGGAGCGGTTCCTGCGGGAGGCCTCGACCGACCCCAAAGTCCGCGCGATCAAGATGACGCTCTACCGCACCGCGGCCGAGAGCGGGATCCTCGACCACCTCGTCGAGGCGGCGGAGAACGGCAAGCAGGTCGCGGTGGTGGTGGAGATCAAAGCGCGCTTCGACGAGGAGGCCAACATCCGGCTCGCCGAGCGGATGGAAGAGGCGGGGATTCACGTGACCTATGGGGTCGTGGGCCTGAAGACCCACTCCAAGGTGATCCTGGTGGTTCGCCAGGACTACAACGGCCTTCGCCGCTACGTGCACGTGGGAACGGGCAACTACCACCCCGGGACCTCCCGCCTCTACTGCGACCTCGGTCTTCTCACCCAGGACGAGGCCATCGGTGCCGATGCCACCGAGCTCTTCAACTACCTGACGACGGGCTTCACGCCCAAGAGGGACTACAAGAAGCTGCTCGTGGCACCAAAGCTCCTGAAGAAGGGCCTGCTCGAACGCATCGAGCGGGAGATCCGAAAACGCACGCCCGAGGAGCCGGGGCGGGTCTTCTTCAAGTGGAACGCCCTGGAGGACACGGATGTGGTGCGAGCCCTGTATGAGGCCTCGATGGCCGGGGTCCAGGTGGATCTGCTCGTGCGCGACAGCTGCCGACTTCGGCCCGGCGTGCCGGGTCTTTCGGAGAATATCCGGGTCGTGTCGATCGTAGGCCGGTTCCTCGAGCACTCGCGGGTCTACTACTTCCGAAACGGAGGGGACGAGGAGTATTGGATCGGTTCGGCCGACGCCATGAAGCGAAACCTCGAGAACCGCGTCGAGGTCCTCGCCCCGGTGGAGGCCCCCCGTCTTCGGGCTGACGTCCGCGCCATGCTCGACACCCTCTGGAACGATCGCCGCAGCGCGTGGGAGATGCACTCTGACGGGACCTACAGCCAGCGCCACCCCGAGGGACAGACCGAGGCGAGGCCCTGTCAGGAGGTCCTCATCGAGCTGGCGGAGAAGCGCAACAAGGGCGCCACCCGCTTGAAGAAGCGGCGCTCGTCCGGCGCCATCGGCGGGCGAAACCTCCTCTGAACCGGCCCCCCCTCACTCAGCAAACGGTGCCAGACCCGTGACCGACGATCCCCTGGAGTACCACCGGCCCGCATCCGTCGGCCCCCAGGACCTGGCTCGGGCCCTGGCTGCTGCAGGGCGGCTCCGGCGAATGCCTCCGGCGGAGGCACGACGGGTCTTTCTCGACACCTTCGACTGGAGGCTCTTTCGTCAGGGGTTCGCCCTCGAGGCGCGGGAGGGGGACGGGGAGGCCCGTCTGGCGTGGCGCTGGCTGCGCGGTGAGGCGCTCCGCCGCTTGACCGCGGCGGTGCCCCGCTTCGCCTGGGACCTCCCCGAAGGCCCATTTCGTGCGCACCTGGAGGCTGTCGTCGAGATGCGTGCCCTCCTGCCGGTGGCGTGGGTTCGCAGCCGCAGCGAGGGGCTGGAGGTGCTCGACGGCGACGGCAAGATCGTCTGCCGCGTATTCTCCGAGGAGCATGAGACGGGCGCGCCCGGACAGACGACCGCCGTGCCCTTGGCGCCGCGGGTCCGGGTGCAGCCGGTGAGGGGGTACGACAAGGTCCTGCGCGAAGTGAGGGAAGCGCTCGGGCGGGCTCTGTCGCTCGAAAGCGTCGGCGCTGACGTGCTGGAGGCGGCGCTCGCGGAGCTGGGAGTGGCGCCCTCGGACCACTCCACCAAGATTCGCGTCGATCTCGATGCCCAGATGCCTGCGGCCGCGGCCGCCCGACTCGTTCTCCTCCGGCTGCTCGAAGCCCTGGAGGACAATGAGGTCGGCACCCGGGCCGGCGTGGATTCGGAGTTCCTCCACGACTTCCGGGTGGCCGTACGCCGGACGCGGTCGGCGCTGGGGCAGCTCAAAGCCGTACTGCCTCCGGGCGCCGTGGAGCAGTTTCGCCGGGAGTTTGCGTGGTTGGGGGCTGTAACCACCCCAACCCGGGATCTCGATGTGCACCTGCTCGACTTCCCCCGGTATCGGCAGGCCCTGCCGGCGACGGTCCGGAGCGATCTGGAGCCCCTGCGAGCGTTTCTCGAGGCCCGCCAGCGCCGGGCGCAGGAGGCCCTGGCCCGCGAGATGGCCAGCCGGCGGTACCGGAAGCTGCTCCGAGACTGGCGCGCGTTCCTGAAAGCGCCGTCGACGGAGGCGTCTACCGGGAGCCGGCCCATTCGACCGGTCGCGGACGAGCGGATCCGCAAGGTGCTTCGCCGGGCGCTCAAGGAGGGAAGGAGCCTCGGCGACCCCTCCCCCCCGGAGGAGTTTCACGAGCTGCGAAAGACGTGCAAGAAGCTCCGCTACGTGATGGAGTTCTTCCAGGGCCTCTACCCTTCTGCGGACCTCCGTGCCCTGGTCGAGGCGCTCAAGGGGCTCCAGGACAACCTCGGTGAATTCCAGGACCTGCAAGTCCAGGCCGAGGCGCTG
This sequence comes from Deltaproteobacteria bacterium, assembly GCA_016214985.1. Classification (GTDB taxonomy): domain Bacteria; phylum Desulfobacterota; class Deferrisomatia; order Deferrisomatales; family JACRMM01; genus JACRMM01. The sequence continues at coordinate 23,724 of JACRMM010000065.1, read as the reverse complement.
CGATCCTGGGCCCGGGAGATGGAGGCCGAGGGGACCGCGGGGGCCGAGACCCTTCTGTCCATGGGGATGCTGGTGGAGAAGCTTGGGGGGCGCCAGGGCGAGGTGCGCCGGGAGTTCGCCAAAGCGTTCCGGGCGTTCGACGACCCCGTCAACCGAGCGCGGTTCGACCGCCTGTTCCGATCGGGTCCTCCCGAGGAAGGAAGCGCCGCATGAAGGTCCTGGCCGTCTACAACAGCAAAGGAGGGGTCGGCAAGACCGCTGCTGCGGTGAACCTCTCGTATCTGGCGGCGCAGGAAGGCGCCCGAACCTTGGTGTGGGACCTGGATCCCCAGGGGGCCGCCACCTACTATTTCCGCGTCAAGCCCAAGGTGAAGGGAGGAACGCGCAAACTGCTCAAGAAGAACGCCGACCTGGCGGCGCGCATCCGCGGCACCGATTTCCCCCAACTGGATCTCCTGCCGTCAGACTTCTCCTATCGCCACATGGACATCGTGTTGGACGAGGCCAAGAAGCCGTCACGCCGGCTCGCGAGGCTCCTGGAGCCGCTGGCCGGGGAGTACGACTACGTGCTCCTCGACTGCCCGCCGAACGTGTCCCTCCTGTCCGAAGCGGTCCTCGGGGCCTCCGACGCCCTCCTGGTGCCGATCATCCCGACCACGTTGTCACTCCGAACCCTCGATCAGATCCTAGCGTTTCGCTCGGACAACGGCTTCGACCGGGTGGCCGTGCTGCCGTTCTTCTCCCTCGTGGACCGCCGAAAGAAGCTCCACCGACAGATCCTGGAGGCGCTTCCGGCCGACCGCCCTGAGCTTCTGACGACCCGCATCCCCTACGCGAGCGACGTGGAGCGGATGGGCGTGGAGAGGCAGCCGTTGGCATGCTACGCCGCCCGCAGTGCCTCAACCCGGGCCTACGCTGCCCTCTGGAGGGAGATCCAGGGCCGCCTCGACCGCGGCGACCGATAACAGAGAGGGCACCATGGGAACCGAGATCGAACGGAAGTTCCTGATTCAGGGCGAGGGCTGGCGGGCCGGAGCCCAGGGAGAGGTCTACCGCCAGGGGTACCTCGCGGCCGACCCGGATCGCACGGTGCGGGTGCGGGTCGTCGGCGAGCGCGGGACCCTCACGATCAAGGGCAGGGCCGAGGGGCTCGTGCGTCCCGAGTACGAGTACCCGATCCCTGCGGAGGAGGCCAGCGAGATGCTCGACCACCTGTGCCTGCGGCCCCTTATCGAGAAGACCCGCTACCGAGTGCCCCACGGGGGCCGCATGTGGGAGGTGGACGAGTTCACTGGGGAGAACCAGGGACTCATCGTCGCGGAGATCGAGCTGCGCTCCGCGGACGACCCGGTCGAGTTTCCGGAGTGGCTGGGCCCGGAGGTCTCGGACGATCCCCGCTACTACAACGCGAACCTCGTGCGCCGCCCCTTTGGCCGGTGGTAGAGGTGCCCGTCTCGAGAAAGCCCGCGTGGTGGTATCGGCAATCGGGAGCGGTCCCGATCCGCCGCGGCGACCAGGGCCTCGAGGTCCTCCTCGTCACCAACCGAAGCGGCCGCCGCTGGATCGTGCCCAAGGGGATCGTCGAAAGGAAGCTGACCCCGGGGGAGTCGGCCGAGAAGGAGGCGTGGGAGGAGGCCGGCGTGCGCGGCGTCCTCTCCACGGAGCCGCTCGGGACCTATCGATACGAAAAGTGGGGCGGGACCTGCACTGTGGAGGTATTCCTCCTGGACGTGGAGGAGATTTCGGATCGCTGGCCCGAGCCGAACCGGCGGCGGCGCTGGGTCGGGGTCGAGGAAGCGGTCCAGGCGCTGCGGGAGCCGGAGTTGCGCGCGCTGGTCGCCCGGCTCCGCGAGGTCTTGGGCAGAGAGGAGGAGCGGACGTGAAACGACTGATGCTCGTGCGCCACGGCAAGGCGAAAAGGGAGGCCTCATCGGGGCGGGACTTCGATCGGCCCCTGAGTCGGCGTGGCGAGGAGGACGCGCCGGAGATGGGTTCCCGCCTGGCGGGGCGAGGCGTCCGGCCGGAGGCTGTGATCACGAGCCCGGCGAAGCGGGCCCGGAGCACCGCGCGGCGGATCGCCCGGGCCTTGGGCCACCCCGTCGCGGCCATTCGGGAGGAGGACGCGATCTACGACGCCACCGTCCCCACGCTCTTGGCGCTCGTCCGGTCTTTCGACGACGAGTGGACAGACGTGCTCCTGGTGGGACACAACCCGGGCCTGGAGGAACTCGCGAGCCTCTTTACGGCTGGGGCGATCGACGGCCTGCCGACGTGCGCGGTCGTTGGGCTCGGTTTCGAGGTCAGACGTTGGCGCGAGGTGGACGGGGGCGGTGCGACGGTCCTCTCCTTCGATGTGCCCGGGCGGCCTGCTTCGAGTTGCTGATACTTGCGGGAGACGTCAAGGAGAGGCCTCGCGCATCTGGATGACCCGCGCACCGACGCCGACCGCCTCCGCGCGTCGGCTGCCCGAGCGGGCCGGGTTTGGAGGCCGCCCCCGCGGGAATGCAGTTGCCACCTCCCGCAGGTCGGCTCAGAATCCCGCCCCGCGGACGGACGGGGAAGCCGTTTCCCTTGGCTCGGCATGGAGGGGCGTAGGCATGCGGAAGGCGTTCGGGATCCAGGGTGGTCGGCTCGTCCCCTCCGAGAGCGGTGGCGCCGTCGAGGTGTACATCAACCCCGACGAGGCCGAGCGGAGGTACCTCGTCGAGGAACTCAAGCTCGACGAACACACCCTGAGCTCTGCCCTGGACCCGGACGAGGTGTCGCGGCTCGAGTTCGAACCAGAGCACGTGGCGATCATCTTCAAGCGGCCGAAGCACTACAAGGCCGAGGACGAGTTCTTGTTCAAAGTGGCTTCGACGGGAGTCTTCCTCTTCGAGGAGCGCGTCATCATCGTCCTGTCCGAGGATGTGCCTCTCTTTGAAGGGCGACAGTTCTCACGGATCTCCTCCCTCAAAGACGTCGTTCTCCGGATGATCTACCGGTCCATCTTCCATTTCCTGGAGCACCTGCGCGTGATCACAATCATCACGGACTCTCTTGAAGATAAGATTAGTGAGGCGATGGAGAACCGGTACCTATTGAATCTCTTTGTGCTCCAAAAGAGCCTCGTATATTTCTTGAATGCGATCAACTCCAATGGTGTTCTGGTCGAGCGGCTTCGCACCAATGCCCGCAAGATGAACATGAGCCAGGAGCAGACAGAGTTTTTGGACGACATCATCATCGAGAATAATCAGTGCTATCGGCAGGCGGAGATCTACTCGAACATCCTCGCCGGGCTCATGGACGCTCGGGTGTCCATCGTGAGCAACAACCTGAACGTCCTCATGAAGACCCTGAACATCATCACCATCGGGATCATGGTGCCGACGCTGGTGGTGAGCGCCTTTTCGATGAACGTGCACATCCCGCTGGAAGACCACCCCCTCGCCTTCTGGATTGTGATGAGCTTCGCCGCGGTTTCGGTCGGGGTCTTCCTGGCCTTGTGGCGGCACAAGCGGTGGTGAGTCTCTCCGTCGCTGTCCTTACCGGAACGAGGCCCCTTCGAACCGCTCCGCCGCCTCCCGAAACGCGGCCGGAACGGGCGCGGGACGGCGCTGCCGGTAGTCGAAGCAGACGACCGAGATCGTCCCCTCCGCGGTCGCCGTGCCGGCGCGCTCGACGCGGTACCCCATCACGAACGACCGGCTCCGCATCTGGTTGATCCGGACTCCGAGCTCCAACACGTCCCCCAGGAACATCTCGGCCCGGTGCCGAACGCGCGTCTCGGCGAGGATGAGCCCGTGGCCGTCTCCGATGTCGGACTCGGAGAAGGCCCCAAGCCTCTCGAGGTACGCGATGCGGGCGTCGTGGAAGTAGTTGAGAACGGCCGTAGCCGAGACGTGGCCCCCAGCGTTGATGTCAGCGGCTCGCACGCCGTAGCCGGGAAGGTAGAACCGGTAGTTGTCCATGGCGCCTTATCTTCCTCTCTACGCTGCGCTTCCCTCTCCTCGGCCTCCCCGCGGGCGGCGCGCCGATCGAGGCTTCGGCGCTCGCCCACCGTCGCCCAACAGACGCTTGACACGCCGTTTGGATTCCGCTAGGTTCTACCAAACGACCGGTAGATGAGGGAACCATGTCCGAACGACGCCGCTTGCAGCCGGAGATCCGCCGGCAGCAGATCCTGGACGCTGCGATTCATCTGTTCTACCAAGTGGGCTTCGAGGCGGCCAGCCTGCGGGACCTCGCTTCCCGGGTAGGGATCAACAAGGCCACAATCTACCATTACTTCGAGAGCAAAGAGGAGATCCTCTCCCACATCATCGGAGAGGTGGGGCAGCAGCTCCTCGAGGGCGTCGTGGACGCGGCGCGCGGACCCGGGGATCCCGTGCAGGTCCTGGAGGCGATGGTGCGGTTCCAGATCGGTTATCTCGAGGCCCACCTGGAGGGGATCAAGGTCCTGGTGGAGGAGAAGAAGAGCCTGCGGGCCGACCTCCGGGCACGGGTGCGTTCCGAAGAGACCGAGATCTTTCGACGATACAAGGACGTATTGGTGCGCTGCCAGGAGGCCGGGACCGTGCGCCGGTCCCATCTGGCGACCTCGGCCTTCGCGATCCTCGGGCAGATCAACTGGTTGTATCAGTGGTACAAGCCGGACGGGACGCTCTCCACGGGAGAGCTGGCCGACGAGATCGTCGCCATCCTCTTCCGCGGCCTCCTGGTGTCGGACCCGACGTCCGGTGAGGGAGCCGGCCGGTGAAGATCGGCATCGTCGGGGCCGGAGTGCTGGGTTCCATCTTCGGCAGCCTCTTCTCTCAGAAGGGGTTCGCCGTCTCTCTCATCGAGGTGCTGGTCGAGCGGGTGCGTCTGATCGAACGCGAGGGCCTGTGGGTCCAGATGCCGGACGGGTCCCGCGTGCACACCGCCGTTCGGATCACCAGCGCGCCGGCGACGGTCGGCCTCTGCGATGTGGTGATGGTGTGCGTCAAGGGGTATCACACCGCATCCGCCATCCGCGATGCCCAGCCCCTGATCGGCGCGGACACGCTCGTCCTTTCGGTGCAGAACGGCCTGGGCAACCTAGAGACGCTCGCGGAGGCCGTGGGACCCGAGCGCGTCATCGGAGGGATCACGGCGCACTCCGGAATGCCCGTGAGCATGAACGAGGTGCGCTACGTCGGAGGACTGGGGCCGCTGCTCGTGATCGGTCCCCTCGACGCGGTTCGTCGGCCAGCCTTCGAGCGACTTCTTACGGCGCTCACCGGCTCCGGGCTCGATGTACACGCTGTCGACGACATCAACCAAGTCATCTGGAAGAAGCTGATCGCCAATGTGGCGACCAATTGTGTGGCCGCCCTCACCGGACTGACCGGCGGGCAGGCCGTCCAGCACGGCGCCACCGTACAGCTCATCCGGGGTCTGGCTGCGGAGCTCGGGGCCGTCGCCCGGGCCAAAGGGATCGACGTTTCGGAGCTCGACGACCCGGGTGCCTTCGCCGTCCAGGCGTTCGCGAGCACCCGGGACAACAAGGTGTCGATGCTTCAGGACGTGGAAGCGGGAAGGCCGACCGAGATCGGGACGCTCAACGAGGTGATTGTTCGGGAGGGGCAGCGACTCGGGATCGCGACCCCCTTTAATGAGGCGGTTTCGTTGCTGGTCCGAGGCGTAGAGGAACGCAACCGCCTCCGGCTGCGCGACCTGGAATCCCTAGGGGGGCGGTAGGCGGAACCAGGGGCGGCGGTGCGGATTCGAGTGGAGTGTTTGGCAGGCTTCCGGGGCGAGGAGGCACCGCGAAGAATCTTCTTCGGCGGCCGGGCGGTGGACGTCTCGGAGGTGCGGGATCGCTGGCTCTCTCCGGACCATCGATACTTCAAGGTGCTGGGTGCGGACGGTGGCGAGTACATCCTCCGACACGATACGGAGAGCGGTGGGTGGGAGCTCACGTCGTTTCGCCGGGCAGGCTCGTGATCCCGGTGGTCAGCGAGGGCCCTCTGTCACCAGACCGCCGGGTAGGACGCCGTCCGCAACAGCTTGACGCAGGAGGTCGCGAGCCTCGTCCGCGTCTCGGGCACGGACAGAGATCCTCGTTTCTCCCAACGGGCCGAGGGTCACCGGGTAAAGGCTGACCCCCATGTCGCGCTGCCGGGACTCCATCTCCTCCGCCTCCAGCAGTCCGTTGACTGCTGACGCTTCGACCGGATTGAGGGCAATGTATACCTCGGTCCAGACGAGTTCCGAAGCCTCCTGATCGTCCCTGCTCACTCGACGATGAACCGATCCACGAGCTCAGGCGTCACCTGCCGGGCCCACGACTGGGTCTTGTTCTTGTGGCAGAACAGGCACGCTTCGTACACCGTCATCTCCCGGGGGTACTTGACCGGGGAGAGGTGGTAGCCCGCGGGCTCGTAGGTGCACAGCGTCTTGCCCGCAATCTCCTTCGGGTCGTGGCACGCGGCGCAGGGCGGGCGCGGTTGGCTGAAGTCGAACTTGTGGTCGTGGATGGAGTACGCCCTCCCCGGTCTGGCCATCTTCGGGATGTGGCAGTCGGTGCACTCGGTGTTCTCCGGTCGATGGCCGGAGTGTTCAAAGAATCGCTCGTAGCGCTTCTTGTGGCAAGTTCCGCAGTACTCGCTGCGCGTCATGAACCGCTCCACGTGCTGCGTGGCACCCCGGTCGAAGCCGCAGACCTCGCACGCTCGCACGGTGGAGTAGAACTTGGACTGGAAGAAATACCACATCCGCCGTCGTTCATAGAAGTCCATCGAACCCCAGTACCAGCTCTTGCTCTTGGGCTTCGGCATGAAGAACTCTGTGAAGTAGTCGTTGATGTCCTTGCCAGGAATATAGCCTACCGGGAAAGGAAAGGTCTCAGAACCCTTGTCCATCCCATCTGTATGACATGCCATGCAGATCATCATGGCACGGTCCTCGGTGAGCTTTGAAGGGTTCACGATCTCCTTCAGCCGCCCACCCGACTTTACGTGCTTTTGGCCCGGCCCATGGCACGCTTCGCATCCGACGCCGGGCTCAAAGAAACTCTTCGTCGCCGGATCGAACCCTACGGTGTGGCAACCGTCGCAGTAGACATTGTACGGTTGTTCCATCCAGTTCCAAATACTGTAGGGTTCCCACTTGCGGGCCGGGATGTTCCAGTACTTCGGGAGCACATAGAGCACGCCCTTGATTCGGGTGAGGTACTTCTGTACCCAGTGGCTCCCGACACTGTACGTGATCTGATCCTTCTGAAACGGGATGTCCTCGTTGAAGTCGCTCGCCAATACGGCGGTCGGATCGCGCTTCGCGTCGACGAGCATCCGGGCGTGGGGCGTCAGCCGCCACTGAGCGTACACCTCCGGATGGCACCGGCGGCACGCGTCGCTGCCGGCGTACCCGGGCCGGCCCCCGAACTCGGCACCGGCGAGCGAGGCTCCGGCAAGGACGAGCAGTCCCACAGCCAGGATCATGCGGCGATTTCCCTTCACTCCGATCGACTCCTCGGCCGCTGCCCGCGGGCCCTGTGCCACCGTCGAAGAATCCCCGTAAATGGGAAAGGATACACAAGTCGCCAGCGGTGTTCCAGGTTTGAGTCGCGCTGTTTTCCTGTAATCCCCAGGTGTGGAACGGAGAAGCGCGAGGCTCGACGGCGCGGGATTGCGGGAGGAACGGCCCGACCGGGAACTCCTCGTTGCGCCGCTTGCCGGGGATTCCGCCGTCGACGAAGCCGCGGTCGTTCTCCCCGCTGCCGCGGGCCGAAGTGGCGAAGGTGCCCGGCCCTGGAGTCTCCTGCGTCTCGTCTCTGCAAGCTTCGACGGGTTGCGCTGCGCGAGAGGTTCCAGGAGAGGCGTCGGGGCACATCGACCGTCCGGGTTGTCAAGACGGGGCCCGGAGGGGAGAATGTGCCCCCTAGAGGAGGGGTCATGGACCTGCCGCCGTTCCGGTTTCTCGCACATCGATCGGGGATCGAGGAGTACCTCAGGGGCATTCGGGACGAGCCCGCCGTCGCCCTGGACCTGGAAGCCGACAGCCTCCATAACTATCGGGAAAAGGTTTGTCTGGTGCAGGTGTCCACGGGTCAGGGGCACGCGGTCCTCGACCCGCTGGCGTCCCGGGAGGCCCTTCAGGAACTCGGGCCGTTGCTTGGCGATCCCGGCACCGAGAAGATCCTCCACGGGGGGGATTACGACGTCCGACTGCTGAAGAAGGACTTCGGTTTCGCGGTGGTTAACGTCTTCGACACCATGATCGCGGCTCAGTTCACGGGGCGAAGCCAGTTCGGGCTGGCGGCGCTCCTGCTGGAGTTCTTTGGGGTCACCCTGGACAAGCACCACCAGCGGGCGGACTGGTCGGCCCGCCCGCTGAGCGATGAGATGCTTGCGTACGCGACGCTCGACACGGCCTACCTCATCCCCTTGCGGGCCCGCCTGGGCGAAGAGTTGGTGCGCCTGGGACGAGTCGAGTGGGTCCGTGAGGAGTGCGAGTTGCTCGTCGCTGTCGAACCCGCCCCGGCGCGCAGACCCTGGTGCCTGGACGTCAAGGGGGCGAGCCGCCTCAAGGGGCAACCCCTGGCCGTGCTTCAGGAACTGGTCGAGGTGCGCGATACCGCGGCTCGGGAGCGAGACGTCCCCCCCTTCAAAGTGTTCTCGAACCAGGTTCTCCTCGAGTGGGCCGCGAAGCCCCCGACGAGCCGCCACGACGTTGTGGAGACTCCGGGAGCCAACAAGGGTGTGCTGGGGCGGTGGGCTTCGGCCGTGCTCGAAGCGGTCGCCCGCGCGCGGGCCCTGACGCCGGATCAGTGGCCAAGCCCCACGCCGAGCGCCTTCGAACCTCTGACCGGGGCCCAGGAGCGTCGGCTGAAACGACTCAAGAGGGTTCGGGAGGACAGTGCCGCTCGCTTGAGCCTTGCGCCCGGGCTTCTCGTCAACTCCGCTACCTTGGAGAGGCTTGCGCGCGAGGACCCGGACGAGGTCTTCGCTTCTCTGCCGGGTGCCCTCAAGCGGTGGCAGCGGAGCGTGCTGGAGGAACCGCTGGTGCGGGCGTTGCGAGGTGACGATCCGCCCGCGTGACCGGCTGGACGCTGGCGACTTTGCGCTTTTCAGAGGGGCGAGGGTTGTGTACGATGTGCGCCCTCGGGCGGGCCGCGCCGCGTGGCTGGCGGCGGCGGCACCGCTGCCCTTTGACCTCGGCTGTTCCCTTGCGAGAGTGGCGGAACTGGCAGACGCACTGGACTTAGGATCCAGCGGGCAACCGTGGGGGTTCGAGTCCCCCCTCTCGCACCATGATTTCCGGCTTCTGCCGTTCCCGCAGCTTTCCCCGAGACCCTCTCAACCAGACCCCGGCCTGCTGCCTGGCCACCGCGACGGCAGCGGGTTCTCTCCGATCTGAGCCGAATGAGGAGTGTGGAACATGAAAGCCCAAGTGGAGTCCATCAGCCCTGTGAAGGCCAAGCTCTTCGTCGAGGTTTCAGCGGAGGAACTGGGTCAGCAGCAGGCGACAGCGTTTCGGGATCTTCAGCGCAGTGTGACCGTGCCCGGATTTCGGAAGGGCAAGGCGCCCATCCCCGTGCTCAAACGCATCTACGGCGATCGCGTCCGAGCTGACGCCATGTCGCAGCTCGTGGAGAAGACGTACCTGGATGCGCTGCGGGCTGAGGGCATCGTCCCGGTCTCGGACGCGGACATCAACCTCGAGACGGCTACCGACGAGGGGGGGATTGCCTATACCGCTGTCGTCGAGGTTCGGCCTACGGTGGAGCCCCGGGGGTATTCGGGGCTGAGCCTGAAGAAGGAGGCCGTCGACATCTCCGAGACGGAGGTCGACGCCCGGCTCGAGACCATGCGGCGCGAGCACGCGAACTTCGAGCCGGCGTCGGAGGACCGGGAGGCGGAGGAGGGCGATATGGTGGTCGTGGACTACGAGGGAGCCATCGGCGGTGAGCCCTTCGAGGGTGGCACGGGCGAGGGACGCACCCTGATCCTGGGCTCCGGGATGTTCATCCCCGGGTTCGAGGAGGGCCTCCGTGGGAGTCGCGGCGGCGAGGAGAGGACGCTTGAACTGGACTTCCCGGAGGACTACCGGGCCGTCGCCCTCGCTGGAAAGCACGCGCAGTTTCAGATCCGGGTGAAGGAGGTCAAGGTCCGGCGCCTGCCGGAACTGGACGACGAATTCGCGAGGGAAACGGCGAAGGTCGAAACGCTGGCCGAGTTGCGCGACCGCGTTCGAGAGGTTGCCATGGCCGAGAAGAGCCATCGGGCCGAGTCCGAGTTCCGAGAGCGCGTGATCGACTCGCTCCTCCAGGCCAACCCCTTCGAGGTGCCGGAAAGCCTTGTGGCGCGGCAGCAGGCGCGCGCTCTGGACAGTCTGCGCCAGGACCTGGCCCAACGGGGGATCGACCTGGATTCGGCAGGTATCGACCGCCGAGAGCTTCAGGAGAACTATCGTCGCGGGTCTGAGCGGGCCGTCCGGTGGGCGTTCCTGCTCAATGCACTCGCGAAGGCCGAGACGGTCGAAGTCTCCGACGCCGACGTCGAGACGAGGCTCCGGGCGATTGCCGAAGCGGACGGGCGGCCTTACTCTCTGATCCGGTCGTTCTTCGACGAGGGGGAACGGCTTGACTCGCTGCGTTCGTCCTTGTTGGAGCAGAAGGTGATCGATCACGTGGTGACGTCCTCGACGGTGGAGTTGGTGAGCCGCGAAGAGCTCAAGGCGGCGGGGCTCGCCCATGAGTAGCCTCATTCCCTTCGTGGTCGAGCGCACCGCGCGCGGCGAGCGCTCGTACGACATCTACTCCCGCCTCCTCAAGGATCGAATCATCTTGCTCGGCTCGGGGATCGACGACGACGTCGCCAACGTCGTCGTCGCCCAGCTCCTATTCCTCGAGTCGGAGGACCCCTCCGCCGATATCTATGTGTACGTGAACTCGCCCGGAGGGCTTGTGACCGCTGGTCTTGCGATCTACGACACCATGCAGTACGTTCGACCCGACGTCTGCACCATCTGCCTCGGGCAGGCGTCCAGCATGGGAGCTCTCCTGCTGGCGGCCGGGGCCGCGGGCAAGCGCTGGGCGCTGCCGCACGCACGCATCATGATCCACCAACCCCTGGGAGGCTTTCAGGGGCAGGCGGCCGATATCGAGATCCATGCACGGGAGATCTTGCGGATGAGGGAGTCCCTGGACCGCATCCTGGCGAGCCACACGGGCCAGGACCTGGAAACCGTCCGCCGCGATACGGATCGCGACTTCTTCATGGACGGAGAGCAGGCGTTACAGTACGGTATTATCGACAAGGTACTCACCAAGCACGCCTTTGAGCAGGGCGGGCTCAGACCCGCGCGTGGAGACGAATCCCGGTGAACTCGAGAAAGGGAAAAGGCAGCGGCCTCTACTGCTCCTTCTGCGGCAAGGGGCAGGAAGACGTCCGGAAGCTGATCGCGGGCCCCACGGCCTACATTTGCGACGAGTGCATCACGCTGTGCAACGACATCATCGCCGAGGAGATCGTGTCCGATGAGGCGGTGGGAGACGGCCTCCCTGCGCCTTACGAGATCAAGACATTCCTCGACCAGTACGTGATCGGCCAGGAGCGCGCGAAGCGGACCCTGTCGGTGGCGGTCCACAACCACTACAAGCGGGTCCACGCTCCGGTCGGGGTCAAGGACGACGTGGAACTCGAGAAGTCCAACATCCTGCTCATGGGGCCGACCGGCTGCGGGAAGACGCTGCTGGCCCAGAGCTTGGCCCGCTACCTCAGCGTTCCCTTTGCCATGGCCGACGCCACGAGCCTCACCGAGGCCGGTTACGTGGGCGAGGACGTGGAGAACATCATCCTGAGCCTGCTGCAGAACGCCGACTACGACGTCGAAAAGACATCGCGCGGGATCGTGTACATTGACGAGATCGACAAGATCGCCAAGAAGACGGAAGGGCCGAGCATCACGCGCGACGTCTCGGGAGAGGGCGTGCAGCAGGCGCTCCTGAAGATCCTGGAGGGCACCATCGCGAGCGTGCCGCCCAAGGGAGGCCGCAAGCATCCCCAGCAGGACTACATCAAGGTCGACACGCGAAACATCCTGTTCGTCTGCGGAGGGGCCTTCGTCGGCCTCGAGGACGTGATCGAGCAGCGAACCGGCAAGAAGTCGATTGGCTTCGGAGCGGACGTCAAGAGCCGCCGGCAGAAGCGCGAGGAGGGGATGCTGGAGCTCGTCCAGCCCCAGGACCTGATCAAGTTCGGGATGATCCCGGAGTTCGTCGGCCGCCTCCCGATCCACGCCGCGCTCCACGAGCTCGACGAGCCGGCACTCGTCCGGATCCTCAAGGAACCCAAGAACGCGCTGGTCAAGCAGTACAAGAAGCTCTTCGACATGGAGGGCGTGTCGCTGTCGTTCACCGACGGCTCTCTGAAGGCGGTGGCCGGGGAGGCCATCCGTCGCAGCACGGGTGCCCGGGGCCTGAGGGCGATCCTTGAAAACGTGATGCTCGATCTCATGTACGAGATCCCGTCCCAGAAGAACGTTCGGGAGGTGATCATCAACGAGGACGTGATCCTCCACGGTGAGCCCCCCATCCTCCTCTACGAAGAACAGGGCTCCGAGCGCGTCAGCAACGCGTGAGCCCCGTCAGGTGAAAAACCACATGTCAAGCAGTCGAGTCCGAGGCAGCGAACGCGTTCTTCCCCTCATCCCCCTTAGAGACGTGGTGGTCTTCCCGCACATGGTCATCCCTCTCTTCGTCGGGCGCGACAAGTCGATTGCCGCGCTGGAGGAGGCCATGGCCGCGGACCGCGACATCCTCCTGGCCACCCAGAAGGAGGCCCGGGTCAACGACCCGGGACCCGACGACGTCCACACGGTCGGGACGATCGGCGCCATCATCCAGCTCTTGAAGCTCCCGGACGCCACGGTGAAGGTCCTCGTGGAGGGGCGCGGTCGCGCGCGGCTCACGTCGTACCTGGCTACCGACCGGTACTTTCTCGTGCGGGCCGAGGAGGTCCCGGAGCCGGTGGACGTCCCGGTCCAAGCGCGCGCCCTCATGCGCACGGTGGTCGACGGGTTTGCCGAGTATGTGAAGCTCAACCGGAAGCTTCCCTCGGAGCTCGTCGGGTCGGCCCAAACCATCGACGACCCCGGTCGGCTGGCGGACACGATCGCGGCGCACCTTTCGATCAAGACTGCCGACAAGCAAGGCCTCCTCGAGACCGAGGACCCGGAGCAGCGCTTGGAGAAGCTCTACGAGCTCATGAAGGCCGAGATCGAGGTTCTCGAGGTGGAGCAGAAGATCAAACGGCGCGTCAAGAAGCAGATGGAGAAGACGCAGAAAGAGTATTATCTCAACGAGCAGATGAAGGCCATCCAGAAGGAATTGGGAGAGACCGAGGACACGCAGAACGAGATTCGGGAGCTCGCACAACGCATTCAAGCCAAGGAAATGCCAGACGATGTCAAGGAGAAGACGAGGAAAGAGCTTCAGAAGCTGAAGATGATGTCTCCGATGTCGGCGGAAGCGACAGTAGTCCGAAACTACGTCGACTGGATTCTAGACCTGCCCTGGAACGAGGTAACCGAAGACAAGGTGAACCTCACGGAAGCAGAGGTGATCCTCGACGAGGACCATTACGGGCTCAAGGAGGTCAAGGAGCGCATCGTCGAGTACCTGGCGGTGCTGAAGCTCGTCGGCATCACCAAGGCTCCCATCTTGTGCTTCGTGGGGCCTCCAGGCGTCGGGAAGACGAGCCTTGCACGCTCGGTCGCTCGCGCCACCGGGCGCAACTTCGTGCGCCTCTCTCTGGGCGGTGTTCGCGACGAAGCCCAGATCCGGGGACATCGGAGGACCTACATCGGCTCCATGCCGGGGAAGATCCTCCAGAGCCTCAAGAAGGCCAAGAGCTCGAACCCCGTGTTCCTGCTCGACGAGGTCGATAAGATGAGCATGGACTTCCGGGGCGATCCGTCATCGGCGCTGCTCGAGGTCCTCGACCCGGAGCAGAACGACACGTTCAACGACCACTACCTCGACATCGACTACGACCTGTCCCGAGTCATGTTCATCACCACGGCCAACTACCTTCCGAACATTCCCCCGCCGCTCAAGGACCGGATGGAGGTCATTCAGATCGCCGGATACACGGAGCTGGAGAAGCTCAATATCGCCAAACGCCACCTGGTGCGCAAACAGCTCGAGGCGAATGGGCTCAAGGACGCCCACGTGCAGTTTCCCGACGGCTCGCTCCTGGAGATGATCCGGCGTTACACGCGAGAGGCCGGGGTGCGGAACCTCGAGCGCACGATCGCCAGCATCTGCCGAAAGATCGCCAAGGAAGTGGTCAAAGAGGGGGGTCCGAGTGACAAGGGCACGCGGGTGAGCCTGGCCATGGTGCACAAGTTCCTCAAGGCACCGAAGTACAAGTACGGCGTCGTGGAGGAAAAGAGCGAGGTCGGATATGCGACAGGACTCGCCTGGACCGAGGTGGGCGGCGAACTCCTCGGCATCGAGGTCGTTCTGCTTCCCGGCAAGGGCAATCTCACCATCACCGGCAAGCTCGGCGATGTGATGATGGAGTCGGCGCGCGCCGCGGTCTCCTACGTGCGAAGCCGTGCGGAGCGCCTGGGGCTGGAGCGTGACTTCTACCAGAAGATCGACATCCACATCCACGTGCCCGAAGGTGCGATCCCCAAGGACGGTCCGTCGGCCGGGATCACGGTCGCCACGGCTTTGACCTCGTCTCTAACCGGGATCCCGGTCCGCAAGGATGTAGCGATGACGGGAGAGATCACGCTGCGGGGCCGGGTGCTGGCCATCGGGGGGCTGAAGGAGAAACTCCTGGCCGCACATCGAGGTCACCTGACCACGGTGCTCTTGCCGAAGGAGAACGAGAAGGACTTCCTCGATCTCGATTTGCCGCGGTCGATCCTCAAGGAGATCCAGATCCGTTACGTGGACCACGTGGATCAGGTGCTGGAAGCGGCGCTCGAGACGGAAGATCCGCGGACCATCCTCTCTGGCCACCACGGAGAGCCCCGCTCGGTCGAAGAGATCCTGGGCCTGCCGCCCCAACCCCTCCTCGTACCCCCGGAACCGCCCGCTGCGCCTCAGATCCAGTGAGTTGTGCCTTGACACCCTAGACGGGACGCTGCTATAAGCGCATTCCGTCGTCTCTACTTTCTACCAAGGAGGTTGGCCGTGACGAAGGCGGAACTGATCGAGGTTATGGCTGAAAAGGCGAACACCTCCAAGGCAGCGGCCAAGAGGGCGTTGGATTCGTTCTCTGAGGCTGTCACCGATGCCCTCAAGAAGGGCGAGAAGGTGACGCTGGTCGGTTTCGGAACCTTCACCGTGGCCGAACGCAAGGCCCGCAAGGGACGCAATCCCCAGACGGGTAAGGCGATGCAGATCCCTGGTGGCAAGAGCCCGAAATTCAAGGCGGGTAAGAGCCTCAAGGACAGGGTCGCCACCAAGAAGAAGTAGAACGGCTGTCCAGGCGGGTAGCTCAGCTGGCAGAGCGCCGGCCTTACAAGCCGGAGGTCGCAGGTTCGAGCCCTGTTCCGCCTACCATCAATGTAGGAAGCTTAAGTTTGCGCGGGGGCGTAGTTCAGTTGGTCAGAACGCCGGCCTGTCACGTCGGAGGTCGCGAGTTCAAGTCTCGTCGCTCCCGCCATTCTTCACCCCAGCGATAACTGGGTACGAAGCCCGGAAAACCGCTAGAATCAAGGCCTCCGAGTCAAATCGGGGGCCTTTTTTCGTGGCGGGTCGTTTGGCAACAGAAGCCCGCCGCTACCGGGTCGCCGCGATCCCTAACAGGATCAAGGTGGCCAGGGGCAAGGCGAAAGAGGAGATAGGGGTACAGGCCACCCAACGTTGGGTCCTGGAGCGGCTGCGAAACCTTCGACGTGTCGGCCAAGCCTCCCTCGACCACGCCATCCGCGAGCTCCTCGACGAGATCAACCGCCGGGCCATACGCCACCTCGGCGAGAACTGCCGGGAATCTCGCAGGAGGCCTGGCTCCGCTCCACCGAGCGTGCCGTAGAGGTGTTTGTCCGAGGCAAGTGCGTGGGCTACCACCGGCGCGCCGATACCGTGAATCTCTGGTGCACCCTTCCCGAACCCCGCCCTCCCCAGCACCGCGCATACCTGGAATGAGACCTACCTCCGCCGAAAGAGCTATTCTGCCTGCTCCTTGGGCCAAGGCTGTCTGCCGCCAGGGCGCCACCGTGGCTTGCGAGCGCACGTCTCGGTTCTTGAGGTCGTTCGAGCACGGCCACGCCGACGGCTTCTGCCCCAAACTCCCCGCAGGACTCGCCTGCGGAGCGCTCCTAATCCTCGACGACCGGATGCGAGGCCCCTTAGAAGTGCTCGACGACCGCTACGGCAAGAGGGCTACGCTTCTCGCCTCCCAGTTCCCCGTATTGCAGGTAGGCTCGCTTACGCAACCCCTCGATGGCGGACTCGCTCCTCGACCGCGCAACCGACAACGCATACCGCCTGGAGTTGCGGGCGAAGTAGTCCCCAGCGCCAGATCCGCTCTCTCCTGTCAGCCGCGGAGGCTGTGGTCATGCCGAGCACCTGAGCGTATGATTTCAAACCCCAGCGCTGCTTCGCTCGGCTACTGTTCGTCATGCCCGGTTCTCCTGTTCGCCTTCACAGGAATGCGCATCCGGCTGCAAAGGGCGAGCCCTATCCAAGACTGCTCGCGAATGGGGAAAATAGGCTGCGAAGGTGCAGGCCGATCGTTACTTTCCCATGAGAGGAGGTCCCCGTGGCTTGGTGGGATCGAATACTACTTAGAATAAGGCCTGCGGACAGCTTCTTGGCGGTTTGCTTGTTTGCCGGTATCGGTTTTTGCGTCGAACTGCGTGGGAACTCGACCCTCCATAAGCACTTCGAGGAGGTGTCGAATCACCGCGTGCGGAGCCTCGAGTCGCTCCAAGTCATCAATCAAGCCCAGACTGCGATTAGCGCTGTTGAGAGGACTCTTTGTATCGGTAATTTGCAGGAGAAAACGGTCAATGACCAATATGACTCAATTAGGGAGGCGTTCGAGCGGGTCGACAGGGCTTGGAAGATTTACCAATCGCTGCCACAGACGAATGAGGAGACCGCCCTCTGGAGGGAGTATGTGATTGCCTGGAAGGAGTGGGAGACAGACGAAAAGGACTTCTTGCGGCTCTCGCGAGCATACCAAAAAAGGCGTGACGCTCGACTTTACGTCGAACTCGTCGATCGAGCTCTGAAAAGGAACGCGGAGAGTTTCGAGAAGACAGAGGTTCTCCTGGGCAGGATACAGGAGGTGAACCGCCGTCTTGCGACGCGGGTCCAGGAAGCGGGAGAAAAGGCGTTCCGGCAGCTGCAGGTCGTCATTCTGGCTTGCCTGCTCTTGGGCCTGGCTGCTTCGGTGGTTACAGCCGTGACGTTGACCCGCGTTCGTCACCCGAAGCTGTCGGTCGTCTCGGTGTCAGGGAGATCGCCAACCACGCGGCCGCGAACGCGGGGGTAGGTGGGTGAGCCGCGTGGTGCAGAGGAGAGGTGGCAACGGGGTTCGCACACGGAGGACGGAGCGGAGACGGCCATCATCGCCCGGTGTTACGGAAGACCAACGTCCACACAAACTGAAAAACCGGAGATCCTGCGCACGATCGCCCTGGTGCCCGAGGAAATCCCGGGGTATTCACCCTTGTTTACGGCGGCGGCGAACGTGGGACCTTCTGATCCCGGGCTGACGCCCGCGCCCCTCTCTCCGCACGTGACTGCTCGAGTGCCTCCCGGAAGCTCGACTTCGAATTCGGGCAGGTGTTGGGGGCTTGCCGACCGTCCCCACCCAGAAAGTGAGGTCCCCGTGGGACAAGAGGTGATTTTTGCGCGCTACGGCCTCCTTATGGAGGGCCAACCCCTCCAGAGCGAGGTGGGGGGAGAGGGGTACAGTCGACCCGGCTACTTCTGGGGCACACTGTTTGAGGGGCGCCAGGCCGTTCCCCTTCCCAACGGGGCCTGCCACTACCCGGTAGCGGTTCTCACCCCGCCGAGAAGAAGGATTCGATGTGAGGTCTGTACGCGCACGGTGGAGAGTGTTGAGGTGTTCTGGCAGAGACTCCTCGAGGCGGAGATGTTCTGGCCCCACCGCTCTGCCGAGCAGTCCCTCATGAACCTTGCGACCGCTCGCGTCTTTCTCGAGGCCGGCGAGGGGATCGAGTGCCCACTCTTTGTCCTGAACCCGGTCTTCTACGTCTTCTGGCGCGAGGCCTACGGGATGGAACTTCGGGAAATTGCCCAGGATCCGGACGGTTTCGTCAGCTGGCGCGGTGTCCCGCCATGGAGGCCGGCTTGACGGCACAGGCTTGGGCTTGCCCCGCTCATTCGGCGGGCCGAAAAAGGGGGTTGAGGTTCGGACGCCATCTCGCGCTGTTTCCCAACTGGAGCGCCTGTATTGCAGGTCGCTGACGTGGCTCCTCAGCTCAGGCCGAGCAACCAACGGCTGTAAATCTGATCGGCAACGTCATGGAGTTGTTTCACGCGCCTCCGGAGGTCTGACCGCATTTCGTCCGGAGTCTGGACGGTGAGGCAGGGAGATGCTAGGGCATCGCCGGGGTCACGCGCCCATTGCTTCACCATCCCCGTCAGCATTTCGATGTGGAACTGGAGGCCGAGGGCTTTCTCGAGAACGAAGCCCTGGTTCGGGCACCCGTCGCTTTCGAGGATGCGGTGGGAGCCGGGAGGAAGGGAGAAGGACTCCCAATGCCACTGGAACACGTCGAAACTCTGCGGAAGCCTGGAGAGCCAGTCGGAAGCAGCCTGGCCCGGTACTTGCCGCACCGGGAGCCAGCCGATTTCCTTCGCCGGGCTTCCTCCTACCTCACCTCCCAAAGCCTTGCTGATCAATTGGCCCCCCAGACAGTGCCCGAGGACAGGAAGACCTCTCTCGACTGCTTCCCGAATGAGCCGCAGCGCCAGGGGAATCCAGGAGAGAGGGTCGTTCACGCTCTGGGGCCCTCCCATGAAGACGACGGCAGGCGCTTCCCCGAGTCCTCGGGGCACGGGTTCGCCCCGGTCGATTCGGACGACCCTGTAAGGCACGCGCATGCGGGTGAGGAATCGTCCGAAGTATCCGGGGCCGTCGTCCGGACTGTGGCGAAAGATCAGGATTTGGCCCATCCCACCCTCTTCGTTCGAACTCCAAACTGATGTGGAGAAGGTCGCCGGTGCCTGGCGCGGATTCCGGACGCAGCCCTCGTGCAATCCGCGCTTCTCCTCTTTCGGGCTGGGACTGGCGCCATCGGCGCTTTCAAGGGCGATTCCAGACCTCGCAGCAGGCGCCAACTGTCCATGCCGATCACTAATTCCGGAGCATGGTGATCACCGATTCCGAGGGATGGTGATCACCGGTTCCGACTCCATGCCGATCATTTTGGGCCCTGCGAGCGGAATCGGTGATCGGATTCCGGATTCCGTGATCGGCTTGCCGGATTGCATGATCACCATGCACCGGAATCCTTCGGAAGTAGCGGTTACGTAACAGAAAAGCGACGCTGGATAACCTTCGTTCGTCGAGTCATCCTCCCCCTCCTTTGTCCCTGACTCAGGAGAAGAGTGGTGGCCCAGGAGAGGTTGTCCATGCGTAAGATCCGAGAAATCCTTCGCCTCAAGTGGGAGTGCCAACTCCCCAACCGTGCCGTAGCCCGCAGCTGCCAGGTGGGCGTGGGCACGGTGAGCGACTACGTCCAACGCGCCCGGGACGCCGCGCTCTCCTGGCCGCTTCCCGAGGGGCTCGGGGAGGCGGCCCTCGACCGGCTGCTCTTCCCCGACTCCCATCGTCCCCACCGAGTGACTCGTCCCTGCCCGGACTGGTCAGTCGTCCACGCCGAGCTTCGCCGCAAGGGCGTCACCCTTCGACTCCTATGGCTCGAGTACCGAGAGCGGCACCCCGACGGCTTCGGCTACAGCCAGTTCTGCGAGCTTTACGCCGGCTGGAACGGGCTCCTGAAGCCCAGTTTACGGCTCACCCACCGGGCGGGGGAAAAGTGCTTCGTCGACTACGCCGGGCCCACGGTGCCGGTGGTCGATCCCGACACTGGCGAAGTGCGCGACGCTGCGATCTTCGTCGGGGTCCTCGGGGCCAGCTCCTACACATACGCCGAAGCCCACTTCGGCCAGACCCTGCCCCACTGGATCGGCGCCCACGGCCGCATGCTGGCTTTCTATGGCGGCCTCGTGGAAGTGCTCGTCCCCGACAACCTCAAGGCTGGGGTCAAGCACCCCAGCCGCTACGAGCCCGATCTCAACCCCACCTACCAGGACTTCGCCGAACACCACGGGATCGCCGTGGTACCGGCGCGGGTGCGAAAACCCCGGGACAAGGCCAAGGCGGAGGTTGGGGTACAGGTCATCGAGCGCTGGGTGCTGGCCCGACTGCGCCACCGCACCTTCTTCTCCCTGGCCGACCTCAACCACGCCATCCACGAACTTCTCGACGACGTCAACCGTCGGCCCATGCGCGGCTGGGGCAAGAGCCGCCGGGAACTCTTCGAGATGCTCGACCGCCCGGCGCTTCGCCCTCTGCCCGAGCGCCCCTACGAGTTCGCCGTGCTCGCCCACGCCAAGGTCGGCATCGACTACCACGTCGAGTTCGATCACAACTTCTACAGCGCGCCGTTCCAACTCCTACGCCAACCCGTCCTTGTCCGGGCCACCGAGCGCACCGTCGAGATCCTCCACAAGGGCACCCGGGTGGCCTCCCATCCGCGGGCCCTGGGCACGCGCCACTTCCGAACCTTGCCCGAACACCGCCCCCCGGCTCACCGCGCCTACCTCGAGTGGACTCCCGAGCGCTTCCTGCGCTGGGCCGCGAAGATCGGCCCCTCCACCCACAAACTCATCGAGGCCCGGCTCGCCTCGCGTGAACACCCCGAGCAGAGCTTCCGCAGCTGCCTCGGCATCCTCGGACTGACCAAGCGCTTCGGCGACGAACGCCTCGAAGCCGCCTCCGCCCGCGCCCTCTCCTTTGGCATCCACTCCTGGAAGGGCCTCAAAAACATCCTTGACCACCACTACGACCGCGTCGACACGGCCAAGGACGCCGCCCCCTCAACCTCACCCCCCGCCGCTCACACCAACGTGCGCGGCACCACCTACTACAACTGACGGAGGTCTCCCATGCTCACCCAACCGCTCCTGGACAAACTTACCTCGCTTCGTCTCGCCGGCCTGCGCAAGGGCCTCGAGGAACAGGCCCAGAGCCCCCACTATGCCGACCTCCCCTTCGAGGAACGCCTCGGACTCCTCATCGACCGCGAATGGGCCCGCAGAGAAAACACCCGCCTCACCCGGGGTCTTCGCCTCGCCCGCTTCCATCAGAGCGCCTGCGTGGAGGACCTCGACCTCTCTGCCTCCCGCGGCCTCGACCGCCGCCTTATCCTCGAACTCGCTCAAGCCGACTGGGTCCGCCACCACCTCAACGTCCTCGTCCTCGGCCCCACCGGCGCCGGTAAAACCTACCTCGCCTGCGCCCTGGGCCAGGCCGCCTGCCGCCTCGGCGTCAGTGTGCGCTACCTGCGCACTTCCCGACTCCTCCAAGACCTCGCCCATGCCCACGCCGACGGCTCCTACCTCAGGCTCTTGGACACGCTATCCCGCACCAGCCTGCTGGTCATCGACGACTGGCTCCGAGACCCACTCACCGCCGCCCAGGCCCGAGACCTCCTCGAGGTAATCGATGACCGCTACAGCCGCCACTCGACACTCGTCGCCGCCCAGGTCCCCGTGGCCGAGTGGCACGAGCGCATTCCGGATCCCACGATCGCCGACGCCATCCTCGATCGGCTCGTCCACAACGCCCACCGACTCGAACTCAAGGGAGAGTCCCAGCGAAAACTGCGGTCTCCTCTGGGCCATGGTGATCAGTTGAAGGTATGATTCCAACCCCAGCGTCGCTTCGCGCCGCTACGTGATCACCATGACCGGAATCAGTGATCAGTTTCGCCGGAACCCGCAGCTGCGCGGACCGGCCCATCAGTGTTTGGGAATCCTCCTGCGACTCAACGCGAGGAGTACCGGGGGGATGGTGGACGGACCTATCGAATGGGCGACGGCGACTTTTGCCTGATCCAATGTTACCTTCAGGGGTTTGGGAGCACGGGCGCAGCGTCACGCCCGCCGACCCACGTGACGGCCGCCCGCTCTTTACTACCGCAAGCGTACGTACTAACCCTTGGGTCGTCTGGTACATTGGGTGCGCCGAACTCTGTGGGCTCCAGGCCTTCGGTTGGCTTGCCACCCGGCGGAGAAGATGGGTTGGGGCGCGCGTCGGGTCACCTCACCTGCTTTCCGGCCGAGAAGCGCCGCCCCCGCGACGGCCTCGGCTGTTGCGGGATGCGACAACATGGATTGAGAATACGGCAAATTCGAACGGACAAGTAGTGTTCAATCTGTGATGGAGGTGTGTTAGGTTTACTGGCTCTGTAGCCGGGATCAAGCCGACTGCCGAGGGGGCGTCTCGCGGCGGGGTGCCTCTTCAGGAAGGGATATGACAAACATCCGGGGCATTTGTCGAGGCGGACGTAGTGCGACGACAGGGACAGCACGGGGGATTGGACGATATGAACTCGAGAGATCGGGTAAAGGGATCTCTTCGGGATGACGAGTTTTGATTTGCATCCAAGTAAGCGGAATGGTGATAATAGGCAAAGAGATTTGTAGCCTAAGGTGCCAATCGCGATTGGCATGCTTGCATTTAGGATCGCCATGTCCGTTGGTACAATATTCTTCGCGTAATTTAGGGGTTTCAGTGTGACAATGTGTTTGATGTCGCAGGGGCGTCCAATGAACTCGTGACTTCTGCGAGGCAGTCCAAGGCGATAGCGAAAGGAAACAATCGATGACAAGAAGAAAGAATGAGTACCGAAATGCCGAGATTGCTCCAGAAAAGGAGGGCAAGAATCCGGTAGGAACCGCAATTGGGATGGAGTTACGATCATTCCGTCAAAAGCTCGGACTGACGGTTCATGAGCTTGCGACGAAGGTTGGGCTCTCTGGCGGGTCCCTGTCGAAGATTGAGAATGGCCTCGTTCTTCCATCTATCCCGACCGTGTTTGCCCTGGCTGGTGCCCTCCATATCCCCGTCACGGCGCTCTTCAGAAAATTCGATCAGGAGAGGGACGTAACGTTTGTTCGCGCCGGTGAGGGACTCAAGATTGAACGCAGAGGTACCCGGGCAGGCCATCAATACCAGCTTCTTGGTCACACAGTGGGCAAGAAAGATATCGCGGTGGAGCCGTATATGTGTACGCTCACGGAAGAATCCGAGGTCTATCCTATTTTCCAACACCCTGGCATCGAATTTCTCTATATGCTCGAGGGTGAAATGAACTATCGGCATGGCGGTCGGGACTTTAAGATGACGCCCGGCGACTCAATGTTCTTCGACTCAGATGTTCCGCACGGGCCAGAGGATCTGTTGCAGGTGCCCATCCGTTTCCTGGCAATAATTGTCTATTCCAGAGCCTCCGACTAGTGGGAGTTGCTTGAGGTTCCATCCCGATTCAGTTGATCTGGGAAAGTGGGAGGGCGCAGGGCCGGGTCCGCGCAGCTCGATGCGAGATTCTAATGCTGTCCGATGCCGGGCTTGTCGAGGGCGCGGGTATATCGTCAGTCCAGGCCGGATCGGGGCCAGGACAATTCGTCACCCGGGGCCAGAGTAATTCGTCACCTTTGGCGGAAGCGGGGCCAGCGGAATTCGCCACCCCCTTCTATGTCGGTGGGCTCCT
>JACRMM010000064.1 GCA_016214985.1 Deltaproteobacteria bacterium | reverse complement strand
GCGGGGCCGGCGTGTGGGAATGAGGAGGAGAGGTATGACCGATGGTGTGCGATCGGATCAATGACTCTGACGAGGACGGACCGGAAAGGCGGGACGCCGGCGAAGTTGATCTACCCTGCCGCGCAGCGGCTTACTTGAACCGGCGGATGAAAGGCATCCGGCTAGAGGAACGAATCCCCACCGTAGAGGAGTATGTCTTCCTGCGCGATGCGGTTGGATGGCCGCCGCGCGGCGCAGCGGCGGCTCGCGAAGGTCTCTCACGATCCATCTACTCCATCTGCTGCGTGGGCAGAGTGGGAATCGTCGGCTGTGGGCGGATCGTCGGAGATGGAGGCCTCTATCTCTATCTACAGGACATCATTGTCAGGCCCGAATGCCAACGCCGGGGGCTCGGCACCCGAATCATACGATCTCTGTTGACCTATATAGAGAAACACAACGCCCCAGGAGTATTCGTTGGACTCATGGCGGCGAGCGGAGCATCACGGTTCTATAGGAGATTTGGCTTCGAAGCGCGGGGTTCGGACGCGCCTGGAATGTTCATGATATTGGCGGATGAACGCCCCGAAGAACAAGAGCATCCAGGGGAAAGTTGATAGGCCTTCACGGGACTTCATGCCGCGCAAGACGGAAGAACGCTTGGTTCCCTTGGTCGACTATTTGATCGAGGGCGACCGACCCACCACGCCGATCAGTAGGTTCTTCTCCCTACACGAACGCAACGCGGACAACGCCTTCTTCGTCGACCGGCTCCCTCGCGCCTGCGAGGCGACCTCGTCGTTCACGGCTGAATTTGACCGGGAGAGCGGAGCGTCCCTCGAGGAGCTCGTGGCATTGCAGGAAGATGTTTCCTGCAACGGCATCGAGCGGACCGTGCTACGCATCCCGCAGAGGCCGGAGACATCGTGCGCTATCGATCAGGATCAAAGAGGGAGGAGGCCGCCGATGCTGTTTTCCAGTGAATTCCTCATCCGTTTTTCGCACTGTGATCCGGCGGGGATCGTCTATTTTGCGAACTTCTTCGACATGATCAACGCAGTGGTCGAAGACTGGTTTTCTCAGGCCCTCGGCACTCCTTTCCAGAGTCTCCATGCGGACCGGAACGTGTCCTTCCCCGTGGTCAGCACCCAGTGCGAGTTCTCGAGCCCGTGCCGATTGGGGGACAAGCTGGCGCTGGAACTCTCGGTCGCGCACTTGGGCCAGAGCTCGCTTACCCTGACGATTCGGGGCCGGGTCGCTCGAGAGGAGAAATTGAGAGCCCGGCACACCATCGCGATGATTTCGCTGGACTCCTACCGGGCGGTTGCCATCCCCGAGGATCTGCGTGCGAGAATCGGGGCATACGTGGAAGAGGCCCCTGCCCCTGGGTAGGGAGACGAGGTGTGGAACCGCTCCGGATGTCCGAGGAGCGGTACCCGGAGTTGGAGAGACACCCGAGGGGTGAGGTCAAGAGGAGGGAGATCCGAAGCCCGAGGACCGATCGCCTGAGGAAGCGTCGAACCCCTCGAGGCGGGAAATGAAAAGAGGGAAGGCTTCTCGCAGCCTTCCCTCTCTCGGGTCGTGCCGGAACGGACTACTTGCTCGGAGCGGCTTGGGCCGGAGCGGCGGCCTCGGGGGCCTTCTTCGCCGCCATCTTCTTCTTCTTGTGGTGCTTCTTCTTGGCTACCTTCTTCGGCGCCTCGGCCTTCGGAGCGGCAGCCTCAGCAGCCGGGGCAGTCGGGGCAGCAGCCGCTGCCGCGGGGGCGGCCGGGGCCGCGGGCGCCGCCTTGGCGGCGTCGGCCTTCTTCGCCTTCGGTGCCGCGTCGGTGGTGGCCAGGGCCGGGACGCTGACGCCCGCGGCGAAGAGTCCGGCAATCAAGGCGGTCAGCAGCTTTCGGTTCTTCATCGTGTTCTCCTTCTTGTCGCTGGTGGTCCAGTCGGCCGTGCCGCGGCCCAAGTGCCGCAACATTCTCGCTCGCCTTCTGTACACCGCTGCCGCCGGGGGAGTCACATCGACCGGAACCCGGCCGAAGAATTTCTTCACAGCAAAGACGCGGCGGGACCGGGGGCGGCCTGTGGCCGACGGTCGCACTGTGGGCGGAGGCAGAGAACCACGGCGATCTCATCGTCCGGGGGGCGAACGAAACAGGCGCCGCGAACGGCGCCCGTGGGGTGCGGGAGGAAACGGGGGAGCGTGCGCGTCGGGGACGCGGCGCGATCTACAGCGCCAGGATCTCCTCGTGACGGTCCACCAAGCTCAGGTCGGTGGCGAGGATCACGTCGTAGTCGGTGGCCACGGCGGGAAGCATGTCGAGGACGTAGCGCTCGGCCACGACCTCGCGCGCCTTGTCGGCCAGGGCGTCGCGCAGCAGGAGGTAGCTGACGAAGAGCACGGTCTCCATCTGGCAGAGGCGCCGGGTCATGAGGCTGAAGTACTCCGAATCGTTTCGGCTCTCCACGTGCGCCACGGCGCGGTTGAGCTTCTCCCGGGCCACGTCCACGCTGCTCGCGAGCCGGCGGAGCTTGCCCTCGAAGGGCAGGTGGCTCATCGCGGTCATCAGCGGTTCGAGAATGCGCTGCACCACGCCGCCGATGGCGGCCACGTGCTGAAGCTGGGTGGTCCCTTCGTAGATGTTCGTGATGCGGGCATCGCGGCAGTAGCGCTCGACGTTGAAGTCCTTCATGTATCCGGTGCCACCGTGCACCTGGAGGCTGTCGTACGTCACCTGGTTCGCCATCTCGGTGCTCATGGCCTTGCTCAAGGGCGTGAGCGTGGCCGCGATGCGCGAGTAAGTCTTGGAGCGCTGTCGGTCCTCGGCGGTCACCCGGTCGGGCTCGCCGTGGTCCACCAGGTGCTCGTAGTTGTCCCGCAGATCCACGTACCGGGTCGTCTCGTAGAGCAGGGTGCGCGCGGCGACGATCTGCACCTTGGAGCGCACGAGCATCTCGTAGACCGCAGGGAACTTGTCGATGGTGGTGCCGAACTGCTCGCGGGCCCGCGCGTAGTCGAGGGCCCCGCGGTATGCCGCCTCCGCAATTCCCACGGCCTGGGCGCTGATCGCCACGCGGGCGCCGTTCATGAGCGACATGACGTAGCGGGTGAGCCCGCGCCGCCGCTGGCCCACGAGCTCCGCCGGCACGTCGTTGAACTGGAGCTCGCACGTCGGGGAACCGTGGATGCCGAACTTCTCCTCGATCCGGCGGACCTTCAGCCGCGGCCCGCTCTCGCACACGAACATCGAGAGGCCCCGGCCGTCCTTGCTCCCTTCCTCGGAGCGGGCGAGGACCAGGTGCACCTTCGCACAGCCGTTCGTGATGAACCGCTTCATGCCGTTGAGGTACCACTGGCCCTTGTCGTCCTGCCACGCCCTCATCTGGACGGCTTGGAGGTCACTGCCGGCCTCGGGCTCGGTGAGGGCCATGGCGCCGTCCACCTCTCCGGAGGCGAAGCGGGGGAGGTAGCGGCTGCGCTGGTCCTCGTCTCCGAAGCGGTACACGGTCTCCGCAATGTCCTGAAGCCCGACCAGGTTCTGCAGGCTGGCGTCGGCGCGTGACACCATCTCCATCATCAGCGTGTAGCACGTGGTGGGGAAGTTGAGGCCGCCATACTGGCGCGGCAGCGTCACGCCCATGAGCTCGGCGCGGCGCAGGTCGTCGAGGTTCGCGCGGGTGCCCGGCGCGTAGCACACCTGGCCCGCCTCGAAAAGCGCGCCCTGCCGGTCGACCTCGCGCGCCCGAGGGGCGATCTGCTGGGCGCACAGTTCGCCGAGCATGACCATCACCTTGTCGTAGCTGTCCAGGGCGTCCGCGTACGACTCGGGCGCCTCGGCGAACTCATCGGCCTCGGCATAGTCCCGCTCCCGCAGCCGGACCGCGTCCTGCAGGTCCAGGTGCATCAGGTGGAAGCGGAGGTCGGGGTTGTCGAGGTAGTAGTTATCGGCCATGGCGGGGTCTCTCTTGTCAGTCACTGGTTGTTGGTCGCTGTTTGTTGGTGGAAGCTCAAACCAACAACCAAGAACCAACAACGAATAACGATCAGACTTTGTCCTTGTACGCCTTGATCATCTTCGGTAGCACGTCGTTCAAGTCCCCGACGATGCCGTAGTGGGCGATGGAGAACATCGGGGCGCCGGGATCGGTGTTGATCGCGATGATCTTGGCGCTGCCGCTCATGCCGGCCCGGTGCTGCACCGAGCCACTGATGCCGCAGGCGATGTAGAGCTTGGGTCGCACGGTGACCCCGGTCTGCCCCACCTGGTGATCGTGGTCGATCCAGCCGGCGTCCACAGCCGCCCGCGAGGCCCCGACCTCCCCACCGATCGTATGGGCCAGCTCCCGGATGAGCCGGAAGTTCTCCTTGCTCCCCACGCCGTACCCGCCGGATACGATGATTCGTGCGCCTTTCAAGTTGACGGTCTTCTCTTCCTTGACCCGCTCGATCACCGCCACGACCGTCTCAACGTCGGTGAGGTCCACGGGCACGCGCGTCACCGCGCCGGTGCGCCCGGAATCCGGTTCGGTCAGGCGCATCACGCCCTCGCGCACCGTGACCATCTGCGGGCCGTCCCACCCCGTAGCGATGGTGGCGATGATGTTGCCGCCGAAGGCCGGCCGGATCTGCATGAGCCGGTTCTTGAACGACCGCTGGGCGATCTTGTCCTCGAAGTCGTCGATCCGCAGGTCCGTGCAGTCGGCCGTGAGGCCGGCCAGGAGCG
The DNA here is from genome assembly GCA_016214985.1 of Deltaproteobacteria bacterium. GTDB lineage: Bacteria > Desulfobacterota > Deferrisomatia > Deferrisomatales > JACRMM01 > JACRMM01. Next base: position 52,813 of record JACRMM010000064.1, on the reverse strand, counting down.
TCGAGGCGATGCGAGGCGCGAGCGAGCGGCCGAGCGGCGTGGCGCCGAACAAGACGATGTCGGGGTTCTCCGCCCGGGCGAGGTCCGCGATGACCTTCGCGTACGGCAGGGCAGTGAAGGGCTCGAGGTGGTCGTCCTCGGCCAGGAACACGTGGTCGCAGCCGTACTGATGGAGCGTGGGCGCGAGATGAGCGACCTCGCGGCCCAGGAGCACGCCCTCCACCCTCGAGCCAAGTTGCGCGGCCAGCTCCCGGGCCTTGCACACGAGTTCCAGGCTCACGTCGGCGATCTTGCCGCCGTCCTGCTCGATGAACACCCAGACGTTCTTCATCGCTCTCTCGCTCAAATGCGGTTCGCTCCGGCGCCGTCGGCCTGTCGCGCCCGGGCCTAGACGAACACGTGGTCTGCGATCAGTTCCTGGACGAGTGCGCCGATGGCGGCTTCGGTCGGGGCGATCTCCTTGAACTCGGCCCCGGCGAGCACGACGCTCTCTACCTTCTTGACCTTCGTGGGCGAGCCGGCGCCGCCGATCCGCTGGTCGTCGGCGCCCACGTCGGCCGCGGACCACTCGTGGATCCACAGCCCCCGGGCCTTGAGGCGCGCCTCCTCCTCGGCCAGGGTCTCGGAGTCTTCGTAGGTCCGCCCCGCGTGACGCGCGAGGAGCTCGGACCGGGTGACCGCCTTCTTGAACCGCATCAGACGCCGGGCACCCGCCGGACGCGGCGTGTTCGCCGACGAGCCGACGGTGAAGAGCGCCGGTAGGGGGCACTCGCACACCTCGGTGCCGCCCTCGATGAGGTTGCGCACGCGCACCCGGCCGTCGGCGAGCCGGAGCACGTCTTCGACGTACGTGATCTGGGGCAGGTCGAGCTTTTCCGCGACCTGCGGGCCCACCTGGGCCGTGTCGCCGTCGATCGCCTGCCGGCCGCACAGGACGAGGTCGAAGTGGCCGAAGCGGCGCGCGGCGCAGGCCAGTGCGTAGCTGGTTGCGAGGGTGTCGGCTGCCGCGAACTTCCGGTCCGTGAGCAGGATCGCCTCGTCGGCGCCCATGTACAGGGCGTGACGGAGCACGGCCACGGCGCCCGGGGGGCCCATGGTGCATGCCGCCACCCGGCCGCCGAAGCGGTCCTTGAGCGACAGGGCTAACTCCAGGGCGTTCAGGTCCTCGGGGTTGAAGATCGCCGGCAGGGCGCCGCGGTTGACCGTGCCGTCGGCCTTCATGGCCTCGCCGGAGATGTTCTTGGTGTCGGGCACCTGCTTGACGAAGACGAGCGAGGTGAGGCTCATCGGGTTCCTCCCTGCGGGTCGGGGGGTGGCTCGCGCTGGAGCCCTCGAACAGTCGTCCGCACCGGCACAAGATCGGTCGGGTCGGGGCCGCGGCGTGGGGGTCGGTCCTCAGGATCTCGGAGGTCCCGGGGCGGGGTTCCCCGGCTTCGGAGTGTCGTGTTTTTACCAGTCCGCCACGTCCGGGTCAACGAAACATCTCGCGAAACCGCGCGGGTTTCCCCGAGGACCACGTTAAAGTTCGGTGAGATCCGCGGCGGTCGGCGATTAAGCCCCGAGGGGGGAAGGCGGTACACTCCGCTGCTCCCCCCGGAGGCTCCCCTGCGGCGGATTGACCTTACGCACCCCTGGGGAAAGTAGTGAGCGTGTCCCTCTTGGTCTCCGAGCCCACGAGGGACTCCGGGATGCTGGGCAGGTTCATGATGCACCCCGTCCGGGTTCGCGCCCGTCGGCTGGCCGACGATTCTCCGGAACGGGCCTCCCGAAGGGCCGGGCCCGGCTCCCCCGCCAACGAGGCGATGTCGGGCTGGCGGTTGTGGCGGTCGGCGAGTCACCTCCAGGGCATGATGGGCACCGTGGAGAGGGAGTTCTTCGGTGAGCCCTCGATGATTCGGTCGCTGTAGGTCAGATATACGAGGACGTTTCGCTTCCGGTCGAGGAAACGCACCACGTGGATCCGCTTGAACACGGCTGAGGCGCGCTGAGAGAAAACCTCTTCGCCCTTCTTGACCTCCCCCAGAAACTGGATCGGCCCGATCTGGCGGCACGCGATGGAGGCCTCCGTGGGGTCCTCGGCCAGGCCCACGGCGCCCTTCCACCCGCCTTTCCTGGCCCGGCTCAGGTGGCAGACGACCCCCTGGACGACAGGGTCGTCGAAGGCTTCTATCACGATGGAGTCATCAGGGCTCAGGGCATTCCACTTGGTGTCGACGTGGCCGATCTCCTCGGCCCTGGCCAGTCGCGAAAGGGCGACGAGGCAACCCAGAATCGAGAGAACGATGGCAGCGCGGTGCATCTCGTCCACCTCCTCTTCGGTTCGTATCAAAGGGGACGGGGCCTCCAAGGGACGGAGGGGACGTCGGCGGCTATGACGATCGATGGGGGCCCGCAGTGCCTGACTGGGCGTCGTGCCACCGTACCGGGTCATTCCCTCTCGTCAAACTCCCCCTGAAGTCTCAATTGTCGCCAACGTGCCCTCGTCCGTCGTCCCTTCTCGATTTCAGATACCGAGCAAAGAAGGAAGCAACCTGCTTCTTTGCATCTGACCACGCGGCCGAATTGCCCCCCGTGGTTGCACCTTTACCAGATGCAGAACTAATGTTTGTACGAAGGGCGTTGTAACGGACAGGGCTATCGCTGTCAAAGGAATGGTACGCACCAGAATAAATTACGATATCGAGCGGGAAGCCAGCCTTGCGGCCCACTTCGACCATCTGGCGGCAGTCCTCGGCCGGGGTCCAATCATCTTTCTCTCCGATTAGGATGAGAACTGGCGCAATCGGCCTATACATGCCGGAGTGGCTTATTACTGGGCCGAAGTCCTTATTCTGCCTCACCGTTGACCATTCGCCGTAACGGGCACCGCAGTTTGGATAAAGGGCAACCGCTGCGGTGAATCCATCGCGCTTTGCCTCAGCGAGAGGATCCTTCTCGTGAATCGACGCACACATTGCTGCCAGTGCAGTCCAGCCTCCGTGTGACCCTCCCATGATTCCGATGTGCGTACCGTCGACGTAAGATAGCTTGCGAATCGCAATAAGTGCGCCATAGGCATCAGCAGCGCGAACAAACCCGTTTGCGACTTTCGCTTGGTTGCCCGGCACGGTGCAGACGCCATCGGAAAAGCCTCGCGGCATGAAGCTATCAGGAATCATCACAACATAGCCTTGCGAAACAAGTTCTTGGGCCCAGCGCAACGGAGCGCCACTTGAGCGCAATCCGAGTCTACTGCAATCATGCATGATGACCATTGCCGGGAATGGGCCTTCTCCGACAGGTTTGATGAGCGTCGCAGAAATTTGCTGTGATGAACCTACTGATTGAAATGCCAGTGTCGTTAGTTCGGATCCATTAGCAGCAAAGCTGAACACCACGAAATCTAGTACCAGCACAAGACTGAATATTACGCGCCTCATAGTGCACCGCCATAGTTCTGCGCTATCTTTTCGACGACGCTTCTCTCTTCCTTCGTTTGTGAGATGTGAGAGTATCAGCCTATCCCTCTTGCGGCTCCTCAACGGCCTCAGGGCTCGGCGCGCTCTTCCGAGCGGAAATCTCCCAGTCGGTGAAGGTAGAGGCGGTAGAAGTCGGGTCCGCACTCCAGGGGATCAACCAGGGTGGGCAGAAGCAGGAATCGGGTTTCGTAGCGTGTCCGTTCGATGATCGGGGACCCGAAAGCCCTCAACCGGCGGAACTGGGTGTACGCAAGATCGTAGACGTACCGGTCATCGTGAGCCACCACGTGGACTTGCTCGCCCCCCGGACCCTGTTCCACCGGGGCGACGCCGGTCCGGCCGACGGCGTGTCCGAAGTGCCCCAGGATCCCCTGGAGCACGGCCGAAGAACCTGCGCAGGTGTAAGGCAGGAAGTCGTCCCGGAGAACGATGCGCTCGTATACAGCACGGGCGATCCGCTCCCGTTCGCGATAGCGGTCCCTGGGCACGTCCTGCTCTGGAGGATTCGAAGACGACGTGTTCACCCGCGTTGGCTCCCTTATGACATTGGCGTCGGTTTCCCAGAGTCTGTCGTCGTACCGGAGGCACCCAAAGAAATGGTGCTGAAGTCCGAAACAGTCCGGCGCGTTGCAGTGTCGTCGCTACTTCTTTTCGGTCCTCCCGACGGATGTCTGCACAGCAATCTTCCCGTGATCAAGAAGGTGTCCGTACCGAGAGTGACGTCAGCCCCTTGGTTGACTGAATGCCATACAATGTATTTGATTTCGCCAACGACTTCCGTTCGCTCCGTCGTGAAGTCATACGTCTTGGGTCGGAACAACCCGCTAAATAAGCCGCTGGATGCTGCGCGGATACTATCGAGCCCCTTCAGCGTTGCGTCGGGAACGATGAGAACCGAGTCCTCAGTGTAGTCCTTCATCGTTTCATCGACATCGCCAGAGGAAAATGCTTGAAAGATGGTGATTGAGAACTTCCTTCATAGATATAGCCGCCTCCTTCTTTCTTTGTGTGATGAATTGATCGTCAGAGAGGGTGGTGATGCACCTTAGGTGATGTCAAAGCACCTGACCGAAACTGTTTTGCCAGCGACCCCCACGATCCCCGGCCGCCCGGCGGTCAGGCGTGGCGTTGGTCCTCGGGCAGCCCCCAGCGCGCTCGCTCGGGCTCGCGACGAACAGGGTTTCAAAACACGCTCTCAGTCTAACGACGAACGCTGGGAGCACCAGAAACCGAAGGCGACGCGGGTCGTTTCAGGTGGGGGCGCAGAGGCGTGCCGGAAGAAGGCAAGGGGCGCGGGAGCGAGCCGTGGCCGGGGATTCGTCGGACCGGCGGAGGCGGGCCGACGGGCAGACCCTGTGGTGCTATTGTCACGTGGTTGCCAAATGGAGGAGGACCTCCACGGCGTTTTTGACGTTGCGCTCTGCGACCGGCGGAAGGTATTGCACCATGTTCAGAGGTGCCGCTCGATTGGGGTCGATTGCCTTGGACAGTCTCTTGGAAAAGGAAGGTATGGAATTGAGCCGACGGTTCTAGCAGAAGGTTGGGCGATGAAGCGAATCTGGCCAATTCTGTTTGTTCTTGCTTTGGTCGGATGCGCGGCCGGGCCCCACATTGATGCACGTTATCGTTCGATGAGCCAGGACAGTCGTGTTAAGAAGAAGCAGGAAGAGTACGAAAGTCAGCTACCCAACGTCCTTTGGTTCCAAGAGAAGCTAGCCAAGCACGGTTATGCGGTCCCCCTCAGCGGTGAGCTCGACAAGGCGACGGTTCAAGTCCTGATCGTCTTTCAGATGAAATACCGGTCCTCGAGATATGACGGCACTCCCGATGCGGAGACGGCGGCACTGCTAGGTGCTGACCTCGCCCCTGATGAACGGGAAGGCGATCCCGGAGGTGATCCCAGAAGTCCCCAGAACACCAAACTGAGGCGCCGTCTGTGTTCTTGATGGGGTTGCAGCTGTTTGCGCACGCCTCAAGAATCCCGGCGCGGTCTTCTTTCTCAGCTACGTGCGCCATTCTCCGAAAGCAGGGTGCCTGAGCCGGGCCACATCCTTGGCGCGTTCCAGGCTGAGCTTCTCCTTGACTGACGCTCCGACCGTTGCATCGAGGTTGGCGCTGCCGGGCCACTCGGCCTCCCAAGGCCTACCGTCCCTGGAGCCCCAGGGAACCAGCAGCACCGACCTCGTTGTAGCTCCTCTCAGTGCCGGACCGTGACCTTTGCCTCCGGGCGGGTCGCGATCAATCCTTTGATCATCCCGACCACGAGCATGGCGGCCGGAGCGAGCTGCGCGACAACGATCATGGCGCAGAGGCCCAGAAACGCCCAGACCAGGAAGCCGCTATGGTCTGCCCGAGCGCCCGTGGCGGCGAAGGCTGTGGTGGTAGTGGCGAGGGTGGCGATGAGGGTGGTGATCGTGGTCTTCATGGCTTGCTCCCTTCTGCTGTGTCCCGACCCTGTTCTGCTGGTCTTGACCTGTACGAATGCAGATGTTGTGCCAAGTATCACAGATTCTCCCGCAGGGCTCTGAACACCCCATAACCATTGAATACGTAAGATGTTTTTTTTTGTACCTCGCAGGCTTGTCTCTCAGGCTTCGGCGGCCTCGGTGTATTGTGACAGAATACACTTGTAGGGTCTGCCGAAGCCCCCTTTGGGACCATAAGACCTCCAACTCACTGGAATCGCGGACGAATTGAGGACGCGTGGGGTGTATGAAGCAGCCCGCGAACTGTATGGCTGCATCGATGGCCAGAAAAGCAAACGGGACCGCTGCCACACGGTCCCGTTTGCTTCTACAGAGGAGGAGGGAGTTATGCACCGTCGGGGGCAGTGCATGGACGTCATTCTACACCCGACCCATGAGATCCGCGTGAAGGCCCAGTGAGAAGACCGTGAGAAAGCGGTTCGATGGACCAGACGGACCGTCCACGGGGAAGCTCGCCCCCCCTCGCCGCGCACTTGGGAGCCGCGAGGGCCGCGAGCAGGTGTCCGGGCCAGAACCGAGGGTTGCGGCGCGGGGCGCGGAGTTCGGCGCACCTCTCCTGTCCGCGCGCCGCCCCCGGCGCTACACTGGCACCCTTGGCGGCGGCGCGGCCCGGAGGTTCCTCCCATGACCCTGTTCGATCTGACGTATCCCCTCGGGCCCTGCACTCCGGTGTTCCCCGGCGACGAGCCGGTCTCCGTCCGGGTCGTCTCGGACTGCGCCCGTGGCGACACCTGCACGGCGCGCCGTCTGGAGCTGGGCAGCCACTCGGGTACCCACGTGGACGCGCCGGCCCATCTGATCGCCGGGGGCCTCACGGTCGACGCCCTTCCTCTCTCGCTCTGGATCGGCCCCGCCCTGCTCGCCGACCTCGGGGGCCTCGACGCCGGGGCCCTCGAAGGCGTGGCGCGCCTCCTCCTGTCGGACGTGGCCGAGGGCCTCTCCCTCGAGCAGGCCGCGGTCATCGCCGGCGCCGGAGTGCGCCTCTTGGGGATCGACGGGCCGAGCCTGGACCCCGTGACCTCCGCGGACCTTCCGGTGCATCGGCTCCTCCTGGGTGCAGGGATCGCCCTGGTCGAGAATCTCCGGCTCGAGGGCGTGCCCCAGGGCCGAGGGACACTCTACTGCCTGCCGCTCCCGGTGGAGGGGGGCGATGGCGCGCCGTGCCGGGTCCTCTGGGAGGGGGTCTGAAGCGGTCGATCGGCCGTTGGCTGCGCCCCCCGGCCGCTGCTATCCTGCCCCCGACCCGACCCGACCCGACCCCTGCCCCGCGGAGCAACCATGGACCAAGCATCGGCTGGAACCCCTCCCACGGACACAGGATACCCCGCCCTGCGGACGACCCGCCGGGTGCTCGTGACGAGCGTCATCCTCCTGGCCGTGGTCTACTACAACGTCGACCTCGTGCCCATGGTCGGGCACACCCTGATTCCGTTTGCGGCGCTCTTCGGCACGGGACTGGTTCTTGGTTTCCTGGCGCCGCGCCGCCTCGCGGTGGCGAGCTTCACGGTGTGGTGGGTCGCGGTCCTGGCGTCGGTGCTGCGGCGCGCAGCGGTGGCCGACCTTCCCCTTGGATCGCAGATCTTCGACGGGGCGCTCAAGTTCTACCCGAACTGGGCGGTCTGGCTCGCCGAGGTCCTCCGCCAGGGCGTGTACCTGTGGGCTCTGTGGCTCGGCGGCAAGACGGGGCGGCGGCTCTTTCGAAAGAACGCCGAGGCGACACCGTGACGGCCAACGGCTCGCGGCGCAGCGGCGGTGCGGGCTGGGTCCTGGTCTCTGCCTGCCCGCGGTGCGGGGGCGATTCGAGGCGCTGCGACTGCGAAACGCGGGCGGCGGCTCCGGGCGGCAAACCCACGGTTCGGCTGCGGATGGAGAAACGGCGGGGGAAGCCCGTCACCGTGGCCGCGGCCACCGGGCTCGACGTGGCGACCCTCACGTCGCTCCTCAAAGAGCTCAAAGCGGCCTGCGGGGCCGGCGGGACGCTCAAGGACGGAGAGCTGGAGGTGCAGGGGGAACACAGGGACCGGGTCCGGTCCCTGTTGTCCGGGCGCGGCTACGTGGTGAAGGGATGAGCGGGGAGACGGCCCCCCCGGAGGAGATCGTCCTTCGCGAGGGCGACCTGGAGATCACCTTCTTCAAGGGGTCGGGCCCGGGGGGGCAGCACCGGAACAAGCGCGAGACCGCCGTGCGGGTGCGCCACGTGCCCACGGGCGTCACGGTCGAGGCGAGCGAGGAGCGCTCTCAGGCTCGTAACCGCGAGGTCGCCCTGGAGCGGCTCTTCGAGGCGCTCGCCCGGCTGCGCCGCCGGCGCAAACGCCGGATCGCCACCCGGCCGACCCGCGCCTCCCGCGAGCGGCGGCTCGAGGCCAAGAAGCGGACGGGGGACCGGAAGGCGGCGCGCCGCAAGCCCGAACCCTGATGTGGAAAGAACCAAGCGGTCAGCGACCAGCCGTCAGCAAGACCTGAGAAGTCCCATGCGCTGGACAGCAGCGAGGGACCTGTTTCCTTCCCGGAGCTGATCGGAGTTCACGCGTAACGATCCCGGGGCGACGCCGGCCGGGCCGGGCAATGCCCCCCGGGCCGCTACGAGATGCGGCCGGCCAACTCGCCGGGGCGCGCCTCGCGGGCGATGTGGTCGAGCACGCCGTTGATGAAGGAGGCGGAGTCGGGCGTCCCGAACTCCTTCGCGAGCTCGACGCCCTCGTCCAGGATGACCGGGGCGGCGGTCTCTGGCGTGTGCAGGAGCTCGTAGAGCGCGAGGCGCAGAATGCTCTTGTCGATGCGGTCCATGCGGGAGAGCTTCCAGTGCTTGCTCGCCTGCTCGATGGTCCGGTCGAGGGTCGCCCGGCGCGTCCAGGCGCCCGCGACGAGCGCGGCCAGGAACTCGGCGTCCACCAACCCCTCGGCGGCCTCCGAGCGCGCGCTCTCGATGACCTCGTCGGGCGAGGCCTCCGGGTTCATCTCCAGGGCGTAGAGGGCTTGGAGGGCGAGCATCCGGCTCGCGTGGCGCGCTCCCATCCGTCGCGCCTCAGGGCTCGGCGCGGAGCAGGTTGGCCGTCTCCACGGCCGCCATGGCCGCGTCCCAGCCTTTGTTGCCGGCCTTGGCGCCGGCGCGGTCGATCGCCTGCTCCAGGGTGTCGGTCGTGAGCACGCCGAAGGAGACCGGGATGCCCGCCTCCAGGGACACCTGCGCCACGCCCTTCGCGACCTCTGAGGCCACGTAGTCGAAGTGGGGCGTGGACCCGCGGATGACCGCGCCCAGGCACACCACGGCGTCGAACCGGCCGGAGAGGGCGAGCTTCTTTGCCACGAGCGGAATCTCGAACGCACCCGGCACCTTGTACACCCGCACCGCGTCCGGGTCGCCGCCCGTCCGAGAGATCGCGTCGATCGCGCCTTCCACGAGGCGATCGGTCACGAAGCTGTTGAACCGGCTCGCGATCATCGCAATGCGCAGACCCTGGCTGGTCAGTTTTCCTTCAATGAAGGCTGGCATGACGGCTCCTTTGTGCCGTGGGGGTTGTTGGTTGTTGGTTCTTAGTTGTTGGTCATAAGGCCATTGTTCGGCATGAGACCTCTATGTACCAACGGATACAAAGAACCAATAACTAACAACTAATGACCAATCAGCAACTACTCCAACAAATGCCCCATCTTCTCGCGCTTGGTCGACAAATACCGCTCGTTCTGTTCGTGGGGCTCGATCACGATCGGCACGCGCTCGATCACCTCGAGACCGTACCCTTCGATTCCGATGATCTTCTTGGGGTTGTTGGTCATGAGCTGCAGCTTGTGGACGCCGAGGTCCACGAGGATCTGGGCGCCGATGCCGTAGTCGCGCAGGTCGGCGGCGAACCCGAGGTCCTCGTTGGCCTCCACGGTGTCGCGCCCCTCGTCCTGCAGGGCGTACGCCCGAAGCTTGTTCACGAGGCCGATGCCCCGCCCCTCCTGGTGCAGGTAGAGGATGACGCCGCGGCCGGCGCGGTCGATCATCCGCATGGCGTGCTGGAGTTGGGTGCCGCAGTCGCACCGCAGGCTCCCGAACACGTCGCCGGTGAGGCACTCGGAGTGGACCCGCACCAGCACCGGGTCTTCGCTGGCCACGTCGCCTTTGACCAGGGCCACGTGGAGGAAGTCGTCGACGTCGTTCTCGTAGACGATCGTCTGGAAGTCGCCGCCGTAGGCCGTGGGGAGGCGGGTTTCGGCGGCCCGCCGCACCAGGCACTCCTTGCGCAGGCGGTAGGCGATGATGTCGGCGATGGTGACGATCCGGATGCCGTGCTCTCGCGAGAACGCCTCCAGATCGGGCATCCGCGCCATGGTGCCGTCGTCCTTCATCACCTCGCAGATGACCCCGGCGGGCTTGAGGCCGGCCAGGCGGGCGAGGTCGACCGAGCCCTCGGTCTGGCCCGTGCGCACCAGCACGCCGCCGGTCCGGGCGCGCAACGGGAAGACGTGGCCCGGCCGGGCCAGGTCCTCGGCCCGGGCCTCGTCGGCGATGGCCGTGAGGATCGTGGTGGCGCGGTCAGCGGCGGAGATGCCGGTCGTCACACCGCGCCGCGCCTCGATGGAGACGGTGAAGGCGGTCTGGAAGGAACTCGTGTTCTCCGCGACCATGGGCGGGAGGCTCAAAGCGTCACACCGTGCCTCGGTCATGGCGAGGCAGATGAGTCCCCGGCCGAAGCGGGCCATGAAGTTGATCGCCTCGGGTGTCACCATCTCCGCCGCGATGGCCAGATCGCCTTCGTTCTCCCGGTCCTCGTCGTCCACGAGGATCACCATCTTGCCGGCCCGGAAGTCTTCGAGGGCCTCTTCGACACGCTTGATCGGCATGAATTGTTCGTCCGTCGTCAGGAGTGAGTGGATGGTCGTTCTCGCACCGGCATCAGCGGAGGAACCCCGAGCGGGACAGGAGCTCCATCGTGACCCCTTCGTGGGCGTCCCCTCGACCGAGAAGGCGCTCCACGTAGCGGCCGAGCACGTCGGTCTCGATGTTGACCGGGCTGCCCGCTGCGAGCCCCGACAGGGTCGTGCGCTCCAGCGTGTGAGGGATCGCGGCCACCGAGAAACCCTCGGGCACGAGCCCGCTCACCGTCAGGGAGACGCCGTCTACCGCCACCGAGCCCTTGGCCACGAGGTAGCGGGAGAGCTCTGCAGGCACCGAGAAGGTGAGGACCTGAAACTCACCCTGGGCGCGGCGCCCGGTGAGGCGGCCCACCGCGTCCACGTGGCCCAGCACGAAGTGCCCGCCGAGCCGGTCCACGGGGCGGAGCGCCCGCTCCAGGTTCACTGCGGTGCCGGGCTTCAGGCCGCCGAGGCTGGTCCGCAGGAGCGTCTCGGGAGACACGTCGGCGCCGAAGCACCGCTCCTCGATGGCGACCACCGTCAGGCACGCGCCGCTGACCGCGATCGACTCGCCCAGGGCGAAGTCGGCGGTGTCGAGGCCGGTCGAGATCTCCAGTACGCGCCCCGGTCCCCGGCTGCGAAGTCCCCGGCACCGGCCGACGTCCTGGACGATCCCCGTGAACATCTACGTCTCCGCGCGCGAACGGCTGGAGGAAACGGCGGGGTCCGGCCGCGTCAGCACGACTGCCCCTTGACCGGAACCCCCGTCACGTAGAGATCCGGGCCCACCCGCTCCACCTCGACGCCCTCCAGGGTCCAGGCCTCGTCCATCCTCTCCGGGCTGGCGCCGGCCAGGGCCGGCACGGCGTCGGTGCCTCCGAGCAGTCGGGGGCTCACGAACCAGTGGACCCGATCGACCACGCCCTGGTCAAGAAAGGTCCGGGCCGTGGCCCCGCCCCCTTCGACCAGCGCTTCCATGATGCCCCGGTCGTAGAGCGCCTTCAAGAGGGCCGCGAGGTCCAACTGTCCCTCCGGACGTTCCGGCACCGAAAGCACGCCGACCCCTCGGCCGCGAAGTCGCTCCTGCGCTGCGGGGGGGGCCGAAGACCGGCAGGCAATCAAGGTGTGGGGCGCCTCTCCGGGGGAGAGCAGCGCGCGGTCCGCCGAGACGCGCAGGCCCGGGTCGAGCACCACGCGCAGCGGGCGGCGCTCCGGCTCGTCGGGGAGCCGCACGGTGAGGAGCGGGTCGTCGGCCTCCACGGTGCCGATGCCGACGAGAATCGCCTGGCACGCGTTCCGAAGGCGGTGGACCCGGGCGCGGCTCTCCTCGGAGGAGACCCAGCGGGAGTCGCCGCTGCGGGTGGCGATCCGGCCGTCCAGCGTGGCGGCGAGCTTCAGGTGGACGAACGCGCGGCCCCGGCGGATCGAGAGCCGGAAGGCCTCGTTCAGGCGCCGGGCTTCGTCCTCGCGCACGCCGACGAGCACCTCGACGCCCGCCTCCTGAAGCCTCGTGAAGCCCCGGCCCGAGACCGCGGGGTTCGGGTCCTCCATGGCCGCGATGACCCGCCGCACGCCGGACGAGACGACGCGGTCGACACAGGGCGGGGTGCGGCCCTGGTGCGAGCACGGCTCCAGGGTGACGTAGAGGTCCGCCCCGCGCGCGTCGTCGCCGGCCTCGGCCAGCGCCACCACCTCGGCGTGGGGCTCGCCCGCCCGCGCGTGGAAGCCCCGGCCCCGGATGCGGCCGTCACGGACGACCACCGCGCCCACCAGCGGGTTGGGGCTCGTCCGGCCCTCGGCTCGGCGGGCCAGTTCCAGGGCGAGCCCCAGATAGAACCGGTCCGCCTCGGGGGTGGCGGTCACGGGGGGGCTTTCTGCAGGAACCCCCTCAGCTCGCGCATGAACTCTTCGACGTCTCGGAACTCCCGATACACCGACGCGAAGCGCACGTAGGCGACCGGGTCAAGGCTGCGCAGCGCGGCCATGACCGCTTCGCCGATCTCGCGGCTCGGGACCTCCTTGCGCCCTTCCTCCTGGAGGCGGGTTTCGATGCCGGCCACGAGCTTCTCCAAGGAGTCTGCGGAGATCGGCCGCTTCTCGCACGCGCGCGTCAGGCCGTTCATGATCTTCAGGCGGTCGAAGGGCTCCCGGCGGTCGTCCTTCTTGACGACCAGGGGCAGCGTCTCCTCGACCCGCTCGTAGGTCGTGAACCGGCGGCTGCAGACGACGCACTCCCGGCGCCGCCGGATCACGTCGCCTTCCCGCGACTCGCGGGAGTCGATGACCTTGTCCTCCTTCTCGCCGCAGAAGGGGCACCGCACGGTCAGGTCTCCCCACCGGGCTCGAGGGGAAGCAGCTCGACTCCGGCCACGGCGAGCATCTCGCGGCTCAGGTCGTCGGCGTACCCGTCCAGGTAGTAGACCCTCTTGATGCCGGCGTTGATGATCATCTTCGAACAGATGATGCACGGGAGGTTCGTGCAGTAGAGATCGGCACCGTCGATCGAGACGCCGTGGTGGGCCGCCTGCAGGATGGCGTTCTGCTCCGCGTGAAGGCCCCGGCACAGCTCGTGGCGCTCACCGGAGGGGATGCCCATCCGCTCGCGCAGGCACCCCACGTCGAGGCAGTGGGGCACCCCCGACGGAGCGCCGTTGTACCCCGTGGCCAGGATCCGCTTGTTCTTCACCAGGATCGCCCCCACCCGCCGTCGCGTGCAGGTGCTCCGGGTCGAAACCATCCGGGTGATGTCCGCGAAGTACTCCGGCCAGGAGGGGCGGGTCATGCGGATTCCGGGGGCCGCAGGTGGTGTCGGTAGAAGGGAAATCGGCTGCAGAGGATGCGCATCGCCTCCCGCACCTCCGCCTCCGTCCCCGGGTCGCCGCCGTGGTCGAGCACCCGGGCGATGGCGTCGCCCACTTCGGCCATCTCCGGCAGCCCCATGCCCCTCGTCGTGACGATGGGCGTCCCGATCCGGATGCCGCTCGTCACGAAGGGGCCCCGGGCGTCGAAGGGGATGGCGTTCTTGTTCACGGTGATGCCCGCGCGGTCCAGGCTGCGCTCGGCGTCGAGGCCGGTGAGGCCCTTGGCGGTGAGGTCGAGGCAGAAGAGGTGGTTGTCCGTGCCGCCCGAGATCACCGGGTAGCCCAGCCGGATCAGGTGCGCGGCCAGGGCCCCCGCATTCTCCACGACGCGGTGGGCGTACCGGCTGAACTCCGGGGTCATGGCCTCCTGAAAGGCCACGGCCTTGGCCGCCACGGTGTGCATCAGGGGCCCGCCCTGGAGTCCGGGGAACACGGCCTTGTCGATCGCCTCGGCATGCTCGGCCCGGCACAGCACGAGGCCTCCGCGGGGGCCCCGGAGGGTCTTGTGCGTGGTGCTCGTGACCACGTCGGCGTGCGGAATCGGGCTCGGGTGCGCCCCGCCGGCCACGAGCCCGGCAATGTGGGCCATGTCGACGATGAGGTAGGCTCCGACCTCGTCGGCGATGGCGCGGAAGGTCGGGAAGTCCAGCAGTCGCGAGTAGGAGCTCGCTCCGGCCACGATGGCCCGAGGGCGCTCCCGGCGCGCGACGGTCCGGACCTCGTCGTAGTCGATCATCCCCGTGTCGCGGTCCACGCCGTAGGAGACGATCCGGTAGTGGCGGCCGGAGAAGCTCACGGGCGCGCCGTGGGTGAGGTGGCCGCCGTGGGCCAGCGCCATGCCGAGGATCGTGTCGCCGGGCCGGAGCAGGGCGTAGTACGCCGCCATGTTGGCCGACGAGCCGGAGAGGGGCTGGACGTTCGCGTGGCCGGCGCCGAAGAGAGCCACGGCGCGGTTGCGGGCGAGGTCCTCGACCTGGTCGGCGAACTGGCAGCCACCGTAATAGCGGTGACCCGGATACCCTTCGGCGTACTTGTTCGTGAAGACCGAGCCCTGGGCCTCGAGCACGGCGTCAGAGACGTAGTTCTCCGACGCGATGAGCACGATGCCGTCGTCCTCGCGCCGGATCTCGCCCTGCACCGCGTCCCACACCGCCGGATCCGCGCTGCGGAGCGCCGACGGTCCGGCCGCGCGGCCGCTGCGGGTCTCGAACTCCCGGATCTTCTCCAGCCGGCGCGCGTGGCGGCCGCCCTCGAACCGGGCATGAAGCCAGGTGCGGGCGATCTCCCGGGCGAGCTCGCGAGTGCCGGTGCGCCCCCCGATCACGAGGATGTTGGCGTCGTTGTGCTCGCGCGCCATCCGGGCCGAGTACGGGTCGCACGCCAAGGCGGCGCGCACGCCCTGCACCTTGTTGGCCGCGATGCTCATTCCGATCCCGGTGCCGCACACCAGGAGGCCCCGCTCGGCCTCTCCCCGGCTCACCCGCTCGGCCAGATCGAGGCCGAAGTCGGGGTAGTCCACCGAGTCGCCGTTGCCCGTGCCGAGGTCCCGGACCTCCTCCCCCAGCTCCGTCAGGTAGGTCTTCAGGTCTTCTTTGAGTTCGAAGCCGCCGTGGTCGCTGGCGATCAGGATCATGGGCTCACCTTGGGAGCGGCGCCGGCCCATCGGACGGCGCCGCGTGGTGCGTTGTCAGGAGCGGAGCGGGCGCGAAGCCGCGGACCGAAGCCGCAGGGACGAGACGACCCCGAGTGGGCGGCCGCCCCTGCAACGGCCCGGCCCGGTTGCCTACCCTTCGAAGCGCCGGAAGAGAAGGCTGGCGTTCGTGCCTCCGAACCCGAAGGAGTTGGAGAGGACCACGTCGATCTTTCCCTCCCGGGCCTGGTTGGGCACGTAGTCGAGGTCGCAGTCCGGGTCCGGGGTATCGTAGTTGATCGTGGGGGGCACCACCTGGTCGCGCAGGGCGAGCAGCGAGAACCCCGCCTCCACGCTGCCCGCGGCGCCCAAGAGGTGACCGGTCATGCTCTTCGTCGAGGACACCCACAGCTTCTTGGCGTGATCTCCGAAGATCCGCTTGATGGCGAGGGTCTCGTAGAAGTCGTTGAACGGGGTGCTCGTGCCGTGGGCGTTGATGTAGTCGACCCGATCGGCGGAGACCCCGGCGGAGCGAAGCGCCATCGCCATGCACCGAGCGGCTCCGTCACCCTGGGGGTCGGGCGCGGTGATGTGGTAAGCGTCGGCCGTGGCGCCGTACCCGAGCAGCTCCGCATAGACCTTGGCCCCGCGGGCCCGGGCGTGGGAGAGCTCCTCCAGGAGGAGGACCGCGCCGCCCTCGCCCATGACGAACCCGTCGCGGTCCTTGTCGAAGGGGCGGCTGGCCCGCGTGGGGTCATCGTTGCGGGTCGAGAGCGCCCGCATCGCGTTGAACCCGCCGATGGCGAGCGGGGTGATCGTGGACTCCACGCCTCCGGCGATCATGACGTCGGCGTCGCCCCGGCGGATGATGTGACCCGCTTCACCGATGGAGTGAGCGCCCGTGGCGCAGGCGGTCACGAGCGAGAGGTTCGGTCCCTTGGCGCCGGTGAGGATCGACACGTAGCCCGGCGCCAGGTTGACGATCACCGAGGGGATGAAGAAGGGGCTGACTCGCCGGGCACCGGACTCCAAGAGGACCTTGTGCTGGTCCTCGATCTCCGGCAACCCGCCGAGGCCCGCGCCGATGGAACAGCCCACGCGGTCGGCCTCGGCCTCGGCGACCGCGTAGCCGGCGTCGTCCAGCGCCATCCGGGCCGCGGCGACGGCGTAGTGGATGAACCGGTCCATCTTCTTGAGCTCTTTCTTGTCCAGGTAGAGCCCTGCGTCGAACCCCTTCAATTCGCCGGCGATCTGGGTCTTCATGCCCGCGGCGTCGAAGCGGGTGATGGGGGCGATGCCCGACACGCCGGCCAGGCAGTTCTTCCAGCTCTCCTCCGACGTGTTGCCCAGGGGCGTAACGCTCCCCAGGCCGGTTACGACCACGCGTCTGTCTGCCACGATCTTCCTCCTGAACCCGTCCGTAGGAGCCGGGTTCACTTAGGGAAGAGAGCCAGGTTTCCCTGGCTCTCTTCCCTAACGCGAAAAGGGTGAGTGCTCGTCCGGCCTCAGGCCGCCAGGCGGGACTGGATGTAGTCGATGGCGTCCTTGACGGTCCGGATCTTCTCCGCATCCTCGTCCGGGATCTCCTGGTCGAACTCCTCCTCGAGGGCCATCACCAGCTCGACCGTGTCGAGACTGTCAGCGCCGAGGTCTTCGATGAAGCTCGCCTCGGGGAGGACCTTCTCCATGTCCACGCCGAGCTGCTCGGCCACGATCTTCTTCACGGTCTCTTCGATGTTGACGCTCATGTGCTCCCTCTCTTTTCGGGTTATTTTCGGCTCTCAGCCCATGTACATTCCGCCGTTTACCTGGACGACGTGGCCAGTGATGTAGGACGCCCGGTCCGACGCCAGGAAGGAGACGACCTCCGCCACGTCTTGGGGGGTGCCGAGGCGGGCCAGGGGGATCTGCCCCTCCAGGGCCTCCCGCGCCTTGTCGCCCAGCGCATCGGTCATGTCCGTGGCGATGAACCCGGGCGCGACCGCGTTGACGCGGATGTTGCGATTGGCGTACTCCCGGGCGAGGCTCCGGGTGAGCCCTTCGAGGCCGGCCTTGGCCGCGCAGTAGTTGGCCTGGCCCGGGTTCCCGAGCCCTCCCACGACGCTCGAGATGTTGATGATCGCGCCCCTGCGGGCCTTCATCATGGGCCGCAGGCACTCCTTCGCGCACAGGAAGGCGCCGGTGAGGTTGGCGTCGAGCACTGCCTGCCACTCCTCCAGCTTCATCCGCATCGCGAGGTTGTCGCGGGTGATCCCGGCGTTGTTGACCAGGATGTCGATCCCGCCCCAGGTCTCACACACCGCCTTGACCGCCGCGGCCACGCTCGCGGCCTCCGACACTTCGAGGGCGAGGCCGAAGGCCCCTTCCCCGAGCTCGCCGGCGACCCTCTCGGCGGTCTCCCGCGTGCGCCCGGTCACCGCGACCCGGGCCCCCTCGCGGGCGAGCACGCCGGCGATGGCGCGGCCGATCCCGCGGGTGGAGCCGGTGACGAGCGCGACCCTCCCGTCGAGCTCTCTCATCGGGTGCTTCCTGCCGCGGCCAGAAACGCGTCGAGACTCGCCGGGTCCTCGACGTTGTAGATGGCGGCCGACGGGACGATGCGCTTGACCAGGCCCGAGAGGACCTTGCCCGGCCCTACCTCGACGAAGGTGTCCACCCCTTCGGCTGCGAGCGCCTTCACGCACTCTTGCCAGCGCACCGGAGAGCTCATCTGGCGCACCAGCAGGGCGCGCACGCGCGCCGCGTCCCGGTTCGGCTGCGCGTCCACGTTGGCCACCACCGGTATGCGGGGCGGCGCGACCGCGGCGTTGGCGAGAACGCCGGCGAGCCGCTCCCCGGCGGGCGCCATGAGGGAGCAGTGGAAGGGCGCGCTCACGGGCAGGGGCACGGCGCGCTTGGCGCCCGCTTCCTTGAGGCGGCGCGAAGCCTCTTCCACTGCGGCGGTATGGCCCGAGATGACGACCTGACCCGGGCAGTTGTCGTTGGCCAGCTCCACGACCTGGCCCTCGCGGCTCACCGCGGCGCACACGGCGGTGACTGCGTCGGCGTCGAGCCCCAGGACCGCGTGCATGACTCCGGTGCCGAGGGGAACGGCCTCCTGCATGAACCGGCCGCGTTGCTCGACGATCCGCAGGGCGTCGGCGAAGTCCAGGGCGCCGGCGGCGACCAGGGCCGAGTATTCCCCGAGGGAATGACCGGCGCAGAAGAGCGGCTCCGGGGCGCCGGCGGCCCGGAGCGCCCGCAGACACGCCACACTCGCGGTCAGGATCGCGGGCTGGGTGTTCCACGTGATCCGAAGGTCTTCCTCGGGTCCCTCGAAGCACAGCGCGGTCAGCGGGCGGCCCAGTGCCGCGTCGGCCTCGGCGAGGGTCTCGCGAGCCGGGGGAACCGCGTCCCCCAGAGCGCGGCCCATGCCGACGTACTGGGAGCCCTGCCCGGGGAATAGAAAAGCTAGCCTCATGGGAAGACTCCCAGCGGCAGGGGTGTCGGGACACTTCGGGCCAAAGTGCGCCAGACTATACAAAGAGGGCAAGGGGGGTGCAAGACCAATCTACCAGCGCAGGAGGGCGGCCCCGTAAGTGACCCCTCCGCCGAAGGCGTCGAGCAGGACCGTGTCGCCGGGCGACAGACGGCCGGCCCGGACCACCTCGTCCAGTGCGATCGGGATCGAGGCGGAGGAGGTGTTGCCGAACCGATCGACGTTCACGTAGACCTTGTCGACCGGCACACCCAAGCGCTTGGACACGGCGTCGATGATCCGGCGGTTGGCCTGGTGGGGGATGAAAAGCGACAGGTCCCTCCCATCAAGGCCCGCTTCGGCGAGCACTGCTTCGGCCATCTCGTGGAGGGAGCGCACGGCCACCTTGAACACCTCGTTGCCGTGCATCTTGACCTTGTGAAGCCCAGCGCCCACGGTTTCGAGAGTCGTCGGGTGGGCGGTCCCTCCGCCCGGCAGGTTGAGGATCGACCAGAAGGAGCCGTCGGCCGCCATCCGGGTCGCCAGGATGCCGCGGTCCTGAGCCTCCGAAGGGCCCAGCACCACGGCGCCGGCGCCGTCGCCGAAGAGCACGCAGGTGCCCCGGTCCTCCCAGTCGATGATCCGGCTCAGGAGCTCCGCCCCGATCACGAGCGCCCGTCGGGCCTTGCCCGTGGACACGAACTGATCCGCGATGGTGAGCCCGTAGAGAAACCCTGTGCACGCCGCGGTCACGTCGAAGGCCATCTGGCCGCGGATGCCGAGGCGCTCCTGGAGGAAGCAGGCGGTCGAGGGGAAGGGCATGTCCGGTGTGGCCGTGGCCACCACGACCAGGTCGAGCTCGGCGGGCTCCACTCCGGCGGCCGCCAGGGCGCGGCGAGCGGCGTCCTCGCACAGCTCGCTCGTACGAACCCCCGGCAACGCGATGCGGCGCTCCCGGATGCCGGTGCGCTCCTGGATCCACTCATCGCTCGTGTCCACGCGCTTCGCCAGGTCGAAGTTCGTCACCACGTTGTCCGGTACGCACGACCCGGTGCCCAGGATGCGGGCTCGGGCAGGGGCGCGGTCGGCCATCGGCTACTCCTCCCCCTCCTCGCTCTCTTCGTGGCGGTGGTGGATGATCTTGTCCTTCAGCTGGGTCCAGAACTTTCGGGCCTTCCGGGACGTCCACGCCTCGAGGTCCTGGTTCTTCTCCAGCACCTGCATCAGATGCAGGTTCACCCGCTCCTCGGCGAAGTCGCGGGCCGCCCGGATGGCGTTCTTGATGGCACGGGCGTCGGAAGAGCCGTGGGCGATGAAGCCCACGCCGTTGATCCCGAGCAGCGGCGCGCCTCCGACCTCGGTGTAGTCCATTCGCTGACGGATGGCCTGGAACGCTCCCCGCGCCAGGAAGGCGCCGAGCCTGCGCACGGGGCCGGCGGTCAGCTCGTCCTTCAGAAGCTTGCCGAAGGCCAGGGCGACCCCCTCCGACGCCTTCAGGACGGCGTTGCCCGTGAACCCGTCGCACACGACCACATCGGGACCGCCGAGGAAGATGTCGCGGCCCTCGACGTACCCCACGTAGTTGAGGCTCGACTTTCGCAGCGCCTCGTCGGTGGCCCGGGTGAGGTCGGTGCCCTTGCTTTCCTCGGCGCCGTTGGACAGGGTGCCGACCCGCGGGTTCTCCACCTTCAACATGTATCGGGTGAAGACCTCACCCATGATGGCGAACTGGACGAGGTGCAGCGGCTTGCAGTCGACGTTGGCCCCCACGTCCAGGAGCACAGTCGACCCTCTCAGGCTCGGCATGACGGCTGCGATCGCCGGACGCTCGACCCCGGGCAGGAGCCGCAGCACGAGCATGGCCACGGCCATGGCGGCGCCGGAGTTTCCTGCGCTCACGGCGGCCACGGCCTCGCCGCTCTTCACGAGGTCGAAGGCGACCCGGAGCGACGAGTCCCTCTTGCGGCGCACGGCCACGGCAGGGTGCTCGTGCATCTCCACCACTTCGGTGGCGTGCTTGATCGAAAGGGGGAGGTCCTGGGCCTTGCGCCGTTTGATCTGGTGCTTGAGGATCTCCCGATCCCCGACCAGGATCACGTGAATGCCCAGCTCAGAGGCGGCCTGAACGGCACCTTCGACCACGGCCTCGGGCGCGTGGTCTCCCCCCATGGCGTCGACGGCGACTCGCATGGGTGCGTTTCAGCGACCGAGGCTCAAGCCTCCGCCGCCTCCACCGCGATCACGGACCGACCCTTGTACGTCCCGCAGACCCGGCACACCCGGTGGGGCTCCTTGGGCTCCAGGCACTTGGGGCAGGCGTCGAGGTTGGGTGCCACCAGGCTCAGGTGCGACCGTCGCTTTCGCTTGCGAGCCAACGAGGTGCGTCTCTTGGGAACGGCCATGACAGGTTCCTTTCGGGGTCAGAGAATAAAGATTCGGTCGGTTCTCGGGCGGCGGCGGCGCGGTCCGCTCAGCCCGTGTGTCGGTTCTTCAGGGACCCCAGTACCGCGAAGCGCGGATCGGCCGGCGCCTCGGGGCAGGTGCACTCGGAGAGGTTCCGATTGCCTCCGCAGGTCGAGCAGAGTCCCTTGCACGTTTCTCGGCACACCGGGTGCGGCCGAAGCGCGAGGAAGAGCTGCTCGCCGACCGCTTTCGCGAGGTCGAGCGTCGTGCCCTCCAGGACCTCGATCTCGAGGTCCTCTCGACGCAGTTCCATCTCCGCGTCCTCGCGGCCGGTTTCCCGCGTGTACACCAGGTGGAAGTCGCCCGCGACGCCCTCCTCGAAGGGCTCGAGGCAGCGCACGCACCGGTAGGTGACCCGGCCGCGCAGCGTGCCCAGCACGAAGACATCGCGGCCCGACGGAATCACTCGAGCCTCTCCCTCGAGGTCGGAGGCAGCCCGGGTCTCCGTGACGTCCTCACCGGCCAGCAGACGGTCCAGTTCCGTCGCCGGAAATCGAAAGGGGACCGCCTTCCCCTCCGGCGGAAGGTTCTCGACCGATACGATCACCGGGTGCAAGGGCGAGCCTCCGGGTGGGGGGAGCACGAGAACGCGCTATTATAGAAGCCCACCCCTTCCAGTCAAGGTGATTCCGCCGCGGCCACAGACCAACCTGTGCTTGTCATTGCAAACTCCGCCCGTTATCATGCTTCGTTCCTGAAGCGCGACCTCCACAGAAGCCACGGAGGAGGCCTGAATGCGTCGGATGTATCTTTGCATTGTCGTCTTGCTCCTGGCGGTGTCCGGGTTTGCTGAGACGAAGCCGGAGGCGGTGCTCCGCAAGGAGGCCGGCAACGAGTTCCTGAAGCGGCGAGAGTACGCCAGGGCTCGTGACGAGTACCTGGCGGCGCTGAAGATCGACCCGACGTACGAAGACGCCCACTACAACCTCGGCGTCGTCTACTTCTTCCGCCTGCAGGACTATCCCCGCGCCCTCTACCATCTCGTCACCTACGCCCGCCTCGCGAAGGACGCCCCGGATCTCTCCCAGGTGCGGTCGCTCGTCTCGCAGGCGCTGGAGAAGATCGAAGAGCCGGAACGAGAGGCGTACGCAAAGGCCTTGGCCGAGGGGACGGCCGCGGCTCTTCGGACGTTCGCCGATAAGTACCCGATGAGCCCCTACGTCGCCGATGCCAAGGTCAAGGTGCGCCAGCTCGAAGCCTTTGAGGAACAGCTGCGTCAGGGCGCGAAGGCCGAGGAGGGTGCGTACGCCGAGGCTCTGGCCAAGGGGACGCCGGAGGCGCTCGACAGCTTCCTCGCAGCTCACCCTGCGGCGCCCCAGGCGGCAGAAGCCAGGCGCCGGCGCGAACAGTGGGCCGAGGACGAGAAGGCACTGGGGGTCGCAGTCTCCGCGGGCACGATCGAGGCCCTGGAGCGGTTCCTGGCCGAGCGTCCGCAGAGCCCCTACGGGTCTCAGGTCCAGACCCGGATCCAGGGATTGAAGGCCGAGGACGAGGCGTACAAGGTGGCCGTGGGCGCGCAGTCGGCCGCCGCGGTCGAGCAGTACCTGAAGACCTACCCCGACTCGCCGAAGGCCTCGGACGCGAGAAAGGTGCTCGAGTCGCTTCGGCAGGCCGAGACCGAGGCCCGTGCGAGGGCCGAAGCCGAGGCGAAGGCGAAGGAGGCCGCGGCTCGGGCGGAGGCCGAGGCGAGGGCCGTCGCCGACGGCGCCTGGGCGGGCGCCGAGAAGGCGAACACGGCGGAGGCCTACGTCGGGTTTGCCGAGACGTATCCCGGCCATCCCAGCGCGGCCGAGGCGCGGAAGAGGGCTGCGGCGCTCCGAGCCGAGCAGACGCCTCCGGCGCCCGCGCGGCCCGAGGCGCCTGCTGCAGTGGTTCCCGCCGCCCCGGTGCCGGCGGAGGTGCCTGCTGCAGCGGTTCCCGCCGCCCCGGTGCCGGCGGAGGTGCCTGCTGCAGCGGTTCCCGCCGCCCCGGTGCCGGCGGAGGTG
This sequence comes from Deltaproteobacteria bacterium, assembly GCA_016214985.1. Classification (GTDB taxonomy): domain Bacteria; phylum Desulfobacterota; class Deferrisomatia; order Deferrisomatales; family JACRMM01; genus JACRMM01. The sequence continues at coordinate 29,631 of JACRMM010000064.1, read as the reverse complement.
CCTGCTGCAGCGGTTCCCGCTGCCCCGACGCCACCCGAGGTGCCTGCCGCAGCGGTTCCCCCGGCCCCGGTGCCGGCGGCGGTGCCCTCCGCAGCGGTGCCGGTGCCGGTCCCCGGGCCTGCGGCGACGCCGGGTACCGATGAGGAGCGCCTGCGCCAGGAGTGGGCCGCGACCCGAGCCAAGGATACGCAGGAGGCCTACGAAGCGTTCCTCCAGCTCCACCCCGAGGGCGAGGAGGCCGAGGCCGCGCGTCGGCGTCTCCAGGAGCTCACGCAGCCGTACACGCCGCTCGACCGTCAGAAGGTGCTGGACCGGTATCGAAAGATGATCCAGGGGAAGTAGCGGGGCGGAAGGATCCGGATCTCTACGACCGCGGGCGGGCCCTCTTGGACCCGCCCGCTCGCGTCTATCCGGGTGCTGAAACACCCCTCTGTGGGTTCTTCAGCGACGGGTTCTCGGGGACGGCGCCTTCGAACCCGCACGAATCGCTGCGCTGTTCAAACTTCGCGCTCGGCGCCCCAAGGGAGGGGCGCTGGGCTACCGTCAGCTCGGGTCTGCCTCGAGATCCGCACCCTGGTCCGCCGAAACCTCGCTCTTGCGCTTCTTCTTGGCGGATTGCACCTCGCCGGAGTCAAAGGGCTGCCCTGGGTCAATCATGGCTTCCTTGAGCTCGCGCTCGGTGGAGACCTCGACGTCCCTGAGGGGCGGGGCCGTGGTGGACTCGACGACCACGAGGGCGGGTTCGTCCGGACGGGGCGCAGCGACCTCCTCCTCGTCCAACTCCACTTCGGTGAAGTGCTTCTTCGCCCGGTTCAGGCGCCCGATCGAGTCGCGCAGCCGCTCGACCTCCGCCTTGTTGTGCCGGATGTTCTGGACGAGGATCTTCACCTCCTCCTCGCCGAGGATCCCGGTCTGCTCGTTGAGGACTGCGTTGTAGACGAGGTTGCCGAGGTCGCGAAGGTCAGCCTTGATCTCCTTCTGGAGGGCTGCAACCCGCATCCGCTTCTTGAGGATCCGACTCTGCTTGGTCGTCTCGAAGGCGAGGATCGATAGGCCCCTCTGGGTCTTCTTGAGAAGGGTCTCGCTCGTGGCCATTTCATCCTCCTTTAGCGGTTGAAAGGGAAAAAAAGGGCATTCGTCGACCGGACGGGGAGAAGGGAGGCCGAATCTAGTCGGAACGGCCGATTCTGTCAAGGCGCCGAGCCGGACAGGGCGCGACCGGGCGATGTCCGACCGCATCGCAGCGCTCCTCCGGCCGGAAGATGTGCACGGTGCCGAAGGCGCCGTCGTACCCGGGGTCCACGAGCACCCGGCCCTTCCGGACCCGGCGGATCGCCTCGGCCACGACGGCGCCGGCTACCCGGGCGATGTCCTCCGGCGGCGCGTCACGCAGGACCGCGAGCTCGGGTCCGACCTCGGCCAGCAGCCTCTCGCAGACTGCTTCGACCCTTCGACTCGCGCGTCCCGCTCCCAGGCACTCGCCGACGACCTCGGCGAGGGGCACGAGCCGGGCGAAGGGGCGCGCGGAGAGCGGCCGTCCGCCCTGGGCTCGGTCGGCCAGCGCTTCCACCCGGTGGAGAACCCCGATGGTCACCGGCGCGCCGCAGGCCGGGCAGCGGCCCTCGGCCGCCCTCGACTCGGCCGGCGCGAGCCGGCATCCACATCGTCGGTGCCCGTCCCAGTGGTACTTGCCTTCCTCGGGGAAGTACTCCACGGTGCCGCGAAACCCCGGCGCGCCTCGGGCGGCCCCGCGCAGGCTCTCGAACAGAGCCCGGTAGTCGAGGGCAGCGTCGAACTCGGTGGCCTCCCGCCCCAGGTTCGCGGCGGAGTGGGCGTCGGAGTTGGAGAGGAGCGCGAACCGGTCCAGCGAGGACAGCCGCCGGTTCATGGCAGGGTCGGACGACAACCCGGTCTCCAGGGCAAAGATGTGGCCGGTCAGGTCGCCGAAGCACGCCTCCACCGAGTCGTACCCCGACCGGGAGCCGAGGAGCGAGAACCACGGCGTCCAGATGTGGGCCGGGATGAGATGCGTTCCGGCGCCGGACCCCAGGGCCACCTCCAGGACGTCGCGCGACGCGAGCCCGAGGATGGGACGGCCGTCCGAGCGCACGTTGCCCAGGCGATCGAGCGTGGCCAGGAGCCGCCGGGCGGCGGGAAGGTCGGGGCAGAAGACGAGGTTGTGGACTTTGCGCACGGCCCCGTCGTGCCGGTAGATGCTCGCGACTTCGCCCTGGAGCACGAAGCGCACCTCTCCGCGGCACGCCGCCGGCACGTCCTGGTCCGCTGCCGCGGCCAACTCCGGGCGCAGCCGGAACAGCCCCGGTTCCGCCGGCTCGAGTTGGGCGGCAACCTCCTCGAGCCAGGCCGGGTGCGTGATGTCTCCGGTGCCGACGACGGTGAGCCCCTTGCGCCGGGCCGCGGCGTGGAGGCTCGGCAGGGAGAGCGAACGGCTCGTAGCGCGGGAGAAGCGGGAGTGGACGTGGAGGTCGGCGAGGAAGCGCATGGTGGCGGAACCGTACCGGTTCGGCCTCCACCGCGTCAAGGACGGTGCGGGCCGTCGCGTCGCGCAGCCGCAGACGAGACGGTTTCGAAGGGGCACCGCCGCGTTCCCCGCTCGGCCGTGGTCCGCCGCTCGGGGCCGTGCGCACGGCGTACTAGGGAGCGCCGCCTGCGTCCGCCGCGTTCGGTAGACTCGTCACCCGGAACCGCGCCAGGTCCGCGATGCCTTCCCATTGGGGCAACCTCCGCAGCGGGCCGTCGATTCTCACCCGCGGGGGCCTGCGATCCGCAAGGGCGTTGATCTTTGCCCACAGCGTGATGTCGCCCCAGTACTGGGGGGGAGTCTCCGACGCTGCCACTGCCGCGAAGATGTCGGCGGTCGTCTCGCACCCGTTGCGGATGGCCTCCAGGGCGAGTGCCTCCAGACGGCCCAGGCCCGTTTCCGGGTCCGGCTGTTCCTGAAGCCAGCGGGCTGCGGCGGCGGGAATCCAAGGCAGGGGTGCGTCGGCGGTGAGAGCGAGTTCGGCGAGGTCCCCCAGATCCTGCAGGGCAAACGCACGGTCCACGAGCCTGGCGAACTGGACCTGGGCGTCCGTGACCGGCCTTCGCTGATCATACAGGGAAGCCAGTTGAGAGGGCCGAAGCTGGCCCAGTCCGTTGAACGGGACGATCCCGGGAAACGCGTCGATGCAGAGAAGCTCCGCCTTCCGGAGGCCCCGGTGAGGCATGCAGGCGAGGACGTGGGCGAGCATGGCTTGATCGAACAGGCAGGCATCAAACCACAGGACGATTCGTTCCCGGTCGCCCGCGGCGGCAAGTGTTCGGTATTGGCTGTGCAGCGTGCTCAGAATGCGTTCCCTGCCCAGTCCCCCGCCGGTTGCCTCATCCAGGAACCGCGTGCGAGCGGCGAGACTGCGATCATCGGGCCAGCCGGGACCTCTGGGGCCGTCGTACAGGATGTCGTGCCAAACAAAGACCTCGCCGGGGATGGCGGATTCTGCGAGGATCTCTCCGGCCCGGTCGCCGCTGGTCAGATGAAGCGTGTCGGTCATCGGTCTCCTCCTTCTCGGACGAGAGGCGCCGGGCAGAGCAGGCGCCGCCGGCGGAATCCTCCCCGGCGCGACCCCCGGCGCGGCGATTCCGCGTCGGCGCTTCGGCCTCACCCGGGGGCCGGGAGCCGCAGGAGGTGCTGAACCTGCCCACTCGACCCCCAGATCTCCGCGTTCGTCTGACCGGCTTCTTTATCGGCGCTTCCGGTATGTTTGCCGCAATGTATTCGACCCAGGCGATCCTCCCCGAGATCGGGAAGACGTTTCTCGTCTCGCCGTCTCGGGCCGGACTGACGATCTCTGCGGCGGTTCTGGCTCTTTCGGCCGCGGCCTGGCTCTGGGGCCCGTTCTCCGATCGATTCGGGCGACGTCGCTCGATGGTGCTCGCGAGCGCGCTGCTCGTCGTCCCGAGCATCGGGGTCGCGCTCGCCCCTTCCTTCCCGCTGCTCCTCCTCGCCCGAAGTCTTCAGGGGCTGTGCATGCCGGGCCTGCTCACGGTCGGCCTGCCCTATGTGATCGAGGTCTCCCCGGAGAGCGGGGGCAAGGCCATGGGTACCTATGTGACCGCCCTCGTCTTTGGCGGCTTGATCGGCCGTCTCGGGGTCGGCCTCCTCGCGTCCGCGGTGGGATGGCGCTGGGCCGTCGGAAGCCTCGTCCCCCTTCCGCTGGCCGGCGCGATCCTCCTGGCGGCGACCCTCCCGCAAACTCCCCCGGCTGCCCACACGCCGCGACGGCTCGAGGCCATCCGCGAGCAACTCAATAATGGCCAACTCCTGCTCGCATCGTGCGTAGCCTGCGCGCTCTTCTTCAACTTCGTGGGGGTCTTTTCCTACGTGGTCTTCCGGCTCCAGGCGCGTCCGTTCGGGCTCGGCACGGGCACGGGCAGCCTGATCTTCGTCCTGTGGCTCCTCGGAACGGCAGGCCCCGCCATTGGGAGGCTCGTCGACCGTTTTGGGTGGCAGCGCCTGGCGGCGGTGTCCCTGGCGGTCGCGAGCAGCGGGCTCCTGATCACCCTGCCGAACCGTCTGCCCACCGTGGTCCTGGGACTCGCGCTGATGACTCTCGCGATGTTCACCGGTCTGACCGCCGCTCAATTGGGAGTTGCGCGCTCGACCACAAGGGATCGGGGCACCGCCAGCGCCATCTACATCAGCCTGTATTACGCGGCCGGCGCCCTGGGCGGATACCTGCCGGGCCTCGCCTGGCAGGCGTGGCGTTGGGAAGGGGTCGTCCTGTCCGGCCTCGGTGCTCTGGGGGCCGCGAGCCTGGCCGTGGCGGCCGCGTGGCGAAAGCCCCGGTAGTCGCGCCGACGCCTGGGCGCCAGAGGCCCGCGGCTGCGGCGTCCCCGGCGTGCCCTTCCCCGGGCTCGAGCCTCCTCGGATGGCCGGTGGCCTCCCCCCGAGACGCTCACTCCCCCTGGCGGTGGCTACCCCCGAGCCTCCAGGGGCTCGTCCGCCTCGGCCGAGCCGGCGTTCCTCTGGATGGGCGGATCACCACCACGAGGCCGGTTCGATCCAGCCAGACCCCGGTCTGCGGATCCTCGACATCGAGGTACCGGTGCAGGGGGATCGGCTCGACAGCGGTGCCGGGCGTCGGCGGCGCCCACGGCGGGGGCGGGGCCAGCCAGTGGCCGTCGGCGCCCTTCATGTGCGAGCGATCCGACCCGAGGCGGCGAGCAAACTCCGCGGCGTCGACGACCCTGAACCGGGGCTCGAGGTCTGCGGGCAGGGTCTCCCACGGGAAGCTTCGCTGGAGCCACTCCAGGGCCGGCAGGGCCGTGCCGACCTCCGCCAGCGCGGTGTCGAGGTCGAGGATCCTCGCCGGAGGCCCGAGGTCGAGATGCACGACGTGGTAGTCCCACAGCGTGGGCTGACCCACGGGAGCCGCGCGCTGGTGGAGCATCGGGACGGTCCGGCGCGGGTTGGTGATCAGGAGGACGCGGCACGAAGGCGTGGCGAAGGCCGGCTGCCGGCAGAGCCGCCAGATGTTCTCTTCGCAGTAGAGGGGGTGGTGCTCCACGTCCGAGTGCCCCTTTCGAGCGCGACCCCGGCACGCTGCCGGCGTGCGGGGCCCATCGCTCTCCGTCACGCGTCGCCGCTCGGTCAACGCCCCGCACCGAACGCCCGGGTAGCCTCTCTCCCCGTGGGGCGGCGCACTCGCCGTATGGGGCGGTTATAGTCGCCGGGCGCGAACGGGGTCAAGCCGCGGCGCCTCTCCGGAGGGCCGCCGAGGGCGGATTCCCTGCGAGAGGGGGGGCGCTCGTCCAAGCGGTCGCGCGCGCTCTCGATCGCTCCCGGCCGGCCGCGGTAGAATGACGACGTCTGAGGTCCTTGCCCACTGAACCCTTCGAAGCACCTTCCCCGAGGTGCGTGTGGCCCGTGGGCCGGAAACTCGAGGATCGCGGGCCGTCCATCCAACCCGGACCCCCAAGAGAGGGCGAAGATGAAGGTATTCGGCGTCAGTGGCAGCCCGAGGATCGGAGGCACGGACTTCGCGGTACGGCACGCCCTGCACTTGCTGGAGGAAAAGGGGTGTGAAACGGCGTACTTCTCGGTCAAGTTGAAGAAGATTGAATTCTGCCTTCACTGCGACTACTGCACACGAAAGAAAGAGGGCTGTGTTCACAAGGATGCCCTCGCGGAGTTCTACGATGGCCTGATCTGGGCCGACGGTATCGTCATCGGCACGCCCTGCTATCAGGGTACCCTCTCGGGGCAGACCAAGACGCTCCTGGACCGGTGCAGGGCGATCCTGGCCAGAGACCCGCGCGTATTGGACGGGAAGGTCGGCATGGGGATCGCCGTCGGTGGTGACCGGAACGGGGGGCAGGAGGTTGCGCTCCGGAGCCTCCACGACTTCTACATCATCGCCGGAGTGATCCCGGTTGCCGGCGGCGCGTTCGGCGCCAATCTCGGCGCGACGCTCTGGTCGAGGGATCAGGGCGGGGAAGGCGTCAACAGGGACGAAGATGGCCTGCGATCGCTGCGCAAGACGGTGAAGCGGTTCCACGAGCGGCTGGAACGAATAACTGGTTGAGAGGCGCGGCGGTGCCGGTTCCTGTGTGCCCGCCCCGGGACGATCTGTGCCGGGAGGGTCGACCTGCCTCCGCCGCGCGCCCCACAAGCCGCTCCTCCTGCTCTCGATCATGGACCGCGTTGCCGAGGGCTCCGTGACCGGGAACGTAGAGGTGGAGACCCGGGCGCTTGTCCAGGCCGTCAAACGGAACCTCGGCCGGTTCCCGCTCGACGTCGTGTTCCAACTGACCGAGGAGGAGTTCCGAAGTTTGAGATCACAGACTGTGACCTCAAGGCGAAGGGGGGCGGAGGTATCCCGCATACGCGTTCACGGAACAGGTCGTGGCCATGCTTCCCACACTGGGAAGGAGGTCCAAAAGGAACCAGCGTCGCCTCGGCCCCTAAGGAGCGCCCTGAAGACTCGTTCCTCCTGTACCGATAAGGGCGGCGAGTGTCGAGTGTTTCGCGAACCGACTGCGTCGCAACGATCAGCGGGAGGACCGGCAGATGAAGGGGAGAACTGCGGGGTGGGTTGTCACGGCTGCCGGGACCGGGGTCAACCTCGCCCTCGGCGTGCTGTATTCCTGGAGCATCTTCAAGGCGGCGATTCGCCAATCCATCGAGGCCGGGGGGGCGGGGGCGTTTCAGTGGGACCTCACCTCGGTCAACGACCCCTACGCGGTCTGCTGCCTGGTCTTCGCCTTCGGCATGATCGTGGCCGGGCGCTGCCAGGACGTCTTCGGCCCCCGCGTTACGACGATGCTGGGGGGGGTGCTCGTGGGGGCGGGATTTCTCTGGGTGTCGGGAACTACGACCTACGGGGGCTGGGTGTTCGGTTTCGGGGTGCTGGCAGGAACCGGTATCGCCTTCGGGTACGCCTCCGCGACTCCCCCGGCCATGCGTTGGTTTGCCCCCAACGAGTCCGGCAAGATTGCCGGGATCGTCGTGGCGGGCTTCGGGCTGGCCTCGGTGTACATCGCGCCCCTGTCCCAGTACCTCGTGTCCCGGGTCGGCCTCAGCACTGCGATGAAGCTCTTCGGTCTGGGGTTTTTCGCCGTGGTGAGCGCCCTGGCCCTGCTCCTTCGGAACCCCCCGCCGGAACACCAGGTCGCCGGGGTGACCGACAGCCGCCGGCGGGGCGGTCTCAACGCCCTGGTTCGCCAACGATGGGTGGAACCCGACCTGACGCCGGGACGGTTTCTCTCCACCGGTACCTTCTGGCTGCTGTGGCTCCTGTACTTCGTGGGGGCCGGGGCGGGTCTCATGGTGATCGGGAGCATCGCGGGTCTTGCCAAGAAGAGCCTGGGAGCCAATGCCTTTGCCGCCGTGGCCCTGATGGCCGTGGGCAACGCCGGCGGACGGTTGGTGGCGGGCGTCGTCTCGGACCGGCTGGGCCGGGTCAAGACCCTGGGCATCGTCTTCGTGCTTCAAGCGCTGCTGATGGTCGCCGCCGTGCCGGTCACGGGCTCCGCCGGGTCCGGGGCCGTTCTCGTCGTCCTGGTTGCCACGTTCATCGGCTTCAACTACGGGGCCAACCTGGCGCTCTTCCCCACCATGGCCAAGGAGTGTGCCGGGGTGAAAAACTTCGGCGTGAACTACGGGCTCCTTTTCACCGCCTGGGGGGTGGGCGGCTTCGTCATGAGCAAGGTGGCGGAGCGTCTCTCGGCGTCAGGGGGGTCCTTCCGCGCTTCGTTCCTTCTCGCCGCCTCTCTCCTCGTCGCCGGGGCTGTCCTCTCCCTGTTCGTCACAGACCACAAGGCAGAGCAATTCCGGAGGATTCGCGCAGATCTGATTCGGGAGGGACTTGCAGAAACTTGACGGGGCGGAGTGGGGCCTGTCCCCAAGGGGGCTAAGGGGGCGGAGGTAGCTTGGCGGCCGGACCCGGAGGCAGTGCGGTGGCATCGAAAGGGGGTGTTTCGGAGGAGATGAGGAAACCGGGTGAAGAGCAATGCCGGGAAATGAGCAGCCGGCGCGGGGGATTGCTACCCCGGCGGAGAAAAGGCACAGAAGGCACCAACGCCTCGGCGGGCCCGGCGCATGTTCGAGCCGTAGGCGAAGTAGGTGGTCACTGCTCTTCCTCCAGACCGGGACGACCATTCATGTTGTGCCCACCGCCGTACCTGGCGGCAAAACGGGCCACCATCGCTCCCATCTCCACCGTGAGGAGCCGAAGCACCTGGTCACGGATGCCCAGCGGCACCCCGCCATAGAAAGCTTCAGCAATCCCACCGGCAATGCACGCCATGGTGTCGGCGTCGCCGCCGAGGGAGACGGCGTTGCGCACCGCGCCCTCGAAGTCGTCGGACTCCAGGAAGGCGAGGAGCGACTCCGGCACCGAGCCCTGGCAGGTCTCGTCGAAGCGGTACCCGGGCCGGATCTCGGTGAGGGTGCGGTCCAGGTCGTAACCGAGCGACCCCGCGAAGGCGCGGATGCCGTCCTTGCCCGCCCCGGTTCGTGCGAGGAACACGCTCCCGGCCGTGACCTGTGCGCCCTTGATCCCCTCGGGATGGTCGTGGGTCGCACGGGCGCTCCTCTCCGCTTCACGGAGCACCTCGTTCAGCGTGTCGAAGGCCCAGCCGATCGGTACCACTCGCATGGCCGAGCCGTTGCCGTAACTCCCGTACGGTCCGAGGTCCTTGGAGCGGAGCCACTGGCGAAACATGCTGCCGTAGCTCATGTCCGGATACCGCAGCCCCCACCGGCGGTACGAGGAGGCATAGTCCCCTCCGTCGAGGAGCACGGCTCCGGTGGCCACGGTGAGCACCGTGTCGTCGGTGTAGGTGGACTCTTCCGTGAAGAGCGGGAAGTCCGTGGTCTTGATGGGCCGGAACTCATAGACGCTCCCGATGATGTCCCCTGCGATCGCCCCGATCATTGGATTCTCCCATGCCTGCCTGCGTGGTTGGTCGCTTCCCTCATGGGCTGCCCTGTTTCTCCTTCGCCTTCGGGTCGAACTCCTGCAGGAGCGCCCGAGCCTCCTGCACGAGCGTCCGCGGCGTGATGTGGTGGTAGTCGCTTTCGTGCCGCTCGAGATCGTCCAAGAGCCGTCGGAGCATGGTGACGAGTCGCCTCCGATCGTTCGTCAACAGCATCTTGTCCTCCTTGCTGGCAATGGGGGATGGGGGTGGCCCTGCGGTACCCCAAGCACCGCCCCTCTCCCTTCCGGGGTTACAACCGCTGCGCCCTGCGAGCCGAGGCCCGGGCCATGCCGGGTCGGCGCGTGGGTCCCCGGTGACCGTTCAGCCGGAAGGCTCCCAGGTGGATTACGCGTCCCCCTTCCACCAGGGCGCCGCCGGCAACGCCGGGGCCCTCCAGGCGCAGGTCCTCCCCGAGGCCGAGGGCCGGGAAGCTCTCCGGGTTCGCCTTGCGCACCGCCTCCAGGAACCCCTCGGCCAGTGCCCTCGGTGGGGCTTCTGCGGCCGTGCCCTGCGCCGCGGCCTCGAGGGCGTCGAGCGCGTAGCTCCCCACGAGCTTGCCCCAGAGCTTCCCAAGCGTCGAGGGGGCGTCGAAGAGGTCGAGTCCCGACACCTCGCCGGCCACAGAGAAGACCGCTCCGACCTGGTCGGGCAGGGGCCGGAGCTCCCGCTCGTAGGCGCCGAGGTCCGCGGCGTGGCGCGTGAACACGTCGGCCATGGCGCCGGTCGCGGAGTGCGCGTGTAAGGCGTCGGCCTTCTCCTGGATCCTCTCCCACACTTGGCTCTGGTCCGAATGCCGCTGCCCGTGAGTGCGGAGGGACTGGCTCACGTGGACGGCCTTCTCGGCCCGGCCGCGGGCAAAGTGGGCTCGGCCAGCAGTCTGGAACTCCGCGGAGCGGGCGCTCCAGCGTCCCTGTTCCACGCAGGACACGGGGATGGTGACGGTCTGCTGCGGGGCCACGAGGATCGAGAGGTTCAGCACCCGGTTCTGCTTCGCGCCGACGAGCTCCTCGCCGTCGAGCAGCAGGATCTTGCGATCGGTCCCGCTGACGAACCGGAGTTCCGGCACGCTGCCCCCGTCGGAGACCTCGGTCACGCGGGCCTGCCCGGCCGAGAGCGCCTCGTCGAGTGTGAGGTAGTCCGGGTCCCGGGGCTCCGGCGCGAAAAGGGGAACGAAGGCGAGGCCCCCGAAGGCGATGGGGTCCCCGGAGCGTCGCCTGGTAGAGGGCCAGGGCCTCGGAGAGATCGAAGGGGATCTGGGGCGGCGTGCTGCCGCGCACCAGCCGAAAGCGCACCTCCTTCCCGTCGGGCACCTTCTCCACCGGGAAGCCGGCCGCCTCCAGGTCCTCGAGATCCCGGCGGGCCGTGCGCTTCGACACCTCCAGCAGGCGCCCGAGGTCGGTCATCGTCCGGCCCCGGAAGGAGACGGCGAGCTCCTGCAGGAGCGTCCACTGGCGGATCAGCTGGTCGGACGGCATGGGCGGCGCTCCCCCGGGGAGGTGCGGTGCAGGGCGCTTATAGCCGCCGGTCCGGGGGGAAGGCAAGTCCCCAACGGGTCGTGGAGCAGGACTCCGGGGGGGATACGGCGGCGCTCGGTGGAGGAGGCAGTCGCCGGTCTGGGGGTCTTGATAAGGCTTGGGCGCGCAAGCCTTAATAACAGTGCACCCTGTTCAGAGCTGCTGAACAGGAGGGTCGAGAGGCATGGAGCGCGGGGAAGCCGGTCGCTTCGAGGCCGCGACCGTCGGAGGCAAACCGGTTCTAGCCTTTGTGCTGGCCCTGCTGCCGCCCGCCCCGCCGCTCGTCCTGGCGGGCCTGCTCCAGCCGGCGCTCAAAGCCGCGGTGTTGGCGGTCGGCCGCCCCGACGACGTGGGCGAGCGAATCGCGGCCCTGCCGCTCGACGAGATCGGTTCCCTGCCCGGGGAGCTCGGGCGCGCCCCGTAGCGCGGTGCCGGGGCCGCGAACCGGGGGGCACCGAGGCCGGGCCGGCGCCGGAGGTTCGTGGGGCCTGTCCCCACGCCCAAGCGCCCTCCCGAGAGCGATCCCCCGTTCAGGAGGCGGGGGCGGCCGCGAGGGCCTCGATCCTCACCGCGTAGGCCTGCTGGAGCGCGGAGAGGAAGGCCGGGTCGACCGCTCCCTTCCAGTTCGACACCTCGGTGAAGCGGCCCGGGATCCGGGTCGTCTTCGGGTCGTACCCCGTGGCCAGCCTCACCGCCCAGCGCCGGCGCTGGATCTCTGCGGCGGCCTCCGGGAGCCTGCCGGCCAGGGTCTCGAACCCGATCACGCGCAGGCACTCGGCGAGGAGGTCGTCGCCGTAGACGCTGCGGGCGAAGAGGCAGCCCACCATGGAGGTCAGGAGCGCGCGGCTGCGTTCGTCGGCCGACAGGAACTCCACGGCGGCGCCCACGTCGCTGCCCGCGCCCTTCTCGTCGTAGCTGTAGCCCGCCGCGTCCAGGTGGGAGTGGCGCAGCCCGAGCGCCTGGCTCACGAACGAGACCTCCCCCGTGGCGTACCCCGCCGTCTCCTGCCCCAGCACGCACGCGAACTCCTCGCCACCGTAGCGCGCCGCTGCGCGGAGCACCCCCGAGGAGAGCAGGCGGTAGAAGTCGTTGGCTCCGAGGGCGAGCCGTGCCAGGGCTTCCCGGTAGGGCGCCGCGTCCCCGAACCGAAGGGGGACCCCGGTCTCGGCGTCGCCCACGAGCCCCTTCTCCCGAGCCTCGGTCGCCCAGGCGAGCGCCACGCCGGCCGACATCACGTCGAGCCCCAGCTGCTCCACGGTGTCGAGGAGCATGAGCACCGCGTGCCCGTCGAAGACCCCGAGCATGGAGCCCACGGCGAAGATCGGCTCGAAGTCGTACGCAACCTGCCGGTAGAGGTAGCGGTTGTCCGCCTGGAACTTCTCCCGGAGGAGCCCGAGGTGGATGCAGCCTACGGGGCAGCCCGAGCAGGCGGCGTTTCGCAGGAGGAAGTCGGCGGCGAAGCGCTCGCCCGTGATCCCGGCCACGGCGGGGTCGCTCGTCTGCCGGAGGTTCCTGCAGGGGAGCGCTTTGAGGCCGTCGAGGACCGACACGTTCGCGGGGGTGCCCAGGTTGTGGTACTTGGCCATCATGTCGGTGCCGGTGACCTGCCGGTGGACCCTGGCGAAGAGCTCCGCGTAGTCCCGGCCCTCCGGCAGCGGGAGGGCCGCGTCGCCCACGACGCAGAGAGCCTTCAAGTTCTTGGCGCCCAGGGCTGCTCCGCCGCCGAGCCGGCCGAAGTGGCGGTAGGTGTCGACGTTGACGCACGCCATCGCGCACCCGCGCTCCCCCGCGGGCCCGATCCGAAGGAGGCTCCGGTGCCCCGCGCCCCGGAGCATCCGGCGCAGGACCTTCCCGGACTGGTGCACGTCCATGCCCCAGAGGTACGACGTCTCGCGCAGGTCGAGCTGCCGCGACCCGACGGTGAGGCACGAGGGGGCGGCCGCCCGGCCGACGAGGACCAGCGCGTCGAGGCCCGCGAACCGCAGGCAGAGCGCGGAGCGCCCGCCGGCGTGGCTCTCGGCGTACTGGTCGTGGTAGGGCGAGCGGAAGGCGAAGACCGTCTTGCTCATCAGGGGGAAGTACCCCGTGAGGGGCCCGATCGCGAAGACGAGGGGCTGCTGGGGGTGGTCCCAGGGCTCTCCTAGCCGGCCGAACTGGGAGAAGAGAAGCGCCGCGAGGCCGCTTCCGCCCGCGACCTGGTCTCGGCCCCCGACCTCGAGCAGCTCCCCCTTGCCGGTGCCGAGATCGACCTTCAGGACGCGAAAGGTGTCCGGGCTCATGGCGCGCCCTCCTCGGCCAGGCTCCCCCGGGCCGGTATCGGGGCCAGCTCCAGGCAGTCGTGCGGGCAGAAGGGGACGCACTGGCCGCAGTGGAGGCAGACGAACGGCTCGCCGGCCGGGTCGAGGTACACGGCGTCCACGGGGCACGCGGCGGCACACCTCCCGCACCGGATGCAGAGGTCCTTGCGGACCACCACCCCGCCGCCGCCGCGCTGGCGAAACGCTCTCGTGGGGCACACCTCGGCGCAGGGCGCCGGGTCGCAGGCGAGGCAGGTCCTCGCCTCGAACCCCGTCGAGAGGCCGCCGGAGGACGCGATGCGGATGCCGGCCGTGTCCCAGGAGAGGCGGCGGTGCACGAGCCGCGCGCACGCGAGCGAGCACGAGTGGCAGCCGATGCACCTCTCCATCCGGGAGGCGCTCAGCCGGTTCGGGACGCGATCCTTCGCCATGGGCTTCCCCGGGGGGGGGCAGAGGGGGGGCGGTTCGGGAGCGAGACCGACCCGTTCGCCTTCCATACCTCGGCGGAGCCCTTTCGTCCAGGGCTCGTGCGAGCCTGGAGCCGTCGCCAGCGGCGGGGCGGCGGATCCCGGCGAGCGCGGCCCGAAGGCAGGGCCGAGATCGTGTCTTGACATATATGCGTCATGCATATATGCTGTGAGCATCTAAGTGGGAGGAGGCAGGCATGCCCAAGAGAGATCGCCCCACGGGGAGCGGAGCGCGGCCGGCGGAAGGAGAGAGGGAGTTCCTCGCCGCCTACGACGCCTGCGCCTTTCCCCACCCCTCGGTGACGGTGGACGTGGCCCTGGTGACCGCCGCGGCCGGCGAGCTCCGGGCGCTTCTCATCCGCCGGCAGGAGCCCCCCTGCCAGGGCGCGTGGGCCCTGCCGGGCGGGTTCGTCGGGATGGCGGAGTCGCTCGACGCCGCCGCGGTGCGGGTGCTCGAGGCCAAGGCGGGGCTCCGGGACGTCTACCTGGAGCAGCTCTACACCTTCGGCGCACCGGATCGGGACCCCAGGACCCGGGTCATCACGGTGGTCTACTTCGCGCTGGTGGACGCAGGCCGCCTGGAGGGCCTCTCGGGCCCGGACCGGGCGCTCGCCGCCCTTCGGGTCCCCTGGGAGGGCGAGGCCGGAGGCCCGGTCGACGCCCTCGCCGAGGGAGGGCGCCCGCTCCCCCTCGCCTTCGATCATCGCGATATCCTGGGGGTTGTGGTCAAGCGGCTCCGGGGGAAGCTCGACTACAGCCCCGTCGGGTTCCAGCTCCTCGCGCGGGAGTTCACCCTGCGCCAGCTGCAGGAGGTTCACGAGACCATCCTCGGGCACCGCATGAACAAGGACTCCTTCCGACGGCGGATGCTTGCCACGGGGTTGCTCGAGCCCACCGGGCAGAGCGAGGGGGAGGTGGGGCACCGACCCGCCGCGCTCTTCCGGTTCACCCAGGCCTCGGCCGCCTAGGCCGAAGGAGGACACGCCATGGCTGAGATCCGAAGCCTTCTCGCCCTTCGCCACCTGCGAAGCGAATCCACCTCCTTCATCGCCCGTCACCGCTCGGGGCAGCTGGCTCGCACCGGCCGCGGCCTCTCCTTCTGGTTCCTGCCGTACGCCGCCAGCATCGCCGAGGTCCCCTGCGACGACCGCGACCTCGCGTTCCTGTTTCACGGCCGATCGAGCGACTTCCAGGACGTGGTGACCCAGGGGGTCGTCACCTACCGGTTCTCGGAGCCCCTGAAGGTCGTCGAGCGGGTGGACTTCACGATCGATCTGCGCGCGGGGACCTACCGGAAGACCCCGCTCGACCAGGTCGACCAGACCCTCACCCAGCTCGCCCAGGAGATGGTGCTCGGGTACTTCGTCCAGACCCCTCTCGGCGAGCTCCTGCGGGCGGGTGTGGACCCCGTTCGAGAGCGCATCCAGGAGGGGCTCGCCGGGAGCGCGGCGCTCGGCGCCATCGGGCTCGAGGTGGTGTCGGTGCGGGTCGCGGCCGTCTCTCCGACCTCCGAGCTGGAGAAGGCGCTCCAGACGCCGACGCGGGAGGCGATCCAAGAGCAGGCCGACGAGGCGACCTTCCAGCGCCGGGCCCTCGCGGTGGAGAAGGAGCGGGCCATCCAGGAAAACGAGCTCCAGACCCAGATCGAGCTCACCCGGCGCCAGGAGGCCCTGATCCGCCAGAAGGGCCAGAACGAGAGGTGGAAGGCCACCGAGCAGGCCGAGGCGGCGGCCATCGCCGCCCGGGCCGAGGCCGAGCGAAGCAGGCTCGGCTCCGAGACCGAGGCGTCGAGCATCCGGGTGGTGGAGCAGGCCCGGGTGGAGGCCGAGAGGGACAAGATGGCGATCTACCGGGAGCTGCCCACGGGGGTCCTGCTCGGGCTCGCCGCCCGGGAGTTCGCGGGCAAGCTCCAGACCATCGAGCACCTGAACGTCGCGCCCGAGCTCCTGGGCCCGCTCCTGGCCAGGCTTCTGGAGGCCGGAACCGACCGGTTGGAGGGTCGCACCAGGCCCGGCGCGCCGTAGGGGGCCCAAACCGCAACCGGCCCGAGGGGAAGGAGGGTGTCCATGGCTACCCGGCTCCACCCGCGCGTGGTCGTCGTGACGCGAGCCACGGAGTATGAGCTCCTACTCTCGCGGCACGGCACCCGGGATCAGGCCCGGTTCTTCCTCAAGACGAGGGGCCAGTCGATCGAGGCCGCCGAGGAGCGCCACCGTGCCCAGGAGCGGGCCCTCCAGGCGGTCTCCTCGGCCATCCCCGCCGCGTGGCGGCGCAGCCGCGTCGGGAGGTCCGACCTCGATCGCTTCCTCTTCGAGCCGGAGGACGTCGTCGCCGTGGTGGGGCAAGACGGCCTGGTGGCGAACGTGGCCAAGTACCTCGACGGCCAGCCGGTGGTCGGGGTCGACCCCCTGCCGGGCCAGAACCCCGGCGTCCTCGTGCGGCACGCCCCCGCCGCGGCCGCCGACCTGCTCCGGCGGGTCGCGGCGGGGCGAGCCCGGGTCGAGGAGCGCTCGATGGTGGAGGCGACCCTCGACGACGGCCTCGGGCTTCGCGCCTTGAACGAGGTCTTCCTGGGCCACTGCTCCCACCAGTCGGCGCGGTACCGCATCCGCCGGGGAGACCGGGAGGAGCGGCAGTCGTCGTCCGGCCTGATCGTGGCCACGGGCACGGGGGCCACCGGGTGGGCGCTCTCCATCCACCGGGAGCGGGGCGGCGGGTGGCGGCTTCCGACCCCCGGCGATCCGCGGCTGGCCTACTTCGTCCGGGAGGCGTGGCCGAGCCCCGCCACCGGGACCGACCTCACCGAGGGCCTCCTTGGGCCCACCGACGCCCTGGAGGTGACCTCCGAGATGGGGGAGGGGGGCGTGATCTTCGGGGACGGGATCGAGGCGGACCGGGTGGAGTTTCCCTGGGGAGCGCGCGCGACCCTTCGCGTGGCCGAAGGCAGGCTCCGGCTCGTGGTCGGGTGAGAGCAGTACCCGAGCGTCGCGCCTCCTCTCGCCCCCCTCTCAGCCGGCCGCCCGGTTCTCCAGGCGAAGCCCGTCGATCCGCTCGAAGGGTCGGGTGTTGTTGGTGAAGTGCACCCGGTTGTGGCTGAGGGCCGTGGCGGCGAGGCACAGGTCGAAGTCGTCCAGCCGCAGTCCCCGTGCGCCCAAGGGCGGAGTGGGGCCTGTCCCCGCGGCCACGCCCAAGGGCGGAGTGGGGCCTGTCCCCGCGGCCACGCAAGGGCGGAGTGGGGCCTGTCCCCGCGGCCACGGTCCCCACGGCCACGGCCCCCACAAGCGCGGCACCCGGCTCCGCATCAGGGCCACGCGAGTGCTGCGCGAGCGCCGCGTCAAGCGCCGACGTGGGGCCTGTCCCCAAGCGCCCTGGCCCCGCTGCCGCCCGCCTCGACGGCGTTTCGGCCCTGCCGCCCGACAAGAAGCCCCCGTGGAGCCTGTCCCCAAGCCGCCGCCCCCAGTCGCTACCGTGAAGCCCGGTGATAGCGGCGTCAGAGGAAAGGGGGGGCAAGGAGAGTGAGGCCCGGCGGCGGTTGCGTGACAGGATCCGTCACGGGTGGCCGGTAGGATGGTGCCCGGCCGCAACTGAGCCGCCCCGAAATTCACCCTTTTGGGGGGATGGGGCGACCGGACCCAAGGTGATAGGATGCGACGCCGACCTGCGTCTGCCCGTGTCTGGAGGGAAGAGTGCCCCACCGTGCCGGAGAGACAGAGGAGCACGCCACCTGCGAGGGCGGGCGACCATGAGTCGAGCGAGGCCGGACAGGTCACCGAAGGGCCATCGAGCCGTTGCACAGACTGCAACAGCTGGGCGCGACGTCCCGGCGCAGGGCGAGGTAGTCCTCTACGAGGCGGCCGACGGCGGCCCGGCCCTGGATGTCCGACTCGAGAAGGAGACGGTTTGGCTGTCACAGCGACAGATGGCAGAACTCCTCGAAAAGGACACTGACACCATCGGCTTGCACATCCGAAATATCTTCAAGGAGAAGGAGCTGGACGAGGGAGCAACTACCGAGGAATCCTCGGTAGTTCAGACCGAAGGCGGCCGAAAGGTCCGCCGGCCCATCCGCCGATACAACCTCGACGTGATCATCTCCGTGGGCTACCGGGTGAAATCGAAGCGCGGCACCCAGTTTCGTATCTGGGCGACGCGAGTGCTGCGGGAGCACCTGGTCCGGGGCTATACCGTCAACGAGCGCAGGCTCGGGGAGCTCCAGCAGGCGGTTCGGCTCGTGGCCGACGTGGCCGAACGGCGGGAGCTCTCGGGAGACGACGCCGCGGCGGTGCTCCGGGTGGTGGCTGACTACGCCTACGCCTTGGATGTGCTCGACGACTACGACCACCAGCGGGTCCAGCTTCGAGAGGTCTCGCCCGGGCCGGTGTCTCCCCTCACCGTCGAGGAGGCGCGACGCGTCGTGGAGCGGCTGCGCGAGAGGTTCGGTGGATCGGCCCTCTTCGGCCGCGAGAAGGACTCCGGCCTCGAAGGCTCCCTGGCCGCCGTCGTCCAGACCTTCAGCGGCGCCGAGGTCTACCCCAGCCTGGAGGAGAAGGCCGCCAACCTCCTCTACTTCCTCACCAAGAACCACCACTTCGTCGACGGAAACAAGCGCGTCGCGCTGGCCAGGGAGGGGCGAGTGCCGCGGAACTCAGGACGGGCGAGAGCGGCGCGCGGCCTTGTTCCTCTGGTTCCTCGAGAAGAACGGCGCCCTCTATCGGCCCGACGACACCAAGCGGATCGCCGACAACGCCCTCGTGGCCATGACGCTCCTCATCGCCGAGAGCCGACCGGAGGAGAAGGACGTGCTCGTGCGGGTGGTGGTCAATCTGATCAACCGGAGAAATCAGTGACGGCGTCGCGTGGCTTGCCGCACAGTGCATGAGGAGCCGGAGGCGGTTCGGTGGCATCGAGAGAAGATGATTCGGGTGGCGTCCAAGCGGACAAGCGAAACCTCGACCGGTTCCCGCCCGACTTCGCGTTCCAACTGACCCAGAAGGAGTTCCGAGGTTTGAGATCACAGACTGTGACCTCAAAACGAGGGGGGCGCCGCTATCCCCCGTATGCGTTCACCGAGCAGGGCGTGGCCATGCTCTCCAGCGTTCTGCGCAGCGAGCGTGCCGTATTGGTGAACGTCGGCATCATGAGGGCCTTCGTCCGCCTTCGGAAGATGCTGGCGACGAACGCCCAACTGGCCGGGAAGCTCGAAGCATTGGAGCAGCGCTACGACGCGCACTTCCGCGTCGTGTTCGACGCCATACGGCAGCTCATGGCCGAGCCCGAGAGGGGTACGCGGAGGCACCGGTGCCTGTCCCCAGACTGTCCCTGCGCCTGTGGTAGAAGAGGGCGCATCGACGCAGGAGGAGAGCCGGCGAGTCAGGAGCGTGTTGGCGGGTTCTGCCCGACTCTCCGGGACGGTCGACGGGATCGAGAATGGACTCAGATCGTGAAGAATGTCTGACACCTTCGGCGTCGACACCTTCGAGGTCTTAGATCAATCGGGCTGGAATCCCACCTCGCATTGGACTAGAAGAGCGATATGGGCGCCCGGCACCTTCTCCGGCGCCGGTAGTCAGGGAGGCGGAAGATGACCGCTCAGGCCGTCGAGAGGATCGTCGAGGAAATGACCGAGATCCTCGTCCGTGAGGCGAAACCTCGGAAGGTCGTCCTCTTCGGGTCTCACGCCAGAGGCGCGGCTGGGCCGGCGTCCGACTTGGATTTCCTCGTCATCGAGGACAAGCCCTTCGGCCCGGGCCGCAGCCGGCGGCGGGAGATGGCTCGGCTGTCGCGCGCCCTCGCGCGGTTCCCGGTCCCCCAGGACATCCTCGTCTTCACCGCCGAAGAAGCCGAGCACTGGGCGAGCAGCCGGAACCACGTCGTGGCGCGCGCGCTTCGGGAAGGCAGGGTCCTGTATGAGCGGGCCTGAGGACGCGGCAGCCCTGCTCGCGATGGCCGAGAAAGACTTCCGGGCTCTGGGCGGAATGAGCGACGCGGAGGTATTCGCGGAGGAGGTGTTCGGATTCCACGTCCAGCAGACTGCTGAAAAGGCCTTGAAGGCCTGGATCGCGG
This sequence comes from Deltaproteobacteria bacterium, assembly GCA_016214985.1. GTDB lineage: Bacteria > Desulfobacterota > Deferrisomatia > Deferrisomatales > JACRMM01 > JACRMM01. The sequence goes on along the minus strand of JACRMM010000064.1, from coordinate 9,810 downwards.
CACTCGGCCAGGAATACCCCCTGACCCACAATCTCGCCACCCTCATCACGGTGCTCCAGGGGCATGGCGTCGAAGTCGAAGCGCTATGGGACCTGGTGGAGTACAACCCCTTCGGGGTTCAGTTCCGTTACCAGGCACTCGATGAGGAGGAACCGCCGCTGGACCGCGAAGTAGCCCTCGGCCAACTGAGCCAGCTCTTGGGCCGCGTGGCGCGCCTGCTGGAAGACGCCGCGTGACGGAGTCGCTCCCGTCAGGTGCCGACTGCCCCTTCTGCGACCTGTGAGAGCCTCCGGGACCTCGATGGAGGGCTGGAAGTTCGAGATCGGCGACGGCGACTGGCTCGTCATGACCTGGGCCCGCGGGCAGGGGCTCCCGACCCTGAAGGGCCGCGTGGTGCTCGTTGGACGGGGAGATCCCGCCGAGGGGCAGACCTACCACGTCAAGAAGGTCGTGAAGACCCCCCAGGGCTACGTCCTCCACTCCGACAACCCCGAAGTCGACGACAAGCCCGCCGAGCCCCACGACCAGGTGATTGCGGTCCTGGCGAAGTCGTTCCGACCCGAGGACCTCGCGCCCCAGCCAGGCACCCGTCTTGCGGACGAAGAGCTTGCGGCAGCCTTCGGCCTCTCCGGCCCGCCGCGGGCGCCGTGGTCCTGGGTGGACGGCCACCTCTTCCTCCTGCTCGAAGGCGAAGGAGCCCTGTCCGCCCCCGACCGCGTCCCCCAGACCATGCCGCACCGTCACCCGGGCGAGACCGCCTTGGTGCTCGGCCGAGGCGGCGTTGGCGAGCCGTGGCGGTACCTGGGCGTGGGGCGCTGGGACGAGAAGGAGGCGGCCTGGGCCATCCCCGAAGTGGACTTCGCCACCTGGCGAGCCCTCGGCCGCGGCCGCTCCGCGTCGCGGCGGCTCGAAGAGCGGTGGAACGAGAAGGCACGGGAACTCGTGGAGCAGGTCCTGGCAGACCCGGGCCCAGGCGGCTGGGTCGGAAGCGGCGACCGACGCTGCCGCATCGTCGGACCGGCCGAAGGAGGAGGGGTTCGGATCGACGGGGGCGAGGGCGGCTTCGCGGAGCGCACCGTGAGTCTCACCGACATCGCCTGGGTGCTCGCCGCGAGCGAACGCGCCGCCGGGACCGGCGCGGTGCTCGACGAGGGGTTGGTCAACCGGCTACGCTACCTGGACGGGACGCCGAAGGGGTCGACTCGGTGGATTGACACGGGGTGGGCTTTGGTCCTGAGGAGTGTGCAGAAGTGAGTAGTCAAATAGGACCCAACGTCCTCCTCGGCGGTCCGAAGATTCCCGGGGTCTTTCCTCGAGGGATCTCTCAAGAACTGCGGAACCACCAGCGTCCCACCCGCGCGCGCGGAATTACCCGCGGCCCGGCCTTGCGCGGCCGTGCCCAAACCGTGAGCGGCTGAAATGTACGTTCCGAGGAGGGCGACGTTCCCACCCATTGCGTACTACCTTATTGCCGACCGGGACGAGATTGCCCTTTCCCCACCAGATTCCCTTGATGATGTGACACTATCCCTTGTAGCGACTCTTCCGAGAGACCTCTTCCAGTGTCTCTTTCCAGAAGAACACTATTTCACGTCTGTGGTAAGGAACGTTAAGCAACCGGTGACCCTTAGGGTCTGTTACACCGACTCTGTTGCAGAGCGCGTGGAACTCGGAGCATTTTGCGACTCTCCGCTAAACGTCTATCTGTTTAACTCGACAAACACAGAACCATTAGACTTATTGCGCCAGGTACCAACAAAATGTCTTGTAAGCTCCAAACATGGAGAGGTGCGAGACAGAATCAGAGACGATGATTATTATAGGGCCTTCTTATTCGAAAACACGCACGAGTTCTTGTCTAAAATAGTAGAGTTCCGCCAGGAGATACATGAGAAATTGGTGCCTTGGTGCAGCGATGAACTGTCTAAGGATATTGGAGAAGCGCTAGACCTACTGAAGGAACACCTTGGATCCCCCCGGGAGAGAGAGGAAGTCTCCCTTTCCGATTTTAGGCCTTGCCGAATTAACTACATGACACTAAACCAACTCGATTATCCAAGTCGCCGCTTTGCGCCAAAGTTTGAGACGACGGATCACTCCAAGAGAGCGACCTCTTTGGTCGACTCTTGCGTGAAAGTTAGTGCGTGGGCGGAGTTCCTCAGGGGGCTGGAATACGAAGGTAGAGATTACTCCAGGTCCAGGCCGCCAGTAGTTCTTTCGGTCCCATATCACCCGCCAAAGCGGATCCGGCAACAAATCGACCAAGCACGGAAAGAGAAGACTGCGTCTAAACGGCTGTTGAATTGGTGTTACAAGGGGCTTACTGCCGAGCAAAATACTACGAACTACGTGGTTCAGCTGAACCCACGTGGAGCAACCAACGAGGATCTAGCCACGTTCGCCGCTGCCGTTCAGCTAAATGCCAACCGTGTCGAGTTCATTGACAACATGGGATATCTTCATTCTTCCTTCAGTCTATCGCCATATCTACGAATGCCCATGAAAGGAGCATCATTAAACACTTGGCTGCATCCTTTTGAGTTGTCAAATTACAAGAGGACTGCAAATGTTAGGAATGTCCTGCGCAATCTCCACCGATTCGGAGACGAAGCGCGGTCGATATACCCAGACTCGATCATGGAGTACCTATACGGCTACGCCGATCAAGTTGTAGCTATTTCAGATCTGCCCATCGAATGGCTGAGAATCAACGGCGTCCCATTAGCCTTCTTGTGCGATGTATGCAGACTCCCCGAAACCCCCCTCGCCAGCATAATGGCGCAGTACTCTTTGAATTCAGTCGTGGAGTTCAGCGTCAGTCGTGAGATTCTAACCAAAGCCTTAGTGGTATGCGGTGCCCCCGACGACGCGGCCGTTCTTTCCGCGTTCGAAACCAATAGAGACCAGGCAAGGGAACGTGGAAGTCCGGCAAGGTTTGAGGTCTGTACTAATTTGCACGAGTTCGCGAGAGCAGTGCATGAAAACCAACCAGAGCTCCTAATTATAGATAGCCATGGAGATTACGCGGAAGGTGCAGACGGGTCTACAATTCAGATGGGGACCCAGACCCTTACGGGTCCTTTCTTAGTTGAGAACCAGATACGAGTTCCGATTGTGATACTGCAGTGCTGCAGTACCGCACCAATATACGGCCGGGAGCACACGATTGCCCAAGCGTTCTTCGAAGCTGGAAGTATCTCTGTATTGGCGACTTTCTTGCCAATCACTGTTAGAAAGAGCCTATATTTGAGCGCTCGCATTCTTGGTAATCTTTCCTACGCCAGCATGACTGCGGTCCACCCCAACTGGGCTAGTTTCATTAGTCACAACATGAGGACTGCGCTATTCGAAGACATGAGGCTTAGACTGCAGCAGGCAGGGATCTGTTACGACAAATTCGATGGGTCAAAGTATCATAAGATTCGGCCGCAGTGGCAAACTGAGTCGATGTTCAGGGGCTCACGGGCGAGTGCGTTTGAATCCTGCAAGGACGCAGTGCTTTCATGCCTCCCGCCCGAACTAGAGAAGGTTGCGCGTAACATTCTTGATCTGGCTGATTTCGTTCCGGAATACCTGTACTACACGCATCTTGGCAGGGGGGATCTGATTAGCTTCGATGTCTGGACTGAGGATAAGCACCTCCCAAAGGCCCCCCTACTCCTAAACAAGAAGCCGCAATAGCTTGCTGGGTTGGGGGGGCACCGCTGGGGACGGGCGACACTTAGGGACAAGGGAAACCGTCCAGGAATCCGCCAAGGGTGGGGCAGGCTGGGCAGACCGTAGTTGGCGGCCCGTGGGGAGAGCGGGTCGCCTTGCGGGGGTCTTCCGGAGGCACCAGTCGCGAGATGCTCGATTTCAGCGAGGGTTCTCATGGTTCGAGTAACGGCCGCCGTCCTTGATCGGGGCGGGCAGATCCTGATCGCCAAACGCCGCCAGGGCGCTCGACTCGGCGGCCTGTGGGAGTTCCCCGGAGGCAAGATCGAGGACGGGGAGGATCCGCGGGACTGCTTGGCTCGGGAGCTTCACGAAGAGTTCGGCATCGCCGCCGAGATCGGCGAGTTCCTCGTCTCCCACGTCCACCACTACCCCCACATATCCATCGAGCTTCTGAGCTACCGGGTCGCGCACGTCGCTGGGGAGTTCGAGCTGCGGGACCACGACGAGGTCCGGTGGGTGCGGCCGGAGGAGATGGGGGCGTACGAGTTCGCGCCCGCCGACCTGCCTACGGTGGAGTTCCTGCAAGCGGCTTGCTCCCGGCACAAGGCGGCGCAGGGTGGGTGACGGCAGGCGGCGGGGGGGCGCTGAAGAGGGGCCCGGGGGCCGAGAGCTTCTGCCGGGGCTCTACGAGGATCTCGTCACCCGAGAGCTCGGGGAGGCGCTGGCCCGCCTCGAGGCCCGGGGCTGGGGCGCCGGCCATCGCGACCTCGACGGCGAGGGGGCGCCCGAGGTCCTCGCCCGCTACGTGGGGCGACACCTCCTCGGCGCGTTTCGCTCCGTCCCGGGCGAGGGCGCGGAGCAGGTTGCGGCGCAGATCGGGCTCGCCAACCGGCTGCTCGACTTCCTGAAGCACTCCACGGCCTACCCGGTGATCGAGGGCGACGCGGTCGTCGAGCCCGGCCGTTTGCTGCTCCATCTGGTGAGGCCGTCCGAGGATCTGGGTGCGAACCAGCCGCCGGCGCGCCCCGTGATCCCGCTGCGGTCGAGCGTCCTCCTCGTGAACGGCCACCGGGACCAAGGGATCGGCCGCGCTGTGGCGAGCGAGTTGGCGAGCGCCCAACGAGTCGACCTCCTCTGCGCGTTCGTCCGGTGGACCGGGTTCCAGGTGATCCGTGACGCGTTGACGGAGTTCCTGCAGTCCGGCAGGGACCTGCGGATCCTCACCACGGTGTACACGGGCGCCACCGAGCAGAGGGCCCTCGACGAGCTCTGCCGACTCGGTGCGCTGGTCAAGGTGTCTTACGAGACCGACCAGACCCGACTCCACGCCAAGGCATGGCTCTTTCACCGTGCCGAAGGGCTTTCAACCGCCTATATAGGCTCCTCCAACCTTTCCCGCACGGCGCTGGTCGACGGCCTCGAATGGAACGTCCGAGCAAGCGAGACTGACAACTCCGGAATCGTCGCGCGGTTCCGGGCCGTGTTCGACCAGTATTGGGCCGAGCTAGAGTTCCAGCCTTACGATCCATCGGTCGACCGCGAGCGCCTGAAGCGGGCCTTGCGGCTTCAGGCGGGTGGTGGGCGGGGGCGGGACACAGCCGTCGATATTCGAATCGACGTGGCGCCCAAAGCCCACCAGCAAGAGATCCTCGAGCGGCTCGACGCCGAGCGGCAGCGCGGGCACTGGAAGAACCTGGTCGTGGCCGCCACCGGCACCGGCAAGACCTGGGTCGCGGCCTTCGACTACGCGCGCCTGCGTCGCGAGCGGGGCGAGGCGAGCCTCCTCTTCGTGGCCCACCGGGAGGAGATCCTCCAGCAGAGCCGGGCCGTCTTCCAGGTGGTCTTGGGCGACGGCAGCTTCGGCGAGCTCCTGGTCGGCGGCGCCCGGCCCGAGGCGGGCCGCCACGTCTTCGCGTCGATCCAATCCCTTCGCGCCGAGCGCCTCGCGGGGCTCCGTTCCGACGCCTACGACGTCGTGATCGTCGACGAGTTCCATCACGCCGCGGCCCCAAGCTACGACGCGCTCCTGCGGACGCTCTCGCCGAGGGTGCTCCTGGGGCTGACCGCCACTCCGGAACGTACCGACGGCCAAGACGTGCTCCAGTGGTTCGACGGCCGCGTGGCGGCGGACCTGCGGCTCTGGAAGGCGCTGGATCAGGGGCTCCTGTGCCCGTTCCATTACTTCGGCGTCCACGACGGGACCGACCTCTCGGGCATTGGGTGGACTCGGGGCCGGTACGATCTGGCAGAGCTCGAAAGGCTCTACACCGGCCACCACAGCCGAGCCGCGCGGATCCTCCAGGAGGTGAAGGCCCGGGTCGCCGACCCGGCCAGGATGCGGGCGCTCGGTTTCTGTGCCGGTATCGACCACGCGATCTTCATGGCGCGCCGCTTCACCGATGCGGGCGTGGCCGCCGTGGCGATTCACGCCGACACTCCAAGCGACGAACGCCGGAAGGCCCTCCGGGATCTGCGGGACGGCCGGCTCCAGGTGGTCTTCTCCGTCGACCTCTTCAACGAGGGCGTGGACCTGCCCGAGGTCGACACGGTCCTCTTCCTGCGCCCCACGGAGAGTGCCACGGTCTTCCTCCAGCAGTTAGGGCGCGGGCTTCGGTGGGCGCCGGGGAAGGGATCTCTCCTTGTCCTCGACTTCATCGGCAACGCCCACCGGAAGTTCCGCTTCGACCTCAAGTACCGGGCGATCCTGGGCGGCACGCGGCGGGACTTCTCGAAGCAGGTGGAGGCCGAGTTCCCGTTCCTTCCCCCCGGCTGCTCCCTGCAGCTCGACCGGCTGGCCCGGGAGGCCGTGCTGGCCAATGTCAAAGCCGCTCTTGGCCTCGGCCAGAAGGGTTTGGTGGAGGACCTGCGGAGCCTCGGCGACGTGGGCCTCGCCGCTTTCCTTGCGCAGGCCGGCGTGGAGCTCGAGGAGGTCTACCCGCGGGCCGCGGCGACAAGCTGCTGGACCGCGCTGCGGCGCGCGGCGGGGCTCCCGACGCCGCCAACGGGACCCAAGGAGGCCGAGCTCGCCAAGGCTCTTGGCCGGCTCCTCCACGTGGACGATCCCGAGCGCCTAGACCGCTGGCAGGAGTGGCTCTCGCCGGACGCGCCGCCCGCGCCGAGTTCTCCGGATGCCCGGGAGGGCCGGCTCCAGCTCATGCTGTTCGCCGCCCTGGGCCATCGAAAGCGGCCGATCGCCGAACTCGGGGACGCACTGGCCGAGCTCTGGGCCGAGCCAGCGATGCGCGCCGAGTTCCTCGAGCTCCTAGAAGTGCTGGCCGATCGGAGCCGCACGGCCGTCTACCCCCTCGACCCAGGCCAGCCCGTCCCGCTCCAGGTACACGGCACCTACGCCCTCTACGAGATCCTGGCCGCGTTCGGCATTACGGCCAATGGCCGGCTCCTGGAGATGCGGCAGGGAGTCCACTACGACCAGACCTCGCGGTCTGATCTGTTCTTCGTGACGCTCGAGAAGTCGGAGAAGGAGTACTCGGCGACGACGCGCTACGACGACTACCCGATCTCGCCCACCGAGTTCCACTGGGAGTCACAGAGCGTCACAAGGGCGGACTCGCCCACGGGCCGCCGCTACGTGAACCACGAACGGGAAGGCAGCCACGTCCTCATGTTCGTGAGGCAGAGGAAGAAGGACGGTCGAGGAGAGACGATGCCGTACCGGTTCCTCGGGCCGGTCACTTACTCGCGCCACGAGGGAGAGAGGCCGATGAGAATCGTCTGGCGGCTGCGGCACGCGATGCCGGCCGAGCTGTTCCAGGAGGCGAAGGTGGTGGCGGGGTGAGGTGGAGATTGGTGATGGGCGACGGGTACGGCCGGGGCTCATGTCCTTCCGCTGGTGTGCCATGATCTTGCGGTTCAGCGTCGCCAGAGGCCGTCTCGATGTGATCGCCGGCGAAGGTCCGGCAGAGTTTGTTCGCGTATGCCGCGAACTGGCTGCCGAGTACTCGGACGGCAGCGGGACGATCGTCTTACGGGCCGTGCGCGGGGAAGCCCCCACCGCGGACTTCCATGGCGATTTCTCCTCGGCGTTCCAGCAGAGACTTCGGAACCTGTGGGCCTTGGCCGCTCGCGCACAGAGGCTTCCTGACCGACGGGGAGTCCCTTTGCCCATCTTTCAGATCGCAGTGGGCGACAGTGAGGCGCGTCCGGTTCTTGGTAATCCTCCGGAGGTGATCACAAAGTTCTGTGAGGCCTTTGCACGTGCGAATCCGGCAGCAGTGGTTCGGGTGACGGGGATGTTGGAAGACGACGTTGTCAACCTCCACGTGATGGGTGAAATGCCCGAGTTGGTTCAAGGCCGGCTTCTGAGGCGATGGGCCGAACACCAACGGATGACCTCGTCTGTGGAACATCGTCCCAACCTAACGAAGGTGAGTAGGAGCGAAAGACCGGTGGGGCGCGTTCGGGGCACGATCGGCGTTTGGGGGGCAGTGATCTTGGCAGGCTTCCTGGCCGTAGGACTGAAAGGTCGGACTCGCGAAGCCGCGTCGCACCCCGCATCTGGGAGCCTCGAAGCTCTAGCTCCTGTCGGTCTTGCCGAGAGGCTTGTCTGAGGAAGCCCCTCTGGCGAACGGCGAGCTCGTGGAACAGCGAGGGCCGACGGGGCCTCACAGCTTCTACGTCGACAACCGTGACGCCCGGGGGTTCGTGGCCCGACTGGTGCAACGAGACGGTGATTTACGAAGGGCGTTTTATGTGGGCCCCTCGCAGAAGGCCCAGCTGCATGGGATTCCGGACGGCGTCTATGACGTAGTGTTCATTCAGGGCCGAAACTTCTCACGTGCCATGGGGCAGTTCCAGTCGGGGCTGTGCGTGGTACGGCTCGACAAGGCGTTCGAGTACACGACGGAGAACATTCCAGGCGGCACGAGATTTTGGACGAAGGGGGTGGTGACACAGGCGGTCCAAGGGAATATCCGTCGACATCCTGTCGCGGACGAGTGGGCCAGGAAGTAGCGGTCGATCTCGTCCGGCTTCCCTGAGTCTAATGGGAGAGCGGCCTCAGCCGCGAGTTGGACGGCGAGAGGGTCTCGCCCTTTGCAGTCAGTCGGATGGCAGTACCAACCGAATGCCGAACGGAGGTCAAGTGGGCATCGTGGCATGGTTCAAGCGGTGGCTGGGGATCACGTCGAAGGGGACCTCCAAGGGACCGATCCGCGGTGGCGCACGTAGCGCACGGCGACAGGGCGTGACAGCGGCCAAAGTAATGGCTCAGGTTGTCGATCTGCAGAAATCCAATGCGCAATGGCCGGAGATTTGGCAGGTGGTCAATCCCGATGCGGACCCCGAGGTGCAGAACCTATTGGGCAAATTGAGGGGACCGCATATGTTCGTGCCCCATGCGGGCTTGAATGTTCTGGCAGAAGGTTGTCGCCGAGCAATGAACCAGAATCCGAGAGCGGATCGCTTGGCTGCACTTCAAGCGGCCCTCCGGAGTGCTGATCCCTTCGTCAGATAGGGCCGCTTGGGGACAGTCCCCAAGCCACTTCGTCCCCAAGCCACTTCCCGCCGAGCGGATCCGCGCCCTCTCGAGCCCGCCCGTTGCCTCCCCCTGGGCGCCGTCAGGAACCGGAGAGATCCCGTGCGCCGCACCCCTGGGCAGTCTGCGTGCTCCCGAGAGTCCTGCCGCGCCCTCCTTGACACCGCCCACATTCCTGGCAAGAAAGAACCATCGAACTGGTGCCCCGCGGCTGGGGCGGAGCAGCCCGCGGTCGCCAGGAGCGACCGCTTCGGCAGGCCAGTTCCCCCGCGGCCTCACACAAAGGAGAGCCCCATGGCGACGTACACGTGTTCGAAGTGCGGCATGAGCGTCAATGCAACGTGCGGGAAGTGCAACGCCCCCCTCGTGGACGACAGCTTGAAGCTCCCGGACGGGAAGGTCGTGCAGATCTCGAAATGCCCGAACGGCCACGGCAAGATCAAGTCGCCGATGTGCTGCGGCCAGGACATGAGCTGCTCGCTCTAGACCCACGGCGGCTCCGGCGCCATCGCGGGCGAAGCACCAAGGGGGACGTAAGGGCAAAAGCGCGTTGCAGGCGGAATGCACGTTTGCCCTTACGTCCCCCACGGTCGCACGACACGCGTGGAGTGAAACGATGGAAGTGGACCGACAGGCTGAGGATGAGTCTTCATGGCCCG
>JACRMM010000010.1 GCA_016214985.1 Deltaproteobacteria bacterium | reverse complement strand
CGCATGGCCATCGAAGGACGCAACCACCTCAAGCGCAAGGTCACCGGAGCGCTCCGTTCCCTCCAGCGCATTCCTGCCAAGATCCGGGCGTTCTTCGAGAAGCCCTCTGTCGCCTACGCAGCCGCCTGAATGTTGAGTAGTCAAGGCTCGCGTTAATAGGTGAACCGCGCCGGGTTTCCCGGAGGCTCGAATTCTTGAGAGAATGGAGCCATGACGAAGACGACGAAGTACTCCCCAGAGGTTGAGGAACGGGCGGTCCGGATGGTGTTCGAGCACGCGGAGGAGCACCCGTCCCAGTGGTCGGCGATCCGATCGATCGCCGAGAAGATCGGGTGTACGTCGGAGACGCTCCGCAAGTGGGTCCGTCGTGCGGAGCGGGACCGGGGCGACAGGCCGGGGATCACCACAGACGAGCGTGCGCGCCTGAAGGAGCTTGAGCGGGAGAACCGGGAGTTGCGCCGCGCCAATGAGATCCTGCGAAAGGCGTCCGCGTATTTCGCACTGGCGGAGTTCGACCGCCGACAGAGGTGATGGTGAGGTTCATCGATGATCACCGGGGGACGTACGGAGTCGAGCCGATCTGCAGGGTGCTGCCGATTGCTCAGAAACCCGTGACGCCCCGAATCGCCCCGAGGTGGTCGAGCTGGGGAAACTCTCCCATGAACAGCCTCCTGAGAGCCGCAGCTCCTTCCGCCCTCCGGGTCGGTCCGCCGGAGCGGAGGAGCGATTCGCATCGAGCCCCCCTCCGGAGCCTGCGTTCTTGGATGCGCGTCGCACGACACCCTTCTTTCGGGAAGGAGATTCGATCCTGCGGCGTCTTTGTGTAGCACGGGCCCGGGGTTTGGACAAGGGCGGCCCGAGAGCGTCTCCCTGAGGGGAAGCGCGAGCATTGCGGGCCAAAGGGAGGTTGGGTAGCCTTAACCCGAGCGATGATCCAGACTTTCTGCCACGAGCCGTCTGCCGAAGCTGCGCGGCAACGGAGGAGTCGAGCCCGATGGCCGCGCTCACCACCGTCGAGAAAGGATTGGGACCGAAGGCGCCGGCTCGAATGCTCGGCGCGGTAGTTCTGATCGGCACGATCCTCCTGTTCGCAGGCGGCCCGGGCCCGGAGGCTTCCCGCTCCGCCGGGCGCTTGTGGGACCTGGGGCACGTGGTGCTCTTCTTCTCGGCCGTTCAGTGGGTGCTGCGGTCGAGCGGCCGCGGTCGGGCAATGGATCCCGCACGGCGGGGGGCTCTCGTCCTGCTGGCTGCGGTTGCTTTCGGCGCTGCCACGGAGCTTCTCCAAGCTGCAGTGGGAGGCGACGCCGAGTGGGGGGACTTGGCGCGAGACGTGCTGGGGGCTGCGGCGGGGCTCACGTTCTTCTCCCCGGCACCGTTCTTGCCCTCTCGGGCTCTCCGGCGAAGTCTCCGAACGTTGGTCCTGCTCCTGCTGGCCGCGGCCTCGGCACCCGCGGCGGCGGCCCTTTGGGACGAGGCGTCGGCGAGGCGCGCGTTCCCGGTGCTCTCGGATCTGGAAGGGCCCTTCGAGCTCAGCCGCTGGACGGGGAGCGCTCGGCTCTCGGTGAGCGAGGGGGTGAGCCGTTCCGGCCGGCAGTCTCTCCGGCTCGACCTGGGAACCGAGGAGTACAGCGGGGCGTTCCTGCGCCACTTCCCGGGTGACTGGCGGGGCTACCGGGCCCTCCGGTTCCGCCTCTACAACCCGGCCTCGGCCCCTCTCGCCCTCACGTGCCGCGTTCATGACGAAGAGCACCAGCAGGGAGACCAGGCGTCCGAGGACCGCTTCAACACCAGGATCGTCGCGCACCGCGGCTGGACCGACGTCGAGATTCCTCTGGCCGTGGTTCAGGCGGCGCCGAAGGGGCGTTTCCTGGACCTGGGGCGGATCCGGGGCGTGCGGTTCTTCGCCACCCGCCTCGAGGCGCCTCGAACACTCTACCTCGACGCGCTGCGCCTCGAGCGGTGAGCCGCAACGGGGCTGCGCACCCGTTCGCTACGCTCCCTCAGGCCGTTCTGCGCGGAGGGGTGGCTTGTTCCTCGCCTGAGGAACAGCGAGGGGACATCCTTGTTTTCACGCCTTGTTCGCCCGTCTGCTGCAGACTTGTCGTCATCCGCTGGGCTTGCCGAATTCAACGCCGCGAGTTGATCTGAATGGTTCGTGGGGCGAGGCGACGCATGCTCTCTTCGTCTCAGTTCTTCCGGTAGGGCACCAGCACCTGGCTGAGCATGGGGAAATGGGCCTCGTTGAGAGTGGCCAGCGTTGCCCCCGAGATCTCCGCGGTGGCTGCGATGAGGGCGTCCGCCAATCCGGTTGAATGGCTCTTCCGGTAATCGCGTCGGTGGAGACCGCCTCGCTCCGCGATGCGGTCATCCACGGCGACTACCGGAAAGGCCCGCAGGAACTCCTCCAACTGGCCTCTTTTACTGCCATCTCGGACGCCCGCAAAGAGCTCGGCGACGGTTACGGCTGAAATCAGGAGCGGTGCCGCGGTCTTCTCCTACGAGAATTCGAGCGCCCAACCTCTACCCCTTCGCGCCGTCAAACCGCTCCCACTCTCGCCGCAGATCGCGCAGGTCCGGGATGTCTTCTCTTCCCTCCCAGATTCCCCGCCCTCGCCGCAGCCGGGTCAGGCGAACGGAATCGGACGGGCGCTCGATGAGTCGGTCGACGGCCAATCGGATGAGCCCACTCTGCGTCTTCCCGGTTTCCCGGGCCGTCGTGCGCAAGGCCTGGTGCTCTTCCTCCGTCAGATAGATCTGGGTTCGGTCCAGCGTGGTCTCCTCTCTGCGATGTATAGGCGCAATGTCGTAGGGAGGCGGCCCGCTGGTCAAGCGGGGCCCATTTACTCCCCGATGATCTTCACGAGCACCCGCTTTCGCCGCCGCCCGTCGAATTCCCCGTAGAAGATCTGCTCCCAGGGGCCGAAGTCGAGCTTGCCTTCGGTGACGGCCGCGACGACCTCTCGTCCCATGACGCTTCGCTTCAGGTGCGCGTCGCCGTTGTCCTCCCCCGTACGGTTGTGCTGGTAGCGGTCGACCGGCTCGTGGGGCGCGAGGGTCTCGAGCCATCGTTCGAAGTCGCGGTGAAGGCCGCCCTCGTCGTCATTGACGAAGACCGAGGCGGTAATGTGCATGGCGTTGACGAGGCACAGGCCGTCGCGGATACCGCTCTCGTGCAGGCACGCGTCGACCTGCGGCGTGATGTTCACGAAGCCCCGGCGCGTGGGGAGCTCGAACCACAGTTCCTTGCGGTAGGTGCGCATGCCGTCTCCCTTTGGAAGAAGGTGTGGCAAAAACGAAATTATCCGTTGACGCCGGCAAAAACAGTGCTAGAGATTCGCGCACCCATTAACGGGGAGCCGTGGTGCTCCCACTCTCGAAAGGAGGGACCCATGATCCGTCGCATCAGGACCGTCGCCCTCGCCCTGGCCCTGGGGGTCTTTGCCGCCCACGCGCCTTGGCCCGCCTGCGCCGCCGAGGCGCCCGCCTCGACGACCAAGGCCGTGGCCATGGTACCCGCGAAGGCCGCGGTCAACGTCAACACGGCCACGGCCAAGGAGCTCATGAAGCTCGAGGGGATCGGGGAGAAGACAGCCAAGGCCATCGTCACGTACCGCGAGAAGAACGGCCCCTTCAAGGCTCCCGAGGATCTGATAAAGGTCAAGGGGATCGGCGAGAAGAAGTTGGCTGCCATTAAGGCCCGCATTACCCTCCAGTGACCGCCGGGCCCCGCGGCGCCCTGCCGCGGGGCCTCCTCCCGCTCCTCTCCCGACGCTCAGCGCAGCTTCGCCGGTATGATGACCATGGTCAGACCGGCCCACTGGAGCCGCTTCTGGACGAGATATGCGGTTTCGTTGTGGAGCAGGCGCTGGTACCAGCGCTCCCGCTGGAAGATGACCTTGCCGGCGAAGAAGGTGGCGCCGTGGAACTCGGCGGCGATCTGGCGGCAGAGCTTCTCTGCCTCCTCGACGGCGTCGGTGCCCACCGCGAAGCGGTAGGCGGCGGGCATGGCGAGCCCGCAGGCCAGCTGGACATACTTCTGCAGGGTGTCCTCCGTGCGCGCCCGGAGATCGTCGATCGCGTCCTCGCCCTTGAACCCGCCCGAGTCGATCACGCCCACCGACACGAAGAGGAGGTTCTTGAAGTGCCCCGGAAACGCCCGGAAGATGTTGAGCACGGTGTGGATGCCGAGCCCGCCGTAGCTGCCGACCATGACGACCGCTGTCGCCCTCTTGGGGTCGGGGGGCGTGTGAGGGGCGTCGACGGCGCAGGGGATCGCGCCCAGCTGCGCATAGAGCTCCGCGAGCGTCGCTCCCACGGTGCGGTAATGGGACCGGATCACGAAGCACAGGAGCACCAGCGCGCCGGTGACGACCAGAGTGATCCAACCGCCCTCCATGAACTTCTCGACGCTGGTGATCCCGAGGATCGTCACACACAGCAGGAAGCCGAGGACGAACAGGGCGAACCGCCGCCTCCAGTGCGCCGTCTCGCGCCGGCGCCGAAACCAGGATCGTGCCATGGCGAACATGGAGACGGAGAACGTCAGGAAGACGTTGATGCTGTACATGACCACGAGGTGGGCAACGTTTCCGCCGGTGTACAGGAGCGCCACCAGAGACGCCATTCCCATGAGGACGATCCCGTTGCCGGTGGTCAGGCGCTCGGACAGCGCGGCGAAGCGGTGGGGAACCCACGAGTCCACCGCCATGTTCGCCAGGACGCGCGGCCCGTCGAGGAAGCCGGCCTGCGCGGCCACGATCAGGAGGGCGCCCTCGGAGAAGAGGGCGACGACGACGAAAGCATTCCCAAAGGGCGAGCCCCCGACGAAGCGCTCCATGAGGACCGCGTTGAGCGTCTTGCCCGGTTCGGCGGAGACGTGCCAGAGCAGATAGCACACCAGCAGGCCGCCGGCGGTGAAGGCGAGCGAGGCCGCCATGTAGAGCATGGTCTTTCGGCCGTTGTGCACGCGGGGTTCGCGCATGATGGCCATGCCGTTCGAGACAGCCTCGATGCCGGTATACGTGCCTCCGCCGAGGGAGTAGGCGTGGGCGAACAAGAGCAGCATGCCCAAGGGGCCCAGGGTGCTCAGGCCGGCCTGGAACCCGCGGTGAACGGCCGTCGCCGTGGCGTGAATCTCTGGCGCTCGCACCAGGATGCCGCCGACCACGACGATGACGTGAGTGACCAGGAACACGAGGAAGATGGGGAGCATCGCCATCACCGACTCCTTCACGCCGCGCATGTTGAGCGCCGTGAGGCCGAGGATGGCCGCCACCTCGAAGGCGAGCTTCCAGGTGTGCCACTCCAGGGGCACGAAGCTGAAGAGCGCATCGCCTGCGGCCGCGACGGAAACCGTGATGGTCAGGATGTAGTCGACCAGCAAGGCGTTGCCGGAGATCACCCCCCAGCGCTCTCCCAGCAGCTTGGTGGCGACGACGTAGCCGCCGCCGCCGTGGGGGAACTCCTCGATGATGCGGCTGTATGCCGCGGCGATAATGATGACGGTGAGCGCGGTGAGCGCAGCGAGCCCGACCGCGAGGTAGGTGTGCTCGCGAAGCGTGAGGAAGGCCTCCATGGGGCCATAGGAGGACGACGAGAGCCCGTCGGCGCCCAGTCCGACCCAGGCGAGGAACGGGACCAGGGAGAGGTGGTGGAAGAGGGACTTGTCCGCGAGGTCCCGAGGCTTTCCGAACAGGAGGCGCTTGACCCGGGCGTGCACGGGGGGGGCCTCGGTGTCCGGTGGGAGCGGCGTCGGAGGCGGTGTCTCGGGGATGTGGGACGTGTCGGGGTCCACTCGGTCTCCTCCGGAGCGAGGTGGGGGGAGGACGCTCCTCCGGCCACTCCGGCGGTTGCTCCTCTCCGAAGCCTGCGGGGTTAGCTGACGGGCTCGGGCCGAAGAGAGTGCCCTACGCGCTTTCGCGATGCGCCCCTGGGACCTGGGTCCCCCGCTCCCGCGCACGGGCGGGATTCGGCAATCGCTGCTGTATACGCCGTTTCGACGGCGCTCGCAATCGGCCGATCTCGAACCCGTCCAGGGCCGCCTTGACGCGGGGAGGAGCGGTGTATGAGCATCGGACGCCCCGGCCGGGGGAGCACCGGCAGGGTGTGGCCACGGCGCAACACGAGAGGAGCGGAGGTGCTGTTGAGGCTTTCCTCGCTGGGTCGATTCCTCGATCGGACCCTGCATCCCACGCAGGTCATCGTGCTCTCGTTCGGGGGAGCCATCCTCTTCGGGGCCGGCCTCCTGGCCAGCGGTTCGGCGTCGACGGCCGAGCCGGTGGCTTTCGTCGACGCCCTCTTCACGTCGACCTCGGCCGTGTGCGTGACCGGGCTCACCGTCGTCGACACCGGAACGCGCTTTACCCTGTTTGGCCAGTTGGTCATCCTGGCCCTGATCCAGCTCGGCGGCCTGGGCATCATGACGTACTCGAGCGTGTTCCTCCTCGTCACCGGCCGCAGGCTCTCCTTCCGCGGGCAACTGGTCGTGGAGGAGACCCTCGGGCGAAAGGCGCGAAGCCCTCTGGATCGGCTCATCCTCGACGTGCTCGTCTACACGCTGGCCATCGAGGCCGTCGGCGCCGGGCTTCTGACCCTGGCGTTTTCCCACCGGTTGGGCTGGGGCGAAGGGCTCTACAACGGCGTCTTCCACAGCGTGTCGGCGTTCTGCAACGCAGGGTTTTCGCTGTTCTCGTCCAATCTCACCGGGTACCGGGGCAGCTGGGTCGTGAACCTGACCGTCATTGCGCTGATCATCTTCGGAGGCCTCGGCTTCGCGGTGATGGGCGACGTGATGGAGGGCGCCGCGGCCCGCCGGGCCGGACGTCCCCTGAGCCTCCAGCTCCACACAAAGGTGGTGCTCGCCACCTCCGCGGCGCTGATCGCCGCGGGCGCCTCGGGCGTATATCTCTTCGAGGCCAACAACGCCTTGGCAGGGCTGCCCTGGCACGAGAAGGTCCTGGCGTGTCTGTTCCAGTCCGTCACTCCCCGCACGGCGGGGTTCAATACCCTGGACTACGGAACCCTCACGGCGAGCACGCTCTTCTTCACGATCCTTCTGATGTTCATCGGAGCGAGCCCCGGCTCCACGGGAGGCGGCGTCAAGACGAGCACCTTCGCCGTGATGCTGGCGGTGTTCCGCAGCCGGCTGCTGGCGAGAAGCCGCGCGAGCCTGTTTCGCCGAAGCCTGCCGGAGCAGACGGTGTCGCGCTCCGTGGCGATCGTCACGGTTTCCTTCGTGCTCGTCACGCTCGTGACGTTTCTGCTGCTCGGTACCGAGGTCGGCGAGCAGCCCCACCGCGAGGGAGCGATGTCGTTTCTGGAGGTCATGTTCGAGTCGGTATCGGCCTTCGGCACCGTGGGGCTGTCGACCGGGGTGACGGCTCGCCTGTCGACCTTCGGCAAGCTCGTGCTTACGGGGCTCATGTTCGTGGGGCGGGTGGGGCCCCTGACGCTCGCCATGGCCGTGGGTCGGAAGGCGGAGAAGGCGCACTTCCAGTTTGCGGAAGAAAATGTCGTGGTCGGCTGATCGATGAGACGCTTCGGGGTCATCGGGCTGGGGAACTTCGGCATGGCGCTGGCGGTGCAGCTCGCGCAGAGGGGCCAGCGCGTGGTGACCGTGGACGCGGACCCGGACAAGGCGCGGCAGGCGCAGCTCCATGTGGAGCTCGCGCTCGTAGCCGACGCCACCGACGCGTCCGCGCTCCACGCGATGGAGTTCGGGCGGCTCGACGTCGCCGTCGTGAGCATGGGCGCCGACCTGTATGGGTGCGTGAAGACGGTGCTGCCTGAGCCGGATGGGCGTCGGGGAGATCATCGCCAAGGCCTTCGACCAGGAGCACGGGGAGATCCTGGCCCGCGTCGGGGCGACCCAGGTGGTCTACCCGGAGAAGGAGATGGCGGAGCGAACGGCGGAGCGGCTGCGCGCCGACAACGTGCTCGACCACCTGTCTCTCGCGCCGGGATACAGTGTGGCCGAGATCGCCCCGCCCGCTGGGTTCATCGGCAAGAGCCTCGGCGACCTGGACGTGGGACGCCGCTACGGCGTGCAGATGCTCGCGGTGCGCGAGCTCGTACCCGAGCGCGTCACCCTGATCCCTCGGGCCGACCAGGTGATCAAGGACAGCGACATCCTGATCCTGATGGGCGACGAAAGCGCGCTTCGGCGCTTGGAGGAGAGCTGAGTCGTGCAACGGCGCCGTTTTGCCGTGATCGGGATGGGAAGCTTCGGTTTCCATCTGACCCGGTCCCTGTTCGAGAAGGGCCACGACGTCCTCGCCGTGGACAGCGATCCGGAGCGGCTGGAGGCGGTGCGGCCGTTCTGCTCGCACAACTGCCTCGCGGACGTGTCGGCGAGCGACGAGATGGAGAAGGCGGGCGTCAGCGCCGCGGATGTCGGGGTGGTCGCCATCGGCTCCGCCATGGACGCGTCGATCCTCGCGACGTTGTTCCTGAAAGAGCAGGGGGTGCGGGAGATCGTGGCCAAGGCGGACACGGCGGAGCACGCCCGCATCCTGACGCGGATCGGTGCCAGCGAGGTCGTGCACCCCGAACGCGACATGGCCGAGCGCCTCGCGGAGCGACTGGTGGCACCCGATGTTCTGGAGCGTCTGCCGTTTCTGGAGGACCACGCGCTCGTGGAGCTCCGGGTCCCGTCGGC
Organism: Deltaproteobacteria bacterium; assembly: GCA_016214985.1. Taxonomy (GTDB): domain Bacteria; phylum Desulfobacterota; class Deferrisomatia; order Deferrisomatales; family JACRMM01; genus JACRMM01. Next base: position 44,235 of record JACRMM010000010.1, on the reverse strand, counting down.
GCTCTGGGGGCGGACGCTCGCCGAGTCGGGCCTGCGCAGCGAGCACGGCCTCGCCGTCGTGCTCGTCAAGCGGCCGGACCAGGGCGCTCAGGCCGCGGCGCCTCCGCGCGGCGACCAGGTCCTGCGCCAGGGCGACGTGCTCGTGGTTCTCGCGCGGGTCGAGGATGTCGAGGCCTTCCGACGCATCCATTCCCGGTAGCCCACTGCGGCGTCCTCTCGGCAGCGCCCCGTCACGGCCGATTCCGGGTCAACGGGCGCGTTGACACCGTTTCCATCAAGCTGGTAGCGTACGCGATTCGTGCCAAGAGCCGGGTGGAGGTGCTGAGGAATGCCCAAACTCGTGATTCGGGAAGACCGCTGCAAGAGCTGCGGCATCTGCGTGGAGAACTGTCCCCGCGGCTGCCTGGAGATCCTTCAGCAGCTCAACGCTCAGGGATATCGGCCCGTGGGGCTCAAGGACGCGGAGGAGTGCACGGGCTGCGCCATCTGTGCCCGGATGTGCCCGGACGTCGTCATCGAAGTGTGGAAGTGAGGTGACCCGGTGAAGAGGAGCTTCGAGAAGGGCAACGTCGCGATCGCCAAGGCGGCTGTGGCCGCGGGCTGCGGGTACTACTTCGGCTACCCGATCACGCCCCAGAGCGACATCCCCGAGTACCTGAGCCGGGTGCTACCCTCCCTGGGAGGCCAGTTCGTCCAGGCCGAGAGCGAGATTGCGTCCATCAACATGCTGCTGGGCGCCGGCGCGACCGGCAAGCGGGCGATGACGAGCTCGTCGAGCCCGGGGATCAGCCTGAAGCAGGAGGGGATCAGCTACATGGCCGGCAGCGAGGTGCCCGGCGTGATCGTGAACATCCAGCGGTCCGGCCCCGGGCTCGGCGGGATCTCCCCGAGCCAGGGCGACTACTTTCAGGCGACGCGCGGTGGCGGACACGGCGACTACCGGGTCATCGTGCTTGCGCCCGCCACGGTCCAGGAGATGTACGATCTCACGGTGCTCGCTTTCGACCTGGCGGACCAGTACCGCACCCCGGTGATGATCCTGGCCGACGCCCTGCTCGGCATGATGAAGGAGAGCCTCGAGGAGTGGGCCCCGGAGAAGAAGGACTTCGGCAAGGAAGCCTGGGCGGTGACCGGCGCGATCGGGCGCCCGGCGCGCAAGGTGAAGTCCCTCTACCTGGGCGACGGGGACTTGAACGAGCACAACTGGAACCTCGTGCGCAAGTACGAGGAGATCGCACGGAAGGAGGCGCGGGTGCACCTGGAAGTCACCGAAGGGTGCGAGTTGGCTGTTGTCGCCTTCGGCTCGGCGGCTCGGATTGCCAAGAGCGCCGTGGATCGGGTCAACGAGGAGGGCCGGCGCGTGGGCCTCCTGCGGCCCATCACGCTGTGGCCCTTCCCGTCGGAAGCCATCCGGCGGGTGGCGGCGAAGGGGGTGCCGCTCCTGACGGTGGAGCTCAACACCGGGCAGATGGTGGAAGACGTCCGCCTCGCCGTGGAGGGGCGGTCCGAGGTCTCCTTCGCCGGCTATCCCCCGGGCTACCTGCCGTCGCCCGACGACATCTACGCCGAGATCGTCCGCCGGCTGCCGGCCCAGGAGAAGTGCGCATGAAGGCGGTGTTCACCCGGCCCAAGAGCCTCGTCGACCGGCCCTTCCACTTCTGCCCGGGCTGCCATCACGGCGTGATCCACCGGCTGGTGGCCGAGGCGATCGACCACTTCGGCGTGCGCGAGACGACGATCGGTGCCGCCTCGGTGGGGTGCAGCGTCTTCCTGTACGACTACTTCGACATCGACGTGGTGGAGTCGCCCCACGGCCGTGCCCCGGCGGTGGGCACGGGGATCAAGCGGGCGAACCCCGACCGCTTCGTCCTCCTCTACCAGGGTGACGGCGACCTGGCGGCGATCGGCACCTCCGAGATCATCCACGCGGCGAACCGGGGCGAGAACCTCACGGTCGTCTTCGTCAACAACACGGTCTACGGCATGACCGGCGGACAGATGGCGCCGACGACGATGCTGGGCCAGAAGACCACCACGAGCCCCTACGGCCGCGAGTTCGGCCAGGACGGGTACCCGATCAAGATGACGGAGATGATTGCCCAGCTCGAAGGCGTCGGCTACGCGGCCCGGGTGGCGGTGGACACTCCGGCTCGCCTCAACCAGGCCCGCAAGGCGATCTTCCAGGCCTTCGAGGCGCAGATCGAGCAGCGCGGCATGGGGTTCGTCGAGATCCTCTCCACTTGTCCCACCAACTGGGGCCTCTCTGCGCTGGACGCGGTCAAGCGCATCGAGAGCGAGATGATCCCCTACTTCCCCCTGGGCGTGTACAAGGAGCGGAAGGGCAACGACTTCCTGTAGGGAAAGAGGCGTGGGAACGGGAACGGGAACGAAGGGCCAGGGACAAAGGAATCGATCGATGCAACACGACGTGATCATGGCGGGCTTCGGTGGGCAGGGAATCCTGATGATCGGGAACCTCCTGGCCGTGGCCGGCCTCCGGCAGGGGCTGCGGGTGACCTTCTTCCCCTCCTACGGGGTGGAGATGCGCGGGGGCACGGCCAACTGCACCGTCACTCTCTCGGACCGTGAGATCGGCAGCCCCGTGACCTCGAGGCCCCTGGGCGTGATCGGGATGAACGAGCCGTCGGTGGCGAAGTTCGCGCCGTGGATCCGCCCCGGAGGTCACCTGCTCGCGAACTCCTCGCTCACGCCGCGCACCGCAGCCGCGGAGGGCGACTTCAGCGCGCTCTGGGTGCCGTGCAACGAGATCGCCCGGGACCTCGGCGACGATCGGCTTGCGAGCATGGTCGCGCTCGGCGCGTATGCCGCCCGCACGGGCGTCGTCACGACCCTGGCCCTGGCCGAGGCACTCTCCGAGGTGCTGCCGGAGAAGGCGCACAAGCTCATTCCGCTCAACCGCCGGGCCCTTGAGGCCGGCGCGAGTCTCGCGGCAACCTGACGACCCGGCGACGAGAGGACGGTGGCCATGAGCCAGAGCGACCAACACCTCATCCTGGTGGGCGAGCGGATCAAACGCGTGAGAGAGAAGGCGGGGGTCAGCCTCCAGGAGCTTGCGGAGCGTTCCGGGTACTCTTCGGCGCTCCTGAACCAGATCGAGAACCACCTCGTGAGCCCGCCCCTGGGGGCCCTGAGCAAGCTCGCTCACGCCCTGGGCGTGAAGATCGGCGAGCTTTGGGGCGAGCGAGCGCGGGACCCCTACGCGATCGTGCGCAAGGGCGACCGCCGGCAGGTTTCGCGCTTCGCCTCCAAGGAAGGGGTGGCCTACGGCTACTCCTACGAGTCGCTCGGGTTCGGAAAGAAAGACCGTCACATGGAGCCCTTTCTGATCCGCCTCGAGCCGCCGACGGTGAAGGACCCGAAGCCCTCGGTGCACGCGGGCGAGGAGTTCCTGTTCGTCCTCTCCGGCAAGATGGAGGTCCACCTCGACGGCCACACCGACGTCCTGGAGCCCGGCGACTCCATCCTCTACGACCCCTCCATCCCGCACCGAGTCACCTGTCACGGCGGCGAGGCCGCCGAGGTGCTCGCCGTCATCTGGACGCCGGAGGACTGACCTCAAGGCGCACGGACCGTCTGCCGATACGCTGGGGTGAGGCAACACGCACCTCGGGAGGCGACCCATGGCGGCGACAGGCTCTGGCATTCTCACGGAAGTCGGCACCAACGAGCTCGAGGTCGTGGAGTTCTTCCTCGCCGACCGGCCCTACGCCATCAACGTGGCGAAGGTGCGGGAGATCATCCGCTACCAGACGCCCATGCCGTTGCCCGAGTCTCCGCCGTTCGTGGCCGGCATCTTCCGCAACCGAGACGAGGTCCTCCCGCTCGTGGATCTGGGCGGCTGGCTCGAGTGCGGGACCGCGGCGGACCCGGCAGTTTCCAAGATCATCGTCACGGAGTTCAACGGAATCAAGGTGGGCTTCCTGGTCCACGGGGTGAGCCGCATCCACCGGGTTTCCTGGGCCAGCCTGGAGGCGCCGGAGCAAGGCAGCCTCATCGAGAACCAGTGCACCCTGGGCTTCTTGCGCCTCGGCGGACGAGGGGACGAAGGGGAGCGGATCGTCTTCCTCGTGGACTTCGAGGGCATCGTGGCCCGGCTCAATCCGCGGACAGGCCACGTGGCTGGAGCCGCAGGCGAGGTCGTGGGCCGACACTCGGGAAAGATCATCCTGGTCGCCGAGGACAGCGCGATGATCCGCAAGATCATGCGCCTGCGGCTCGAGAGCGGGGGATTCCTCGTGCAGGAGGCGACGAACGGGGAGGAGGCGTGGAATCAGCTCGAGGCCGGCGCCCGCGTCGACCTCGTGGTCTCGGACATCGAGATGCCGCGAATGGACGGCCACCACCTCACCCGGCGGATCAAGGACGACGTCCGCTTCCGCGAACTGCCCGTCGTGCTGTACTCGTCGATGATCTACGAGGAGATCCGCCGCAAGGGAGAAGCCCTCGGAGCCGACGCCCAGATCTGCAAGCCGGAGCTGGAACGGCTCGTGGAGACGGTCGACGGCCTTCTCTCCCGCTGACGCGGGCTCCCCCCAGCGCACGGGCCGCTCGGCTCGCCTTGACAAGCCTCTGACGGGGTCCGTAAGATTCGGCGGATCTCGAAAGGAGGCCCGATGGAACCCGAAACGCCGCCCGTCGACGAACCCAGCCCCGAGGAAGCTCACGGCCCTGCGCCCGAGGACGAGGGGGAGGTTCCGGAGCCGGAGGGGCCCCAACCGCTCGACGAAGACGAGCTCCTCGCCGGGGCCGCCGCAGAACCGGCCGAGCCCTCTTCCGCGCCCGCCGAGGTGCCCAAGCGCCCCGATCGAAGGAGGCTCCTGGCGGTCGTGGCCGCGGCGGTCCTCCTGCTGCTCCTCCTCTCGGGTGTTCTCTTTCTCCTCCGGGCCCGCCGCGATGTGTCCGCGCTCCAGGGTGAGCTGCGAGCCCTGCGGGAAGAGGTTCGCCGCTCCCAGGTCCAGCAGGAGCGGGGCGCGGTGTTGCGGGTGCGCGCCGAGCTCCAGGCCCTGCGCCAGACCATTCGGCCTGACCTCGCCACGGAGATCGACAAGGCGGACGCCCTGCTCGGCGGCATCGACGATCGTCTGAGGGCCTCTCCGTGAGCCATTTCTTCCGTGCGGTCCTTCTCGCCCTGTTGGTGGTCGGCGGGACGGGGACGGCAGCGCCGGCCGCGGCGGTTGCGGTCCGTGGCCTTTCGGTCGACTTCGCACCGCCGCCGGGCTGGGTGCCCCCGACCGTCGGGCCCGGTTCCGTCCTCGGCCTGTACCGGCCGGTGGGCGTCGGCGCGTTTCCACATCTGGTCGTCACGGAGGGTGAGGCGGGCACCGTCGCCGACACGCTCTGGAATCTCGGCCGCGCCCTTCCTCAGTTCTTCCAGGAGCAGGGCATCGAAGAGCCGCGCCTGCTGCGTGCGCCCCGTGCGGCAGAGAGGCCGGACCGGGTGGAGCTCGCCTACTCGGGGCGGCTCGGCGAGGTGGCCTGCGACTGGTTTCAACTGGTGCTGCCCGGAAAGACCTCGGGGTTGATCTTCACCTTTGCGCTTCCGAGCGGTACGCTCGGACACTGGCAAGGCGCCATCGACGCGTTCACGCAGAGTCTTCGGGTGGGCGACTGAAGAGCGTGCGGCGCCGGACCGGGGAGTGAGAGGGTGACGATGGGGTCCGTCTCCGGCCGCCTGAGCCAGTTCTGGCTGCGCAAGCTCCACAGCCTCACCGGGTTTGTGTTCCTCGGCTACTTCCTGAGTTTCCACCTTCGGGGGGAAGGGACGTACGGAGCCGCTCTCCCGCGCGTCGCGGCCCTCTATCTCCCACTGCTTTTTCACGGGTTGTACGGTCTCTATATCACCTACGAGGCTCGGCCGAACGCGCTGCGCTACGCGTGGGTGCGCAATTGGATGTACCTCGGACAGCGGGCGTCGGGCGCAGTGCTGTGCGCCTTCCTCCCGCTTCATCTGGGTGCCGTCCACTGGGGTGCGTCCTACGCGGATGCGCGATGGTATCGGACAGCGTGGTACGCGGGGCTCCTGGCCGCGACGTTCCACCTCACGAACGGTCTCTTCGGTACGGCGATCGACTGGGGCGCGACCGTCGGCCCCCGAAGCCAGAAGGTTCTCCTGGGCCTGTGCGTCGCCGCCTTCCTGGCGCTGTCCGGCTACGGCCTTCAAACTCTGTGGTCCTTCTAGGAGACTGACCGTTGACCGCACCGAGCCTCGTGATCGTGGGCGGTGGCCTGGCCGGGCTGATGGCGGCCGTCCGGGCGGCCGAAGAGAACTTTCGGGTCGACGTCCTGAGCCTCGTGCCCGTTCGCCGCTCCCACTCGGTGTGCGCCCAGGGCGGGATCAACGCTGCCGTGAACACCAAGGGCGAGGGCGACAGCCCCTGGAAACACTTTGACGACACGATCTACGGCGGGGACTTCCTGGCGAACCAGACCCCGGTCAAGCGGATGTGCGAAGCGGCGCCGGGCATCGTCAACCTCTTCGACCGCCTGGGGGTCATGTTCAACCGGACCCCCGAGGGGCTCCTGGATTTTCGCCGCTTCGGCGGCACCAAGCATCACCGCACGGCGTACGCCGGCGCCACGACCGGGCAACAACTCCTGTACGCCCTGGACGAGCAGGTGCGCCGGTACGAGGCCGCAGGCATCGTGCGAAAACACGAGGGGTGGGAGTTTCTCTCGGCCGTGCTCGACGACGGCGGCCGGTGCTGCGGCGCCGCGGCTGTGGACCTGCGCACCGGCGCGGTGAGGGCGTTTCCGGCCGGGGCCGTGATCCTCGCCACGGGCGGGCCAGGCGTCGTCTTCGGGAGGTCCACGAACTCGGTGATCAACACGGGAGCGGCGGCGGCCGCCGTCTACCGGCAGGGGGCGGCCTATGCCAACGGGGAGTTCATTCAAGTCCACCCTACGGCCATTCCGGGCGAGGACAAGCTCCGGCTGATGAGCGAGTCGGCCCGCGGGGAGGGCGGCCGCATCTGGGTGCCGCGCGACGGCAAACCGTGGTACTTTCTGGAGGAGAAGTATCCGGCCTACGGCAACCTGGTGCCGCGAGACATTGCCACCCGCGAGATCTTCGATGTGTGCGTTCGCCAGGGGCTCGGGGTGGACGGGCGCGCCCAGGTGTATCTCGATGTCTCCCACCTCCCGGCCGCTGAGCTCGAGGTGAAGCTCGGGGGCATCCTCGACATCTACCGCAAGTTCACGGGAGAGGACCCGACCCGAGTGCCCATGCGCGTCTTCCCGGCCGTGCACTACTCGATGGGCGGGCTGTGGGTCGACGTCGATCAGATGACGACCCTTCCGGGGCTCTTCGCGGCCGGCGAGTGTGAGTACCAGTACCACGGTGCCAACCGGCTGGGAGCCAACAGCCTCTTGTCCTGCATCTACGGGGGGCAGGTCGCGAGCCGCAGCGCGGCGGCCTGGATCGAAGGGCACCGGGCCGGCGCGGCGTCCTCCGCCCTGGCCGCAGAGGTGCGGCGCCAGACCGAGGTCTTCGACGAGATCCGGCGGATGGACGGGCGGGAGAACCCCTACCGCCTCCACCAGGAGCTCGGTGACCTAATGACCAAGAACGTCACCGTCGTGCGGCACAACGATCGTCTCGACCGGGCGCTCGGCGCGATCGAGGAGCTTCGGGAGCGCTGGAGCCGCATCGCGCTCGCGGACCGGCGCGTCGAAGGGAACCCCTCTCCGGGTTTCGCGCGGCAGCTCTCCCTCATGATCGATCTTGCCCGGGTCATCGCCCTGGGCGCAAGGCTGCGCGACGAGAGCCGGGGTGCCCACTACAAGCCCGCCTTTCCCGCCCGCGACGATGCACGGTTCCTCAAGACGACCGTGGCGCACTGGGGGCAGGGCGGCCCGACGATCACCTACGAAGACGTCGACACGCAGTTCCTCGCACCTCGGGCCCGCGTCTACGACCTGGACGAGGAGGAGGGCGCGTCATGACCGGCCTCGTCCGGCTCGAGGTCCGCCGCCAGGACGGGCCCGGTGCGCCGTCGCGGAGGGAGGCGTTCGCCGTGCCGCGTTCGCCCGGCATGAACGTGATCTCGTGCCTCCAGGCGATCCAGCGCTCTCCGGTCGACGCCTCGGGCGCGGCCACGACGCCCGTGGTGTGGGACTGCAACTGCCTGGAGGAGGTATGCGGGGCCTGCTCCATGATCATCAACGGCAGGGCCCGACAGGCGTGCACGGCTCTCGTGGAGCAGCTCCAGGAGCCGATCCGGCTCGAGCCCCTCTCCAAGTTTCCGGTGATCCGGGACCTCTGGGTCGACCGTACCGTCCTCTTCGAGCACCTCAAACGCATCCGCGGATGGGTGCCGGTCGACGGGACCTACGACCTGGGCCCGGGGCCGCGCCTCGCGGAGAAGGAGCGGCGCTTCGGGTACCGCCTGAGCCGCTGCATGACGTGCGGCGTGTGCCTGGAGGCATGCCCCCAGGTCAACGGCCGGACCAACTTCATGGGCCCGGCCGCCCTGGCGCAGGCCCTCTACTTCAACCTCTCCCCCATCGGTCGGATGAACGCGGAGGAGAGGTTGGAGGCGATCATGGGTGACGGTGGGATCACCGAGTGCGGCAATGCCCAGAACTGCGTGAAGGTCTGCCCGCGCGAAGTGCCACTTACGACCGCGATCGCACGCCTCAACCGTGACACCACGCGCCACCTGCTGGCGCGTTGGCTCGAAGGATGACCCCCGTGAGGCGCCCGCTCCTCGGCCTCGCGGGGCTGTCTGTGCTGCTCTCAGTGTTCGCCTGGGGCGTGCTGGCGAGAGCCGTGTATGCACCGGCACCGTCGGCGGCACCCCGGGTCCAGATTCCCCGAGGCGCCGGCCTGACCCAGGTGGTCGAGATCCTCTACCAGGCGGGCCTCGCGCCCTGGAAGGCGGGGGCGCGCTGGGGATTTCTCGTCTGGGGACATCCGAAGAGGGTCAAGGCGGGGATCTACGCGTTCAAGAAGGGCGCGCGCCTGGTCGACGTGTTCGACGATCTGGAGCACGGGCGGGTGGACCTGGTGACCGTCACCCTGCCCGAGGGGCTAACCGCCCGAGAGATGGCCGCGATCCTCGAGGCAGCCGACGTCACCGCCGCAGAGCGGTTCGTCGCCCTGGCCCGTGATCCGACGTCTCCGCCCCGGTGGAGGCTGCCGGGACCGTCGCTCGAGGGGTTTCTCTTCCCCGACACCTACCGGTTCGCCCGTGAGCTCCCGGCCGGAGTGGTCGTCGACGCACTGATTCGGCGATTTCGGAAGGCTTCGGCCGTGCTCGCCGTCGAGGCCGCCCGCCAGGGGCTGGACCTTCACGCCTGGGTCACCCTTGCCTCGGTCGTGGAGAAGGAAACGGGTGTGGAGGGCGAGAAACCGCTCATCGCGGCGGTCTTCCGCAACCGCCTGGCGGCCGGGATGCGCCTTCAAACCGACCCGACCGTCATCTACGGCATCGAGAACTTCGACGGAAACCTGCGTCGGTCGGACCTGGAGCGCGACACCCCCTACAACACGTACACGAGGGCGGGGTTGCCCGCCGGGCCGATCGCCAACCCCGGCCGCTCCACCCTGGAAGCCGTGTTGAGGCCCGCCGAGGTGCCCTACCTGTACTTTGTGAGCCGAAACGACGGGACGCACGTGTTCTCCACCACCTACTCCGAGCACCTCCGGGCCGTGAACCTCTATCAGCGCGGGGGGCGTCGGCGCACATGATCCGGACCGCCCTGGCGGGGATCCTGCTCTGCGCGGCGGCGGTTCACGGCCAGGTCCTCGACGCGGTGGTGGCCCGGGTGGATCGGTCCGTGATCACCTGGAGCGAGGTGGTCCAGGAGGTCGCCCTCCGGCGGCTCGCGGGCGAGTCGAACGGAGCCCCGGAACCCCGGGCCGTGACGGAGGCGCTCGTGCGGCGCGCGCTCCTCGTGGCCGAGGCTCGCAAGATGAGGCTCGCGGCGCCGCCCGCGGAGATCCAGGCGGCTGTGAAGGCCGTCGTCGACGGGGCGGGAGGCGCCGCGGCGTTCGCGTCCTGGGCGCGACAGCTCGGCGTTCGCGACGACGACGTGGTCCGCCGCGCGGGCGAGGTCGTCCTGATGCGCCGATTCTTGGCGCTGCGCCTCGAAATGACCTATGTTCCGGAAGCAGAGGTGCGCAGCTTCTACTCGCAGCAAGCAGACGTGCTGGGCGGGCGGTCTCTCGCGGACGTTCGCGACGAGGTCCGGTCGTTCCTGGCGCGCAAGAAGTACCAGCAGCAGCTCGAGGAGTGGATTGCCCGGCAGGTGGCTCAGGGAAGGGTTCAGGTCATGGAGCCGCCGGGCGGCTGGCCCCCGCTGCCGGCCGAGCACTGAGAACGGGCGGCGGGTTGGGGGCCGGTCCGACCTTGTCGGTGGCCGAAAAATGGCTGGACAAGGTTTTTTGTCGAATGATACCGTACGCCTTTGCTCGTTTCTGGCCCAACGAGGACGGCACGATGTACGAGTTGAAGATCGAAGATTCCTTCGCCGCGGCGCACCGATTGAGGGAATACAAGGGCCAGTGTGAAGACCTGCACGGGCACAATTGGAAGATCGAGGTTGTGGTGAGAGCCGATCGCTTGAATGAAATCGGGTTGGCGATCGATTTTCACGAGCTCAAGTCGGTGGTCAAAGAAGTCCTGGAAGAGCTGGACCACACCTTCTTGAACGATCTTCCTTATTTTGTTGAAGAAAATCCATCCTCGGAGAACATATCTCGCCATATTTTCGAAAAGGTGTCCGGACAAGTCGAGAGGGAGGGGCTCTGGGTCCACCGGGTCACTGCGTGGGAGAGTGAGCGGGCCTGCGCGAGCTTCCTTCGAGACTGATCGATGGTCCTCGCCGACATCCAGAGTGCGAAGGACCACCGCGCGATCGCCATCGACAAGGTGGGCGTGAAGAACATCACCTACCCGGTGACCGTGCTGGACCGGGCCCACGGCCGCCAGCACACCGTGGCGACCGTGAACATGTACGTGAGCCTGCCCCACCACTTCAAGGGCACTCACATGAGCCGGTTCGTCGAGGTACTCAACGAGCACCGCCACGGGGTCACGATCCAGAACTTCCCTGCCATCCTGGAGAAGATCCGTAAGAAGCTCGACGCGGTTTCCGCACACATGGAGATCAGCTTCCCGTATTTCCTGGAGAAGATCGCTCCGGTCAGTCACGCCGCCTCCATCATGTCCTACCCGTGCAGCTTCCGGGGTTCGGTGCAGGAGGGCACGTACGATCTGGTGGTGCAGGTCAAGGTGCCGGTGACGAGCGTCTGTCCGTGCTCCAAGGCGATCAGCGTGGGCGGGGCCCACAACCAGCGCTCCGAGGTGACGCTGAGCGTGCGATTCCGGGAGTTCGTGTGGATCGAGGACCTGGTCCACGTGGTGGAAAGCCGGGCGTCCGCGGAGGTATACAGCCTGCTCAAGCGCGCCGACGAGAAGTACCTCACGGAGAGGGCGTACAACAACCCGAAGTTCGTCGAGGATATCGTCCGAGACGTGGCCCAGGCCCTCCTCAAGGACCCCAACCTGACGTGGTTCTCCGTCGAGGCCGAGAACTTCGAGAGCATCCACAACCACAACGCGTACGCGTACGTCGAGAAGTACTAGGCGCCGGCGGCCATGGAAGCCTACTGGGACTGCAGCCTGTGCCGCGTGGAGGACAAGGCCAACGCCTTTCGGTGCCGGACGTGCTTCGGCAAGCTGAAGGGCCGCGACCGGCTCCAGCGCGAGGTGGCCGACCGCTGGCACACGCGCCCGGTCGCGGCGGTGCTGTCCGCCGTCGCGGCCGGCCTGGGGCAGGTCTACGCGCGTCGGTGGGCCACGGGGCTGGTGCTGGCGACGCTCATCCCCCTCGCGATCGGTCTCGTGACGTCGGTGTGGCAGGGATTCACCTACGGCCACGTGTTCCTCGCCGGGGCCGCGCTGTTCGTGCTGGGCGTGGCGGTCGCGGACGCGCGGCTCGGCCCGTCCGTGCGGGTGGCGCCGTGCCAGCAGACCTGCCCGGCGGGCGTGGACATCCCGGATTACCTGCAACTCCTGCTGGACGGTGCCTACGAGCAGGGGCACGCCCTGGTGCGGACGAAGATCCCGCTAGTGGGCGTGATCGGGCGGATCTGCCCCCATCCTTGTGAAATCCGCTGCATCCGGGGGATCGACGGCGAGCCGATCTCGATCAACGGATCGAAACGGTTTCTGGCGGACCGGCATCGGGAGGTGGTGCGCCGGCAGGCAGGCGAGCGGCGGTCCGGTTCGGTGGTCGTCAACGGCGGGCGGCGCAGCGTGGGCGTCGTGGGTTCGGGCCCGGCGGGCATCGCGTGCGCGTACTACCTGAGCGTCCTGGGAGCCTCGGTCACGGTGTACGAGGCAGACTCGGTGCTCGGCGGGCGGCTGGGGACCACGATCCCCGACTATCGGCTCCCTCCCTTCATTCTCGAGGAGGAGCTCGAGGAATTGAGGGATCGGGGAGTCGTGTTCTCGCCCGATACGCCGGTCGGTCCCGGGGGGGTCGGGATCGCCGAGCTTCTGGCCGAGCACGGCGGAGTCTTCCTCGCCGTGGGCGCCCAGGAGTCGCTGGAACTCAAGGTTTCGGGTGTCGGGGGGGGCCGCGACTTTCAAGACGTGCTGCGGCGGGCAAAGCTCGGGCTCCCGATCGAACTCGGCCGCCGGGTGGCTGTCATCGGGGGGGGAAACGCGGCGATGGACGTGTGCCGCACCGCTCTTCGACTGGGGGCGACCGAGGTGCACGTGTGCTACCGGCGGACTCGGGACGAGATGCCGGCTCGCGCCGACGAGGTCGAGGAGGCGCTGCGGGAAGGCGTCCAGATCCACTTTCTGACCGATCCGGTCGAACTGAGTGGGGAAGGAGGGGGCGGCGGACGCCTCGTCCTCCGAAAGATGCGCCTCGGCGAACCCGACGCGTCGGGGCGGCCCCGGCCCGAGCCGGTGCCCGGCTCCGACTGGGCGCTCGAGGTGGATGCCGTCGTGCCGGCCCTCGGCCAACGGGTGAGCGGGTCGGTGTTCGAGGATGCGGCGCTGTCCGGGCTTCGCCGCGAACCGGACGGGCGGGTTTGGGTGGACCCTACGACGCAGCGCACGAGCCTCGAACGGGTCTATGCGGGAGGCGATGCCGCGAGCGGACCCGCGACCGCGGTGGCAGCGATGGCCCAGGGGCGGCGCGCGGCGCTGGCTCTGTGGAGAGAGCTGGTTCCCGGCCGCCAGGGACCAGGACTGCGGCTCGTGGATCGGCGAATTCGCAAACCGTTCCCAGGTCATCGGGAGACCCCGGAGGCGAAGATCCGCGAGGAGATGCCTCGGCTGTCGCTCCGCGCACGCACGGGGAACTGTCGGGAGGTGGAGGAGGGGTTTCGGGAAGCGGCGGCGTGCCGGGAGGCGGGCCGCTGCCTCCAGTGCCACCGAGAGCTGTAAACGGACATTTCTTGCGCCTGCGAGTCCATCGAGGGAGGTAACGGACTTTGACTTCTCCAGAAAAGAGCTCTTCCAAGGGCTTCGTGTCTCAGGTCAATGACTTCTTCTGTTCCATCAAGCTCAGCATCGTCGTGCTCATGGCACTGGCGGCGACGAGCATCTTCGGCACAGTGATCCAGCAGAGCCAGGAGCCCGCCGTCTATGTCAAGGAGTATGGGCCGGCCGTGGCGCGGGTGATCCAGGTGCTGAACCTCGGTGACATGTACCACTCGTGGTGGTTTCAGGTCCTCCTGGGGCTTCTCCTCGTCAATATCACCTTCTGCTCTCTCCGGCGGCTGCCCCACGCGATCCGGCTGATGAAGGACCGGGATCCGGTCTTCGACGGCCGGCCGGTTGCGATCCACGAGCGGTGGGAGGTCATGGCTACGGGTTGGAGCCGTGAGCGCGCCGTGGAGGCGGTGGAGAAGATCCTGAAGGAGAAGGGGGGACGTCTGTTTCAGCGGGAGGCGGACGGAAAGCAGTACTTCTTCACCTCCCGCGGCGCCTGGGCCCGCCTGGGGGTCTACATCACGCACTTCAGCCTCTTTCTCTTTGCCATCGGCGCGCTGATCGGCGTCTGGACCGGGCTCAAGGGCTTCGTTCAGATTCCGGTGGGCACCAGTATCGCGCAGGTGGACCTTCGCGGTGGGGGCACCTACAACCTGGGTTTCGAGGTCCGCTGCGACGACTTCGAGGTGTCATTCTACAAAGACGCCCAGGGGAACGCGACGGGCCGCCCCAAGGACTACGTGAGCAAGCTCAGCGTCCTGGAGGGAGGCCGGCAGATCCTGCAAAAGACGATCGAGGTCAACGACCCGTTGATCTACAAGGGGATCTACTTCTACCAGTCCTCCTACGGGCAGGGAGGAGCGAGCGGCGCCACGTTCTCGGTCTACGGCGCGCGGCGCAACCTGGTGGCCAACAGCGCTCCGCTGACGAAGGGAGGCGCCCTGGAGTTGGAGGGCGGCGCGCGCCTGCGGCTCCTGGACCTGACCGGAGACTACCGAGGCATGGGACCTGCGGTGCTGGTCCACGTGGAGAAGGACGGACAGGCGCCGAGCGAGCCGGCCGTGCTGCAGCCGGCCATGCCGGGTCCGACCGCGATCGGCGAGTATCTGGTGCGGGTCGATGGGGTGGCGACGTCCATGTACACGGGGCTCCAGGTGGCCAAGGACCCGGGCGTCCCGGTGATCTGGGCCGGCTGCATCCTGATCACGCTGGGTACCCTCGTGGCGTTCTTCGGCAGCCACCGCCGGGTCTGGGCCCGCGTGTCCGCGGAAGCGAACGGGGCCCGGGTGACGTTCGCCGGCAACGCGAGCCGTAACCGCATCTCCTTCGAGCGATGGTTCGAAGACCTCGTCGCAATTGCCAAGGAAACCTTTGAAAAATAGGTCACAACTTGCTATAACCACGCTGCGCTGAAGGGTCGTCCGAAGCGACCCCCCCTCGGGAGGTATGGATGGTCAATATCAACGTGAGACTCTTCGGCGTCGCCATGATCGGCTACCTGGTGGCGACCCTTCTCTATGTCACGTACGTCGTTTCGCGCAACCGTGCGGTCGGTGTGGCCGCTACCCTCCTTGCCCTGGCCGGTTGGATTGTCAACACCGCGGCCATCGGGATCCGCTGCATCGAAAGCTACAAGGCCGGCTTCGGCTACATTCCTCTCTCGAACATGTACGAGTCCATGGTGTTCTTTTCCTGGTCGATCATGTTGATCTACCTGGTCTTTGAGCACTTGTACGGATACCGGGCCATCGGGGCCTTCGTGGCTCCTCTCGGCTTCTTGGGCATCGCCGTCGTCTCGTTCAACCCCAAGATCTCCGCGGATCTGCAGCCGCTGGTCCCGGCGCTCCAGTCGAACTGGCTCACCGCCCACGTTGTCACCTGCTTCTTCGGCTACGCGGCATTCGCCGTCGCCTTCGCGATTTCGCTCATGTACCTGTTCGGGAAGGGGCCCGAAGCCGGAAAGGGATCCTCGGAGGCGCAAGGTCTTCTGCCCGCCAAGAAGGTCTTGGACGAGCTCTCGTACAAGGCCGTGGCCGTGGGGTTCCCGCTCCTCACCCTCGGGATCCTGACCGGCGCGGCGTGGGCGAACTACGCGTGGGGCACCTACTGGAGCTGGGACCCGAAGGAGACGTGGTCCCTGATCACGTGGCTTGTGTACGCCGCATACCTGCATGCGCGCTTCACCGCTGGATGGAAAGGGGGAAGGCTCGCGTGGCTCTCGGTAGTGGGTTTTTGCGCCGTGATCTTCACCTACTGGGGTGTGAACTTCATCCTGTCGGGCCTGCACAGCTACGCCGGCTGATGGCGATGGAGGGTATCGGTTAGTCCCCGTTCGAAGGGGGTGCAGATGGCACCTGTTGCTGTTTATTTCTTCTCGCCGCAGGGGAGGAATCCGATGAAGGGGAGGAACATGAAGCGCGGGATTGCTGCAGTCATCGCTCTAACGGCCCTCTGGATCTCGAGTCCCCCGGTGTTCGCTGAGGAGGGATGCGTCACCGACAAGTGCCACCAAGGGATGGGCAAGGCGCAGTTCGTACATGGGCCGGTGGGTGCCGGGCAGTGTGTCGTCTGCCACACGGAGGGCAAGCCGAACCATCCGACGAAGTCGGGCAGCAAGGATTTCAAGCTCGCCTTCGGGGGCGGCAAGGACCTCTGCTACGCCTGTCACAACCGCATGGACGCCAACCGGGTCGTGCACAAGCCGGTGGCCACAGGGGACTGCATCGCCTGCCACGATCCGCACCAGTCGAACGCGGAGCTGATGCTCAAGAAGGCGACGACGAGCGAGTTGTGCTTCTCGTGCCACGAGAACAACAAGACGAAGCGCGCCTTCGTTCACGGGCCGGTGGCGGCCGGCGACTGCAACATCTGCCACAACCCCCACTCCTCGCCGTACCCCAACCTGACCGAGGAGAAGGCGACGGACCTGTGCCTCCTGTGTCACGTGGACCGCAAGGAGGAATTCACCCGGAAGTACGTGCACAAGCCGGTCGAGGAAGACTGCGGCAAGTGCCACAACGCCCACGCCACCGACTCCAAGTTCATGCTCTACGGGGAGAACAAGGAGCTCTGCTACCGTTGCCACAAAGAGACTCAGAAGCACATTGAAGAGTCCGCGGTGCAGCACTCGGCGCTGAAGAAAGAGCCCTGCACGGGGTGCCACACGCCTCACTCTTCGAACTTCCCGCGCCAGCTCAAGGCGGCGACGAAGGATATCTGCTACGTGTGTCACGTGGACCTCGGCGCTCAGGTCCAGAACGCCAAGAACCTCCACGGTCCCGTCAAGCAGAACGACTGTTACGCCTGCCATGACCCGCACGGCTCCAACTACACGAAGGTTCTCAAGAAGGCGTTCCCGCCCGAGTTCTACATGCCCTATCGGACGGAGAACTACGCCATCTGTTTCGACTGTCACAACAAGGACATCGCCCTCAACGAGTTCACGACCAAACTGACCGACTTCCGCAACGGTGACACGAATATGCACTTCCTGCATGTGAACAAGGAGAAGGGGCGAAGCTGCAAGGCATGCCATGAGGTGCACGCCGGCAACCAGGAGAAGCACATCCGCAAGGAGGTCCCTTTCGGAAAGAACTGGAAGCTCCCCGTGAACTTCACGAAGACCCCCACGGGCGGTCGCTGTGTGGTTGGGTGTCACAAGCCCAAGGACTACGATCGGGTCAACCCTGTGGTGTACTGAGCCGAAGGCGTCAGTTCAGGGCCGGCCCCTCTGGGGCCGGCCCTTTTTCCTTGCAGTTCTTTTCGTTCGATAACGAATTCCCTGTGGAGGATGGACATGAACAGCGCTCATAGGTGCACGGTTCGACGGGGAAGAGCGATGTGGACCGCACTGCTGCTGGGGCTCGCGGCTGCGGGGTTTCTGCCGTCGACGGCCGAGGCGTTTCGGAGCCTGAAGGAGGGCGCTCCGGCTCCTGACTTCACGCTCAAGTCCACCAAGGGAGACGACGTCTCCCTTGGATCGTTCAAGGACAAGGCGGTCGTGTTGGCGTTCGTGCGCCAGGGACAGGACAAGAGCGACAAGGTGCTCAAAGCGCTCTCCAGTCTCGATGAGGCGCTGGCGGCGAAGTCTCAGGTGCTCATCGTCGTGGCAAACCCTTCGGAGGGGGACGCGGCGGCCTGGGCCGGAAAGTCCGGAGGAAGCCTCACCGTCCTCCTGGACCCGGGTGAGGACGTGTATGCCAAGTACGGAGCGCTGGTCGCTCCCGCGACCGGGGTGATCAAGCCGGACGGAACATTCCTGGCCGAGGTCGCCGGGTACTCTGCCTCGTACAAGGACGAGGTGGAGGGCCTGCTGAAGGTAGGGCTGGGCCTGGCCACGGCCGAGCAGGTGAAGGCCGAGGCGGAGAAGGCGAAGGTCGGTGACACCCCCGAGGCGCGCAAGGCGGCCGAGAGGGAACTCGACAAGGCGCGGCTTCTCGTCCAGCGAAAGATGAGAGACAAGGCCCTGGAGCCTGCCAAGCAGGCGGTCGCGAGCGACGACACCTACGCGCCGGCGCACGCGTTTCTGGGGCGCCTGCTCCTCGACGAGTCGGACGCGAACGCCGACGAGGCCCTGACTCACTTCGACCGAGCCCTGGAGCTCGCCCCCAAGGACGTGGAGGCCAAGATCGGCGCCGCTCGGGTGAAGGCGCTGAAGGGAGATATCGACGGCGCGGTGTCGCTGTTGGAGGACGCGGCGAAGCTGAACCCGAAGCCCGAGCGCGTCTACTACCAGCTGGGGCTCGTGTACGAGAAGGGGGGTCAGAACGAGAAGGCCGCCGAAGCCTACCGCAAGGCGTTGGAGAAGCTCATCGGTGACTGAGGACCGGACCTCGTTCGCAGGGAGAGCCGCGATGGCGTGTCGAGAGGGATGTGGCGCGATGAGTCGTTGGGTTCGCTTCGCCTTGCTCCTGGCCGTGCTCGGCGCGTGGGTCGCCGTCGCAGCCCAGGCGGAGGCGTTTCGGAACCTGAAAGAGGGAGACGCAGCGCCCGACTTCACACTCAAGTCGACGGCGGGCCAGGAGATCCGCCTGGGGGCGCTGCAGGGCAAGGCGGTGGCGATCGCCTTCGTCCACCAGGGCCAGGAGAAGAGCGAGAAGGTCCTCAAGGCGCTGGCCGGCCTGGATCCGGCCGTGGCGGCCAGGACCGAGGTCGTGGCCGTCCTGGTCGACACGGGCGAGGGAGACCCCGCCGCCTGGGTGGGAAAGATGGGGGTGTCGTTCCCGGTGCTCCTCGATCCCTCCAAAGAAGTGTACGCGAAGTATGGCGTGTTCGTCGCCCCGGCGACCGGGGTGATCCGGCCCGACGGTGTCTTCCAGGGCGAGGTCGCGGGGTACTCGGCCTCGTCGAAGGAGGAGATCGAGGGCCTTCTCAAGGTCGCGCTCGGGCTTGCCACCGTCGAGCAGCTCAGCGCCGAGGCGGAGAAGGCCAAGCCCGTCGAGCTCTCGAAGGAACGGAAGATGTCCGAGCGGGAGCTTGAGAAGGCCAAGAAGCTCCTCGATCGCCGGATGAAGGACAAGGCGCTGGAGGCTGTCAAGCAGGCTGTGGCGACGGACCCGTCGTACGCTGCGGCGCACGTCTTTCTCGGGCGTCTGCTCCTCGACGCCTCGGACAAGAACGCGGACGAGGCGCAGGGGCACTTCGACAAGGCGCTGGAGCTGGACCCCCGGGACGCGGACGCCACGGTCGGCACCGCACGCGTGAAGACGGTCAAGGGGGACTTCGACGGCGCCGTGAGCCTCCTGGAGACCGCGGTGCAGAGCGCTTCCAAGCCCGAGCGGGTGTACTACCAGCTGGGCATTGTGCAGGAGAAGGCCGGACGGGCCGACCAGGCGGTGAAGGCCTACCGTCGGGCGCTGGAGGCGGTGCTGGGTGAATAGGGGAGCGAGCCAAGAGGTGCGATGAAGAAGAGAACGGGACCACTCTGGCTGGGGCTCGTGGCCGCGACCCTGCTCGCCGTGGCGCCGGCAGCGGCGGCGTTCAAATACGTGGAGGAGGGCCAGAAGGCGCCCGACTTCACGGTCCAGTCCTTAGGGGGCGAGGCCGTGCGGTTGCAGAACCAGCTGGGACCCAAGGCCCTCGCCGTGGTCTTCTGGGCCACCTGGAGCCCTCGGAGCCGGCCCGCCCTCGATGACCTCGAGGCCATGCTCAAGGAGAAAGAGCGCAAGGACAAGGGACTGGCGGTTCTGGCGGTCAACGTCGACCACGAGTTCCTCTCCGCGGAGGACCGGCGAGCGATCGCGGAGTTGGCGGCGCACTGGTCGTTTCCGGTGCTGGTCGACGAGGGGCTCTCCGTCTTCTCGACCTATGGCGTGGTGGCAACCCCGTCCGTGGCGGTTCTGGACCCGCAAGGGATCGTACGGTACTCCCGCGCCGGGTACTCGAGCTCCGCGAAGGAGGACCTCCGAGAGGCGGTCGACGCGATGCTGGGCCTCGTGGACGACCGGGCCGAGACGCTGCACATCAAGCTGCGCGACTACATCCCTCCGAAGAAGGCGACGCTCCACTATCAGAAGGCGCTCATCCTGATCCAACGGGGCATGGGGCACAAGGCGGTGCGCGACCTGGAGGAGGCGGCGAACCTCGATCCCAAGTGGGCAGAGCCTCGGGTAGTGCTCGCCCGGGTCCTTCGGAGCGAGGCGAAGAAGCAACCCGACCTGCTGCCCCGGGCCGAGGCGCTGCTGCGCGAGGCGAAGACGATCCGCCCCGGACGGGTTCAGACCGAGACAGCCCTGGCCGAGGTCCTGGGCGCCCAGGGGCGCTACGACGAGGCCCTGGCCGCCGCCGACGAGGCGCTGGGCCTCGAGCCTGCGTTTACACCGGCGCTGATCGCAAAGTCGAGGGCGCTGCGGGCGCTCCGGCGGCCCGACGAAGCGGGAAAGGCGGCGGCGGAGGCCGTCGAGCTGGATCCGCGAAACCCGGTCAACCAGGCCGAGCTGGGCGAGGTGGCGGCGGCGCAGGGAGACTGGAAGAGGGCGGCCGAAGCGTTGCGCCGGGCGACCGAACTGGCACTCGAGGGGCGGGGAGAGGGCAGGTAGGGGATGGAGAGTCTACTGGAGCTTCGGGACCTTGTCCTTACCTGGGAGTTCGTGCCGATCGCGGTGGTCTTCGCGATGCTGCTCACCGTGGGGGCGGGCGCCTGGAAGACCCGGTGGGGGAAGACCCTGTGGGTGCTCGGGCTCGCGCTCCTGGGCGTGTCGTTCGCCGTCGGGGTCCAGCGGCACGAGTGGGGGGAGGTGTTGTTCAATGGGCAGCTCCTCTGACTGAGCTGCATCGGGGTCGGGTGACCTCTCGGCGGTCTTCGGTGGGTGAGTGGTGACGGGTGGCTCGGGGGAGGCGCGGAGTACGGGATGAAGGTGCGGCGCTACTTCCAGACGGCGATGAGCCTGGGAGGCAACGGCTACCTCCGGGGGTTCATCGCCAAGGCGGTCTATCAGGGCGCGGGCAAGGGCTTCTGTGTCCCGATCCTGAACTGCTACGCCTGCCCGTCGGCGTTCTTCTCCTGCCCCATCGGCACGATCCAGCACTTCATGGTGGTGCACGCGGTCCCCTACTACGCCATGGGCTACCTGGGGGTGATCGGGGCGATGGTGGGGCGGATGCCCTGCGGCACGCTGTGCCCGTTCGGGTTCTTCCAGGAGCTCCTCTACAAGCTCTCGTCGGTGAAGATCCCGGTTCCGCGCTACCTGCGTTCCTTCCGGTTCCTCGTCCTGGCCGGGCTGGTCTTCATCGTTCCCTGGATCACGGCCGAGAACTGGTTCTCGAAGCTCTGCCCCGTGGGCACGCTGATCGGAGGGCTCCCGTGGGTCACGATCAGCCACGAGGTGCGATCGATGATCCGAGACCTCTTTTGGATCAAGGTCGCGCTCCTGGTCTTCTTCACCGTTTCCTCGATCGTGGCCAAGCGGCCGTTCTGCCAGACCACCTGCCCGCTCGGCGCGATCTATGGCTTGTTCAACCGCGTCGGCCTCGTGCGCCTGAAGTGGGACGCTGCGACCTGCACGCACTGCGACAAGTGCTTCGAGGTCTGCCCCATGGAGATCAAGGTGTACGAAGGGGAAAACACCGGGCACTGCATCCGCTGCCTCGACTGCACGGCGTGCGAGGCGATCACGGTCACCACGGTCTTGTCGCCCGAGGCGCAGCCGGCGCCGGGGGTGCCCGAAGTTGCCTGAGCGCGCCGCCCCCCGGGCCCGCTCTCCCTTCATGCTGTTTCGTTCGCTCAATCTCAAGATCAACCTGGCGATCGTGGTGATCCTCGTCGTCGTGCTCGGCGGCTCGGCGCTCATCACCATCTCGGCCCAGAACCGCCAGGCGATCGAGAACACCAAGAATCAGGCACGCATCCTGGCGCAGACCGTGACGAGCGTGATCCGCATCGACATGGAGGGACGCTGCCAGAAGGACGTGATGAAGGTGATCCGGATGATGGGCCAGTTCCGGGACATCGAAACGATCCGGATCTTCGATGCCGACGGCGTCATCATGCACTCGGCCGAGCCGAGCGAGATCGGCAAGGAGGTCGACGAGCTCGTCTTCAACGTGTTTCAGAGCCTCGATCGGTCCAAGCCCTTCCGCAGCGAGGAGGGGGGCCACCGGAGCTTCTGCATGGTGGAGGTGATGGCGAACGAGGCGCGGTGCCACACCTGTCATGATCCGTCCAAGGAGATCGTAGGCGTCCTCGAGGTGTGCCTCTCCATGGCGCAGACCGAGAACCAGATCCGCCACAACGCGCGGTTCATGCTCGGGTCCACGCTCATCACGGTGCTGCTCGTCACGGCGGCCATCAGCCTGCTCAACACCCTCATGATCAACCGCCCCATCCGCTCGCTTGTGCGGACGATGAAGAAGGCCGAGGAGGGCAACCTCGACGCCCGAGTGACCGTTCGCCACGCCGACGAGCTCGGGCGCCTCGGCGGTTCGTTTAATTCCATGATCTCGAGGCTCGACGCCGCGAGCCGCGAGGTGGAGCGTCTCCACCGGGAGCAGATGATGCGCGCCGAGCGGCTCGCCTCCATCGGCGAGATGGCTGCAAGCGTCGCTCACGAGATCAAGAACCCCCTGGCGGGTCTCGCGGGCGCCACGCAGATCCTCGCCGGAAGCTTCGGCGCGGAGGATCCCCGGTCTCCGGTCGTCCAGGAGATGCTCAAGCTCACCGACCGGCTCGACAAGACCATTCGAGACCTGTTGAGCTTCGCCCGCGAGTCCGAGCCCAAGTGGAAGCAGGCGAACCTGAACGACGTGGTCGAGGAGACGGTGTTCTTCGTGGCCCGGGAGGACGGAGGGGTTGCGGGCGCGCTGGTGTTGGATCTCGATCCCGAGATCCCCGACATCCCCATGGATCCCCAGCAGATCCAGCAGGTGCTGTTCAACCTGGTCATCAACGCGAGGCAGGCGACCGGGCCGGAGGGGAAGGTGACGGTGCACACGGCCGCGGTGCCGACCCAGGGGCTGGACCTCGGCCTGCCGGTCAGTGGTTTCGTGGAGATGAGCGTGAGCGACGAGGGGCCGGGCATCCCGCCGGACAAGCTCGGGGAGATCTTCAAGCCCTTCTACACGACCAAGGTCCAGGGCACCGGCCTGGGGCTGCCGATCAGCCGCAGGATCGTCGAGGCCCACGGTGGATTCCTCCGAGCGCGCAGCGAGCCCGGGCGGGGCGCGGAGTTCTACGTGTGGCTGCCCCGGGAGCGGCTGTCGTGAGCCGGTGGCTGCTCGCCTGGGCAGCTGTGGCGCTGGTGGGGGCCGGGTGTGTGGCGTCGAGGGAGGCCGAGCGCACGCAGGGGGTCCGCGTGCAGGAGCTCCAGGGCACCGTGGAAGACCTGCGCCAGCGGATGGCCTTTGAGGCCGGGGAGAAGGACGCGCTGGCCGGCAAGCTCCAGAAGGCGCAAGAGGAGTTGGCCTCGTGCCGGACGGACGCCGCGAGCGAGCGAAGCCGCGCCGGGGACCTGGACCGCCGCCTGCACCGGTGCGAGGAGGCCGACGCCGGTCTTCGGGCCGACCAGGACCTCGACCGGCGGGCGCGGGAGGCCGCGGAGCAGGAGCGGGACGCCGCGCGGCGACAGGCCCAGGTCGCGGCCGAAGAGAAGGCGGCTCAGTTGGCGGCGCTGCGCAAGGAGACCGAAGATTGCCGCGGCCGGCTCGCCGACGCGGAGTCCCAGGGGTCGCTCCTCGCGGCCGAGAAGCGAAAGGGCGAGCTCGTCGCGCGCGAGAGGGTCGAGGAGGTCACCTGCAACTACGACCGGCTTCTCCAAGAGGCTCGGACCGCGGCGGATGCGCTTCGCCAGAGGATCTCGGAGCTCGAGGGCTCTCTCGAGGCGGTGACGGCGAAGGCGGTCGATCAGGGCGCCGTGCTCGAAGCCCGGGAGGCTGCGCAACGGACTGCGGAGGGGGAGCGGGCTCGCCGGCAGGAGGAGATTGCGCGGCTTCGGGCCGCCCTGGCCGCGGTGCCGGGGGAGGGGGCTGGTCCCTCGGGATGGTCCCTGGTACCCGAGGAGGGCCGCGCGGCGGTTACGGTGCCGGTGGCCGCCCTGTTCGCGGAGCGCAGCACCGAGCTGCGGACCGGGGCGCGGGACGCGCTGAAGCGCGTGGCGGCGCTGGCCCAGCGCGAGGGCCTGCGCGTCGCGATCGACGCGCAGGCTGACCGTGTCCCGAGTGAGCTCGCGAAGAAGTTTCCCACACCCTGGGACCTCGCCGCCGCCTATGCGGCGAAGATGGCGAGGTTCCTCGAGAAAGAGGGTGGCATCGCCGCGGAGCGTCTCACGGCCGGTGTGGCGCGCCTCGCCGCGGTGCCGTCGGTGACCATCGCGCTTCACCGGCCGGAGGCTTCGACGCCGACGGCCCCGACGACGGAGCCGGCGGAGCCGAAGGATTCGACGGAATCGACCAAACCGGTGGAATCGACCAAACCGGTGGAACCAGCGGGTCCGGGGGCGCCGCCGCCCGCCGCACCGTAGGCGATCTCGTACTGCTGTCGCCGTCCCTCCGGGAGCATCCTCGGGCAAGGCAGCGAAAACGCATGGGGTTTCCGCGACGCAGATCCGGCGGGCTCGCACGCATTCACGCCGCGCCGCGGTGCTCGGTGGTGGACTCCGCAAGGTCTTTTCCCTTGAACGGGGGCGACCCCCTGTGTTACCTGTACCGGCTTCCCATCACGCACGCTCCTGGACTGCCGGTGGTGGCCCGGATCAAACCGGGTTGAGACGGCAGGGAGAAGGGGGCGGAGGCCAACCACGAGGAGACGACCCATGAGCAGCATCAGCATGAAGGAGATGTTGGAGGCCGGCGTCCACTTCGGCCACCAGACCCACCGCTGGAACCCGAAGATGAAGAAGTTCATCTTCACGGAGCGAAACGGCGTGCACATCGTCGATCTCTCCCAGACCGTGAAGCTCTTCCGCCAGGCCTACGAGTGCGTCCGCGAGACCGCGGGCAAGGGCGGTCACGTCCTGTTCGTCGGGACCAAGCGCCAGGCGGCCGACATCGTGGAAGAGGAGGCCCGGCGCTGCGGTGAGTTCTTCGTCAACCACCGCTGGCTCGGCGGCACCCTCACCAACTTCCAGACGATCAAGCGCTCGATCGAGCGCTTGCGCGACCTCGAGCGAATGGAGAGCGACGGCACGATGGGGCTGCTCCCGAAGAAGGAGGCGCTGAAGCTCTCGCGGGAGAGGGAGAAGCTCGAGCGGGGCCTGGGCGGGATCAAGGACATGAAGAACCTGCCCAAGGTCGTCTTCATCATCGATCCGGCCCGGGAGGACATCGCCGTGCGCGAGGCGAACCGGCTCGGCATTCCGATCGTCGCCATCACCGACACCAACTGCGACCCCGATCGCATCGACTTCCCGATCCCCGGCAACGACGACGCCATCCGTTCCATCAAGCTCTTCAGCAGCAAGGTCGCGGACGCGGCCATGGAGGGGAAGGACCGCCAGCAGGGCTCCTTCCAGGAGGAGTTTGCCGAGCCGTCGGCGGCCGCCGGCGAGGCCGGGGGGACCTACGAGGTCGAAGAGTACGCGGTCGACGCCGAGTAGGCGCCCTGCAGTGCCGATCGTCCGCTCTCCGGCAAGGGTCGCCGGCCGGTGAGTGGGAGAGACGAGCGCTCAGAGCTCTCTTGCCCGATTGACGAACACACGATTCAGCTCTTTGGGAGGAACCTCGATGGAGATCACCGCAAGCGCCGTAAAGGAGCTCCGGGAGCGCACCGGAGCCGGCATGATGGACTGCAAGAAGGCCCTGTCCGAGACCGGAGGGGACTTCGAGAAGGCGATGGAACAGCTTCGGAAGAAGGGCCTCGCGGACGCGGCGAAGAAGTCGGCCCGCATCGCGTCAGAGGGTCTGGTTCACTCGTACATCCACGGGGGCGGCCGCATCGGTGTGCTCGTGGAGGTCAACTGTGAGACGGACTTCGTCGCGCGCACCGACAACTTCAAGGAGTTCGTGAACAACCTCGCCCTGCACATCGCCGCCGCCAACCCACGCTGGCTCGGCCGCGAGGACATTCCGGCCGAGGACCTGGAGAAGGAGAAGCGGTTCCTGACCGAGCAGGCCCTGGAGTCGGGCAAGCCGGCCCCGGTCGTGGAGAAGATGGTGCAGGGGCGTCTGGAGAAGTTCGGCAAGGAGAACTGCCTCCTCGAGCAGCCCTACGTCAAGAACCCGGACATCACGGTGCAGGACTACGTGAAGCAGATGGTGTCCGAGATTGGGGAGAACGTCCGCGTGCGCCGCTACGTCCGCTTCCAGCTCGGCGAGGGGCTCGAGAAGCGCTCGACCGATCTCGCGGCCGAAGTGGCTCAGCTGCAAGGGGCCTGAGGTGGCCGATCCCCGGCCGGTCTACCGGCGCGTCCTGCTGAAGCTCTCGGGAGAGGCCTTGATGGGCTCCCAGGGCTTCGGCATCCACCAGGAGGTGGTGGACCGGATCGCCCGGGAGGTGGCCGAGGTGCGGGACCTGGGCGTCCAGGTGGGACTGGTGATCGGGGGTGGAAACATCTTCCGCGGCGTCGCCGCCTCGGCTCGGGGCATGGACCGCGCCACGGCCGACCACATGGGGATGCTCGCCACCGTGATCAACAGCCTCGCCCTCCAGGACGCCCTGGAGCGCACGGGCGCGGTGACTCGCGTCGTCTCTGCGATCACCATGCAGCAGATCGCCGAGCCCTACATCCGGCGACGCGCGATTCGACACCTGGAGAAGGGCCGCGTCGTGATCTTCGCCGCCGGCACCGGGAACCCGTACTTCAGCACCGATACGGCGGCGAGTCTCCGGGCGATGGAGATCGGCGCCGAGGCGATCCTGAAGGGAACCAAGGTCGACGGGGTCTACGACAAGGACCCCGTGCTCTACCCTGACGCCCGCCGCTTCGAGGAGGTGAGCTACCTGGAGGTCCTGCAGCGGGATCTCAAGGTCATGGACTCCACCGCCATCTCCTTGTGCCGAGACAACTCGCTCCCCATCGTCGTGTTCGACTTTACCGTGCCGGGCAACATTCGGCGGGCCATCTGCGGCGAGGGGATCGGAACGAAAGTAGGAGGCTGACGAGACATGGCTGCCACCGCAGACACCGTGATCAGCGACGCAAAGACCATCATGGACAAGGCGATTGACGCCCTCCAGCGCAGCTTCGGCCGCGTTCGCACCGGGCGGGCGAGCCTGACGCTGCTCGACGGGGTGCGCGTCGAGTACTACGGCACGCCGACGCCGCTGACCCAGGTGGCGAGCCTGTCGATCCCCGAGCCTCGGCTCATCACCATCCAGCCTTGGGACCGCACCGCGATCCCTGCCATCGAGAAGGCCATCCTCCAGTCAGAAATGGATTTGAACCCCACCAACGACGGCGCGGTCATCCGGATCCCCATCCCCAAGCTCACCGAGGAGCGCCGCAAGGATCTCGTGAAGGTCGTCAAGGGCATGGGCGAGGATGCCAAGGTCGCGGTTCGAAACGCCCGGCGTGACGCGAACGCGCAGCTCGACAAACTCCACAAGGACAAGGCCGTGGCGGAGGACGAGGTGCGCCGTCTCAAGGACGAGACGCAGAAGCTCACCGACCGATACGTAGCGAAGGTGGACGAGCTCCTTAAGAAGAAGGAGGCCGAGATCCTCGAGGTGTGACCCCTCGAGATCGCGGCGCCCGCACCGCTCCCCTCGATGACGCAACCCGACCCGGCCGCCGCTGGCGGCGCGACGCCTCGCCACGTGGCCGTCATCATGGACGGCAACGGGCGCTGGGCACGCCTGCGGCACTGGAACCGGGTGCGGGGGCATCGGGAGGGCATCGAGTCGGTGCGCGCCGTCGTTCGAGCGGCGCGCCGGGCCGGCGTCCAGGTGCTTACCCTCTACGCCTTCTCCTCCGAAAACTGGGGCCGTCCGACCTACGAGGTGCGGGCACTCATGGGACTCTTGCGTCGGTTCCTGCGCACCGAGGCCCCGTCGTTGAAGGAGCAGGGGGTGCGGGTACGCGCCATCGGGGCGCTCGAACAACTCCCGGCCGAGGCCCGCGCCGCCCTGGCGTGGGCCGAGAGCGAGACCCGGGAGTGCCGCGACCTGCAGCTGGTGCTCGCCCTGTCCTACGGCGGACGGGAGGAGATCCTCTCGGCCCTTCGAGGGCTCCTGCGCGACGGGACCGACCCCGGCCGCCTCGACGAAGAGACCTTCCGCCGCTACCTCTACGCCCCGGATCTGCCCGATCCGGATCTCCTGATCCGCACCAGCGGCGAGATGCGTGTCTCGAACTTCCTCCTCTGGCAGATCGCGTACGCGGAGATCTACGTGACCGACGTGCTCTGGCCGGACTTTCGCGAGGCCGAGTTCGAGCGCGCCTTGGAGAGCTACGCCCGCCGGGAGCGGCGGTTCGGGCTGACCACCGAGCAGCTGAAGGAGGAGCCGTGAGCCTACGGGTCAAGACGGGCCTGATCCTGCTCGCTGTGTTCCTCGTCGTGCTGTCCTTCGGCGGCCCCGGCGTGTTCGCCCTGGCCGTAGCGGTTCTGGGAGCCGTGGGGGCGCGGGAGTACCACTCGCTCGCCGCCCCGGGCGCCAACCCGCTGGAGGCGGCGTTTACCCCCCTGTGGGCGGCCGCCGTGATCCTGAGCTTCCTGGGACGCTCGGGCGGGGCCACGAGCGCGGTCCTCGCGCTCGGCGCGGCCGCGTACTTCGCGGCGTGGATCACAGGGCCCGGTCCCCGGCCGGATATGTTCGAGCG
The DNA here is from genome assembly GCA_016214985.1 of Deltaproteobacteria bacterium. Lineage (GTDB taxonomy): Bacteria > Desulfobacterota > Deferrisomatia > Deferrisomatales > JACRMM01 > JACRMM01. Next base: position 15,572 of record JACRMM010000010.1, on the reverse strand, counting down.
GTGGGCGGCGTCGCTCGGGGCGGCGGTGGTGATCGGCGTCTTCCTGGGCCACGCCGTGTGGGTCCGCGGACACGGGATCGCGCCCGTGCTCTTTCTCTGCCTCGTCGTGTGGGCCGGTGACACCGCGGCGTACTACGCGGGCACCGCCTTCGGGACGCACCGGCTCGCGCCGGCCGTGAGCCCGAAGAAGAGCGTCGAGGGGGCGGTGGCGAGCGTAGCCGCGAGCGCTGCCATCGGGGCGCTGCTCGGGGCCACGCTGCCGCTGCCGCACTCGGCCGCGGTGAGCCTCGTCCTGGGGATCGTCCTGAATGTGGCCGCTCAGCTCGGAGACCTGGCCGAATCCCTGTGGAAGCGCTGCGCCGGGGTCAAGGACTCCGGCCACCTGTTCCCCGGCCACGGCGGCGTCCTGGACCGGATGGACGGGTTCCTGCTGGCGCTGCCGCTCTACGCCGCGTACCTGCGGCTCACGGTGGGCTGAGTGAAGACCCTGTCCGTCCTCGGGTCGACCGGTTCCATCGGGGAGAGCACCCTCGACGTCGTGACGAGATTTCCGGGACGATTTCGGGTCGCGGGGCTGGCCGCCGGCCGTCGCCGGCTCGATCGCCTGGCCGAGCAGGTGAGGGCCACGGGCGCCCGGGTGGTTGCCGTGACCGGAGAGGGTGAAGCCGAGCGGCTGCGCGCCCAGGTGGACCCGGGCGTCGAGGTCGGCTGGGGAACCGAGGGGTTGGTGCGGGTGGCGACGGCGGCCGGGGTCGACCTGGTGGTCTCCGCCATCGTCGGCGCCGCGGGCCTCGTGCCTACCTACGCCGCGCTCCTCGAGGGGCGCGACGTGGCCGTCGCGAACAAGGAGACGCTCGTCGTCGCCGGGCCGCTCGTCATGGAGGCGGCCCGCCGCAGCGGCGCGCGGCTGCTGCCCGTGGACAGCGAGCACTCGGCCCTGTTCCAGGTCCTGGAGGGGCGGCGCCCCGAGGAGGTGCGCCGCCTCATCCTCACGGCCTCGGGTGGGCCGTTTCGCGGCAAGGGCAGGACGAGCCTGGGCTCGGTGACCGCCGAAGAGGCCCTCGCGCATCCGAACTGGTCCATGGGCCCCAAGATCACGGTGGACTCGGCGACCCTGATGAACAAGGGCCTCGAGGTGATCGAGGCCCACTGGCTCTTCGGCGTGGAGCCGAAGGCGATCGAGGTCACGGTGCACCCCCAGAGCGTCGTCCACTCTCTCGTGGAGTTCGTCGACGGGTCGATGCTCGCGCAACTCGGGGTGGCCGACATGCGCGGGCCGATCGCCTACGCTCTGAACTACCCGGAGCGGGTTCCCTTCGAAGAGCTTCGCCTGGACCTGTGGGCCCAAAAGGGCCTCACCTTCGAGCCGCCCGACGCCGAGGCGTTTCCCTGCCTGGGCCTCGCCTACCGGTCCCTCGAGGAGGCGGGCACGGCTCCCGCGGTCCTCTCGGGGGCCAACGAGATCGCGGTCGAGTCGTTCCTCGGAGGGCGCCTCACGTTCCTCCAGATCGCCCAGGTCGTGGAGGCCGCCCTCGACGCCCACCGCGCGGTGCCGCTGGAGTCGATCCAGGTCGCGCTCCAGGCCGATGTGTGGGCCCGGGACTTCGTGCGCGCGTGGGTGGCCGAGCATGGCCGGGAGGACCGTTCGTGATGACGCTCCTGCACTTTCTCGTCCCCTTCCTCGTCCTGCTGGGGATCCTCATCTTTGTCCACGAGCTGGGACACTTCCTGGTCGCGAAGCGGCTCGGGATCCGCGTCCTCAAGTTCTCGCTGGGATTCGGCCCCCGGATCTTCGGCTGGCAGCGCGGAGACACGGAGTACGCCGTGTCGGCCGTTCCGCTGGGCGGGTACGTGAAGCTCTACGGGGAGGACCCCGACGAGGAGCTCCCGCCCGAGGACCGCGCCGCGAGCTTCAGCGCGCGCGGAGTGGGCCATCGCCTGGCGACCGTGGCGGCGGGCCCGTCGATGAACCTCCTCCTGGCTGTGGTCGTCTTCTCGGTCCTGAGCTTCTTTGGCACGCCGGTGCTCCTGCCCGTGGTCGGGGAGGTGAGCTCGGGCATGCCCGCCGCCGGGGCGGGTCTTCAGCCCGGGGACCGGATCTCCGCGGTGAACGGCCGAGCGGTCGGCTCCTGGGACGAGATGGCCGAGGCGATCGGCTCCTCCTCGGGGCGGGAGCTCGGGCTCACGGTGCACCGCGGCGCCGAGACCCTCACGGTGCGCGTCCAGCCCACCCGGCGGGAGGCGAAGAACCTCTTCGGCGAGGTCGAGGAGCGCCCCGTCATCGGCATCTCGCCCTCGGGCGCGGTCGAGAACCAGCGGAGCCCCGCGTGGATGGCGCCCTGGATCGGCCTTCGGGAGACGGGTCGCTGGACCTGGATGACGCTCGAGGTGCTCGGCAAGATGGCCGCAGGGCGGGTGAGCCCTCGGACCCTGGGGGGGCCCATCGCGATCGCGAAGATGGCCGGGGACACGGCGCAGACCGGGCCGCTGAACTTCCTCTTCCTGATCGCGATCCTCTCCGTGAACCTGGCCGTCCTGAACCTCCTCCCGATCCCGGTCCTGGATGGCGGGCACCTCTTCTTCTTCCTCGTGGAGGCGGTGCGCGGCCGGCCGGTGAGCGTGAAGTTCCGCGAGGCGGCCCAGCAGGTGGGGCTGATGATCCTTCTCCTCCTGATGGCCTTCGTCATGTACAACGACGTCGCCCGCCTCATGGCCGGATGACGGCTCTCCTCGCGCTCGACACCGCGGCCGAGACCGTCGGGGTGGCGGTCGCGGTCGGCGGCACGGTCCGGGCCGAGGTCGTGGAGGCGTCTGCAGCGCAGCACTCCCGGCGCCTCTTCCGGCTCATCGATGCCGCCTTGGAGGGCGCCGGAGTGGCCAAGGGCGACTTGAACGCCGTCGCGGTCACCGCGGGCCCCGGCTCGTTCACGGGCCTTCGCATCGGGGTGGCAGCGGCCAAGGGGATTGCCTACGGCCTGGGTCTGCCGCTGGCCGGGGTGTCGACGCTCGAGGCCCTGGCCGCCGGCGCCATGCCGTTTCCGGGCGTCGTGGCCCCGATCCTCGACGCGCGAAAGGGGCAGGTGTACGGCGGGGCCTGGGATGGTCGCACGGGGCAGCGGGTGGTGCCCGAGGGCGTCTGGGAGCCGTCGGCCCTGGCCGCCGCGCTCGCCGAAGGCACGGGGCCGGTCCTGGTCCTGGGCTCCGGACTGGGACCCTACGCCGAGATCTTCTCAAGGGCCCTGGGGGAGCGCTTCCTGGCCGTGGACTCCAGCCGTTGGGCCGTGGCCGTGCGCCAGGTGGCGCGGCTCGGCCTCCGTGAGCTCGAGGCGGGGCGTGCCGTGGAGCCGGCGCGGCTCGTGCCGATCTACTTCCGGTTGAGCGAGGCCGAGGAGAAGAAGAGGCTCGCAGCCCTCGGGGCCGGCCCGGGAAGCTGAGCGGCGGGATGAAGCTCGTGACCACCGACGATCAGGTCGTGCAATACGGCGAAGGGACGATCTCCGTCTGACGCGTTTCAAGACCTGCCTGCGTGGTAGGCATGACCGTGCGAGCCGGGTCGCCGCTCTTGCCGAGAAGAGACTCCTCAAACTTCGCGTCACTGTTCCCAGAGCAAGTGAGACACGGCATCGAGAAAGAGGCCGGTATCTGGCGGCGGCCCTTCCCCGAAATTCCGACGCTCGTCCGTGCCGCCCCAGGAGCAAACGTAGGTGCACTCGGTGCCGTCTTCCCTATACCCCTTCTCCAGAGTGAAATAGGCGACGGAGTTCTCGGGCGGCGCGTCCGGATCGTCAGGCACGCTTGCCTCGGCAGCCTCCGCCGGCTCGCCTGTCGGCACCTCGGCGAGAATGTTGGAGAGGGGCACCTTCCAGACTGCCGCGGTCAAGTGCGCTTCGGGCCAGAACTTTGGGGGTGGCAAGCAAAACAGCACGGTCGGGAAGTCCGCGATCAGCGTGGTCGTGACCTCGACGTCCCGAATGTCGAAGTCGGCTTCCCAGTGAGGGTCGCAGCGGGTGCAGAGATACGCCCAGATGTGATCCAGGAGCTTGTCTCGGTCGTCGGACCCCATGGCGCTGAAGAAGACCGTCGGGTGGGTTTGACACCAGGCTCGAAGGCCCACATGCGCGAGCTGGTAGTGGTGCCGCATCCTGCGGTCCGGCGCCGCCGGACGACCGCTGCGGGCGCCAGAGCGCGCCGTGCGTGCCAGCGTGCCGACTCCCTGGAAGAGGGCGCGGACGAGCGGGTCCTGCGGCGCGCAGGCCGTGGCGCGTCGGATGGCCTCTCTCGCTTCGACGTACTTCCCTCGCGCCAGCAGAGTCAGGAACAGCATCCGCCACGAGGCCTCGTTCGCGGGATCGAGTTCCACGCTTCGCCGGGCGGCCCTCTCCGCCTCGTGCGGCTCGCCGAGGGCGAGTTGGAGAGCCGCCCACTCCCGGCGGCAGGCGGAGTTGTCCGGCGCGTCCCTGGCCGCGCAGACGCCGTGCCAGAGCGCCTCGTCGAGGTGCCCCAGGAGCCGAAGGGCCGAAGCGCGTGCCAGGTGGGGTCCGGCGTTCGAGCTTCCGGGCACCCCGATCAGTGCCTGGGCCGCCGTCGCGAGAGCGACGAGCTCGTCCGAATGGTCTGTGGCGACCCGCTCCGCCTGGTCACGGAGACGGGCCGTGATGACCGCCTTTTCGATCTCGGTCACTCGTTCCCACAGGGATCGTGCAGCACCCAGCCAGTCCGGTGAAGGTACCGACGAGCGGGTCGGTCCCTCGCGGTCAGGTCCGACGGCTTCGGCTGACGCGCCGTCTGTCGCGGTGGTGTCGGGCAGGAGGACAGTAGGTGGCGGCAAGACGATCTCCTTCATTCGGGTGCGTTTGCGTTGCAGGGCACACGGCCTGCTGTCACTGTGGAGTGGCGCAGTCGAGGTCAGCGAACCTCACTTTGGAGCCGGGAAAGTCGACAACCTTGATGGTCGCCGTGCAGGCCAGCGTCTTTCCGCAGGGGACGAAGAACGGCTTCCCGATATTCGGGATGAGGTTCAACGAGTCCGCTGCCATAGGAGTGAGGTCCCAATACAGGTCGCACTGGTCGTCGCCGAGGTACACGGTCTCGGATTCGCCGTAGGGCAGGGGTCTAGCGAAGTCGAAGAAGGCATCGTCCGTGTCCCTGGAGCTCGGCCCTTTAAGACCGTAAGTCTCCACGCCGTCGCGAACGTACCCGGTGGGGGTCATGTGATTGAGGACCACGAGCTTGTTGTTCGTGGTCGCTGGGTCGCCCCCATCATCTCCTCCTCCGCCACCCCCACCGCCTCCGCAGCCGTACAGCAACACCGCGGCCACCAGCGCACCCGTAAACGCCGCACAGAATCGGTTCTTCCTCATCTCGCTTCCCTCACTTGCCTCGATCAGTGAGGAGAAGGCTGAGCCCGTGCTACAGGGGCGGTGAGGCAGGTCCGGCCCCATTGTCGCTCAACCTCTCCGTCCAAGGTCGAGACGAGGCTACCAGGGCCCTGTGACAGATCCCGTCACGGTTGCAAATGTCGATGGGTTCGCGTGCCTGGGGCGTCGTGAGCCGGTGTCACTCCTCGTCCGGCCCGCGGTACCGTGCGCGCATCGCCTCGACCTCTGCCCGGGCTCGGTCCCGAAGCTCCGGGGGGCCCAAGACCTCGGCACCCTGGCCGTAGCGCTGCACCGTCAACAGGATCTCCACGTCGCCCCGGTAGGGGTGGAGGGGATGCTCGGCGACGAAGCGGGCGGCGACGCCGTCGAAGCGGACCACGGCCTCCCCCGGTTCGCCCAGGAAGACTCCGAGGCTCGTGGCGAGAAAGCCCTCGGGGTCGAAACCGGCGGGCAGTCGGTACTCCTCGTCGAGGGGTTCGGCCGCTGCGATGCGGTCCACCCGAAAGACGCGGGGTTCTTGGCGCAGGTGGCAGTGCCCCAGGAGGTAGAGGTCACGGCCGTGAACACGAAGGCAGTAGGGATCGACCACGCGCTCGCTCGCCTGGCCGCGAAGATTCCGGTAGGACAGGAGCACCCGGCACCGGTCGACGATCTGCTCCTGGAGAACGCGGAGGATGGAGAGGGTCTCCTCGCCACCTTGGGCCGCGGTGCCGTGGGAGAAGAGGGGCTCGAAGCGGCCGAGGTAGTCTCGAACGCCCGAGGGCAGGGCAGCATTGAGCTTTCCCAGCGCCGCGCGGAGTTCGGGTTCGCAAAGAACGGGGAGGACAGCGCCGCATAGTGCAGGGCCAGGGCTTCGGACACAGCGAAGGGAACCTCGGGAATTCGCGCGCCCCGGCTCAGTCGATAGCGGACGGAGTGGCCGTCGCGCAGGGTTTCCACAGGAAACCCTGCGCCCTGCAGGTCCTCCACGTCGCGCCGCGCCGTGCGAGGGCTGGTGCCCGTGACCTCGGCGAGGTCGTCCAGCGTCCGCCCCCGACGGGAAGCCGCGAGCTCCTGCAGGACGTTCCACTGGCGCGTCAGCTGGGGCGAGGGCATGGAGCTACGCGCGTCGAAGCACCCGCGGGACCGACATCCACCTCCCCCTCTTCCATCGGCATATTGCGTTCATCCCTCGCTTCTTGCGGTGACATCTTCGCCCAGCCGCTCTTCGCCCTTGGGGGGAGACCGTCGAACCGTCGTCGGTTTAGCATCCCACCCGATACGTCTTCAACGTTGCCTGAGGTGAGCCTCCAAAGGGAGTGAGCTGCCATGTCTTCGCTTCTCCTTCGGCACAGTGGTCGACCAATGCCTGCATGAAACCCAATCCCTCTTCAGCGCGTGCGTCCCGCAACAGTTCGAGGCTAGGTTCGAGGAGCGGTCGGGAAAGGAACACCACGCACTTTGCCTTCGCCCTCGTGATGGAGACGTTGAGCCGGTTGAGGCTATAGATGAACGTTGCTTCCCCAAGAGCGGTCTCCGCGTCCGAGACTCCGTAGCTGACCAGGACAACCTGGCTCTGCTGCCCCTGCATCTTGTCGACCGTGTCCACGAAGGGAGTGGACTTCCATTCCCGCACCTTCGCCAGTTCGACATTGATGGTCCTGATCTGCGCGTGGTGGGGGCTGACGATGAACAGACCGTCGCGCCAAAAAGCAGCATCTCCGTGATCCGAGTTCTTGAAGGGCTTCCCGTCCGTCGTTAAGAGGCGCCTGCGAAGGTCCCCGGCCAGCCCGGCCACAATGCGCGCCTCAACGGGATTCTCCTGCGCCGCTTGGATGCCGTGCATCACGCAGACTGCCAAAGGGTACGCTGGGTCGAGCAACCATGCGGCGACATCGGAGGATGGTTTTCCCGATCCGAGACGGACTCGTCGCTTCGCAATCTCCGGGGTCGCCGGCACGTAGTCGGGCCCATAGAGGATCACGGGGAAGCGGTTCAGTTCGGCGTTCATCCGCCAGTTTTCGTTGAGCTGCCACGTGTAAGGCTTGGTCTCGTCATCACGCGCCCGGAGGTAGGCAAAGACCGAGTCGTGCAGGTCCGGGAGACCATCCTCCCGCTCCGGATAGGCTCCGCTGATAATCGGGGGTAGCTGAAGGTCGTCACCGGCGAGGACCAATCGTCCCCCTGGCTCCAGGCATCCGTGGGCGAGCGCCAGTTCCCCGAACTTCATCTGAGACGCCTCGTCGACCACGAGGAGGTCGACGGGCGCCATACCTCCCTTATTCATCGCCGTATCCAAGGCGTAGACGGTCGCGCCAACGACGGTTGGCGCCCCCAATGATCCTGCGCGCTCCTTACTGACCCAGTCGAGCTCGTGCCCGCGGCCGGTTCGGGGCGCGTCAAGCTTGGCGATCCGCACGGCGCGCGCCAGTCCGCTCTCCTTCTGGACCTTCAGCATTTCCAGCAGGAGGTTCTCGATGGCAGCATGGGTAAACGCCGTGACGGCGATGCGCAGATCCGACTCTGCTCCTCCATGCGCTTCTACAAGAGAGAGGATGGCTCTCGCCAGGAAGTAGGTCTTGCCAGTGCCTGGTGGGCCCCAGACCAGGGTAAGGAGGTTCTTGGCGAGATGGGAGAAAGCTTCACTCTGACTCTTCGTGAAGCCTTGCCCCGCGAGCCCCTTAACTCGGACGGACACCGCCTTTGGGAGCCTGACGGCCGCTGCATATCGCGTCGGCTCGCGGAGCAATTGCAGGAAAGCGCTCTTCTTATCGCCATCGACGGCCGCGAGCGCTCTGAGAACCTTGTCTGTGGTGAAGTCCGTGAAACGCGTGTGGAGGACGGCCCGAGAGCCCTTTGTGAAAGGCTGCGTGCCGTTGATCTTGACCGTAAGATAGGAGAGAACCCCTACGGGCGTGCTCTCCACGTCTGTGACCGCCGCTACCCACCGTCCTCGGTTCTTCTCGGAATAGAGGCGGTTTCGTCGCGCAAAGTCATTGTGTCCCAGTTGCGCCTGTTCCCCCGCGTCATCATCGGGGACAATGAGCCAACGCGGGAAGTCGTCACCCTCAATGCTGTCGGCCAATTGCGGCTGAGTAACCTTCCATCGGGTCCCGCCCACGCACATGACCTCCACGCTCGTTGCGTCCTCGAGTCGTTCCTCCGGTGACCGTGCCCGTGCTTCCCGGACCTCGATGGCACGCATGAATGCCTCGTACCGGGCGATGAACGCGAGCCTCGATATCTCCGGGTTCGCATAGGTCGCAAGGGCGGGGAAGAGGAACTTCTGGGGCCATGCAAACAGGCTGCTCCCGACCCTCTCTCTTAAGCCTTCGATGACCGTGCTCGTTGCCCTCAGCCGCTTCGCAATCTCGGTCTCCACCCATCCGATCGCGTCCGCCCGTCCCCCGTGCCACGCCATGAAGATCGAGTCACTCTTGAGGGAGTTGGACATCTCCGACCAGAACAGGTCGCCCGCGTCGTACGTGAACGTCGTGCTTACGGGTCTGAGCGCATTGTGCGTTTCGGGCAGGCGAACTACGAAGGGAGAAGGAAGCGAGACCAGCTCCCGGATGGCCCGGGTGACGACGACGACCGGGTGGGGGACTTGATCGACGGGGTGTTCGTCCATCCCCGCGAGTTGCTCATCTTGGAAGTGGAAGAGCAGGCGAAGAGCCGTCGGTGCCAGTGTCGCGTCCTTGAGCCCCTCGAGCATGAGTTCCGAGAAGAGGGTGTACTCATTGCTGTCGAAGACATACACCTGAAGGGACTTCTGATCCTTCCACTCGCGCTTGCTGTTGTATTGGTGGAGTTGCTCCAAGATTCCGTGGAGCTTCGAGAGGAAGCTTCTCTGGATCGAACCGCAGTCGTCCGGCCCGGCTGCGACGAAGGTTTGAACTTCCTGGCCGCTTCCGTAGACATCCGTCCCCTTCCCCCGAAGAATCCCCGCGGCATACGTCTGCCCCGAGTGAGGGTCGCTCTGAAGCGTCAACACGATCTGAACGCTCTCGTTCTTGGGGAGGCACAGGCAGGAGGTCCCGTGAGGTACGATCTCGTTTTCCTGGATCGCCCTTACGGCCTTTTGCAGACGCAACCGCCGCCCACGAAGGTTGCCACACGCGGCAAGAATCTCGTCCGTCTGTCGGGTGTTCTTGCCTTTGAGGAATCCCTTCAGATCATCCAGGCTGTTCACAGGCTTCTTGCCCGAAGGAGCCCCACGCAGGTATCGTCGCCCCCCTACCGACAAACCAGGCAGAAGTGAAACGGAGTTCGTGGCAACCGCCTCCTGTTTGCAGAATCCGAAGTACTCGCACAACTCACAGCGATAGTGGAGGTGCCAGTGCAAGTCATGGAGGGGAGACTCCAGGATTCCCCGTAGCTCCTCCTTCAGAAAGCGCCGCACGAGGCGAAGGCTCGGACCGAGATCGAAGTGCTCCGGTCCCGGATGCCCATAGAGCCAGATGCCCGCTTCGGCGGTGTCGAGGTCGAGCGGCATCCCATCCTCCTTGATGATCTCATCGAGGATGAGGGCATACAGCGCCGTCTGGATCCGGTGAGAGGGCTTCAATTCGTTACTGGCCTTGATGTCGACGACTCGGAGCTGATTCTTGGTTTCCTTTCCGTTTACGGTGAGCAGGTCAGGCCGGCACTCCCGAAACTCGCACAGATCCTCAAGGCCAAAGTGCTCAAGAAAGCTTCCGGGGACGGAGAGCGTCGGCTGATAGATCCACTGACCGGACTTCATGGAGCGAAGGGTAGAGAGTGTATCCGGGACTGTGAAAGCGCGCTCCCGGAGCGGCCCCTTGCCTCTTGCGACCAACGCGCGCTCCTTGAGCGCACCCTTGAGGACCTCTTCCTCCCACTCGTAGCCCCGCGCGAGAATCGCCTGCGTCACGCGGTTGCCCCCTGCATCCTGGCCGGGCACACCCTGACCCTTTCGAGCGGCGGTGGGCGTCGCATGAAAGCGAAGATACCGCTGACACTCGTGGTAGTAGAAACGAGCAAGGCGGGAAGGACTCAGGTTGAACTTCAGCGTCGCGGCTGACAAAGTGGAGGTCTCTTTCGATCTACTGGCGGGTCTCTTCTTCATCACGAGCAGGACCTCCCGGCGCACAACCTTGATGGATGAGTAGAGACCTCAACGTCCTATGACAAAGCCTGTCGACTCAAGAGCAGCCCTTCCACGACCAGGTTCCGCCGGCAGTAGACCACGTGAAGGTGATACCGGGCCCTCGTCATTGCTACATAAGTGAGGTTCCGGATCTGTTCGTCCGTCCACCGCCCCGGTTCGAGGAGGTCGAACCCAACCAAGAACACGCAGGCAAAGTCCAACCCCTTCACACTGTGAGCGGTTGACACGGTCACGCTATCGGCCGTGAGGTCGTAGGACCTCTTGGCCCGATGGTCCTCGGACGCCCAGCGCCAGACGATCCCCTCGGCATCGAGCGCTGCTTGGATCGCGAGCGGAAGGTGGACGCCCTTCCCGGCCGACGGAGACCGCATCGGATAGAGAACGGCAAACTCCGACATCGGGTACCCGTGCTTTGCCTGTAGTTCCCGGATGATCTCCGGAACCGTGCGCAGGGCAGTGCTCAGGTCTGGATAGTGACGCACCTCGGGAATCGTGCCATGACAAGCGAGAAGGTCGGGCAGCAACTCCAGTTGCCTCGCGGTCGCCTCAGCATCTCCCCCCAGTCCGGAAAAGCGTTCCGAGAAGATCTTGATTTCTCGGGTGTTTCGGTAGACGGCCCGGAGGCGGTGCACTCGCCCGAGAGCATTGACCCCAAGCTTCTTCCACGACGCCCTTGGGCCGTAGATGTTCTGGGCGTCGTCCATGGCGATGGTCAAGTGGTCGGTCTCAGGGTTCAGGAGCCCGGTGACCACGCGGATCATCTCGTCCGAGAAGTCCTGACCTTCGTCGAGCAGGATGGCGTCGTAGCGCAGGCCACACGATCCGACCCGTTCCAAGGCCTCCTGCACAACGAGGTCGTAGTAGGTCCCGTCCTCCCCCTCGTACCGGATCGCCTCCCCGACCACCCTGGAGCACAATTCGAAGAAGTGGAGCACTTCGACGCCACTCTCTCCCAAGGGCACCCCCTTGGCACCGAGAAGGCGGCGGATGTGGTTCACGAGCGTAATGTTGTAGCAGAGGAAGAGGATCCGCTTGATCTTCGGATTGTACTTCCGAAGAAATGCAGCCTTGTGAACCAGGACGAGAGTCTTCCCGCTCCCCGACGGCCCGACGATGATCCGGTGCCCCCCGTCCCACTTCCGGGCGATCGCCTCTTGGTTGTGATCGAGCACCCGCAGGCGTTCCTCCCTCCAACCGTACTCGTCCTCCCCGCCGCCCCGGGAGGGAACCTCCACCCTTACTTCGGGAAAGAGCAGCTCCTTGAGGACGTACTTGTCCTTGCCGCTGAGTACCACTGGGTACCTCGGCGGGAAGCGCTCCTTCATGGCCTCGCGGAAACACCTCCCCGATCCGTCGGAGCAGATGTCCGAACTTGGGTTCAGGTCGTCCCAAAAGAGGACCTTGTCGGGCGGCAGCACGGTCCCGAAACCCTGCTGCATGTACTCGTATTTGTTGATGTGGGTGAAGACCACCCCGAAGCTCAGTGGGATCTTCGGGTTGCCGTGGTAAAAGGGATCCGTTGCAACGAGCCGGCCATCCGCATGGATCCGATCCCGAAGTTCCAGACAGCACTGCTTGGCCTGCCGGAGAGGGTTTGTCCTCTCCTCGACCTTGGCACCCATTTGGAGTTCGAAAGTCAGTGGGTTGACCTTGCGGATCTGCTGAAGAGCCCAGTCCTTGACCTCCAGCACCACGATACCCACCTCGTCGGAACACAAGACGAAGTCGGGCTCCCTGTCGGCCACATCGGGCGTGTACCAAACGGTGTGGGCCAAGTCCGGCTTGGCCACGTTGGCGAGGAAGCGATAGACCTGTTCTTCACCTTCCGTTTGGAAGCTTCGCACGGCTTCCGGGATCATGGTCGCCATGGGCCGATCAATCCTCCGGTATGCCCTGTTGGGCTTTCAGGCGGTCCACGTGGTCCTTCATGTCCTCAGAAAATGCCTTCCACGGATGGTCGAACAAGTAGTAGGCAACCTCGCCAACAGGGTCCTTGATGAAGTAGATCGACCAGTCTTCACTGAGGGCACGATCCACGACACACAGGAAATACTCCTCCCGCAGCTCGCGGGCTTTCAAAAACTCGTTTCGTGAAAGGGCCTCCTCCCAGCCGTCCCAACGATACTCACTTGCCTTCAGCTCAACGTAGAAGGTTTCGTTCCCGACGGTCACGTCAAAGTCATAGCCAATCTTCTCCGACTCTCGGGAGAACACCTTCGCGCCGAGTCTTTCAAGATACGCCTTCATGTGCTTGCGGCCGGCGTCCTCCACCTCTTTTCTGCGCGCCTGCTTCTCCTCCCGTTCCTTCGGTGACAGAGGTTTTCGCTCAGATATCACCACACTGCACAGGCGGCCTCGCCTCCGTTGCTCTTGCTTGCCGTTCCCAACGTTTTCCGCCCGGGGTCCGTTGCCCCTGCCCCCTGAACCTTCTCCGGTCCACTCTTCCTCGTCGTCTAGTCCTCCCTCCGCCTCGCTCCGAGGGTCTCGGTCAGGCTCTGAGGAAGCACTTCCGCCGCGTCGCGGGTGATCCGGTATCTTCGAAGCCCCAGGGGTGTCGGCGCCCCGCTGGGCTCTGGCAAGGAGATCGTCGTCCAATGGCTCTTCCCCAAGCCTCTTCGACCTCCCTTCTCCACCTGACGGAGCGCTTTCTGTCGCAGGGTCGCGGGGGGCACCAAGTCCACCGCGATCGACCACGAGTCTCGAGGGGGCCTTCTGGGCTTCCCAGAAATAGTGGAACGAAAGGCCAAACTGAGTGCCGTAGGTGAGATCGACAAACTCAGGCAAAGCGCGGTGGAGTGGGTAACCGCGCTGAATGTGGAGTACTTCTTCCCTTTCGGAGAACCAATAGGGAACGGACGCCACAACTTCCGTGCTACCCTCTTTCACGCGAACTCCGATATCGTCGACCAGGACAATCCCGTTGGCAACGGAAGTCGGGGAGGAGAACAAGCCCAACGCCTGAACCTTCTTCTGAAGACGCGGATGAATGTCACCGAGCCTTTCCAATAATTCGCTAATCGTTCGGAACACGCGGCCAGCATTGCATTCGTCCAACTTCGACTTCCTGCCAGTCAACTCCAATTTGGGAGACGACCCACTCATCGCTCGCCAGCCTAGGACCTCCCTTCCTCGGCGGAACATCTCGTCCACCGCGACTTCCAGAGTAATGCGGAGGCCGCCGTGCCCATCGCTCGGGATAGGGGGCTTGTCCCAAAGTATTGGGAGTCTGGCCGGAGAAGTTACTTTCTTCCCAAACGCTCTCACCTTGCCCTTTGCAAGCGCCCTCCTAAAGAGGTCCGCCAACTCTTCGTCTCCGTGGGCCTCTGAAAATCTTCCGGCGCAGACGATCGCGTCACCAACGTCATCCTCGTGGTCCTCCAATGGACTACACCGGATCAACTGTTTCACGATATCATCGGCACTCGCTCCAACCGTCGATTGAAGCGCCCCGAGGAGTTCATACGACAACGAGGGGGAGTATTCGTTGCGAGCACATTCACGCCATTTGTCCCACGGCACAAGCTCATCCTGCCCTGGGTCGTATAGCTTCAGTCTGGCGCGCAGGTCTCGGAGTTGCGCAGGGGAGGAACGCGCAAATCTTGTAACCATCCGGAGATAGGGACTAAAACCCTCTGCAATCCTCGACGTAGCCGGTGTGCTCTCATACCAGTGGGCAATGAGCATCAGCACCGTGCTGACGTCCACCCTCTCTCTCATCCCAGCGTTGACGAGGAGTTCTCTATTGTACTTGCGGCTAGCGCAGTTGACGTACGGAACCAGATCATCCAGTAAACGTCTGTTTTCTGGCGTATCGTCATATGTCTCTGAGGAACAACGAAGTCCTTTGTCTGTCAGAACCTTGAGCGGCAAACTAAGTTGCTGGTGCAGCAACAACACATTTGTGTCTGTGTACAGAACTTTCTTTCGCCCCCCCAAGGTGAAACGGAGCAGCGTCCTTTTCTCTTCAGCTTCAGGCCAGATATTACTTAATCTTCGCGTCAGATAGTCGTTCTTCTGGTCTTCTTTGAGGATTTCTTCCGTAAAGGGATCCAGCCGATAGGTTTTCGAGCCCGCCTTCAGGCAAAACGGGGGGGAGCCGTCTCGGCTGTACTCCGAAGTCTGAGAGATTGCGTCACGAATGGCCTTCCCAAAATTGCCACTGTTTCTCCCGTACCCTAGGGCCTCCGAGCACAAGTATTCAGAATTGCTCGCTGGATCATGCTCATCTAGATACGGCCCGGTTTTGGCGCCGCACTCGACCAGGAACTCGCGCCAGTCATCCCAATCGATTCTGCCATCCTCCTTGGTCTCGGCGCCGCCCCTGCCCCCCCCTTCCTCCAGATATTCGAGGTCGATGATATCCGCCTGAGTCCCTTCGTAGAGCTTCGTCAGATCAACGTCCTTGAGAAATCGAGGACCCAGGAAGCTTTCGCCAACTTCCGCCAATTGCCAGTCTTGCTCGCCCGCGCGTCGAACGGGGATGTTGCATTCAGGGATCTCGTCCCTCACTTGATTCCAAGCATCCTCGCCTTCGTCCCCGCGGATCCTATCTCTCCGTTTCCAGAATCGCCGATAAATCTGCATCCATATTTGGTTTACTTTCTTCCGCTCTTTTGGATCATCCGGTAGCCGGCGCAACTTTTTAAGGTCCGGAATCAACTTTCTTCGGATGTTCTCCAAATCACTGAAGAGGGGAATGTTACATTTGTCCGTCACGAAATCACGAAAGCGACTATTAAACCTGCTAATTTTCTCCCCCTCCGGGTTCTTTTCAGCCCTCCGACCAGGGTTGTAAGTGAAGGAAGGATCGACAACTTCGATCCCCTTGGGAGCCTTTGCCTCCGGGCTATTTGACCTTATCCACATCACGTCGTCTTCTATTGCACCCCATTTCTCTTCCTCCCCATCGCGGATCGGAAAAATGGGGCAGCCTTTCAATCTGTCTCAGCGTTGTCCGGTTAGGTTATTGCAATGGCCACGGGCAAACCCGGGTCTAATTGTCGTGAGTCTGGAGCGGGCACATCGGGCTCCATCTGGGCGGCCTCGTTCTCGATCTTGTTGCGAAGTTCGCGAACGCGCTTGAT
>JACRMM010000067.1 GCA_016214985.1 Deltaproteobacteria bacterium | reverse complement strand
TGCCAGCGACACCGCGATGCAGGTGACCACGGACTCGGTCCAGGTCATGGGCGGGTATGGCTACATGAAGGACAACGGCGTGGAGCGGATGATGCGCGACGCCAAGCTCACGCAGATCTATACCGGCACCAACCAGATCACTCGTCTGGTCACCGGCCGGGCCCTGCTTCTTGGATAATAAGGTCCACGGCGGGGCGAAAGCTCCCGTAGGGCCCGGGATAAGGAGGATTCCCTTGCGTTCACTCAACGACATCGTGTTCGTCTCTGCCGTCCGCGCCCCGATGGGGCGGTTTGGGGGGACGTTGAAGGACCTGAAAGTTTACGATCTAGCAGCCTTTCCGATCCGGGAGGCGCTTCGTCGTGCCAACGTGGCGGGCGACGAGGTGGAGGACGCCATCATCGGCACGTGCCGCCAGGCCGGAAACCTCGTCAACCCGGCACGCACCGCCGCTCTCAAGGGCGGGTGCGGCCCGCAGACCCCCGGCGTCTCCCTCAACAAGGCATGCCCCGCCGGCATGAAAGCGGTGAGCCTCGCCACCCAGCTGCTGCAGGTAGGCCAGGCCGAGGTGGTCCTGACCGGCGGCATGGAGAGTATGTCCACCATCCCCCACCTCGTGCGGGGCTATCGGTGGAAGGGCTTCGGGATGGGGCCGGTGACCCTGGAGGATGGGTGGAGCGACTCCCACGATCCGATCGCCGACCTCTCGATGGGGCTCACGGCCGAGAACCTGGTGGTGAAGTACGGGTTGACCCGCGACGAGCTCGACGAATTCGCGGCCGCGAGCCACAACAAGGCAGCAGCGGCGCAGAAGAACGGCTGGTTCGACGAGCAGATCACCTCGGTCGTCCTTCCTGCCCAGGGCAAGAACCCTGAGGTGGTCTTCTCCAAGGACGAGTCGATCCGCTACGAGGTCGACACGGCGGCGATGGCGAAGCTCGCGCCGGCGTTCAAGAAGGATGGCGTCATCACGGCCGGCAACTCCTGCGGCCTCACCGACGGGGCGGCCTTCCTCGTCGCCATGACCCGCGAGCAAGCGGCCAAGCGCGGGGTGAAGCCCCTCTTCTCGGTCGTCAATTACACCCAGACTGCTGTCGACGGGAAGGTCATGGGGGAGGGCCCGGGCGTGGCCATCCCCAAGGTGCTCCAAAGGGCCGGCATGGCGCTCTCGGATATGGACCTGATCGAGGTGAACGAGGCCTTTGCAGCGCAGATCCTGGCCAACGAGCGCATGCTCGGCTGGGACCGTTCCCGGCTGAACGTCCATGGCGGAGCCATCGCCCTGGGTCACCCGACCGGTTGTTCCGGCGCCCGGATCCTCGTGACCCTCTACTACGCCCTGAAGGCATTGGACAAGGAACTCGGCGTCGCCTCCATCTGCGGCGGCGGCGGCTCTACGATGGCGATGATCATTCGAAGAGAAAGCTGAGAGCGGCCGTCAGCTGTCGGGTCAAGGCGGTTTTCGATTCAGACTGAACGCTGAGAGCTGATCGCTGAAACCCAACCGAAAGGAGGAGCGATGGTCGACCTGACCGGAAAAGTGGCGATCGTCACCGGGGGCACGCGGGGCATCGGCGCCGAGATCGTGCGCACGCTCGCCCGACTCGGGGCCGACGTGGCCTTGAACTTCCGCAAGAGCGCCGACGAGGCGGTGACCATGGTCAAGGAACTAGAGGACATGGGCCGCCGAGGGCTCGCCGTTCAGGCCGACGTAGGAAGCTTCGCCGACGCAGACCGGATGGTGAAGGAGGTCGTGGCGAAGCTAGGAGGCGTCCACATCTTGGTGACCAACGCGGGCATGAACTGGGACGGGGTCGTTTGGAGGATGACCGAGGACCAGTTCGATCGGGTGATCGAGGTGGACCTCAAGGGCACCTTCAACTACCTACGGGCCGCTGCTGCGGTGTTCAAGGAGCAGGGGTGGGGGCGATTCGTCTCAATCACCTCGATCAACGGCCTGAGGGGCAAATTCGGCCAGACCAATTACTCGGCCGCTAAGGCGGGCGTGATCGGCTTGACCAAGGCCGCCGCCAAGGATCTCGGGAAGTTCGGCGTAACCTGCAACTCGGTGGCTCCGGGGTTCATCCTGACCGAGATGGGCGAGAGCATGCCGGCCGAGTTCAAGGACGCGGCGATCAACGAAAGCGCCATGAAGCGCGCCGGTAAGCCAGAGGACGTGGCAGGGCTGGTCGCCTTCCTCTCCTCTGACTGGGGCCGGCACATTACAGGAGAGGTCATCAAGGTGGATGGGGGACAGTACATCTGAGCCGTGCCACATGCCGCGTGGTGTGGAGAAAGGCCCGATCATGGCTGAGTATCAATACTTGAAGGTCCGCGACGCCGACGGAGCGGCGTGGATCTCGATCAACCGGCCGCCGTTGAACGTGCTCGACATCCCGACCATGGAGGAGCTCAACGACGCCCTCTCAAAGGTCAAAGCGCGGGAGTCGGCGCTCTGCACCCTGGTTCTCACGGCCGAGGGCGACAAGGCCTTCTCGGCCGGAGTCGAGGTGGCCGACCACACCCCCGACAAGGTGGATCGGATGATCGAGGTGTTCCACCAGATCTTCCGCCACCTCGATACCCTGGAGATCCCGACCATTGCATCGGTGAAGGGCGCGGCGCTCGGGGGAGGCTGCGAGGTCGCCCTGTTCTGCGACATGATCGTTGCGGCCGAAAATTTGAAGATCGGACAGCCCGAGATCAAGCTCGGGGTGTTCCCCCCACTCGCCGTCGTGATGCTTCCTCGAATGGTGCCGGAGAAGCGGGCCTTCGAGCTCCTGTGCGGGGGCGAGGTGATCCGTGCCCCCGAGGCGGTCTCCCTGGGCCTTGTGAACAAGGTCATCCCCCTGGCCTCGTTCGCCGAAGAGTTCGGGAAATTCCTCGCCACCTTCACCTCCCTGTCCGGCGCATCCCTGCGAGCGACGAAGCGCGCGATCCGGGCGGCCAAGGGGCTTTCCTTCGGCGACGCCCTGGCGCGGGTGGAGCGGCTCTACCTTCACGACCTCATGCCCACCGAGGACGCCCGCGAGGGCCTCACCGCCTTCTTGGAAAAGCGGCCGGCCGTGTGGCAGAACTGCTAACTGGCTCGGACGCTAGATCCTGGAATTCTATGGGGTTGGGCTGTTGGGAGGCCGAGAGATCTGAACACTTGAGCCTTTCAGCCCCCGGCGTCTCGGCTTCTCAATATCCCAGCCCGTTTGATCGGAGAGGAGAGAAACTCATGAGCGTTCCGACCAAGATCCAGACCTGGCAGATGACGAAGCCCACGGACCCGAAGACGGGTGAGAAGGGCGTGCTCGAGCGCGCGGAGATCGACGTTCCGGCACTGGGGGCGGGCGAGGTGCTCGTGAAGGTGGCGGGGTGCGGGGTGTGCCACACCGACCTGTCGTACTTCTGCGACGGCGTGCCCACGGTCGTGAAGCCGCCGCTGTCGCTGGGCCACGAGATCAGCGGCACGGTCGTGGCCGGACCGGCCGAGTGGGTGGGGAAAGAGGTGCTCGTGCCGGCCGTCATGCCGTGCAACCAGTGCCCGATGTG
>JACRMM010000066.1 GCA_016214985.1 Deltaproteobacteria bacterium | reverse complement strand
GCGGCCGCCGCCCCGCTTTCCTGAAAACCCTCTCAGCCACCGTCGAACCATTACCCTACACGTCTTCGCCGGGTCCACCGCGGCTTCTTGAACATTGGATTGAACCGACACTCCGTGTCGGATCAATCCTTAAGGTTCTGCGCAACGTGGAATGACGCCAAGGAGCAGGGCAAAGGGGTTCGGGGAGCCATCCTCATCGATCTTCAAAAAGAACTGCAACGGTTCATCGAAAAAGACGGGGTAGAGGTAAAGGCGGATCCCAAGGACCCTCTCTCTCTTGTCATCTTGGTGCCCGAAGGTTTGCTGCAATTTGAGGTAGACAAGGACCAGATACCGGAACCGGGGGTGAAATTCCTGCAAACGTTCATGCCGACGCTCGCGAAGGCAACTCTCAAGTTCAAAGACGATATCAACGCGATCATCGTTGAAGGGCACACAGACACGCGAGGGACCGACGAACACAATCTTCCCTTGAGCCAGAGACGTTCCATGGCGGTGGTCATGGAAAGTTTGAAAGCTCTTGGAGGGGAATCACGGAACAGGTTTCTCGATCTCCTGTCAGCGACCGGACGAGGAAGCGTTGAGCCTTACACAGTCAATGGCGCGGTAGATATGGACAAGAGTCGCCGTGTAGTGTTCAAGATCCGGATTCGCTCGTTCGAGCAGCGCGGCAAGCAGATCCTGGTCACCATGACAGACGAGAAGAAATCTTGAACGGACGGACGGCATGGGTCGATGTTCTTCAACGCGACCTGCAGGACGCGATGTCGTTGACCACTCACGATTTGCGCTCCTACGTCGATGTGCCAATGGAAAAGAGATTCGCCAAGGTCCTCGCCTTCATCGAATCATCCGATCCTACAACGGAGAGAAAACCGCGTAAGGTCCCGGAGCTTTATCTAAAGGTCTGGAATGACTTCCTTCAAGGCAGGCAAGGGCCTCCTGATGTCTACGCGATGCGCCAACTCTGCTGGGAGCCCACCGTGGCAGCAACTCCGCAGTTTCTGAAACATCTGGTGTCCACACGTCCGGATATGAACCCCCGGAGTATCAGGGGACTAGTACACTCCTTACACATGAAGTGGGAAAGCGGTAGACCGGACGCGGATGTCTTGTCCTTCGCGAAGCGACTGCTCGTCGGGTATGTCGGCTACCAAAAAGCGATGGGAACGTGGAAGAGCGTTCCAGAAGAAGTCGTTGGTCCGACCGGCCCGGAATTGTTCGCAAAACGTATCGTCGGTCAACATCGCCCCGTCCACGAGGCATTCAAAGAACGAAGCTTTCACACAGGGACCGAATACTACGAAAAGACTCTACGATCCGCTGTGGATATGGCGTTGGATGGGTTTTCTTACCATTCCAGTGCTCCCGACAAAGCCAAGGAGGTCCAATATCTGTTTTCTGACCTTTTGTCGTTGCCTGATATGCCCCCAGAGACCTTCAAGAAAGGCATCGTTCGATTGATCCTGTCTGACGTGCTCAATCGCTATCCCGAATTCGTGGATCGGGTAAAAGACGGTATTTTGCAGAGTGACAAGCTCGGGGACCCGAGAATCAGCACAAACGGATTGTACTGGGCGGGTATTTCCGAGGATGCGAAGAGCAAGGTGATCGAGTGGCTTTCTAGGGCCGACATTGTGTTCTTCTTTGAACACGTCATGACCCAGGGGGCGGAACGGCAAGGACGGAAAGAGTTTTGGCTGCGATATGTCAAGGGTTTCACGCGGACACGGTGTCTACTAGGAAAGGATGACCGGGCACGGCTCGTTCCATTGTTTCGGACGAGCCAGAAGGCCATTGAAGGATATGGGAGAATTGGCGGGCAAACCAACAATAGCGCATTTCTATTAGATTTCGGAAACGTTCTAGCTATCGAGTTCAGTCGGGTCGGTGCTTGTTTTCTTTATGAGAGAGCTAACTATCCCAAGCACGTGGAGGATTTTTGGACGGATGAAGCATTCTCTGAGCCTGCGCTGAAGGATCGATACAAGTGCGCAGCAAGAGTAATCCACATGGGAGCCTGGCAAATCAACCTTGCCAATGCGCTGGCTCGTTTTGGCATCCGCCCAAGGTAAGGCATCATGAGAGACGCTACTCCGGACGCAAGGCAAGACCCGTGCTTCACCCTCGTGTCTCCTCTGCCCGGCATCCAGGTAAACGCTGATCATTTCGGCCTTTTGATCGTCTCCGAATCGGGCCACTTTGAGGACCCAGATTCGTTTGCACGAGCAGCTTCAAATGCACCGAATTCGCTTGGAAGAGCCTTCCCCGCAATCTTGTCTCAGGCACTCGAACTCGGCCGGGCAACGGAGGAAGCACCGGGGCAGGTCCGGATCGTGTACGAGGACTTGCAAGCTCTCGAAGCTGAAGGCATTCGAGTCTTCGAGGAAATCGTTCCTTGGGCGCCGTTTGTGATCGAACTTCACTCGGACGGGTCCCTGGGGACTCCCTCTTTTCGGTACCGGTACCGGTTCTACCTCGGCACCCAACAGGTGCATCCAACTCGCTGCGGTGCCTTCGCGAGGTATCTAGACCGCACATACCGTTTCGACAATTCCACCTACAATCTCCTCACGACCATCGACCAGGCGAACGAAGCTGCTGAGACGCAGCAGTCGGGTTCAGGGGCCTGGGTCGCCTTTTCGACCATCAAAGGGCTTGCGGAAGATGTTGGAGCCCAACTCGACAACTACATCCACAAGGAACGGATCATTATCCCCTCCGAGCTTGGCGTCGATATCGACCTTGACGCCAAGGGTCGTGTTTCGCTTGTGCCAAGGGTAGACGCGACGGGAGTCGACCCCGCAGCCTTCAAAAAGTCCTTTCTGCGGTTCGAGGAGGTTCAAGACGTTTACTCCCTGGATCATCCAGATGGGGGACGCATTCGTGTTGCCCTCGGTGACCTGCAGAAGGAAGCGCTGCGAAGGATGCAGCGCGTGCGGCACGTTTTCGGGTCGGAGAAAGCCCGAGTGCTCTCGAACCCCGCTTCAGTATTCGATGGGGTGACGGAAGTTGTCAAACTCGATGACTTTGGCCCGAGGGTGGAGGGAATTGGCAAGTTTCCCTTCGTTTCGAGGCCCTTCATCGGGTCGACAGGGGTGTTCGACGAGGAGGGGGGCGAGGCAGGACCACGGGAGAAACCGCCGACGATCGGAATCGAAAGCACCTATCCTGACGGTACGAAGGAGAGGATCGAGTTTCGCTCGGTGGCAGAGTTCAAGAAGTTCCTGCACGAGGTCAGACTCAACAAGCAGGAAGGCAAAGAGGTTATCGACTTCAAGGGGCGGACGATCACTCTCGACGACGGCTTCTCGAAGGGGATGGAGGACCTCGCGAAGAGGATCCTCGGCGGGAAGGGCGGTCAGAAGAAGCTAGAGGGCGATCAGGACGGCCGATATCTCCTGATCTACCGCAATGAGGATGAGGTCGACTACGTCGAAGAGGAGAGAGCCGAGGACGGTGTCTCTCCGTTCAAGTGGTCGTTACCGACGGCCTTCGAGACCGGCAAACAACTGAAGGAGCACCAGAAGGAGGGTGTCGAGTGGCTGGAGTTGAATTACTCGCTCTCCAGCCGAGGGAGAAGGGGATGCCTGCTCGCCGACGACATGGGTCTCGGGAAGACCCTGCAGATTCTGACGTTCCTCGCATGGGTCATCGAAAGAGGAGATCTCGGGGAACACCGCACGGAATCGGGATCTGTCGCATGGAACCCAATCCTGGTGGTTACTCCCGTCATTCTTTTGGAGGCTGGGACATGGGTAAGCGACATAGAGACATTTTTCGCCTTCAAAGGGAATGTGTTCTCCCCTTATCTGGTCCTGCATGGAAAGAATCTGAAAGCTCTCAAGAAACCAGCGCACGGCAGAGAAACTACAATCGGTGAACCCGTCCTTGATCTCGACAAGATACGGCAGCACAGGATCGTTTTCACCAACTATGAAACCGTCGTGAATTACCAACACTCGTTGGCTCGCATCAAGTGGACAACGGTCATCACGGATGAGGCCCAGGAGTATAAGACTCCCAGCAGCAAGATCTCTCACGCCTTAAAGAGCCTGGATCCGGCATACCGAATCGCGTGCACGGGTACGCCCGTTGAGACGCGGCTCCTCGATCTTTGGAACATCTTTGATTTCTTGCAGCCTGGTCCCCTTCTCGGCAGCAAGAAGGAATTCTCTGACTCCTACGAGAAGCCCCTCGAAGAGACGCACGAGAACAGGTCCGAAGTCTTGGGTACACTGAAGCGACGACTCCGGATGGCGCACAAGGACTCCTACGTGAAACGCCGGGAGAAGACGCTTCTTGCGGATTTGCCGACGAAACACGAGCATGTCATCGACTGCGTGCTATCGGAAGAACAGCGGAGCATGCACGAGGATTTCATTGGAAACCTTCGCACTGCGGGCCCGGAACTGCGCCTCTCGGTGATCCACAATCTCATGTTTCTCTACCAGCACCCCGAACTCGTGCGGTCCCGGGACGGAATCCATCGTCTGAGCACGGAAGAAATCATCGAGTTGTGCCCAAAGTTGAAAGCAGTTCTCCAAACGATCTCCTCTATACGGAAACAGCACGAGAAGGTGTTGATCTTCACCAGAAGCCTCGTCATGCAGCAAGTTCTCGCCCGGACCATCGGTGAGACGGCCAAGACCCTTGTGGATATTGTGAATGGTGCCACGAAGAGAAGCGCCGACACGAAGGCGGGCGCCGAAACCCGGCGAGGAATCTTGCAGCGGTTCCAGGCACAACCTGGTTTTGGAGCGATCGTACTTTCACCCGATGTCGCAGGGTGTGGCTTGACGCTCACAGAGGCGAATCACGTGATCCACTACGGGAGGTGGTGGAACCCCGCGAAGGAGGCACAAGCGACAGACCGCGCGTACCGAATCGGCCAGGAAAAGGACGTGCACGTCTATGTTCCTATCGCAAAGGATCCGAGGGGTGAGTTCAAAACCTTCGACGAGAAGCTCAACACCCTCCTCATGCGACGGAGGGATCTCGCCAGGGACTTCTTGATGCCCATGCCTGCCGAGGATGACCTCGGTCGTGAACTGGCGGATGACATGCTCGACGGAGAGAGGGCCTCCTCCAAGCCGCCGCCGTTGACCATGAACGATCTCTGTTCGATGACGTGGGATCGGTTCGAGGCGCTGGCGGCGCTCCTCGAACAGAAAGAGGGGAGGGACGTCATTCTTACGCCTGGTTCCGGCGATCAGGGGATGGACGTTCTCTCCTTGAAAGACCGCGGCGTTCGCGTAATCCAGTGCAAGCACTCCTCGTTTTCGGCCGAACTCGAAGAGGATGTGTTGGAGGAGATGGTTTCCGCCTTCGACGGATATCGCGCACGGTATTTCGCCGGTTCGATGCTAGCGCTGAACACCGTTCTCTTTACGAATGGTGTCTTTTCAAGAAAGGCAAAGGAAGTCGCGCGACGAAAGAGCATGAAGCTCGTCGGTGGAGTTGAACTGAAGAGCCTTCTGGAAAGGTATCCTGTAACACTGGCCCAAGTTGAAGCAGCGGAAGGCTGCCGATGTTCGTCAATGCGAGATGTGGCACGGAAGATTGAGCACTGGAAGCAGTAGCCGACCGATACACATGAACAGAGCCGCCTGTCCAATCGTTATCCATTGGTGACGACGTAGCAGGAACCCTCCTACTCAAGCAGTTTGCGACGGGAGATACACGAATGGGGCCCGTGAGGAAACATCAGGGCGGCAAAGGTGCAAAGGACAGGCGGAAGGCGAGGAGAGCGGAAGAAAGAAAGGACGATCTTACCTTCTATCGACACCCTCTGTCAGACATTCCTAGAGAAGTCATTCTTCCCCGCGTTTTACAGATGGCCCGAGACTCAGCAACGCAGTTTGATGTGCTCCTATCGGAGATCCGGACAATATTGAGAGAAGTAGATCCCTTAAGCCTACTTGCTCAGATATCGTACTATGGGTTGACCGGCTCCATCGATGAAAAAGGGAAAGTAACTTCTTGGGCTGCCAAGAGCGGCTTTAACCAATCACATGTTGAATTGCTTCAGGCATTATCTCTACAAGTACCAGTTACCGAGTTCGGCAACGTTCCAGCCAGTACAGATGTCGTTGAGCGCTGCCTGCAAACCCTTCCAGAACTCGGGGAATCCTTTTCGTCGAAAAGGATGATAGATCTGGAAAAAGACCTCCCGGAGGAGCAAGGCGCGATACGGCTTCTCCAGGAACATCTTCGCCTCCATACGCAAACAGTTAGGAACTGGGGCTACTTTGATAAGGTAGCCGGGATAGCCGAAGCTGTTTGCGCTAGAATCAACGATGCGTTTCTTAGGCACCTCGGAATTTCTGCTACCCAAACCGTTGCTATATTCCACGCATTGTTGGAAATGACTGAAGAGAATGTCAATGATCATATGGACAAGTTGAGCAACGTTTGGCACGAAGATACCGCCATTGTTTCAAAGTACTGCAAACAATTCGGCTATTCTGAGGAGATTGAAGCAGGACTTTTGGCCGCCATTGTTGGAAAAGACCTTACAAAGGACCAGCTTAGATTCTTACTGATATGTCATTCTGACACAATTGCACGAGCACACTACACGTTCACTGCACAGGATGTTGCGACACGATTGGCTTTACCAGTAGAACCGGTGAAGCAAATTTTGGACAAAATGAGCCTGAATTTTGGAAGTCTCTCCGATAAGCTTCCCGAGTATTTGTTTCTTGACAACCCAATATGGATACAGCCCGTCATACGCATAGATGCTGACAAGTATTTCTGTTGTCTTCCCCAAGGGCTTTTTAGCTTCATTTTCCCGGTGTTAAACCACCTAATCTCTGAAATCCCAAGCCTCAAGACTGCCTACCATCTTGGGCGATCCGAATTTCTGGAGGCTGAGATAGAACGCCTATTCGCCAAGGCATTTCCACTTTCTGAGATCAAGCCTTCATATAAGTGGAAAGAAGGGGCCCTTGAATTTGAGACAGATCTGATTTTGCGCGTTGACTCCTATCTGTTTATAGTTGAGGCCAAATCACACTCAGTTGCGTGGCCAGCCCTTAGAGGGTCGGCCGACAGAGCGAGACGTCATATACAGCACACAATCCTAGAACCATCTGAGCAGTCGTGGCGGTTGGCATCGAGAGTCCAGGAAGTACTGGAGAAACCAGAGAGACTGGCCGAGCTTCTTCCAAACTTCCCCGTTGCCTTGGATGATGTACATACAGTTGTACGGCTTTCAGTAACGCTGGAGGATTTTGCTGTAGTTCAAACCAATCAGGGGCTCTTGAAGGAAACCGGTTGGATCCCTAAGAACCATCGGCTTGCCCCATGTATATTGCTTGCAGACTTAGAATTGGTATTTGACATGCTGGATTCGATGGGCGAACGCATTCATTATCTAAAAAGACGTGCAGAATTGTCTGATAACTTGCTATTTGTTGCAGACGAAATTGACCTTCTAGGGTTCTATTTAGATACTGGATTCAATATTGGTCTCACTGAATTTGGGGGAGAGGAACTCATACTGACCGGTTGTTCCAAAAAAGTAGATGATTACTGTATCGCACGTTCGGAGGGCATAGTTACGGAAAAGCCAAGATTAAGGATAACCGAGCGGTGGCGTGCGGTTTTGGATGCTATCGAGCAGAAACGGTTCAAGCGGTGGGCTGATACTGCATATATTCTCCTGAACATGGCTTTCGATGAGCAAAAGAAGACTGAGAAGATGTTTGCAGAGATATGCACTAAAGTCCAGAAAACATTTACTGACCCAAAGCATTTATGCTCTGTAGTTGTTGTTCCCCATGAGCGTAGAACAGACGCCCTTATACTTTACGCCTTCAAGGAAGCGGAGAAGAGTTCAAGACTCAAGACGATGAGGGGAATCGCATCTCAAACATTTGAAGGATCTCACGTTCAAAGGTGTCTTGTGCTTGGCGTTAACATAGATCAACCTAAACATCCATATTCTACACTTGCTTGCTTTTGGAAGAGCGATGCCGCGGCAAGAGTAGATATTGATGTTATGTAGCAGTTATAGCACTTGGGCTCTGTCAATGATTCATCTATGCACACGCGGAGCGATTTAGCCTCTGCCGTCAGGATGTTCGTCTTAATCCACGCGCCCGCACGGGGCGCGACTGTGGCAGTGGGTTGGGTCCAGGGCGGATCCAAGTTTCAATCCACGCACCCTCAAGGGGCGCGACACCGATGACCGAGTCTTCCCGGTGCCCATCTCCATGTTTCAATCCACACGCCCCCACGGGGCGCGACAGCCGTTGATGCCCAGGCAGTTCGCGGCGTCCTTGTTTGACACGGACCGCCCCTATGGAGCCAAACCGGGATCGGTCTAATGGAGCCACCCCAGGATCGGCCTATGGAGCCATTCCGGGATCGGCTTATGGAGCCATTGTAGGATCGGCCTAATGGAGCCAGCCCCTGCGGGGATGGCAAGCCAGGATCGCCGTAATGGAGCCACCCCGGGATCGGGGTAATGGCTCCACCCCGACCGCCCGTCGGGTCTCGGACCTCTCAAGCCAAGTGTAGCCTGCGGATCCCTTGTCAACGGATCCGGAGGAGAGCATGGCCAACAGGAGGTTCGAGATGCACCAGTACCGTCATATCCTCTCGCGTATGCGCCTGGGAGAAGCCGACCGCCACCTGGCCAAGGCCCGTCTGATCGGCCGCAGGAAGGCGGCGGAGCTTCGCCTTGTGTTTGCACGCGAGGGCTGGCTCGACCCCGCACAACCCTTGCCCGACGACGCGGCGATCGCGGCCGCGCTGGAGGGCCCCGCCCCCAAGGTGTCGCCGAATTCCTCGGTTCTTCCCTACGAGGAGCAAATCCTCGCGTGGCGGGAGCAAGGCGTCCAGGGCGTCGCCATCCACCAGGCCTTGGTGCGAAAGCACCGCTTTGCCGGCCACTACTCCTCGGTGCGCCGCTTCCTCGCGCGCATCGAGAAGAAATCTCCCAAGCCCACCGTGATCCTCGACTTCCTCGTCGGCGAGGCGGCTCAGGTGGACTTCGGCGCCGGGCCCAAACTGCTCGACTCTCGGACCGGCAAGGTAGTGCCCACCTGGTTCTTCGTCATGACTCTTTGCTGGAGCCGCCACCAGTACGCCGAGTTCGTCACCGACCAGACCACGGACACCTGGCTCGCCTGCCACCGCAGGGCCTTCGAGTTCTTCGGGGGTGTACCCAGCAGCAAGGTCATCATCGACAACCCCAAGTGCGCCATCACCCGGGCGTGCTACCACGATCCCGACGTCCAGCGCTCCTATGGCGAGTTCGCCGAGGGCTACTCTTTCCTGGTCTCGCCTTGCCCCCCGCACGACCCCGAAAAGAAGGGGATCGTCGAGTCGGGGGTGAAGTACATCAAGAGAAACTTCCTGCCCACCCGAGACTTTCGTGACCTCGTCGACGCCAACGGGCAGCTCATCGAATGGGTCCTCGGCACCGCCGGCAACCGCCTCCACGGCACGACCCGCGAACGCCCCCTGACCCGCTTCGCCACCGAGCGCTCCTTCCTCAAACCCCTGCCCGAGGTGCCGGTAGAGCTGGCCACCTGGAAGAAAGTCCCCCTCCACCCCAACTGCCACGCGCAGGTCGAAAAGTGCTTCTACTCCGCACCGTTTCGCTTTATTGGCGACAAGCTCTGGTCCCGCACGACAGCGACCACCGTTCGCCTCTACCGGGAGCACGAGCTCGTCGCCATCCACCCCAGGCTCCTTCGCCCCGGCTCCCGCCACACCATCCAGGAGCACCTTCCTCCGGACGCCATCGCCTACTTCATGCGCGATCCCCAGTGGTGCCTCAAGCAGGCCGAGGCCGTTGGCCCTTTCACCAAGGCCGTCGTCGAGACCCTCTTCGCCCATCGGGTGCTCGACAATCTCAGGGGGGCGCAAGGTCTCATCCGCCTCGGCGAACGCTTCGGCCGAGAACGCCTGGAGGCCGCGTGCCGTCGCGCCGTGGATCATGCCGATCCTCGATACCGCACCGTCAAAACGATCCTCACGCGCGGCCTCGATCAGCTCGTCGCTGAGCCTGCGGCCGAGCTGCCTCTCGCCCAAGCCTACACCAGCCAGGGGCGCTACTGCCGGGACACCCGGCAGATGTTTCTCTTCCCCCTCGAGATGAACTGAGTCCCAACGGGGGGGCTCCCGAAGCCTCCCTCCACCCGCTCACCCTAAGGAGGTGTGCCCATGAACCCGATGCCCGAACTCGCCCCCATGCTCAAGCAGCTTCGTCTCTCCGGAATCCTCGACTCCCTCGAGGTCCGAAACCGCCAGGCCCTCGAAGGCAAGCTCGCCCATACCGAGTTCCTCGCCCTCCTCATCCAGGACGAGGTGGCGCGGCGTGAGCACAAGAAGTTCTCGCTTCGCCTGCGCCGCGCGAGCTTCCGCGGCGAGAAGACCCTCGAGAACTTCGACTTCGCTTTCAACCCCTCCATCGATAGGGCCTCGATCCTCGACCTGTGCACCTGTCGCTTCTTCGACGAGAAGGTCTCGATTCTCATCGCCGGCCGCTCCGGCACCGGCAAGAGTCACATCGCCCAGGCCATCGGCCACTGCGCCGTGCGCCGGGGCTACGATGTCTTGTTCACCACCCAGACCAAGCTCCTCGGTCAGCTCCAGGCCGCCCGCGCCACCCAGACCTACGACCGCCGCCTCGCCGCGCTCGCCAAGGTCGACCTCCTCATCTTGGACGACTTCGGGCTCAAGCCCCTTCGCCCCCCGCAGGACGAGGATCTCCATGAACTCATCGCCGAGCGCTACGAGCGCCGCCCCACGATTCTCACGTCCAACCTCGACTTCAAAGAGTGGGGCGACGCTTTTCCCAACCGCCTCCTCGGAGCCGCGACCTTGGATCGACTGCGCCACGGCGCCTACCTCGTTGTCCTCGACGGCGAGAGCTACCGATCTCCCAGACCTCTTTCTGAGTCCAAAACCACCCTTGCCAAAGGGGTCAAAAAGGCCTAATTCCTAACCCCGTCCGAGACCCAAAACGGGCACTTTCAGTGGCTCCATTATGCCGATCATGGGTGGCTCCATTGACCCGGTCCGTGTCACCTTGTTTCAATCCACGCGCCCGTACGGGGCGCGACGGTGGTCAAGAAGGGGTACGTGAAGTGCGACTGGTTTCAATCCACGCGCCAACGCGGGGCGCGACTTCTTTGCGCGGACGTGCGCCGAAGCGTTCTGGGTTTCAATCCACGCACCCGTGAAGGGCGCGACAGGTTCGACTGGACCTCCTGCATCCGGTGGACGCGGTTTCAATCCACGCACCCATACGGGGTGCGACAGACATGGAGGTACTGGAGATGAACGAGGAACTGTTTCAATCCACGCGCCCGCACGGGGCGCGACTGTGGCAGTGGGTTGGGTCCAGGGCGGATCCGAGTTTCAATCCACGCACCCTCAAGGGGCGCGACACCGATGACCGAGTCTTCCCGGTGCCCATCTCCATGTTTCAATCCACACACCGCACGGGGCGCGACTTGGAGTGTCACAGAAAGATATGGGAGAGGTTCGGGGTTTCAATCCACGCACCCTCGCGGGGTGCGACCGGCTGGGATGAGATCGGGAAGGGGATGGACAAGTTTCAATCCACGCACCCGCACGGGGTGCGACAACCCATCAAAATCACGTCCGGCTGTCGCTGCGAGTTTCAATCCACGCACCCGCACGGGGTGCGACCCGAGCCTGTACGACGGGCTCAAACACAGCCTGGTTTCAATCCACGCGCCCGCACCGGGGCGCGACGTACGGATGCCAGCAGAGGCACAGGATGTTATCGAGTTTCAATCCACGCACCCTCATGGGGCGCGACCTTGTAACGCTTTGCAAGCTGTGCTTCTTTCTTGGTTTCAATCCACGCGCCTGCGGCACGAGGCGAGACCCTACCGAGATACACTCCAGCTTGGTCTACCGTGTTTCAATCCACGCACCCTACCGGATGCGACTAGGCATTTTCGCAGATTCGCCATGCGAAGACCTGTTTCAATCCACGCACCCGCGTGGAGTGCGAAAAACTGTCGGAACATGCTTGAAGTTCTAGTCGTTTCAATCCACACACCCATGTGGGGTGCGACCGGGGAAGAGCTTCAATCTCACCTGGGTATCGAGTTTCAATCCACGCGCCCGCACGGGGCGCGACTGTCCACCAGAACAGCCTCTTTGTCGCTTGCGGGTTTCAATCCACGCGCCCGCACGGGGCGCGACTCCGCCACCTCGGCGAACCCGCCTTCCACGTCGAAGTTTCAATCCACGCGCCCGCACGGGGCGCGACCGCCCACGGAAGAATGCACCGAAAACACTGGTGTTTTTGCGTTCTCTCCGCGAACGTCCTTACAAAGGAAGACGCAAGCAAACTCTCCTTCCGTTGTTCACGTAAAAACATCCTCGATATCAATGGTTTACAGACTCCGCGAACCACCCAGGATTCCGATGTGAGCTTGTGGTTCGCGCAATGAGGGTCAACGGGCGTCGGTCGCCCCAAATCAATATTCGGTTGTCAAAGACCACACAACCGCACAACACTCTAAAGATCGGTTATAGTTGTTACAACTGTTTCGACTGTTTGGCAACAAGATAAGCACGCATCAAGCCATCGGTTTACTGGAATCTATGAGCTTTCCATTTATGACTTCAAATACTATTATTTTTTTGTGGCGCACCGAATATGACCACTGGCTATCCGTCTCACTCAGGAAAATCCTGCCCAGATTGTGAGTTAGGTACCGTTCCCATAACTCAGAGAGATAGCCATCTGCCATAAGAAACACGAGTCGGTATGATGTGCCCAAACGGGGGAGAGGAAAGGAGCGAGGTACACACGATCGCCTCGCCACGTCCTCGGTGATCCACTGGCAAAGCGCCAGCGGTGGGAACCGGCTTTGTGAATCCGACCATGGGATCCGAACCGACGGAAGGCGAGGGATCCACATTGGGGTCACCCGAAGGGTCCTCGCAAGGCAGGGACGTCATCCCGACGCCTTCTCCTCCCACCAACGGATGGCCGCACGGACGGTCAGGTGGCTCACGCTGAGATCTCGTCCGATCGACCTGGTACTCTCACCTGCTTTGAAGCGCCTCGACGCCTCCTCGCCAATCTGCCGGTAAATGGCTCCGGTATACCCAGTCTTCGATTTGGTCCATGGAATCCGCGGTACCTCACCCCCATCCGGATCGTTGGAATGCACTTCCTCCCACCACCGAAGCGCCTTCGTGACAGCCTCTCGTCCGACCCCCAGGCGTTTGGCGATCTGCCGCTCGGGCACCCCTCCCTTGCGGAGGGACACCACCTCATCGGCAATCTCCTTGTAGTGGTTTGTTCGGCCCTTCGGGTTGTCGGAGAACGAATCCCGAAGATCGGCAAGGGTAGGGGGCACGTCGCTGGCCATCCACAGAGCCCGGTGCTTGCACCACCAGCGAAAACCCTTCCACGCCTTCTCGGGAAGGATGCCGAGACGTTCACCAACATCATCACAGGTCAGGCCGGAGACGTGGAGGTCGTGCGCCTCCTTCGCCACCTTCTTGTAGTCGGGAAGCCAACCAGGCCTC
Source organism: Deltaproteobacteria bacterium (assembly GCA_016214985.1). Lineage (GTDB taxonomy): Bacteria > Desulfobacterota > Deferrisomatia > Deferrisomatales > JACRMM01 > JACRMM01. The sequence goes on along the minus strand of JACRMM010000066.1, from coordinate 34,870 downwards.
TGGAGCAGCAAAGCGTAGGTTTCCTCGAAGACGGCGAGACGAGCCTCCTCTTCCGGAGTGGAAGGCATCGGGGTCTGCACCGGCGGGGGACGGGGAGTGGATTTCGGCCTTGAGTCCTTTTCTGCTACCTGAATTGCGTCTTGGACGAGCCCGGGACCGATCGCGAGTTCCTCGCTGATCTCGTCGTCGGCCATCCCTTGTGCTCGCAGCTCGGTGACCATCGGCGCCAGACGCCTCGGTATGGCGTTGTTCTTCAGCAAATCGGTAAGCTTCTCCCGATCGGCTTCCGAGAGAGACGGTGTACCAGGTCCCTGCGAGAGGAGCCAGTCCGCGCTCTTCCTCACGGTGGCTTGGTGGATGTGGAGAGTCTTGGCGATTCGCTTTTGGTGGTAGCCAAGGATAAGGAGGTCTAGGATCTTCGGCGCGAGCTGCTGGTAGGGCGGGAGATCGTCGACGGCGAACAGGTAGGCCGTGATTTCGACCTCGCCAAGTGTTCGAACACATTCCCCGCCAGTCCGCCAGTTATTTCAGTAGGTTAAGAGGCCCGCCGGTCTTCCGGCGGGCCTCGCTGGTTCCGGAAGGTTGGCCGTTCAAGAGGCCTCAACGGCGATGGGGGGATACGGACGTTTTCAGCGGGGCGACAGGGTCGAAGGACGGGCGGTCCACGGAGAGAACACCGATGGGGTGCGAGCATCTTTGACCTCCGGGCCTGGCACGGGTTATAAGGTTTCGGCCAAGAAGGGGGTGAGCGTGCAGGGGTTCGACCAACCAGGCCATCGAAAATGGGTGAGCAGCCAAAAGGCCGTCCGCGTCGAAAACGCATGGGATGGCCTTTCTCCTTTTCCCCCCGCTGAGACCGGTTCCACGTGCTGATCCAACTCCTCCCCGGCACCGAGGTCCGCGGCCGAGGCCTTCGCTGGGAGGTCGTGCTCTCGCAGCCCCTGGGCGGGGAGACGCTCTACCGGCTCCGGGGCCTCGACGGTCCCCTGCGCGGCCGCGAGCTCGACCTCCTCTCGCCTTTCGAGCCAATCGTCCCTGTGATCCAGGGCTTCCAGCCCGAACGCGCCGGACCGTTGCCCAACTGGCTCGTCTATCACGAGGCCTTTCTCCTCGAGCAGGCCCTCGGACCCCACGCCCTCCTGGCGGTCCAGCCCGGGCGGCTCAAGATCGAGCCCTACCAGCTCGTGCCGGTGCTACGGGCCATCCGCATGAGCCGGGTGCGTCTGCTCCTGGCCGACGGGGTGGGGCTCGGGAAGACCATCCAGGCCGGGCTCGTCTTGACCGAGCTGATGGCCCGGCGCATCGCCCACCGCGTGGTCATCGTCTCGCCCGCGGGGCCGCTCCTGCGGAATGAAGGTGGCAAACCAGGGGAGTCCCGCGCCAAGGACGGAAACGCAAGATCCAGGCGTTGGTACTCGGGATTCAGGGGATGGGCACGGAAGGCCCAGAAGGAGATGAGGCACCCGTGAGCCTTGCCGACCTTGAACGCCTGATCGCCTCCGGCGAGTCCGAGACCCTGGAGCTGAAGAAGTCTACGGCCGAGCTGCGTTCGGGCATGCAGACCCTCTGCGGCTTCCTCAACGGAGTGGGCGGACGGCTGCTCTTCGGCGTGAAGCCGAACGGGAGCCTCGTGGGGCAAGAGGTCTCGGACCAGACCCTTCGGGACATCGCCGGCGCCTTCGACGGCTTTGAGCCTCCGGCAAGGCCAACGCTGGAGCGGATTCCCCTGGAGAGCGGCCGCGAGGTCATCGCCCTTCGCGTCGAGGCTGCAACGGACGCGCTTCCCTTCACGTACGAAGGCCGTCCCTACGAGCGGGTGTCGAGTACGACCAAACGGATGCCCCAGGAGAAGTACGAGGCGCTCCTCTTCGAACGGTCCCACAGCCGAAGGCGCTGGGAGAACCAGGAGGCAGAGGGCACGGCGCTTCGCGACCTCGACCGAGAGGAAGTCTTCCGCATTCTCGATGCCGCCCATGCCGCGGGGCGACTCGTGGAGTCGGTGGGCCGGGACCTCGGCAGGGTGCTTGACCGCTTGGGGGTGCGCCGAACCGGAACGCTCCTGCGGGCGGCGGTGGTGCTCTTCGGTAAACGGTTTCTCCCTGATTTCCCCCAGTGCGAGCTTCGGATGGCTCGCTTCCGCGGCACGGAGAAAGACGAGTTCCTAGACCAGCGGCAGGTCCGCGGCCCCGCGTTCAGGCTCCTCGAAGAGGCCATGCTCTTCTGCCAGCGCCATCTGCCGGTTGCGGGAAGGATCGAGCCCGGCCGGCTCGAACGGGTGGATCGCCCACTGATCCCGCCGGACGCGCTCCGAGAGATTCTGGTCAACGCCCTCATCCACCGGGACTACGCCGAGGCGGGCGGTGCGGTGTCTTTGGCGATCTTCGACGACCGGGTGGAGATCTGGAGCGCGGGGCGGCTTCCGCCGGGGATCACGCCGGAGGCGCTTACCCAGGAGCATGTGTCGCGCCCGCGCAACCCACTCATCGCCGAGGTGTTTTATCGGGCCGGGCTGATCGAGAAGTGGGGAAGAGGCACGAATCGGGTGGTGGCCCACTGCCTGGCAGCCAAGATTCCGGCGCCGGAGTTCCGTGAAATCGCGGGAGCGGTGGAGGTCACGTTTCGCGTCCCGGTGACGGGGACCCCTCAAGTCACCCCTCATGTGGCCCCACATGTCACCCCACAAGTCGCGGCCATTCTACGGGCTGCCCTGGAAGAACCAGTCGCTCGCGACGGGCTGATGGCTGCCGCCGGGATCGGCGACCGGTGGCACTTCCTGAAGTCGTATCTTGAGCCTCTTATGACGGCCGAATGGCTCGTTCGAACGATCCCCGACAAACCGAGGAGCCGCCTCCAGAAGTACCGGACCACGGAGGCCGGGCGGATTGCCCTGGCGAGCGTGCGGCAGTGAGCGGCTACCTGCGAATCGTCGAAGCTTGCCGCGCGGGCGGGTATCCGGTGCCGGAGTGGCAGGAACTCGGGGCGGTGGTTCGCGTGATCTTCCAGCCTCACCTCGAAGCGGCGGGGGGGCGAGACCACGATGCAGGAGATGAGGCTGTAAATGAGGCTGTAAATGAGGCTGCAAACGAGCGACAGCGCTGGGTGTTGGGGCAGCTGGCATCGGGAAGGGCCTTTCGGACGGCCACGCTGCAGGAGCAGTTCGGATGCTCCCGCGCCACAGCTCAGCGAGACTTGGCGGACTTGGTTGGAAGGGGGCTGATCGAGTTCGTGGGCGCGCGCAAGACCGGAACCTACCGGCTCGGGCCTCGGCTGCAAGAGCTCGGCGGCAAGCGTCTTCGCTTCGAATTCGAGTCGTAAGCCCCCCGTGGTGTTAACTCAATCCGCTAACATGGGAATCCAGGCTGGCGACGGTCACCAGACATTCACCGGATCACGTGGAAGCCGCTGGTTCTTGGCGGACGAAATCGGACGGTGACCAGACAAGAGGCGTGCCTTTAGTCCTTGGAAATCACGGGTTCTTCAGCGTATTTTGATCGGCGTCGCGAAGGGCTGCCCGTGGGTTCGAATTCCACCCCCCGCCGCCATTAACCTGCTCCCCAATGGGATTGCGGACCTTGTCGCGCTCTGTCGGGTTTCCGAAACGTGAGAGGCCCCGGTACTGCTACCGGGGCCCGCACGCGCCAGACTCCTGAGGGGGGACAGAGGAATCCAGCGTCAACCCTACTGTAACCACCCCCTTGCGAGCGGCAACCGGTACACGGGTTCCCTTGAAGGGCGGGCAGCACAGGAGAGACGGCGGACGAGATGGCCCGTCGTCCAAGACGTCCTCCCGGGCCCCAGACGAGCAAACGGGGCCGAAGTGCGGCCCCGTTTGCTCGTGCTCGAGGAGGAGGGAGAGTCACGCATCGGCTTCCGAAACCGACGCATGACCGCCATGCTACGCGTCGGGCATGAGAGCCATGTGAGGTCCGGGTGAGAAGGCGATGAGCCGTCCGCCTCGCCGCCCACCGATCCGCGGAACCGCCCGACTGCTCCGCAGCCGAAGGCGCGGGGCGGGAAGGTGCCCGGCGGGCATGGTCGATTCGGCAAAAAGGGAGGCGTCGGTGAGCGGTCTGAGAGCGTCCTGGAAGATCCTGTCCCTGGGTGTGCGCGCGGCGGCGGTGGTCGGGCTGACCGCGGCAGCCGGGTGCGGATTGCGGGAAGTGACGCCGGCCCCGAAGGCCGTGGGTCGCTTTGTGGCACAACCGGGGGCGACGGCGCCGGTCGCGGGCGAGGGATCGACCCCGGCCTGCCCGGTGTTCGATCCCCTGGATACGACGCAGCACCTGCGCAAAGCGGTCGAGCCCCTGATGGCGGGCGACGTGGCGACGGCCAGGGACGAGCTTCGGCTGGCCCTGTGCCAGGACCCCGACGACGCGACGGCGAAGAGCCTCGTGTGGCAGCTCGACGCCGTGGCGGAAGACGCGCTGGGCCACGACTTCTTCTGCTACGAGGTGCAGAGCGGAGACTCCATGCCGCGGATCGCGAAGCGGTTTCTCGGAGATCCCTACCGGTTCTTCCTGCTCGCACGGTACAACGAGATCGAGGCTCCCGGCCGCCTTCGCCTCGGGCAGTGCCTGAGGATTCCGGGACCCCCGGAAGCGCCGGGGGATCAGGGCGAGCGGTTGTATCGATGCGGGGTCTCGGAGCTCGGGGCCGGGCAGACGAAGAGCGCCTTCGAGTTCTTCCGGGACGCTTCACGGATCGCGTCGACGCGAGAGCGGGCGCAGGCAAAGGTGCTGGAGCTCACGCCGGCAGTGGTCGCCCTCTATCGCAAGGAGGGTGCGGCGGCCCTGCGGGCGCAGAGCTACGGGCGGGCCACCCATGCGTTCCGAACGATCCTCGAGATCGATCCCGCGAACGAGAGCGTCGAACGACTGCTTCGAGATACCGAGACCGTGCAGCGCCGCCTGGTCGACCTGCTCTCCGGTGAGGCCCAGGAGGCGCTGGAGCGCGGGGAGCGCGACGAAGCGGTGGCCGATCTCGAGAAGGTCCTGGAGATGGATCCCCACAATGAGGGTGCCCGCTCCTTGCGATCGCAGGCGCTCGGGCGTTGACCTCTGCCGGCCCGGCGGCCGGTCGGCTCGATCCCGGGCGGAAGCGATCCCGCGTGGCAGCTCCTCAGGGTCTCTACGAGCGGAACGAGAGGAGCATCCAAGTGGCCAGTGAGCAGCTCGCGAAGGTACTCGAGATCATCCAATCCCTGCCGGCCACCCAAGGCGTGAGCGTTGACCAGATGCGCGCCGGATTGGAGACCGTGAGCGAGCGGGTGGCGCGCGATGTGGCGTGCGAGTCGGTGGACGCGGCCGGCGTTCCGGGGGAGTGGCTCGTGCCGCCGGGTGCGGCGGACGACCGCGTCCTCCTGTACCTGCACGGCGGCGGATATGTGATGGGCTCGGCACACACGCACCGGGCGATGATCGCGCGGATCGCCCGAGCAGCGAGGGCCCGGGCGCTGGCCGTCAACTACCGCCTTGCCCCGGAGCATCCGTTTCCCGCCGCAGTGGACGATGCGGTGGCCGCGTATCGCTGGCTTCTCGAGCGGGGGCACGGGGAGAGCCGCATCGCGGTCGCGGGCGACTCGGCCGGCGGCGGATTGGCCCTGGCCACGGTCGTGGCGCTGCGCGATGAAGGCATGCCCCTTCCCGCCGCCGTGGTGGCTCTGTCCCCGTGGACCGACCTCGCCGCTACCGGAGCCTCCGTCACCGCGAACGCTGCCAAGGATGTAGTGCTGCAGAAAGAAGACCTGATCTCCATGGCGCGATTGTACCTGGGGAACGAGGACCCCCGCTCGCCGCTTGCGTCTCCCCTGTATGCCGACCTCCACGGTCTTTCGCCGCTGCTGGTCCTCGTGGGCGGCTCGGAGATCCTGCTCGACGACGCGACACGCATCGCCGAGCGTGCGAAAGCGGCCGGCGTTCCGGTGACGCTCGAGGTGTGGGAGGAGATGCCGCACCTCTGGCCGATGTTCGCCAAGTTGCTGCCGGAGGGCCAGCAGGCGATCGACCGGACCGGGGAATTCGTCCTCGCGCACACCTCCGGGTAGAACTCCCCTCTTCCGCCATCAGGGAGCCAGCGGAGCGCCTTCACGCCCCGCGTCCCGCTCCTCGAGCACCTCTGCGATCCAGTGGGCCAGCTCGCGCCGGATCTCGTCCACGGCCATGGCCGTGGGCCGCTTGCGCAGCCGCGCAAAGCAGTCCTCGATGTTCCGCCTCGCCGACGGGTCGAGCCCTGCCACCAGCCCACGGCCGCCGTCGAGCTCCGGAAGCGCCAGGACGCCGCGCCTGGCGTGGGCCTGGTTGGCGATCACCTCGTGGTACAGGAGCGCGCGGTCCAGGACGACCCAGGGAAAGTTCCGATTGGTCATCGGCCCGATCTGGAGGAGCTTGCCCCCCAGGGGTTGTCCCAGCACTCGGGCCTCGGCCAGCCGGTCCCAGGCGTACAGGCCGGAGGCCAGCCCCACGGCACCGCCGATCAGGGCCCCCAGGAGGAAGGTGGCCCCACCCGCTGCCACGTCCACACCACCCCCCACCAGCGCCCCGGTCATGGTGGCCATGGCCGTGAGCTGGCCCCGGCTCAAGCCCAGCCGGTTCCACGTGGAGAGGTCGAAGAGGTCGTCGGAGACGGGGCCGAGGTCTTCCTGCGCCACCTCGAGCGACGTGTGCGCGTAGATCTGGCCGAGGGCGTCCCGGGCCTTCTCTTCCCGCCGCCGGAGGTTCTCATAGAACCGGTCGGAGAGGGTCTTGCGGTAGGGCTCGGGCGCTGCATCGGGCGTGAGTTTCCGCTGCTCGGTGTGGCGGAGCATGTCGGACAGCAGGTCCGCGATCACGCCGGCGCTCTCCCGGAGGTTGTGCCGCCGGTCCTCCTCCAGGATCGCGATGGCCTCGTCCAGATCGGTCCACCACACCCCGTTCAGCTCCCGAACCGACCGCAGGAGTTGGAGCCGGTGTTCGAAGCCCGCACCGTGGGCGTCGAAGACCCGGACCAGGCTGAAGTATTGATCCAATACCGTGCGCCACTCCCGAATGTGGTCCTCGGACCCGATGGGGTTGATCAGGGCCATCCGGGGCTGGCCGGTCCAGCGGAGGATCTCCATCTCCGCCTCGTAGCGGGGGTTGAAGGGCACCGATCCGTCCACCACGTAGAGGATGGCCGCTCCCGCCAGGATGGGCTCGAGGAGCTCGCACTCCTCGCGGAACCGGCCCGACCCCCGGTGCTCCGCCAGGAACTCCCGCACGAGCCTGTGGCGGTCCGCGGTGGCGCGTTCGCGCTCCCGCAGCCAGGCGAGCACCTGGCGTGCGCGTTCGAACCCCGGTGTGTCCACCAGGGTGTAGAGCACCCGGTCGGCCACGCGCATGGGGTACTCTCGGACGTGGCGGGTGGTGCCGGGCATCGTGCCGATCTCCACCGTCTCGTCGGCGGCCAGCGTCGACACGATGCTCGACTTGCCCCGGTTCACGTGTCCCACCACCACGAACACGGCGCCGCTCACTGCGCTTCCTCCTCCACGAGAGGCAGCACCCGCAGCCAGGGGTCCCCCATCGCGGCGATGCGCTGGAGCCAGGGGCGCGACCTCTCCGCTGAAGGGGCCGCCGGTCTCCCCCGCCCATCGCGGTCGAAGAGGAGCACGGTGACGATCCGCCCCTTGCCCAGGTGCCGGCGCAGCTCCGCCAGGAAGTCCAGGTAGTCGCCCGAAGGGGGTTCCCAGGCCTCGACCAGCACGGCGATCGCGTCGGCCTTCGCGTCGCGGGCCAGGGCCTGCAGGACTCGGGCGTCTGGTTCGAGGTCGACGCCTCCGACCGAAAATACCCCTCCCACCTCGGTTCCCAGGCGCCCCTCGACCCTGCGGCGGACCTCGGGCTCGTCCAGGTCCACGCCCTCCCAGAGGACGACCTGGCAGGTACCCTCGAGAGGCGCGGAAGGGCCAGTGACGCGCGCGTCCAGGGCCAGGTCCGGGGGGTGCTCTTCCGCTGTGGGTGACCGGGTGTCGACCGGAGGGCGGCGAAGCCGCTCCACGAGCTTCTGAAAATCGGCGTGGTCGAGGGGAGCCCGGCGGATGAACCGGTTCGCCTTCCACCGGCTGAAGGCGTTCGTGAGGAGCCGCGGGACCAGGGCGTAGAAGAGCATCGACACGAGCAGAAACGGCCACCAGGCCGCCCAGGCCTCGCCCCGGCGAGAAGTCCGGCTCCTGTCCGAGGGCCACCCGACCCCTGTGTAGCGCAGGTCGAGGCTGGAGTAGCGCGTATCACGGACTTCGGCGAGCGTCAGCGCAGCCCCGGGCACCGCCCACGACCAGGGCGCCGAGACGACCTGCGTGGCCGCGTGAACCTCGGACGGGCTGAGAAGCGTGCTCCGCCAGCCGAAGGAGGGGTCCGTCGCGTAGGAGAGGGCGACGAAGGCTCCGACGGCTCCCAGGCTGAAGGCCAGCACCAAGCGCTGGGTGAGCTCCACCGCGAGCCAGAAGCGCGCCGGTCCGTACACCCAGTCGAGCCCGCGCAGGCGAGCCCAGAACGCGCGCCACTCGTCGCGAGGGGCCGCCCGGAAGGGCCACACGCCCGACACCCGGGCCACCAGGGCCGGCACGGCCGGGCCCACCGCACGCAGGAGCGCGCGGAGACCTCCGAGCCCCGGGAGCCAGCGCACCCAGGTTTTGGGAAGGACGGCGACGAGCCAGAGCAGGAGCGTCACGAGGGGGAGCCCCACCGTGATCGCCCAGAAGTAGAGGACGTTCACCGGCTCCCGGGTGAGGGCGAGCCACCCCCCGACCAGGCTCGCACCGAGGGAGAACCCGACGATCGCGAGGATCGCGCCGACCAGCTGGCGGGCGTGCTCGACGCGCTCCCCGGGGGACGGGGCCCCCTCCGCCCGGAGCGCGTCGAGCCAGCGCAGGCAGAGCGCGCGCCGGTCCCCCTCCCTCGACCCGATCCGAAGCCCGAGGGCGGCATCGCGCTCCCGCACCTCTCGGAGCGTCAGCCGCTCGTCCAGAAAGAAGCGGTATTCGAAGTCCACGAGATCGGCCAGGGTCGGCCGACGGAGCCCAAGTGCTCGGTCGCGCATGGGTCAGAAGGTAGCAGCATCCACGTTCGTGAGCCAGTGGGCTGAAAGAGGGAGTGCGGGCCGCCCCGGTTCGGGACGGAGTCGTGGAGGACCCCCCGGGGCGGCCGCCTCCTTCGCCGCCGGTTCTTCCGAGCTGTCTGCGCAGAGGCAGCAAGCCGGGCGGGCGTGGTAGACTACCGTCCCGAAGCGGGGCCGGGCAGAGCCCGGCCCTCACGGATCCCAGACGTGATGGAAGACCACCATGCCGTACGTGTATGCCGCTATCATTACGCTGGCCAACGCCGTCTTCTGTGCGGGCATCCTGTTCGGGCTCCCCGGCACCTGGCTCATGCTCGTGTTTCCCCTGGTCCTGGCGTGGTGGCAGCCGGGCCTCCACCTGTTCAGCCCGGCCGTTCTCTGGAGTGCCGCGGGACTCGCAGCGCTGGGAGAGGTGCTGGAGTTCACGCTGGGCGCTGCGGGTTCCCGCCGGGAGGGAGGGTCCGGCCGCGCCGCGGCGCTGGCCCTTGTCGGTGGGGTGATCGGCGGCGTCCTCGGCACGGCGATTCCGGTGCCCGTCGTGGGCACGCTCCTCGGCGCCTGTCTGGGGGCGTTTGCCGGCTCCCTGGCCGGAGACTTGTGGGCCGGCCGCTCTCTCTTTCGGGGGCTCCGGGCGGGACGGGCGGCGGCGGTGGGGCGGCTCTACGGCACCCTGAGCAAGCTGGCGGTGGGCGCCGCGATCTTTCTCGTTCTCGTCGTGTCTGCCTTCCTGTGAGGGCCGCCCCGGGAGCGTGGTCGCGCGGAGCTCGGGCGGCTTGTGCGATGGTTTCTCCACCGTATAGTTGACGGCACTCGAGCGCAACACGCGAAGCGAACTGCCGGAGATTTCTCATGGCGGGACGAACGCTCTGGAAAGGGACCATCCGTTTCGGCGACACGAACGTGCCGGTGAAGCTGCACGCCGCGGTCAAAGAGCAGAGGATCCAGTTTCACCTCCTGCACCGCCGCGACGGGGTGAGGCTGCGCCAGCTGATGATCTGCGCGTACGAAAAGAAGCCGGTGCCGGTGGAGGCCCAGACCAGAGGGTTCGAGGTCGAGGAGGGGAAGTACCTCCTCGTAGACCCGGAGGAGCTGGAACAGACGGTTCCGGAAGAGAGCCGGGCGATCGAGGTCCACGAGTTCGTCCGGAGCCGTGAGATCGATCCCCTGTTCCTCGAGCGCGTCTACTACCTGGAACCGGACGGCGTCCTCGAGGGCTACGGCGAGCTCGCAGAGGTCCTGCACGAGATGGACGTGGCCGGAATCTGCACCTGGACCATGAGAAAGCGCTCGTATCTCGGCGCCCTGCAGGCAGTTAGGAAGCTCCTGCGCCTGAGCACCCTGCGGTACGCCGACGAAGTGATCGCCGTGAGCTCCCTGGAACTCCAGGAGATTCCGGTGTCCGACAAGGAAATCAAGATCGGGCGGGACTTGATCGGCCAGCTGACGGCCCCGTTTGAACCGCAGAAGTTCGGAAACGAGCATCAGAAGAAGCTGCAACAACTGATCGAGAAGAAGGCCCGAGGAGAGCAGGTCGCGGTCCTGCGCCCCAGGTTCCTGCAACCGACCGCGTCGGACAAGCTGCTGGAGGCGCTCGAAGCGAGTCTCAAGAAGGTCGCCTGACCGGGAGCGCGCGGGGTATCCAATGACAGGGCAGGGGATATGGAGCGGGACCATCAGTTTCAGTCTGGTGGCGATTCCGGTTCGGCTGGTCCGGGCCGTGGCGCCGGGGCGTATCTCCTTTCGCCTGCTCCACGACACGGACCATTCGCCGCTCGCGCGAAGGATGTTCTGCCCCGGCGAGGAGTCGATGGTCCCCCCCGAGGAGATCGTGCGGGGATACGAGCTCGCTCCCGACCGCTACCTGCCCATCACCGACGAGGAATTGGAGTCCGTGTCGCCCGAACGCAGCCGCACGATCGAGATCCTCGAGTTCATCGCCATGGACGAAGTGGACCCGGTCTACTTCGATCGCCCGTACTATCTCGTTCCCCTGAAGGGAGGCGAAAAGGCGTACCGGCTCCTGGCTGAGGCGATGCACCAGACGAACAAGGCCGGGCTCGCGAAGTTCGTGCTGGCGGACCGGGAGTACCTCGTAGCGGTCACGAGCCGGCAGGGAGCGCTCGCTCTGGTCACGCTCCATTACGGCGAGGAGGTGCTTCCCGACGAGGAGATCGCGCCGAAGGAGGGGAAGGTCGCGCGAGAGGAGAAGAGCCGGGTCCGGAGAACCGTCGAGAGGATGATGACGAACTTCGACCCCGGGAAATACGCCGATGCACGACGGGAAAGGGTCCTGGACCTCCTGAAGAAGAAGGCGAAGGAAGAGGGCGCCGTGGAGGCCCCCCCGCTGGAGTCCGAGGAGGAAGACGGCGCGGGGCCGCCCGATCTGATGGCGGCGCTGGAGGAGGCCATGGCTGACGTGCAGAAGAGCCGGTGAGCCGAACCGTCGTCGAGATCGCCGGGCGCCGGCTCTCGCTGTCGAACCTCGAAAAGGTCCTCTACCCCTCCTGCGGCTTCTCGAAGTCCCACGTCCTGGAATACTATCGCCGCATCGCGCCCGTTCTCCTGCCCCATCTGAAAGGCCGGGCCCTGACCCTGAAACGGTATCCCGAGGGGGTGGAAGGAGAGTTCTTCTTCGAGAAGCGCTGTCCGTCCCACCGTCCGGCCTGGGCGCCGACGGCCCAGCTCCTCCAGAAGGACGGCGAGCGGATGACGGCCTGTCTCGTCAACGACCCGGAGACGCTCCTCTGGGTGGCAAACCTCGCAGCCCTCGAGCTTCATGTTCCCCTGGCCAGGGCCGGTTCCCCCGAGACGCCCGATGCCGTGGTCTTCGATCTGGACCCCGGCGACCGGGCGGACGTCCTGGATTGTGCCCGGGTTGCGCTGATCTTGCGCGACGTCCTCTCCCGACTCCGACTGGAAAGCTATGTCAAGACCTCGGGCCAGAAAGGGCTCCACGTGTACGTCCCCCTGAACCGCCCGGCGACGACCTTCGAGGACACCAAGACCTTCTCGAAGGCCGTGGCCCTGATCTTCCAGAGAACCTACCCGGAGCTCGTGACGGCGAAGATGGCGAAGAGTGAGCGCACGGGCAGGGTCTTCATCAACTGGTCGCAAAACGACGGGTCGAAGACGATGATCTGCGTCTACTCCCTGCGGGCCCGGGAAGAACCGTTCGTCTCCTTTCCCCTCGCCTGGTCGGAGCTGGAGCGTCGGGCAGGGGAGGGGGACCCGAAGAGGTTGCACGTCAGCCACTCGGAGGCTTTGAGCAGGGCCGGGGAAGCCGGTGACCTTTTTCGAGAGGTGCTCTCAAAGAAGCAGGAGCTTCCGAATCTGTAGGGGAGTCGCCCTTGGCCGAACCGGGACTCGAGGAATACGCATCGAAGCGAAACTTCGGGGAAACGCCCGAGCCGGAGCCGGCCGGGCGCGCCGTGGAGAGAGGGCTTCGATTCGTCGTCCACAAGCACTCGGCCCGAGCCCTCCATTACGACCTCAGGCTCGAGTTGGAGGGCGTGCTCAAGAGCTGGGCCTGCCCGAAGGGGCCGTCCCTCGACCCGGCCGTGAAGAGGCTGGCCGTCCGGGTCGAAGACCATCCGCTCGAGTACCAGAACTTCGAGGGTGTGATCCCCGAGGGGAATTACGGCGCGGGAGCCGCCATCGTCTGGGATCGGGGAGCGTATCGGCACCCTTCCGAAGGGGGGGGACGGGAGGGCGAAGAACTCTTGCTGGAGGGGTTGCGGAAGGGGGACCTGAAGTTCGTCCTCGAAGGCGAGAAGCTTCGGGGCGAATTCGCGCTGGTGAGGACGAAGAAGGACGGGAAGTCGTGGCTCCTTCTGAAGAAGAAGGACCGCCACGCACGAAAGGAGGAGATCCTCGCCGAGAATCGTTCCGTCGTGTCCCAGCGGACCCTGGAGGACCTGCTGGAAACCGGGGAGGGGAGGACCTCCGGGCGCAAGAGGGCAGACCGTGTTCGGCTTCGGGAAACGCTGGAGAGCGAAGAACTCGACGATGCGCCGCTGGGGCCGATGCCGACCGCGGTGCGGCCGATGCTCGCGACCGCGGCCCGGGAGCCGTTCGACGACCCGGAGTGGATCTTCGAGGTGAAGTGGGACGGCTACCGGACGGTCGCCGAGGTCCGGGACGGCGCGGCAACGCTCTACTCCCGCAGCCTCCTCCCGCTCAACGAGAAGTTCGCCCTCATCGCGGAGGCGCTGCGCGAGTGCCGCTTCGAAGCAGTCCTGGACGGCGAGGTCGTGGCCGTGGACGATCGGGGGCACCCCGACTTCCAGAGGCTGCAGAACTACTCGAAGTCCGGCGGAGGTCACCTCCTCTACTACGTCTTCGACCTCCTCTACTTCGAGGGACACGATCTGACCGGCCTGCCGCTGCTCCGGAGAAAGGAGCTCCTGAAGAGGATCCTCCCGTCCGCCTCGCGAATCCGGTTCAGCGATCACGTGACGAAGGACGGGGTCCTGTTCTTTCGTGTCGCAAGGGCGAAGGGGCTCGAGGGAATCGTCGCAAAGCATGGCCGGAGTCCCTACCGGATCGGGAGAAGGACCCGGCAGTGGCTGAAGGTGAAGGCGACGCGCACCCGGGAGGGGGTGATCGCGGGATTTACCGCACCGCGAGGGGGAAGACGGCACTTCGGCACCCTGGTCCTGGGGGCGTACGAAGGCAGCGAGCTGGTTTGCATCGGTCACTCGGGAGGGGGATTCGGTGCGGAGGACCTCAGAAGGATCCGCGAGCGGCTGCAGCCGCTGATTCGGGACAAGTGCCCCTTTCGGGTCGAGCCGAAAACGAACACGCCGGCCACCTGGGTGCGGCCGGAGCTGATCTGCGAGGTGGCCTTCTCCGGCTGGACCAAGGAGGGCTCTCTGAGACACCCCGTCTTCCTGCGGCTGCGCGAGGACAAGGACGCCCGCGAGGTGGTCCGCGAGGGCGGCGAAGGAGCGTGAGCCATGAACCTTCATGTCGGCACAAGCGGGTATGCCTACAAGGAATGGAAGGGGATCTTCTATCCGGAAAAGATCTCGCCCAAGGAGATGCTTCGCTTTTACGGCGAGCGCCTCAACGCGGTGGAGATCAATTACACGTTTCATCACATGCCCACCGAGAGGGTCCTTGGACCGTGGGCGGAACGAGTCCCCGACAACTTCGTCTTCGCCCTCAAGGCGCCCCAGGTCGTGACGCACGTGAAGCGGCTGAAGGACGTCGGGGAGGAGGCTGACTACTTCTTCCGGACGGTGGCGGTCTTGGGGAAGAAGCTGGGGACGGTCCTCTTCCAGTTTCCCGCGAGCTTTCGCGCCAACCGTCCGCGGCTGGAAGACCTATTGCGTCTGATCCCCGAAACCGTAGCCTGCGCCTTCGAGTTCCGCAGCCCGACGTGGCTCGACGCCGGGATTCCGGAGCTCCTGGCCGGCGCAGGCCACACCCTCTGCACCGCGGACGCCGACGAGACCCTGGCGGAAGAGATCCTCGGCGCGGCAAGCTGGGGGTACGTGCGCCTGCGCCGTTTCGACTACACGGAGGCCGACCTGTCCCAATGGGCGGAGCGGGTTCGCGCGCAGCCGTGGGAGAGGGCCTTCATCTTCTTCAAGCACGAGGACGAGGCCAAGGGGCCCGGAGAGGCACTCCGTTTTCGGGAGCTGGGGCGATGCGGCCCCACGCTCGACGACTCGTCGACCGCCGGTCACGGTGGGGCGAGTGACGAGGAGAAACGAAGCGGTGACCATGGGCCGGGTGGCCATCGTCCGGGCAGGTCCGGCAGGGCGGGGCGATCCGGAGGGTCCGGGAGGGGCCCGGAGGGCGGCGAAGACCTGGTCTACGAGGGATGGGGCGCCGCGGAACTCTTGGACCTCTCGGGTTCCTACTGGAAGACCTGTGCGCTCCATGCAGGGGTCAAGCTCGGAGTCTTCTCGGCGTTCAGCGCCGGCGCGCTCCCCGCCTCGGAGCTCGCAGAGCGGGTGAAGGGCGACCCCCGAGGCGTCGGTATGCTCCTCCGGGCGCTGGCCGCTCTGGGCCTCCTCGTCAAGGCCGGCGACACCTACGCGAATTCTCCCGCGGCGACGAGGTTCCTGTCGCGCGATTCGCCGGAGTACCTCGGCCACATCCTCCTCCATCACCACCACCTCATGGCCTCCTGGGCGCGGCTCCCGGCGGCCGTCCGAGACGGGGCACCCGTTCATGCTCGGGGAGCCGAGGGGCCCGAGGCGGCGACGGAGGAGGAGAGGGAGAGCTTCCTGATGGGGATGTTCAACCTGGCCTCGGCCCTCGCTCCCCGCGTCGCCGCGGAGGTGGACCTCTCCGACCGCCGACGGGTCCTGGACGTGGGCGGGGGACCCGGCACCTACGCGATCCACTTCTGCCTGCGCAACCCGGGCCTCACGGCGACCGTGTTCGACCTCCCCACTACGCGGCCCTTCGCGGAGCGGACCATCGAGCGCTTCGGCCTCGGCGACCGCGTCCGCTTCGTCGCCGGCAATTACCTGGAGGACCCTCTGCCCGGAAGCCACGACGTCGCCTGGCTCTCCCACGTCCTCCACGCGGAGGGGCCCGAGGACTGCCGCAGTCTCCTGCGCAAGGCGGTCTCGGCCCTGGAGCCCGGCGGTGCCCTCCTGGTGCACGAGTTCCTCCTCGACGACTCGCTGGACGGGCCGCTCTTCCCCGCGCTCTTCTCCCTGAACATGCTGCTCGGCACCCGGCGGGGTCAGTCCTACTCCGAGGGGCAGGTTCGGGAGATGCTCTCCGAGGCCGGAGTGAAGAGAGTCAGGCGCCTGGCCGTGAAGGGTCCCAACGATTCGGGGGTTCTCTCGGGAGTGACGTGAGAGACGGGGGGGGGTAGCTCGACAGGCGCCGTGACGGCCGCCTGTCGGTCGTAGCACGTCTCGGCCGCCACACCGCGACGAGGGGGACCCCGTGGCAAGAGAACCGCACGCGGCCATGTTGCCGGGAGCTCCAGGGCCCGGCTTGGGAGACAACGTGGAACCCACCCCCAGAGAACCACCCGTTGCGTTGGCCCCCAGCCTGCCCCCTCCGGCACGACTCGCCTGGACGGTGTGGGGTCTCGGCGCGGCCCTCTACCTGATCGGGTTCTACCAGCGAGTGGCCCCGGCCGTGATGACGGTGGAACTCACCCGGGAGTTCGGCCTCACGGCCGCCTCCTTGGGCAACCTGTCCGCGTTGTGCTTCTATAGCTATGTGGCCATGCAGGTCCCCACCGGCGTCCTCGCCGATCGGCTGGGGCCCCGGCTTCTGCTGGCGGCGGGGGCTTGCGTGGCCGGGGTCGGCAGCGCCCTCTTCGCCCTGGCGGGCAGCCTGGCATGGGCGGGCGTGGGCCGACTCCTGATCGGAGGGTCGGTGGCGGTGGCGTTCGTGGGCATGCTCAAACTGGCCAGCCGCTGGTTTGCGCCCCGCCAGTTCGCCCTCGCGACCGGCATGGCGCTCTTCTGCGGCATCATCGGCGCGGTCTTCGCGGGGGTCCCCTTACGCCTCCTGGTTACGGCCCTGGGGTGGCGCCCCGTCATGCTGGTCTCGGCGGCTCTCTCGTTGGGGGTCGGAGTCGCGATCTGGCTCGTGGTCCGGGACGATCCCGAGGAACGGGGATACGCCAGCCACGCCCACCCGGCCACCGTCGGTGCGGGCGATCGCGGCCGGGGAGTTCTGGCCGGGATCGGGGAGGTCCTGCGCTACCGAAACACCTGGCTGCTCCTCTTGGCCCCCGGCGGAATCGTGGGCTGCGTGCTCACCTTTTCCGGGCTCTGGGGGATCCCGTTCCTCACCACGCACTACGGACTCTCTCCCACCCGGGCCGCAGCCCTGACCTCCGCGCTCCTGGTGGCCTGGGCCCTGGGGGGCCCCCTCTTCGGGTTCGCCTCCGACCGCTGGGGGCGGCGAAAACCTCTCTACGTCCTCGGCTGTGCGCTGGTCGTTGCCTGCTGGTCCCTGATC
Source organism: Deltaproteobacteria bacterium (assembly GCA_016214985.1). Lineage (GTDB taxonomy): Bacteria > Desulfobacterota > Deferrisomatia > Deferrisomatales > JACRMM01 > JACRMM01. The sequence continues at coordinate 17,854 of JACRMM010000066.1, read as the reverse complement.
GTGTTGGTCCCGGCGCTGCCCCTCCCGGTGCTCGTCCTCACCCTGGTCGCCGCCGGCTTCGCCTCGGGCGGCATGATCATCGGCTTCGCCTTCGCCAAGGAGTCGGTCCCCTCCCACCTCGCCGGCACGATCTCCGGGGTGGTGAACATGGGCGTCATGGCGGGCCCCATGCTGCTCCAACCTGCGGTCGGGTGGGTATTGGATCGGGCCTGGGATGGGCGCACCCTCGACGGCGTCCGGGTCTATGCGTGGGCCGCCTATCGGGCTGGATTTGCCCTGATGGTGGCCTGGGCTGTGCTCGCGCTCGTCCTTGTGTGCCTTACGCGAGAAACCCACTGTCGCCAGAGGCCGTAGGCCCGCTCGATGGTCGCTTCCCCGCGCCGTCCGGGGTGCTCGGGATGAGACCCTGCGGCAGGGGAAGGTGGGCTCCGCTGCCTAGAAGCAGCCGAGCTGGCACTGCCGCAGCTTGTAGTGCCGGGCATTGGCCGCGCCCACCACGGTCAGGGGCTTGACGTTCAGTTCGTGGGCGAGGGCGAAGATGTGGGAACAGGTCAGCTCGTCTGTCTCGTGAAGGACCTCGACGCGGCGGGCGACCTCGTCGCCGTAAGGTTCGGTTGCGGAGTCGGTGCGGGGGGTCTTGTCCACGGCGAAGCAGCCCAGCTGGCAGCCCGCGATGCGGATGCCGAGCTTGTCGACCATCGCTCCGACATCGAGGCGCGAAACGCCGAGGTCCTTGGCGATCTTCCAGCCGGAGGGGCACGCGACGTAGCCCTCCTTCACGGCCGCCTTCACGGCGCCCTCCAACCGGGACAGCGTGTCTGAGGACAGATTGCCGGGATTGTCCGGCAGCTCGATCCGGCCGCGTTTCTTCTTCCGGTCTGCATCATTGAACTCGCGCATCGCAGGTCTCCCGGTCTTGCCGGCTTGCCGATCGTCGCGCGGCTCCGACTTCGACCGGCGAGACGATGGGGGGTGTGTGGTACTGATTCCGATCTTACTCGACCCAAATCTACCAAGTCTGTGAGATCTGCGGAAGTGTCACTGTCACATTCACCCCCGCAAGAAACGGGGGCGCTGCCCGCGGTGACGAGACCAAGCGGCCCCCTTTGCCTTGGCGCCGCAAGAGCGTAGACGGGTCGGAACGCGCCAACGGACGGCAGAGTGGGGGGTGCCCAGGGCAGCGCCCCTCGACGGGTTTTCTGGACGTGCTCCCGGTCGCGGCAACGCTCGATCTCGAGTATCGTTTCGCCCGGACTGTGCTAACTTGAGAAGGCCGACGGGACGTGTGGGGGGGGAGATCAAGAAGCTGGGCGAGAAGATCGAGAAACTCGGCGCAGGGGCGAAGGAGACGAGCGGAAGGACTTTCAGAGGCTGCAGGAACGTTGGAGACGTGTGCCGGGAGAAGCTGCCCGGCTTCAATGGGCCTCGGTCGACGAGGCTCCACAGTTCTAATGAACCACATACAACCTTCGAAGAGGACACTGGCACAATGAATGAGACGATGCATACAATGCTGAACAGGCGGAGCATCCGTAAATTCAAAACTGAGCAGATTAAAGACGAGGAACTGAATGCCGTCTTGGAGGCGGGCAAGTATGCTCCAAGCGGCGCGAATCAGCAGTCGGCACTGTTCATCGTCGTACGAGACAAGGCAACTAGAGAACAACTTGCAAAGATGAACGCAGAGGTGCTTGGCAAGGATATCGATCCTTATTATGGTGCCCCGACGATAATCCTAGTGCTTGCAGACACAACTAAAGTGACTCCAGTAGAGGATGCAAGTCTTGCTCTTGGAAATATGTGCAATGCCGCCTATTCCATTGGGCTTGGGTCATGCTGGATTCATCGCACAAGAGATATGTTCGAGAGCGAAGAAGGCAAGGCATTGCTCAAGAAGTGGGGTGTGGAAGGGAACTACATTGGCGTTGGATCCTGCATTTTGGGTTATCCTGACGGCGACCACCCGAAGGCCGCCCCCCGCAAGGATCCGTTTGTCGTGATGGTGAAATGACGGCCTACCCTCTCCAGTCCGTAGCTTGGGACGCATCAAGAGGCAAGCCGTCAGCGATCAGCGGTCGGCAAGACCCAGGCAAAACCAGGAGTTGGACCTCAACGAAAGCCTCGTTTCGTTCATGCGGGTGAACGACGTTCACGCGTAACGTTCCCCAAAAAGCAACCGGGACCGCGCTGCCACACACGGTCCCGGTTGCCCAATCAGAGGAGGAGGAAGTGCCTGCATCCTATCGCCGCAGTGTGAGAATCACGTGAGTGTAGCGTGAGATTTTTCTGAGAGGATTGACGTGGAGGCGGCAGAAGATTCTGGGGACGAAGCGATGAGTCTGTTCCGAGCGAAAGTCTGGTCCGTGGTCGATATCGGCTTGTTGAAGTGGTGCTGCATCCTGATCGGCATGATCGTCGGTGCACACTTGGCAGATTTAACGAAACAATACGTCTGGTTCATCGCCCTCGCAGCCCTGCTGCTGGGCATCAAGCCGACGGTCTCGTACTTCCGAGGGGGCCGTGAACGAACGACCCATCGGGGGTAGGTTGAAACCGTAAGTGCACCGTCGCCCCCGCGGGCCGGCTGACGGGAAGCGCCTCGGCCGATCCGGTCGGGACCTGACCCCCCGGCTCGGCCAGGAAGTTCCGACCGGCTATACGGACGCTCTGATTCGCCTGACCAGACGGGATGAGAACAGAGGGGATGGAGAAGAAGCTCTGGATCGACGTCGAAGGTGCGGGCCGGGTTTCCGGCTCGCTCTCGCTGCCGGACGGCAAGCGCGAGTCCATGCCGTGGGCGACGGGCATCATCCTCGCCCACGGGGCCGGAGGTCACATGGACAATCCGGATCTGGTCCAGTTCGCGCGAGATCTCTCGGAAGCGGGCCACCCGGTCCTTCGCTTCAACTTCTTCTACACCGAAAGCGGCCGGAAGGCCCCGGACCGTCCTCCGCTGCTGGGGGCGGCCTGGGAGGCGGCACACCGGGCGTTCGCGGCCCGGGAGGACTGCCGCCTCGACTCCATCGTGGCTGCCGGGAAGTCGATGGGCGGCCGGATCGCCTCGGAGCTCGTGGCCGCGGGCCGGCTTTCCGTGAAGGCTCTCGTCTTCCTCGGCTATCCGCTCCACCCGGCGGGCCGACCGGAACGGCTCCGAGACGCGCACCTGTACCACATACGGGTTCCCCTGCTCTTCTTCGCCGGTACCCGAGACCCGCTCTGCAATCTGGACCTCCTACGGGGAGTCCTCGGTCGCCTCGAAGCTCCGTTCACACTGGACGTCGTGGAGGGAGGCGACCACTCCTTCCATCTTCCGCGCTCCGCGGGAACGCCCTCGGCGGAGGTCTACCGACGGCTTGCCGAGCGCACCGGGTCGTGGCTGGCCGGCCTCGGAGGCTGATGGCCGCGTCCTCTCCCCGAGGCGTCCTCTCGGTGTCGGGCTGGCGCCGGGTCGAGAGGCGAGGACCGGCGAGCAGGGGAGGCCGGTCTGCTGGTGGCCGGCCGGCGGCTACCGGAGTCGCGCCAGCGTCGAGGGGAACGAGTGGTTCGGGGCCGGAGAGGTCTCGGATGGGAGGACGCCGGGCACCAGGACCCCGCGCCCGTGGCGGCTAGGTTTCCGGCCCGGCGTCCCTCGAGCCGTGCATCCGCTCGCGGAGCTCTCGGGGCACGAAGTCGAGGTCCGTGGCTTCCCGCACGGCGAGGCCGATCTGAAACTCCATAACCTCGGCGGGGACCGGGAGTTGGTAGCTGCCAAGGCACTCCCGCAGCGCGTCGAGCGCGGAGATCGACCGGGTTCGGGAGAGGCGGTAGACCTTGACGGCCAGGGCTTCCGCCGCGCCCGGGGTCAGGAGCTCCGGGATCTGGCCCTCCAGCTCGGCGAAGCACTCCTCGGGGAGATCGAGGTCGAGCCGCCTGGCCAGGGCCCGCAGGAGCTGAAACCCCTCGGCCGGCGTGAGCGTGGGGAACAGAGGGATCTTGACGTCGATGCGGCCGGGGCGCTTCAGGTCGACCTCTATCCGATCGGGCCGGCTCGAGGCGAGGATCCACAGGATCTTCCCGCGGTTGTCCGTATCGCTCATCTCCTCCGCGATCATCGAGTAGACGCGCCCCGACACGTTGGAGTCGCCGCCTCCCGCGTCGCGGCGGCCCAGCGCCTGGTCCGCTTCGTCCACGAAGACGATGCACCGGCCCAGGGCGTGGAGGAGCCGGAAGATCTTCTCCAGGTTCCCCTCGGTGCTGCCCACCCACTTGTCCCGGAAGTTCTTGAGCTTCACCACAGGGACTCCGGCCTCCCCCGCAAGGCACTCCACGAGGAAGGTCTTGCCCGTCCCGACTGGGCCGCAGAGGAGGTAGCCCATCGGGAGGGCGCGCAGATCGTTCGCCTTCCAGAGGGCAATGTCCTGGCGGACCCACTCCTTGACGGTCTCGTGGCCGTGGATGTCGTCCAGGGTTCGGCTGGTCTCGATGAAGCCGATGAGGCCTTCGTGCTCGCTTTCGACCATCGCCCGTTTCAGGCGGACCAGCCGCTCCCGGGTCAGGGTCTCGCGGCGGTGCCGGGTGGTCTTGAGGAGCTGCTCGGCAGACGCGAGCGTTGCGCCTGCGAGTTGGTGGGCGAGGCCGGCCACGTTTCCTTCGAACTCCCCCAGAGTGTCCGCATACCGCGGGCCCAGCAGGTGGAACGCCTGCTCCAGGGCGGTCGCGTCCGGAAGGGGGACCCGGATCTTGCCGGCATAGCTGTTGGTCGCGATGAGCGGGTGGACGTCGTTCACGTTCTCGGCCAGGAGGAAGGTGGCCAGGGCATGGCGGGTGAGTTGGAGGTCGCGAGCCCACTCGCGCACCAGGAGCACCGTGCTGTTGACGTCCTGCGACAACCCGCCCTCGCCGGGCGGCACCACGAGCGACGCCGCGTCCACGATGCAGGCCACCTGGGGAGCCTCCTTCCCCAGGGCCGAGAGGGCCGCCGTGTACCGGAAGTACCGGGTCAGCGCCTCCACGGCGGGGCGCGGGCTCTTCGGGAGGTCGGTCTCCCGCTCCAGCCGGTGCCACGCGGCGAAGAGCGAGTCGCCCTTCACCACCCGGATGCCGTTGCCCACGTCGTAGGTGAGGATGACGTCGAAGGGGGTCAGGAGCATGTGGACGAGGAAGTCCGTGAGGCTCCCGAGGGCGGTGTCGTCTCCGCGGGGGATCAGGATCCGGTCGTTGACGTTGCCGTAGAGGAGGAACTGGCTCACCGCCCCGCTCTCATAGAGCGACACCAGCTCGTCGGCCCAGGAGGGAAGGACAGGGCTCACGATCGCTCCTTCGTTCGGGCGCGCTGCGGTTGAGGTTCCAGGCCGGCGGCCTCTTGCGTCGATTGGGAGAGGAGCTCCGGGCCGACCTTCGAGAGGTCGAACAGGACGTCTGCGGCGACCGTGTACGGTTTCCCGCTGATCGCGGCGTTCTCCAGGGCGAGGTCGAACTCCGCCTCGATCCGCCGAAGCTCGGCGCCGATCTCGAGGAGCACCGAGTCCTTGCGCTCCTGATTCTCGAGACGGGCTCGGAGGATCTCAAGCGTCGCCAGGCGCGAGCGGCGCAGGTCCTCCGACGCCGCCCGCCCCTGGAGCGCTTCCTCGAGGTCCCGGATCTCGCGGGCGATCTGCGTCGGCTCCCCCACCCAGTGGGCGGAGATGTCGTTTCGGACCACGAGGAGCTGCGCGAAGGTCCGACGCAGCGAGCCGAGCGCCTCCTCGTTGGCCTGGGCGCCGAAGTCCTCCGAGTGCGTCTTGCGGTAGAGCGCACGGATCTGTCCGAAGCGCTCGTCCAGAGCCTGGTAGCGTCGGCGGTCGTCCAGGGGCAGCTCCCGGAGGGCCTGCACCATCGGGTCGGGCACGGCCTGGGGCCGGACCGATGCCGGCTGCGAGGTCGTCTGCGCCGTCCTTCCGGCCGCTCGGACCGCATCCGTCCAGGTCTGGAATCGGCGGCTCGAGGCGAGGCCGAAGAGGTAGGCCGTCTCCAAGCCCAGCCCCGCGAGCCAGATCGCGGGCTGGGCCACGCCGAGCACCGCGGCTGCGGCGACCGCCAGGAGGTTTACCGGAACGGCCCCGAGACCGGGAAGGTGCGGCCTGGCCGTGAAGGCGGCCCAGAGGTAGCGAAACATCCCGTAGCGTCCGTGCGGCGCGAGCCCGCCGGCCCGCTTTCTAGCCGGCTTCCGAAACGGGGCCCATGGTCTTCGCGGCCGGCGGAGAAGAGCCCGCGTCGAGGGCGATCCCCTCCCGGGCGGCGAACTCGGCGAGAGCCTGATCGGCGAGGGCCTTCTGCTCGGCTTCCTTCACCTCCACGCCGCTGAAGTCCAGTTGGTCTCGGGCCACCCGGGCCCGGCCGGCCGCCTTGTCGCGCTCCTCGTTGACCATTTCCGAGAGGCGGTCGAGCGTGTCGCCCGCCCCTCCGATGTTCGAGACCAGGCCCGAGGCGATCTCCGTGAGCTCGGCCATGGCCTTCTTCATCCTCATGTCGGTGATCGCCGATTTCAGGTTCTCGATCTTCGCGCGCGCCGCGGTGACCGCCACCTCGCGGGCCTTGACGAGGTTTCGGTACGTGGTCTCCGCCTGCTCGAGCTGGGTGCGGTTCTCCTGCAGCTGCGCCTGGACCGACTGCAGCCGCAGAGCGTACTGGCCGGCGGCCTCCCGGTTGCCCGCGTTCAGGTTGGCCGTCGCTTTGGCCCGGAGGCTGCGCTCTTCGGCCTCGAGGTTGCGGACCTGGGACATGAGCCGCTCGCAGAGGCCGGCGTGGGAGGCGAGGCCGTCGTTGTACTTCGCGATCTGCTCCCGCAGGTTCTCCTTCTCCAGCTCGAGCAGGGCCTCGGGGTTGGACCTCTCGAGCCCGCTGACGAAGAGACCGAGAAACCCGCGGAGCAGGTTCAGCGCTCGCCTGAGCATCGCTTTCCTCCTTGTGGATCGTGGTGCAGCTCGTAAGGCCCCATCCCGTGGCCCACCGACAGGCAGCGGCTCACGGCATGAGCAGGACGTAGCCCGGGTGGATCAGGTGCGGGTTGGGAACCCGCTCCCGGTTGAGCTTCCAGATCTCCGGCCACCGGTCCCCGGAGCCGAGGCGCCTCGCCGCGATGCTTCCCAACGTGTCTCCGGCGATGACCGTGTAGGTCTTGGTTCCGGCCTCGGCGATGCGGCGCGTGGCGCCCTCCGCCTGGTAGTCGAGGTAGCGGAGCATGAGGTCCCGATACGCGGGTGAGCCCATGAGCTTCTTCAGACCGCCGTTGAGCGCGTCGAGGAGCGCATCGTTGCCGGCGAGCACCCCCATGGCGTACCGCGAGGTATTCAGGTTGAAGCGGACGATCTTCGCACGAGGATGTTCTCGGATCTCGGCGGCCGCAAAGGGGTAGTCGTAGATGAGCGCGTCGACCTCGCGGCGCTCGAGGGCCTCAAACCAGCCCGACGTGCCGGAGTACGTCTTCACGGTCACGTTCGGCACGTTCTTACGCACCCAGTCGATGGCCGCCGGGTCGTCGTAGACTGCGACGGTCCGGCCCTCGAGGTGGGAGAGCTCACTCACAGCGGAACTCTTGAGCACGACCAGGCAGAGGCCGAAGTCCAGATAGGAGTCGGACCAGTCGACTCCGCGAATGGAGGGGTCCGGGACGTAGCCGGCCAGGATGACGTCGATGCGGCGTTGCCGGAGCATCTCGGGGAGGTCCACGTAGTCGCCGGTGACGAACTTCGTCGAGGGGATCCCGAGCTCGGCCGAGAGGCGAAGGGCGAGGTCGTACTCGAACCCCTGCAGCCGGCCGTCGGGGCCGCGGAAGTACATGGGCGCCGAGGTGTCGTCCTCGTGGCCCACCACGAGCTCGCCGCGCCGGCGCACTTCCTCCCACACGTTTTCCGCTGGGAGGGTGGGCGATGCGGGTGGCTCGGCGGACGGCGCCGGGCCTCCGATGTGAGGGGCGACGCCGCTCTTCGACAGCCAGGGGAGGTCGAAGGGAACACGAAGCCCGCCGCGGGTGAGGAGGTGGTAGGCTCCCGCGAAACAGGCGGCGACAAAGACAAAGACCACGAGCTTCCCGAGAAGGGTCAGCCCTTTCTTCTCACTGTCCATCGCACCCCGCGTGACATTCGGATTCGGGCGCGGCCAGTATAGGGAATACCAGGCGCGGTCGCAAACCCTGGTCCCGGCTCTCAAGCCCCATCGGGGCCTCGGCGGCGGCAGGGAGACGGCGCCGCCACGCCCATCGGTGGGACCCGATGGTGGAGCGCGCATCCGCTGGCAGAGGTGGTCGCGGGGCGGGCGGCCTCGCCGTCAGGCAAGAGAGCGCGCCAGGCGCGTCACCGCTTCTTCGAGCGTGCTTCGCGGGCAGCCGAAGTTGACGCGCGCGAAGGCGGGCCAGCCGAAGTCGCGGCCGGCGGAGGGGCCCACTCCGGCCGCTTCGAAGCGCTGCTGCACGTCGGCCGACCGCAGGCCTGAGGCGTCCACCCAGGCCAGGAAGGTGGCCTCGGGCGGGAGCACGGAGAGACCCGGCAGCCGGTTCAGCTCGGCACAGAGCCAGTCGCGGTTGCCCCGCAGGTATGCGAGGAGGTCGGCGAGCCAGCCGTCGCAGCGGGTGAGGGCGGCTTCCGTGGCGATGAGCCCGAGCACGTTGACCCAAGGGACGATGCCTGCCATGGCGTGGCGAAAACGCCGGCGCAGCGTCTCGTCGGGGATGACCGCGAAGGCCGCGCCCAGGCCGGCGATGTTGAAGGTCTTGCTGGCCGCCATGAGGGTGAGGGAGTGTTCGGCGAGGTGCGGTAGTCGAGTGGCCGGAACGTGGCGGGCGCCGGGGTCCAGCACCAAGTCGCAGTGGATCTCATCGGAGCACAGAAGCACGCCGTGCCGCAGGCAGATCTCCGCCACCCGGTCCAGCTCGGCCTCGCCGAGCACGCTTCCGCAGGGATTCATGGGACTGCACTGGAGGAAGAGCCGGCAGCGGGGGTCGGCAGCCAGGCGCTCCAGGGCGTCGAAGTCGAGCGTCCAGCGATCCCGGACCCGCACGGTGGGCACGTCGAGCCGCTCGAGGTGGTTATGGTGAGGCGCCGAAAGCAGCGGCGGGTAGTTGGGTACCTGCACCAGTACCTTGTCGCCCGGTGCGCAGCACGCGCGGCAAGCGGCGTGGAAGGCCGGCACGACGCCCGGCACCCAGACGATCCAATCCGGTTGGACCGACCAGCCGTGGCGCCGTGAGAGCCAGCCGCACACGGCCGCGCGGCCGGGCTCGTACTCGTCGGGCAGCACGTAGCCGAGCACGCCGTGGTTCAGGTATCCCTGCAGGGCCTCGAGCACGGGGGGCGGTGCCGGGAAGTCCATGTCCGCCACCCACAGGGGGAGGACGTCCCTGCCCCGGTAGCGGTTCCACTTGAAGGAGTGGTGACTCCAGCGGTCCGGGGCGTGGTCGAAGGGGCTTGCGGGCATGGCTGGGCTTCCCTTCGTGAGGAATGGGGGTGCGGCGCACGAGCCCCGTGATTGTGCGCGGAAGAGCCCCCTTCTTTCAACCGGAGCTCCCCGGGGCGGACGGCGCAGCTCCGGCCCCGGCGGTGGGGACGGCGGCCAGGAATCGGGGAGTCACGTGGCCCTCTGGGCCACGTCGTGCATGAGCTTCGTGTTGACGGCGAGGACGTGGTCGTCCTCGATCTCGAGAATCAGGCCGGAGCCCGTGCGAAGCTCGCGCAGGAGGTGCGCCGCCCGCTCGTGGGGCGGCAAGCCGCGCGCGGACGCATCGATGCGCGAGAGGAGATCCCGCAGCGTCTCGACCGTGTGCGGCCGCAGAAGACCGTCGAGCGCTTCGAGGTGTTCGGCCCGGTCCGAGGCGAGGCGAACGGTGTCGATGGGCAGGCCGGTCAGGTGGGCGACCCGCGCGCACAGGTAGTGGAAGCTCAGGTGAGTCCGGGGCGAGAAGGTGCCGCGGAGATTGTGGCAGTGCACGATGCGCAGTTCTGCGAAGTACCGGTCGAGGAACGCCGTTCGCTCTTCGGAGGTGGTCTGCTCCTCGTAGAGCTCTTCGGTGGCCGCCACGCCCCACGCGGCCCGGCGGAGCAGGCCGAGTCTTGCCGCCACCCTCTCCAGGGCCTCGATGGACTTGTGGCGGCCGCTGATCTCGAGAAATCGGGTCGTGAGAAGACCCGCCCCCGTGGCCGCCAGGTCGACGATCGACTCCACGCGCCGGCGCTCGAAGAGCAGGTAGGGCATGGTGCCGAGTCCTTCGCGCTCGTAGGCGAAGTCGAGCAGGGCCCTGGGCGACTTCTCCAGGTAGTAGTACCTCTTGAACTCGCCGTGGTAGAGGACGTACGAGAGGACGCTCTCCTGCCGGCCGGGGCTGAGCTCCAGGGCCGCGAGGAGGCTCCGCACCAAGGTGGCGCCGCCGGCGTGGTGCTGCTCGAGCAGCAGCGCGCCCACGTCGTGGAGGATCGTGCCGAGCCAGAAGTTGAGTCGGGTGACGGCGTTTCGGGTGCTGAAGAGGCGGTAGTCCTCCACGACGTCCGCGAAGAGGCTGACGAAGGCGTTGAGATCGATCTTCTCCCGGTCCGCCGGGCGGAGTCTTCCATAGAAGTAGCGGGTCCCCCGGAGCACGAGACGGCGCGCCTTGCGCTCGAGCGCCTGACGCTCGGCCCCGGGAGGCAGCCCGCTCGCCGTCTGCTGAAATTGGAAGCCTCGGGCCGCGGTCTCCAGGGCCTCGAGCCCCTTGGCGACCTCTTCCACGTGCTCCAGTAAGGTCATGTAGCGGACGCGGTCGCCCTCCCGCAGGGCGAAGTCGGTCCCGCCCTCCACGTACCGCAGTTCGTCGAGCACGGTCAGATGAGCCCGGAGGAACCGAAAAAGCGCAGTCGGTCCGCGCCGCCCGGCCCGGAGGTCGTGCTCGAGGGACCGAAACGCAGCCTTGGTCGCCTCGGGCACGAGGTCGTGGAACCGGCGGATGGCCTCGGTCATTGCCTCTCGAACGTCGGATCGGAACCGCCGGCGCGTGTCGAGGAAACCGAAGGCGAGGTCCTCGTCCTCTTCGGCGGTGAGCGGCTCGAGCTGCTTCCTGCGGCTCACCAGCGCCAGGTACTCGTCGGTGAAGGCGCGGGTGTCGAGGAGCACGCACAACTCCCGGATCGCCCTCCGGAGAATTCCGCGGTCCCTCGTCAGGGTGCCCAGTCGGATCATGTTGTTCACGATGCGAAGCTGCGCCTTGACCGGAAAGAGGCCGGGGTAGGCGTGCTGGGCGGCTCGGTACCAGAGGTTGGAGAGCTCGTAGGCGAGGAGCGCGAGCCGCTGTCGGCCCGGCCCGCCGGAGACGAGGTTCAGGTCGTCGTGGATTGCGCCGATCTCCTCGTAGCCCTGGGCGAGATTGCCGCAGAGCTCCTGGTTGAAGGGGAGCCCCGTCGCGAGCAGGCGGTTCATCTCCTCGGAGATGCCCGTCAGGAGCGGGTTGGCGAATCCGTAGTCCACGCTGCCTCGGCGCAGGTCAAAGTGCACGTGTCGAGCCAACACGGCCGAGAGCCCCTCGAACTCCACCCGCTCCCCCGGCTCCAGGCCGTTCTCAAAGGCCGCGATGCTCCTCTCCAGCTGCGAGAGAATCTCGTTGGCGTGCCAGATCCGCCGGGCCCAGTACAGCGTGGCGGCAGGCTCGCCCGACCGGTTGGCCCCGAGCAGGAACGCGACGGCCTGGTCCTCTCCGCCGAGCTCTCGGTACGCGCGCAGTTCGTGGCGGCCGATCAGCACGAAGATCCGGCGGTCCGGGTCCTCCACTACGATGACCTTCGGCTGGCCCTCCCTGCGCACGACGGGGATCGCCCTCTGAACCTCGGGATTCTCCGATCCGATCTCGCGGATGGTCGGGTCGAGGCGCAGGAAGAGAGAGAGGGGCGCCTCCCCGGCTCGCCACGGAGCAAAGGCCGACGGGGGCTGAGGTACGCCCCGGATCGGGCGGAGGGTGAAGCGGGTCTGGAGCCAGGCCTTTTGCTCCTCGTCGAGGGGCAACGCCGCTCGGCGCCGAAGCTCCATGCTCACCGGGGAAGCGGAGGGTGACCCTCCCTGCGGCGCGCGGTCGTTGGTCGGTGTCAGAGGCGCGTGGGAGGGAGCCATGCCGAAACCATGGTAGCGCTCGGGTACGGGCACGAAACGGCGGCCGAAGACGCTCAGCGGGGCTTCGTCAACAGCCCACCGCCCATCTCGCCCTCATTGAATCTCGCCAGGATGGCGGGGTTGGCCTTCAGAAAGCCGATGTTGGCCGGTGACGCCAGACCGGTCAGGGGGCCGGATCTTCCCTGCACGGCCCATGCGGCGGCTCGGAGCGCGATCAGCCCGACCGAGTAGTCCCGCGCACCGAGTCCGTTCGCCTTCAGGACGGCGCTCTGTGCCGGGTCCTTACCCAGGAGCGCAATGCGCTCTTCGAGAGGAGCTTTCATCGTCGTCGCCAAACTCTTCATCGCCTCGGGGTTCTTCATGACGTGTTGCGAAAGCTCGCCCTGAGTCTTGATGATGGCGTTCGCACCTGCCGTGTCGAGCTTGAAGCCCTGGATCGCCTTCGTCATGGCGGGCGAGAACGTCTCGGCCGCTGCCGGCGCACAGAGGACCACCGTCAACGCGATCATCGACGCCGTCTGCCTGATCATGGATACGCCTCCTCTCGCTGGGGATGCTCGGACCGGCTTCGGCCCTGATGGGGGACGCAGGGGACAGGGACGGGGTGACGACCCCTTCGGTGTTCGGGGGCTGAGGGAGGGAATCGCGCTAAGGCGCTCGTGCTCTGGCCGGCGCTCACGGAACGCGGTCCCGTTTCGCCGCTTGCTTGGCCTCGCTGATCAACTGCCAGAGGGACCTCATGTCCTTCGGGGGTTCCACGACCTCGCTTCGCCGAACCAGGGAGATGGCCCCCTTGGGGCAGGCGGTTTCGCACACGCCGCACCCGAGGCACCAGGCCTCGTCCACCCGGGCCACGGGCTCGAGGTCACCCTCGACGGCGACGGCGTCGACCGGGCAGCGCTCCGCGCAGGCCCCGCAGCCGATGCAGAGCTCGGTGTCGATCTTGGGGAGGAAGTTGCTGGGCTGCACGGACCCGGGCATCCGGGCGTGGTTCATCCAGCCGAGGAACTCGCAGCTGCACTTGCAGCAGTTGCAGATGAGGCTCGCCCGGTCCTGGAAGTTGTCCACCGCGTGCACGAGTCCTAGTTCTTCCGCCTGGACCACCTTGTCCATCAGCTCTTCGACCGATGCCTTGCGGCCCATGCCCCGGCTGGCGAGGAACTCTGCGCCCCGGCCGAGGGAGAGGCAGAGGTCGATGGGGTGCTCGCACGGCTCCCCTCGCAGGAGCGCCTTGTGGCGGCAGTAGCACTTCAGGATGGCGCCTCCGCCGGAGGCCTTCACGATCTCCTCGATCTCTTCGTAGGGCTTGATCTCCGAGGGCTTGCGCTTCAGCGCCCGGTTCAGGGAGACGGCCCGGATCCGCGGCGTCCTGAGCTTCATGAAGTCGTCGGCGTGCCCGCCTTCGTAGAAGTATCGGTGGGTAAGCTCGGCAAGCCTCTCCATGGGCCAGCCGGCCCTCGGCTTCTGGAAGGCGAACTCGAAGAAGCCGGTCAGGGTTCCCTGGAGCCCGTACACGGTGCGGCCCGCCTTCTCGAGGTTGATGACCACGCCCTTCTCGGCCATGCGCTCCAGAATCTCGAGCAGTGGCTCGCGGTCGATCCCGACCGCCTGGACGGCTTCTTCGAGCGGCACCCGGGTCAACGGCATCCGGGAGGCGACGTAGGCCTCTTCGTCCGTGAACACGATCCGCAGAATCTCATAGAGCTCGGGAGTTTCGGGCGCGCCAATGGGGAACTGGTCCAGGCGCTTCTGGAGGTCCCGGTAGACCTTTGGAATCTGCGAGAAGTCGGTCATCGCGCGTCCTCCGTCTTTCGTGTCGGTGGGTGGTCGGAGCTGGCCCTTGCCGTAGCTCCGACGTTGATCCACTGTACTCATGTATCACAGGAACGACGAGACCGCACCCCCTTGAGAGGATGAATTCTTTGGAGAGGAGGCCGCAGGCAACGGTGACCCCGGGTGAGGGTCGTTATGCACGTCGGGCCCACTTTCGCACTCCCACGGCGCCGGCTACACTGCCGCGCCGGCCGCTCTTTGTCTTGCGCCGGTCGTGCGCGGCTTTGGCTCGGCGGTCCGAACAGAAGGCTCCGGCATAGGGCCGGACACCGACCAAGAGGAGGCAACCGTGAAAGAAGCACGATTCGACCTGAGTGGCAAGGTGGCAATCGTCACCGGTGGAGGCAGGGGCATCGGGAGGGCCATCGCCCTGGGCCTGGCGTCGGCAGGGGCTTCCGTCGTGGTGTGCAGCCGAACTCCGTCAGAGATCGCGTCGGTGGCAGAGGAGATCCGGCGGATGGGGTGCCGGAGCCTGGCCATTCCCGTCGATCTCACGGATACGGAGCAGCGGGAGCACCTGGTCGCGGAGACGGTACGCGAGTTCGGCCGTATCGACATTCTCGTCAACAACGCCGCCCGCAGCTATCTCCGAAGCCTCCTTGAGCTGCGGGAAGACGGGTGGGACAAGGTTTTTGACACGAATCTCAAGGCCGTTTGGCTCCTGAGCCGCGGCGTCGCAAGCCGGATGATCGAGCAGAAGAGCGGTCGGATCATCAACATCACGACCGTCGGCGCCGAGAGAGCGGAACCCGGCATGGCGGCCTACGAAGCCAGCAAGGCCGGGCTGAAGGCACTGACTCGCTCCATGGCCCGGGAGTGGGCACAGCACGGCATCAACGTCAACGCCGTGGGCCCCGGGCTCACCCGGACCGACTTCAGCAAGCCCATCTGGTCGAACCCGAAGCTCGCCGATCAACTCGCGGCGCGGATTCCCAAAGGCCGCTTGGCCGAGCCCGAAGAGATCGTCGGCGCGGTGCTCTTCCTCGCCTCGGACGCCGCCGACTACATCACGGGGCAGTCCCTGTACGTGGATGGGGGGAGCTTGACCTGAACCGCCGGGCTCCCAAGGCCTCGCCGTGGACCCCCTGCGACCCCGTTCCCGACCGCCTCTCGGAGGGGGCCGGTCAGGCCGCCGGCACCCGGGCGGGGGCGGAGTCCGCTGAATGGGGGGGGCGCAGGGTCGCGGCGAGCACGGCACCGATGGTCGTCAGTAGGGCTGCGAAGACGAAGCTCAAGGAGAAGCTCTGCGATGCTTTGGCCGCCCAGCCGGCGACGGCCGGGCCCACGGTCTGACCGGCGGCGAAGAAGAATGTAATGGCAGAAAAGGCGCCGGCGGCGCGCATCGGCCCCAGATAGTCGACAACCGCCGCACCCATGATCGTCGGGATCGCCCACGCCGCGAGCCCGTAGAGCACGACCGACCCGTACAGGGCGGGGACGCCCAACCGGGCGCCGGCCAGAGCGTAGGCTGCGGTCTGGACGACGAAGACGGCGGCGATCGCCCACTTGCGGCCGATGCGGTCCGACAGGGCGCCGAAGAGCGGGCCCGAGAACAGGCTGAAGAACCCGACCCACGCCCAGAAGCGGCCCGCCGTCGCCTCCGCGAGCCCGTACTCCCGGACCATGCTGGTCACGACGAACGTGCCGTAGATCATATAGGTGGCGCCGAAGAGGAAGTAGAGGACGCCCAAGCGCACAACGATCCGGACGGCGTCGACGGGTTCCGGGGTCGCGCCGACCCCGGCGGGCGGGACCGGGGGGCCCGCTCCCAGGGGCTCGAGGCCCATCTCGGAGGGTGAGTCCCGCAGCAGAAGGGCGGCAACGCAAGAGATCGCCAGCGAGAGAACTCCCAGAACGATCCAGGCCGTGCGCCATCCCTCGGCTCCCAGACCCCGGTTGAAGGCCGGCACGACGAAGCCGGAGAAGATGATCCCCACGCCGTTCCCCGTCGCCATGCAGCCGATCGCCCGTCCGCGGAGGGTGCGCGAGACCCACTGTCCGGCCAGCACCATCATCGGCACGTTGACGAGCCCGGTTCCTAGGCCGGTGAGAAAGTAGAGACCCAGGACTGTGGCGAAGGTGGTGGAGCGGCCGATGAGGATGAGGCACGCGCCGATCAAGGCCAGGGCCCCGGCAATCGTCCGCCGGGCCCCGGGACGCCGCAGAAAACGGGGCGCGAGGGCCACAGAGAGGAGATACCCGACGAAGTTGGCCGTCCCGATGTACCCCATCTGATCGTAGCCGAGCTGGAGTGCCTTGCCCATCGAGGGAAGGATCATCCCGAACGCAAAGCGGGCGAGCCCCAGGCAGGAGAAGAGCGCCATAGCGCCGGTGAGGACGATGACCCATCCATAGTGCACCCGGTGTTCGAACCGTCGGTGGCCCATGCCTCTTTCCCCGGCGCCCGTCTTCCTTGAGACCCGCCGCCCTGGCGACGCCGGGAAAGCGTCCCCGACCTAGTACTGCAACGAGGGTGGCCTCCCGTCTGCACGCCGGGCCGAAACCTCCCCTCCGGCGGGCAGGATCCCAGAGTCTTTGTGGCCTCGGACGCTTCGTTCGAAGGGGCACACCGCTTTCTGAGCCCGCCGGCACATCGTGCGAAGGCCGCCTACCCGCTCTCCGGGGAGGCCCCGGCCCGGCCGGACCGCAACTCTCGTTGCCGTACTAGCGGGGTTCGGCTTTGCCGAGCCGGCGGGTGCGGACGGCCGCGATCTCTTCCGATAACTCGTCGGCGTCGACCACTCCGGTGCGCGTGAGAACTTCGACGAGCGCCACGAGGGTGTCGTGGGTAGTCAGGGCGAGCTCGTGGTCGGCGGCGGGGGAGCGGCTCGGTTCGGTCGCCATGGGAGGACCCTCCGGAGATGGGGTGAGAGGCCGTGCAGTGTAGCAGAGGAGGGAGCGGAGGCCAGGCTTCCCCGGTCTTCGGTTCGCGGCTTGAGGGGCGCCGGCCGGTCGGTTACCATCGGGCCATGTCCAGGTTCGACCCTTCAGCACTCCTCGCCGAGCTCCACGCGGGCCGCACGTCGCGCAACCGCGACTTCCACCGGTTTGCGGGTGTGGCGGCGGCGCGCGTGCTGCACGCGTACCGCAGGCTCCGCAGCCTCACGCGGGAGCTCCGCCGCGAGGGGGTCGAGGCCCGCCTGAGAGCGCCCACCGGCTCCGGTGAAGCCCGTGTCGAGGTTCTCATCCCTGCGGTCCGGTACCGCCGGGTGGTCCTCCTGGCGCCCTGGGAGCTCGAGTTCCTTCTCGTCGAGCTCGGGAGTGAGGGGCGGGTGTTCCGGGAGACCGGCCCGTGAATCGCCGGGTATCCCATCTCGGTCTCTCGATCCAGCCGCTCCTCGCCTCCGACTGGCCTGCGGTGCGCCGGATCTTCGAGGCCGGGCTGGCCACGGGTGTGGCGTCTCTGGAGACCGAGGTGCCGGCCTGGGAGGCGTGGGACGCGGCGCACCTCGCGGCCGGACGGCTGGTGGCGCGCGTCGGTGCCGAGGTGGTGGGCTGGACGGCTCTGAGTGCGGTTTCTGCACGGCGCGTGTATGCCGGCGTCGCCGAGGTCAGTCTGTACGTGGACCCAGGGTTTCAGGGGCGAGGCGTGGGTCGCTCCCTGCTGCAGATGCTCGTGGATGAGTCGGAGCGGTTGGGTTTGTGGACGCTCCAGTCCGCCATCCTGGACGAGAACTTGGCGAGCGCCGCGCTCCACGAGGCGGTCGGGTTTCGCCGGGTGGGGCGCCGGGAGCGGCTCGGCCGAAGGCTCGGCGTCTGGCGCGACGTGCTGCTGTACGAGCGCCGGAGCCCGGCCGTGGGGGGCTAGGAACCTGTCGGACTTGGAAAAACGGACTCCATAAAATGGAAGCTTTCCACGTGCACAGAACTCGCTCTGTTCAGGAGAACCGCGCCCGCGGCCTGCCGCGGGTCAAGTCCAATACGGGCGGACGCGAACGGC
>JACRMM010000068.1 GCA_016214985.1 Deltaproteobacteria bacterium | reverse complement strand
GTATCAAGCGCGTTCGCGAACTTCGCAACAAGATCGAGAACGAGGCCGCCCAGATGGAGCCCGATGTGCCCGCTCCAGACTCACGACAATTAGACCCGGGTTTGCCCGTGGCCACTGCAATAACCTAACCGGACAACGCTGAAACTGTTGCAGATTCTGGCTTCTCATCCCGGGCGGATCTACGGCCGAGAGCAGCTCATGGACCGCATCTACCCGGACCAGCGCATCGTCTCGGACCGCACGATCGACAGCCACGTGAAGAAGCTGCGAAGAAAGATCGAGGCTGTCTCGCCCGATCAATCGCTGATCCAGTCGGTCTACGGGGTGGGGTATCGGTTCGAGCCGTCCGGCGACTGACCCCCTTTCCCTGCTCGACACCACCCGCCTCCGCGCAGGCCGACCCTCTCAGTGCCCGACTGTGAGTTCGGCATCCACGGTGTATTTCCCCATTTCCTCCACATTTCTTCCACATTCTCATGACAGAGTGTCTCTGCGTCTGCGGCTTGCGGTAGTAACTCTGATGGTCCAGGACGGAGGGATTGTAAACGTGCGCTGCCCACTGATTCTTGCCGCCCTCGTACTGACAGGATGTGCCGCGGTCGGTCCCAACTACGTGCGCCCCACCACGGTCGTTCCCGCCCACTGGCACACGGCTCCTTCCGCCGGCCTCGAGTCGCCCGACCCTGCCGAGCTTGCAACGTGGTGGAAAGGTCTCGGCGATACGCAACTGGCTGGCCTGGTGGAGCGTGCCGTGGCCGGGAATTTGGATCTAAAGCAGGCGCGGGCGCGAGTCCGCGAAGCCAGGGCTCGCCGGGCCGGTGCAACGGCGGGTGCTTTTCCGACCCTCGACACGGCCGGTGCCGTGACACGCAGTGGCTCGTCGGGGGCAGGCGGGACCGGCGGAGGGAGCACCACCCAAACCCTATACGCCGCGCAGTTCGATGCGGGTTGGGAGGTGGATCTTTTCGGCAGCGTTCGACGTTCGGTCGAAGCGGCCGGCGCAGACCTCAACGCCCAGGAAGAGGAGCTGCGGGACGTCCTCGTCTCCCTGGTCTCCGAAGTCGCCCTGAATTACGTGGAAGTGCGCACAGGCCAGGAGCGCCTGAAGCAGGCCGAGGCAAATCTTGCCAGTCAGGAGGAGACGTTTCGCCTCGCAGAGTCCCGCCGTCAGGCGGGTCTTACGGACGCCCTCGCGGTGGACCAAGCCCGGGCGAACCTGGAGTCGACCCGTGCCCAGGTGCCGAGCCTGCGCACGGGGACTGAAGAAGCGAAGAACCGTCTCGCCGTGCTGCTCGGCCTTGCACCCGGCGCAGTCCACGAAGAACTGGCTGACGCAAAGCCGATTCCCGTTGCCATCGGGGAGGTCGCCGTCGGCGTCCCGGCCGATGTGTTGCAACGCCGACCTGACGTGCGCCGCTCGGAGCGGGAGCTCGCGGCGCAGACGGCTCGGGTGGGCGTTGCCACGGCAGAACTCTATCCGAAGCTGGCGCTCAGCGGTTCGATCGGGATCGAATCGCTCTCGGCCCGAGGTCTCGTCCGCGCTGCGACGAAACTCTGGAACTTGGGTCCCAAGGTCAGTTGGGCCCTCTTCGACGCGGGCGCCGTTCGAGCCAATATCGAGGTCCAGTCCGCTGGTCAGGAAAAGGCCCTGGCTGCCTATGAGGCGTCGATCCTCACGGCCCTGGAACAGGTGGAGAACGCTCTCACCGGTTACGCCGAAGAGTCGGTTCGCCGGGAGGCCCTGAAGGCGGCCGCGCGTGCCGCCCGGAGTTCGGCCGACCTGGCAGAGCGCAAATACGACGCGGGGTTGATCGACTTTCTGGCCGTTTTGGATGCCCAGCGGTCGAGGTTCTCGGCAGAGGACCAACTCGCCCAGAGCGAGGGAGCCGTGACGTCGAACCTGGTGCGTCTCTACAAGGCACTCGGCGGTGGGTGGACGTCCTTCGCCGACACGACAGCAAAGGGCAAGGGATGAACGCGAAACCGATCGAAGCGGAAGTGGACGTCGCCGAGCTCCTCGCGCGCGACGGCTCGAAAGGGAGGACCCGGCTTTGGATCAAATGGATGGTCCTTGCCGTACTGGCAGTCGTCGCTCTCGCCGTCGCCACGGTCGTGCATTTCAACTCCCGAACAGAAACCGTGCGGTACGAGACCCAGCCTGCCCGCAGAGGGAATCTCACGGTTTCGATCTCCGCGACAGGTAAGCTCCAGCCCATCAATCAGGTCAGCGTGGGCTCGGAGCTGTCCGGGACGATTCGCAGCGTCGAGGTGGAAGTCAATGATCGGGTCAAACCGGGGCAGGTCCTGGCCCGGCTCGACCCGACCAAGCTCGAAGCCCAGTTTCAGCAGTCAAAGGCCTCCCTCGCGTCTTCACGAGCCAAGGTACTTCAGACCCAGGCCACCGTTCGAGAGTCGGCGGCGACGCTGGATCGGATGCGGAGGCTTCGAGACCTTACCGGTGGGAAGACCCCTTCTCAGGCCGATCTCGATGGGGCCGAGGCGACGCTTGCCCGGGCCCGGGCCGACGAAGCAAGCGCTCAGGCGGCCGTCGTCCAGGCCGAGGCCGTGCTCGCCGTGAACCAGACCGACCTTGAGAAGTCGGTGATCCGGGCTCCCACCCGAGGGGTTGTCCTCACCCGGAGTGTCGAGACAGGGCAGACGGTCGCGGCCTCACTCCAGGCGCCCGAGCTCTTTCTGATTGCCGAGGACCTCACCCGGATGGAGCTCCACGTGAACGTGGACGAAGCCGATGTGGGGCGCGTTCGCGCCGGGCAGGGGGCGACCTTCACTGTGGCGGCCTATCCGGACCGGAAATATCAGGCTCGGCTCACGAGGGTCCACTACGGCTCGACTACCACGTCCGGGGTCGTCACCTACGAGACTGGGCTGCGTGTCGAGAACCCCGATCTCTCTCTGCGGCCAGGTATGACGGGCACCGTCGAAATCGTGTCGCAAGAGGTCCAGGACGCGCTCCTGGTGCCCAACGCCGCGCTCCGCTTCACCCCGGACTCCTCGGCAGACACGACGTCGGCGGGCGAGACGAAATCGGGCGGTCTCCTTTCGTCGCTTCTGCCCCATCCACCGGCCCGCCCCAAGGCGTCCGGGGAGGTTTCGTCCCCGGCCAAAGACACGAAGAACGGTGCGACGGGGCGCGTCTGGGTGCTCCGCGACGGTTTGCCGACCCCGGTTCCCGTGACAACCGGCGCGACGGACGGCAGGGTCACCCAGGTGACGCAGGGCGACCTGGCCGCCGGCGCGGCGCTCGTGGTCGGCGCCACGGGGCAGGGCCGATGACCGCCTGCGAGGTGACGGTGCTTCGCCCGGACCGTCCATTGATCGAGCTTCGGGGGCTCACCAAGATCTACGGGACGGGGGAGGCGAGGGTGGCGGCTCTAGCGGGGATCGACGTGACGATCCGGCGCGGTGAGTTCGTGGCGGTCATGGGACCCAGCGGCTCGGGGAAATCGACCTGCATGAACATCATCGGATGCCTCGATACGCCTACGTCCGGCGTCTACCGGTTTGACAATATCGAGATCGGTGGACTTACCAGGCGCCAATTGGCTCTTCTGCGGCGGCACGCCCTTGGCTTCGTCTTCCAGGGGTTCAACCTCCTCAGCCGCACCTCGGCGCTCGAGAACGTCGAGCTGCCGCTCATTTATCGGAGGCTCCCTGCCCGAGAGCGGCGGGACCGCGCCCTTGCCGCTTTGGCGCTCGTCGGACTCGCTGACCGGGCCTCCCATACGCCGGCAGAGCTCTCCGGCGGCCAGCAACAACGCGTCGCGGTCGCTCGGGCGATCGTGACCGAGCCCCGTCTTCTGCTCGCGGATGAGCCCACCGGCAATCTCGACTCGGAGCGCAGCCAGGAGATCATGGAGCTGCTCACCCGGCTCAACAACGACACTGGCATCACAATCGTCATGGTCACCCACGAACCGGAGGCAGCCGAATATGCCCCACGCCGTATCGGTTTTCGGGACGGCCGGATCGAAACGGACACGGCGAAGTGGACGAAAGAACCCCACAGCCTCTAAGGACGTTGCCCCCATGGTCTTCGAAACCATCCTTCTCGCCTTCCGTCAAATCCGAAGAAACGCGCTTCGGTCGTCGCTCACCGTGCTCGGGATCGTGATCGGGGTCGCTGCGGTCATCACCATGGTCACCCTGGGGCAGGGGGCAACGGCCCAAGTGACGGCCGAC
Source organism: Deltaproteobacteria bacterium (assembly GCA_016214985.1). GTDB lineage: Bacteria > Desulfobacterota > Deferrisomatia > Deferrisomatales > JACRMM01 > JACRMM01. Next base: position 1,476 of record JACRMM010000068.1, on the reverse strand, counting down.
ATCGCCAAGCTCGGGAGCAACATGCTCCAGGTAAGGCCTGGTCAGGACCTTGGCCCGGGCGGCGGGGCCCGCACCAGCTCCGCACCCCTCAAGATCTCCGACGGCGAAGCCATTGCCAGGGAGGTTGCCGGTGTGCGGGTCGTCGCACCCGCCTCCGACAGCCGAGCACAGGCGATTTACGGGAACCAAAACGCAGCCACTCAGGTGACGGGCACCACGAGCGCCTTCCTCACCGTGCGCGACTGGGCGTTGGCCGCCGGCCGGCCCTTTACCGACGCCGAGGAGCGCTCCGGGGCGGCGGTCTGCGTCCTTGGGCAGACCGTCCGAAACACCCTCTTTGGAAAGGCGGACCCCATTGGCGCGAGAGTGCGATTGGGCGATATTGCCTTCACCGTCCTCGGGGTGCTCCAATCCAAGGGGCAGACGGGCTTCGGGATGGACCAGGACGATGTCGCCCTCGTGCCGCTTGCTGCTTTCCAGCGCCGCATCTCGGGCAGGGCCGACGTAAGCGTGCTCTATGTTTCGGCAAAGGACGGCGTTTCGACCTCTCGGGTCCAGGCCGACATGGAGTGACTTCTGCGGGAACGGCGCCGGATTGGGGCAGGGCGTGAGGATGACTTCAACGTGAGGGACATGCAGGAGATCGCGAGCACGCTGACGGGCACCACCCGGGTGCTCACCGCGCTGCTCGGCGCCGTGGCCGCCGTAAGCCTCCTCGTCGGGGGCATCGGGATCATGAACATCATGCTCGTCTCCGTCACCGAGCGGACCCGGGAGATCGGCACGCGCCTCGCCATCGGAGCCCTGGAGGAGGACGTACTCCTCCAGTTCCTGGTAGAGGCCGTGGTGCTTTCCACGTTCGGAGGCCTGCTCGGCATCGCTCTGGGGCTCTCCACCGCGGCTCTCGGGGCCCGAGGCCTTGGAGTCCCTTTCGTCTTCAAGCCTGCGATTGTCGTGGTCGCCTTCGCATTCTCTGCGGGAGTCGGCGTGCTCTTCGGCTATTTCCCAGCGCGAAAGGCTGCACGGCTAGACCCCATCGAGGCGCTGCGGCACGAGTGAGACGCAGGGGAAATGGACATTCCCCGCTTTCGTAAACGTGTCATTTCTGAGCGCACGGATTCGTGCCGAGGGGTGTTCCATGGCGGTCCCCATCCTGGTGCCCAGGTCGATCCTCGCCTTTTCGAAAAGGCCGAGGTGGCTCTTGGAAGGCACGAGGCACTTCGTTGCAAATCCGGTGCTTTATCAAAGAAGCCGCCCGCGGGCGGCTTCTTTCACTTCAGGAACCTATACTAAAGGGTCGCCTGTACCGTCGCATTTGGGTTAGAGCTTCAAGGCTCTAGACATCATGGCTGACGGTTGAACAAGAGAGGCCTGCCCCTTGCTCAGGTGGGTTATGGTGGACGGATCTCACACCACCACCACAGAGCCACAACCAAGGAGGCAGGCCATGCAGGAGTCTACCATCTTCGTCGGGCT
>JACRMM010000023.1 GCA_016214985.1 Deltaproteobacteria bacterium | reverse complement strand
ATGGCCGTTCGCGTCCGCCCGTATTGGACTTGACCCGCGGCAGGCCGCGGGCGCGGTTCTCCTGAACAGAGCGAGTTCTGTGCACGTGGAAAGCTTCCATTTTATGGAGTCCGTTTTTCCAAGTCCGACAGGTTCCTAGGGACGGAAGGCAGGAAGGATTACCGTGAAGCGGCTCCCCCGCCCGGGTTGGCTTTCCACGGCGATCTCGCCGCGGTGCTTCTTGGCGATGCCCGCCGCGATGAACAGCCCAAGTCCCGTGCCTTTGCCGCGGGCCTTGGTGGTGAAGAAGGGCTCGAAGATCTGTGCCACCTGGTCCGGGCCCATGCCCACCCCGTCGTCGCCCACCTCGAGCAGCACGTGGCCGTCGTCGCCGCGGGTGCTCACAGAGATCGTCCCTCGGCCGCCCACGGCGTCGCGCGCATTGGTCAGCAGGTTGACCAGCAGGTGCTCGAGCTGGTCCTTGGCGCCGAGCACCTTGGGCAGAGGTGAGCTGAGCGCCTCCTGCACCCGCGTGTCGCCCCGGGTGAGGTCGTAGCGGCTGAAGGAAAGCGCGTCGACGACGATCTCGTTGACGTCAAGGGGGTAGAACGTCTCTTCCGAGGGCCGGACGAAGCTCATGAGATTCCTCACGAGCCGGTGGATACGGTCGATCCCCTCCTCAATGCGCCGGGCGCTCTCGCGCGCTTTCGGGTCGGTGAGCCGGAGGCTCAGCAGCTGCGCGTACGAGGAGACGGCCGTAAGGGGGTTGTTGATCTCGTGGGCGATGCCGGCCGCGATCTGGCCGAGGGTCATGAGCTTCTCGGACTGGCGCAGCCCGTTGCGGAGCTCCTCCTCACGGGTCACGTCGCGGGCGTACGCGAGTGCGGCGTACACGCGGCCGGCGTCGTCGAAGAGGGGATAGGCGTGGTAGTCGAACACCCGACGCGTCCGAAACGTCTCGGCCTCGACGAGGTTTGCCTGACCGGTCTCGAAGACGCGGGCCACCGGGCAGTCGGGGCATGGAACCCCGAGGCCGTGCAGCGACTCGTGGCAGCGGGTGCCGACCAGCTCCTGCGGCCGCCGGCCCACCATCTGGGCCAGGGCCCGGTTGGCTCGGCGAATGACGAAGTCCGGCCCGACGATGGAGATGGAGTCGGCGATGGCGTCAAAGGTCTTCTCCCACTCCGCCTTTCCCCGGCTCAACGCTTGGCAGAGCGCGTCTTGCTGACGCCCGCGGGCCGCCTGGACGAGGGTGTGAAGCCGCGCGCGCGCCTCCCGGGCGGAGGCCGGCCATCGCAGCAGGTCGTCGGCGCCCGCGTCGAGCGCGAGCGCCGCGGTCGAGTCGTCCGTGGACTCCTGGACCCACAGCACCGCGGGCCGAAAGCCGGGGCCGATCGTCCAGTCGGCGAGCATTCGGAGGTCGACGGTCCCCTCGAGGATGGCCACAACGTTCAACGTCGCAGCGGCAGCGGCGTCCGGAAGCGAGTCCCCGACGGTCACGGCCGCGCCGAGGTCCCGAGCAGCGGTGGTCAGCGCTCGGGCCGTCTCTCCCGCAGGACCGACGACGAGCACGGAGGGGTGATCCTGGAACGATGACCCGATGAACAAGCGGAGCCTCCCGACGTCCCCTGCGTTGACGGGGAGCGGCGCGCGGATTAATCTGCGAGGCTCGCCGAGCCTGGGTGGGCGGGCGAGCGATCATAGTAAAAGAATATCGGCCTGGAACTCCAGACCCATGAGCCCCTACAGCTACGGTGACGCCTGGGCACGCCTCCTTGATCGAGCTGCGAACCCTCAGTGGGCGGGGATCGGGCTCGCGAGGCTCCGGGAGGCCGGCGTCGACCTCAGTGCTCTTGCACCGGAAGCGCGCGCCCGGCTCGTCGCGGCCCTGGGCAGCAGCCCCGCGCTGGCCTCGTGGCTCGGACGGGATCCCGGTCTCCTCGGGGTGCTCGAGGACCCCGAGTTCGAGCGCATCCTGGGCCGCGACGACTACCTGCCGCGCCTAGGCGGCGGCGTCGCCGGAGAGCCCCGGGAGATCTTCTACCGCCGCCTGCGCGTCGCCCGGCGCCGCGAGCTGTTGCGGATCGTCGCGAAGGAGGCCCAGGGCGCGGCCCCGGTGGAGGTGACGGCCTCGGAGGTGAGCGGGCTCGCGGAGGCGGCGCTGGAGGCGGCGCTCGCGTGGGCCCTCGAGGAGCTCACCGCCCGTTTCGGGGCGCCGTTGACCGACGATGGCGGCCGCAACCTACCCTGTGTGCTCGGCATGGGCAAGCTCGGCGGCGGGGAGCTCAACCTCTGCTCGGATGTGGACCTCATCTTCCTCTTTCGCACTGACCGCGGACGAACGGCCGGCGGCGCGGAGCCGCCGGTGGACGCGGGAACCTTCCACGCCCACTTGGCCGCGCTCCTGGCGGATATCCTGGGCAAAGTGACCGATGATGGGCTGGTGTTTCGGGTCGACCTGGACCTGAGGCCCGAAGGGCGCAGCGGTAAGTTGGCGCAGCCAGTGGAGGCGGCCGTCTCCTACTACCAGTCCTGGGGTCAGACCTGGGAGAGGGCGGTGCTGCTCAAGGCGCGCCCCGTGGCAGGTGACCGGGACCTCGGGTGGCAGTTCCTCTGCGACGTCGAGCCCTTCGTCTTCCGGCGGAGCCTTGACTACACGACGGTCGAGGACTTCAAGGAGATGAAGCGCCGGATCGACCTGAGTGTGAGCCGGCGGGCCGGGGGACACGAGGACCTGAAGCTCGGGCGCGGCGGGATCCGAGAAGTGGAGTTCCTGGTCCAGACGCTGCAGCTCATTCACGGAGGCAAGCTCCCCCAGGTGCGGGGAAGGGCGACCCTCACCGCGTTGGTTCAGCTGGCCCGGGCGGGTGTGCTGGAGACCCCGGTGGCCGAGGGCCTGTCGCGGTGCTACCGGTTCCTCCGGGCCCTGGAGCACGCGGTCCAGGGCCTGCAGTTTCTCCAGACCCACCGCCTTCCCCGAGATCCCGAGGAGCGCGAGACGCTGGGTCGGCGGCTGGGGTTCGGCGCGGTCAAGGGGGCGGGGCACGCCCTCGTCGAAGCGCTCGACGCCGTGCGCGAGGAGGTTCATGCTGCCTATGCCGCGCTTTTCCACGGCGCGAGCCGGGACTGGGAGGAGGAGCCCGGCGCCGACGAGGCGCGAGCGTTGCTCGGGCTGGAGGAGGGAGACCCCGAGGCGGCCTCCCGGCTGGGAGCCGCCGGTTTCCACGACGCGCCCCGGGCGCTGGAGGGGCTTCGCCTGCTGCGGCGCGGGCCCCCGCGAGGCCCTCCGTCGCCTCGAGCCCGGCGCACGCTCGAGAGGATCGCGCCGTTCCTCCTCGATGCGGCGTCCCGGTCTCCCGACCCCGACCGTGCCCTGGTGCATCTCGGGGAGTTCCTGGCGGCCTCCGGGGCGCGGGCGAGCTATCTCTCGCTGCTGGAAGAGAACCCGCCCACGGCGAGGCTCCTGGTCACGCTCTTTGGCACGAGCGGTTTCCTCTCTCGATACCTGGTGGCGCACCCCGAGCTCCTCGACGAGCTCGTCCTGGGGAGCGCGGCCCAGCCCGTCAAGGAAATCGCGGCCCTCACCCGCGAGCTCGAACAGGCGTTGGAGCCGTGCCGCGACGACGAGGACCGCCTGGATGCGCTCCGGCGGTTTCGCAACGCCGAGTTCTTGCGCATCGCCTTGAACGACCTCTGGGGTGCGCTGGGGCCCGAGGGGGTGGGACGCCAGATCACGCTCGTGGCCGAGGCCTGTCTCGAGGCAGCCTACCGCCTCGCACGGGAGCGGCTCGTGGAGAAGTACGGCGATCCCCGGGAGTCCGACGGCGCGCCGGCGCGCTTCGCGGTGCTCGGGCTGGGGAAGCTGGGAGGGCGCGAGATCGATTACCACTCGGACCTCGACGTGCTCTTCCTCTACTCGGGCGCGGGGGAGGCCGACCGACCGGGTGGGCAGGCGCTCTCGAACAGTGAGTTCTTTGCGCGTCTGGCCCAGCGGATCATGGGGGTTCTGAGCACCCGCACCCGGGAGGGCATCGCGTTTCGGATGGACGCCCGACTGCGGCCTTCGGGCCAGGCCGGCCCGCTCGTGGCGTCGCTCTCGGGGTTTGCTGCCTATCACGGAAGGGGTTCGCAGATCTGGGAGCGGCAGACGCTCGTCAAGCTCCGGGCCGTTGCCGGAGACGCGAGCCTGGGCCGAGAGGCCGTTGCGGTGGTGCGCCGCCTCCTGTATGCGGGGCCGCCGGCCGAGGACCCGCGGCTCGAGATCGCCCGGATGCGAGAGCGGATCGTGCGGGAGGTGGGGCGAGAGGCGGGCGGACGGGTCGATGTCAAGGCAGGGCCCGGCGGCCTCGTCGACGTGGAGTTCGCCGTGCAGGCTCTTCAGCTCCTGCACGGCTGGCGTGGAGAGGCGCTGCGCAGCCCCAACACGCTCGAGGCGCTGTGTGCCCTCACGGCCGAGGGGTGTCTGGCCGATGAGAAGGCTGCAGCGCTGAAGGAAGGGTACGCGTTCCTGCGGCGGGTGGAGGCGAAGCTTCGGATCCTGCTGGACCGGCCGACCGATACCCTTCCGGCGGAGGCCCTTCGCCTGGCGGAGCTCGCCCGGGGGCTCGGCTTCGGCGGCGACGCGGGCGGCCGAAGCCTGCTCGAAGAGGTGCTTCGCCACCGCGGGCGCGTGCGCGAGAGTTTCGAAGCGGTCTTTCACCGAGGGGACCAGTGAAGAAGCGAGTTCTGATCGTCGACGACGACGGCGACACCCGAAGCCTTCTGGCCGCGGTGCTCGCTGACTACGAGGTCGAGATCTCCGAGGCGGGGACCGACCAGGAGGCGTACCAGCGCTACCTGGAGGTGGGGCCCGATCTCGTGCTCCTGGACGTGCTGCTCCCGCGCCAGGGCGGGATCGCCCTTCTCAAGCGGATCCGCTCCGTGCGGGGCGGAAAGGACGTGCCGGTGCTCGTGATGAGCGCGGTCTACCGGGGGGGGGACATCCGGGCCGAGGCGGTCGAAAAGCTGGGAGCCCTCGACTTCCTGAAGAAGCCCTTCCAGATGGATGTCCTGCGCCAGCGCCTCGAGGAGATCCTGCGGGAGGGGAAGCCGGAGGAAAGCCCGGCGGTCGACACCTTCCACCCGGCGCAGATGCTGACCCGGGGGAGCCTGACCGCGGTCGATTTCGCCTTGGTGATCAAGGATCTGGCGTTTCACAAGACGACGGGGCGGCTCCACCTGCGGCGTGGTTCGGTGAAGAAGATCGTGTATCTGCAGGACGGCGACGTGGTCTTCGCCCTGTCCAACCAGATTCGCGAGACCCTCGGCCGACACCTCTTGGCCCGGGGGCAGATCGGGGAGGAGGCGTATCGAGACGGTCTCGAAGCGATGCGGCGGGACGGGACGAAGATGGGCGAGGCCCTGATCCAGAGAGGGGGGGTCGAGCCCCAGGTCGTATTTGAGGCGATTCGAGCCAACGTGCTCGAGAAGGTCGTCGACCTGTTCACCTGGGACTCGGGCGACTTCCTCCTGACGCCCTTCGAGGATCCGCCCGCAGCCTTGCCGGGGTCGCCCCTCGGAGTCGCGCGGATCCTCTGGGAGGGGGTCCGGGACCGACTGCCCTTCGAGCGCCTTTCGGTCGCGCTCTCACCCCACGCGGAGCTCGTCCTGGCCCCTGGGACCGATCTCTTCGGCATGGCCTCCGACGTTCCCCTCGAAAAGACGGATCTCCAGTTCCTCCGGCTCATCAACCGCATGAAGGGTCTGCCCCTCGGGCGCGCCCTCTCCGAGGTTCGCGGCGAGGGGGAGCTGCGGTTCCTTTACTACCTTCTCCTCCAGGGCCACGTGGGCCTCGTCCGCGGTGACGGAGACGGGGTCTTCACCGTGGATGTGACCGACCGGGAGCGCATTCGCCGGGCGCGCAAGCGCCTCGAGGTCTTGCGGGGCCGCAACTACTTTCAGATCCTCGATGTCGTGCTCGACGCCAGCGACGAGAAGGTGCGAGAGGCGTACCTCCGCAAGGCCAAGGAGGTGCACCCGGACATGCTCGGCCCGAATGATCCTTCGGAGCTGCGGCGCCTGCACGGCGAGACGTTCCAAGTGGTCCAGGCAGCCTTCGAGGCCCTCAAGACCGAGTTTCGGCGCCGCGAGTACCTGGAGTTCATCCAGCAGGGCCTGACGGGCGACGTATCGGAGGGAGCCCGAATCCTCGAGGCCGAGACTCTTTACGTGGAGGGCAGCGCCGCTCTCAAGCGGCGCGCCTGGGACGTGGCGGCGGAGGCGTTTCGGCGGGCTCTGGATCTCAAACCCGACGAGGGGGAGTACGCCCTGGGGCTCGGCGTGGCGCGCCTGCGCCAGGCCTCGGCCGGGCGAGTGGGAGCCCTGGCCGAGGCCGAAGAGCTGCTGCGCAGGGCTTCCTCGATGCTTCCGAGTTCCGCCGAGCCCCTCTACCGGCTGGCGACGCTGGCGGCACAGCGCGGAGCCGACGACCAAGCGTCGTCCCTCTTCCAGCTCGCTCTGGCTCGCAACCCCCATCACGTGGAGTCGCTGCGGGAGCTGCGGCTCCTCCGTGCCCGCTCGGAAAGGAAGGCCGGCGTCCTCGGCACCCTGCTCGGACGAAAGGACGGTCGTTGAAGAAACTCGGGTGGCTCCTCCTCGCACTGTTGGCCGCGCGGACCGCTCCGGCGGCACCTGCGCTCGATCTTCGGCTTGCCTACCTCTCCCAGACCCTCGGTGAGATCGAGCCCTGCGGCTGAAAGTCCGGCCGGTTCGGGGGTCTGGCCCGAAGAGCAGCCGAGCTTCACACGCTGAAAGGAGGGGACAAGGCGGTCCTCTACGTCGACGGGGGCAACCTCCTGTACGGGTACGGGTACCTGGAGGGCAACCCCCAGGCCGATCTCTTGCGAGAGCGGGCGCGGCTGGTCGCCCGCGCCGCCGTCAAGATGGGCGCTGCGGCCGTCACCATCGGGCGGCAAGATCTGCTCGACGGTTTGCCGGCCCTGGAGGCGCTGGGTCGAAATCCCGGCGTGCCCTGGGTCGCCGCGAACCTGCGCCGCAGGCAAGGGACGTTCCCCTTCCCGCGGTGGCGCACAGTGCAATGGGGCGGGCGCACGGTGGGCATCTTCGGGCTCGTGCGGCCCGAGCCGGACCAGGATGCGCGCCTGGGCCTCGAGGTGTCGGACCCGGAGGCCGCCGCTCGAGAGGCGGTCAAGGAGCTCCGGGGGGTCGATGCGATCCTTGCCCTGTCGAGCCTGGGGTTGGCCGAGGAACAGCGCCTGGCGGCCGCCGTGCCAGGGATCACGGCCATCGTGGGCGGTGGCTCCGGCGAGTACCTGGCGGCGCCCCAGACGGTGGGGAACACGCTGATCCTTCACGCCGCCGAGAAGGGCAAGCACGTGGGGGTGTTGGAGGTGCCGAGCGCTGCCCTGGGCCGGGGCTGGGCGGTGCCGCGAAACCTTCAGGAGCGGGTTGCCCTGGAGGCCCGTCGGGCCGCGGCCGGCGCCGAGATCGCCGGCCTGGGAGGAGGCACCGAGAAGGAGCTGATCGCCCGGGCGGGCAACGACCCGCAGCGACTCGCGCAGACGCAGTCCGCGCTTCGCACCCTCGCCGACGTTGACCGGGCACTCGCCGACTTCGACCAGACGCGAAGCGTCTACAGCCACCGGATCGTGACGCTGGAGCCGTCGGTCGGGGAGGACGCGGAGGTGGCGTCCTGGGTTCGCGACTTCAAGGCTTCGGAGTCGACCTGGAATCAGGCGGCCGGGCCGCGGCCCGTCGTGCCGGCGCCCGTGCCCTCCCCGCCTCCCGGAACGCGCCGGGCACCGGCCGGGGCTCCCCTGCACACCGGATCCACGGCGTGCCGGGCCTGTCACGCCGAGGCCTACCGGAGGTGGCTCGGAACCGCCCACTCCCGAGCGTACCTGGCGTTGCGAGGCAAGGAGCTGGAGCCGGCGTGCCTGGCCTGTCACTCCAGCGCCTTGACCCGCCTCGAGGGTCCCCAGCTGGAGCCCGACGTCGGGTGCGAGGCATGCCACGGTGCTGGGGGCAACCACCGGAGCCGGGGCAACATCGCGCGTCGCCCGCCGGAACGGCTGTGCCGCCGGTGCCACCGGGGGTTCCACAAGGACGAGAAGGTGGACATCCCCGGGGGGTTCGAAAAGGTGAGGTGCGATCGGAAGTAGGGGCAGGGCCCCCGATTCGAGGAGGCGCTGGCCGGGCGACGGACCTGCTGGAGGGGTACTGCTTCCAGGAGATCGGTAACCTGGCAGGGGGACGGGGAAGGATGGCGGGGCGGCGGCTGAGAGCCGCCGCCCCCGTTGATACCTGTGTCCGGCGCACGTTAGGGCAGGGGTCCCCGGACGCCGTTGGGCGCCCGTAGCGACCGCTCCTTCTGGCTACTCGCACGTCGATGGCGCCTCCTCGGGAGAGCGTGATGCCGCCACTGAGCTCGGCGGATTCATTGCCGTATGCTGCCAGTCATGATAGCTTTTTGCTATGACCTACGATGATCTCCTCCGCCTCTCGGCCGACTCCCCCCTGGTCGAGAGCGAAACCCTCCTGGCGTTCGGGGCCGAGCCGCGGGCTCTGGGCGTGCAGTTGAGCCGCTGGGTCAAGTCTGGCCGGCTGATTTCCCTACGCCGCGGCGCCTACCTGTTGCCCGAGCACTTGAGGCGCCGGAACGCACCCGCGGAGTATCTGGCGAACCTGCTCGCGCGGCCGTCTTACGTGAGCCTGGAGCGGGCCCTTTCCCTGCACGGCCTCATTCCCGAAGCCGTACCCGTCATCCAGTCGGTGACCCCCGGGCGCCCCCTCCGGCTGGAGACCCAGGCAGGGGATTTCTGGTTCCGGCACGTGAAGCCCGTCTGGTTTTTCGGCTACCGCGAGCTCGCAGTGGGCGGCGGCCGCGCCCTGGTGGCCACCCCGGAGAAGGCCCTGCTCGACCTCGTCTATCTCTCGCCGGGTGAGTTCACGGCCGAGCGGATCGAGGGGCTTCGCCTCCAGGACCTGGAGCGCCTCGACCTCCCGGAGCTCCGGCGGATCTCGGACCTCTCGGGCAGCCCCCGCGTGCGGCGGGCTGCCCAGCGGGTGGTGGAGCTCGCGGTCCTCGAGCGCGGGGAGACGGTGGAGCTGTGAGAGACCACCTTCTTCAGGTCGTCGGCGACACGCCGCCCGAGGCGCGAAGGAATCTCGCGCGGGAGTACCTGCAGGTCTACCTACTCCGACTCCTCCACGAGGCTGGTGCCTTTCGGCCCCTCGCCTTCGTGGGCGGAACGGCCTTGCGACTCCTACACCGGCTGCCGAGGTTCTCTGAGGATCTGGACTTCTCCGCCGCCACCGCAGCGGAACCCCTCGACGCCGAGAGGCTCTTCCGGGGCCTCAAGGCGGGCCTCGAAGCGGCCGGCTACAGGGTGGGGGCGCGGGCGCGGTCTCAGCGGGCGGTGGCCAGCGCGTTCTTCCGGTTCGAGGGTCTGACCCAGGCGCTGGGTTGGTCCGACGACCCTCGACTCGCCCTGGCGGTGAAGATCGAGGTGGACCTCCGCCCGCCGGACGGGGCGCGGCTCGAGACGACACTCGTGCAGCGGTTCTTCCCCGTAGCTCTGCGCCACCATGACCTGCCCTCCCTGTTCGCGGGCAAGCTCCACGCGCTGCTGGCTCGCCCCTGGGCCAAGGGCCGGGACTGGTTCGACCTGGCCTGGTACCTGACGGAGAAGCGGGGCACGGAGCCGAACCTCGCCCTGCTCGCCAATGCCCTGGCCCAGACGGGCGGCGACCCCAGCGAAGCACCTCACTGGCGGGAGGCAGTGCGGGAGCGGCTCCGGCGACTGCATTGGGCGACGGTGGAGCGAGACGTGGCTCCCTTCGCCGAGCGCCGCGAGGACCTGCGGCACCTCTCGCGGGAGGCGATCGAGAAGCTGTTGTGACGCCCGCTCGGGGACGAGGTAGCGAAGCGGTGGAGGGCTGGCTCCAGGTCCTCCGGGTACAGCCGCTTCCCCGGATCGACCGACGGGTCATGGCGGTGGCACGTCGGCCGGAGGGAAGACCTGGCTGGAGTGGATCCGACCTTCGTGCCCTGTCGGATGGACCGCGTGCGGTCGGCCTCAAGGCCCGCCGGCGCGAAGGACCCGCTCTACGATCCCTGTCGTGGACTTCCCCTCGACGAAGGGGAGCGACAGCACCTCTCCCCCCGCCGCGAGCACGACGTCAGCGCCGACGATGGCGTCCACGGGCCAGTCTCCCCCCTTGACGAGCACCTCGGGCACGAGCGCCGCGATCAGGCGAAGCGGGGTGTCCTCCTCGAAGATCGTTACGTAGTCCACGCTGCGAAGGCCCGCCAGCACGGTCGCCCGCTCGTCCTGGGTGAGGACCGGGCGGGTCGGCCCCTTCAGCCTCTGTACGCTGGCGTCGGAGTTCAGACCCACGACCAGGGCGTCGCCGAGGTCTCGGGCCGCCTCCAGGTAGGTGACGTGGCCGGGGTGCAGGAGATCGAAGCACCCGTTGGTGAACACGACCCGGCCGCCTCGGGCGCGCAGGGCGGATAGGGCGTCGAGGAGTGCCGGGAGCGCGACGATCCGGTCCCGGGCCCGACGCTCCGTCACGGGGCTTCGTCCCAGATGGACGAGGACCGGGGCCGCAGGATCCAGGGGGCCAGGCCCTCTCTCGTGAGCAGTCGGGCGGCCAGTGGGGGCACGCGGGCCTCGGTCAGGAGCACCTTGGCTGCCTTGGCCCCTGACCGGGGGTACAGGCGCCTCGCGGCCGCCGGGGCCTCGAAGACGAGGCCCCGGACCGAGAGAGCGAGACCCTGGTCGCCCGAGGGAACGCGCAGGGTCACGCGCTCAGCCCGGATGCCGAGCAGAGCCAGCAGGTCCGAGAGGCGGGTGAAGGGCTCGGCCGGGTCGGGCAGTCGCACCGTGAAGTAGCCGGCGCGGGCGAGCAGGGCGTCCGCACGGCGCGGTTCCTGGGGGGGAACGGCGTAGGCGGTGCCGCCGTGGTCGAAGGTCAGGTCGGGCCGTAGGTGGTAGCGCACGCCCCCCCCCAGATCGCACTCCACGTCCGGGCGGACCCGGTGGGAGACCCCGAGAGCGCCGAGCACCGCGCCCTCGCCGCTCCCCGGCTCGGCGAAGGAGAGCTCGGGCACCGGCTCGGGGAGCGGCTCTCCGCGCGGCGTTGTCCCGAGGGCGGGGCCCTCCCCGAGGGAGTGAAGCGAAAAGCCTGCCTGCAGGGCCAGGGCGGCAAGGTCCGGGTCCAGGTGGGCGCGGGCGCCGAAGAGAAGGTGAACCTGTCCCTCCCAAGCGTCCTCCGGCCGCGCGATCACCGCCCAGCGGGGCCGGGCCGTGACCTCCACACCCGGTGCCAGCCGGATGGTGCGCGGCCCCTCGGCGACCTCGTGAAAGCCGAGCCTCGGAAGGATCTTGGCGAGCGCCCCCTCGGGATCGGTTTCGGTTCCCTGGAGCACCGTGTACCCCCAGGCCTCGCCGATGTCCCTGGTGAGGGCCACGCTCATGCGATTCCCGGGATCGAAGATGACGCGCCGGCCGCCAGGCCCGGCGACGATCGGGAACTCCCGGCCGTCCAGGCGGATGGCGCGACCCCGGGCCAGCGGCAGGAAGGTCTCTCCCGAGGTCGCCACCCGGCATCCCAGGTCGGTGAGGAGCGCGAAGATCGAGCGCCCCCAGGCGGGGGTGACGGGCGGCGCAGGGGGCGCGGGCTTGGGTTTGCCCCCAACGGTCTCCGGAATGACCAGCCGCTGCCCCTCGACGACGTGGTCGAGGTTTCGAATCGTGGGGTTGGCGCGGGCCACGGCCGCCAGGGCCTTAGGCATGGCCTCGCGCGTCACCTTGAAGCGGTTCTTCAGGATCCGCCAGAGGCTCTCTCCCCGGCGCACGGAGTAGGTGCGTTCCTCCGGGGGAAGAGGCTCCGGAGGCGGGGAGGCCGGGCTCTCCTCGAGCTTGAAGGGGATCTTCACGGTCGCGCCCGGGGGAAGCCGGTCCGGATCGAGCCCCGGGTTGATCGCTCGGAAGGCCTCGTCCAGGGCGGGAAGGGCTTCCCCGCTGATTCCGTAGTCCTTGGCCAGAGTACCCGAGAGCGTGTCCCCTTCCTCGACCCGGCGCGTCTCGGAAAAGACCCGCCCGCGGGCCGTGGTCTGGATCGAGAGCGTCTTCTGAAAGAGCAGACGGCTTCCCTGGGGAGGAGGGGCCTCGGCCGCCCGGGCCCTTCCCGCTGCCGAGGCGACGCACGCGAGGACGACCGCCGTGCGGGCCAGCCAGCGGAAGCCGGCCGTCATCATCTACCGCCCCAGGGCGTTGAGGAAGCAGGGGCCGCCAATCCAGAGGTCATCCTCGAACGGCACGATGTTGGCCCAGGAGAAGCTCGGTCGGGGCACCTCCCTTCGGCTGGGTCCGAACGGGTACACGACCTCATACACGACGTCCTGGGCCGAGCTCGTCACGCCCAGGGCCTGGCCGGGGACTGTCGTTGCCGCGAAGGTGAACTCGGCGCGGTAGGTATTGGAGCCCGGCTGCCGGGTCGCAGTCAGCTCCAGCTCGGCGCTCGAGACCTGGCCGTCCTCCTTGACGATGAACACGGTCAGGGTGTCGGGCGGCGCATCGGGCGGCGGCCCGGGCGCATTCGGGTTGATGTCGACAAGGTCGATGACAGCCCGCGTTCCGTACCCCACGAAGCGATCGCTGCTCATGGTCAGGAGCCGGCTCACCAGCGAACGAACGCCGAAACTCGACCCGAACCACAGGTTCCCGGAGGGGTCTACGTAGACCTTCACGTCGGTGTCGCTTACGCTCGTGTCGGCGGCCAACCAGCCATCCGAAACCAGATCACCCGTCGCCGGGTCCACGACCTGGTAGAAGGCCCCCCGGTCAGTTCCGACCCAGACCACCGTCCCTGCGGCGCTGAGGGGATCCACCGCGATGCTCCGGATGAGCCTCAGGCTATCGCCCAGCCGGTAGGGCCCACGCCGATGAAGGCGATCGTAGGGGTGGTCCGGATTCCCGGTGTACGGGTAGCGGTAGAGCTCGTAGGAGTCGCTCCCTCTCCGGGCCGCAACCCACAGGGTGCGGTTGGCGTCAAAGGCGAGGCCGACCACGCTGTAGTTCGTGCCGAGCGAGTCGAAGGATGATTCCGGCGCCTTGGAGGGGAGAACGAACAGGTCTCCCCCGCTGGCGTACACGGTGAACGCGGGACCGGAAGACCAAGGGTCTGCCGCGACGTGCGAGACCACGCTGCCCTTCAGCAGGAGGTCTTCATCGACCGGAACCAAACCCCCCAGGGTTCGGGGGACCAGGCCCCCCTGCGTCGCGGCCCAGAGCGTGTCGCCCTTGGCACCCTTGGACGCGAGCTCGTTGATCACGTTGAGACCGACCGGGTCTCCGCTCTCGCTGCGAATCAGCACGTTGGGCGGTTTCGGTTGCAGGCCCGTCTCGGACAGGACGCGCCCGTACTGGATCCCGCTGGCCCCCTGGGTTCCGTACCCGAGGAAGAAGTTCGGTTTCTTGTCGAGGCGTCCGAAGGCGGCGGCGGCAACATCGTCGCCCGTGAGCCCGTCGCTCACCTTGGTGAGCGGGAAGAAGCGGGCGAGCGCGTCGACTTGGATGGCGGCAACGCCCTTGTCCGTGGTGGCCCAGACCCGATTGACGCCATCGGCCCGCAGGCTGTTGACGCGGTTGGCGAGGCCGAGCTTGAGCTCGCTGAAGGAAAGGGAGTTGCGCAGATAATCCGCGTACGCCTGGGAGGGCACGACGTTGGTCCAAGAGAAGGTGGGCCGGGGCAGCTCTCTCTTGTTGCCCTCGGGACCGAACGAATAGGCGATCTCGTAGACCGCGTCCGCGGCCGAGCCTCCGACCCCCAGGGCTTGTCCCTCCACGGTCGTGGCTGCAAAGGCGAACGTGGC
Source organism: Deltaproteobacteria bacterium (assembly GCA_016214985.1). Lineage (GTDB taxonomy): Bacteria > Desulfobacterota > Deferrisomatia > Deferrisomatales > JACRMM01 > JACRMM01. The sequence continues at coordinate 15,762 of JACRMM010000023.1, read as the reverse complement.
TCGGTAAGTTCCGTCGGGCTGGCGCGTTGCGGCGAGCGTGAGCTCGGGGGCTGTGAGGCTCCCTCCCTTCTTCACGATGAAGACCGGAAGCGTGTCGGGCGGGGACGTGTCTGGGCGTCCGGGGGCGTTGGGGTTGACGTCGACGAGCGTGATCACCGCGCGAGCCCCGAATCCCGAGAACCGAGTGCTGTCGATGGTGACGAGCCGGCTCAGGAGAGAGCGAACGCCGAAGCTCGAGCCGAACCACACGGTGCCCGTGGGGTCGGCGTAGACCTTTACGTTGGCGTCGGCGCCGACCGTGTTCGCTTGGACCCAGGCGGAGGGAGTCAGATCCCCGGTCGCGGGGTCTGCGATCTGGAGGTAGGCTCCCCGATCGGTGCCGACCCAGATCACCGTGCCGGACGGGTTGATCGGGTCCACGGTGATGCTGGTGAGGGTCCGTGCGCCGTCACCCAGGACGTAGGGCCCGAGCCGGGTACCGTAGGGCTGCGCCGGGTCCTCCGAGACGGGGAACCGGAAGAGCTCGTTGCCCGCCGTGGCGACCCAGAGCATGCGCCGATCGTCGAAGGCGAAGGCCACGGGGGCGTCCGGGAGGGAGTCGAAGGGGGTCTCGGAAGGGGCGAGGAAGAGGTCGGTGCCTCGAGAGTACACCGTGGACGGGGTGCTCGTGGCCCAGGGGTCGGTCGCCACGTGGGAGATCGCAGCCCCTTTCAGGAGAATGGACCCGCTCTCGGGGACTTCCTTGTCGAGGGTCCACTCCACCAGGCCTCCCCGGGTTGCCGCCCAGAGCGTGCTTCCATTCGTCGAGAGGCCGGCGATTGCGTTGACCCCAGGGGGGTCGTCCGGCTCATTTCGTTCCAGGAGGTCGGGTGGCCTCGGCTGGAGGCCGCTCTCCGAGAGCATCCGGCCGTACTGGATCCCCGGGGCGCCTGCGGCCCGGAAGCCGAGGAAGAAGGACTCGTTCCCGCCGAGCCGTCCGAAGGCGACGGCCGTCACGTCGTCACCCTGCAGTTCGTCGGCTCCGCTGGCGAGGGGGAAGAAGGGCGCTTCGCGGTCACTCAGGAGGGCGGCCACGCCCTTGTCGGTGGCGGCCCAGACTCGCGTGGCGGCGTCGGCCTGAAAGGTGTTGACGCGGGTGGCCGTCGGAAGGCCGAGCGCGGTGTAGGGGAGTGAGTTTGAGAGATAGCCCTCGTAGGGTGCCAGTTCCGTGTCGGCGCCGACCGCCACCGTAAGGCACAGGGCGATGGCCCCCGCAAGGGCCGCGAGTCGTCGAGGGATCATGGGGTTCCTCCTTGGAAGGAAGCGCCTTTATACCACGCCCGTTTCAGGCCGTACAAGGCAACCCGTCCGTGTTTTTCCTTGATTCGGCGCGGATCTCGTGGTAGGTCTGGCCCCCTTTCCCGACCCCCTCCTGAACCCATTTCCCCTCGGCCCTGCCCGGAGGTCGTCATGTCGCGTGCCCGGTCGGAACTCCTCTTTCAACAGGCCCAGGGCCTCATCCCCGGGGGCGTCAACAGCCCGGTGCGCGCCTTTCGGGCCGTCGGCGGCCACCCCGTGTTCATCGCCCGCGCGGAGGGCTCCCGCCTCTTTGACGTGGACGGCAACGCCTACATCGACTACGTGGGCTCTTGGGGGCCCATGATCCTTGGCCACGCCCACCCGGAGGTCACCGCAGCCCTGCAGGCCGCGCTCCGAAACGGCGCGTCCTTCGGGGCGCCCACCGAGCTCGAGGTGGAGATGGCAGCGCTCGTGGTCGAGTGCGTGCCGAGCGTGGAGATGGTGCGCATGGTCAACTCGGGGACCGAGGCGACCATGAGCGCGATCCGCGTCGCCCGCGGCTTCACGGGCCGCGACAAGATCGTGAAGTGCGAGGGGTGCTACCACGGGCACGAGGACTCCCTGCTCGTGAAGGCCGGCTCGGGGGCGATGACCTTCGGCGTGCCCACGAGCCTCGGCGTCCCGGCCGACGTGGCTCGCAACACCCTGACCGTGCCGTTCAACGACCTGGGCGCCTTCGAGGCGGTGGTCGCCGCCAACACCGGTCAGATCGCGTGCCTCATCCTGGAGCCCGTGGCAGGCAACATGGGGTGCGTGCCGCCCGGACCGGGCTACCTCGAAGGGCTTCGCGCGATCACCGCCCGGGAAGGGATCGTGCTCATCATCGACGAGGTCATGACGGGGTTTCGGCTCGCGCTGGGGGGCGCGCAGCAACGGTACGCTGTGACCCCCGATCTCACGACCCTGGGAAAGATCATCGGCGGCGGGCTGCCGGTGGGGGCCTACGGCGGCCGGCGGGAGATTATGGAGAGGGTCGCGCCGCTCGGGCCCGTCTACCAGGCGGGCACGCTCTCCGGCAACCCGCTCGCCATGTCGGCCGGACTCGCGATGCTTCGGGCCCTGCGTCGGCCGGGAGTGTATGAGGCGCTCGAGGAGAAGTCGGAGCGGCTTGGCTCAGGGCTTGCCGAGATCACCGCGCGCCGGGGCGTGGCCGCGTGTCACAACCGGGTCGGCTCCATGTTCACGACGTTCTTCCAGGAAGGTCCCGTCACCGACTATGCGTCGGCCCTGAAGAGCGACACCGCACGGTTTGGCCGGTTCTTCTCGGGCATGCTTGACCGCGGGGTGAACCTCGCGCCCAGCCAGTTCGAGGCCGGCTTCATGAGCCTCGCCCACACGGACGAGGACATCGACCGGACCCTGGAGGCCGCCGACGCGACCCTGGCCTCCCTTTGAAAAGGGGAGAGGTCGGGAGAGCGGCGGGAGGGAGGGGATGATGGAGCGACCCGTCGACTCGGAGGACCTGCCCAGCCCGGAGGAGCTGCCGAGCCCCGAGGAAGACCCCTCCCCCGGCAGCGAGGTCAGTCTCCAGCGAATCCAGATCCTCAACCTCTGTGTCCTCGCCGTCGCTGCGGCGGGCGGGTTCTTGGTGTCGGGGCGGTTCGCCGCCGGGGTGGCTGCCGGAGGCGTCCTCATGGCAGCGAACTTCCGTGTCATCGTGGTGGTCATCCGCTCGGTCTTTCTCAAGCAGACGGCCACGCTGCTCAACGCCGGTCTCTACTGGGTGAAGTTCATGGCCCTCATGGGGCTCATCGGGTTCATCGTGCTGCGGTTTCGGGTCGACGTGATCGGGTTCCTCATCGGCCTCTCGACGATCTTCCTGGCCGTGACCGTGGAGGCCGTCCTGCGGCTGGCTGGCAGGTGACCGCAGGGCGGACCTGACACGTACGCGAGGCGCCGGCGCATCCCGCGCTTTCTCTTGGCAAGCCGGCGCCGCTCGGCTAGATTGGGCAACTCGGTCAAACGGTGTGTCGGCCTCGAACAGGGGTGGGCCTCAATGTTCTTCGCTTCGTACCGGAAGCTGAGCCAGCGAAAGCGGGCGTTGGTCGACGGGCAGCTGATCACCTACCACTTCTACGTGGGGGGTGTGATCCTGGTGCTGCTCGGGTTGATCGACGCAAGCAAGGGCTCGGCTCGCTCGGGGCTGGAGGTGCTCATTCCCGGGTTCGTGGTGGCCTACGGTCTGTTGTTCGTCATCGCCGGGGTCGCCTTCCACCTCCTGCACCGGCACCTGATCCGCGGCCCGCAGCGGGACGCCTACCTTGCGACCATCACGGCCGTGCTCGGCCGTCACCGCTTCCCCGTGCTCCCGACCGTGCTCGGCACGCTGTTGGCCTTCAGTCTCTTCACCATGGCCCTGCGACTGTTCCTGCCTTGACCAACCCGGTCCAGCGGGCTCGCGCCTCAGGGCGGAGAGGGCCTGCCGGGTCCGCCCGGGAGCTCGTTCCGGGGGCAGGGGAAAACCGCGGGCGGGCTTTCGGAGCGCAGCCGGCGGCGAGCGCGCGCTTCGGGCCCGAGCGCAAGGAGTTTCCGTGGAAGTACGCGAAGAGCTGAGCATCCTCATCCGGTCGCGCCAGCCCCTCCTCTCCTTCGTGTCCGGGGAGGAGGAGAGGGGCCGCGACCTCATCCAGGCCGTTGCCGAGGAGCTCGATCACCGGGACCTGTACTTTTGGAACGCAGTGGCGGGATTCCGAAAGATCCCACCGGTCGGAAGCCAGCTCGAGGAGGGCCGGACCGATCCCCTCACCGCGCTCCAGCGGATCGAAGCGTACCGGGGCGACGCCCTGTTCGTGCTCGAGGACTTCCATCCGTACTTCGAGGAGCCGGTGGTTGGCCGCATGCTGCGCAACCTCCTCTACTCCCTGCGGGCTGCGAAGAAGACCGTGATCCTCCTCTCTCCCTTCTTCAAGCTCCCCGCCGAGCTCCGCGACGACGTCCCACAGGTGTTCCTCCCGTTGCCCGACTTCGACAGCCTCAAGGGGCTCCTCGAGGAGCTGTGTGAGGCGCGAGAGGTGAAGAGCGACCTCACGAAGGAGTCCGAGGAGAAGCTCATCAAGTCGGCGCTCGGTCTCACCGAGAACCAGGCCAGGGGCGTCTTCATCAAGTCGATCCTCAAGCACCGCGTGATCGACCAGTCCGCGATCCAGCTCGTCCTCTCGGAGAAGCAGAAGATCATCAAGAAGGACGAGGTCCTCGAGTTCTTCCCCGCGCGGGAGAAGATCTCGGACATCGGCGGCCTCGACAACCTCAAGGAGTGGCTGAAGAAGAGGGACAAAGCCTTCAGCGGCCGGGCGAAGGAGTACGGCCTGCCGAACCCGAAGGGGATCCTGATCATCGGCGTTCAGGGCACCGGGAAGAGCCTCACGGCGAAGGCGACCTCGGCCCTCTGGAAGCTTCCGTTGCTACGAATGGACGTGGGGAAGGTGTTCGGGAGCCTCGTGGGGGAGTCCGAGGAGCGCATGCGAAAGGCGCTCCTGCTCGCCGAGACGATCAGCCCCTGCATCCTCTGGATCGACGAGATCGAGAAGGCCTTCGCCACGGCGCTCTCTTCCGGCGATTCGGGCACTTCGGCCCGGGTTTTTGGCACCTTCCTCACGTGGCTGCAGGAGAAGGAGAAGCCGGTCTTCGTCCTGGCGACCGGCAACGACGTGGCCAACCTCCCGCCGGAGCTGATGCGCAAGGGGCGATTCGACGAGATCTTCTTCGTCGATCTCCCGACCTACGACGAGCGGATCGAGATCTTTCGGGTCCACCTGGCCAAGGTCCGGCCGGTCATCCGCGACTACGACGTCCCGCTTCTCGCGGGAGAGACCGAGGGGTACAGCGGCGCGGAGATCGAGCAGGCGATCGTCAACGCAATGTACAACGCCTTCGACGATGGGGAGCGGGAGTTCACGACCGAAGACATCCGCTTCGGCGTCCGGGAGGTAATCCCCATTTCGAAGCTCATGAGCGAACGCATCGAGAAGCTTCGGGAGTGGGCCGAGGAACGCACGAGACGGGCCAACAAAGAACCGCACTGAACGCTCGGCGCTCCGCCCGCGAAACCTGACATCCCCCAGAGGGTCGTCCATGTCGCACTTCACCCGGGTCAAGACCAAGATCGTCGAGCTGCTGTACCTGAAACGGGCGCTTTCGGACCTCAACCTCCAGTTCGAGGAGGGGAAGGTCAAGATCCGGGGGTATATGGGAAAGAAGACTTCGGTGGATCTGCGGATCCGGACCCCGGAGGGCTACGACGTCGGGTTCGTCAAGGTGGGCGACAGCTACGAGGTCGTGGCCGATTGGGACATGGTCCGGACCTTCTCGAAGGAGGCCTTCGTCAAGGAGGTCTCCCGGCACTACGCCTACCACGTGGTGAAAGACCAGCTGGAGGTCCAGGACTTCAAGGTCGTGGAGGAGCGGCGGCAGGGCCAGGCGGTGAGCCTGACGCTGAGGAGGATGTGAGATGGAAGAGGTCCGCGTCTCCATCGACGAGGACGGCAACGTGAAGCTGACCGTGTTCGGTGTGGGCGGTCCGCGTTGCGTCGCTCTTACGGAGAAGCTCGAGTCCCTTCTCGGCGGCGATCTCGTGCGCGAGTTCACTTCCGAGTACGCGCAGACCACCGGGGTGCAGGAGCAGCAGAAGGTCCGGCAGAAGGCCTGACGCGGGATGCACGACGGGGTTCACGGGCCCGCCGGCGACGTCCTCGAGGAGATCGTCCAGCGCGGTCCCTCCGAGTTTCCGGCGTTCGTCGCCCGGCTCCCAGCGGCCCCCCAAGCCTACCGGGTCTCGGTGCTGGTCGGTGGCCTCCTGCTCGGGCCGGAGGTCGAGGCCGTGTGCCGGGAGGTCGTGCGCAGCCGGGAGTCGAAGGAGAAGCTCGCCTTCATGCTGGGCCTCGGGGAGATCGGGCACCCGGAGACGGAGGGGTACTTCGCGCGCATCCTCCGGGAAACCGGGCCGGCCGAAGTGATGGTGGCTGGGGTCCGGTCCCTGGGCAGGATCCGGGGCCGCAAGGGACTCCCGCTGGTGATCCAGGCCCTCGGCCACGCCTCGCTCTTCGCGGCCGCGTGCGAAGCCCTCGCGGCCTACGGGAGCCAAGACGCTGTGACGGCGCTGTTGCCCAGGGCCGACGAGCTCCCCGCCCTTGCCGCGCTCGCCACCCTCGCCGCCCCCGAGGCGAGAGAGGCGTTTCTGGGAGCCCTGGACCGGGAGCCCCCCCGGCCGGCTGAGGGGGCGAAGGGGCTCGGCGGGCTCGGCGACCCGGCGCTCGGACCCCAGGTCGCGGCGCTGCTGGGGTCGAAGGACGAGGCCACGGCCCGGGCGGCCTTCGAGGCGTATGCGGCCCTGGGTGCGCCCCAGGGTGCCGATCCTCTGCTCGAGGTCGCGTCCGCGGGGCTCCAACCGTGGATGGTGGCCGCCCTCGAAGGCGTGGCCCGGCCGGAGGTCGAGCGGTTCCTCGTGGCGGCGGTGACGCCGGCGCGGCCGAAGGGGTTCTGGCGCCGACTGCTTTGGTGGTCCCGCGACGCGCCTGCCCTCGAGCCCCGGCTCGCATACCGCGCCCTGCGGGAGGCCCGGGATCCCGAGGCCCTGGCGGGTCTGGCCGCACGACTCGAGGCCGAGTCGGATCCCGCGAGCTTGAGAGAGCTTCTGGCGTGCCGTGCCCTCGCCACCGATCCCCGGCGCGCGGTGGCATTGCGGGCTCTGTGGAAGGGTGACGACCTGCTCAAGGCCTACGTGGCGGCTCGGGTGCTGCTTGAGGAGCCCGCGGCGACGTTCCTCGCCGAGGCCCTGGACCTCCTGGGGCGGCCCGGGTTTCTCGAACTCGACCGAGCCTCGGGGCTGGCCGACGCCGAGCGGTTGCTGGACGTCTACGCGAAGGACAACAACCCGTTCCTTCTCTTCGGCGGGTTCTTGGACTCCGGGTTCGTGGACCTGGCCGGGGTGGAGAAGGCTGCGGCTGAGCGCCTTCGGACCTGGGTGTTTCCTGAGGCGCCCTTCCCCGGCGAGCGCTTCGGCACGCTGGAGGACGGCGACCTGGGCGCCTTCCTCGAGGCCCTGGCCTCCGCCCAGCCGGCGGCAAAGGAGGGGGTGAAACGCCTGTGGTCCCTCCTCGCCGACCTTCGGGACGGCGGCGAGCCGCTCCTGGACCTCTTCCTGTGCGCGACCGGCGCTCACCGGGGCGGGTTGCAGCGGGCACTGGCTCGAGGCATCCCGCTCAGCCTCGGAACGTACCTCCGCGAACGGGACGACCGCAGCCTGCCGGAGCTGGACTCGGTGATGGCGCACCTTCCCATGGGGGGGCCTCTCTCCGGGGGACTGCGCAAGGTCTTCGAGAACGCGCGCCGGGCGCTGATGGCCGAGTGCCGGGATATCACCCTGATCCTGGAAGGCAGCCCCCGCGGCGACATGGTCCTCGTGGAGCGGCTCTAGGCACCGCGGGCCAGCGGCGCAGCCGCCCGCTCCTCCGCGGCGGACGCTGCGATCCGGCAGGCGCGGCAAAGGACGCATCGTGGCCGATCTGACGATCGATCTGGGCAACTACAACACGATCATCACGTTCCGGGAGCCCAAGGCCGAGATCCACGGCTTGCTCCGAGGCACGGCGCGCGAGATCCAGGGGTTCCCCGGGGCGCTCTTCGTGCCGTCCCTCATTCACGTGGGGGAAGAGGTCGTGGTGGGCGAGGAGGTGCTGCGCCGCGACCTGTACGGCGCGGAGGGGACGTTTCGCGACCTCAAAGACCATCTGCTCCACCCCACGCCGGTCGGGCGCATGCTGGGGGGGCAGCGGGTGACCCACAAGATGGCGGGCGCCACGTTCCTCGCCGCCCTCACGCAGAAGGTCAAGGAGGGCCTGGGCGAGAGCCTGCACGTCGTGCTCCTGTTCCCGAGCGCGGAGGGCGACGCCTACCGCGAGTGGCTTCGGACCTTGAGCCTGCCGGCTGCCAGTTCGGTGACACTGGTGGATGAGGACACGGCGGTCGCCCTGGGCTACGGCGTCAACCTCTTCTTCGACGACCTCCTCATGGTCTTCGATTTCGGCTTCTCTTCGGTTCGGGCCCGGATCCTTCAGTTTCACTGGCTGGGCCGCGATGCCTACGGCCCTCCGGTCGTGAAGGCGGCCGCCAGCCTGCCGGTGGGCACCGCCGACCTGAAACAGAAGATCCTCCGGGCCCTCCACGCCGACGCGACCGAGGGGCCCTTGCCCTCCTTCGTCTGGAAGAAGTTCTCGCTCCACGACGAGGGGGAGTCGCTCAGCCATGAGAAGTTCCAGCAGATGCTGGAGCGAGAGAACCTGGCCGCATCGGTCCAGCGGGCGATTGATATGGCCCTGGAGGAGGCCCGCCTGGAAGGCGTGGAGAAGGCCCAGATCCGCAAGGTGCTCCTGATCGGAGGCGGGACCCGGATCCCGATCGTCCACCTTACCCTGGAAGAAAACTTCGGCGACCGGGTCCAGGGAGAACTGCCGGAGATCGCCGCCGGCCGGGGCGGCATTGCGTTCCTCTCCGACAGCCCCATCGACGACATGGTGCGCCAGGCCTACGCGATCCAGATGAGAGACCCCATCACCGGAGAGTATCACTACCCGGCCGTCGTGCCGCGCTACACCCGGTACCCCACGCGGAGCCCGACTGCCCGGTACATCGTGAACACGTTCTACGACGGACAGTACGAGCTCCAGCTGCGCCTGTTTCGGACCACCGGGGCCGGCGACGCGCCGGGGAGCCGCGAGATCCTCTTCGGAGAAGACGGCAAGATCAGCTTCGTCGGTGCGAGCAACCAGGAGGCCCACGAGGCGGTTCCGGATGCCGTGTTCACGATCCCCGTAGACCCCCCGGGCCGAATCGGCGAGCGGCGGTTCCTCTTGGAGTTCGCCATCGACAACCAGAAGCGGCTCGTCGTCACCGTGCGGGACTTGCGCGAGGAGAAGGTGGTATGGGCGGAGAAGCCCCTGACAACACTCAGCTAGCGCCGGATCCGGACGCCGCCGCGGCAGCGAGGCGAAAGCTCGCCGTGGTCAAGCTGGTCCTGGCTGTCCCTGGCTTCTTCCTCGGCGCCCTGACCCTCGCGATCGCCTACCGGATGACCGGGCGCCGCCTGGGGGACGCGGTGTTCTGGCTCGCGCTCGCCCCGATTCTCGCCGGGTTTGCGGCTCTTGCCGGCCACGCCCTGTGGCAGCTGCGGCGCAACCGGGTACGGTAGCGAGGAAGGGCCGGGGAGGAGATCAGGCGGGGGCGAGGCGCCGCTGAAGCGCCGCGAGAAACGTCGGCGGTGGGAACCCTGCCACGATCACCTCGCCGTCGGGTGCGATGGTGACCAGCGCCCCGGTCGCCCCGGCGGCCTCGACCTGGGCGCACAGCCGCTCCCCCGCCCCAGTGAGCGGCACGAGCCGTTGGTTCGACGAGCCGCGGAGCGACAACTCTGCGGCGAGCGTCGCGTCGTAGGCCCCGTCGACGAGCACGTCGAGCCGGTCGAGGAGGCCGTCCCACTCGGGTCGCCCCCCCCGCAGCTCCTCCCACGGATAGCCCGTGAAGGCGATGGCGGTCAGATCCCCGAGGCCCGGCGCGGCCCGCGCCGCGTCGAGGAACGCCGAGAGGGCCTCGGCCTGGGCGAAGGGTTCGCCTCCCGAGAGGCTGATGCCGTCGACCGGGGCGCAGGCCTGCGCCTCCAGGGCGAGGTCGGCGGGTTCGACCGAGTGGCGTGGCTCGAAGGGTTGGAGCCCGGGATTGAAGCAGCCCGGGCACCGCCGCGGACAGCCCTGGACCCAGACCGTGAAGCGGCGGCCCGGCCCGTTGACGGCTTCGGTGACGCAGGCGTGGGCGACGTTGAGCACTTCTCCTCCGGACGCGGCAGGCTACCGAACAGGGTATTGAAGCGTCCTGCGGGCTGTGAACGGGTGTGCCACAGGCGACCCGGAATGGTCAAGCGCGCGCCTGCCGGACGAGCCCGAACGCTTCTTGACCCGTTTTCCCCTGCTGTGCTATAGAAGTGCGACTTCAGACCCCGGGGGCGAAATGGCGCAGGGTGCGGGGAAGAATCGCCGGGAGACGATCCGGGCGGTCACCGACTACAGCGCCGCGACCTTGGAGCTCGGCGTCGCGGTCGCAGTAGGTGTGGGGATCGGCTACTGGCTCGATTCGGTCTTTCACACCGGCCCCTGGCTCACCCTCCTATGGCTCCTCTTCGGCGTGTTCGCCGGGTTCCGGAGCCTCTACCGGGTCGTCCGCCGGTTGGAGGAGCGAGAGGCCGAGGCCGACAAGGACCGAGACGAGCACTGAAATTCATTCGGGCAGGGCCGTCCCTGCCCGGGTGACGTCTTTCCAGCGACTGCCTTCGGAGGATACGGTTCATGGCTGCACACGGCGACATCGTCTGGACCTCTCTGATTCCGGGCCTGCGGCAGCTTCAGGACGCCTTCCCGAACCCGGCGGCCGAGGGCGAGCCGGCGTTCCACGTTTCGAACGCGATCCTGGTGTGTCTCATCATCCTGGTGCTCGCGATCATCGCCCGCTCCAAGCTCAAGCTCGACCCCCAGTCCGACGAGGACCTGGTGCCGGACTCGGGGCTGACCGTGCGCAACCTCATGGAGCTCATGGTGTCCGGCATCCAGAAGGTCATGGAGGACTCGATGGGCCACGAAGCGCCCCGATTCCTCTTCCTGATCGGATCGTTCGCCTTCTTCATCCTCTTTTCGAACCTCTCCGGCCTGGTGCCCGGCTTCATGCCGCCCACCGACAACATCAACACGACTGCGGCGTGCGCGCTCGTCGTCTTCTTCTGCACGCACATCTACGGCTTCAAGGCCCACGGGATCGCCTATCTGAAGCACTTCGCAGGACCCTTCTGGTGGCTCGCCTGGCTGATGATCCCGATCGAGATCATCTCCCACCTCGCGCGGCCCTTGAGCCTCAGCCTTCGTCTGTTCGGCAACATCATGGGCGACCACAAGGTGGGGGCGATCTTCTTCGCGCTGGTCCCGATCGGGGTGCCGGTGTTCACGGCGGTGCTCGGGCTCTTCGTGTCCTTCGTGCAGACGTTCGTGTTCATGCTCCTGTCGATGGTGTACTTCTCCGGCGCGATCGCCCACGAGGAGCACTGACCCAGCCCCGCTGCCGGGCGGCTGCCCGGCAGCGTTCCTTGTAATCCCCCAACCGAAGGAGGTGAAAGACATGCTGAAGAGGATTTCGACCGTTGCTTCCCTGGCGCTGCTTGGAATGGCGTTCGCTGTTCCGGCCTTCGCCCAGGAAGCTGCCGCCGCTGGCGGCGACATGAGCGTCAAGGGCCTCCTGGCCCTGGCGGCCGGTTTCGCGATCGCGATCGCCGCCGGTTTCGGCGCCGTGGGCCAGTCCAAGGGCCTGGCGGCCGCGCTCGAGGGCATCGCCCGCAACCCGGCGGCCTCGGGAAAGCTCGTGACCCCCATGATCATCGGCCTCGCCATGATCGAGTCGCTGGTGATCTACGCCCTCGTTATCTCGCTGATGATCGTCCTGAAGCTCTAAAGGAAACTGCCCTTAGAGTCTCATCATTTCCTGATCCATTCGAAGAGGCAGGGCTCCGGCCCTGCCTTCTTTCTTTGCGCTCACACCTCCAGCACCTTGAGGAGGTTCGTGCCGCCGGGCTGATCCAGGGGCAGGCCCGCGGTCAGGACGATCCGGTCGCCGGGCCTCGCCAGGCCCGCGGCGAGCGCCTCGTCGCGGCACGCCCGGAAGAGGGCGTCGGTGGTGGGTACCGAGGCCATGAGCCGGGGCACCACGCCCCAGGTGAAGCACAGCCCCTGGACCGTGGATGCCAAGGCCGAGAGCGCGAGGATCGGGACCGCGGGCCGCGTCGACGCCACGAGCCGCGCCGTGGAGCCGCTGGCTGTGGGCGTCACGACCGCGGCCGCGCCCACCTGGCGGGCCACCTGCCAGGTGGCACTGGCAATGGCGGCGGCCACATTCGCCTCGGGGGACGTCCGGCGATCGGGTGCGCGGCGGTGTCGCAGATCCTCGGCCCGATCCGCCAGGGTCGCCATGGTGGCCACCGCCTCGGCCGGGTACTGGCCCTGGGCCGTCTCCTCGGAGAGCATGACGGCGTCGGTTCCGTCGAGGATGGCGTTGGCCACGTCCGTGACCTCGGCCCGGGTGGGGCGGGGGCTCGACACCATGGAGAGCAGCATCTGGGTCGCGGTGATGACCGGCTTGGCCGCCTGGTTGGCCCGGGTGATGAGGTCTTTCTGGATGCCCGGCACGTCCTCCAGGTCCACCTCGACCCCCAGGTCACCGCGGGCCACCATCAACCCGTCGAAGGCTGCGACGATGGCGTCGATGTCGTGGAGCGCCTGGCGCTTCTCGATCTTCGCCAGCAGCGGCACCCGTCGACCCACCTCGTCCATGATCGCCCGCGGGCCCTCGGCGTCGCGCGCCGAGCGGACGAAGGACAGCGCCACGGCGTCCGCCCCCATTTGCAGGCCGAAGCGCAGATCGTCGACGTCCTTGGGGGTCATGGAGGGCAGGGCGTCGCCCCCGGTCGGAAGGTTCACTCCCTTGCGGCTCGTCACCTGCCCTCCGGACAGGACCCGGGCGCGGACCGAGGCCGGCCCCCGGTCCACGACCTCGAGGAGGATGAGTCCGTCGGCGAGGCTCAAGCGGTCACCCGGGGTGAGCTCGCGGGGAAGAGCGGGGTAGCGGACCGGCAGCACGAGCCCCTCGCCGACCACGTCCTCCACGGTCAGTGTGACCTCGTCCCCCGCGTGGAGGAGCACCGGAGCCCCCAGCGTGCCCAGCCGGAGCTTCGGCCCCGAGAGGTCCTGAAGGATCGCCACCGGCCGGCCCCGGGCTTCGGCGATCCTTCGGACGCGCCGCGCGACCTCGGCGTGCTCCTCCTGTGTGCCGTGACTCATGTTGAGCCGCGCCACGTCCATGCCCGCGTCCACGAGTCGCTCCAGAACCTCCGGCTCCCGGCTTGCCGGGCCGATGGTGCACACGATCTTCGCTCGCCGCATTGTCAGCCTCCTCGATCAAATCTACCCTCCGGTTGGTAAGAAACTACCGCGGGAGGAGGGCAGCGCCCGTCACCGTCGCGCTCTGGACAGCTCGGTTGCCCGGTTCGAAATACTGTTTGCCGTGGTATAAAGGTTGCTTGGTCTTCTCGGCCGCTCCAACGTTCAAAGGAGGAACAGGACATGAAGCATTGGGAGACGCAGTACGAGACGATGTCTCTGGAGTCCATGCGGGAGTTCCAGTCGGCCCGGCTGCGCGACACCGTCCAATGGGTGTACGATCGGCTCCCCTTCTACCGCCGCAAGCTCGACGAGCTCGGCGTCAAGCCCGCCGACATCCGCTCCATCGACGACATCCGGCGTCTGCCGTTCACGGTCAAGAACGATCTGCGCGACAACTACCCCTTTGGCCTCTGTGCTGTCCCCATGAAGGACCTCGTGAGGATTCACGCCTCCTCCGGGACGACGGGCAAGCCGATCACCGGTCCCTACACCGCCGAAGACCTGGACCAGTGGGCCACGTGCATGGCCCGATCCCTGTGGGCCCAGGGCGTCCGGCCCGACGACGTGGCGCAGAACGCTTACGGGATGGGGCTCTTCACGGGCGGCCTCGGGTTCTTCCACGGGGCGCTCAAGATCGGCTGCTGCCTCGTGCCCACCGGGTCGGGGCTCACCGAGCGGCAGATCATGCTGATGCAGGACTTCGGCACTACCGCGCTCTTCTGCACGCCCACGTATGCGCTCACGATCGCCGAGAAGGCGGAGCAGCTGGGGGTGGACCTCCGCAAACTGCCCCTGCGGCTCGGCTCCTTCGGCGCCGAGCCGTGGACCGTGGAGATGCGCAAGGAGATCGAGGAGCGCATGGGGATCCAGGCCCACGAGGCGTACGGGCTCACCGAGATGATGGGCCCCGGCGTCGGGTTTTCGTGCGAAGCCTACCGCCTGCACTTGAACGAGGACCACTGCTACCCGGAGATCGTCGACCCCTCGACCCTGGAGCCCCTGCCCCTCGGCGAGAAGGGCGAGCTCGTCTTCACCGCGCTCCAGCGGCGAGCCATGCCACTGCTTCGGTACCGCACGCGAGACATCACCAGCCTGCGCCGCGTGGAGTGCGAGTGCGGCCGCACGCTGGTCGTCATGGACAAAATCCTCGGTCGCTCCGACGACATGCTCATCATCGGCGGGGTGAACGTCTTCCCGAGCCAGGTCGAGTCGATCATCATGGAGTTCTCCGAGATGGAGCCCCTCTACCAGATCCGAGTCAACAAGAAGGGCTACCTGGATGCCATGAAGGTGGAGGCCGAGGCGAAGCCGGAGATGTACGGCCGCGGCAAGGAGGCGCTCGCGGAGCTCGGGCAGCGAATCGCCGCCCGGATCAACGCCGTCATCGGCATCACGGTCCCGGTCGAGATCCTTCCCCTGGGCGCGATCGCCCGGAGCGAGGGCAAGGCGAAGCGCGTCATCGACGAGCGCACCGCGTAGGCCCACGGTTCCACTGATCACCGCGATGCCCGGCCGCCGTGCCGGGCGTCGCGCTTCCCCGTTCACGGCTTCCTCCTTGTCGGAAGCCGGCACTCTGGTACGCTGGACCGCCGCACCTGCCGAGCGGCGAGAGCGATGACCGGACTATACCGGGGCCGAGGGCTGCACGTCTACGAGGCCTCCCACTACTCCCAGGGCGAGCACGTCGAAGAGGTGGAGGAGCTCCTCCGCGCCTGTCCCGCTCCTGCGGGCCGGATCCTTGACCTGGGGTGCAGCGGCGGGCTCCACGCCCTCGAGCTCGCCCGCCGCGGATTTCCCGTGGTCGGGGTCGACGTCGAACCGTCGGCTGTGCGCCTGGCTCGGAGCCGGGCCGCCCGCGCCGGCTGCGGCGCCGACTTCTTCGTCCTCGACCTGAGCCGCGATCTCCTCTCGCCCCTCGGGATCTTCGGCCTCGTCTACAGCCTCGGCAACGTGATCTCCCATGTGGCCAAGGCGTGCCTTCCCGACCTTCTCGCGAGGGTCCGGGGGGTCGTCGCCCCGGGCGGTGTCTTCCTCTTCGATGCGCTCGCGGCCGCCCCCGACTTCCCCCGGGAGGTGGTGGAGGAGGGAACGGAAGTGGTCTGGACCCGGACGCTGGACCGCGCGACCGGCCAGATCCTCTTGGACGGAGACTTCCGGCGGCACGGCTTCCGGGAGCGCTTCCAGGTGTGGGGCTACACCGCCGAGGAGATGTCCCGGGCCCTCGAGCATGCGGGCTTTCGCCGCGTGGAGATCTCCGGCCGGCTCGACTTCGAACCCCCTCCACCCGGCCACTTCTCATCCTGCCTCAAGTACCGCGCCAGCTAGACATCATGGCTGACGGTTGAACAAGAGAGGCCTGCCCCTTGCTCAGGTGGGTTATGGTGGACGGATCTCACACCACCACCACAGAGCCACAACCAAGGAGGCAGGCCATGCAGGAGTCTACCATCTTCGTCGGGCT
>JACRMM010000022.1 GCA_016214985.1 Deltaproteobacteria bacterium | reverse complement strand
TACGACTCGATGGTACGGGCAGAGTAGTTGCGGAGCTTCAATTGGTCGATCAGGCGGGAACGAAGAGCGGTCATGGCAGCCTCCTGCGATGAGGACGTCCCCAATGGACGTCGATCGCAGGCCAGCCTACTTCGCAGGAACCCCTTCGGGCACAGTGCGGGATCCTGGGGCGGGATGGAGCCATAAGAATTGGATTTTATAGCCTTTTTCTTAAAGCTGCCGCGAAGCGGCTTCGTTCAACGGTCGGTTTCAGCGGCGCGGAGCCTGCGGAGCGTCCGACTGCAAACCGGGGTTAGGCGCAGAACAGTCTTGCGACTCCGAGCCCGAAACCAACGAGCCATAAGATAAACCACCACGTCATCAGTTTGATGGTTGAAGAAATGATTCTGTTGTATTCATCATAGAGGTCAAGACTCTCTCTTATTCTAACAACATATGGTGCGGCCATACCAAGGGCGACAATAGTTGATAGCAACAAGGCAACAAAGCAAGCTAAGGTCCGTTTGTCTAGTAGCGGTTTTTCGACGGCAAACTTTAGTAACGTCGCGAATAGGCTAATAGTGCCTGTAGAAACTCCAATAAAGAACTTTCCGAGCTCGTGCTTTAATGAAGGTCCTCTCTTGATATCCTCCTTGAGCCATTCTCGCACAGAGGCCGCGACATCCTCGCCCCGGAGCATCATGATTCAAACTCCCGTCTGTAGTAAGATGTTCCACATTTGGAACACTCCACAGGCCTGTCTTCAATAGGCGCAAGGTGCGTGCCCTTTAGACTGCGGTCGGGAATCTCGGACGGATCCGGGAATGCTACCGTACCACCGCAGTTCTCCTTCTTACATATGTACTGAGTCATGCCTGTCTCCTTGCAGCCTGACGTTTCTTCAGGATGTTTACTGGTAGCGGTGCAGTCGTACGGTGGGGTCGGGTCTCTCCGACCCCACCCTGCAACCCTAGTACCGCGATGCAGAAGTTCGTGTGCCTTTTCCGTCACCCCGGCGAAAGCCGGGGTCCAGAACCCCGGGGGCTTGGATTCCGGCTTTCGCCGGAATGACGAACCGGGTAAGACCGCGCGGCTTAAAGACACACGGACTTATGGTTTGAGGTACTAGGTTTCCACGGCCCGGTTCGGGCTTTGCTCCCTTTGCTTCTTGATCTCTCGTCTGCCACTGTTACCGCTCAAGGAAGCCCTCTCGACATGCTGGACATCGCATTCCCTTGTACCCATGGTCGCTGCACCACCACCGACGGCACTTACTGCATTGAAAGAAGATCTTTCCCCACTCGTCCGTATGCCGACACCCAGAAGCCTCACATTTGATAATAGCCATATGCAACCTCCTTCCTGTAGGTCTTGGAGCAAGTCGCTGGTTACCAATCATAATAGCGCTGGCCTAGCCTTAATCACCGAATTCGCAATAGTGTTGTCATTATGGCGCCGCGGTCGATCCCAAAATGCTTGGACAGAAAATCGGCTGCAAGATCAAAATTTGCCTTCTCTTGTTTGTGTAAGGCGTCAAGCTCCCCTACTATTTCCTTTAGGGGATTGTCGCTTCCTTTGTGTTTTTCTATGAGGCATGGACAAAGGAGCGATTCAATACTGTTCTTCGTGAAGGAAGTAATGAACTTAAGGAAGATGTAGTAATCGACCTCCGAATCCTCGGCTAGTTGCAATATCCGCCTAGCGAATGCTCCTATCTCGAAATTCGGATCGGCCATTGTCTGATTCCATATATCAATGACCTCTCGTTCCAACGTAGCGACCGCGGCGAGCCCGGCATCCCTTGACTGCTTCTCGTGCTCTTGAACAAGTTCGGTAGCTCTTTTGTAGTCGTCATGCATACTGTCGACAGAAGTTTGATATTCGGCATGACGCCCTCGTTCGGTCTCTAGTTGCAACTTTAGCCCAGCAACCTTGTCTTCGTATTGCTGCTTGCCGAATAGTAATGGCTTGCGAGTCTGCTTGATTTCCTCCCGCAGTCCACTCACGAGAGTGTATTGACGGCCGAGACGTTGTTTTGCTTCCTCGTAGATATGAATGATCTTGCGCGCTTCCTCTAAAGCGTCGTCGGGTGTATTGGCATTCGAAGTCATCTGCCGTCTCCCTTTCGGATATGTGCTTCTCATTAGCCTAACATACAGTAGGCGACTTAGCTAAGGGCTCTTGGTTTCTATATTTGGAAACAGGTTTCCAGATATAGAAACTTCCGTTTCCATACCTAGAAACCTACCCGGTCCAGACAGGTTTCCAGATCAAGAAACGGCTCGCGCCCTCGAGTTTCCATATTTAGAAACTGCTCTCTTCCACGATCCGCGACTCGAACCCCAGCGCTCGAGCCTTGCTCAGGGGCATGTTCCACAGCCTTCTGTCCGCGTCCCAGCACCCACCGGCTTCGCGAATTCGCAGCGCCACGTCCCGCTCGCCCCAGCGCACTCTCACCCACACCATGGGGTCCGCCTTTGGGGGGTCAACCCGAGGCTTCCATTCGCCCTCCCGCACAATGATTTCGGCCGTGGTGTAGCACTTTCCAGCACTGTCGTCATAGCGGTATCGGACACAGACCAATCGCTCTCCAAACTCCTCGACGAGCGCCATCGTCCCTCGCGCGCCCGGCCGAACCGTGCGCAGCGTACGCATCGAGACGCTGGCCCGCCCGTCCTTCACCGGTACCGCTCCAGAAAACCGTTGACCGGGGGGCTTGACAGCCATTCGACCTCCTGGCTTACTTACGCTACACCTACGCAGATGGCTCCCCCCGCTCTCCCTCACCCCACCCAGGGAGGTAACCCCATGACACCCGACGCTGCGGTCCAACGCCTTCAAGAGATCATCCGAACCCGCCACTACAGCATTCGCACCGAGAAGTCGTACAGCGACTATGTGCGGCGGTTCCTGACGTTTCACCGGAACCGCGACCCGATGAGCTTGGGTCCGGCCGACGTCTCGGCCTACCTGACGTTTCTGGCCGTGAAACGTCAAGTCGCGGCGTCCACCCAGAACGCGGCGTTGAGCGCAGTGCTCTTCCTCTTCAGGCACGTGCTGAAGAAGCCCATGGGCGACCTCGAAGACGTGATTCGTGCCAAGCGCCCCGAGCACCTTCCTGTCGTGCTCACCCGCGAGGAGGTGGCGGCCGTGCTCGGACAGCTAAAAGGCACCCTCGCCCTCATCGCCGGGCTCCTCTACGGATCGGGCCTTCGCATCATCGAGTGTGCGCGCCTCCGAGTGAAGGACGTCGACTTCTCCTACCGAGCGGTCACCGTGCGAGACGGCAAGGGCCAGAAGGATCGGGTGACGATGTTGCCCAAGCCCGTCGAGCTCCCGCTTCGCGACCATCTCGTGCGCGTGAAGACACTTCACCAGAGCGACCTGGCCGAGGGCTTCGGCAAGGTCTACTTGCCCTTCGCGCTGGCCCGCAAGTACCCCAACGCGAGTGAGCAGTGGGGCTGGCAGTATGTGTTCCCTTCGACCCGCCGTTCGGTGGACCCCCGATCCGGCGTGACCCGACGCCACCACGCCGGCGCAAAGGCGATCGAAAAAGCGGTCGGCCGGGCTGTGCGTGCCGCGGAGGTCCACAAACATGCCACCCCTCATACGTTCCGCCACTCCTTTGCCACCCACCTCCTGGAGGCCGGCTACGACATCCGCACGGTGCAGGAGCTTCTGGGCCACAAGGATCTCCGCACGACCATGATCTACACCCACGTGCTCCAACGGGGCGGACACGCCGTGCAGAGCCCGCTCAACGACTTGTGGATCGACCCTGCCTGGCGAGGCCCCGGCCCGAGAGCCCCAGACGTTCCCGGGAGGCCGCAAACGCCTTGGCCCGTCAGTGCTTGGGCCCCTTCCCCTTCACCTTCTTCAGGAGCTTCTCCCCCGCCTGCTCGGTGATCGCATCGATCAGCGCCGCGGGGGCCCCGAGGCTCTTCTGCACGTCCCTGCCGAGCTCGGTGCGCGCCTGCGGCTTCTCGTCCTCGTCAACCCTCTCCAGGCGCCGCTCGCGCTCGTGCTCGACCGCGGCGCGGATCCGCTTCGGAATCGGCCGGACGTTCGGCTCCCACCCCTTGGCGAGCTCCTTGGACAGCGCAGCCTCGAGCTGGGGGTAGGCCACCTCGTGGATCTCCCGGCGCGTGAGCTCGCCCCATTGCTCGACCCGAAGCGAGCCGTCGTCGTCCAGGGTGAAGGGGGACGAGGGACACGTCGCCGTTGGGCCACCGACAGAGGTAGACGGGCATCGGGCTCCTCCTTCTCGCGGCGCCCTTCCGGGCGGAGACGGGTTCACCAACGAAACATGGCCGCCCCGGCGCTTTCGCGCCGGAGGCGGCCACACGGTCTTGCAGGCAGGAAACGGTTGCCCATCTCTCCCCCCTTCCCCAGGGTTTTGGGCTCTTCTACTCCAGGACTCCCGCGCGGTCAACCGGCTTCACCGCATCAGGACTGCCCTCCTAAAAGACCACTCTCCTCGGACCGAGGACGGGTAGAACAGAGGAAACGGCAGCGCGCATGGCATTGGAGACAGTCCCCAGCGACGGTGCTCTTCCGGTCGTCCCAACGGAAGGGACTCTTTGGGGACACCCAAGGTTCTTCGATCCCCGCGTCTTCGGTGCAGTTGGGAGGAAAGCGCGGGGCGTCTTCCCGAATCCACTTCAGCCCGTTGCAGGGACGATTTCGAAACCCTGCGCCACGAAGTGCCGATCGAGGGTCAGGGCCGTCCTGGTACCCCTGGCCCGCATGACCGCGAAGCTTACACAGTCGACGAGGCTCAAGTTCTTGCGTCCAGCCGCGAGAACGGCCGCCATCCCCTCCCGGTGTTCCTCCTGCGCGACCCAGTGGACCGCGATCACAGGTAGGACATCCTCGTCGAAGAGCCGCAGGGCTGCGAGGCCCAGCCGGCTCTGGAGCAACGCGCACGTTTCCACCAGCACGTAGCTCGTGCACCACAAGGGGGAGTCGGCATGAACCAAGTCTGTCCACTGCGCCCGAATGCGTTCGTGCCCGGCGTCGTCGGCGTCGAAGAGAGCAAGGAAGGCAGAGGTGTCCACGAAGACGCTCACCGGCCGAAGGCCTCTTCGAGGTACTGGTCGTGTGCCTCGCCGAGGTCTGTTACGCCCGAACGGAAGCGCCCCGCAGCTCGGATGGCCCGTTCCTTCTGGTCCTCGCGGCTCACGATTCGGGGCATCGACGAGAGGTACAGGTCGACGCTTCTTCGGATGAGCTCCGCCACGGAGACATGGCGATCAGCGGCAGCCCTGCGAATCCTGGCCGCCTGCTCTTCCTCCAGCTGGATCTGGGTGCGCACCATGCGTTCCTCCTCATGCTTACAGCTTTGTGTCGAGGATAACACCACCGATGCCTCATCCCAAGGCCGCCGGGAAACGGGAACGCGACCGGCAAACAGGACCCCGACAGGGCGATGGGCAGGAGCAGGGTCCAGCCTTATCCCCACGAGGGGGTGTACCCCGCGGGCCCACGGACGGTCAGGCGGGGCCTACCCCTTCTCCGTCCGGTTCCTCCCCGCACCCTTCGCCCGGTAGAGCGCCCGGTCCGCCCGCTCGAAGGCCGAGGCGAGGGCGTCGTCGCCGCCCAGCTCTGCGGCGCCGCAGGAGAGGGTGACGACGACCCGCTTCCCGCGGGAGTGGAACCGGAACGCCTCGACCGCCCGGCGCACCTTCTCCGCCGCCGCGACCGCGGCGTCGAGGCGCGTCTCGGGCAGGAGCGCCACGAACTCCTCGCCGCCGTACCGGGCGAAGAAGTCGGCCTGGCGCAGGTGGCTGCCGGCGATCTGGGCGACGGCCTTGAGCACCTGGTCGCCGGCGCGGTGGCCGAAGGTGTCGTTGATGGTCTTGAAGTGGTCCAGGTCGAACACGACGAGCGACAGCGCCGCGCCGTAGCGCTTCCACCGCGCCTCCTCGGACGCGGCCCTCTCGGCGTAGGCGAGCCGGTTGGCGCAGCCCGTCAGCGGATCGCGCAGGCTCATCTCCCTGGCCACGCGCGTCTTCTCCCGGTGCTCGTCGACCTCGCGCTCGAGCCGGGCGATGCTCTCCCGCAGGCTCCCCACCTCGCGGCGAAGCGCCTCTTCCCGCCCGCGGTCCTCGTGCTGCTTGGCCTCCAGATGCGTGCGGATCGACTCCAGGGTGTCGGTGACGGCCCGCCGGAGCCCGGTCAGATCCCCCACGGTGCGCGCGCTCGCCTCCAGGCCCTGGACCTCTGCGCGGACCGCCGCATCCAGGGACCGGTTCGAGGCGAACCCGCTCTCGGCGGCCTCGTGCGCGGCCTGGAAGCCGGCGTCGAGCTCCTGGAGCCGCCCCGTGATGTCCTGGAGCAGGCGCTCCAACTCGCGGCGCTCCTCCTGGGCCCGCCGACGCACCTCGAAGACGAGGCCGCTGACCGCTTCGATGGCGTCGGGCATCGCGTCGGCCGCGATCCCCGTCTCCAGATTCTCCACCAGCGCGGCGCGCCGCTCGGCCATCTCGGGCGGCAGCGGCAGGCGTTCGACCAGATGGATCAGGATCTGGTGGACCGGCGGAAGGAGCGCCTGGGTGTCGGCCCACCGGCTCTCGCGCAGGACCCGCTCCTTGAGCGCCTCGACGTGGGCCTCGATGGCGGCAAAGTCGAGCCCCTCGCGCATCCGGTCTCGGATCGCCGAGAGCTCCGCGGAGATCTCGACGCTGCCCGGCCCCTCGGCCACGATCAGGAGGTGGGCGAGGATGCGCCGGAGCCGGCCGTCGATCTCGGCCCACTGCTTCTCCTTGCCGTCGACCTCTTCGAGCAGCTCCAGGTATTTCCGGCGGTACCGGTCCTCGGCTTCTTCGCCCATGGCGTCCCTCTCGCGTTCCCCGGCAGTCAGCTCGCGGCCGCGGCCACGCCGGCCAGCACCGCGGCCCCCACGGACACGCCCCAGAGGAGCCGCAGCGCCCGCGTGAGGTGCCCCGGGGTGAGCGCCGGGCCCGGGTCGCCGATATGCGGCGACGGACGGGGCACCCCGCGGTACGTGTTCGTGCCGCCCAGGCGCACGCCCAGGGCACCCGCGAAGGCGGCCTCCGGGTACCCCGAGTTGGGTGACTTGTGCAGCCGGCCGTCGCGCCACGCCACGCGAAGCGCCCCACGGCCGTTCTCGCCGGCCAGTGCCGCGGCCCCCGCCACGAGAAGCGCCGTGAGCCGCGCCGGGACCCAGTTGGCGAGGTCGTCGAGGCGCGCGGAGACCCGGCCGAAGTGCTCGTAGCGCTCGTTCCGGTAGCCGACCATGGAGTCCAGCGTGTTGACCGCCTTGTAGGCGAGCCCCAGCACCGGCCCCCAGCCCAGCGCGGCCCCGAGGCCCAGGAAGAAGAGCGGCGCGACGACCCCGTCGGAGCTGTTCTCCGCCACGGTCTCCAGCGCTCCCCGGAGCACCTCGGGCGCGGGGAGAGTGTCGGTGTCGCGGCCCACGATGCGCGTGAGCCGGGCCCGGGCGTCGACCAGCCGCCCCTTCTCCACGAGCCGGGACACCGCACGGCCCTCCGCGTCCAGACACCGGGTCGCGAGGCACGCGTAGGCGACGTAGATGCCGAGGGCGCGGCCGAGCCAGGGGTGGAGCCACCCGGCGACGCCCAGCGCGAGCGCGGCTGCGGCCGCCGTGCCGCCCACGACGACCAGCCACAGTGCGGCGCCCAGGGCCAGGAGTCGCCCCGGCGAGTCGCCGGGCCGGCGCCACCGCGCCTCGAGTCGAGAGACGACCCGGCCGATCACCACGACCGGGTGGGGCCATGGCAGCCAGGCCGGGTCGCCCAGGGCAGCGTCCAGAACCCACGCAACGATTACGTCCACAGGGGAAAAAGTCACGAGTCAATCCTCAACGAGTCGTCCATCGCTCCGTCACCGATCGCCAGCCGCCCAGCCGCCTAGCCGTCCAGCTTCCTCACCGCCTCGAGCAGGGCCTCGTTCTCCTCCTCCGTCCTTACGGCGACCCGCACGTACCGCTCGCCCAGGCCGAAGCTGCCGCAGTGGCGAAGGAGGATGCCGCGGCGGGCGAGCCTCTCGTAGAGATCGGCGGCCGAAGGCGCCGGACGAGAGAGCTCCACGAGCAGGTAGTTGGCCTGAGACGGCAGGGGCCGAAACCCGGGGATTGCGGCGAGCCCGCATCGCAGGGCCTCGCGCGCGCGGGCCACGCAGGCCAGCGTCCTCTCCGCCCAGCCCTCTTGAGAAAGGCAGAACACGCCGGCCCGCTGCGCCAGGGCGCCGACGGACCACGGCACCTGCAGCGCGGCGGCGCGGCGCACGAGCGCGGGAGCTGCCGCGAGGAACCCCAGGCGGAGTCCCGGGATCCCGAAGAACTTGGTCAGCGAGCGAAAGACCAGGAGCCCGCCGCCGAACGACACCTCGGACAGCACGCTCTCTGCCGGGCAGAAGTCGGCGAAGGCCTCGTCGACCGCTAGGATCGCCCCCCGCTCCTCGCAGCACGTCCGCAGCGCCCGCAGGTCCCGCCGAGAGGCCGCGCAGCCGGCCGGGTTCGCCGGGTTCGAGAAGAGCACGAGGTCGCCCTCCGCGATCGTCTCCGCGAGGGCCGCCCGGTCCACGGCGAACCCCTCGGCTTCGGCCCGAGGGACCCGCACCACCGGAAGCCCGGCCGGAACCAGGCCCTCGTAGAGGCCGAAGTCGGGCGGGCACAAGACGAGCCGGCGGGGCGCCAGGCCCCGAAGGACGAGGTCGAAGAGCTCGGCGGAGCCGTTGCCGGCGAGAAGGCGTTCGACGGGCAGCGCCCAGGCGCGGCTCACCGCGGCGACGAAACCGGGCGCCCCCCGATCCGGGTAGTGCAGGGTGTCGTCCCACCCCGCGACCAAGTCGTCGCGCAGGCCGGCGGGCTGCCCCAGGGGGTTGATGGAGGCGCTGAAGTCCAGCAGCCGATCCAACCCCCACGCGGCCAAAGCCTCCCTGCGGTTGCCTCCGTGGTCCTGGGGCGGCCTAGAGCCCACGGACCACCCCCTCGATCCGCCCGAGGAGGTCGGCGTGGGACCAGCCGCCCAGGAACGCGGCGAAGGCCGCGGCGCCGGCGCCCACCCCCTCCTTCACGAGCCCTTCCTCGTAGCGGCACAGGTTCGGGATCGCAGATCCACCGAAGTCGAGGCCGGCCGCGAATGCGGCCACCGAACCGCCGAGGTCCCCCAGGATCCCCGGGAGGTCGGCCGACGCGTCGTCCGCGACCCAGCGGGTCGTCGCGAGGCCCAGGTTCTCCACCTTTCCCGGGTGCCCCTCGGAGAGCAGGCGCAGCGCCAGAGCGGCCACCGCTGCCATCTGCGTGCCGCCGCCCAGCACGACCGGGACCCGCAGGCTCGCCTCCAACGCCATCACCGCGACGGCCGGCTGCATCGGATCCCCGACGGCCGCGGCGACCTCCAGCGCCGAGGCACCCGCGGGCAGGCCGGCAGCGGCCAGGGCGCGGGCCACCACCTCGTCCTTGAGCTCGTGATTGCCCCCCGGCATGGACGAGGAAACGCGGCCGCGGGCCGGCACGCCCAGGCCCTCGAGGAGCGACAAGGCCGTCGTGGTCCCGCCCGGAACCGACTCGGCAAGGATGAGCCAGGGCGCCGACGCAGCGAGCCAGCGCCCGGCGGCGCGGCAGTTCTCCCACAGGCCCGGTGGGTACTCCAAGGCCGCTCCGGTGGTGATGCAGCGCCCGGGGGCCCCTCCGAGTACGAGACGCGGCGTCTGGGGAGCCACCCGGATGCCGGCGTCGATGATCAGGGCCTCGAGGTCCAGAGCCGCCAGCGCGGCGCGAGTGATCACGACCGGGCTCGGTGGCCCCAGGGGGTTCTTCGGGATCTCGGGCAACGTGACCGGCCGCCCCAGGACCAGGAACTCCGCGTCCAGCGCCGCGGTGTACCGGCGCTTCTCCGGCGTCTCTCCGGCCGCCGAGATGCCTGGGATCTCCGCCGTGTCGGTGGAGGCCACGGCGCAGGCGAACAGGGGCCGGCCCGCCAGGCGTCGCAGAAACGCCTCGGGCCGGGGCGTCAAGGCGCGGATTCGTCCGTCGTGCTGGGCAGCGAGGGGGGCAGACATGGGGGCTCCGGCGAGGGGAGAAATCGAGCGGCCAACGGTAGCCGTTTCCCTCGCAGGGCGTCAAGGTCCTGCTCCGTTCGGCGCAGGGCTCCGTCCTTCTCTCGTGGCACGGGGCTTGCCGCGCCTGTCGCTCCGCCGGACGAGGCCGAGCGATCGGAACGCTGCGCCGACGCTGGGTTCTTCGAAGACTTGGGAGGAGCGTTGCAGCCGTGAGGGGTGCACCAGGCTTGGAACGGCCGTCCGGCTGCACGAGCAGACCCGGCAAGCCCCTTCGGCGACCGACTTTCCTGGGACCCTGCCGTGCGGCGTGCGGCGCGCGCGCCCCGGACGTCGCCGGGGTGCCACTCAGCCGCTGCCGTCCGGCATCAGCTTGATCGACACCTGGAGCCAGAAGGTGTCGGTGCCGAGCTGGAACGGGATGATGAGGCACGGGGCGTCGCTCTTGTGCGAGATGGTGTGCTCCTTGCCCATCACGACGCTCGGAACGCTGATGCGGAAGTTCATGCCCTGTTCGGTGAGCGCCCCCTTGGCGCCGCCGGCGACCATGTTGGCGATCTCCCCGACCGCATCGGCGATCCCCGGATGGCCGTGGGCGACCGCTTCACCGGTCATGGCCTCGTAGATCCTCTTGGCGAGGCTGAACGGGAAGGAGACGACGACCGCTCCCTTCGCCTCCCCGGCCAGGCCGATGATGCCGCTCACGTCGGCCAGGGCCTGAAAACCGCCCTTGACGAAGGGTGAGCCCCGCGTGACCTCCAGCCCGGCCATGGTCTGGAGTGCATTGGTCGTCGCGGTGATGAAGGGGTTGATGAAGCGCACGTCCATTGGGTGACTCCCGCGTGTCAGAGGGTCGGGCGAGCTCCGGCGGGCACGGTTCGATGCCGGAATCACTCGGCGAGCAGCATCCGACCCGCCGCCTCACCGGTGGACGAGGCGTCGCTGCGGGCCGATGACTCCCGGCCGGACCGGTATCCGGGAGGCGAAAAGCCCCCCGGTGATCCGCCGACCGTGCCGCCGTGTCTGATCGACCCGGAGCCCTGAGGACTTGAGCCTGAGCCCTGTTTACCGCCCGGGCCCGGCGCGGTAGAGTGCGGCGTCCGAAGACCGGGTCGCGGGCGGGAGGCTCGCCGCCCGGGAAGGAGAGGAGAGCATGGCACAGGCGTGGAGCGGCGCACCGGATCGGAGGGGCCGGGCCCTGGCCCTGGTCCACGGGGCGGGGGGGAATCACACGCTGTGGGGGGCCGTGGTCGCGAGCCTTCGGAAGCGGGGCGTCCCGGCCGTGGCCCTGGATCTTCCCGGCCACGGGACCCGGCCCGGGCCAGCCGCCGCCTCGGTGGCCGAGCTCGCCGACGCGACCGAGGCGCTCCTGGCCGAGGCGGGGGCCACGCGCTACGCCGTGGCCGGCCACTCCCTGGGGGGAGCGATCGCGCTGACCCTGGCGGTCCGCGGCCCGCCGGGGCTCACCGGAGTGGGCGCCGTGTCCACGGGGGCCCGCCTCCCGGTGGACCCGAGGATCCTGCGCGGCGCGCGCGACGCCTTCGCGTGTACGGTGGACAACCTGGCGAAGTTCCTCTTCGCCCGGGGCACGGCTCAGGAGACGATCCAGCAGGCGGCGGCGATGATGGCGGCCGCCGGGCCCGAGGCCCTCTTCGCGGACTTCTCCGCCTGCGCGGCCTACGGCCTGTCGGTCGAGGAACTCGCGCGCGTTCGGCTCCCGGCCGAGGTGGTGTGCGGCGAGGTCGACGTGCTCACGCCCCTGCCCCTCTCCGAGGAGCTCGCGGCCGCGCTCCCTCTCGCCCGCCTGACGCGGCTGCCCGGCGTAGGGCACCTGCCGTTGATCGAGGCGCCCGAGGCCGTGGCGAAAGTTCTGGAGTCGCTGTGGGCACGAGCGTTTCCGGAGGGCGCCCCGTGATCTTCTTCCTCTTCGGCCTGGCCCTTGTCATCCTACCCGGAACGTCTCCTCCCGTCCGGCAACCGTAGGTTTGGCTCACGCCCAGAACTCCGGGTAGCTCCGCTCGCGCGCAAGGTTGTTCACCAGGAGTCCCACCGCAAGCAGCAGTACAGCGCCCAGCCCCGCGGGAACGAGCGCGTAGAGGTACCCCAGCGAGTGGATCTTGGGGCCGCCGATCACGGCGATCAACGCCGTCGCCCCCCCCGGGGGGTGCAGCGTCCGGGTCAGGTGCATGGCGGCGATGGCGGTGGCCACGGCCACCGCGGCGGCGAGCCAGGGCGACGAGCGCAGGAGCTGGTAGCTCGCCACCCCGATCACGGCGGACACGAGGTGGCCGCCCAGCACGTTCCGGGGCTGGGCCAGCGGGCTTCGGACCGCCCCGTACACGAGCACCGCCGAGGCCCCGAAGGAGCCGATCAGGAGAGCCGCGTCCCTCTGCGCGAAGAGGTGCTGGTCGAGGTACCCCACCAGCCCGATCCCGAGAAACGCCCCCACCCAGGACCAGAGGACCTCCGCCGGGCGGACCCGGGGCGGGCTGCGGGTGCTCCCCCGCATCTTGTCGAGGTACCTCACGGTGCCCCCCCGACCGCCAGGCCGATCAGGTCGCCGCGGCTCACGATCCCGACGAGCCGTTCGTCCGCATCGACGACCGGGAGGCGGTTGACGCTCCTCTGGCGAAAGAGCTCGACGATCTGCCCCAGGGGGATGTCGTCCCCGATGGTGACCGCCGGCGAGGTCATCAAGTCTTCGGCCCGTGCTTCCCCGACTTCAACGGCCCGTGGCGCGCACCGCCGGAGGACCTCGGCGACCAGCGACATGGCCGTCGCGCCCCCACCCTCCGGCGCGAGTCGCCGGAAGAAGTCCTTCTCGGAGAGCACCCCCACGACGCGGCCCTCCTTGTCGACGACCGGAACCCCGGACACCCCGCGAGAGGACATGGCCTCGGCCACCTCCCGCAGGGGCGTGGCGCGCTCAACGGCCAGCACCTCCCGCGTCATCACGT
This sequence comes from Deltaproteobacteria bacterium, assembly GCA_016214985.1. GTDB lineage: Bacteria > Desulfobacterota > Deferrisomatia > Deferrisomatales > JACRMM01 > JACRMM01. Next base: position 140,109 of record JACRMM010000022.1, on the reverse strand, counting down.
CCCGGGCCTTGCGCTCCCGGTTCAAGCGGTCCACGGCGTGCCGCCACGCGAGCCGGTAGAGCTTCCCGAGGTCTCCCGGCGTGATGTCCAGATACCCGGGGAGATCCCCCAACGCCTCGAAGAGATCCTCTTCGGAGGGGAACCCGTCGGACGGTGCGCGTCGTTGTCCCATCTCTCACCCTTTTTCCCGGGGGCGCGAGGGCGGCCCCGGCACGGCACGATCAGCTGGCAGGGAGCGTACACCGGAGAACACGCGCGCGCTTTGACCCGGCTCAAGGAACCTGAAACCGCGATCCTGCGTCACGAAGTCGCAGACCGTCGCGGTGCGGCCGGCCGGTTCCCGAGGGAAGAGGGCCCGGGTGTCGGGAGAGGAGAGAGGCGATGGTCGGACCGGGGAGGGCCGACCGGAAGGCTTACGCGGGCCGGAAGGCAGGGCGGGGGGGAGGATGGGCGTTCACCGTTTTGGGGAACGACGCCGGCGGCTCAGGCCGGGGCCTTGCAGCGGGCGACCTCGCGCGCGAGGGCTGCTTGCACCGGACCCGGCTTCGACGTCGGAGCCGCCCCGCGCGCTAGCGGTTCTGCTCCTTGGCGGCCGATCGGGACGAGGGGCCTTTGGCCGGGTCGCGGGTCTCTTCGGGCTCGGACTCGCCCCACTCCTCGTCGAGAAACCCCCGTTCGTCCATGAACCGGTAGTTGGCCTGGAGGATCCGCCCGATCGTCTCCTTGTCGATTCCCCGGTTGCGCTGGATGAAGAGGACCGCGGCGTCGGTCTCGTACTCCCCCTCGCTCACCTCGAGGATGTCGACGTTCTCTCGCTTCAGGGTCTCGATCTCCTGCCGCGAGGCGTCGTCCATGCCCTCCTCGTCCAGGAGACCCAGGCACCCCATGTAATCGAACTCCCCCTCGAGGACCTGGGCCACGGTCTTCATGTCCACATCGGTGGCCTGGGCAATCTCGAGGATCGCCTCCACGGGGTCGTAGCGGGCGACGGTGTCGTCCATGGGCCTCAGTTCCCTCGGTCGAAAACCAGTCGGGTCACGTAGGGCTTTCGCCAGCGCTTCTGGCGTCCCTCCGCGCTCCCCTGGGCGGTGAACAGCAGGTAGATGGCGTCGCCGACCCGACGGGGGCAGGGGTCGGCGTTGAGCTGGGTGCCGGTCTCGAGCTCCCGCGGCGTGCCGGAGAGCGGCACCCAGACCAGGGGGTTCATCCGCTCGGCGCTGTCGAGCACGGCGAAGAGCCCGTCGCCCAGCGGGGACCAGCGCGGGCCCCGGCGCAGCTCCGGCAGCCCGTCAGCGAGCAGGCGGCGGGGCGGGCCGCCGGCCGAAGGGACGACGTAGAGGTCCGCAGCCCCGGTGGAGCCCTGCCGGCTGTAGAACGCCACCCAGCGCCCGTCGGGAGAGAAGCTCGGCGCGAGGCACGAGGCCGTCCAGCCGGGCGTCACGTCGCGGGTGAGCCGGCGCGCCAGGGACCGGCGGCGGCCTGCGTCGCGCTCGGCCGCGAGCGCTCGGACGTCGTCGATGACGTACACGTGGTCCGAGGAGCCCAGGTGTCCCGTGAACGCCAGCCGCTCGCCCTTGGCGTCCCAGGCAGGGAAGATCTCGGACCCCGCCGCTTCGAAGGTCACCTGGACGAGAGGGTCGGCGTCGGCGAAGAAGTGGTACAGGTAGAGGTCTCCCTGGCCGGTGCTCCCGGAGGAGAACGCGAGGTACTCGCCGTCGGGGCTGAAGGCCGGGTGCGCGTCGTTGTCTCGGCTCGTGGTGAGAAACCGCTTGCGGCCGGGCTCCGAGACGTAGATGTCGAAGCTCACCTGCGGGGCACCCCGCTCCACCGCCTCCCGCGTGGCCGCCACGGCGACCCGCTGCCCACGGCCCCGGGGTGGCGCCCAGGAGAGCGACTCGCTCACGGTCGCCGTCTCGCTCGTGCGCAGGGCGAAGGGGTCCTTCACCGCCGCGGTCCGGGAGACCACGGGCGCCGCGGACGCGAGCCGCGGCGGATAGGCTGCGGCGTCGACCACGTCGGCCACGTACACCTCTTCACTGGTTCCGTCGCCGCCGAGGAACTCGACGCTCACCGCCCGGCCGTCCGGAGACCACTGGGGATCCCCGGCGACGCCCGACCCGGGCAGGCCCGGCACCGCAAGCGGCGTGACGCCTGCCGGCCGGTACCCGGCCCAGCCGGCCGCGGCCCAGAGCAGGGCGGGGATCAGAAGTCGTCCTTTCACCGGTCGGCTTCCTTCGGCGCGAGGCGCGGGTAGTGTTCGTAGCGGATCTCCAGGGTGACCAAACCCGTCTTCCTCCCTTCGGCATCGAGGGCGAACACCTTGACCTGGTGGGCCGTCCCCATGAGCGGGCTCTGGAGACCGGAGATCTCCAGGTAGGGCTTCTTCACCAGGACCTCCTTGCCGTCGCCGATGCCCACGGCGTAGCCCACGGCCGCAGGGAACGGAGCCCAGCTGAGGCCCACGTCCGGGAGCCGCTGGCCGCGCGCCGCGCGCCGCTCGAACGTCTCGTCCGGCGGCCGGCCCCGGAACGCGAGGACCTCGGGGTCGAGCCGGTAGCGATCCCCCACGAAGGGCACCACGAAGTGCCGCCAGCTGCTGGCCTTCACCGGGTCTTCGACCGCGTACTCGAACTCCCGTGCGAACGGGTCCTCCACCTTCCCCACGAGCTCGCCCTCGGCCCCGTCGCCGCGCTGCCGGTAGATCGCATACCCCTGGGCCGCGCCGTCCCGCGGCAGCGTGTCCCACTGGAGGAACACCGAGCCCCTCTCGATGCTCTGCACCACCTCGGTGACGCGCTCGACGAGCGGGGGCACCTCGGCCGTGGCCTCGGCCGCCGCCACCGGGGTCTGTCCCGGGGAGACCCAGGCCTCCACCCGGTACGCCACGGCGACCCCCTCGACACCAGGCAGGAACGGCCCGTCCGAGACCGACCCGGAGGCGATCGCGGCCGGGTCCGAGAGGTCGGCCACGACCTCATCCCCGCGCCGCCCCCGCCGCACGACGCGAACCCGGTCGGCCGTGCCGTCGCCCAGCGTCCAGCTCACCCCGACGCGCAGGTCCGCGCCGAGCTTCGCAGCAACGACGACACGGGACACGGGGGGCAGGGTCTCGGCCTCGGCGGACGACACGGCGACCAGATCCCCGCGGGGCCCGAAGCTCCGCAGCGTATAGCGGACCCGGACGCCCACGGGCAAGCCTGCGTCCGCGAAGGCCGGAGCCGAGCCCCGGTAGATGACCTCCGGCGCGCCTCCCACCTCGCGGCTGAGCTCGAAGGTCGCCTGGGGCAACGCCGGCCAGGAGAGGGAGGCCGAGCGGTTGCCCGCCACGACCTTCCAGGCCGCCGGGTCCGGGTAGAGCGCGACCAGGCGGACCTCGGCCTCGTCGCCGGCCCACACCTCCACCGGCGCCGGCTCCCGCGGCGCATAGAGCCGAGGGCTCTCACCCGAGAACCGGTACTTGCCCTCCGGCACCAGCAGGATGACCCCCTCGGGGCCGGGATCGATCCCCCGGGCGAGGAGCTCGCCGAGGCGCTCGAGCGCCTTGCGGGTGCTCACGTCGACCCGACCGCCGTCGGCGGGGTCGAGGCGCACCGTCACCCGCGTCAGCGCAACCGCACTGGTCACGCGAAGCCGCCCGAGACCGGATTCTGAGAGGAGCTTCGTTCGCAGCGCCTCGCCCTCGGGTCCCAGCACGCCCAGCCTCTCCCACCGCCCCAGCGCGCGGTACGCCTCGGTGAAGCGGGCGGTGAGGGCATAGGCTCGGGCGAGACCGGATAGGAACTGCGGATCCGAGCCGGCCCGCTCGGGGTTCTCCTGCTCGGCCTTCTCCAGCGCCCGCACGGCGTCCGCACCGTAGTTGGCGCCCCGCTCGAGGTAGAACCTTCCCTGCTCGAGCAGGCTCTCGTACCCCGCCCCGGCCGCCCGTCCGCGGGCGGACAGGGTGGCGAGCACGAGGGCGACTCCGATCAGCGCGCGTCGAGAGCTGTGTCCCATCGATGGCAGGCAACTCGGTGGTCCGGCCCGATCTGGGCCAGAGTGGGCGGCATTGTAGCACAGGAGCCCTTCGGATCAACGTCCGCCCGCGGACAGCGGTGACGGTACGGGCAGCCGCCGGGTCCGAGCGGGGAGTGCACCCCCTCGCCGACCGGCGCGAGGTCGCGCTCCGGCTCGAAGGCGCTCCGCAAGAGCTCGTGGCAGTAGGGGTGGAGCGCCCCGCCGCCGAAGAATCGGCCGGCCGGCGCATCCTCCACGAGGCGGCCCCGGTAGAGCACCAGCACCCGCGTCGCGAGGTAGCGCACGACCTTCAGATCATGCGAGATGAACAGAAAGGTGATCGTGCGCCGGGCGTAGACGCGCCGGAGCAGGTCGAGCAGCTGGACCTGGATCGGCAGGTCGAGGCCCGAGACGGGCTCGTCGGTCACCACGAACGACGGGCTGGTGGCCAGAGCCCGTGCGAACGCCACCCGGCGCCGCTCTCCGCCGGAGAGGCTGGGAGGGAACGCCCGGAGCCGCTCGACCGGCAGGTGGACGAGGTGGGCGAGGTGCTCGAGCTCCTGGGGAACCGCGGCCCGGGGCACCCGCCGGTGGATCCCAAGCGCCTCGGCCAGGATGGACCGGACACGCAGGGCCGGGTTGAGGCTCGCGTAGGGGTTCTGGAACACCATCTGGGCCGCCCGGCGAAACGCCGGCTGATCCCGGCGCCCCAGGTTCGCGACGTCGAACCCTGCGACCCGCACCGTACCCCGGTCGAACGGCACGAGCCCCAGCAGACAGCGCCCGAGCGTCGTCTTGCCCGAGCCGGACTCGCCCACGAGCGCCGCGAACTCCCCCGGCGCGAGCGCGAAGGAGACGGCGTCGAGGGCGACCGTGGGCACCCGGCCCCGCGCCCACAGCCCCGCGGGCCGGAAGGTCTTTCGGAGCTCGGTTACCTCCACCAGAGGGCCGCTCACGGCGGCCCCCCCGGGCGCTGGGCCTCCCAACAGGCGACCAGGTGTCCCGGCTCCCACTCGACGAGCTCCGGAGCCTCCGACTCGCAGCGCGCCGCGGCCCGCGCACAGCGGCACCGGTAGCCGCACCCCCCGGCCGCGAGCGGGCCGAGCGGCACCTCCTCGCCCTCGTCCGGAGCCCCCTCGCCGAGCCGGCGCTCGGCGTCGAGCAGGAACCGACTGTACGGGTGTCCGGCCGCCGCCGGGGAGAGGACCACGGCGACGGGTCCGGCCTCGACGATCCGGCCCGCGCACAGGATCGCCGCGTCCCGCGCCAAGAGGCGCGCGGCCTCCATGTCGTGCGTGACCAGGAGCAGCGTCGCCCCTCCCTGGTCGACCGCCGAGGCCAGGAGCTCCAAGATGCGCACGCGAAGCGTCGCATCGAGCCCGGTGGTCGGCTCGTCCGCCACCAGAAGCCGGGGCCCGGGCGCAAGGGCCAGGGCCAGGGCGACCCGCTGCGCCATCCCACCGGAGAGCTCGTGGGGGTAGAGCCGGGCCACCTCGTCCACGCCGTACATGTGCACCCGTCCCAGCCACCCGAGGGCGAGGCGGGCCGCCTCGGCCCGGGTCAGGCCCGGCCGACCGCTGCGAAGCGCCGCTTCGAGGAGTTGCCCGACGGGGTAGAACGGCGGGAGCGTGGTCAGGGGATCCTGGGGCACCAGGGTGACCGCCCGCCCGAGGAGCCCCGCCACGCTGCGCCGCAGGCCGCGGTTCCAGCCCGCCACGTCCTTGCGGATGGAGAGGCCGGGCCCGTCCTGGAACTCGACGTGGCCGCCGAGGCCGCCGAACACGTCGACGCCGAGGAGCGAGGCGTCGCCCGCCACCACGCCCGGCACGCCCGGGTGCAGCCCCAGCACCGAGTGGAGCAGCAGGGTCTTTCCCGAGCCCGACTCGCCGAGCAGCGCAAACGCCCCACCCTCCGGGACTCGGAGCCCCACCCGGTCGAGCACCCGGCGAAGCCCGGAGGGTCCCTCCAGAAACGCCGTGACCCCACGCACCTCCACGGCGGCGGTCACGGCGGATCCTCGATCGTTCCCAGCAGTCCTCGGCCGAGGAGGCTCCATCCGAGCAGCGTCACCGAGATGGCCCCGGCGGGCAGGAGGACCGGCAGTAGATGGCCGCTGAACACGCCGTCGCGGCCTCGGGCGATCATGTTTCCCCAACTGGCGGCCGGTTCCTGGATCCCCAGCTCCCCGCCGAGGTAGGAGAGGCTCGACTCGACCAGGAGCGCGTAGGCCACCAGGGTCGTCAGCTGCCCCAGGACGAGCCGGCGGGCATGGCCCCACAGGATGTGCACGAACACGATCCGGCCCAGCCCGACGCCGAGGCTGTGCTCCGCCTCGATGAACGCGGTCGCCCTCAGCCGCTCCACGCTCTGGCGGATCCCGCCCGCAATCTGGGGGGCGAAGGTCAGGCCCACGGCGGCCATGACCCAGGCGATCTCGCTGCGAGCGATGGCGGCCACCAGGAGGACCAGCACGAACTTCGGCACGGCGTCGATCACCTGGAGGAGCCAATGGGCCACGGCGCCCCCCGCGGGCCCGGCGAACTCGCCGGCCACGCCCAGCATCGTCCCGATCAGGAGCGCCACGGCCGCGGCCAGCAGGCCCGGCCCGGCAAAGTTGGCCGACGCGGAGGCGAGCCGCGACAGCGTATCCCGGCCCAGGGCGTCCGTGCCCAGCCAGTGAGCGGCCGACACCGGCGCCTCGATCGTTCCGCTGCCCGCGGCCGGGTCGGCCGGGAGCCAGCCGGCCAGGGCGAGCACCACCCCGAGGGCCAGGGGAAGGAGACACGCCACCCCCGTCCACAGCGAGACGTGTCGGGCGGTCCAGCCCGAGCGAGGCGCGCGGTAGATTCCTCGAGTCTTCACGTTCGGCTCCGGGGATCGGCCGCGTACCAGGCGGCGTCCGCGGCGAGCACGGCGAGCCGGACGACCAGGGCCGAGATCAGGGCCACGCCCAACAGCACCGGAAGATCGCGCTCCGCGGCCGCGCGCCAGGCGAGCCACCCCAGCCCCGGCCACCCCAGCACCGACTCCAGGACCACCAGGGAGCCCAGCGCGAAGGAGGTGCGGCGGGAGAGGTGGGAGACGGCTCCCGGGAGGAAGCCCCGGGTCACCACGGCCGCGACCGACAGGCCCAGCAGCCGCGCCCCCACCAGGTGCTCCCCGGACCCCGCGTGGTCGAGCTCGCTGCGAAATCTCTGGTAGAGGTCGAGGAAGAAGCCGTCCCCCACGGCGAGGACCGAGACCGCGAGAAACCAGGGCACCCAGGAGTCGCGGTGGGGCAGGGGAAACCACGAGGGAGCCGGCCAGGCACCGCGGCCCACGCCCCAGGCGACGACGGCGTTGCCACCGGCGACGAGCGCATAGGCGAAGAGGAAGACCGGCACGGCGGACAGCAGGTGGGCCGCCGCGTCGGCGACCGCGAGGCGACGGCTGAAGGGGCGGGCGCGCCGCAGCAGGGCCAGGCCGAGGGCCACGGCGGCCGACAGGGAGACCGCCGCCGCGGTGAGGGAGAGGGAGCGGCGCACCGCCGGCCACAGGAGCTCCGCCACGGGCCGCCCCATCTGCAACGCGGCGCTCGTGCCGAAGTCGCCCCGCACCACCCCCGCGAGCCACCGGCCGTACTGGACGATCCACGGCGCGTCGAGGCCGAGCTGCCGGCGCAGCTCCGCACCGGGCCCCGCCTGGTCGGGAGAGAGCAGGCCCAGTGAGACCGCGGCGTCGCCGGGCGCGAGCCGCGCGACCACGAAGAGCACGAGGCTCGTGCCCAGGAGCACCAGCACCGTTCCCGCGACCTTGCGGACGACCCAGGCCGGCAGCCCGGACCCGCGGCGCTGGTTCACTTCTCCTTCCAAGCCCCCACGTGGGTGAAGAAGTAGAAGGGGTGCAGCCGCACGCTGTCGATCCGGCTCGACACCGCAGCGTAGCGCTGAAGGCTCCAGAGGAACACGTAGGGGAGGTCGTCGCGCAGGAGCCGGTGGAGCTCTCCGTAGGTGGCCCGCAGCGCTTCGGAGGTCGGAGCCCCTCGGCTCTGCTCGAGCAGGCGGTCCACGTCGGGGTTCGCGTAGGCCCCCATGTTGTTCCGCCCCGTGCCCGCCTCGGTGGAGTGGAACAGGGAGTAGACGTTCACGTTGTTGTCGAAGGTCCACTCGGCCAGGACGAGGTCGAAGTCGTGGTCCTCGAAGACGGCCTTCTTCCAGGCGAGCGGCTCCAGGAACTTGACCTCCGCGCGGATCCCGAGGTTCTTGAGCTGCTGCTGGACATCGAGGATGACCGCCTTCTGCGCCTCGCTCTGGGCCAGGGAGACGAGCCGAAACGACAGCGGGCTCCCCTTGTAGCTCCGCACGCCGTCCTTGTCCTTGTCCGTCGCGCCCATCTCGTCCAGCAGGCCCTCGGCTGCCTTGAAGTCGTAGGACCACGGTTTGACGTCGAAGTTGTAGGCCCAGGACGCCGGCGGGAACGGCCCGGAGATAAGGATGCCGCGGCCACCGTAGTGGGCCTTGAGCATCTCCTCCCGGTCGAGGCCGCGGGCCAGCGCCTGGCGAAGGCGAAGGTCTCGCAGGAGGGGGTTTCGGAAGTTCAGGCCGAGGAAACTATACGAGAGCGTGCTGTAGGGGTAGAGCCGAACTCCGGTGAGCTCCTCCAGGGCCGGGATGTCGCGCGGACGAACCTGGGGCAAGAGGTCGACCGCACCGTAGCGAAGGAGCTCGTTTCGGATGTTGTCGTCGGGGACAGCCGACACGGTGATGCCGGGGATCGAGGGCTCGCCCGGCCGGTGGTAGGAGCGGTTCGCGGCAAGCCGGATCTCCCCGGAGGGCGCCCACTGCGTGAACACGTACGGTCCGGTGCCCACGGCTCGGCGGTTCGCCATCTCGGCGCCGACGAACCCCTCGGGGAAGAGGTGCGCGGGGAGGATCTTGAAGTCGAAGTGGAGCAGGGGGTTGAGCACCTTGCGGTTGAACGGGACGACCACGGTCCGGTCGTCCAGGGCCCTGGCCGAGCCGAAGGCTTCGAACTGGCCGCGCAGGGTCGTCGGCGTCCGCCGGTCACGGCCCGCGTTGATCGTGAAGACGACGTCGCGGCTCGTGAAGGGCCGTCCGTCGTGCCAGGTGACCCCCCGCTTGAGCCGAAACGTGACCGAGAGTCCGTCCGGTGCCACGGTCCACGACTCGGCCAGGAGCGGGCGCACCGTGCCGCCCTCGGCCGGGGTCACGAGCCCCTCGTAGAGGAGCTCGACCGCGCGCAGGCTCGGCATGTCCCGTACGAAGAAAGGGTTGAGGCTGGTGGGGCCGGTCGCCTCCGCATACCGCAAATCCGCCCACCCGGGCCGGACCAGCGCCAGCAGGCACACCGCGATCCAAACCGCTCGCCGCATCGAACAAACCTCCGATCGAGAACCCCGCCGCCTCACCCGCCGGGGAAGACCGCCCGTCGTTGACGGAACCATCAGTACCGGGGTTGGGTCTCGCCCCCGCTGCGCGCCGCATAGAGGCGCTTGAGGCTCTCATAGGCGAGCCGCACCGAGGGGTACTCGCGGCTGAGCTCGAAGAGAACCGCCACGGCCGGCGCATAGTCCCCGGCGTCGACGTAGGCCCGGCAGAGGTCGACGAGAAACGCCGGGTCGTTGACGAAGTCCGGACGGAAGCCGCTCGTCTTGCGGTGCGCCCGCTCCATCAGGTCCAGCGCCCTGCGCTCCTGGCCCGCCCGCCGAAAGGCCTCGGCGGCGACGCGGTGTACAGCCGCGACCCGGACCGGATAGAGGGACGCCAGCAGGTCGTCGGCCCCGGCGACGGGGAACTGCTCGGGCAGGGCGGCCGCCTCCGCGACCGCCGCCGTTGCCGCCGCGAGAGGATCGGCCAGGGGGCGATCCGAACGCGCCCGCACCTGGACCATCGCGAGTGTGGCCGTGACGAGAGGTCCCGGGCGCCCGGCGAGCGCCCGGTCCCACTGGGAGAGGGCCTCGGTCCGCCGACCCTGCCGCACCAGGATCGCCCCGCGCCGGACCGCGGCCAGGCGCGCGGCCTCACCGGCACCGAGACAGGGAGAAAAAAGCCACGCGGCGCTTGCGCCGGGTCCCGCTCCCTTCTCCGCCACGGCATACTGCGCCGCGGCTCCCTGGTCGTCGCCGAGATGCTCCCGGGCGAGGCCGGAGACGAAAGCCGCGTCGGGGGTCCGCGGCTCCCCGAGGGCCCGCAGGGCGAGCCCGGCGTACGCCCGGCGGCGCAGGAGGTACGCGAAGAGGTCCGGCCCGACGGTGCCCGACGGATGCGCGCCGTCCAGGCGCCGCAGCACCGCGAGGGCCGCGGCCGGGTCGCCCGAAGACAGGGCGTCGGCCGCGCGGGCGCAGCCGCTCGGGTCCACCCCCTTGGAGACGAGCGCCCGGACCTGCCGCACGAGCTCCGCAGGCCCCGGGGACCCGGCGCCCTGGCGGCGTCGGGCCGACTCCCCACGGGCCCTCTCCCCCGCGCTGGCACGGCTGCCGAGCGCCCCGAAGTAGCGCTCCTCGGCGGCGAGCTGAAGCTCGTCCAGACCGGAGAAGGTCTCTGCGAGGGCCAGGTAGGACCGGGCCGCACCCAGCCGGTCGGCCTCCCCGGCGCTGCCGGAGAAAAGGCCGGCGGCATCGACGAGGGCCATGGCCCGAAGCTTGCCCCACCCCTCCTGGGCCGAGAGGAGGACACGGAGCGTCTCGTCCCGGCGACTGTACTGCCCCATCCAGCTGTCCAGGACGGCCTGCACCGCCTCGGCGGGCCGGGGGCCGGCGGAGGGAGCGTTCTCGCGGCCGCAGGCCACGAGGGCCAGGGCCAGGGCTGCGCTAGCCGCCCAACTTCTTGGCCAGGAACGCCAGGCTCTGGCGGTGCCGTCGGGCCTTTTCAATCCATGTCTCCTCGAACGCCTTGGGGTTGTTCTCCGCGTGGGCGAAGAACACCTCCCAGGCCTGGCTTCCCTTCTTGACGTGCTTCTTCTCACCGGTCAGGTCGAAGAGGATCTCCGCGGTCATCCCGGCGTAGTAGTTGGCCTTCAGGGTGAGCACGTCGCGCTGGTCGGCGGGCACGAGGTCCATGGACTGGACCGCGCGGTCGAGCGCCTCCATGCCCTGTGACAGCATCGCCACCGCGTCGGTGTCGGGGAGGTCGCGGCCCGCGACCAGGCTCCAGTACCCCAAGGCGAGGTTGAGGGCTGGGTTGTTCTGGTACTCGGGCCGGGCGACCAGGGTGCCCAGTTCGGTGGGAATGTCGCGGACCCGGCCGAGGTCGCGGAGGACCCCCACCACGGCCAGCCGAGCGGGCGCGTAGCTCGGGTGCTCCGGGGCGACCCGGCCGAGGAATCCCAGCGCCTCCTCCTTCTGGCCTCGCTCGATGAGGCTCAGCCCGTTCGTGTAGTTCTCGTCGATGGGCGGCAGCGCGATGGGGTTCTCCCGGAAGTCGAGGTCGTCGTCCGAAAACGTCATGGCCGCCTGCAGCGACTGGAAGCCGGGGCTCACGGCCGGGTCGACCTCAAACCGCAGGCTGTGCGCCCCCTTCGAGGTCTTGACGGCGAGCCCGTCGGCACCGGCCACGCCCACCTCCTGGCCGTCGAGCCACACCCGGGCGCCGGCCGGCTTGGTGTAGAGGCGCACCCAGGTGTAGTCCCGCACCGGCAGCAGCGCGGCGAGCACGCTCGTGCTGTGGTCGCTGCGGACCTCCACATCGGCCTTCTCCCAGGGGCGGTACCCGTCCTTGGAGACCCGCACCGCGTGGAGCCCGGGCGCCACGTCCTTGACCACCAAGGGCTCCCAGGTCTTGCCCGCCGGCTTTCCATCCAGCGTCACGTCCGCGCCGACCGGGTTGGAGAGGACGAGGAGAGCCCCTTCCTTGGCCACCAGAGCGACCGGCACCTCCTTGCGCTCGTCGCTCCCCACATCGACCGTGAGGTCCACGGGCTTGAACCCGGTCTTGGAGATGTGCAGCGTGTGTCGGCCGCTCTCCAGCGGGACCTCCAGGGGACTGAGTCCCGCCTTCTGGCCGTCCACGTCCACCCGGGCGTCCGGGGGCGTGGACGTCACGGTAACCAGTCCCACGCCGAGCCCCTTGTTCGACTCGAGGTCCACGACGATCCTGCCGCCGCGCCCGGAGACCGCCTGACGGTAGGCGCCCCGGCCGGAGAGGTAGAGCACGACCTCGTGGGGACCGTCGGCCAGATCGCGGACCGACAGCGGCGTGACGCCCTTCTCTTCTCCGTCGACGAACACCCGCGCGCCGGCGGGCCTGGACTCGACGACCAGGACGTCGGAGCCTTTCTCGAAGGTGCCCTGGGGCACCAGGACGTTCTCCTCGGTCGTCTCCTCTTGCGCGGGCTCCTTGGCGGTCTCGGCCGCCGAGGCCGTCCCTCTCCCGGCGTCCGTCGCCTCGGCCGCGGGCGGCGCCGCCGCAGGGGCCTCGTCCGCGGCGACGGCCGGGGAGACCACCCCGGCGGCGCCCAGGCCGAGGCTCAACGCCAGGATCGCCAGGAAGAGCCACCAGCGGGTCGGGGAGAGATCGATTCGGCGCATGGGTTCCTCGCGTCGGGATGCGTGGGCCTTCACGACTCGGTGCGTCCGGGCGGCCGCACCGGCGACGGGGCTCGGGACCGCCGGGGCCGCCACCCTCACGGGTTGAGCTTCGGGCCGCTGCCCGACGGCGCGCCCAGGTCGCCCGCCGGGCGCTCCAGGAAGGCCTTGAGATCGATGTCGAGGGAAGGGACCTCCTCGCCCCGGGCGTCCTGGCGAGCCAGCCGGACGGGCGGCACCGCGTTCTCCCGGAAGCTCTCGGCCGAGAGGCTCACGCGGTCGACGGAGTAGCCCTTGCGGTGGGCGTACACGGCATACTCCCCGCCGAAGAGAGGCTGATCGCGCTCGGAGATGGCGCCCACTGCGTCGATCTCCTTGCGGCGCAGGATCCGGTACGCCCCGTCCTCGTCCGTCAGCGCCTCCATCGAGTAGGGGTCCGTCCACACCTCCGCTCCGGGCAACGGAGCGCCCCGCTCGTCCAGGACGCGGCCGGTCAGGACCGTGGGGGTGAGCCTCACGGGCAGGTCCACGGCGACCTCCGAGAACTGGCCCGCCGGCAGGTCCACGACGACCTCCTTGGCGACCAGGAACTTCGGATCCTTGACTCGGATCTTCAGCGTCACCGGGAGCTCTAGCTTCGGGAGCCCCTCGATCAGGAACCCGCCCTTCTCGTCCGTGCGCGCGATGACGAAGCGGTCCAGCACGATCTCGGCCTGGCCGAGAGAGATCTCCCGCCCCACCTCCTCGGCGAGCCGGAGCCGGCCCTTGACCACGATTCCCGGGAACGTGGGGTAGCCGGACCGCACGGCGAGCCGGAAGAGCTCGCGACCGATGCGGGGCCGGTAGCTGCTCTCCGGGAAGATCTCCAGGAACTCCCGGTACCCCTCCGGCCGGTTATCGCGGAGGATCCGGTAGGCCGCCTCGGCCTCCGACTCCCGCGCCAACCGGTCACCGGCCGCGATGGGGAACGAGCCCACCGGCGCCAGGAGGAACACCCCGTCGTCGAGGCCCTTGACCGCGATCGCCTGTCCGCGCCGGCGCATCCCGGCGTCGTAGACCACGAAGCGCTCCCGCTCCTTCGCCCCGGCCGGCACTTCGGCCACGATCTGGCTGCCCCGGGCAAAGATGACCGAGCCGATGAAGTACGCCCGCTCGGGCTCGCGCGGCTGGGGCAAGGAGACGGCTCCGGCCGGGGACGGAGCCGGCGCCGGCGCCGCCTCGGCGCCAGGAGTCCTCACCTTGATGGCCGCCGGAGCGGGGCCGGCCAGGAGACCCAGACACGGGAGAAGGAGCGCGGCGATCCGAGCTGACCTGGGGTGCATGGTGCAGGCCCCTCCGGAGGATGGGGATCGTGGGGAGAACGGCGCGGTAATAGCACAAACCGTGCCGGGCCACAACGCGCAATCAAACCCCCCGGCGACCGCGCTCGACGGGACAGCCACTGAGGGAAATGGCGCACGCGTCGTCCCAAATGGCGCACCCCGGGGGCCCTGGGCGCCCGGAATCCGGGGTTGCGCCCAAGCGTGCGTCAATGGTACGGTTTTTGGATTGGCCGAGGCCTTCCCTCTTGACGTCCGGATCCCCATGCCGACACCCAGGTCCTTCGTCGTCGCCGCCGCCCTGCTGGGCAGCTTCCTCCGGCCGGCCAACGTCCTGGCGCTCAAGATCCTCACACCCATGTCCGGTTCCCTCGTCACGCAGGAGTCGGTGCTGGTGCTGGGGACCGCGCCGCGGGGGACCGAGATCTCGTGGACCGTTCAGGGAACCAAGCACGCCGACAAGGGCGTGGCCAAGGTCGACTGGGGCGAGGTGTTCGAGGTGTTCCTCCTCCTGGATCCGGGCCTCAACAAGATCGCAGTGAGCGATCAGTATCTCGAGGTGTTCTACGACTCGGGAGGGCTCAAGGCGCCGCCCGGGTTTTCGGCGCAGAAGGTCCACGGGGGAGACATCTCGCGCTGCGAGGACTGCCACGACGCGGTCACCATGGAGCTGCGCGATCACGGCCCGCCCGACGTGTGCCTGGCCTGCCACGTGGTGGAGTCGCAGAACCCTGACGACCGTACGGACCCCCGCCAGGCCGGCCACTTCCGCGCCGTCGGCGCGGCCTGCACCCGCTGTCACGACGTCCACGTCTCCAAGAACTCGAAGTTCCTCCGCCAGGACTCGGTGGCGCTGTGCGGAACGTGTCACGCACCGGAGACCCGGGGCGCGACCGCGCACCCGGCCTACGAAGAAGGGGGCTGCACCGCGTGTCACGACGCCCACTACTCCGGCTACCCCAACGACGTCAAGGAGCCCCTTCCCGGGTTGTGCAACCACTGTCACGAGCAGGGAGCGGGGATCGACCCCGCCAAGGTCCACGCCCCGCTCAAGAAGCGTGAATCCTGCGCGCTCTGTCACGACCCCCATGGCACCGGTGAGACGCTGCTGCGGTACAAACCCCAAGACGTTTGCACCGCGTGCCACAACCAGGTACTGACGCACGGCCACAAACGGGAGCTCGCCGACTGCGCGACGTGCCACGACCCTCACCTCGCTGTGGGAACGGGCCTGCTCAGGGCCGACGTCCCGAAGCAGTGCCGCGAGTGCCACGACTCGGTGGGGGGCGGTAAGACGGTGCACCCGGCCCTGAAGCAGGGCTGCCAGGCGTGCCACAGCCCCCACGCCGACGACGACGTAGCCGTGGCGAAGACGCTCTGCGGGGCGTGCCACGACACCAAGACGAACCGCGAGCTCGCCAGCATCCACGGCGATCTGAACCTCCCTCCCGGATCCTGCTCCACCTGCCACCCGGCCCACGCGTCGGACCTCGGGAAGCTGGTGCGCGCGAACGTCCACTTTCCCCTCACCCAGGGCAAGTGTTCGGTATGCCACGGGGGTGGCGACGAGCGCAGCGTCAAGATCGAGACACCCGCGGCCCGCTGCCGCATGTGCCACCCCTTCGAGAGGGAAATGCGGGCCAGGGGAGAGAAGCTCCACGACCCCGTGGCGTCCGGGGAGTGCACCACCTGTCACGACCCACACATGTCCGGGAACCGCGCGTTCCTCCGACGGTCTGAGTCCGAGACGTGCCGGGACTGCCACGAGATTGCGGCCGCCGACAAGGGACGCAAGCTCCACCCTCCGGCCGCAACGTGCACCGAGTGCCATGGGGCCCACGGCGGCTCCAAGCCGAAGTTCCTCACGGCGACCGGGCCGGCGCTGTGCCTGAGCTGCCACGACGATCCCCGCGAGGGTTCCGGCGACCTTCATCCGGCCCTGGACGACGGATGCCTTGCCTGCCACGATCCCCACGCCGGGTTCGAGCCGGGGTACCTCAAGGGCGCGAGCCCCAGGAGCGCCTGTCTCGCCTGTCACGACGACCCCAGTGCGGGGCAGAAGGTCCAACATGCGGCCCTGGCCCGGGGGTGCCAGAGCTGTCACGCACCGCACCGCTCGACCATCGCGAAGTTTCTGAAGGTCCAGGGGAACGCCCTGTGCCGGCCCTGCCACCCGACGCTCTCCGATCATCACCGCGCCTCCCCCGCAGCGGCCGGAAGGTTCCCGGGGGTGAAGCAGTTCCCCGTGGACAAGGGCGAGCTCTTGTGCCTGGGCTGCCACAGCCCCCACGGGTCCAACGAGCAGGGGCTATACTCCAAGCCAAAGAAGGTGCTGTGCTCCGCCTGTCACCCGATCCGTCCGGGCCCGTGAGCCCGACGGCCCCCCGAGCCGCGAGAAAGAGGCCGGCCATGTCCGCACATGTCTCCGCTCAACTGGGCGACCTCAGCCAGCGCCTTGGCGCGCGCCCCCGGGGAGAGATCGCCCTCGAAGGGTTCTCGCCGGCGGCGGTGACGCTTCCGCTGGTGGCAACGCCCGAGGGCCTGGCCGTCCTCTTCACCGTTCGGACTGCCCACGTGGAGCAGCACAAGGGCGAGATCTCCTTCCCCGGCGGGCGCGTCGATCCCAACGATGAGGACACGTTGGCCACCGCCCTTCGGGAAGCCCGAGAAGAGGTGGGGGTCCAGCCGGAGGACGTGGCCGTCCTGGGCGTCCTCGACGACTTCGTCTCGATCACTGGGTATCGGGTGACGCCCCACGTGGTGTGGCTGGACCGTCACGACTACCCGTTCGAGGCCGAGCCCAGGGAGGTGGCGGAGATCCTCCTCGTGCCGCTCTCCCACCTGCTCGACCCCCTGCACCACCACATCGAGGAGCTGCCGGGCCACGCCCGCCCCCTTCACTTCTTCCGCTGGGGCCCGTACGTGATCTGGGGGCTCACCGCCGCCATCCTGCACCGGTTTCTCGGCATCGCCTTCGGCTTCGGGGAGCACCCATGATCACCCATCTGGCCGAACGCCTCGTGGCGTCGCTCCGCTGCGGCGTGGTCGCCGTGGACAACCGGGGCCTCGTCACGGCCCTGAACCGGCCCGCCGCCGACATCCTCTCGGTGGATCCGGAGCCCAGCATGGGCCGGGACTGCCGGGAGGTGTTCGCGCACTGCCCCGCGCTGCCGCGGCTCCTGCTGGACGCGCTCGACCGCGACACCCTTCCGGACCGCGCCGAGCTAGAGCTCGACCTGGGCCCTTCCCAGCGCGCGCTGATCGGCTTCTCCCTGTCCCGGATGGCCGACGACGACGGGGCGGTGCTCGGCAGCGCCCTGTTCTTCAAGGACCTGACGCTCGTCGAGGAGGAGCGGGAGAGGCAGGCGCTGCGCAACCGCCTCGCGAGCCTCGGGGAGATGGCCGCCCAGCTGGCCCACGAGATCCGCAACCGCCTCGGCGGGATCCGCCTGTTCGTCGGCCTCGCGCGTCGCCGCGCCGCCTCCGACCCCCAGACCCTGGAGTACCTGGACCGCGCCGAGGGCGAGCTCCTCGCGGCCAACGGCAAGATGACCGAGGTGCTCGACTTCGTCCGGCCGGTGCGGCTGGCGCCGGTGCCCGCGGACCTGGCGGACCTGTGCCGGCGGGCTCTCGAGGCGACCCTGGCGCGCTACCCGGAAGCGAACGTGGAGGTCCGCTGGGACCCCCTGCACGACGCCCCGCCGGTCGCCGCCGACCCGGCGCGGCTGGTGGACGCGCTCGCCAACCTCTTCGCCAACGCCGTCGAGGCGGGCGCCGGGCGCCTCGGCGTGAGGATTCGAGCGGAGGTCGCCCGCGGCAATGGTCCGACCGCCGGGGAGCCGATCCCCGGCCTGCGCCTCCACGCCGCCCCGGGGGAGGCCCGGCTGTGCGCCGAGATCTCCGACGACGGCCCGGGCATGGCGCCCGAGGTCCTGCGACGCGTCTTTCACCCCTTCTTCACGACCAAGGAGACGGGCACGGGTCTCGGCGTGCCGGCTGCGCAGAAAATCCTCGACACGCACGGCGGATCCCTCGACGTGCGCTCCGAACCCGGCCGCGGCACCACGTTCGTGGTGACCGTCCCCTGTGCCTGCGGGGAGGAGTCCGATGGCTAGCATTCTCGTGGTGGAGGACCACTCGGCGCTCCGCGACGCCCTGGCCATCGGCCTGGGAACCCAGGGGCACCACGTCGTGACGTGCCCCCGAGGCGACGCGGCGATCCGCACCCTTGAGACCCAGTCCTTCGACGTCGTGGTGACCGACCTGCGCTTGCCGGGCGCGGACGGTCTCCAGGTGCTCGAGGCGACCAAGGCCTGTCAACCCCGCACGGCCGTGATCCTGATGACGGCCCACGGCACCATGGAGTCGGTGGTCCAGGCGCTGCGCCTGGGCGCCCTCGACTTCATCGAGAAACCCTTCGATATCGAAGAGATGGGGGCACGGGTCGAGAAGGCGCTGGAGCAGGGGAACCTGGCGAACCGCGTCCGGGTCCTCCAAGAGGATCTCCTGGCGCCCTACCGTCCGGAGAACATCGTAGGGGAGAGCTCCTCGCTGCAGGCTGCCCTCGACCGGGTGCGCAAGGTCGCTCACGCCCGCGCCAACGTGCTGATCACGGGAGAGACCGGCACGGGCAAGGAGCTCGTGGCCGGCGCCCTGCACGCTCTGTCCCCCCGACGGCAGGGGGAGTTCGTGGCGGTCAACTGCGCCGCGATCCCCGACACGCTGCTGGAGAGCGAGCTCTTCGGGCACGAGCGGGGCGCGTTCACCGGAGCCGCGCGCCGCCGGCTCGGCCGCTTCGAGAAGGCCAACCGGGGCACCCTCTTCCTGGACGAGATCGGCGACATGAGCCTGGCCACGCAGGCGAAGATCCTGCGCGTACTCCAGGACGGGCGGATCGAACGCCTGGGCGGCGAAGAGTCGGTCACGGTGGACGTGCGCGTCGTGGCCGCGACACACCGGGACCTGGAGGCTGAGGTCCGCGCCGGCCGGTTTCGGGAAGACCTGTACTACCGGCTCAACGTAGTCAGCATCCACCTGCCGCCGCTGCGCGAGCGGGGCGACGACGTGGTGCTGCTGGCCCGGCACTTCGCGGTGGAGTTCTGCGCGGACCTCAAGCGAGCGCCGCTCGGCTTCACCCCCGAGGCCCTCGCCGTCCTGCGAGAGCACCGCTGGCCGGGCAACGTACGAGAGCTCCGAAACGCCGTGGAACGGGCCGTCCTCCTGACCGAAGCCGAGGTCATCGGTCCCGCGGACCTCGGGCTCGGGACACCGCGGCCGCGGTCCGCTCCGGAGCCCCAGGCCCAGGACACCTTCCGGTTCTCCCTTCCCGACCAGGGCGTGCCGCTCAAAGAGGCGGAGCGCCAGATCCTCCTCACCGCCCTGGAGCGCACCGGGTGGGTCCAGAAGGAGGCGGCCCGGCTCCTGGGGATCACGAAGCGGGCGATGCACTACAAAGTGGAGCTGCACGGGATCACCCACCCCTCCTGGACCAAGAACCGGCCTCGGCCCGAAGAGGATGGGTGAGGGGCGCCGCTGCGCTCTCTGGACAGACCGGCCACGGGGGGTATCCTGCGGCCGACGGAGTAACCGAACCCCGCTGGAGAGACGGAGCCATGGATCGAGACGCCGAGGGGGGGGAGTGCCAGGGCACGCTGCCGGTCGAGGTGCTGCGCGACCTCGTCCACGATCTCAGAAACCCCCTCGTCGCGGCGTCGGGCTTCCTGACGCTCCTGGAAAGGGCGGGTGACGGGCCCAGCGCGGCACGCTACAGGGCCTCGCTGCGCGAGTCGATCGAGACCCTCAAGGAGGTTCTGGAACGGACCCGCGCCGTGTACCTCCGGATGAAGACGCATTGAAGGAGTGGCGCAGGGAGGAGTTTGCGTGGGCCGGGCCCGGAGACTTCGTGCGGCTCGACGCCCTGTGCGCAGACCTCCTCCGGGACTTCTTCCGGTGGCTCCAGGCGCCGGAGGGCGGCGACCTCCCCGGGGACCGGGCCGCTCCCCTGGCCCACGCCGCCGACCGCTACCTGCGCGATTTCGCCGTGGACATTGCGGAGGCCGGCCCGGCCGACGCGGACCCGTCGCTCCCCCGCCGCTACCTCGCCAACTGGTACATCGTCCACACCCTCACGCCCTCCCACCCGGAGATCGACCGGATCCGGCAGGCGCTCGTGCTCCTCCACCGCTACCTGGCCGAGACCGGCATCGCGGACACCGAGACGGCGCTCGCCGCCCAGGAGCAACTCGGCGACGCCGGCTTCTTCCACGAGCGGCTCGAGGCCTTCTGGGGCCTCACCCCGGAGGGGATCTCCGCCTGGAGGTCCGTGGAGGACTACCCGAGAGCCCGGCGGTCGGCGCCCTGCCCCTGAGAGACCCGTGAGCGGCCGCCGATCCTTCCTCCGGTTCACCGCGGCCGCCATCGGTGCGTGGGCCGTTCTCACCGTCTGCCCACCCCGCCCCGCCCCGGCCGCAGACGACGGCCGGCGGCTCGTCCGGGTCGTCCGCATCGTGGACGGCGACACGGTCGTCGTGGCCGAGGGTTCACGAACCCTGCGGGTGCGACTGCTTGGCGTCGACACCCCGGAGCTCGCTCGAGACGGTCGCCGGGCGGAACGCTTCGCCGAGGAGGCGGCCCGGTTCACCCGAGAGGCCCTGCGCGGGGCTTGGCGCGTGGAGCTCGAGGTGGCGGGCGACCGGATCGACGACTACGGCCGGATCCTGGGCTTCCTCTGGCTCCAGCCACGCCCGCCAGCCCGAACCTTCAACCTGTCGGAGGAGCTCCTGCGGCAGGGCCTCGGCCGGGCGTTCCACCGCTACCGGTACCCCGGCCGAGCCCGGTTCCTCGGCCTGGAGGCCGAGGCCCGGCGTTCCCGACGGGGTTTGTGGAGGCGGTGAGCCCCGCGCTGCGATAAAATGCGCGCCCGGCCCAAGCAGGGCAACGCCGGCCAAGCGGGAGCACCATGTACGGGAGCATCCTCACCTTCCTGATTGCCATCGTCATCCAGGCCCTGGCCCCGCGCGCGCCCACCGCGCCGTGGACCGCGCCGGAGGCGCTGCACGTGGCGCTCTATCCTCTGGCCACGTGGGCCATCCTCCGGTTTCGCTTCCGGCGCCTCATGGGCCGCGCGCTCCACGACGAAGGTCAGGCCCGCCAGCTGCGAGCGGGATTCACCGGCCTCGTGCAGGCGTACGCGGGGGTACTGCTCGCTCCCTTCGCCTTGCTGCTCTACCTGACCCACTACCCCGCCCTCGTGATCGAGCCCGCGTCCCGCCTGTCGGAGGCCCTCGGCAGCACCCTCGGAGTCGTGCCGTACCTCCTCTTCCTCGCTCTCCTGTGGTGGGAGGTGTATCCGCTGCAGGGCGTCCTCTTCGGCCAGGACGCAAGCCGCGTGCGGTTCGTCCTCTCCCACGCCCGCATGGAGTTCCCGGTCCTGGTGCCGTGGGTCGCCATCATGATCCTGGTCGACGCGCTGCGGTGGCTCCTTCCGTCGGCGCACGCAGCCATGGAGGCAAACCCGGTCCTGCAGCTCCTCTACGCCCCGGTGTTCCTCCTGCTCGTGGGGATCTTCCTGCCGGTGCTCGTCAAGTCGCTCTGGGGCTGCACGCCCCTTCCCGAGGGCCCGGTACGGGAGCGCCTGGAGCGCCTGTGCGGTGAGCTCCGGGTGCGGGTGGGAAGGATCCTGTACTGGCCGCTCATGGAGGGGAAAGTGCTCAACGCCGGGATCTTCGGGCTCCTGCCCCGGTTCCGGTACCTCCTCATCACCCCGGCCCTGGTCGAGGCGCTCCCGGCCGACGAGCTCGACGGAGTGATCGCGCACGAGGCCGGCCACGTGCGCCACCGCCATCTGTGGTTCTTCCTCTTCTTCTTCCTCGGCTACATGGGGCTCGTGGCGGTCTTCTCCCGGCTCGTGGACGCCTCGGTCACGTGGCTCGGCATCGCGGAGCCGGAGATCCTCCACCGCCCGCACGCCAACCAGTACGTGTCGATCGGGACCACCGCCAGCCTGGTCGTGCTCCTCGTCGTGTACTTCCGGACCCTGTTCGGGCGGGTGAGCCGCGCCTTCGAGCGGCAGGCCGACGCCTTTGCGCTGCGCAGCCTCGGCGACCCGGCCCCGCTGGTCTCCGCCCTGGAGCGCATCTCGCTCTACTCGGGAGACATCCGGGACCTCCCGTCCTGGCACCACGGCTCCATCGGGGAGAGGGTCGGCTTCCTGCTGTCCGCCGCCCGGTCCCCGGACCTCCTGGATCGCCACGACCGGGCCGTGCGGCGCCTCGAGCGGGGATTCCTCGTGGCCCTGGCCGCCGCCCTGGCCCTGGCGGTCGCCCTCCACGTCGGCCCGCTGAGCCGGCGGGTCGACGTGTTCGTCGCCGAGCAGGGGTACCTTCAGCGCCTGAAGGACACCCCCACCGACCCGCGCACCTGGTACCTGCTCGCCAGCCTCTACCAGGAGATCGGCCGCGAGGCCGACGCGGAGAAGGCCTACCGGGAGCTGATCCGGCTCGCCCCGCGCAACGCCGAGGCCCTGAACAATCTCGCGTGGCTCTACGCCACGACCAAGGAACCCACCCTCTACCACCCCGAGCGGGCCCTGGCCCTGGCCGAGATGGCCGTGCGCCTCTCGCCCGACCCCTCCGTCCTCGACACCCTGGCCGAGGCCCGGTTCCGGACACTCGACTACACCGGCGCCGTGGCGGCCATCGACGCCGCCCTGCTCCGCAGGCCGGCGAATCGCGCCTACTACCTCGGCCAACGAAAGCGCTTTCTGGGCGCCCTCGCCGGCTCGGACCTACCGGCGCCGCCGTGAGCCCGAGCGACGATCTCCTCGCGCGGCTCGACCGCATCGCCCTCGCCCTGGAGGCAACGTCCCGGGCGCCGGGCACGCCGCGGACGCCGCCCGGGGGCCGGGCCCTCTCGTGGAGCCCGGCCGGCGGTTTTCGTCCTGTGCGCCGCCTGTCGGAGGTGGCACCTGAGCTCCTGATCGGGATCGACCGCCAAAAGGAGGCGCTCTACGGAAACGTCCGGCGGTTCGTCGCCGGCGCCCCGGCGCACGACGCCCTGCTCTGGGGCGAGAGGGGCGCGGGGAAGTCCTCGCTGGTCCGTTCCCTGCTGACGGCCATTCCGGACGACGCCCTGGCCCTGGTCGAGGTCGGCGAGGCCCACATCGCCGGCGTCCCCACCCTGCTCGACGCCCTGGAGCCCGACCCGCGCCGCTGGGTGTTGTTCTTCGACGACCTCTCCTACGCCGGCGCAGGCGACCAGAGCCGGGAGCTCAAGGTCCTCCTGGAGGGAGGCCTCGAGGCGCGGCCGGCGAATACCCTGGTCGTCGCCACCTCGAACCGGCGGCACCTGGTCCCGGAGTCCTTTGCGCGCTCCGACGAGATCCACCCCGAAGAGGCCGTGGCCGAGGCCGTGAGCCTCGCCGATCGCTTTGGCCTGTCGCTGGGCTTCTACTCCTTCGACGAACCCACCTACCTCGCCGCGGTGCAGCGCCACCTCGGGGCCCTGGGCGTCGGCGCCCCGGGCGACTGGCAGCGCACCGCGCTCCAGTGGGCGCTCGCCCGGGGCATCCGCTCGGGGCGCGCGGCCCTGCAGGCCGCCAAGGAGATCGCCGGTCACCCGGCCGATCCCTGAGCCGAACGGGCACCGTTTCGTCGACCGGCTCTTTGCGGCGTCAGGCCCTTGTGGTACACAAGACGGGTCCCCCTCCCCATCCCCGAGAGACCGCGCCGTGCCTGAGTTGTTCCTGCGGGAGAAGGAGCAGATCCTCTCCCAGTACATCCTGCACCACGAGGTCGGCGACGCCGAGGTCGCGGACCTCTCGGACCGCCTCGACGTCGCGCTGCAGCGCGCGACAGAGCTCCACACCGGCCAGAAGCGCAAGACCGGCGAGGACTACATCTGGCACCCCGTACGCACCGCCATGGAGGTGAGCCGCTTCGGCCGCATCATCGACTGGGCGTCGGTCGAGGCCGCCATCCTCCACGACACGCTCGAGGACACGCCCTACACCTTCGCGAGCCTCCAGAACGAGTTCCCGGACGCCGCCAACCTCGTCCTCGCCCTCACCAAGATCAAGGACAGCCGCGCTCTCACGTACCACAAGCTGTTCCGCTACGTCTTGCAAGACATCCGCGTGCTGCTCGTCAAGCTCGCCGACCGACTCGACAACCTGGAGACTCTTCCCGTCTTCAAGCGCGAGAAGCAGGTGCGCATCGCGCGGGAGAGCGCGGAGATGTACGCCAACATCTGCCGGCGCCTGTGCATGAACGATCTCGCCGAGCGGCTCACGGCGGAGATCGGCCCCATCCTCACGCCCGAGGTCTTCGACGCGTTCCAGGCCGCCCAGGCCGAGCTCCGGGACGGGTGGTCCCGGCCGATCGAGGACCTCCGGACGCGACTCGCAGAGATCTTTCCCGGGGACATGGGCACCCGGATCGAGGTCCGGTGGAATCGGTTCCGGCCCGAGTTGCTCCCGCTACCCGAGAACCTTCTCGCGGTGCGCATCGTGACCGAGACCAGCGAAGACGCCTACCGGGCCCTGGGCCGGGTGCACATGGCGTTTCGGCCGCTGCCCGGCGCCTTCGTCGACACCTTGAGTGCGCCGAGCAAGAACGGCTACCGCTCCCTGGAGACCCGCGTCGCCTACCAGGGGCGGATCCTCACGTTCTGCCTCGCGAGCCGCTCCGCGGACCGGTTCAACCGGCTGGGTCTCCTCGCCATGGACATCACGAGCCCCCAGTTCAACCTGGAGTACCTCGACGATCTGCGCGAGTTTCTCGAAAACGAGGAGATGGACATCCAGGAATTCCTCCGGTTCCACCGGCCGGACGCGATCCAGGTGATCAGCCCCAAGGGCGACGTCTACAGTCTCGAGGAGGGCGCGACTGCCCTGGACTTCGCCTTCGCGGTGCACGAGAAACTGGGCCTGCGCGCACTCTCGGCCCGGATCAACGGCACCGAGACCGAGCTCTCCACCGTGCTTCGGCCGGGGGACCGCGTCGAGGTCGTCACCGGACCCCACCCGGCCGCCGACGACCGCTACCTCACCTGGTCCCACACCCGAAAGGCCCAGTCGGCCCTGCGGCGGTACATGAAGCGGCTGGAGACCGAGCGGGCCGAGGCCATGGGGCAGCAGTGGCTCCTGGACGCGGCGCAGGCGCAGGGTCTGTCGGCCGAGGCCGCCCTGGAGCGCGCGAGGGCCCGGGCCCGGGAGCGACGCATCTCCGAGCTGGAGCTCCTGCGACGCATCTGCCTCGGCACCGAGGACATCGGGGAGATCCTCGGCGCCCCGCCGGGGGCGTCCGGTGTCGTTCCCTGGCTTCCACGCCCCGGGCTCCTCCACCGCTGGCGCGGCCGCGACGCCTCTCGGCGCAAGGTGCGCCGCTACGAATTCCAGGACCCGCACCTGCGCTTCTGCCCCCGGTGCGCGCCGGTGGAGGGAGACGAGATCGAGGGAGCCCCCGAGGAGGGGCGGCTCCTCGTCCACCGCACCGGGTGTCCGGCCGCGTCGGGAGCGGGCCGGGTGCCGTTGGCCTGGGAACACGGCCTCAAGGGAGACCTCTGGGATCCGGGTCCGGTGGACATGGAGCTCACCCTTCGGGATGGGCCGGGTGTGCTCTACACCGTGCTCGCGCCCTTCAAGGAGCTCGGGCTCGACCTGCGCAATTTGCGCCTGCCCGGGCCCGACCACCGGCTCCACGCCGAGTTCCAGCCCGGGAGCGATCGGACCTTGAACCGGCTGATCCGCTCGCTGCGCAGGGCCCCGGTCGTGGAGGAGATCCGGCTCTTCCGGCCCATGGAGGAGAAGGGGAGGGGGTAGACGCAGGGGGTCAGGGATCAGCGGAGCGCATCGAACGCCTCCGGCCTCACGAATGGAGCAGGGAGGCCGGGTCGAGCAGGAACACGAGGCCGCCGTCCCCCAGGACCGAGTACCCCGACAGCCCCGGCAGGCGCCGAAGCGGCCCCTTGAGGGGCTTGATGAAGAGGTCCTCCTCCCGCAGGAACCGGTCCACGGCCAGCGCCGAAAGACCAGCTCCGCCCTGGACGAGCACGAGCGGCATGCGCTCGAAGCGGCGCTGTCCCTTGAGCCGCAGCAGGCGAGCGAGGCTCACGATCGGCACCTGACCCTGCTCGGTCAGGAGGACATGGGCGCCGTCCTTCTCCCGGACGTCTCTTGCCAGGGCCTCGATCGTGCTTGCCACGCTCGTCACGGGCAGCGCCAGCACGCTCGACCCCACGGCCACGGTCAGCACCGGCACGATGGCCACCGAGAGCGGGAGGGTGAGAGTCACCTCGGTGCCGGCACCCGGCACCGAGACGAGCTCGATCGAGCCCCCGAGCGCGTCGACCTGCGTCTTCACGACGTCCAGTCCGACCCCCCGACCCGACAGCTCGCTCACCTCGGCGCGCGTCGAAAAACCGGGCCGGAACAGGCAGGCCAGGATCTCGCGGGTACCCAGGCGCCGGCTCTCCTCGTCCCCGAACAGGCCTGCCTCCACGGCCTTGCGGCGCACCGCCTCGCCGTCGATTCCCCGGCCGTCGTCGGATACCGTCACCTCGATCTGGTTCTTGGCGCGGCCAGCCCGGATCTCGATCGTTCCGGCGGCTGGCTTCCCCTTTCGCCGGCGCTCCTCCGGCAGCTCCAGGCCGTGGTCCAGAGCGTTTCGGAGAAGGTGGACGAGGGGGTCGGAGAGGTGGAGCAGGATGGACTTGTCCATCCCGATCTCTTCGCCCGACACCCGCAGCTCTACGTCTTTACCGAGCCGTCCGGCCACGTCGCGCGCGACGCGCTTGAGCCCGCCGGTCACGATGGAGAAGGGGAGCATCCGAAGACCCATGACCCGGGAGTGGAACGTCCGGATGAGGCCGCCGAGCCGGTCCACCTCCTCGCGCAGGATCTCGGAGCCCAGGGTACGCGCGGTGTCATCCAGGTGGCTGCGGGTGATCGTCAGCTCGCCCACGAGGTCCACGAACTCGTCCAGGAGCCGGATCGGAGCCTGGACCGTGTCCGGAAGGCGCAGCCGCGACTCCTCCTCGCCCCGGTCCTCCGCGGAGGGCTCGGGCCTGGCCACAGCCGCCGCGGCCAGACGGCTCGGCGTCGGGCCGTCGTCGAGGAAGGCGAGGCTCGCGACCTCGGTGAGGCTCTCGAACAACGCCGTCACGGACTCGCGTCCCACGCCCTGCAGCGAGAGGTCGAGGCTGGCCACGGGCCGGCCGCGCAGGATCTCCGCCTCCGCCGGCTCGGAAGAAAGCCTCGGGTCGAGCTCTCGAAACCGCAGGAGCACCAGATAGGCCCGGGCTGCGGGCGACTCGCACGCGGGGTCGATCGTGACGCGCACCCGGAGGGTCGGCGCCGACCCGGCCGCGTCGTGGCCGGGGGCGTCCGACAACCGCGACGCCAGATCGTCCCACGGCGCGTCGCCCACCCCGCCCTGCTCCACGTCCTCGCGCATGGCACGCAGGCGGTCGCACGCTTTCAGGCACAGGTCGATGCCGTCCGGGGTCGGCGAGACGGCCCCCGCCCGCCAGCGGTCCAGGTGGTCTTCCAGGCGGTGGGCGAGCTCGGCCATGGCCGCGTAGCCCATGGAGGCGGCCATGCCCTTGAGGCTATGGATCTCGCGGAACAGGGCGTCGACCTCGGAGCCGGCCCCACCGACGCCGGCCACGAGGATCCCCTCGGCCGTTTCCAGGTGACGCCGGCTCTCGTCGAGGAACAGGGTGCGGTACCGCTCCATGTCACTCATCGGCAGTCCCTGGATCGGGTGCCAGGAGAAACCGGGCCGGCTCTCATCGCAGCGCCTTGGCCACCGCGTCGAGCAGCTTCGCCGGCACCACAGGCTTGAGCACGTAGTCGCGGGCCCCCAGGCCGATGGCCTCGAGCAGCGCCGCCTCGTGGCTGAGCGACGAGCACACCACGACCCGGGCCTCGGGATGGAGGGCTTTGAGCTTCCGGAGGGCCTCGAGGCCCGTGACCCTGGGCATGACCACATCCAGGGTCACTAGGTCCGGTTCGTAGGTCTCGTAGAGGTCGAGCGCTTCGGCGCCGTCCTCGCCCTCCGCCACCACGGCGTACCCGGCCCCCTCCAGGATTTCCCGGAGCTGGCGGCGCATGAACACGGCGTCGTCAACGACGAGGATGCGGGCAGCGGGCGGGGCACTCATCTCAGAGCCTCCGGGCGACATCGGCGAGCAAGGAATCGACGTCGAGCACGTGCACGCGCTGGCCCTCGAGCTCGAGCGTTTGCGCGAGGTGCGGGCCGTCCCAGCGGCCCAGGACTCGGGCGGGCCGGGCCCGGTCCGACGCGGTCAGCAGTCCGTGGGTCCGCTCCACGAGGAGCCCAAGCACCGCATCCTCCCAGTCGAGCACGACGATCGCGGAGCGGTCGCGGTCCAGGCGTGCCTTCCGGCCCAGGAGCGAGGCGAGCGCAACCACGGGCAGGAGCTCGCCGTGGTGGTTCAGGGCCCCGACGAACGGCCTCGGCCGGCCGGGGATCGGCGTGAGCCGCCGGTACTCGACCACCGTGCGGATCCGCTCGGTGTCGATGCCAAACCGCTCGCCTTCGACGGCTACCAACAGGCAGGGACGGGCACCGGCCTCCACTACGCCTCTCCACCCTCGGGCAGGCGGAACCGCTCGACCCGGCGCGTGAGCTCCTCGGCCGTCTGGGACAGGCGCATGGCCGCCTGGGCCATGTCCTCCATGGCAGCCGTCTGACTGTCGATGGTCGCGGAGATCTCATGGGTGGCCGCCGCGTTGCCCTCCGCGACCCGCTCGATCTGGTCCACGAACCCCACGATCTTCCGGCCTCCCTCGGTCTGGACCTGTATGAGCTGCAGGATCTCGCCCATCTGGCGCGCGTTCGCCCCCACCAGGGCGGTGATCTCCTCCAGGGAACCGGACGCCGTGCGCAAGCCCTCGCGGCCCTCGGCGACCTGACGGCCCGAGCCCTCCATCAACCGGCGTACCTCGCGGCTCTCCTCGTCAAGCTTGGAGAGCAGGGTCGTAATCTGGTCTGCGCTTCGTTCAGCGCCGTCGGCGAGCTTGCGGATCTCGCCCGCGACGACTGCAAACCCTTTGCCCTCGTCCCCCGCCTTCGAGGCTTCGATGGCTGCGTTGAGGGCCAGGAGGTTGGTCTGCCGCGAGAGGTTGGTGATCACCTCAGCGACCCGGTGGATCTGGTGGATTCGCTCCGAAAACGCCAGGAACACGCGCGCGGAGTCTTCCAGTTGCCGGAACACCGCGTCGAGGTGCTCGAAGGTCCTCCCCGCGGTGCGGTGGCCGCCGAGGGCCTTTTCCTCCGCCTGGTGCGCCGACCCCGACGCCTCGCGGCAGGTGCGGGAGATCTCCTCGAGCCCCTCGCCGAGCTGCCGCGTGAGCTCGGCCATCCTCTCCACGCTGCCCTTCTGCTGCTCCACGCCCCGGGCGACCTCCTCCATGGTCACGGAGATCTCCTCGGAGCTCGCGTTGATCTCTTCAGCGGTGGCCGAAAGGTTCTGGGCGGAAGCGGCCACTTCGGACGACGTGCGGAGGATGTGGGCGACCATCTGACGCAGGTTCGACAGCATGCCGTTGACCGAGGCGGCCAGGTCGTCGACCTCGTCGGTGAAGACCCGGCGACCCAGGGTCACGGCCTGGCGCAGGTCGCCCTCTGCGATCGCCCGGGTGGTGGTCCCCAGCACCCCCATGCCGCCGGTGAGCTGACGGGTGATGAGGCTCCCGATCGAGAGCCCGATGATCATCGCGGCCAGGGTCGGGATGATCCCGCGCGCCCACTCCGGCAGGTCCAGCGCCACCACCGCGTAGGGGACGAGCACCACGGCCGCCACCACGACGATGAACCCCAGGATGAACTTGTGGCCGATCTGGATTCGCATGGGTTTCTCCCAACAAGCTGTCCGCTGTCAGCGATCCGCTGTCAGCTTGAAGCCCTTGATTTCGCTGATCGCTGAGCGCTGACAGCTGAGCGCGGGGAATCCTAGCATCCGCACTCCTGGTCCTCAAGGAGAAACCCTGGAACTTGTTGGGGTTTCTCGTTTTTGACAGGGCACGCGGCGCGCGGGTATAGTGCCTCTCCCCCCAGGAGGACCCGTGAGCCAAGCTCCCGATGCCCGATCCCTCGCCCTGAGCGCGCTCCACGCCATGCGCCGCCGGGAGGCCTTCGCCGACGCGGTGCTCGACGGCGTGCTCGGCCGGCACCCGGAGCTCGACGCCCGGGGCCGGGGCCTGACGAGCCACCTGGTGTACGGCGTGCTGCGGTGGCAGAACCGGCTCGACGCGCATCTGGCCCGCGCCTCGAGCCGGCCGCTGGAGAAGACGCATCCCCTCCTGCTCGACATCCTCCGGCTGGGGGCGTACCAGCTGTTGTTCCTCGATCGGGTGCCGGACCGGGCGGCCGTCTCCGAGTCGGTGGAGCTCGCACGCCGCTCGGGCCACGCCCACGCCTCGGGCTTTGTAAACGCCGTCCTGCGCAAGGTCGCGGCGCAAGGTCCGGACCTGACTCTGCCCGCAGACCCGGCGATGCGGCTCTCGCTCCTTTTCGGCTGCCCGGTCTGGCTGGTTGAGGTGTGGCGGCGAGAACACGGCGAGGTAGGTGCCGAACGCCTCTGCCGCGCCGCCTCCGTGATCCCCACGCTGACGGTGCGGATCGATTTGGCGGCCGCGTCGCGCGCGGACGTCTTGGCCGAGCTCGGGGCCGAGGGCGTCACCGCCGGCGCGGGGCGCTGGGCCCCTGAGGCTGTCTGGGTCGAGGGGGCCGGCGATCCGCGGGCGCTCGGCGTCGTGGCCCGTGGGGGCGCCGTGGTCCAGGACCAGGCCTCTCAGCTCATCGCCCACTGGGTGGCGCCGCAGCCCGGCTGGAGCGTGCTCGACGC
Organism: Deltaproteobacteria bacterium; assembly: GCA_016214985.1. GTDB lineage: Bacteria > Desulfobacterota > Deferrisomatia > Deferrisomatales > JACRMM01 > JACRMM01. The sequence goes on along the minus strand of JACRMM010000022.1, from coordinate 109,407 downwards.
CTGCGCGGCACCCGGTCTCAAGGCCACCCACCTGGCGCGTCTGACGGGCGAGGGCAGCCGGATCGTCGCCCTCGACGTGCACCCACACCGCGTGCGGATGATCGAGGAGCTCTCCCGCCGTCTGGGAATCGGAAACGTCGAGGTACGCTGCGCCGACGCCCGGGAGTACCGGCCGGACGACGGGCGGCTCTTCGACGCCGTCCTCGTCGACGCTCCCTGCTCGGGGCTCGGCGTGCTGTCGCGGACACCGGACGCCAAGTGGCGCCGGTCGCCCGAGGAGGCCGCGGCGCTCCCCGCCCTGCAGCTCGCGCTGCTGCGCAACCTGGCCGACGCGGTCCGCCCCGGCGGCATTCTTGTTTACGCCACGTGCACGACCCTTCGTGCCGAGAACGAGGACCTCGTCGCCGCGTTCCTGGCCGAGCGCCCCGACTTCCACCGCACCCCCCCGCCGCCCGGGCCGGTCGCCTGGGCCGCGGTCACGAGCGCCGAAGGCGACCTGCGGACCTACCCCGACCACGTCGGAGAGGCGGGGGGGGAGGCGCTGGACGGCTTCTTCGGCGCGCGCCTCGCACGGAGCCATGAATGAAGCGCTTCCTGCTCTTTGCCCTGTATGGAACCCTGGCTGCCTGCGTAGCCGGTATCGCCACCTACCTCAGCGTCTCGTTCGTCGTGGAGCGGACTCCGGAGGTCGCCGTCCCGCCGGTCGCAGGCCTCGGTCTCGCCCAGGCGCTCGACGCCCTCGACGCGAAGAAGCTCGGCCTGGAGCTGACCGAGTTCGAGTACTCCGACCAGGTGCCCGAGAACCACGTCATCCGGCAGCAGCCCGAGGCGGGCCGCGTCGTCAAGGCCGGCCGCCGCGTCCGGGTGATCCTCTCCCGCGGCGCCGAGCGCCACGCAGTGCCCGAGCTGGCCGGCCTGCCTACGGAGGAGGCGCGCATTGTCCTGATCGAAGCGGGGCTCCAAGCCGCGGTGGCGACCCGCATCCCGGGGGGGCCCGAGGGCCAGGTCGTGGCGCAGGGGGCGGCCCCGGGGAGCCGGTTGCTCAAGGGCACGGCCGTGCCCCTGGTGATATGGTCCGGTCCTCGGCCCACAATCTACCGGATGCCGCGGCTCGTGGGCCTCACGTACGGCCGGGCCGCCGCAACCCTGGACGAGCTCGGCGTGCGGGTAGAGGCCTTGGACGACGTGCCGACCGATGACCCGACGAAGGAGGACCTCGTGCTGCGCCAGGACCCGGCGGCCGGGTCGCCGATCCCGAGGGGTACCGGCGTTCGCCTCGCCGCCGCCAAAGCAAGAGACGAGCCTCCGCCGCCCACCGACGAGGGAGCCAAGCATGAGCCGTGACCGCATCATCGTCGCCCCGAGCGTCCTGTCCGCAGACTTCGGCCGCCTGGCCGAGGAGGTTCGGGCCGTGGACGCGGCCGGCGCCGACTGGATCCACGTGGACGTCATGGACGGCCGTTTCGTCCCCAACCTGACCATCGGCCCCCCCGTGGTCCAGGCGGTCCGGAGGGCTACGGCGAAGCCCCTGGACGTGCACCTCATGATCGTGGAGCCGGAGCGCTTCGTCGCCGACTTCGCCCGGGCCGGGGCCACCCTCCTCACCGTCCACGCGGAGGCGTGTCCCCACCTCCACCGAAACCTGCAGCAGATCCGGGACCTGGGCCTGAAGGCCGGAGTGTCGCTGAACCCCTCGACTCCGGTCTGCGTCGTGGAGCACGTGCTCGACCTCGCCGACCTGGTGCTGGTCATGAGCGTCAACCCGGGCTTCGGCGGCCAGACGTTCATCCCGGCCGCAGTTCCGAAGGTCGCCGAACTGCGCCGGCTCGCCGCCAGCCGCGGCCTCGACCTCTGCATCGAGGTGGACGGCGGCGTCACCGACGAGACCGTCGGCGCCTGCGCCGCAGCCGGGGCCGACGCCTTCGTGGCCGGCTCCTACGTCTTCGGCGGCGACTACGGCGAGCGGATCCGGCGGCTGCGAGAGGCGTGTACCCACGGATAGCCACACGCAGAGGGATCCGACCATCGGCGGAAAACTGTCCTCGACGGGAGCAGAACCTCCTCCGGCTCGAACGCCCCAACCGTGTGGGAGCCAGCGGCGACGCTGGCTCAAGTTCCCTTGACGCACGATCCCCCTGCAGCGCCCCGCTGCCAGGCTTCACATTCGCTCCCCGCTCTGCTAACGTTGCCGCCCTTCCCGTCCGGACGCGCATCTCCGGCCCTCCTCCTCTGAGGAACCCGATGGATTACAAGGACACACTGAACCTTCCCCAGACCGCCTTCCCCATGAAGGCCGACCTGGTCCGGCGCGAGCCCGAGGTCCTCCGGCGGTGGGAGGAAGAGCAGCTCTACGCGAGGATCCTGGCCCGGGGCGCGGGCCGGCCGAGCTTCATCCTCCACGACGGCCCGCCCTACGCCAACGGTCACATCCACATGGGCCACGCGATCAACAAGATTCTGAAGGACATCATCGTCAAGTCGCGTACCATGGCGGGCTTCCGGAGCCCCTACGTGCCCGGCTGGGACTGCCACGGCCTCCCGATCGAGCACCAGGTGGACAAGGAGCTCGGCAAGGCGAAGGAGGGCATGAGCAAGGCCGAGGTGCGCCGCCACTGCCGCGCCTATGCCGAGAAATTCGTGGCCATCCAGCGAGACGAGTTCGCCCGGCTCGGGATCTTCGGCACCTGGGACGACCCCTACCTCACCATGGCCCACTCCTACGAGGCCCAGATCGTGCGGGAGCTCGGACGCCTCATGGAGGCCGGCGCCGTCTACGTGGGCAAGAAACCGGTGTACTGGTGCGTGACCTGCCAGACCGCGCTCGCTGAGGCCGAGGTCGAGTACGCCGAAAAGTCGAGCCCCAGCATCTACGTCAAGTTCCCCTACGGCGGCGATCCGGCCGAGCTCGATCCGGCGCTCGCGGGCAAACGGGTGAGCGTGGTCATCTGGACCACAACCCCGTGGACGATCCCCGCCAATCTGGCCGTGGCGCTCCACCCGGAGTTCGAGTACGCGGCCTACGAGATCACCGAGGGGACCGCCGTCGGCGAGGTGCTGATCCTGGCCCGGCGCCTGGCACCGGTGGTGTTCGAGGAGGCGGGCGTCGCCGCCTGGACCGAGCTCTGCGGCCTCGACCCGCGGGACCTGGAGCGCCGGACCCTTCGCCACCCGCTCTACGACCGCCCGAGCTTCCTGATCCTCGGCGACCACGTGACCCTCGAAGCCGGCACGGGCTGCGTCCACACCGCCCCCGGGCACGGCCAGGAGGACTACCAGGTCGGCCTCGAGTACGGCCTCGAGGCGTACGCCCCGGTCGACGAGCAGGGCCGCTTCACGGCCGACGTGGGCGGGTTTGCAGGCCGAGGAGTGTTTCAGGCCAACCCGGCCGTGTGTGAAGCCCTGGCCCAGGCCGGGGCGCTCCTGCACCAGGGCACGGTCACGCACTCGTACCCGCACTGCTGGCGCTGCAAGAAACCGGTGATCTTCCGGTCGACGCGCCAGTGGTTCGTCTCCATGGACGACACGGGCCTGCGCACGCGTGCCCTCGAGGAGATCGACCGGGTCCAGTGGATCCCGCCCTGGGGCCGCGAGCGGATCTACGGAATGATCGCTCAGCGGCCGGACTGGTGCATCTCGCGCCAGAGGGTGTGGGGCGTGCCCATCGTGGCGGCCCACTGCGCGGACTGCGCCGACGGGGTGTACATGAGCCGCAAACTCGCGGACAACGCGGCGGCCCGGTTCGACGCCGAGGGCGCCGACTCCTGGTTCGACCGCCCGCTCTCGGACTTCCTCCCTGCCGGCGCCGCCTGCCCCTCGTGCGGCAGCCGAAACCTCCGGAAGGAGGAGGACATTCTCGACGTGTGGTTCGATTCGGGCGTGTCCCACGCCGCGGTGCTGGAACAGCGGGCCGACCTCGGGAGCCCCGCCGACCTCTACCTCGAGGGTTCGGACCAGCACCGGGGATGGTTCCACTCGAGCCTTCTGACCTCGGTCGGCACGCGCGGGGCGGCTCCCTACCGGGCAGTGCTCACCCACGGCTTCGTCGTGGACGGCCAGGGCAAGAAGATGTCGAAGAGCACCGGCAACGTCATCGCGCCCGAGCAGGTCGTGAAGAAGTACGGCGCGGAGATCCTCCGTCTGTGGGTCGCGGCCGAGGACTACCGCGACGACATCCGCATCTCCGACGAAATCCTCACCCGCCTCGTGGAGGCGTACCGGAAGATCCGCAACACCTGCCGGTTCCTCCTCGGGAACCTCTCCGACTTCGACCCCGCCCGGGACGCGGTGCCCCGCGTCGAGCTTCCGGAGATCGACCGCTACGCGCTGGACCAGGTCAATCGCCTGGTCGAGCGGTGCCGTAGGGCCTACGAGGAGTATGAGTTCCACGCGATCTTCCACCGGCTGCACAACTACTGCACCGTGGACCTGTCGGCGTTCTACCTCGACATCCTCAAGGACCGGCTCTACACCTTCCCGGCCGCGAGCCGCGGCCGGCGCGCGGCCCAGACCGCCCTTCGGGAGATCCTGGATCGCCTGATCCGCCTCATGGCGCCCGTGCTCGCGTTCACAGCCGACGAGGTGTGGAACCACCTGCCCGACGCCCAGGGGAGCGTGCACGAGCAACTCTTCCCCGAGGTGGAGACCGCGGCGCTGGACGGCGCGCTCGCCGAGCGCTGGCAGAAGCTCAAGGACCTGCGGGGGCTCGTGACCCGGGCCGCCGAGGAGGCGCGGGCCGCCAAGGTGATCGGCCACTCGCTCGACGCCCGGGTGGTGCTCCACGTCGACTCCGCCTGGGCCGAGTTCCTCGCCCCCTACGCGGAGGAGCTGCCCTTCCTCTTCATCGTCAGCCAGGCCGAGGTGAGGCCCGGCCAGGGCGGGGCCTTCGCCGACCCGCAAGTGCCGGGCGTCGCGGTCGACGTGGCCCGCGCCGAGGGACAGAAGTGCCAGCGGTGTTGGAACTATTCGCCGTCCGTGGGACAGACGGCCGAGCACCCGGAAGCCTGCGGCCGGTGCGTGGCGCACCTGGAGCCCGCGTGACCGACCTCGCCCGGAAGCTCGCGCCGTTCGCCGCCGTCGCCGGCGCGATCGTCGGCCTGGACCAGGCGACCAAGGCCTGGGTGCGTGCCACGCTCGCCCTCTACGAGAGCCGCCCCGTCGTGGAGGGACTGTTCCACCTCACGTACCTGCGAAACCCAGGGGCCGCGTTCAGCTTTCTCGCCAACCAGCCCGAGAGCTTCCGCCGCCCCTTCTTCCTGGTCGTCACGGCCGTGGCCCTCACGGTGATCCTCGTGGTCGTGGCCCGGCTGCCGCGAGGCCGCCCCTGGACGCTGGCCGCGTTGTCGCTGGTCTTCGGCGGCGCGGTCGGCAACCTCATCGACCGGGTGCGGTGGGGCGAGGTCGTAGACTTCCTCGACGTCTTCTGGAGGACCCACCACTGGCCGCCCTTCAACGTGGCGGACTCGGCGATCACCGTGGGCATGGTGCTCTTGATCGGGGAAGAGATCTTCGGAAAGAAGGCTGGAAGGCGGGAAAGCTAGAAAGCTGGAATGCGAGAGGGCTGGAAAGGTGGTGCAGCGCAGCCTTCCGGCTCCTAGCTTCCCAGCTTCGAGCTTCCTAGCTTCCCAGCTTCCTAGCTTCCCAGCTTCGAGCTTCCCAGCTTCCCAGCTTCCCAGCTTCCCAGCCTCCCAACGGGGTCCCCATGCATCCCATCCTCTTCGAGCTCGGCCCGTTCAAGCTCTACACCTACGGCCTGCTGGTGGCGCTCGGTTTCGCCTCCGCCCTGTGGATCGGCGGGCGAGAGGCGCGCCGCTATGGCATCGACGCGAAGGAGTTCCAGGATCTGTGCTTCGCGATCCTGGTGTCGGCCGTCCTGGGCGCGCGGCTGTTCTTCGTCCTCCTGGAGTGGCGGTACTTCGCGGCGAATCCGGGACAGATCCTCGCCCTCTGGAAGGGTGGGCTCGTGTTCTACGGCGGCTTCATCGGCGCAGCGCTCGCGGCGGTGTGGTTCGTCCGCCGCCACCACCTGCCCCTGTGGGACACGGCCGACGCCATCGCTCCGGGCCTCGTGCTCGGGCAGGCGCTCGGGCGCGTCGGGTGCTTCTTCGCCGGGTGCTGCTACGGAGCGGAGTGCCACCTGCCCTGGGCCGTGACGTTCACGAACCCGCGCAGTCTCGCACGGCTCGGCGTGCCCCTGCACCCGACCCAGCTCTACGAATCCGCCGCGGCGTTCGCCCTGTTCGCCATTCTCTACGGGGTCGTCGGCCGCCGGCGCCGGTTCGAGGGCCAGGTCTTCGGCGCCTACCTCACCGCCTACCCGGCCCTTCGCTTCACGGTGGAGATCTTCCGTGATGACCCGCGGGGATCCCTCGGCCCTCTCTCCACGAGCCAGGCACTCGGGATCCCACTGTTTCTGTTCGGCCTCTGGATCCTGTACTCTCAGTCCCGGGGACACGCCCGCCCCGGGGCGTGAAGCCGACTTCCGCTCCCTGCCGCACGAGGTCAACCATGCGAACCGCTCTTCTCTTGTCCCTGCTCCCGATCGGGTTCCTCCTCGGCTGTGCCGTGGACCAGGGCAGCCTCCGGATCGAGTCCCCCTACCGGGAGCCCACAACCCTGGCCAAAGGGGACATCCTTCACCTCAAGACGGGTCGCCTCCTCAGCCAGACGGAGCTCCTCGACTATCTGGCCCAGTTTCCGGTCGTGTATGTGGGCGAGTCCCACGACAGCCTGGACGACCACGGGGTCGAGCTCGCCGTCCTCGAGGGACTCGCCCAGCGATTCCCGGGCAAGCTGGCCCTGGGCCTGGAGATGCTGCGCCGGCCATCTCAGGTAAAGGTGGACGACTACATCCAGGGGCGCTCCGACGAGAAGGAGTTTCTGCGGGTCTGGCAGGAGAACTGGGGGAACACGTTCCCCTACTACCGAGACATCCTGCGCTTCGCCCGCGACAACAAGCTGCCCCTGCTGGCCCTCAACGCCGGCAACGACCTCAAGAGCGCCGTGCGGGAGAAGGGGCTCGAGGGGTTACCCCCGGAGATGGCCGAGCAGCTTCCGGCCATGGACTTCGATGACCCGTACCACCGGGCGTTCATCGAAGGGATGATGGGCGGGCATGCCAAGGGGTCCAAGGACCCCAGCGTCTTTTACCGCATCCAGGTCCTGTGGGACGAGACCATGGCCCAGACCGCGGCGGACTTCCTCCAGAGCCCCGAGGGCCAGGGCCGGCGCCTGGTGGTCTTCGCCGGGGGCAACCACGTGCGCTACGGGTTCGGGATCCCCCGGCGCGTGTTCCGCAGGGCTCCGGTGCCCTATGTGATCGTCGAGCCCTACGTGAACACCGCGCTCGTCGCGGTTCCCGCGGAGAAGACGATGGACGTGGAGATCCCCGCGCTCCCCATGCCTTCGGCCGACGTGTACTGGTCCGTGGACTACCGCGACCTCGAAGATCAACGGGTGATGCTCGGGGTGCAGATCGAGGAGGCGGACAAGAAGGGGGTGCGCGTGGTGGGGGTGCTGCCCGGCAGCCCGGGCGAGAAGGCCGGCCTCCGGTCGGGCGACGTCATCGTCTCGGTGGACAGGACCGGCATCAAGGAAGTGTTCGACCTCACCTACCAGGTGAGCCTTCACAAGCCGGGCGACGTGGGCCCGTTGGAGGTCCTCCGGGGCGGAGAGCCCGTGCCGCTCCAGGTTACCTACGACGTGGTGAAGCACGGGGAGTGACAGCAGGACGCCAGGCGGCGAGGAAGCTAGGCGGCGAGGAAGCTTGAATGCGTAGAGAAGACGAAGACCCGGTGCAAGGAGTCGCCTCCCAGCATCCCGGCATCCCAGCGTCTCAGCCGCCCAGCCGCCCAGCCACCCAGCCGCCGAACGACCCGGCTTCTTTCCGCCACCTCACCGGGCTGCGTGCCGGCGCGACGGTCGGAGTTGGCCTCGCCCTGGGCGCGTGGGGCGCCGCGCTCGTCGCCCGCGCCGTTCACAGGCCCGAGGGGTGGGGGTTCCTTGCGCTCGCCGCAACCGCCTGTCTGCTGGCGTGCCCTCTCATCGCCACCCTCCCGTGGCGCCTCACCACCCGGCTCGACGACACCGGCATCCGCCTCGGCTGGGCCCTCGGGCGGCGGCTGGTGCCGTGGCCCCGGGTGCGCCGCGTGGTCGCCGGTACGCTCGGCTCAGGAGGCGAGCGGGATCCGGCGACCGTCAACCTCCTCCTCCGGGACGGCTCGGAGATCCTCTACGCCGTCCTGGGCCGCCAACGGCCCGAGGACGTGGACGCCGTGCGCTCGCTTCGCGAGGTGTGCCGTCAGCGGGGCATCCGCTGGGACGATTCGGCCGCCCCTCTGGACGAGCGGCGCGAGCGCGAGCAGAAATGGCGCCTGGCCCGCCTGAAGGGCTGGCGGTAGGGTACGTTTCCCCTCAAGCGCGCGGGTCTGTAGGCCGATCCGTTGGGAAGCACGCCAACCGACGGCCGGGGCCCCGACCCCGGACCTCCGCCCCAGGGGTCGCCATGTCCATCAAAGCCAAGCTCTCCCTCGCCATCTGCCTCCTCGTGACCGCGCCCATGCTCCTGGGCGGGGCGTGCGCCTATGTGATCGCTCGCTACTACGCCTCACAGCAATTGAACCAGGAGCTCGACAACTTGGCGGGGATGACGATCGGGATGTGCCAGAGCTACTACCAGGCCACCAGCGCCTCGGCGCCAAACGCCGAGCTCCGAAAAGCCCTGCTGGCCGTGAAGATCGGGGATACCGGATACCCCTACGCCATGACGAGCGACGGCACGATGGTGCTGCACCCCGAACTCGAGGAGAAGCAGTTGAAGGGGATGAAGGACGCGAACGGCAAGCCCTTTTTCGACGAGATGCTCGCCAAGAAGAACGGCACGATCGACTACTGGTGGAAGAACCCCGGCGAGGACCACGCACGCAGGAAGATCGCCCGTTACGTGTACTTCGCGCCGTGGGATTGGGTCTTCGGGTTCGGGAGCTACGAGGAGGAGTTTCTCAAGGCGGCGAACTCCATCCGGAACTGGACCCTCCTCGGCACGGCCGTGGCCCTGGGTCTCGCCCTGGCGCTTTCTTTCTTCTTTGCGCGCAGCATCGGAGAGCCGGTGCACCTGCTCAGCTCGGCGTTTGAGCGCCTCTCCCGAGCGGACCTCACGGCGGCCGTGGACATCCAGCGCAAGGACGAGCTCGGGACCCTCGCTGCGGCCTACCGGTCCATGCAGACGCAACTCTCGTCGCTGCTCCACCGCGTGTCGGAGGCTTCGGGCGCGGTGGCCGCCCAGGCCCAGCAGATCTCCGCGTCGAGCCAGCAGGTGGCCTCCGGCGCCGAGGCCCAGAGCGCCAAGGCCTCGGAGGTCGCGGCGGCGATCGAGGAGGTCTCCTCCACCGTGCTCGAGGTCAGCCGGAACACCCAGGAGGTCGCTCAGAGCGCCCAGACGATGTCGGAGGTGGCGCGCAACGGCGAGGGGACTCTCTCGGAGAGCCTCGCCCGCATGGAGGGGATCGCGCAGATGGTCGAGGGCCTCGCCGACCGGATCAGCGGGCTCGGCTCCAAGTCCGAGGCGATCGGCGCGGTCATCAAGGTGATCGACGACATCGCCGACCAGACGAACCTCCTGGCCTTGAACGCGGCCATCGAGGCAGCCCGTGCCGGGGAGCACGGCCGGGGCTTCGCCGTGGTGGCCGACGAGGTGCGAAAGCTCGCCGAGAAGACCACGAAGGCCACCCAGCAGGTGGGGGCGACGATCCAAGCGATCCAGTCCGAGACCGAGCAAGCGGTGTCCGCCACCGCCTCTGGCAGGCGCGAGGCTCTGGAGGCCAGAGACGTCTTCCACGCGGCGGCCCGCGCCTTCCAGGAGATCGTGCAGCACGTGGGCCAGGTGAGCCAGATGGTCGGGCAGATCGCCGTGGCCACGGAGCAGCAGTCCTCGGCCATGGAGGAGATGTCCGGGAACGTGGAGAGGATCGCCACCGTCAGCAAGGACGTGGCAGGAGAGACGGGGGACCTCGCCGGCGGGGCCGAGTCCCTTGCGCGGGAAGCCCACTCGCTTCAAGAGGCGGTCGGACAGTTCAAACTGGCGTGAAACCGAGAACCCGGGGCTCTCGCGGATCACTCACACAGCCGCAATATCTCTCCAGCAATCCGCTCCAGGGGCAACACCAGGCTCACCCCTCCGCGCCGGACGGCCTCGTGGGGCATGCCGAAGACCACCGAGGTCGCCTCGTCCTGGGCCACGGTCTGGGCGCCGGCCTCCCGGAGCTCCGCCATGCCCCGCGCGCCGTCGTCGCCCATGCCGGTCATGATCACCGCCACCGCGTTTCGCCCCGCATAGCGCGCCGCCGAGCGGAACAGCACGTCCACCGACGGCCGGTGGCGCGACACGAGCGGGCCTTCCTTGACCTCCACATAGTAGCGGGCGCCGCTTCGCTTGAGCAGGGTGTGCCAGTTGCCCGGGGCGATCAGCGCCCGGCCGCGCACCACCGTGTCGTCGCTCTGTGCCTCCTTGACCGAGATCGCGCAGAGACTGTCCAGGCGGCGCGCGAAGGCGGCCGTGAACTTCTCCGGCATGTGCTGCACGATCACGAGGCCGGGTGCATCGGCCGGAAGAGCCTGGAGCAGCACGCGCAGCGCCTCGGTTCCACCCGTCGACGCGCCCACCACGACCACCTTCTCGGTCGTCTGGATCATGGCCTTGCCCGTGGCCCTGGGGAGCACCGCGTCGGCCGTGAGCTTCGGCTCGACCAGGCGCGACGCGGTCGCGGAGAGCCGCTTCACGCGCGCCCGCGCCGCGGCCTTCACCGCGTCGCAGATCCGCACCCGCGACTCCTCCAAGAACTGCTTGGTACCCATCCTCGGCTTCTGGAGGATCTCCACCGCCCCGTACTCCAGGGCCTTGAGGGTGGTCTCGCAGCCGGCCTCCGCGAGGCTCGAGCACATGACCACCGGGATCGGATGCTGGCTCATGAGCTTCTGGAGGAACGTGAGCCCGTCCATCCGGGGCATCTCGATGTCGAGCGTGATCACGTCCGGCACCTCGACGCGGATCCGCTCCGCGGCCACGAAGGGGTCGGGTGCCGTGGCGATCACCTCAATCTCCGGGTCGGAGGAGAGGATGTCGGTCAGGGTCTGGCGGACCACGGCCGAGTCGTCCACCACCAGGACGCGGATCTTCCGGGTCATGTTCAGGCCCCCTCCGGGCGCCCGCCCCACCGGGGCTCGGGCGCGACCCTGGACAGTCGCTTCACGAAGACGAAGCCACTGCTCGTGTCGAAGTAGATCTTCCGGCCCCGCGTGCCACCGACGTCGCGAGCCATAATCGTGTACTCCTGCTCGTCCAGGCACTGCAAGGCCGCTGACACGTTGCGGGCCCCGACGGTCGGGTCCCCGTCGCGGGGGCGCGAGAGCAGGACGTCGCCGCCCCCGAACATCTTGACCTCCGTCTCCCGCGCCCCGATCCCCCGGCGCCGGAACTCGGCCGCCATGTACCGAAGCGACGGCTCCACGTACCGGAACGGATCGTCGCCAGTGCCCCGAGCCGCGGCCTCGGGCAGCATCGCGTGGCACAGGGCGCCGAGCCGGGTTCTCCGGTGGAACAGGGTGACGGCCACGCACGACCCCAGCACGGTCACGGCGACGCTGGGCTGCTCGACCACCAGAAGCTCGCCCGGCCGCAGCTCCCGGGTCGGCAGGTGCGTCGAGTAGCGCCTCACCGCGGCGTCCGATACACCGTAGGCGCCACCGGTACGAGCGGCACGTCGAGCCCGTTGATCGTCTCCGAGTGGCCGAGGAAGACGTAGCCGCCGGGCACGAGGTGCCGGCAGAATCGGCGCAGCACCGCCTGCTGGGTGGGCCGGTCGAAGTAGATGAAGACGTTGCGGCAGAAGACGACGTCGATCCGCTCGCGCAGTCCGAAGTCGTCGTCGAGGAAGTTGAGCCTCCGAAACCGCACGAGGCTTCGCAGCTCGGGCACGATACGCACCAAGCGCTTCGCCCGGTCGCGATTGCGGAGCAGATACCGTCTGCGCAGGTCGAGGGGAACGGGCGCGATCCGGTCCTCGTCGTAGGTCGCGGCCCGGGCCGCGCCGAGCACTTTGGTGCAGATGTCGGTGGCCAGGATGAGGTAGCGGAACCCGGCCAGCCGCTGGGCCACCTCGGCGAGGACCATCGCGAGCGTGTAGGGCTCCTCACCGCTCGAGCACCCCGCGCTCCACACCATGAGCTCGCGGCGAATTCCGGATCCCTCGTCGCGCATGAGCGTGGGAAGCGCCGCCTTCACCAGGTACTCGAAGTGTTGCGGCTCCCGAAAGAAGTCGGTCTTGTTGGTGGTGATCGCGTCGATCAGGTGAACCACCTCGACCTCGCCCTCGGGAGAGCCGAGCACGTGGTCGCAGTAGGCACCAAAGCTCGCAAGGCGGACCTCCCGCAGCCGCCTTCGCAGCCGCGACTCCACCATCACCTTCTTGCCCGGCGGCATCCGGATGCCGCAGTGGCCCTCGATGAACGCCGCCAGCCGCGCGAAGTCCCGGGGGGCGAGCCTTGCCTCGGTCCAAGAGCCTCGGCTGGCGTCGAAGTCACTCATGAAGTCTTGCCTCGGGTGGGAAGCACCCGGTCGCCGCCAATGAGGTCAGAGGTAACGGAGCACGGCCTCCCGAAGCACCTCGGGCGTGAGGGGTTTGCTGAGGAAACCGTTCGTCCCGGCCTTCCGGGCGAGCTCCACTTGCGACCCGTCCGATTCGGTGGTCGCCATGAGGATCGGGAGGCCCTCCAAGAGGAAGTTCGCGCGGATCTTCCGCGTGAGCTCGATTCCGTCCATCCTGGGCATGTTCAGATCGGTGATGACGAGATCGAACGAGCTTTCGCCGGAGAGGAGGGCGAGGGCCTCCTCCCCGTCTCCGGCCGTCTGCACCTCCACGCCCAACTCGGCCATCGCGGCCCGGTAGAAGAAGAGCATCGACTTTGAATCGTCGACGGCGAGGATCCGCCGCCCCTTCCAGGCGGTGTCACCGCCCTCCAGCCGGGCCGCATCCGCAGCCGCTCGATCCCCGGGAATCTCTGTCAGCTTCTCGCGAACCGCAGCGACCGCATCGGGATCTTTGCAGGCAGCCGCCGCTGCCACAAGCCGCGCGGCTGCCTCCTTATCCCCGTACCCCGCCTCGAAGAGGCGCACCGCCTTGACCGCGATCACCGTCCTCGCCAACCGGTCCCCCTGCCCGTCGCCGGAGCACAGGGCCGCCCGGAGCCGCGGCGCGAGGAAGGGAGGGGGCTCCTGCTCCAGAGCCGTCACCACCGCCATCAGGCTGAGCTCATCGGGCTCGTCGAGCCCGTCCGCGAGGCGGACGAGGGCCTTGAGCGACCCGAGCCGGCCCAGCGCCTCGTAGGCGGCGTAGCGCGCATTCGGGGTGGACAGAACGGCGCCGTCGAGCGCCTCCAGCAGGAGGCCCACGCCGCTGCGGTCGCCGATGAACCCGAGCAGGTTGGCCGCGAGGACCTTTTCGTCGTCGTCCCCGGACAGTACCAAGCGGCCCAAGGGGCCCACGGCTCGTGCCCCGCACCGAATCAGCTCGTCGTGGATCAATCGGCGCACCATGGGATTTCGGTGGTGGATCTTCGACACCAGAAACGAGACCGCTTCCGCCGTCCCGAGGTACCCGATCGCCTCGATTGCCTTTTGGGTGGACAGGTCGCAGATCTCGTAGCGCTCATCGGCCTCCGCCTCGCGGACCATGGCGTAAAGCTCGCCGACACAGGCCGGGTCTTTGTGTTTCCCGACCATTTCGATCGCGGTCGCCGAGACGACCGGGTCCGGGTGTCGCAGGTACCGGAGGGAGAGGGGCACCGCCTCGGCCGCCCCGAGCTGGGAGAGCGTGGAGAGAAACTCCCCCAGGAGGCTCGTGTCAGGGTCGGACGAAGCAAGGGCCACCAGAGTCGGCACCGCTGTCCGAAACTCACACCGGCCCGCGGTTTGCGCGCACATTCGTTGGATGCGCGGATCCTCGGAGGCCAGTCCGGCCACCGTGTCTGTTTCGCTTCGCGGCAAGAGCGCCCGGAGCGTGTCGAACAGAGCGCCGCAGACCACGTCGTCGAGGTTTCCCCCGCGATAGAGCTCCAGCAGATCAGGGATCACCTCGGCCCGACCCGCCTTCTCCAACTCATCGAGCGCCACGATCTGCTCCACGAGGTTCTTCTTCGCAAAGTCGCTGCCAAGTTCCATGGACACCTCCTGCTTGCTCACAGCGCGGGAAGACCATCCCGGGCTCCGGACAGAGCGTCTCGCTGCAGCCTCGAGCACGGAGGGTGGGTCGACCCCGGCTCGAACGGGTCGTTCCGGCACGGCTCGGGAGCCTTTGGGTGCTCCCCGCAGCCCCTCAACTTGTCAGGCCGCGGACGCCGCGGGCCCGCTGTCCGCGCCGCCAACCGCGTCCAGTTCCTCAGACGTGAACACCTTGTCGATGTCCAGCAGGATCAGGAATTGATCGTCGTGCTTGCCCATGCCCTGGATGAAGGCGGTGTCGAGCCGGGTACCGATCCGTGGCGGCGGGTCGATCTGCTCCGGCTCGAGCTCGAGCACCTCCTGCACCGCATCGGCGAGAGCGCCCAGGACCGTCATTTCGCCGTCGATCGCGACCTCGGTGATGACGACGCAACTGTCGATCGTTCGCTCGGTGCAGCTCATGCCGAACTTCAGACGCAAGTCGACGACCGGCACGACGTTCCCGCGCAGGTTGAGGACACCTCGCATGAAGTTGGGCGTTCGGGGCACTTTCGTGACGGCCGTGAACTCAAGCACCTCGCGCACCTTGGCGATGGGGAGGGCAAAGAGCTCGCGGTCCAAGGTGAACGTCAGATACTGAGACGTTTCGGTGATGCCAGGGACACTCATCGTTCGCTCCTCTGTCGCGAGCTTTCAGCGGTCAGCGATCAGCCAACCCCCGGGGCAACTCTGTTTCATGCCTCCATCTGACCGCTGACAGCTGATTGCTCAGCGCTTCTCAATACCTCTCGAACTCGCCGTCGTCCCCGCCGCCGTCCGTCAGGGCCAGGTCGAAGCCGTCACCGTTCCCGTCCGTCTTGCGACTGGGCGGCTTCGACGCCAGCGCGACGCGGAAAGGCCCCTTGGAAAGGCGGGCCGCGGGTCGTTGTTGGACCGCGGCCCTTTGCACCGGGCGCCGGGCTGACCGAGCGCCCTCTTCGGTCTTGAAGAACTCCACGGCCGCCTGCAGCATCTGAGCCTGGGAGGAGAGCTCCTCGGCGGTGGAGCTCATCTCCTCGGCGGCCGAGGCGTTCTGCTGGATCACCTGGTCGAGCTGTTGGATGGCCTTGTTGATCTGCCCCGCCCCGGCGTCCTGCTCGCGGCAGGCGGCGCTGATCTCTTGGACCAGCTCCGCCGTCTTCTGGATGTCCGGGACGATCCGACTCAGGAGCTCCCCGGCCTGCTCCGCCACCGCGACGCTCGAGCCCGACAGCTGGCTGATCTCTCCCGCGGCCTTTTGACTTCGCTCGGCGAGCTTCCGGACCTCCGAGGCCACGACCGCGAAACCCTTGCCGTGCTCCCCGGCCCGCGCCGCCTCGATGGCCGCGTTCAAGGCCAAGAGGTTCGTCTGCCGCGCGATCTCCTCGATGATCCCGATCTTGCTGGCGATCTCCTTCATGGCCGCCACGGTCTCCTGCACGGCCTGGCCGCCCTCGCGGCCGTCGGCCGCCGCCTTCAGCGCCATCTTCTCGGTCTGGCTCGCATTGTCGGCGTTCTGGCGGATGTTGGAGGCCATTTCCTCCATGGAGGACGAGATCTCCTCCACCGATGACGCCTGTTCCGTGGCGCCCTGCGACATCTCTTCCGACGAGGAGCTCATCTGCTGGCTCCCGGAGGCCACGTTGTCCGACGAGGACTTCACGTCTCCGACCACGTCGCGCAACTTCGCCACCATGTGCTTCATGGCGGCCAGAAGCTGGCCCGTCTCGTCTTTCCCCTGCACCTCCACTTCGATCCGCAGGTCCCCGTCGGCGAGCCGCTGACTCACGTCGACCGCCTCGGCCAGAGGGCGGGCAATCGCGCGCTGGATGAAGAAGGCGACGACCGCGGCCAGAAGCACGCCGAGCACCGACAGGACCAGAGCCCATCTTTCGGAAGACCCAGCGGTCGAGTCGAAGGCCGTGTTGGACTCTTCCACAACCTTCTCCATCAGGGCCGCGAGCTTTTCGAGGGCCTGACCCGTCCGCTCCCGGGGGGCGTCCAATTCGTCGTCCAACGCCCGGATCTGTTCCGGGGTGGCGCCCGGAACCTGTACGCCGCGGATCAGTTTCTCCATCAACCCCAAGTAGCTCGCGTACGCCGAGCCGAAAGCGTCTGCCAACGCCTTCTCCTCGGCGTTCTCCGCGAGGTCTCGGATCAACGCCACGTCGGCCTGGGCCGCTTCCTTGATCTTGCCCAGATTCGCCTGAGCCTCCGAGTAGTTGCGTCGGACCATCAGATCGGCGACCAGGTTGTACGTCGCGTTGGCCCGCCCGATGACCTCGTTGATGTGGATCGCTTCCGTCGCGTTCTTCTTGGACGACTCCGCCAGGCCGTCCAGAGTACGGATCGCGACGATCTGGTACGTTGCGACCGCGGCGAAGATGGCGACGACCGACGCAAATCCGAGGTAGAGCTTCGTCCCGATCTTCAGGTCTCGAATGGTCATCTGGATCTCCTCACCCCCGTCTCGCCGGGGGAATCGGTTAGGCCGCCCCCGCAGCAGCCGTCGTGGACTGGACGAGCTTGGGGACGTCGAGAATGAGCGCGACCGAGCCGTCCCCGAGGATCGTAGCACCGGAGAGTCCTTCGATGTCCTGATACATCTTTCCGAGAGCCTTGATCACCGTCTGATGCTGGCCGATCACGTGGTCGACCACGAAGCCGAAGCGCGAGCCGTCCACGCTCGTGATGGCGATCTGCTCGATCGGGGGCCCCTCCCCTTCGGTGCCGAACCACTCCCGAAGCCTCACGTAGGGCACGAGCTCACCCCGCACCGGCGCCAGGTGCCGGCCGTGGGCGCGGGCCACGTCGTCCCGGGTGAGCTCGATGCACTCCTCCACCAGGGAGAGCGGCAGCGCGAAGCGCTCTTCACCCACCTCCACGAGGAGTCCCTCGATGATGGCGAGCGTGAGCGGCAGCTTGATCCGGAGGGTCGTTCCAACGCCCTTCGCGCTTTTGATCTCGACGGTCCCGCGCAGCGCGTCGATGGAGCGCTTGACGACGTCCATGCCCACGCCGCGTCCCGACACGCTGGAGAGCGTCTTCGCCGTGGAAAAGCCCGCCTGGAAGATCAGCCCGAAGAGGTCCTTCTCCGTGACCTTGGCGTCGGGCGCGATGAGGCCGCGCTCGACTCCCTTGGCCCGGAGCACGTCGGGGTCGAGACCTGCGCCGTCGTCGGCGATCTCGATATAGACGTTGGGGCCCGAGTGGAAGGCCGAGAGTCGAACGGTGCCCTTCCTGGGCTTGCCCGCTGCGGCGCGGGCTCCCGAGGGCTCGATGCCGTGGTCGCAGCTGTTGCGAATCAGGTGGACCAGGGGATCGCCGAGCCGCTCGATCACGGTCTTGTCGAGCTCGGTCTCGGCCCCCTCGGTGACGAGGTCGATCTCCTTGCCGAGCTCGCCCGTCAGGTCGCGCACGAGCCGGCGGAACCGGCTGAAGGTCGTCCCGATCGGAAGCATGCGGATGTTGAGCGTGGTGTCCCGGAGCTCGGCGGCGAGGCGTTCGATCTCCTCGGAGATCGAGACCAGGTCCGGATCGATCCGGCTCGCGGCGATCTGGGACAGCCGCGCCTGAGCGATGACGAGCTCGCCGACCCGGTCGACGAGGCTGTCGAGCTTCTCGGCCGCGACGCGGATGCTGGACGCGTCGGCCCCCGAGACCGCGCTCTCCCGCTTTTTGCGAACCTCCCGCACCACCTGCTGCTCGGCCGCCGCTGCGGCCACGGCCACGGGCGGCACGAGGCCCGTCTCTTCCAGGAGGTCGCCGATGCGCTTCTGGGACGACAGGACCGCTTGGAGGTCCTCGGGGCTCACGTCCCCTCGCTCCACGAGGATCTCGCCGAGCTTCTTGTACCCGGCCTCGGCGTCCAGGCTCTGGCCGTCGTCGACGACCTCGATGGTCACGTCGCTGCGGTCGTCCACGAAGAGGAAGACATCGCGGATCGCGTCGAGGCCCCGGTCGGTGGTGAGGATGGCGGTCCAGCAGGGCACGTCGGAAGGGCTCACCGGCGCGCGGGTGTCCGGAACGACCCGACAGGAGCCGAGCCGGCCCAGGTCGTCCAGGAGCGGCGCCGGATCGACCCCGTCGCGCAGGAGCTCGGGGCGCGGCTGGAAGCGGACCCGATAGGTCTGCGCCACTCCCGGGGCCGCGGAGGGCGCGGGAGACGCGGGGACGGGGGCTGGAGCGGGGGCGGCGGGGGCAGCCGAGGGGGGGTCGGCCGGCCGCGGCGACGCGAGGGCCTTGAGCGCTGCCACGATCGCGTCCCGCTGTTCCTGATCGCCCTCGCCGCACCCGGTAGCGTCGAGCATCTCCCGGATGACGTCCTTGGCTCTCAGGGCGAGTCCGACGAGGTCGGGCGTGACCGCGAGCTGGCCGTTTCGCACCCGGTCGAAGACGGTCTCGAGCTCGTGGGTGAACGTGGAAATGTCGTCGAACCCGAACATCGCGCCGGAGCCCTTGATCGTGTGCATGGCGCGGAAAGCGCGAGCGACGAGGTCGGGGTCCGTGGGCGACTCTTCGAGCTCCAGCAGCGTGGTCTCCAGCTCGATCAGGAGCTCTCCCGCCTCCTCCCGAAACACCTCCCGGTACTGGTCTACTTGGCTCATGAGCCCCCCCGTGAGGGTCTCGCGCACGCCGGCGCGCCGGGTGATTGTGAAAGTCTTTCCCAGTCCGATGAATTCTATCGAGCCGAGTTTCCGAAAACTTGAACAAAATCGTCAGTGCAACACTTACTAACGCGGTCTTTGAAAGTCTTGCATAGGCGGCCGAGGCGGGGGTGTCCCCACGACCGGGGGGAGGCCGTACGGGGTGGGCGCGAGAAGAAGAGAGGAGGGGTCAGTTCTTGTGAATGATCGTGCCGACCGGCTCACCGGCCAGGGCGCGCGTGAGGTTTCCCTCCTCCAGGCCGTTTACAACCTGGATCGAGCGGAGCACCTCGCTCTGGAGCAGGATCTCCAGGCAGGGGCGCTCGACGACCAGGTCGTCCAGGTCGCGGTCGAGGAGCATCCTGGCATCGATCTCGGGGATGGAGGTCGCCTGGGAGGGGTCTCCTGGTTACCGTCTCGCTCGAAACACGTGGACTCCCGTCGCCTTGCATGAGGCGATGACCGCTGTCCCCGGACGAAGCTGGAGGTCCTCCAGGGACCGTTGCGTAACGAACGCGGTAAGAGGGAAACCGCAGTCGAGATACACCTTCTGCACCGGCCCCTGGGGGGTGATCTTCTCGACACGAGCGGGAAACCGGTTGCGGGCGCTCGTCCCCTCCGGCGGGGAGGCGCGGAGCAGGGTGACGTTCTCGGGACGAATGCCGAGCAGTACCGCGTCGCCCGGCCCGGCCTCACCCACGGCCTCCACCTGGCGGCCGTCCACCTCGACCACAAGCGTCCCCGCGTCAACTTGGAGCACCCGTCCGGCGAGCACCGTGTCCATGCCGACGAAGGAGGCTACGAACTCGTCGACCGGCCGGTTCATCACGTCCGTCGGGGGGCCGATCTGAGCGATCCTGCCGGACCGGAGCACCAGGAGCCGGTCGGCGAGACGCAGGGCCTCCAGGCGGTCGTGGGTGGCGAAGACGGCCGTGGTGCCCGTCTGCCGAAGGCTCACCGCGAGGTCGTCGAGGAGCGCGTCGCGGGTCGGCGGGTCGAGGGCCGTCAGCGGCTCGTCCAGGAAGAGCACCTCCGGGTTCACGGCGAACGCGCGCGCGAGGCTCGTGCGCTGGGCCTCGCCCCCGGAGAGGGTGCGCGCCGAGCGGTCGCGCAGGTGGGTGATCCGAAATCTCTCCAGGTTCTCCAGCACCCGTTCCTCGGCTTCCCGGTGGGGCGTCTTCCGGAGCGCGAGACCGGTGGCCACGTTGCGAAAGACGCTCGTATCGAGGAGCAGGGGTTCCTGAAACACCACGGCGATCCGGCGGCGGTACGGCAGCGACCCGGCCCCGTGCCCCACCGGCTCACCCCGACAGAGGATCTGGCCTGCCGAGGGCCTCCACAGACCGGCGAGGCACAAGAGCAGCGTGGACTTGCCGGCGCCGTTGGGGCCCACGAGCGCCAGCGTCTCCCCGGCGGCCACCGCCAGGGCCGGAATGTCCAGCAGCAGGGCCCCTCCCCTCTCGACCTGGAGCCCTTGGGCCTCCAGGTGGGGCACCTCCGCGGTCACCTCGGTCGCTCCCGTTGCTGCACGTGGGTGAGGAACGCGTTGATGGCAAAAGCAAGCAGCAGCAGGATGATGCTCAGCGCGATCGCCACCTCGAAGTTGCCGCGGGAGGTCTCCATGACCGTGGCCGTGGTCAGGACCCGAGAGTATCCCTTGATGTTGCCGCCCACCATGATGGACGCCCCGATCTCCGAGATGACCCCGCCAAACCCGGCCATGACCGCGGCCAGGAGCGGGAGGCGCGCCTCCTTGACGAGCAGCCACACCATCTGCGCCCGCGTGGCACCCAGGGCCAGGATCTGGTAGCGGAGCTTCCGGGGAAGGTTCTGGATCGCGGCGAGCGAAATGCCCATCACGATGGGCGTGGCGATCACGGTCTGGGCGATGACCATGGCCGTCGGCGTGTAGAGGAGCCCCAGGGCCCCGAGGGGACCGCTCCGCCACAGGAGGATGCTCACGAAGAGCCCGACCACGACCGGCGGAACCCCCATGCCCGTGTTCACGAGGCTCACCACGATCGGCCGACCTGGGAATCGAGACAGCGCCAGTGCGGTCCCTCCCGAGACGCCGAAGAAGAGGCTGATGAGGGTCGCCGTGCCGGAGATCTTCAGGGACAGGAGCGAGATCCCGAGAACCTCGGGATCCAGGGTCACGATCAGCCAGAAGGCTTGCCTGAGCCCTTCCCAGATGAGGTCCACCGAAGCTCCTCTTCTCTCGCCCGTTCGCTCCGGTCCCTCGAGACGCGGAGAACGCCGAGGAGCCAAAGACAACGTTGGGTTGACGGCCTCCGCGTCCTCTGCGCCTCTGCGAGAGGATTCGTTCCGGTCCCTGGCGCACCCCGGAGGGCTCCTCGGCGGCCGCTCGCCCCCCGGATCCTCGGCCCCTCCACTTCACTCGACCGAGCGGACGCCAGCCGAGGGCAGCCGTTGCACGACCGCTCGAGGCGATGACGCCGCTCGGTGCCCCCTTCGTCCGTGACGGACCCTCGAGACCCTCAGGAATCCCGCGGCGCCGCAGGGAAGCCCCGGCGGCCGCTCGCCCCCTCTATTTCCCCAGATCCTCGTCCTTCTTGCCCGCATCAGGGAAGAACAGCGGAGCGCCGAACTTCTCCACGCCGAACGTCTTGATCACCGCCTGCGTCTCGGCCGAGACCATGAAGTCCTCGAACGCCTTGGCACCGTCGGCGTTCACCTTCGGCCACTTCGCCGGGTTCACCGCGATGACGTGGTAGACGTTCAGCAGGCTCTTCTCCCCCTCCAAGAGGATGTCGAGGCCCAGCACCTTCTTCATCGCCAGGTAGGTGCCCCGGTCTGCCAGGGTGTACCCCAGCTTCTCGGATGCCACCGACAGGGTCTGGCCCATCCCCAGCCCTGTCTGCTGGTACCACTTCTGCCCCTCGGGGTTCAAGCCTGCATCTTTCCAGAGCCCCTTCTCCTTTGCGTGGGTTCCGGAGTTGTCCCCCCGCGAGAGGAACAGGGCGCCGGCGTCCGCGATCTTCTTCAGCGCCTCGGCAGCGGTCTTTGTCCCCTTGATCCTAGCCGGGTCCGAGGCCGGGGCCACGACCACGAAATCATTGTGCATCACCAGGCGGCGATCCACCCCGAAGCCCTCGGCCATGAACTTCACTTCCGCCGCCGGGGAGTGGACGAGGAGCACGTCGGCCTCGCCCTTCTGACCCATGGCCATGGCCTGGCCGCTGCCGACGGCGATGGTCTTTACGAAATACCCCGTCTTCTTCTCGAAGAGCGGGTTCAGCGTGTCGAGGAGGCCCGAGTCCTGGGTGCTCGTGGTTGTTGCCAGAATGAGGTTCTTCTCCGCCGCCTGAGCCGGGGAACCCGGCGCAGCCGACAGGGCCAACACCGCGCCGAGAAGCGGAAGGACCAGCAGTTTCGTTTTCATGCGCGCACTCCTTTTCGCAGGGAGACCGCAGGGCTCAACGGCCATGGGCCTTCATCCAATCGTCCGAGTTGGCGAGTTTGCAGGGCGCTCCGGCACGCCGCAACGGGGACACAAGAAGTCGTCCACTGCGTCCTCCAATCTAGAACTGCAGCTCGTACTGAAGGCGCAGTCGTCTGTCCGTCAGACCGGTTTTCTGGTCCTGCACGCGGAAGAGGTCGGTCTGCAGCTTGTTGCGGTGACCCGCGAAGAACCAGTTCAGCCCGCCTCCGTACTCCTGCTTCAGGTCGTCGGCGACCTCGCGGTTGGGGTCGCAGTACTCACAACGCGCCGCCGCCTCCACGACGTCGCGGTAGACGAAGTAGCCGGCCTGGACGTATCCGCCCCGGGCCGTCTCCTTCCCCTTCTCCTGGCTCGCGATGACGCGGTGATATCCCTCAGCCTGCACCGAGGCACCCCGAAACTTCATGCCGACAAAACCGTTGAAACTCTTGACGTCGCTCTGCCCGAGCGTCGTCAGGCGGTCATTCAGGTTCTTGATCGAGTGGGTCTTGAGGTCGTCGTTGTAGGCAGCCGCCGCCGAGAGGTGGGCGAGAAAGGACTTCGAGAGCTCATTGTCCGACTCGTGGAAGGGATACTTCCCGAACGGTTCGGACGAGACGCGGGCCACGTAGAGGTGTTTCGTATCGGCGGCGTTGGTCTTGTTCCATCCCTCTCCGTTGAACATCCCGACGTCGTACGACAGAAGAGTCCCGAGGAGGTTACCGTGGACGTCGACGCCGGTGTCGCGGTCGAGGCGGAAGTTGCTGTCCACGCTGGACCGTTCCACGAACTGGAGGCCGGACGCAGAGAGGTTCCAGGACGTGCTGTAAGGCACCTTGAACTGCCCGACCTTGACCCCGAGCTCGTTCCACGGCGTGTAGTCCACGAAGAAGTCGAAAAGGTTGACGTCCTTGTTGGTACTCGTGTTCTCGCCAGGGTAGACGTTAAGGAGAACCCCGTACTTCAGCTTCTCGGTAAAGGCGTGACCCCGAAATCCAAGGCGCAGCCGCTGCACGCCAAAGTTGTCGGTGTTGTCGCCATCTTCTTTTCCAGTGAACGTGTAGCGGACCTGGCCGTAGCCGTAGATGTCGAGCCGGAACTTGTTGTCAGGGCTGGTCAGGAAGAAGTTGTTCTTGTACCCGAGCGTGACTTTTGGCTCCTCTTTTTTCAGTTCGTCGCGTTCGGCCTGGGTGAGGATCCCCTTCTCCACCAAGCGGTCCAACACGTCGACCGCGGCGTTGCCTGGGGCGGCCGCCGCCAACGCGCCGGCGAGTGCAGCAAGAGTCCACAACGTCTTCATGCGCTCTCCTCCTCTCGAATGGGCGGGTCCGCGCGCAACCCGCGCAGGTTTCACAGTCGGGCCCTCCATTACGCCTTCGCGAGAAACCATCTGAGCCGCAAACCGCAAAAAGGCCCTCCCCGCGCAGGGGAGGGCCTTGAGGGACATCAAGGGGCCTTCCGTGTCTCCTTTCCAAGCGCGGGAGGCCGCGGCGTTTCCACCGTGACCCGTCGGCGGGCGACCGTGGGCTCTGGGGGCCGGTAGGTCGCTTCGCTCGGAGACGGGCGGAAACCTACCCCACGGGCCGGGGGGCTGTCAACAGGTCCCGTGAAGGCAGGTGGCGCTCCGGTTGACACCTTGGAAGACCGGGCCGTACGATGCGTCGGCGAAGCCGAGCCGAGTGAGAACGCAGGGGGACCATGGCCGCGGACATATTGGGGTTCATCGGCAAGTGGAAGGCCTCGGGAGGGGCCGAACGGGCCAACTACCAGCTCTTCCTGGCCGAGCTGTGCGACGTACTCCAAGTGCCCCGGCCCGACCCGTCGGTCCCCGATGACGCCCGGAACGCTTACGTCTACGAGAAGGCCGTGACGTTCCGGCACGGCGACGGCACGACGAGCGCGGGCCGCATCGACCTCTACCGCCGCGGCTCGTTCGTGCTGGAGGCAAAGCAGGGAACGGAGAGGCCCGAGAAGCCGGCCCTCGCACTGACCCCGGCCAAGGCCACAAAGAAGGGCACGGCGACCCGCAACACCAAGGGCTGGGACGACGCCATGGTCCGGGCCCGGGGCCAGGCGGAGCAGTACGCCCGGGCGCTGCCGGCCGGCGAGGGACGGCCCCCGTTCGTGGTCGTCGTCGACGTGGGGCACACGATCGAGCTCTTCTCCGAGTTCTCCCGTACGGGCGGGGCGTACGTCCCGTTCCCGGACTCGCTCGGCAACTGCGTTCGCCTCGCCGACCTGGCCCGGGAGGACGTGAGGGAGCGGTTGCGGGCCGTGTGGCTGGACCCCCTGTCGCTCGACCCCACTCGGGCCTCCGCCGAGGTGACGCGCGAGGTGGCGTCCCACCTGGCCCACCTGGCCCGCTCCCTGGAGGCGGCCGCTCATCCGAGTTGGGACCCGCAGAACGTGGCTGGGTTCCTGATGAGGTGCCTGTTTACCATGTTCGCCGAGGATGTCGGGCTCCTGCCCGCCGGCTGCCTGACCCGGCTGCTGGATGAGGAGCGGGAGCGGCCCGACGTCCTGGCGCTCCTCCTCGCGGACCTGTGGGACACCATGAAGACCGGCGGCTTCTCGCCGGTCCTGCGGGCGAAGGTGCTGCGGATCAACGGCGCCCTGTTCGCCGAGCGCACGGTCCCGCCCCTGACCCGCGAGCAGGTCGACCTCCTGCGGGAGGCGTCGCGGGCCGACTGGCGGAGCGTCGAGCCCGCCATCTTCGGCGTCCTCCTGGAGCGCGCCCTGGACCCCCGGGAGCGCCACGCCCTCGGCGCCCACTTTACGCCCCGGACCACGTCGAGCGCCTCGTGTTCCCCACCGTGATCGATCCCCTCCGGGAGGAGTGGGCCGCGGTGCAGGCGGCGGCGTACACCCTGGCGAGCCAGGGCCGGCTGGACAGGGCCCGCGACGAGGTCCGGGCGTTCCACCGGCGCCTGTGCGAGGTGCGCGTGCTGGACCCGGCGTGCGGCTCGGCGAACTTCCTGTACGTCACGCTGGAGCACATGAAGCGCCTGGAGGGCGAGGTCTTGACCGCCCTGCACCAGCTCGGCGAGGGCCAGACCCTCCTCGAACTCGAAGGCGTCACCGTGGACCCCCACCAGTTCCTCGGGATCGAGGTCAACCCGCGCGCCGCGGCCATCGCCGACGTGGTGCTGTGGATCGGGTACCTGCAGTGGCACTTCCGCACAAGGGGGAAGGTGCTGCCCCCCGAGCCCGTGCTCCGCCCGTTCCGCAACATCGAGTGCCGCGACGCCGTGCTGGACTGGGACGGCAGCGAGCCGGTACTGGACGCAGAGGACAAGCCCCTGACCCGCTGGGACGGAGTGACGACGAAGCCCCACCCGGTGACCGGTGAGCCGGTCCCTGACGAGGCGGCCCGCATGCCGGTGCTCCGGTACACGAACCCGCGCATGGCCCCTTGGCCCGAGGCCGATTTCATCGTGGGGAACCCGCCATACATTGGCAACAAGAGAATGCGCCAGGCGCTGGGCGATGGGTATGTGCAGGCCTTGCGCGCGGCCCACGCGGACGTGCCCGACACCGTGGACCTCGTGATGTACTGGTGGCATGAGGCGGCCGAGCGCGTGCGCGCCGGGAGGGCCCGGCGGTTCGGGTTTGTCACGACCAATAGCCTGACCCAGAGCTTCAACCGGAAGGTCGTCCAGGTCCAACTGGACGCCGAACCGCCCCTGTCGCTGGTGTTCGCGGTGCCCGACCACCCGTGGGTGGAGTCCGCGGACGGCGCGGACGTGCGGGTGGCACTGACGGTCGGACAGGCCGGGCAACACCCCGGCGTGCTGTGTCGAGTCGCTGAAGAGAGGCCAGGGCCGTCGGACGCTGTCGACGTCGTCCTGGTCACGACAGCCGGGACCATCCAAGGAGACCTCCGCGTCGGCGCGGGCGTCGTCTCCGCCGTCCCGCTCCGAGCCAACGAAGACCAGTCCTTTCAGGGTGTCATACCCCTCGGACTCGGTTTTCGGCTTGGGGCGTCCGACCTGCGCCCTCTCGGACTCGACGAAGGCAGCCTCCCGGCAGTGGTGCGGCGGTTCGTCACGGGGAAGGACATCGTCCAGCGGCCGGAGCCGACATGGGTGATCGACTTTTTCGGCCTTTCCGAGAACGAGGCGTCCCGAGACTACCCAGACCTGTACCAACACGTTCTTGTCCGTGTGAAGCCAGAGAGGGACCAGAACAAGAGAGACAGTCGACGCAAGAATTGGTGGCTGTTCGGTGAGAACGCGCCAAAGCTCCGGGCTGCCGTGGCTAATCTGCCGAGATACATAGCAACGTCGGAGACGGCGAAACATAGGCTCTTCCAGTTTCTCCCGGCGGACATTCTGCCCGACCGACGAGTTCTTGCTGTTGCCTCGGACGACGCTCTGTTGCTCGGGGTCCTCTCGTCTCGGGCCCACCAAGTCTGGGCACTGGCCGCTGGGGGCAGGCTCGGCGTGGGCAATGACCCGACCTGGACCAACACGACCTGCTTCCTCCCCTTCCCATTTCCCGCAGGCAGTGAGGAGCAGCGGGTCCGCGTCCGAGACGTGGCCGAGAGGCTCGACGCCCACCGCTGGCGTCAACTCCGGGCGCACCCGACCCTGACCCTGACCAAGACGTACAACGTGCTGGCCAAGCTGCGAGCAGGCGAGCCCCTGAACCCGGCCGAGCGAGAGGTCCACGACCAGGGGCTCGTCTCGGTGCTCCGCCAGCTCCACGACGACCTCGACGCGGCCGTGTCCGCGGCGTACGGCTGGCCCGGCGACCCCCAGGAGGGGGGGAGTGCCGCGGGCGCCAAGGACGGCGCAGGAGCGGCCAGCCTCGCCGACGAGGACCTCCTGGCGCGTCTCGTGGCCCTCAACGCGGAGCGAGCCGCCGAAGAGAAGCGGGGCCTCGTGCGCTGGCTTCGGCCCGAGTATCAGGTTCCGGGTTCCACGTTCCGGGTTCCGGGTGAGTCGCCTTCGCTGGGCATTGAGCCTGCCAACGCGGAACTCGAAACTCGAAACGTGAAACGTCTCGCTTGGCCCAAGCCCCTGGCCGACCAGGCCCGCGCCGTGCTCTCCGCCTTGCGCGAGGCTTCGGGCCCCGCGACCGCCGAGGAGGTGGCCCGCTCCTTCCGCGGCGCCCCCACGGCACAGGTCGCCGACCTCTTGGAGACGCTGTCGGCGTTGGGGCAGGCGCGGCAGGCCGCGGACGGAAGATACAGCGCCGCGTAGATGGAGTGTTCTGAGCGACGCGAGGATCGAGGGCGTTTTCCGTGATCGAAGGGAGGAGTACAGTAACCCCGTTGGGAATCGCTCCTGTGTGGGAAGAAGGAGAACTCCATGGCGACGGTCGAGTGGCAGGATCGAATCACGGCAGACCCCAAGGTCCTGGTGGGCAAGCCCGTCATCAAGGGAACGCGCATCTCGGTGGAGATGGTGCTCGACCTTCTCGGCCGGGGCTATGCGCAAGACGAGATCTTGGCCCAATACGATCACCTCACCCACGAAGATATCCAGGCCTGCCTCGTATACGCGAGTGAGCTGGTGCAGTCCGAGAAGGTGTACGATGCGCCCTGAGCGAGGCGGCCATGCGCATCCTGGCTGACGAAAACGTCCCTGGACCGGTCATTCGTGCGCTTCGAGACCGAGGACACGACGTGTTGTCCGTCAAGGAGGCGGCTCCGGGGGCCGATGACCGAACGGTCCTCCGCCTCGCTCAAGAGGAGTCCCGCCTTCTCGTCACCTTTGACAAGGACTTCGGGGAGTTGGCCTTCCGCGCCGGGCTGCCCGCGCCCTGCGGCGTGGTTCTCTTTCGGCTCTCCGGAAGCCATGCGGTGGAAGACAACGCGCGAGTGCTCGCCGTTCTGGAGAGTCGAGACGAATGGGCCGGCCGGTTTGCCGTGGTGACCGATACCCTCATCCGTCTGCGACCCTTGCCTGGAACCTAGGAGGAGGGCATAGACACCCTGTGGCCCTGAGCCGACCGGTGTGAGAACGGAGCGCAACGATGAAGTTCGACGACTACTTCGTGCGAGATCCCGCCCTCTGCGGCAATGAGACGGTCATTCGCGGCACGCGTGTGACCCTGCGAACCGTGTTGGCGAACCTGGCCGAAGGGGCGACGGTGGAGGAGGTCCTGGCCGACTTCCCGACCCTGACTGCCCAAGACGTGCGCGCCGTCATCGCCTTTGCCGCAGCCTCTGCCGACGAAGACCTCCCGATGCCGGAGCTCCCGGAGGTGGCGTGAAGCTTCGCCTGCTTCGTCGTCGTTGTCCGAAAACGGGTTGAGGGTTCTGAGCCCAGAAGTGACCAGGAGGTCACCATGGCGAAGCCCCTGACGACGGTCTACTGGAAGAGCGAGAAGGCTTGGCTCGGGAAGCTCATCGAGTACCCGACGATCATGACCCAGGGGGAGACTCTCGAGGAGCTCGAGGAGGAGCTCGAGGAGAACCTCAAGGACGCCCACACCCTCATGGTCATGGAAGACGTCCCCCGAGGGCTACGGAATCAAGGAAATCGCCCTGTGAAACGGGGCGAGCTGATTCGGCAGCTCACCGAGGCGGGCTGTGTGCTGCACCGCCACGGCGCAAGGCACGACACCTACCTCAACCCCGCCAATGGCCAGAAGCAACCCGTTCCCCCCCGCGCCGAGGTCGACGATACGTTGGCCAAGCACATCAAGAAGCACCTCGGGCTTGGGGGGTGACTCGGCGTCGGCTGACAGGATCTGTCACTCCGTGATGATACTCTGACACGCGACGGCGCCGGCCCTGCTCCGGTGGCGAGACGGGCACTCCCGACCACCTCCATCCTGCGAGGTCTCCCGTGACCGAGCGCGCGACCGCTCTCTCGTCTGCGACGATCGAAGCCGAGCTCTCGGCCGTAGAGAACGCTGAAGGACTCCGCGTCCTCTATGCCTGCGAGGCGGGCAGTCGCGCCTGGGGCTTCGCATCGCTGGACAGCGACTACGACGTTCGCTTTCTCTACGTTCGGCCCGTGGCGTGGTACCTCTCGATCGACGACCGGCGCGACGTGGTCGAGCGGCCCCTCCGAGGGCTGCTGGACGTGACCGGATGGGATCTGCAGAAGGCGCTTCGCCTCTTTCGAAAATCGAACCCGCCGCTCCTGGAATGGCTCGGGAGCCCCATCGTGTATCGCGAGGCCGGGCCGCTGGCCGCGAGGCTTCGCGAGCTTCTTCCCCGCTACTACTCTCCGCGGGCCTGTCTTCACCACTACCTGCACATGGCGCGGGGAAACTTCCGCGAGTACCTTCAGGGAGAGACGGTGTGGCTGAAGAAGTACCTGTACGTGCTGCGCCCGTTGCTCGCGTGCCGGTGGATCGAAGCCGGACGCGGAGCCGTGCCCGTCCGGTTCCTAGACCTGCTCGGCGCAGTCAGCGTGCCAGAGCGAGTCGGGGAGGCTCTTGGCGAGCTTCTCGAGAGCAAGCGCGCAGGCCAGGAGCTCGACCGGGGACCGCGCAGCCCGGCCTTGAGCCAATTCATCGAGGAAGAGATCGACAGGCTGGGAGCGGCCCCGGAGGCAGCCCCGCCTCCGGCGGGCACCGCGGCGCTCGATGACCTGTTCCGCGAGTGCCTTCTCGACGCGTGGCCGCAAGGTCAAGTGACGTGAGCGCCTGGGCCGCCGTACCCTACAAGGGATGGCCTGACCCGTAAGGGACGGCAGAGCTCGGAATCGACAGCGACGAACGGCGGGGCGAGCCCCTGGAGGAGAAGCAGGGCGTTGGCCGATGGCTGCGGCTCGAGTACCAGGCCCCCGCGGGGCAGGGGTCTCCGCAGGTGGAAGCCGGGTTGGAGCAGGCCGTTCCGGGCGAGGCCAAGAAGGCCGCGGAGGACGCCTGGCCCAAGCCCCTGCCCGACCAGGCCCGCGCCGTGCTCTCCGCCCTCCGCGAGGCAGCAGGCCCCGCGACCGCCGAGGAGGTGGCCCGCTCGTTCCGGGGTGGCTCCGTGGCTCAGGCGGCCGACCTCTTGGAGACCCTCGCCGCCCTGGGCCAGGCGCGGCGAGTCGGCGATGGTCGATACAGCCAGGCGTAATCCCTTCAGGGAGACTTGCCATGGCCATCAACGTGTCCGAATACCAGCACACCCTTGCAATGGAGCTCCGGCCCCTCATCGGCCAGCTTCAGGAGGCGTTCGTCCGGCGCCCCGTTCCCCCGGACTGGGAGGTGCCCGCGACCGAAATCGAAGGGCTCTGGGTGCGCACCGGCATGTGGATGTCCGACGCGCTCCACGCGCTGACGATGTCACTCCCGGCTCTGTTCCGGGACCCTGGGTTGTCCGGAACGGCTGCGCCGGCCACTGCCAGGGCGCGCGTTGCCAGTGTCTCGAAGGACGTCGAAACGCTCATCGTCGTGTTCCACGGGCTCTGGGCTTGGCGTTTTCCCAGGGAGCTGTCCGACGGCCAGCCGGTGATGTCGGCCGTGGTGGAAAGGCCCCTCCGCGACATCCTTGAGGTCTTGGAGAAGGTGGTAGCGGCCATCGAGCGCCCGGAGGAAGCCCTGGCAAAGTGCGGATCAGACCGCATTGAATTCAACCTGACCCTCGGCAGTACCGAGGAGATCGCCGCGTTCTCTCGCTGGGCGGAACGACTGGGGAGCCCGTTCCGACGGAGCCTGCCCGCGCCGCGCGGCAAGGACGGCTGTTCTTGGACCAGTCTCGCCATCGCCTTTGCCCTGGGCTACTGGATCGGCGACTAGGGCCTGGACGCACAGCGCGAGCCCTCACCTTCACGACCCTGATCGTCGCGAATCTGGCCGCGATCCTGGCCGACCGCTCCCGGTCCCGGACGATCCTCTCGACGCTTCGCTCCCCCAACGCGGCGCTCTGGTAAGCGCTCGCGGGAGCGGCCGTCTTCTTGGGCCTGGTCCTCATATGTCCCGTTTCTTCGGCGACTCTTCCACCTGAGCGTGCTGCACCTGCTCCTGTGCCTAGCCGCCGGAGCGTTGAGCGTCGGTTGGTTCGACGCGCGGAAGCTATTGCGGCTGACGTTGCGTGCACCGCGGAGCGTGGCACTCTGAGAGCCTCCCCGCGAGCCGACGCGCAGCAAGGAGAGAACGTAGTGGGCTCGGCCCACCCTGACCTTCCCCGGCTTTCAACGACGGTGGGCCAAGCACGGCTTGCGGCTATCGCAGGTTCCGCGGCGCTGTCAAGACTTCGGTGCCCGGGCTGCCGACTGCCCGCTTGCCCAGCGAGGGATCTGACGGCCCGACGAGACACTGACCGCACCGACGGTTCCATCTCCGCCGTTCGATCCATGGTGCGGGAGACGACGCGTCCCCGGCTGCGTTGCGCGCCTTCGCCGAGAAACCTCGCCAGTCACCCGGGCCCCCTGACGTCTCTCTCCCGCTGGGCGCCGAAGGGCCTCCCGGTCAGACCTTGAACCACTCCACCATGGCGTTGAGTTCGGAAGCCAGGCGAGTCAACGCGTGGGAGGAGCCCCGAATGCCGCCCACGGAACGCTGCAACTGCATCGTTACGGCCGCTGCGTTCTCCATGTTCCCCGAAACCTCGGCCGTGGCCGCGGACTGCTGTTCTGCGGCCACAGCGGTTTGCTGAACGGCGTCGGCCACCTGCTCCACGTATCGGACGATCTCTTCGATCGCCACCAGCGTCTGATTCACCGTCTCCAGGATCTTGCCCGCCGACTCCCGTTCGTCCTTGATGAAGGTGACGGCCTGCCCGACGCCGGTCTGCATGGCCTTGACGACCAGGCCGATCTCACCGGTCGCCAACGCCGTCCGCTCCGCGAGCTTGCGCACTTCGTCGGCCACAACGGCGAACCCCATGCCCTGTTCTCCCGCCCGGGCGGCCTCGATGGCCGCGTTGAGCGCCAGCAGGTTGGTCTGGTCGGCGATGTCGTCGATGACCTGCACAATTCCACCGATCTGTTCGGACTTCGTGCCCAACCCTTCCACAGTGTGCACGGCCTCCTCGACCTGCCCTGCGAACGTCGTCAGCTCGTCCACCGTGCGGCGCATCGCCTCCTTCCCGTCCTCGGCGACCCGTCGCATCACCGCGGCCGTGCCGGAGGCCGAGGCCGAGTTGCGCGCCACCTCCACCGTCGTTTCGGCGATCTGATGCACCGCAGATGCCGACTGCTGCATCTGCGACGTCTGCTCCCCCGAGCCGCGCTCCAGGTCGACGGCGGTCGCCGACAACTCCTCCGAACTCCCGGCCAGACTTCCGGTGACCTCTCCGATGCGGGTGACGATTCTCTTCAAGTTGGCCACCATCTTTGCCATCGACGTCTGGACCATGCCCACCTCGTCGCGTGCGTCGACCGAGATCTCGGAGCGGAGGTCACCGCCAGCGACCTGTTCCGAGACGGCGATGAGCCTCTTCAGCGGGTCGGCGATGGACCGGTACACCCACACTCCGAACAGGGCGCCGAAGAGGAGCGCCCCGGCTCCGATCGCGAAGACGAGCACGGTGCTGGAACGTACCACCTGATGGACGGTCGCGATCGCCTGCTCCTGATCCCCCCGCGCACTGGCGACAGCCTGGTTTCCCTGGACCGTCTGCTGCCCCGCGATTGCCCGCAGTCTGTCGCTCTGCCGTTCAGCCCGGGCCTGGACAGCGGTCAGCCCCGCCTCGAGTTCGCGAAGACGGCGGCCGGCTTCGATCCGGCTGCGGCACTTGGACGCGATGTCCTGGACGGCGACGCGCATCCCGGGGAGACTCGCGTGGGCTCCCCGGAGGAGTTGCTGCGCCTCGGGGCGTCTGAGTCGCGCGAGCACGGCGTCGAGAGCCTGGAAGGAGGGCTCGGTCTTTGCGAACAGCTGGCTCACAGCCGCGAGCGCCGTTGCGATCTCGTTCCCCGTTTGGGCGGTGATGATCCGCTTCGCGAGGTCTTGCAGGCCGAGGGCAAACCCGACGATCTCCGCGTTGCTGAGGAGCCCCTTGGTACCGAAGTTGAGCTGGGTCACCGTCGGGCTGTCCCGAACCTCGTCGACGTCCTTCGCCTGCTCCAGCACGGCGGAGAAGGAACCGATCGACGAGGTCTGAACCCCCACCACGGCCCGGTTGAGCTTGTCGAGCTGGGCCGCCAGCGCGCGGATCTTCGCGTCCAGCATTCGGCTGCCCTCCAACGCTGTCTGCTCGAGCCGGACAGCCTCCTGCCGGTACTGAGACGCCTCCTGCTCCGCCCGGAGCCGCTCTTCCGTGGACGCGAAGAGTTCCTGGGCAACCTGCCTGAGCTGGGCATGGGCCACCAGACGGTCCTGCCCTGCGGTCAACGCCGCCAGCTTCTCCTGGTCCGCCTTCACCTGCTCCAGCATCTTCTCCGCCTCTGCGCGCGGTGCCCGGTAGGAGTCGGCTCCCTGCGCGCTACTCACCTTGAGGAGCGTGGCGGTGACGCTCTGGACCGACCGTTGGAGCTCGACCGTTCGCAACTGGAACGGCGTGCTCTGTTGAGTCAGATACTGGAGTCTGCCGGCCACTGACTTCATGCCGACGTAGCTCGTAACCACCAACCCGCCGACGATGAGGCAGACCGAGACGATGTTACAGGTGAGCTTCGCGCGAATCGTCATAATGACCCCTCTTTGTGGGCCGCCGCAT
The DNA here is from genome assembly GCA_016214985.1 of Deltaproteobacteria bacterium. Lineage (GTDB taxonomy): Bacteria > Desulfobacterota > Deferrisomatia > Deferrisomatales > JACRMM01 > JACRMM01. Next base: position 75,544 of record JACRMM010000022.1, on the reverse strand, counting down.
CCTCTCCGTTCAGGGCCCGAACAGCGGGGGAGGCGGCGCCCGGCCCGGCTCTCCCGGACGCTTCTACTTCACGGAGCGCTTGAAGACCTGGACCCGATTGTTGCCGCTGTCGGCCACATAGAGCCAGCCGGTGGTCTTGTCGACGATCATGCCGTGGAGGTTCTTGAACTCACCGTCCCCGCTGCCCTCCTTTCCCCACATGGAGAGGGGAGTCCCCTCGCTGTCGAACACCTGAATGCGGTTGTTGTCGATCTCGCTCACGTACACGTTGTCGTCCTTGTCGATGGCCAAGCCGGCCGGGCGCTGGAACTCGCCAGCGGCGGTGCCCTTCTTCCCCCACTCCTTGATAAATTTGCCGTCCTTTCCGAAGACCTGGATTCGGTGGTTTCCCAGGTCGACTACATAGAGCATCCCCTTGCTGTTGAACTTAGCCGCCTCCGGCTTCAGAAACTCGCCGGGGCCATTCCCTTGCTTGCCGAACAGGAACTTGAACTTGCCGTCCAGATCGAACACGTCGACGCGATGGCTCCCCTGCTCCGGTACGTACAGAAGTCCGTCATGGATATCGATGAACTCCGACTTCTCGGTCTGCCCCGGGGCCGCTCCGAGGCCGCTGAACGTCCTCAGGAGTTTGTAGCTCCTAGTAAACTTCTTCACATAGCCGGCCTGGTAGTCGGCAACAAAGATGTTGCCGTCCTTGTCCACTGCGATGCCCTCGGGTTTCTCGAACTTGTCGGACCCGTCGCCCTTTCCTCCGAACTGAGTCAGGTACTTGCCGGTGGTCTTGTCGAACGCCTGCACGTTGCAATTCAGCGCGTCCGTGGCGAGGAGTGCCCCGTCGGCAGACCAAGCAAAGTCCTCCACGTAGCTGAACTGCCCGTTCGCCTCCCCCTTGGCCCCGATGTTCAGGACGTGTTCGAAGACGAGTTCGGCGTGGCCCGGGGACGGTGCGGCCACCGCCAGCGCGAGCGCCGCACACGAGAGGATTCGCCGCAGGTTGTGCATGTTGTTCTCCTCCTTGTCTGGTTGGACGTTGCGGGATCAGGCCTCGAACCGAGCGCATCGCGCGGCCGATCCGGAGACGCGGCGCACGCACCCGGGCTCGGAAACGAGGGCACCGTTCTGAGTGAACTCAATCACATGATTTGTTCACCACTATCGACCGATGAATGTGTCGGCTTGACCCCCATCCTGCAGATTTTTTCTCATGAGCCGCGCAAAGTGGCGGAAGAACGTAGGGTGGGCTCGGCCCACCCTGATCTTCCTCGGGCTTTCAAGAACTGCGGCTGCGGTCCGGGCTTCGGTACCCGGCCGAGGCTCCCCCTCGCCCCTCGGATGGATCGGATCGGTAGGTTCAGAGGTGAAACAGCTCCCGGATTCCCGAGGTGAGAAAGGAGACCCCGATCGCCGCGATGAAGATCTGAAGCACCCGGGACAGGACCAGGGCCCCCAGATGCCCCAGCACCCGGTGCACCAGGGGCGAGGCCGCGAAGATGACTCGGGTGACCGCGAAGGCCGCGACGATGGTCGTCAGGGCGATCAACGGGCCGTCGCGGTGCAGGATGAGGATGCCGGTAACGATGGAGCCGGGTCCCACGAGCAAGGGCACGGCGAGGGGGACCACGCCGAGCTCCATCACGTCCGACACCTCGCCGGCCTTCACCTCCGACCCGGGGAAGGCAATGCTCTTGATGCCGATCACGGTGAGCAGGATGCCGCCGGCAATCTTGAACTCGGCCAGCTGGATCCGGAACACGTTGTCCATGACCCAGCGACCGGCCAGCGTGAAGATCAACAGGGTGGCGAACCCCGCGAAGGTCGACAGGTTGAAGAGCCGCCGTCGGCTCGCCGTGTTCAGGCCGGAGGTCAGGTCGGCGAAAAGCGGCAGGAGACCGAGGGGGTTCAGGATCGCGAGCAGCGCGATCAGGGCGGTGAACCAACGTTCGAGCACGGTTGCCTCCCTCGCGGCTCTCCGGCCGGCTCGCCCCCAGCCCTCGGCGCCGGTTGCGCGTCAGCGACGAGGAGGCAGTGTGCAGCGCAACGGCTCCGGCGTCCACACGCAACGCCCGCCGCGTGCGCGAGCCTCCGTGGTCGTCTTGGGCGAAGGCTCCCGGTGAGGCGCTTCGAACTTGACCTCTCGCCAGCACCGCCCGGACCCTGGCCGAGAACGTAGGGTAGGCCCGGCCCACCGTGACCTTCCCCCGGCTTCCAAGAATGGTGGGCAAAGCCCACCCTACGGCTGGCGCTGATCCTCACGAACCGCTCCTGGTCCCGGACGATCCTCTCGACGCTTCGCTCCCCCAACGCGGCGCTCTGGTGGGTGCTCGCGGGAGCGGCCGTCTTCTTGGGCCTGGTCCTCTACGTCCCGTTTCTTCGGCAACTCTTCCACCTGAGCGTGCTGCACGGCCTCGACCTGCTCTTGTGCCTGGCCGCCGGAGCGTTGAGCATCGGCTGGTTCGAGGCACGGAAGGTATTGCGGCGGCTCCGATGAGCCCGACGTTGCGTGCACCGCGGAGCGTGGCACCCTGAGAGCCTCCCCGCGCCGATGCGCAGAAAGGAGAGCCCATGCCCGCCAAAGAGATCCAGGGCAGGCTGTTCGACGCCCGACCCGACCGGGTCGACTACCGCGACCGAATCTACAACCCGCCGCTGGTGTCCCTTCCGGAGCAGTACCCCGACCCCGCCTTCATCGCCGAGCACCTGCCGGACTACACCCACAGGCACAAGCTGATCCTGAACCAGGGAAGGGAGGGGGCCTGCACGGGCTTCGGGCTCGCCGCAGTGGTGAACTACCTGCTGTGGAAGAAGCTCGCGGAGGCGGGACGTCCCCCAGGAACCAAAGCGGGTCGGATGGTCCGCGTGAGTCCCCGGATGCTCTACCACCTGGCCCGCCTCTACGACGAGTGGCCCGGGGAGGACTACGAGGGGTCGAGCTGCCGGGGCGCCATGAAGGGGTGGCACCGCCACGGCGTGTGCGACCAGCAGATATGGCCCTACCGCGCGAAGTTCGTCCCGCCGAAGACAGGATGGCAGCAGGATGCGGCCCGGCGCCCGCTGGGAGCTTACTACCGGGTGAACAAGGACTCGGTCACCGACCTCCAGTCTGCGATCCACGAGGTCGGGGCCGTCTACGCATCGGCGTCGGTGCACAGAGGGTGGTTCCTGGAGAGCGCGCCGACCCTCCCGGTGATCCGGGAGGCGAGCGGCGAGACCGGGGGCCACGCCTTCGCCCTGATCGGCTACACGCCCCAGGGGTTCCTGGTCCAGAACTCCTGGGGCCCCTCGTGGGGCTACCTGGGGTTCGCGATCTTGAGCTACGAAGACTGGATCCAGCGGGGCACCGACGCCTGGGTCGCGGTGCTCGGCGCGCCCATGGAGGTGCGATCCGCGGCGCGCACCTGGAGCAGCAGCAGCCTCGGGGACGTGGCCGACGGCAAGGCCTCCTGGTCCTGGCGCTCCGGAAGCACCTCGGTGCCCTTCGCCTACACGTCCCCGAACATCGCGCCACTCGACGAGAGCGCCGCTTACGAGCACACGGTCGTCCTGGGCAACGACGGCCGCCCGATCAACCGCTTTCTCGACGTGGCCGACGCCGCCGGCGCCGTCCGCGAGGCCGCCCTCACCCGACCTCTCGCCTGGCTCGCCGAGCAGCCGAAGCCAATCCTCGCAGTCTACGCCCACGGCGGCTTGAACGACGAGGCCGCGTCGGTCCAGCGGATCCGGATCCTGGCGCCCTACTTCCGGGCCAACGACATCTACCCCCTCTTCGTTACCTGGAAGACGGGGTTCGGCGAGAGTATCTCCGGCATGCTGTGCGACGCGGTGGGGAAGTTCTTCAAGCCGTCGGAGCAGTTCCCTGCTCGCGGGTGGGACGACGTCAAGCACCGACTGAAGGAGGCCATGGACCGTTCCGTGGAGGTAGCGTGCGAGAACCTCCTGGTCAAGCCCGTGTGGATGCAGATGAAGCAGAACGCGGCCGCGGCCGCCGATCCCGGCGCGGGCCTGACGCTGCTGGCCGCGCACCTGGCGGAGCTCAGGAAGCGGACGCCTGCCCTCGAGCTCCACCTCGTCGGCCACTCGGCGGGCTCGATTCTCCACGGCCACCTTCTCGACCGCCTCGTCCGGGCGAAGATCGCGGTTCAAACCGTCTCCCTCTATGCGCCCGCCTGCACCGTGGGCTTCGCCCTCGACCACTACGCATCGGCCGTGGAGCGCGAGGTCGTGCCGAAGGAACGGCTGTTCTTCGACATCCTGAGCGACGAGCGGGAGCGGGCCGACACGGTCGGTCCCTATGGCAAGTCGCTGCTCTACCTCGTCAGCCGCGCGCTGGAAGACGTCCACAAGATGCCGCTTCTGGGCATGGAGGCGGCCTGGAACCCTGCAGTGGAGGTTCAGGACCAGTGGAACTCCCGGAGGGTTCAGGACGTGGGCCGATGGCGGGCGTTCATGGGCGACATGGGGACGGTGCGGGTCCACGGGAAGGACCGCGCCCGAGTCTTCGACGGCGTGGACTTCATCCCCCTGGCCCACGGCTCCTTCGACAACGACGTCGCGGTCGTCACGGCCACCCTCGAGCGGATTCGCGGGGGCTCCCTCGCCGCGAAGGTCGAGAGCCTGCACGGGTTCTAGTCCGGGCGGCGCTCCGGCGCTGCAGGCCCGGGAGGGGCGGCCGAACGGCCATCGAGGACCGAGGAGAGCTCCGGCAGGAGCAACCCCACGAGCTCCACGGGCAGCGAGCTCGTGAAATCGTATCGGGCCGCCTCTGGGCCCGGCACGTAGGCCGTCGCCACACCGAAGAACCGGTCCCCGATCAGGAAGACGAAGGTCGCGGCGCGGTTGACCACGCGCGAGTCGATCAGGCGGCCCCCCGGGGCGTAGCGCTCGTACCGGTGGTCTCCGGTGCCGGTCTTCCCGCCCACGACGAGCCTCGTGCCGTCGGGGCGCTGGAGCACCCGTTTGAGCCGCTGCGCCGTGCCCTCCTCGACCACGTCGACGAGGGCGCGGCGGGTGACCGCCGCGATCTCCGGGGCGAGCACGCGCTCCCCGCCCCGGGGGTCCCACGCCATCACGGTCTCGTAGGGGGTGTCGGCGGCGAAATGGAGCCGGTCCACTCGCACCGTCGGCAGGCGAACCCCGTCATTGGCGAGGATGCCCATCAGCTCGGCCATGGCGGAGGGCCGGTCCGCGGAGCTCCCGATGGCCGTAGCAAAGGAGGGGACGAGCGTGGCAAAAGGGTAGCCCAGCCGGCGCCACTCCGCCCCGATCTCCCGGAAAGCCTCCTGCTCCAGGAGCACCGAGATGCGCCGGTCCTGGGCGCGCTTGCGCCGCGTCTTGAAGAGCCACCCGTAGACCTCCTGGCGCTCGGCCACGCTATCGGCGAGCACCTGGGGAAGGGTCGCCGCCGGATGGCGGCGCAGGTAGTCGACGAGCCAGAGCTCCAGGGGGTGGACGCGCGCGATGTACCCCCGGTCGACGAGGGAGAATTGTTCCGGCGAGTACTTCTCGAAGAGCCCGGCCAACTTCTCGTCGGTGACGCGCTCTTTGGGCAGGAGGGCTGCGAGCAGCCCCCGAAGAGTCTCGATGCCGGCGCCCGGGTCGGTCGAGCGCAGCACCGTGGCGATCCGCGCCGGAGTGAGCCGCACCCCCGAGAGCACGAGGTCCAGGGACTCCTTCGGCGTCCTGCCCGCGTGCCTCTCGTAGAAGCGCCGCAGGAACGCGCTCCCCTCCTGGTCGGCGAACCGCTCGAGGTACGCACGTCGGCGAGGGGCGTCTCCGTTCTCCAGGAGCGCCCGTCGGTCGCCGACCTCCTCGAACTCGTAGTCGTCGACGATGTCGCGCATCACCCGGATGAAGACCAGGTTGACCGAGCGCCGCAGCGCCTCCCTCACCGGCATCACGCGGCCGTTGTCGTCCGGGCTGAAGTTCTGGAAGGTGTGCCGGCCACCGCCCGTGAAGAAGCGCTCATAGGGACTGGCGGAGTAGCGTCGGTCCAGCGCCGCCTCGAGCATCGCCGCGAGGCTCCGATCCGCGGCCCCGCGCAGGTAGCCCAGTGCCCACGCCCCCAGGCGGCTCGACGGCTGCGTCGCCTGGGCGCGCAGCTCGTCGGACGAGAGCCCGGAGTACCGGTGGTGGAACCGAGCGACGATCTCGAGGTACGTGAGCAGGGTCCGCAGCTTGGCCGTGGACCCGAGGTCCATCTTGATGCCCTCGTTGATGTCCAGGGGCTGGTCCCAGGTGTCCGCCTGAACCCGGACGCGGTTGGCGCCGTCGGCCCGCTCGAAGAGGGTGAAGGCATACACCACCCGGGAGGGATCCCCGCGGTCGAGCAGGCGCGGTCCGCCCAGGCCAGCCTCCTTCACGTAGGTCGGGTCGCGAAGCGAGTGAAGCACACGGGTGACCCCCTCCTGGGCCGGGAGGTCCAGGGTCGTCTCCACCGCCAGGTCGAGGCGGTCGAGGTCGTAGAGGCCGGGCAGGCCCAACTCGCCGAGGAGGCGCGCACGGATCGAGCCGACGGCCTTGTGCTCCAAGAAAGAGCGGCGGCCCGGCTCGGCGGTCGTCGGCTCGGGGCCGAGCCTCGCCCGCAGGGCATCGTCGCGAAGCTCGCGGGGGATCACCCCCTCCTCGGCCATGACGCGGAGGTAGCTGTCGGTCAGGTCCTCGAGTGCGGCCCGATCCTGGCCCAGGTAATAGCTGGGGCGACGCTGGGCGAGGAACAGGCTCACCGCCTGCTTGAAGGCCAGGGCCTGCTCCCTCGGGTCGCCGGATGAGCCGGAGAGCACCCGGTTGACCGTGGCGAAGTCCCTCCCGTACCACGCCCAGAGGCCGTCTCCCAGGCCGTTGACCTCGCCGAACCCCGGCACGGCGGCCAGCGGCACCGCGTTGACGTAGTCCAGGATGATCCGACGCCTCGCGGCGAGCGTCTCGGGACCGCCCTGGTACGCCCGCAGGCTGGCCGACAGCATCTGGCGCAGCTTGTCCCGCGCGGAGTGCGTTCGGCCCTCCGGGGAGTGGCGGAACTTCTCCATCTGGGTGGCGAGCGTGCTGCCTCCGAAGACCTTCCGGTTCCCCTCCACCACGCTGAGCGCCTTCGAGCCCACGGCCTTCGCGAGCCGCCCCCAGTCGACCGCCGGGTTCTGGGCCGGGTGGCGGGGGTCGAGCAGCCCTCGGTTCTCGATGAACAGGAGCGCATCCACCATGCGCGGCGGAAGGTCCGAGAAGCCGCCGTAGACGCGCCCGGGGAAGGCGGTGCGGTAGAAGTCCCGGCGGCCGCGATCGAGCACCCGGAGCCCTGCCTGGCTCTTCTCCCGGTAGGGGAGGAAGAGCCCCTTCTGCGCGAGCTTGCGGAGCATCGGGGAGAGCCGGGCCTGGGACTCGATCGCGTAGCCGGCACTCTGGAGCCGGTGGAGGAACACCGGGAGCTGCGCGTACCCGAGGCGCACGTCGTAGGGCCCCTGGTTCGGCACCGGTTGGTCCGGGCTCGGGCCCGGCTCGGGCCCGTAGCTCAGCTTTCGCGCGAGACTCGAGAAGAGCCTCGCCTGCATCCGCGAGCCGAGCATCTCGCCGACCAGCAGTCCGACCAGGGCGCACCCGACCAGCACTCCGACGAGCAAGAGGGCGTGTCGTCTCAGCCAACCCGGCCGCCCCCCCGGGCCCGACGGAGCGGGAATGGTTGGCAGGCCCACCGCGGGCAGCCCACCGCCGTCAGGAGCAGAAGCGTCGCCGCTTACCGTCTCTCCCGTCCCCTCCTGCCCACGTTCCGCGCTGCCCCTTCCGAAGACCCTGTCGACCATCTGACTCACCCAGCGAAGGCCCGATCCGGTTTCCCCACAGCGTTCAATGGTAGCCATCTCCACCAAGGAAACAAAGGATCAATGAAGCGGTGCGGTCCGCGTGGAGCCTTCGCCCCTTTGCACCCCCTCGCTTCATGGTAGGCTGGCCCGAGTGCCCGGACCGCCGGGAGCAACGGGCGACTCGGGCCAACCCGCGCGGCTTCACGGCGCGAACCAACCGAGGGAGCAATCGATGAGACGTGGAGGCGACGGCGCGGCCCCGACGAAATCCGCGCTCGCGCTGGGCTTTGCCGGCGTCGTACTCGTAGTGTCTGCCCAGTTCGTCGCCGGCGCAGAAGTGCGGCTGTCCATCCTGTACCTGGTCCCCATCGCTCTCGTCACCTGGTTCTTCGGCCACTGGCAAGGGCTCTGGGTCGCCCTCTCCAGCACATTGGCGTTCTTCGGCACCGAGGTCGCCTTCGACCGGCCCTACGACCCGCCCGCCTTGCGCTCTCTCAACGTCTCGGTCCACCTCGCCGTCTATGCCGCAGCGGCCCTGTCGCTCGCAGGGCTGAAGACCATGCTCCGCCGGCGCCAGGAGCTCATTGGCAATCTCAACGAGGCGCTCGCCGAGCGGAAGGCGTCGCAGCGGGAACTGGAAGCAAAGGCCAGGGAACTGGCACAGTCGAACGCTGAGCTGGAACAGTACGCGCACGTGGTTGCGCACGACCTCAAGTCGCCGCTGGTCGCCATCGGAGGGTATCTTCAGCTCCTCGCGCGCCGCCAGGGGGAAGGACTGGAGCCCGACGCCGCGGAGTGCGTCGCCCACGCGATGGCCGGAGCGCGGCGGATGGAGGCACTGATCGACGACCTGCTGGTCTACTCGACGGTGGGCGCAGGGGATGCGTCGCTCGAGGAAACCGACGCCGGCGCTGCGCTCGACCGCGTCCTGGAAGACCTCGGCGGCACGATCGAGGCGTGCGGGGCGGTCGTGACCCGGGATCCCCTGCCCGTCGTCCGGGCGCGGAAGGGGCAGGTCGATCAGCTCTTCCAGAACCTGGTCGCCAACGCGCTGAAATTCCGGGGAAACGACGCTCCCCGCATCCACGTCTCGGCCCGTCACCGCGACGACGAGTGGGTGTTCGCGGTGCGGGACAACGGGATCGGCATCGCCCCGGAGCACGCCGAGGAGATCTTCGGCATGTTCAAGCGACTGCCGACCGGCGCAGATGTGCCGGGGACCGGGATCGGGCTGGCGATCTGCCGAAAGATCGTCGAGGGTCACGGGGGAAGAATCTGGGTCGAGTCCGTGCCGGGGAAGGGCACGACGTTCTTCTTCGCCTTGCCGGTCGTTGCCCCCGCTCGGACGCCGCTCCCCTGACCCGGCCCCGCGTCAGGGTCTCAGAGCCCGCGCCCGCCCTCGGGGAGGAGCTCTCCGCGGATGCGCGGGCCCTTCTCCTCGCACACGAGTGTGAAGCGAACGGCAGCCACGCCCGGTCGCTCGACGAGGCGGCGCGCCTCCTCGAGCAGGCGCGCCTTCAGGCCCTCGACCGGAGGGGGCGTGCGTCCGTTCAGGGACTCGGCGAGAGCACGGTGGAGGGCGCGAAGGTGAGCCTCAATGGCCCGCGGGTTCTCCAGGGCCGCGCGGTCCACCACGACGCTGGCCGGCCCCGGCGCGGGCCGGGGCTCGCCGTCGCGCTTTCGCGCCTCCCTCTGGTCAAGGAGGCTCCGGATCTGGGTCTCCAGGGCCCGGAACCGGTGCGCGAGGGACGACATCCGGAAGCGTGCCACGGTGGAGGTCAGGGGGTAGCGGGACAGGCGGCGAATCTCCCGGTCCAGCTCGTCGTGGAGCGAAACCGGCTCACCCCTTCGCTGGCCGGCCAGAAACAGGTCGTATTCCCTCTTCAGTCGCTGGATCTTCTCCTCGAGGCGGTCGAGGTCGGGGCCGGCCGGATCCAACAGGCCAGCTCAGCAGGTGCAGGCCGGCATCTCGTGGTCCCCCTCGGTGAAGGGCGAGATGGACCGGAGCCGCTCGATGACCTTGGGCATCTCCCGCACCACGAAGTCGATCTCCGCTTCCGTGTTGTACCGGGAAAGGCTGAAGCGCACGGACCCGTGGGCAAACGTGAACGGCACGCCCATGGCCCGCAGCACGTGGGAGGGCTCGAGGCTGCCCGAGGTGCACGCCGAACCGGAGCTCGCGCACACGCCGAGCTGGTCCAGGAGGAGTAGGATCGCCTCCCCTTCCACGAACTTGAAGGAGAGGTTGACCGTGTTCGGCAGGCGCTCGGCGGGGTCGCCGTTCAGCCGGGTTTCGGGGATCGCGGCCAGCAGGCCCTGTTCGAGGCGGTCACGCAGCCGGCGCACGTGCGTGTTTTCCGCCTCGAGGCCTGCAGCGGCGAGCTCGCACGCCTTGCCGAGGGCGACGATGCCGGGCACGTTCTCCGTGCCCCCGCGCCGGCCCCTCTCCTGGTGGCCGCCGATGAGGAAGGGTCGAAACGCCGTGCCCTTGCGCACGAAGAGGGCCCCCACGCCCTTGGGCGCGTGGAGCTTGTGCCCCGACAGGACCAGCAGGTCCACCGGCAGCGTCTTGAGGTCGATCGGGATCTTCCCCACGGCCTGCACCGCGTCGGTGTGCAGGAGGATCCCTCGGCTCTTCACCAGGTCGGCGATCTCGGGCAGAGGGAACACCGTCCCGGTCTCGTTGTTGGCGTACATGACCGAGACCAGCGCCGTGTCGTCGCGCAGGCTCGCCCGGAGCTCCTCCGGGTCGAGCCGGCCCTGGCCGTCCACGCTGAGGAGCGTGACGTGGTATCCTTTCTTCACGAGATGGTTCACCAGGTTGAGCACGGCCGGGTGCTCTACCTTGGTGGTGACCACGTGGCGCTTCTCCGGCTGGGCTTCCAGGGCCGAGCGGATCGCGGTGCTGTCGCCTTCGGTGCCGCAGGAGGTGAACAGGATCTCGCTCGCCTGGCAGCCCAGGAGTGACGCGACGCGGTCCCGCGCCTGGGCAAGCGTGCGCCCGACCTGACCCCCGAAGGAGTGCATGCTCGAGGGGTTCCCATAGAGGGAAGAGAAGTAGGGCGCCATCTCCTCGAAGACCTCGGGGGCTACCTGCGTAGTGGCGTTGTTGTCCAGGTACACGACGGCCATCACTGCACCTCCACGACACGGATATCCGAGTCCACGAGCTCCCGGAGCCGGCCCTCCACGCCGTCCTTGAGGGTGATCTGGGCCGAGGGGCAGTGGGTGCACGTGCCGCGCAGGCTTACGTACACCGTGGTGCCGTCCACGTCCACGATCTCGAGGTCGCCTCCGTCCGCCTGGAGGTTGGGCCGGATCTCCTCGTCGATGACCTTCTGCACGAGCTGGATGCGCTGGAGGTTCGTCAGCTTCCGGGGCGCCGTCACCCGCACCTTCTCCTCCCGTGCGCCCAGCGCCTCCGAGAGGATCCGCTGGAGGTCCGGCATGCACCGCTCACAGCCGCCACCGGCTTTCGTGTAGTGGGTGACGTCCTCGACCGTCGTCAGTTGGTTCTCCTCGATGGCCCGCCGGATCTGGGTGTCCGTGACGCCGAAGCACTCGCAGACGACCTCGCCTTCGAGCTCGTGCTTGGGCAGCTCGATGCCCCGGTAGTTCGCGATCGCCGCCTCCAGCGCCTCGCGGCCCATGACCGAGCAGTGCATCTTCTCCTTGGGCAACCCCCCGAGGTAGTCGGCGATCTCCTTATTGGTGATCTTGAGCGCTTCGTCCAAGGTAAGCCCTCGGACCATCTCGGTGAGCGCGGAGCTCGAGGCGATGGCGCTGCCGCAGCCGAAGGTCTGGAACTTGGCGTCGACAATGCGCTCGTCTTCATCCACCTTGAGGTAGAGCCGCAGCGCATCGCCGCAGGCGAGGCTGCCGACCTCCCCCACCCCGTCGGCGTCGTCGATCTTGCCGACATTGTGAGGGTTCAGGAAGTGCTCCTTGACCTTGTCTGTATAATCCCACATGGGCCTCGTCCTCCGAGCGCGTCTTCTTGGGATGAGCGGGCCTCAGACTGTAGCAACGGGGCCAGGGCGTGTCAAAAGACCGCTCACGCCTCCCGGGGACCCTTACCGCCCCACCGCGGCCTGAATCTTCGCTTCCAGGGCCGGGAGATCGGTCTTGCCGGCCGTGGCGTGCAGGACCTTGCCCTGGCCGTCGAGCAGCACATGGGTCGGCGTGGCCCGGACGCCCAGGGCCTTCGCCAGGGATCCCTTCCCCTCGGCCTCGGTGCCGTCCAGCAGGCAAGGCAGCTCCGGATGCTTTCCGGAGAAGCGGTCGACGCGCGGGCGCAGCCGGTCCGAATCGACGTTGACGCTGTAGGTGACGAGCCCCTTCGTCCGGTAGCGCTCCGCGAGAGCCGCCACCTGCGGAAACTCATCCCGGCAGGGTTTACAGAAGAGGCTCCAGAACACCAGCAGGCTCGGCCGGCCGGTCGCAAGCGCGACGTCTTCGCCGTTGGCGTTGCGGCTGCGAAGCGCGGAGACGGCCTGACCCTGCGCGGCCAGGGAGGCTCCGGCCGGCGCGAAGACCGTCACGCCGCCCCGGGAGGCGAGGGTCACGTCCTCGTCCCCCTCCCGGCCCAAGAGCCGGCGGATCTTGGACTCGAACTGATCTTCGTCGCCGGGCCGATACCCCTCCTGGTAGAGCCGAATCCAGCCCGAGCGGTCGATCAAGACCGTGACGGGCAATACTTCCACCTTGTACGCCTCCACGATCTCCTGGCGAGCATCGCGAACGATCGGGTACGGGGGACGAATCCCCACCTTCTGAAGGAACGACGTGACGCGCTTGGCGGAGAAGACGTCGGTGTTGACGCTTACCACGGTCAGGCCCTCGGCCGCGTACCGGCGGTAGAGATCCTCGACGTGGGGCATCTCCTCGACGCAGGACTTGCAGAAGATGCTCCAGAACTCCAGCAGCACGACGTTGGAGCCGATCGAGTCGGCCAGGCGCACGGTGCCGCCGTCGAGGGTCTGGGCGGCAAAGGCAGGGGCCCGGGAGTTGACCTCTACGGTGACGCTCTCGCCCGAGGTCTTCTCCATCGGACCCGACTCCGGGTCCGAACGGCTGCACGCGGCCGTCAGGGCGAGGCAGAAGAGCACAATCCCTCCCGCCGCGAACCGTAGCCGCCCCTTGCGCTCGCCCCGCCTGTGCGTCACGCGATCCGGCCCGTCTAGCCGATCGTGCCCCGCAGCTTCGCGAGGGTGTGCAGATGCACCTCCTCTTCGGCCACGAGCCTTCGAAAGAACTCTTCTTCCGCAGCACAGGTCGCCTTGGCCGCCCGTTCCCGGTAGAAGGAGATCCCCTTCTTCTCCATCTCCGTCGCCGTGACCAGGACGTCTCGGGCCTCGGCATCGGGCGGCACGACGACCGACAGGTTCGAGGACGCCTGCTCGAACGCGTCGAGCACCCCCGAGGCGTGGGCCACCATGGTGGGAACGTCGGGCCAGCCCGGCTTCCCCTTGAGTTCCTCGTAGATCTCCCTTACCCTTCGCACGTGGTCGCGCTCGTCCTCGGCCAGGGCCTCGAGCACGGCCCGGGTCAGGGGACTCGCCGCTTCCGCCGCGGCCCGGAGGTAGAAGTCCCGTCCGTCCGACTCGAACTTCACCGCTTCTCCCAAGGCCACCACCGCGGCGTCGCGCGCGCTCATCGTCCGCCCTCCTCTGGGGTCACCTTCCGGCCCCGTCGGGGACCGGGCCGTTGGATTCTATCGATCGCGGAGGTGCCATGTCAAACGAGCGCCCGTTTTCTCCCCGCGTGTTGTGCATCTACGGAAGCCCTCGTGTTCGCGGCAACACCGACCTGCTTCTGGACGCCTTCGCTGACGGCGTGGAGGAGGCCGGCGGTTTGGCCGAGCGCGTCTACCTGCGCAACCTCACGATCTCTCCGTGTCGCGAGATCTACGCGTGCAAGACACAGGGAGCGTGCGCGCTCAAGGACGACATGCAGCCGCTCTACGGGTCGCTTCGGGAGGCGGACGCGATCGCCCTGGCCTCTCCGGTCATGTTCTACGGGGTGAGCGCCCACGCGAAGGCGTTCATCGATCGGTGTCAGGCCTTCTGGTGCCTCAAGTACTTGCGCGGCGAGCGGATCTCCCGCAGCCGGCTCGCCGAGCGAAAGGGCGTCTTCCTGAGCGTCGGCGGCTCGAAGGGGCGCAGCATCTTCGACGGCCCGCTGCTCACGTTCCGGTACTTCCTCGACGCCCTCGACGCGACCCCGTGGAAATCGCTGACCTATCGCGAGATCGACGCCAAAGACGACATCTCGGGTCACCCGACGGCGCTGGCCGAGGCGCGCGCCCTGGGCGCCGAACTGGTCGCTGCAGTGCGGGCCGACCTCGAGGGGGAGGGGGCAGCCGCGTGACGGGCGAGGACCGCGCCACCCGGCTACGCGAGGCCAAGGCGCGGCTGCGCAGCCACCTCGAGCACCGGGGACTCCGGTCGACCCGCCAGAGGGACGCCGTGCTCGAGGCGTTTCTGGCTGCCGACGCGCACGTGAGCGTGGAGGAGCTCTGCGAGCGGGTCCGAGACGCGCACCGCTCCATCGGTGCGGCGACCGTCTACCGGTGCATGGGTCTGTTCGTCCAGGCCGGCATCGCCAAGGAACGCCGCTTCCACGAGGGGCGGATCCGCTACGAGCCGGGCGTGGGCACGGAGCACCACGACCACCTGATCTGCCTGGCCTGCGGCGACATCCAGGAGTTCGAGAACCCGACCATCGAGCGTCTCCAAGACGAGATCGCGGGCAGCCGGGGGTTCTCAGTGACCTACCACCGCCTCGAGCTCTACGGCCTTTGCCCCCGGTGCAAGAAAATTTCTTGACGGCAGCTCGTGACCCGTCTATAAACCATCCTCACACGGTCGCCGGGACGGCGGCCTTCCGCGCCCCCCCGGAAGAGCAGGGACTAGACACCAGCAATGGTTCTACCCCTGTTCTTCTTTTTTTGGCTTCCGCCATCGCGGGGATTTCCAGCCAGGGCCCTGTCGGAGTGCGCTTTTGACACTCGCCGGAGGCGGGTGATATAAACACCGAGGCGGTCGGCAATGTTCCGGCCAAAACCTCGACTCGAGAGTGGTGGGGGAACTGGGCCTTGGAACGCCACGGTGGCCGTCGCCGGTCCGAGGAGGTCTCGGATTGAACCATTCGCCTCCGAGCGAAGGGGTAGGTCTCGTAACGCCCCAGAAGGTCGTCGTGTGCGAGCCGCCCGACGAGCTCTACCTGCAGAGCGGTCGAATCCTGGGGCCGATCGACGTCGCTTTCGAGACGTACGGAACGCTCGCGCCGGATCGCTCCAACGCGGTGCTCGTGTGCCACGCCCTCTCCGGCGACGCGCACGCCGCGGGCCTCCACTCCCCGGACGACCGAAAGCGCGGGTGGTGGGACCCGATGATCGGGCCGGGCCGTCCCCTGGACACCGACCGCTACTTCGTGCTCTGCGCGAACGTGCTCGGGAGCTGCAAGGGGACGACCGGCCCCTCGAGCACGAACCCCCGCACCGGCCGCCCCTTCGCCATGGACTTTCCCGTCATCACCGTGCGCGACATGGTCAAGGTGCAGGCACTGCTCCTGGACCGGCTGGGGATCGAGCGCCTCCTGTGCGTGATCGGGGGCTCCATGGGCGGGATGCAAGCGCTCGAGTGGGCGGTCCGCTACCCGGACCGCGTGCGCTCGGCGGTGCCGATCTCGACGACGGGGGCCTCCTCGCCTCTGTCCATCGGGTTCAACAAGATCGGACGCCGGGCGATCATGAGCGACCCCAACTGGAGGGGCGGGCGGTACTACGGGCAGGAGCCGCCCCGTGACGGGCTCGCGGTGGCCCGTATGATCGGCCACATGACCTTCCTGAGCGAAGCCTCCATGCGCCGGAAGTTCGACCGGCGCATCTCGGGCCGGGAAGGCATCTACGCGTTCACCGCCCAGTACGACGTAGAGCGCTACCTGCACTACAACGGGTACAGCTTCACGGACCGCTTCGACGCAAACAGCTACCTCTACATCACCAAGGCCCTCGACGCCTTCGACCTGGGCGACGGGTTCTCGGGCGGCATGCAGGAGGCGCTGGCCCAGGTCAAGGCACGCCTGCTCTTCGTCACCTTTGCAGCCGACTGGCTCTACCCGCCGTCGGATACAGACCGCATGGAGGAGCATCTGCGCAGCGCAGGAAGGGACGTGCAGCACGTGCGCGTCGACAGCGATTACGGCCACGACGCCTTCCTCGTCGAATACCCTCTCTACGCGCACCACGTCACCTCGTTCCTGCAGGAGGTGGCTCGCTCGACCGCGGCGTGATCTGAAGCCGCGCGGACGCTTCTCCGCCCCGGCCCCCGGTGCTACAATCCGATTTCGTGCGAACCTCGCCCAAGGAGCCCACGATGAAGCGTCGTCCCGCCTTCCTCTGCTCCGTCTTCGTCGCCGTGAGCCTCGCAGCCGGCGCCGCGGCCGCCTCGGCATCCTTTGACGCGAACGCGGCCAAGAGTCTCTTCGAAACCCACTGTTCTCGTTGCCACCCCTTGGATCGGCCGCTGCGAAAGACCAAGGATCGGGCGAGCTGGCAGAAGACGGTGGACCGCATGAAGGGCTACGCCGGCGGCACGCTGGGAGACCCGGAGGCACAGATGATCGTCGAGTACCTCAGCCGTGTCCGGGGCCCTGCCAACCCCTGAACCTGCGCGGCCCGGCCGGGTCCGCACGCGCCGGCTCGCGTCCGCCGCCGCGCTGGTCTGCCTCGCCCTTCTCGCTCGGCCCGTGTGCGCGGAACCGGCGCCCGCAGCACCGTTGCCCGCCGAAGCGCTCGCTGCCTTCCATCGGCTCGCGACCGAGGCCCTCCGCCAGGGCCCGTTGCCTCCTTCGGCAGCCGAGATCCTGGCCGGGATCGAGCCCGCACCCCCTGCGATCCCCGCCGCGCCGGCTCTCGCGGACCGCCTTTCCGCGGCCTGGAGCCGCCTCATGGGAGCGCCGGAAGGGCTGCTCGCCTCCGGCCTGCTGGACCTCTCCGCCGGCCGGCTCGAGGCAGCCGCGGCGACGTTCGCCGAGGTTCGGGCGCAACA
Organism: Deltaproteobacteria bacterium; assembly: GCA_016214985.1. Taxonomy (GTDB): domain Bacteria; phylum Desulfobacterota; class Deferrisomatia; order Deferrisomatales; family JACRMM01; genus JACRMM01. The sequence goes on along the minus strand of JACRMM010000022.1, from coordinate 58,701 downwards.
CCCGGAGGCTCCCCAGGCAAGCGACGCGGCGTTCTGGTTGGCGGAGGTCGCCCGGCAGCGGGGTAGCCCCCGGGAGACACTGGCCTTCCTGCGACTCGTGAGGGGTTCCCGCGCCCAGGAGGCATCCTGGAGGCTCGTCTGGCTACTCGACGCGAGCGGCCGATCCGAGGAGGCGAGGGCGCTCGCCGAGGCCGTGAGCCGAGGAGACGACCGCATCCTGGCCGGCGACGCGCAGGGGTGGCTGGGTCTTCGGGCGCTGCTCCGAGGCGACGTCAACGAAGCCCGGACCCGGCTGCGGGCAGCGATCGAGAGCTCGCCTCCGCAGCGGGCGGAGCCGCGGGTCCCGCTGCTCTTCCCGCTGGCGGTGGCCCTGCGCGACGGAGGAGACCTGGCCGGAGCCGAGCAGGCGCTGCTGCGCCTGCTCCTCGCGCTCCCGGACCATCCGACGATCCCACGGGCCCGCCTGACCCTGGGCTACGTGCTGCTCGAGGTCCACAAGCCCCGCGAAGCCGGGCACCACTTCGCCTGGCTCCTGGACGCGTCCCCCCCTCCCGAGCTCGCCGAGCGGGCGCGCTACGGCCGTCTGCGTGCCCTGCTCGACGCGGGGGAGGCCGAGAAGGCGGCGGTTGCCTGTAGAGAGCTTGGCGAGGGCCCCTGGGCCACGAGAGCCCGCGTGGACCTGGCCTGGGCCGCGCACGGGCAGGGAGCCTACGGTCGCGCCCTCACCTGGCTCGAAGGAGCGCCGGCCGAAGCCGGTGGCGCCCTCTCCCTCGGCACGTACCTGAAGGCCCAGTGTCTGGCGCGCCTGGGCCGCAGCGAGGAGGCGCGCACGACCTTTGCCCGGGTGCCGAAGGACAGTCCCCTGTGGCCGGCGGCCTTGCACGGCGCTGCGGTGGCTGCGCTGGAGGCAGACTCCCCCAGCCAGGCGCAGGACCTCCTGGAGGAGCTCCTCCGCCTGGACCCCGAGTACTCCGGCCGCGACGCGGCGTGGCTCGCCCTGGGCCGGGCGCGGCTGGCTCTTGGCCAGACCGAGCCGGCGCGACGCGCCTTCGAGGCCGTGGCCGAAGGATCTCCCGCCTACCCCGACGCCCTCTACCGCCGCGGCTGGATCGCGCTCCAGGGGCGGCGCTGGGACGAAGCCACGGCACTGCTGACCCGCCTGCTCCGGGACCATCCGGATGACGGCAACCGGGGGAATGCCCTCCTCGCGCTGGCCCGGGCCGAATTCAACCGCCGTTCGGTGACCCCCGCGCTCGCGGTGCTCGACCAGCTCGAGACCAGCGGCGCATCGGCGTCCTCGAAGAGCGCGGGGCGCTTCTCCCGGGCGTACATGCTCGCCCGCTCCGGCGAATCCGCGAAGGCCAGGGGGCTGCTCGATGCCTCCCTGGCCGAGGAGCCGAGAGGCCCGTACGCAGCGCGCGCCCAGAACACCCTGGCGTGGCTCGATCTCCAGAAAGGTGACTGCACCGCCGCGTTGCCCCGGCTGGAGGCGGTGATCGCACTGGCGCCCGGAGGCGACCTGGAGCGAGAGGCCCTCGGCAAGAAAGCCGATTGCCTCTATGAGATGAATCGCTTCGCCGAGGCGCTCGCGGCGTACCGAAGCCTTCCGGACGACCCAGGGGCGCGATACGGGGAAGGCCTCGCGCTGGCGAAGCTCGGCCGTCTCGACGAGCTCGAGCAAGCGGCGGGAGCCCTCGCCCCGGCCGAGCCCGGCTCCCCGGAAGCACGGCGGGCGGCCGAGCTCTTCCGGGCCCTGGCCCAAGGCCGCGCAACCGCCGGACTGCCCGCGGCCGCCGCGGCGGCCAGCGCTCGCGCCGCCGCGCTCTTCGGGCCGAGCGACGAAGCCACCCGGGCGAACCTGGAGGGCGGCCGCTGGCTGCTCACCGCAGGGGACCCCTCCCGGGCCGAAGCATCGCTGGAGTCAGCGGCGGCCGGGAGCGGTGCCGCCGTCGCCGAGGCACTCGAGGAACTCGCGCGCCTCTGGGAGGCGAGCGCCCGGCCGGCGGACGCCTCCCGGGCCTGGGACCGGCTGGCCGAGCGCTCGGAGGGCGCTCGGCAGAGCCGGGCCCTGCGCGCGGCGGCGCGGCTCGTCAGCGCCCTCGGCGACGTCGGAGGCGCGGCGGATCGCCTTCGGCGGGCGGCCGATGCGGCCCCGGCCGGGGATCTCGAGCTGCGCCGCGCCCTCCAGGCGGATCTCGGGGAGCTCTTCCTCAAGGCCGGCCGCCCCGCCGACGCCCTCGAGCCCCTCCAGAGGGCCGGGGCCGGCGGTCTGGGTCCGGAGGGGCTGCGGGCCCTCGGGCTGCTGGCTCGGGCCCAGAAAGCCGCGGGCCGGACCGAGGAAGCCCTGGAAACCTGTCTTCGGATCGGGTATCTCTATCCTCCCGTCGATCCGGCGACCGCCCAAGCCCTGCTGGAGGCCGCCGCAGCCTTGGCGGAAGCTCAGCACCGGGATCAAGCTCGCGGCGTGTATCGGACCGTGGCGCGCGAGGGTCCGGAGCCGTGGGCCGGGCAGGCTCGCCAGCGCCTGGAGGCCCTGTCGTCGATCCCCGGCACGTGACGGCAACCCCGCCCCGCGTCATCCCCCTTTCTTCTCCGGAGACGTGCGTGTCGCGACGGGAACAGATCGTGATTGGCCTTATCGTGGCGCTCACCGTGGCGTTCCTGGCGCTCGCCCTCTTCGGCCGGCAGGGTCTGCGAGAGGTTCGCCGCCTCCGGGCCGAGCGCCAGCAACTCGCCTCCGAGATCGCGCAGCTCCGGGATCGGCGCCGCGAGCTCGAGGCGGAGATCGCCGATCTGCGGGGCAACACCAAGTCCCTGGAGGCCCGCGCCCGCCACGACCTGGGCATGATCAAGAAGGGGGAGACCGTGTTCCTGTTGCCCGAGCATCATGCCCAGCGCCGCTGAGCCCCGGCGGAAGGATCGCCAGGGCCCCAAGCTCGGCCCCCTGGCAATCCGGACCCTGATCCCCTCCCTCTACGGAGCCGCGCTTCTCGCGGGCTTCTTCTCGCCCGAGAGCGCGGCGAGCCCCTTGACCCTGGCGGCGCTCGCCGCGTTCCTAGGCCACTTCGTCTGGCGCATCCGCTGCCTGGTGACCGGGCCCCAGGCCCCCGACGTCGAGCGGGTCGAGGTGGGGCTCCTCGCCATGCTCGCCGTATCCACCGCAGTTCAGCTCACCAGCTTTGGTCGCCCCTCCTTCGCCTACGGCGTGCTTGTGGTCGCCCTGGCCGGAAGCGTGCCGCTGCCCGGCCTGCTGGCGCTTCCGCTGGCCACGGTGTTCGTCCCACCCTCGGGTCCTGGGTGGGTGCCAGCCCTCCTGGAACGGCTCCCGAACCTGCTGTGGCTGGAGCTCCTCGCCGTCACCTGCGGCGCCGTACTCGCTGTCGAGCGGCGCCGCTCACGCCGGCTGCAGCTCGCTCTGGAGAAGCTGCGCCTCGACGCCGAGCACCTGTCCGCGCGGGCCGTGGGCTGCGGGTCGGAGAAGAAGGGGGACCTGTCGCGCCTGGACGACGTCCTGTACCCCTACCTGCAGGAGGTCAAGGAGAACGCCGGCGCCCACGGTGCCGTGCTCGCCCTGAAGACGCCGAGGGGCGAGCTCTACGTGCGGGAGATGGTGTCCGACAGCCACAGCATCCGGGAAGAAGGCGTGCTCTCGCTCGACGGCACCGCCTTCCACTGGATCCTGAAGAACAAGAAGGAGCTGAGGATCGGACGCCTCTCCGATCCCGGCCGGCTCGGCTACTACCGGGGCAACGTGTCGGTTCGAAGCTTCCTCGGCGTCCCGCTCTTGGAGGGGGACGAGGTCGAGGGGGTGCTGGCCGTGGACAGCCTCCGGGAAGACGCGTTCAGCGAAGCCCAGGTAACCATGCTCCGGGTCGCGTCCCATCAGGTGTCCACCATCCTCTCCCAGATCCGGACGCTGGAGCAGGTCAAGCGGGAGGCTCGCGACTTCAAGAGCCTCCACGAGTTCTCGAAGCGGCTGGGCGGCTGCGCCTCCCACGGCGAGCTCCTGGACCTCGTGCTCACGACGATCCAGGAGCGGGTCCAGCCCGATTTCTCCGCCTCCGCGCTCTTGGACGGGGACGGCACCCTCTCCATCGAGGCGCTCGGCTCGGAGCAGTGGGCGCAGCTTCGGGGCGAGCGGTTCAGCCCCGAGGAGGGGCTCGCAGGCTGGGTGCTGACGAGCCGCCAGTACCTGCACTACGGCGACATCCGGGGGCATTCGCGTCGACCGCTCTTTGCCGGGTCCCTCAAGGTACCCGAGTTCCCGAGCGTGCTGATCCACCCCCTGGAAGCCCACGGCGAGACCCTCGGGGTGCTGTGCCTCGGCTCCTCGTCCCGGCGCGCCTTCGACCCCTCTGCCGTGGCCTTCTGCGACATCCTGGCCCAGCAGACCGCCCAGGCCATCCTCCAACTCCAATCCCTGGAGCAGCTGCGGCACCTGGCCGCCACCGACGGACTCACCGGGCTTGCGAACCGCCGGATCCTGCTGGACCGCCTCGCCGAAGAAGTGCGCCGCTGCCGCCGCTACGAGCACCCCCTGGCGCTGCTCGTCCTCGACGTGGACCACTTCAAGAAGATCAACGACCGCTTCGGGCACCCGGGCGGAGACGAGGTCCTTCGCGCCGTCGCCAAGTCGCTTCGGGACTTTGCTCGGGACACTGACCTCGTGGCCCGCCACGGCGGCGAAGAGTTCGCGCTGCTTCTGCCCAGCACCGACGAGCCGGGCGCGGGTGCCGTGGCCGAGCGCATCCGCGTCGGGATCGAGGGACTGAAAGTACCCTGGGAGGGGAAGCCGATCGCGGTCCGCGTCAGCATCGGGGTCTCCGTGCTGGAGGGCGAGAAGGACACCGCCGACACCCTGATGGCCCGCGCCGACCAAGCCCTCTACGCGGCCAAGGAGACCGGCCGCAACCGGGTGATCACCTTCTCTGAGATCCGCGAGTACGCCTCGTGGAAGTGACACGACGTCCAGAACGTCGCGGTCACCCGTGAACCTTCCGGGCGGGCCACCGAGGGAGGGGGCGGAGACCATTGAGCCCGTGGAAGGCTCCCGCCCGCTGCGGGTGCTCGTTGTGGACGACGAGAAGAACATTCGGGCGACCCTAGCCACCTGCCTGGAGGCCATGGACTGCGCGGTCGGCCAGGCGGCCTCGCGGTCCGCGGCCGTGGCCGCGGTGCGCAACCGCACGTACGACCTCGCCTTCCTGGATCTGCGCCTCGGCGAAGAAGACGGGCTGGCTTTACTTCCCGAGCTCCTGGCCGAAAACCCGAACCTGGAGGTGGTCGTGGTCACGGCCTACGCCACGGTCCGGACCGCGGTCCAGGCGATCCGCCTCGGCGCCCGAGACTACCTCGCCAAGCCCTTCGACCCGGCCCAGATCCGGCACGTGGTCGACCGGGTGCTCGAAGTGCGCCGCCTGGAGCGACAGGTGGTAGACCTCCAGGCCCGCCTCGGGGAGGCGGTGCCCGACGCCGACCTCGGTACTCGGTCCGCCGCGATGCAGGCCGCCCTGCAAGTGCTCCGCCGCGCAGCGGGTTCCGATGCCGCGGTCCTTCTCCGGGGCGAGAGCGGCACCGGCAAGAGCGTCTTCGCCCGCGCCCTCCACGCCTGGAGCCCCCGCCGCCAGGCGCCCTTCGTCGTCGTCAATTGCCCGACCCTGTCCGAGGAACTATTGGCGAGCGAGCTCTTCGGACATGCCCGGGGAGCGTTCACCGGCGCCCACCGCGATCAGCCCGGCAAGGTCGAGGCAGCGGAGAGCGGAACGCTCTTTCTCGACGAGATCAGCGAGATCCCAGTCACCCTCCAGGCAAAGCTCCTGCGATTCCTGCAGGAGAAGCAGTTCGAGCGCTTGGGCGAGACCCGGACGCGCACCGTCGACGTCCGGGTCGTGGCCGCGACCAACCGCGACCTGGACACAGAAGTACGGCAGGGGCGCTTCCGGGAGGACCTGTTGTACCGCCTCAACGTCATCGAAGTAACCATCCCGCCGCTTCGCGAACGGCAAGAGGACATTCTTCCCCTCGCCCGCGACTTCTCGGCGTTCTTCGCCCAGGCGGCCAAGAAGCCTCTCCCGGAACTCTCCCCGGCGGCGGAGGACGTGCTGCTCGCCTACCCGTGGCCAGGCAACGTCCGGGAGCTGCGAAACGCCATCGAGCGGGCCCTGATCCTGTGGCCAGGCTCGGTCCTGGAGCCGCCCGCGTTCCCCGACCGCATCGCCGGACAGCCCCCGCCGGGCCCGAGCCTCGGCGGCACCTTCACACTGGAGGAGATCGAGACCGAGCACCTGCGCCGCGTCTTGGCACGGTCGGCGACGCTGGATGAGGCGGCCCGGGAGCTCGGAATCGACGCGTCGACGCTTTGGCGTAAGCGCCGGCGGTTGGAGGGCGGCTGAACACGTCCGCCGCGTCGGCACCGCTCAAGTGCTCTTGGCCTCGGGCAGGGTGAACCAGAACGTGCTTCCTCGACCGGGCTCGCTCTCCACCCCGATCTCCCCTCCATGGCCGAGCACAATCTCCTTCGCGATCGCGAGCCCGAGCCCGACGGAGCCCCCCTCGGTCCCGGGAACCTGGTACATCCGGTCGAAGAGCCGGGCCCGGTGCACCTCGGGAATCCCCGGACCGGTGTCGATGACCTCGAAGCGCACGCGGCCGGTCTCCCGGCGGGCGCGGAGTTCGACCACGCCTCCCGCCGGCGTGTAGCGTAGCGCATTGGTGATCAGGTTGTCGAACACGAGAGCAATCCGATCCGGGTCGGCGAGGACCGGCGCGTCCTCGCCGGTCGGCTGGTGAATGAGCGTCACCGAGCGCCCCTCGGCCGCGGAGCGGTGCCGGCCGAGGGCCTGCGAGACGAGGGAGGACGCGGCGAACGGCTCCGCGTTCAGGGGAACCCTCCCCGTCTGGAGCCGGGACAGGTCCAGAAGGTCATCCACCAGGGTCTGCAGCCGCTCGCAGTCCTCGCGGGCCGCGCACAGGAGATCGGCCTGTTTCGCCGTCAGAGGTCCCACCGTCTCCTCGAGGCACAGGTGGATGGCCATCCGCATGGACGTCAGCGGCGTGCGGAACTCGTGGGCCACGGTCGAGACCCGGTCGTCCTTGAGCTCATCGAAGCGCTTGAAGCGGGTGACGTCCTGGAGCACCGCGGTGACACCGATCGTGATGCCGTCTTCGTCGTGCAGAGGGTTGGCGTTCGGGAGCAGGTACCGGTCGCCGCCGGAACTCGTGAACCGGACCACTTCCTCGATCCCCCGCGGGGCGTAAGAGCCCCTGCCGCCGAGCACGTGCTCCAGGATCCGGAGGACCGCGGCGCGGAGCTCGGGCTCGAGATCCGAGACCGTCCCGACCGCACCGAGGAGGTCCTCCGCGGCGCGATTCAGGCTAAGCACTTCGCCTTTGACTCCAAACAGGATCACGGGCTCGGGAAGGCTGTCGATCGCCGCCTGGGCCGCCTGCTGCGCGAGGAGCAACTCGCCCAGGGAGCTTTTCCGGTACCGGTGGAGGCTCTCGGCCATCGCGTTGAAGTCCTCGCCGAGTTTGGCGATCTCGTCGCTGCCGGCCAGGCGCGCGCGTGCCTCGAGGTCGCCCTCGCCCACGCGCCGGACCGCCTGTTGGAGGACCAGGAGCGGCCGGACGGCCCGTCGGGTAAGCACCGCGGCGACCAGGAGGGCTGCCGCGGTCGCTCCGATCGCTCCCACCAGGACGAGCGCCCGCAGCCGTTCGGCGAGCACCCGGGCGCGCTCGCTCTTTCGGACCATTGCATCCTGGTTGATCCCGAGGATCTCGTCGGCCGACGCCCGGATCGCCTCGAACGCCGGTGACAGGCTGGACGCATACAACTCCCGGGCCGCGCGACGATCCTCGGTTTTCTGCAGCTCGGAGAGGAGGCGCCTGGCGGTCTCCCAGCGGGCCCGCAGGCGCTGGGCCATCTCCCGCTCGCCGGACTCGGTGATGTTCCCCTCCTCGAGTGTGAGCTCTCTCTCCAGGACCGCGGCGTGCGGCGCGGCGCGAAGGGAACCCGCCGCCCGGTCGCCCGTCAGGGGATAGAGCGCCGCTGCATCGTCGATCCGTTCCACCGCGTTCCCCAGACGTTGCATGGCCAGGACGCTGCGGTAGTTGGCCCGGAGGATCGACTGAGCTCCGGCACCGAGGCGGGTCAACGACACGAGAGAGATCGCGCCGAGCAGCGCGAGCGCCGCGAACAGCGGCAACTGCGCCACGAGGAGTCTGGTCCTGAGGTTCACCTGCGACCCTCCTGGTCCACGTCGAGAGCCACGATGTGAACGTCGAACCCCTCGGCACCCTCGACGAGGCGGTGCATGGGGGAGCGTCCGAGCACCCGCCGCCACCAGGGCTGGCGGCTGCGGCCGATGACGATGTCGCTCACGCCGTGTGCGCGCGCGAAGTCGAGCGCCGTCGCGACCGGGTCCACGCCCTTCAGGCGCACGACCTCGGCACCGAGATCCTGGGCCCGCTGGAAGTTGTCGAGGAGGTGGCGTTGGGCCTCGGAGCTGATCCGGTCCGGCGCCTCTTCGGGGGTCTCCACGTAGGCGACGAACCAATGGGTGTTGAGGCGGCCGGCCATGCGCGAGCCCCGGCGAAGCAGGGCGGCCGCACGGACCGGCATGGAAGAGATGCACACCATGATTCGGCACGGTGCCAGGCCCTGGGCCGAAGCCGCCAGCCCGTGCCCGTGGGAACGGCCGGCGCGATCCAGGGTCTCCGCGATCTCCCGGAGCGTGAGTTCCCGGAGCGAGAGCAGGTTGTGGCTCTTGAAGAACCCCTCCAGCGCCCACGGGATCTTCTCGTGGGCGTAAATCTTCCCTGCCTTGAGCCGGTCCACCAGATCCTCCACCGGCAGGTCGACGTTCACGATCTGGTCGGCCCGCTCCAGGAAGGTGTCTGGCACCGTCTCCCGCACCCGTATGCCCGTTGCGCGCTCGACGACGTCGTTGAGGCTCTCCAGGTGTTGGATGTTGAAGGCGCACAGGACGTTGATCCGCGCATCCAGGAGCTCCAGGATGTCGCGGTAGCGCTTGAGGTTGCGCGACCCCGGGACGTTGGTGTGGGCCACCTCATCTACGATCGCGATGGAAGGCGTTCGCCGGAGCACGGCGTCGAGGTCCAACTCCTCGATGACCACGCCCCGGTACTCCATTCGGCGCAGGGGAACCGCCTCGAGCCCCGGCAGAAGAGCTGCCGTGTCGGGCCTGCCGTGGGCGTCGATGGCAGCGATGACGATGTCTACACCCCGCTCCGCCAGGGCCTTGGCCTCCTGGAGCATCCGGTAGGTCTTGCCGACCCCGGCCGCAAAGCCGAGGTAGACCTTCAGCCGGCCCTGTCGGGCCCGGTGGACGAGCTCCAGGAAGTCTTCGGGGCTGCGCCTCGGGCCGGTCATCCGTTGGTCGCTCCCCTCGCGCTTCCCCTCAGTGGGGCGCGCCGAACTGGCGGTCGAGCGCCAGGTTCACACGAAGTACGTTGACTCGGGGCTCGCCGAGGAATCCAAGGTCGCGAGGCTCCGTCTGCGCCTCGACGATAGCGACCACCCGCTCTCGAGTTACCCCCCGGGCCGAGGCGACCCGGTCCGCCTGCCAGAGGGCGGCCGGGGCGGACAAGTGGGGATCCAGGCCGCTCGCCGAGGCCGTCACGAGCTCGACGGGAATCGGGCTCCGAGCGGTGGGGTTTTCCCGGCGCAGCCGTTCGATCTCGTCTTCCACACGCTGCCGAAGTACCTTCGACGTGGGCCCCAGGTTCGACCCCGAGGACGACGTTGCGTCGTAGCCGTCCAACCCGGCTGCAGACGGCCGCGGCTGCAGATAGGCCGGGCCCGCGAAGCGCTGCGCGAGGAGCTCCGATCCTACCACGCGCCCCCGGTCATCGGTCACGAGGCTTCCGTTCGCGCGCGTGGGGAACAGGAACTGGGCCAGGCCCGTGCTCACCAGGGGATAGAGGATCCCGGTCAACACCAGGGTCACCAGGGTCATGCGAAGTGCGGTGAACATCTCTCTTGGCATCCGTTCCTCCCTGTCTCCGGAGATCATAGGGCGGGGCCCGCCCCGCCACGCAGCGTTCCCGGCGGAGCAAACCCCGCCCTACACCCAGCCGACGGCCACGAGACCCAGATCGATGAGTTTGATCCCCAGGAAGGGGGCGATTACCCCCCCTACGCCGTAGAGGAGCATCCTGCGCCGGAACAGCGCTGCCGCCCCGATCGGCTGGTACGCGACGCCCCTCAGGGCGAGCGGGATCAGGAGCACGATGATCAGCGCGTTGAAGATCACGGCGGAGAGGATCGCGCTCTGCGACGAGTGCAGGCCCATGATGTTCATGGGCGCGATGGCAGGAAACATCGCCACGAACATCGCGGGGAGGATGGCGAAGTACTTCGCCACGTCGTTCGCGATTGAGAACGTGGTGAGCGCGCCGCGCGTCATGAGGAGCTGCTTGCCGATCTCGACGATCTCGAGGAGCTTCGTGGGGTTGGAGTCGAGGTCGATCATATTCCCCGCCTCCTTGGCCGCCTGGGTACCCGAGTTCATGGCCACCCCCACGTCCGACTGGGCGAGCGCCGGGGCGTCGTTGGTGCCGTCGCCGACCATGGCCACGAGCTTGCCCTTGGCCTGCTCGTCTTTGATCAACTGGAGCTTGTCCTCGGGAGTGGCCTGGGCGAGGAAGTCGTCCACGCCCGCTTCTCTCGCGATGGCCGCGGCGGTACGGGGATTGTCGCCGGTGATCATGACGGTGCGGATCCCCATCTTGCGAAGCCTCTCGAAGCGTTCTTGAATACGGGCTTTCACGACGTCCTTCAGATAGATGACACCCACGATGCGACCGCCGTCGGCCACGGCCAGGGGCGTTCCCCCTTCGTCGCCGATGCCTCGGGCCACCTCTTCGAGGCCGTCGGGAAGGTCTCCGCCGAGGGTCTTCACATGCGCGGAGACCGAGTCCACCGCCCCCTTGCGCAGCATCCGCCCATTCCAGTTGGCGCCGCTCATGCGGGTCTGGGCCGTGAAGGGAACGAACTCCATTTGCGGATTCTGGGGCCCGGTGGCGCCGGCGTGATGCTGCTCGACGAATTCAACGATGGAACGGCCCTCCGGAGTCTCGTCCGCGAGGCTCGACAGCCGGGCGACCTCGGCCAGCTCCGCCGGGCTCGCGCCCCCCAGGGGAATCAGACCGCTCGCCATCCGGTTTCCGTACGTGATGGTCCCCGTCTTGTCCAGGAGCAGCGTGTCCACGTCGCCCGCGGCCTCCACGGCGCGGCCGCTCATGGCCAGCACGTTTCTTCGCACCAGCCGGTCCATGCCGGCGATTCCGATGGCGGAGAGCAGGCCCCCGATGGTCGTGGGGATGAGGCACACCAGGAGCGCCACGACCTCGGTCAGGGAGATGACGATCTTGTGGTAGAGGGCCAGGGGAACGAGCGTCACGCAGGCGAAGAGGAAGACCAGCGTGAGACCCACCAGGAGAATCTGGAGGGCGATCTCGTTGGGGGTCTTCTGGCGCTTCGCGCCCTCGACGAGCGCGATCATCCGGTCCAGGAACGACTCGCCGGGGTTCGTCGTGATCCGCACGACGATGCGGTCGGAGAGGACGCGCGTCCCGCCCATGACGGCCGAGCGGTCCCCTCCGCTCTCCCGGATGACCGGCGCAGACTCGCCCGTGATGGCCGACTCGTCGATGGAGGCGATGCCGTCCACGATCTCCCCGTCTCCCGGGATCAGGTCGCCCGCCTCGGCGATGATCCGGTCTCCCACCCGGAGGCTCGTGGAGGGGACCGGCTGCTCCCCGCCGTCCACGAGCTTGCGGGCCATGGTGTCCTTGCGCATGCTCCGCAGCGCCGAGGCCTGGGCCTTGCCGCGCCCCTCGGCCACCGCCTCGGAGAAGTTCGCGAAGAGCACCGTGAACCAGAGCCAGAGGGCCACCTGGCCCGTGAAGACCAGGGGAGCGGCCCCGGCCGAGGGCGCGAGCACGTCGCGCAGGAAGATCAGGGTCGTGACCACGCTGGTGATCTCGACGACGAACATGACCGGGTTCTTGATCACTGCCCAGGGCGACAGTTTCCGGAAGCTGTCGGCGATGGCGGGCCGGAGGATCGCTGCGTCGAAGAGCGAGATCTCCTTGGCGACGGGCCTGTGCATGGCTAGTAGAGCCTCCCTTCGAGTCCGACGAAGTGCTCGACGATCGGTCCGAGAGTCAGCGCCGGGAAGAACGTCAACGCGCCGACGATGACGATGACGCCCACGAGGAGCACCGTGAAGGTCGCCCCGTTCGTGGGGAACGTGCCGGCGCTCGGAGGCACGATCTTCTTGCCCACCATGGAGCCGGCGACGGCAAGAACGGGCAGGATCATCCAGAAGCGGCCGAGGAACATCGTGATGCCCAGCGTGACGTCCCACCAGGGCGTGTTGGCATTGAGCCCCGCGAAGGCGGAGCCGTTGTTGCCCGCGCCGCTCGAGTACGCGTAGAGGATCTCGGAGAGGCCGTGAGGCCCGGCGTTGTTGAGGGAGGAAACCCCATAGGGGGACACTGCGGACCAGGCCGAGAAACCGAGGATCAGGAGCGGGAAGATCAGGACATAGAGCATGGTGAGCTTGATCTCCCGAGCCTCGATCTTCTTGCCGAGGTACTCCGGGGTCCGCCCGACCATGAGCCCGGCGATGAAGACCGAGAGGAGCACGAACACGAGCATGCCGTAGAGGCCCGCCCCCACGCCGCCGAAGATCAGCTCTCCGAGCTGGATGTTGACCAGCGGCACGAGACCCCCCAGGGGGTTGAAGCTGTCGTGCATGCCGTTGACCGCACCGCAGGAGGCATCCGTCGTGATCGTGGCGAACAGGGCCGAGCTCGCGATCCCGAAGCGGACCTCCTTTCCCTCCCAGTTCCCTTGATCCGCCGCGACCGGCAGGCCGTGGAGAGCCATGTTGGGCTTCGACTCGGCCCAGTACGCCGTGGACACACCGGCAAGGAACAGGAAGGCCATCGCCGCGAAGATCGCCCAGCCCTGCTTCTGGTCCCTGGCCATCCGCCCGAACGTATAGGTGAGAGCGGCCGGGATCGCGAAGATGAGCACCATCTCGAGGAAGTTCGTGAGCGGGGTCGGGTTCTCGAAGGGGTGGGCGCTGTTGGCGTTGAAGAAGCCGCCGCCGTTGATGCCGAGCATCTTGATGGCCTCCTGCGAGGCCACGGGGCCTAGGGCGATCGTCTGTCGGTGTCCCTCCAGCGTGGTCAGGGTCAGGTAGGGCGAGAAGTTCTGCACGACGCCTTGGGAGGCCAGGAACAGCGCGACAAGGAGAGACACCGGCAGGAACACATAGAGCGTGCCTCGGGTGAGGTCCACCCAGAAGTTGCCGAGCGTCTTCGGGGCCTCTGGACCGAGCCGCCTCGTGAGGCCTCTCGCCAGAGCGAGCGCCACGCCAAGCCCTGCCGCCGCCGAGGTGAAGTTGTGCCAGGCCAGCGCCGCCATCTGCGAGAGATAGCTCATGGTCCCCTCGCCGGCGTAGGACTGCCAGTTCGTATTCGTGGCGAAGCTGATCGCCGTGTTGAACGCCAGGTGCGGCGGCAGGGGCCCCAACCGTTGCGGGTTCAGGGGGAGCAGGTGCTGGGCCCGAAGCAGCGCGTAGGTGACCAGGATCCCCGCGACGCTAAAGAGAAACAGGGCGGTCAGGTACGCTTTCCATCCCTGCTCCACTCCGGGGTCCACGCCGCAGAGCCGGTAGTGGAGCCGCTCGACGGGGCCGAGCACGCGCGAAAAGGGCGGGTCCCGCTCCTCGAACACCCGGTACAGGTAGGTGCCGAGAGGTCTGGTGAGTGCCAGGATGACGAGGAAGTAGACTGCGATCTGGAGCCAGCCGTTGATGGTCATAGGCGGGCCTCAGAACTTCTCTGGCCGCACGAGGGCGTAAGCCAGGTAGAGCACCAGGACGAGCGCCAGAACTCCCCCGAGGATGTAGTCGAGACTCATGGTGTTCCGCTCCCTCACAGGTGGTCGCAGGCTTCCAGGTAACCCAGGGAAGCTGCGAGAAGGATGAAGATCAGGCCAACCATCACGAGGTCCTGCATTCGGCTCTCCTTTCCCGGTCCCGCTCGACGTCGTCGAGCGTACTGCGCTGCCCCCCTACAGCAAGCCACATGCCAGCGGGCCGATGCCCCATCGGCGCGGACTCGGGGGCGTGGTCGCGACGGATCGGCACCGGTTGCACGGTTCGGGGAGAAGCGCATTGCAGTCTGCAAAGTGGTCGGAGCGCATCCGCCGATCGCCGGGGAGTTGAGCAGCGCCCGACGGGCCCGCCGGGGCCGGGCACAACCTTGGATTGCCCGATTCGACCTCACGCCGGCACAGGAAATGCCTGTTCGACCGGGGTCGAGCCGCCTCTCCGGAGGCCACGGATACACAACGGCGGCCGAAACCACCTGGAGGTTCGCCATGCCGAAACGTCCGACGTGTCAGCCCGACGCCCACAGGGTCATCGACTTCCCCCAGCGCTCCCGTGCGGCTCGCCCGGTGGCCTCGCAGGCCACGTCGGCAGGTTCGGGCGTTCAAGAGCGGTGGGAGCCGGAGCCGGTGAGCGCCGTCGACCTCTTCGACCGCTGGGCAAAGCTCGGGAAGGAGAGTCCGTTCCATGCGGGCGACGAGCGGGTCCGGGTCGCAGGAACCGTGGAGAGGGTGTTCCTCGGGCACGACGACGTGGCCCGGGTCGTGCTCAGGGCGGACTCCCAGGGTCTGCGCACCGTGGAATGCCGCTGCCTGTCCGACGAGGTGCTGACCCGAGCGAGGCGGGGCTCCGCCGTGACCTTGGACGGGTCGTGCTTCGGCCTGGAGGACAGCCTCACTCTCATCGTCGAGCGGTGTGAGCTCGTCGACGCCCGACCACAGACCGGTGCTGCTTCGGTTCCCGAGGGGTCGGAGAAGAATGCGGCCCGCTGCTCTCTGTGCGGCCGCGGCAGGGGCGAGGCCCGTCGCCTCGTCGCATTCCCCACGGTGTCGGTCTGCGCCGAGTGCGGGGCAGCTCTTTGTCGGGCGCTCGCAGAGGAGGTCCCGGGCGGCTCGTGACCCGAGGGACAGGGCCGCGGCAGGGCGCGGCGTCCGCGTGGCAGGCGGCGGTGAGCCCCTCCGGCCGGTGGTTGTTTCGATAGTCCCTACGGGGCGGCGATCTGGCGGAGTCGGCCGGGGTGGGGGAGCAGGCAGACCAGACGCCGGACCGCGTGACCGAGCCACCCCGGCCGGCTTCCGCTGCTCAAGAGGCCGGGACCGCTGACCGGGCGACGGACGACGGGACGCCGGACTCCGGCCTGACCATGCCTCTGCCCCTTTCGAGCCTGGGCCCGGCGCGTGAAAACGCGCTCCCCTCTCACCTCGACCAACTCGCATCGGTCCAGAACAGCGGTCACCCCGTCCTCCAGACCCCTGCAGAATCCGGTCACGGTGACCGGGGAGCCGGGTCTGGCCCTGAGCAGGACATCCCACGAAAGACAACGGCACTCCACGAGGCACATCCCCACGGAGTCCGCCGACAACGAGACCAGGGGCACGTGATCGTAGCCGAGCGTAGCTCTCTTCACCACGCCGGTCACCTCGATGGCGGATGGGATGACCAGAGTGCCGCCGCTTCCTCGGAGCCGCACGCAGAAGTCAAACAGAGCCTTGGCGTCGAGACCCATGGGAGAACCCTCTCGCCGACGTTCAGTTGATCTCCATGCGAATGGGCAGGATGACCGTCTGGACCCCGCTGAACTGGAGGCGCCGCTGGATGGCGTAGGCGGTGTCGTTGTGGAGCAGCCGGTTATAGAACCTCTCCTTCTTGAAGATCAGTTGGCCGAGGTAGAAGGTCGCCTTGTGGTACTCTTTGGCGACGTGCCTGCAGAGGGTCTCCGCCTCCGCGACGACCTCGGTCCCGATGGAGTACCGGTACTCGGCGTTGAAGCCGAAGCCGCGGGCGCAGTCCACGTACCGCTGCAGGTTCTCCTCGGTCCTTTTCGTCAGCGCCTCCATCTCAGCCACGCCCTTGAAGTGCCCCGAGTCCACAGCGCCCACCGAGAGGAACAGGAGATTCTTGTAGAAGCCGGGGTACAGCCGCTGAATGGAGAGGAGGGAGTGCATCCCGAGACCTCCGTAGCCGGAAACCAAGAGCGCGGCCACCGGCTGCGCAGCGTCGATCCCGGCCACACTCTTCGCCTCGCCCGGCTCGGGGAGCATGCACAGCACGTCGTCGAGCTTGCGGATCTGCTCCCGGACCCCGGCGTAGTGCTTCTGGATGAGGAAGCACAGAGCGATGAAGGAAGAGGTGACGACCAGGGTCAACCAGCCGCCCTCCGTGAACTTCTCGTAGGTGGTCACGCAGAGGATCGACAGGCACAGCGTAAGGCCTGTGAGGTGGACGCAGAGGTTCCGAAACCAGTTCTTGTGGTGCTTGCGCCCCTCGGTGAGCCAGAACCGGGACATGCCCATCTCGGTCAAACTAAACGTGAGGAAGACGTTGATGGAGTAGAGGACCACGAGGAACGACACCTGTCCCTTTGTGTAGATCATGAGCGCCGCGGACGCGAGGCCGATCAGGAGGATCCCGTTCTTGGTGACGAGCCGCTCCGAGAGGCTTGCGAAGCGGTGGGGTACCCAGCTGTCGAGCGCCATGTTGGAAAGGACCCGAGGCCCGTCGATGAACCCGGCCTGGGCCGCGACGAAGAGGAGGGCCCCTTCGGACACCAGGGTTACCACGACGATCCACGCGCCCACACGCCACGAGCCGAGGGTCCAGGAGGAGAAGACGCGTTCCAGGAGCACGGCGTTCATCGTCTTGCCCTCCTCCGGCGAGGCGCTCCAGAGAAGGTAGCAGAGCAGGATCCCTCCGGCCGTGAACGCGAGTGAGGTCGCCATGTAGAGCATGGTCCGCTTGCCAGTGGACACGCGGGGCTCGCGAAGAATCTGCAGGCCGTTCGAGACTGCCTCGATTCCGGTGTAGGTTCCGCCGCCCAGGGAGTAGGCTCGCAGGAAGATCATGAGGAGGGGTACGAAGCCGAGAAGCGTAAGGTCGGAGGTGCCTTGCGAGCGGGCGGTGTGGATCACCGTGGGGAGCCCGCCGAGCTTCGCCAGCACACCGTAACCGATGAGCACGACGTGCGTGATCAGGAAGACGAAGAAGATCGGCAGGAGGACCTTGATCGACTCCTTGACCCCTCTTAGGTTGAGGATCAAAAGTACGACCAGCGCGGCCGTTGCCGCGGCCAGCTTGTAGGGTTGCCAGACGAGGGGAAGGAACGAGAAGACCGCGTCGGCCCCAGCGGCGATGGAGATCGCAACCGTAAGGACGTAGTCCACTACCAACGCCGATCCCGACACGACCCCGACCTTCGGGCCCAGCAGCTTCGACGCCACCACGTAGCCGCCGCCACCCGTCGGGAAGTGTTCGATCAGGAGGCTGTAGGCGAACGAGATGACGCCGACCGTGATCGCCATCATCAGCGCCAGGTAGAGCGCCAGGTACTCGTGACCCAGAAGGTGCCGGAAGGCCTCGTCCGGCCCGTACGCCGACGAGGAAAGGCCGTCGGCTCCGAGCCCCACCCAGGCGAGGAAGGCGACGAGCGAGATATGGTGGAACACCGACGGATCAGTGGGACTGCGGGGCTTCCCGATGAGGAGGTGCTTCACGTGGCGCAGGACCCCGCCCGACTCCCCGTTCGGGACTTCGGCGTCCCGGGACTCCGGGAGCCGCGTTTCGAGCAAGGCCGAGAGGGTGGAGCCTTCCGGGTTGGCTTCCCCGGACGCAGTCGCAACGGGCATTTGCACGAGGGTCCCTCCGGCAACACCGCTCTGAGCGCAGGGGGGCCGCGGCGGCAAGCGATCGGTCCCTGCCGAGGCCAAGAGCAACGGGTGTGCCAGAGCCAGACTCCGCCTACCGGAGCGGCGCTGGGAATCTCATGGACGGGAGAGTCTTGCCGTCCGCACGAAGGAGGGTCGGATCGCGCTGCATCGTGCACGACACTGAGGAAGAGCTTGGAAGAGGTGTGTCGTGAATGCTTCCCCGGCAGAGGACCGAACTGCTGTTATCCGATCGCTCCCCGTGAGCCTTCGGGCTTGGGCCGCGGGTCCGTCATGCCCGGTCCCTCAACCCACCGGCCCGCCAGCCACCGTCGCCGGCAGGTGGATCTCGGCCAGGAGGCCTCCCCCCGGCGCATTCGCAACGGTGACGCGGCCCCCGTGCAGCCGCGCCGCCCGGTCGGCGATGGCGAGTCCGATCCCCGTCCCGCCGGTTTGCCGTTCGCGGGCCTCCGCCACGCGGTAGAACGGCTCGAGCAGGTGCGGCAACGCATCCTCGGGAACACCGGGCCCCAGGTCGCGCACGGACACGACCGCGGTGGCGCCAGCCGGCTCGCGGCGGCACTCGAGCCGAAGCTCGACCGACGTCCCTTCCTTGGTGTAGCGCAGCGCATTTCGCACGACGTTGTCGATCGCCTGCCGCAGCATCGGTGCCGAGCCTTCGACGGTGACCTCTTCTCCGCAGGGCGCCCAGTCGATCCCGCGACCGCGCTGGCCGGCCTCGAAGGCGGCGTCCCCGGCGATTTCAGACACGAGGGCCCCGAGGTCGACGAAGGACTTCTCCACAGGCTCCGCGCCGCTCTCCCAGGTACTCAGGGTCAACAGCTGCCCGATCAGCTCCGTGAGGCGCTGCGTCTCGAGCTCGATTCGGTCGAGGGGCTCGGTGGCCTCGGGCCCACACCGGCGGCGGAGCAGCTCCAGCGCGAACGCGAGGCGTGTCAGCGGCGACCGGAGCTCGTGGGACACATCGCGCACGAGGCGGCGCTGGCCGGACACCAGGTCGTCGATGCGCTCCGCCATCACGTCGAAGTCGCGAGCCAGCTCGCCGATTTCATCCCTGCTCCGTCCCAGATCCGGTGCGATCCGCACGGCGAAGTCCCCGTCCGCGAAGCGGCGGGTCGCGGCGCGAAGCTTTCGGATCGGCGCCGACAGAAAGCGCGCGACGAGAATGCTGATGCCGCTCGCAAACAGGAAGGTCACCCCAAGCCGCGCGGGGAGAAGGCGGGGGTTGAACACGCGGTCGAGCAGGGAGGGCAGCGGGAGCAGGGTCACCACGACGTAGTCACCCGTGAGCGGCAGGCCCACCCATACGTCACCCTCTTCTCTGCGGCGCTGGACCTCGCCGGTCGCCTCGGCCGCCCGCGCGAGCCGCGGAAGGCCCGGGGGCATCGGGTCGGGGACCAGGGCATTCCCGGGGCCCTTGAACAGGAAGGTCGGTCGGCCCTGCTCCTGGGTCAACCGGGCTGCTTCCCGGGCCAGCGCCCCGGGGCCTCCCCCTTCGTACGCCGCGACCAGGGTCTGCCCCAGCTCGCGCAAGGGCCGTTCCCGGTGACCCAACGCGCCGCGCCGGGCGTC
Organism: Deltaproteobacteria bacterium; assembly: GCA_016214985.1. GTDB lineage: Bacteria > Desulfobacterota > Deferrisomatia > Deferrisomatales > JACRMM01 > JACRMM01. Next base: position 39,320 of record JACRMM010000022.1, on the reverse strand, counting down.
GCTCGTCACCGTGAGCAGGACCAGGATGACGCCCACCAGGAGCATCGCAAGCCAGATCGACAGGAAGATTCGGACGTAGATGGCGCGGATCACGGCACCTCGGCCCCCTCACCCTCTTGGGCGGTAGATATACCCGATCCCGCGGGCGTTCTTGATGCGCTCGGCCCCTTGGATCTCGTGCCCGAGCTTCTTGCGGAGGCTGCTCACGTGGACGTCGATGCTCCGGTCGAAGGGAGAGAGACGACGCCCCAGGACCTTCAGCGAGAGCTCCTCGCGTTCCACCACGCGGCCGGCCTTGCGCAGCAGCAGCGCGAGAAGGTTGAACTCCACCGGGGTCAGCTCGACGGGGCGCCCCTCCTGCCGAACGACCCTCTGATCGAGCCGCATCTCGACGTCCGCGACGGTCAGCAGCTCGGCCGGCGCGGAGCCGGAACCGTCCTCACGCCGGGGCTCGGCCCGGCGCTGCACGGCTCGGATCCTCGCGACGAGCTCCCGAGGATTGAAGGGCTTCGGGAGGTAGTCGTCTGCACCGAGCTCCAACCCTACGATCCGGTCCACGTCGCTCCCGCGGGCCGTGAGCATCAGGACCGGGATCGGCGACCTCGTGCGCACCCGGCGCAGCACGTCGAGCCCGTTCATACCGGGCAACATCACGTCCAACACGACGAGGGAGTAGTCACCCGAGAGTGCCGCCTCCGCCCCTTGCCGGCCGTCGTGAACGGCCGTGACCGACAACCCCTCTTCGCCGAGGTACTCGGTCATCAGCTCGCACAGCTCCGTGTCGTCGTCGATGAGCAGGATTCGGTTCATGGGCACGGTCACCTCCTGAGCCATTGTAGCGGAAACGCTCGGTCCCGGCGGTGGCCGTAGTGTCAAGAGAGTGCAAAGTTCGCTGGGGGCGCGTTACCCGCCTCTTCTCTCTCTTCTCAGACGTGCAGCGGGCGCCGGAGAGAGGTCTACCACCCTCCGCCCACTTGGCTGGACGGGTCGGAGCCGAAGGCCTGTTATCAGCCATTCCGTGCGTCCGTTCGTGGAGGGGTTCCAGTGCGCGTCACGACGCACCAAAGCGGAACGATCTCCGCGAGTTCCCAGATAAGAGATATAGCAGCTACCATTGGGAATCGAGCAACCCATCGTGCAACACCTTCATACATATTGTGTGAAGCAGATGAATACCCTCTATGCTGTCGCAAGACCCATCCCAGAGATGGGCCCCAACAACATCGCAATGATCATCGCCCCGATCACCACCGCGGCACTGTCAGCCAGCAAGCCATAGCAGGCAACAATCGTTGCCAATACATTCATCACGAAGTAAGCCTGGTTGAAAGAAGCGTTCTCCGCCACACCGAAACGAACGGCCGTCCTGTGCACGTCCTTTTCTACGCTCATCCTTGGTGAGGTCTCAAACATGATACCTCCCTCTTGGCGGTAAACTACTGGGCAACCCGACAGGTTCTGATTCATGAGTAGATCTAGTATTTGTCTTAATTCTGCCACAGTTGGAACACAGCCATCGGCCTAGGTCGCGAACTCACGTTGGCAACAGCTTGCGCTCTTCGGCCCGAGCATCTTGAATTCGTGTCTGCACCACGATGCTTGGTTGACCCACGCAATCCTTCGTGCCGGAAGCCGCTCACCTCGCTCGGCCCCGCAGGTGCTCGACCACGGCCAGGACCGCCTTGGCGCCTTCGCCGGCCGCGATCAGGATGCGCTTCCCGAAGGTGTTGGTGAGGTCGCCGGCCGCGTAGAGACCGGGAAGGCCAGTGCGGCAGTTGCGGTCGATCTCGACCTCTCCCCGCTCGTTGAGGATGACGAGCTCCCGGACCAGCTCGTTGTTCGGTATGAGCCCGATCTCCGCGAAGACGGCCTCGACGGGCAGGACCTCTTCCTCCTCGGTCTCCTGGTTCCGGACGACGAGCCTCTCGAGCCGCTCGGCACCTTCCAGGCGCACCGGATCCCGTCCCTTTAGAATCGTGATCTCCTTCTGGGCGGCCAGTTCCTCCTGCAGGTAGGAGTCCGCACGGTACGATCGCGCCACCAGGCGGACGCGGGCTTTGCGCTTGGCGAGCCCCAACGCGGCCTGCGCGGCAGAGTTGCCGCCACCCACCACCGCGACGTCCTTTCCGGCGTACTGCTTCGCGAGCAAGTCGTGATACTCGAGCACGCCCTTTCCCCGGAACTCGGGCTCTCCGGGAATCGGAAGCCGCCGTCGACGCATGCCCATGGCCAGGAGCACGGTCTGAGAGCGGAAGGTCTGGCCGTCGTCCGTCCGGATCCGAAACGTCTTTCGGCTCTTTCCAATCGCCGTGACCTCGCAGATCTTGTGAACGAGCTTGGGATCGTCAAAGAGCTGTTTCTGGAACCGGTCCACCAGTTGGGGCCCCTCGATGGCTTCGAACCCCGGGTAGTTCACCACCCGCGTGGAGTCCCACGCCTGCCCGCCGATGCTCTTCGTCAGCAGGAGGGTGTCGATGTCGGTCAGGGCCGCGTAGATGCCCGCCGACATGCCCGCCGGCCCGCCGCCGACGATGATCAGGTCGTACGTGTAGTCGGCGAGCCGCTTCTCGGGGTGGCACGCGAACTTCTCGCGACAGGCCCGGGAGCAGAAGTAGACCCGATGGCCCTCACAGTCCGCGGACGGCGTGTTCGCCTCCGGGTTGACGTGCTTTCCGCAGACCGGGTCGATGCTTTCGTTGTCCATTGCGATCTCCCTGCATGGCAGACGACCAAGGTCGCCCGGGGTTCCGGGCTCATTCGCGGCCCACCGGGTGGAAGCGGTAGAAGACGTGCTTTGCAGCCTCTGCGGAGAGACCGTAGAGGACGACGATCCCGAGAAGCGCGGCAAAGAACGTCGCGGGCAGCCTCACGAGCTCGAAGAGATCGGCGAGAGGAGTCAAGGGCAGAGCGAGCGTCGCGGCGGCCACCGCTGCCGTGGCCAGGGCAAGGGCGCGGCCCGGGCGGCTTTGGAAGAAGGGGCGGCGGGTGCGCACCACGAGCACGACCAGCGAAGCGGACACAACCGATTCCAGGAACCAGCCGGTCCGGAACTGATTCTGGTTCGCGCCGAGGACCCACAGAAGCAGCCCGAACGTCGCGTAGTCGAAGAGCGAGCTCACGAGCCCGAAGACGACCATGAACCTCCGGAGGAACGCGATATCCCACTTCCGAGGCCGGTCCGCCACCTCGGGGTCCACATTGTCGCTGGCAATGGTCATCTCGGGGACGTCGGTCAGCAGGTTCGTGAGGAGGATCTGCTTCGGCAGCAGTGGCAGGAAGGGAAGAAAGAGCGAAACCCCGGCCATGCTGAACATGTTCCCGAAGTTGGCGCTCGTGGCCATCAGGATGTACTTCAAGGTGTTCGTGAAGGTGACCCTCCCCTCCCGCACGCCGTCGACGAGCACCCCCAGATCGCGCTCGAGGAGCACGATGTCCGCCGCCTCCTTGGCCACGTCCACCGCACCGGCCACCGAGAGCCCCACGTCGGCGGCGTGAAGTGCCGAGGCGTCGTTGATGCCGTCTCCGATGTAGCCCACCACGTTCCCTGCCTTCTTCAAGGCCAGAACGATCCTCTCCTTCTGGTTGGGCTCCACCTCGGCGAAGAGTTCCACGGACCCCGCCCGGCTTCGAAGCGCCTCGTCGCTCATGTGGCGAATTTCTGGCCCCGTGAGGAGGCTCGGTTCGGGAAGCCCGAGCTCCCGGATCACCGTGGCCGCCACCGGTGCGCTGTCTCCTGTGATGACCTTGAGCGAGATGCCGAGCCCTGCCAGGTCCCTCACCGCTTGCGCCGCACTGGCCTTGGGAGGATCGGAGAGGACGAGGAAGCCTACGAAGGTCATTCCCGCCTCGTCCTCCCGGGCCAGGGTGTCCCCCAGCCCCTCCTCGCGGACCGCAACTCCGAGCGTGCGGAAGCCCTGGAGGGAGAGTTCCAGAAACCGGTCGTCGATCTCCTTCTTCCGATCGGCGAGGGGGACGGCTCCGCCCGGGGTCTCCGCCAGGGAGCAGACGCTGAGAACCCCCGAAAGGGCGCCTTTGGTCACCATGAGCCGGGAGCCGTCTCGGTCCGCGAGGACGCTCAGCCGCTTGCGGATGAAGTCGTAGGGGATCTCTCCGAGCTTCCGGTAGGAAGAGATATCGGGGGGCGCCTGGGTCCGGATCGCCTCGTCGATGGGGTTCTTGAAGCCGGTTTCGAGGCTCGCGTTCAGGTGGGCGGCGGCCAGAACGCGGACGCTCTCCACTCCATCGACGTCGAGGGACGAGCGCAGGTGCACGACCCCTTCGGTGAGGGTTCCCGTCTTGTCGGAGCAGAGCACGTTCATGGCCCCAAAGTTCTCGATGGACGCGAGACGCTTCACGATGACGCGGGAGGCGGCCATCCGCTTCGCGCCGTGGGAAAGGTTCACCGTGATGATGGCGGGGAGGAGCTGGGGGGTGAGGCCGACGGCGAGCGCCAGCGAGAAGAGCAGCGATTCGAGCACCGGGCGGTGGAAGTAGACGTTCGCCGCGAAGATGGCGAGCACGAGAACCGACGTGACCTCCATGAGCAGGTAACCGAGCCTGCGAATCCCCCGCTCGAAGTCGGTCTCGGGCGGGCGAAGCCGGAGCCGTTCGGACACCTTCCCGAACTCGGTCTCCGCGCCCGTGGCCACGACGAGGGCCGAGGCGGTGCCACTCACGGCATGCGTGCCGAGAAAGAGCGAGTTCTTCCGGCGCCCCGGCGGAGTATCGGGATCGAGGACCCCGGGAGCCTTCCCCACGGGGAAGGTCTCCCCTGTGAGCGCCGACTCGTCGACGGTCAAGTCCACGGCCTCCAGCAGGAGGCAATCTCCTGGAACCGAATCCCCTGCCGAGAGCGTCACCACGTCCCCGGTGACAACCTCCTCCACCGGGACCTCCCGCGGCGTTCCGTCCCGAAGAACCGTTGCTCTCACCCGGACCAGGGCGAGGAGTTGGGCCACCGCACCCGCCGCGCCTCGCTCCTGCCAGAACCCGAGGCCGGCGCTCACGATCACGATCGCGACGATGATGACGCTGTCGGCCGGGTCGTGAAGGAAGGCGGAAAGCACCGCCGCGAAGACCAGGATCAGCACGATGGGGCTCTTGAACTGATTGAGGAGCAGACCCACATCGCCCCGAACCCGGCCGTCCCCCTTCCTCGGCGCCTGGAGCTTGGCTCTTCCGAGACGCTGCTGCGCTTCTGCACCGCTCAAGCCGATCGGCGCTGACCCGGTCCGGCCGAGCATCTCGGCGACCGGAATCGACCAGAAGGGCTGTCCTGCGTCGGCCACGGGTCCTCCGCCCTGCGAGTGAGCACCGGAGGAGCGTAGCAGGGCAGAGATAGGACGCCAGGGAAGCCGAGAAAGGCAGCGCGGAAGAAAACCAGGGAGCGCCCATGACTCTTGGATTCAAGCCCCTGACCTCCCGCCTTCGACACGACCAGTCCTGGGCTTACCCACGGTGCCACATCAACCTGCAGCAAGGATGGGAGGGTCGACTCAACTTGTCAGTTGCTGAGCCTATACGCAATTGGAGTGAAGACCGTCGCAGAAGAGATCGCACCGTATCGCCTGCGTCTTGGACCAATGGGCCCAGATTAGTAAAGCCCTAATCTGACAGTTTTACCCTTCTCGTTCCAACTCTTCACAGACGCTTAAGGCGGCAGAGGCTATCGTAGCTCCATCCGAAGTCAGGACTCCCATCCCGGGCGTCCCAACGAAAGGAGAGTTCACCGTGAAGAAGCGAATCGTGCCCGTTGCCGTGGCCCTCGCGCTGACCGCATCCACCGGAATCGCCGCGGCTTCCTGGTGCCAGAAGAAGGGTGCGGATCCGTCAGACACCGCCGGCGAGCGTGGGGACCTTCGGGGACACCGGCTCGACCGCTGGGCCACTGTCTTGAAGCTGACCGACGATCAGGAGGCACAGGTGGAGGGGATCTTCGAGGCCGAGCGCCCGGTGATGACGCGGCAGTTCCAGACCCTCAAGGAGGCTCGGCGCGATCTTCGAACCGCTGCGGAGAGCGGCACGTTCGACGAGAATGCAGTCCGCGCCCTCGCCCAGAAGAAGGCCCAGGCGCAGACCGAGCTGACGGTGGAGCGAGCCCGCGTCCGGAGCAAGCTGCTGGCCGTCCTGACGCCGGATCAACAGAACCTGCTGAAGAGTTTGCAGCCCCTCGTGAGGGAGGGAGGCCGGAGGCGGGGCGGCGCAGAGTTCGGAGCCGAGCTCTAGCTCGGGCGGCCAACCACGCGCCCAGGAGGACGGCCATGCCAGTGGAGCGCTGCGGCGACTCGCCGCGCCAGGAGTGGAACGCGGCCTACTATCTCGGCTTGCAGGAGGTCGTGACGGGGGGCTTCGTCGGCACCTTCGAGGCGCAGGTCGCCCTGGGTGCAGGACGTCTGGCCGAGAAGGGATACGTCGTGGCCTTCGCCTCGGACGGCGTGGGCATTCGAACGCCGCTATTCTCCGAACACAACCGCGCCGCTCGAGAGCTCGCCGACGGCTCTTTCGACGTCATCGGTCGCGCTCGGGAGGCCGTGCAGTGGCTGTCGCGCCACGTGCCGGGGGTCGACACGGGGTGGATGCGGGGCCTCGTGTCCACCTATGACGACCTCCACGGTACAGGCCCGGAGAGGTTTCAAGGGCCACGTGGCTCCGCCGTCGAGTCGGCCGACCGGCCCCTTCCGCTCCTCCTGAGGCGCGCTACGATCTCCCGAGTTGGGAGGGGTGAGCAGGATCGCGCCCCTTGAGACGGAACAGGAGGGTGGACCGTGACCACGCAATGCAGAGTCTTCCGAGCGGCAGTCCTCAGCATCGGCCTCTGGGGGGTCCTGGCCGTGCCCGTCCATGCGGAGACCAAGGCTCTTCCGCAGCGCCAGGGCGGATGGGTCTTCCTCGACGAGGACCTTTCCAGAGCCCTGGAAACCGAGCCGGAGCACCACTTTCGAGAGGCGCGTGACTTTATCCTGCGCAAGGATCTCCCGGGCGCCGCTCGAGCCCTGCGAACCGCGGCGGCGATCATCCGGCTGGAGGCCGCCCGCGATCCGGAGGACGCCGCCGCCGAGGTCCGAGGTATCGCGGTCTCCGTGCGCGCCCTGGCGAAGGACGTCGGGGACGGAACCTCCTCGTTGCCGGAGCTCGCCGTCGCTGCCGCCCGGGCGCACGGCACGCTTGCTTCCCACCACCTCGCCAGGGTCGCGGCTGCGATCAAGAGCGGTCAGCCCCGCTCAGCAGCGATCGACCTGGAAGCCGCGGCCGACCAACTGACCGACGGTCTCACGTGGCGCGGGCCGACGAGCCGGGTCGATACGACGGCAGCCCAAACGGCTCACCGGGTCGCGGTCGCGCTCGAGGAGGGGAAGACGGTGCAGGCTTCGGAGCTGGAAGCGGCCACGAAGGAGCTGGCAACGGCTGTCGCAGCGTTCAATAGTGCACCCCATTAGGGCTCGGCAACGGGCGGAAGGGGTCTCAACCGCAGATACTCTACCCAGGTGAGGACCATCACGGCCAGGTCGACGACAGTCAAGACGATCATCACAGCCGAAGGGTGAACCGCGTAGCGGTACATCTGGTAGGCTCCGAAGAGAGCGAAGACCACGATCGCCGCAGGGTAGGCCCAGAGCTTCCGGCGCAGCAGGGCCGCGATCAGGAGCACCTTGATTACACCGTGGGAAACCAGATAGAAGCCGGCAAAGACCTGCGTGCTGACCGTCAGCTGTTCCGCGAGCCTCAGCAGAAGGCGGCCGACCAGATCGCCCGGGTCCTCCAGGAGCTCTTCGTGAGTCAGGAGCAGGAGGGTCTGACGGATCGTCCGCGGATTCATCACAAAGAGCAGCATCCCCCCGAGGACCTCCACCACGCCGTTCAGGCCCTTGAGCAGGACGCCGACTTCGAATCCGACGTGGGCGAGGGACTGGAGGTTGAACCGCTCTGGTTTGTGCAAGACCACCCTCCGTTGCCGGCCAACGCCCACCCAACCGGCTTGGTTCCCGCAGGTTACCATCGGACGCCGTTTCGGGTGCGCGGGAGTTCGACGCAGTGCGGTCGGCACCTGAGCTTCGGACGCTCTTCGGCGTCTCGGAAGAGCGACACCCATGGGCAGGCAGGACCCTCGAGGCTTGCGCAACGCCAACAACCACGCGGAGTTCCCTGGGGGTGTCGGCGAGAGAAGACAAAGGGGGGGCGACGGGCCCGTGGGGCGGCCTCCACCGCTCTCTCGAGCACCGTCTAGACCCAGGGGGCCGGCGTCATCGGAGCCGGCCGGGAGCAAAACCCTCCGCCCCGCTGGCCACGAAGCATTCCCAGGGGGGCGCGGTCGGAGTGCCCCGTGGAGAGAGACCGATGGTGATCCGGTCGCAGGCCGAGGACCGTCCCTCCGTCGGCTCCAGAACCGGGTCCGCCGCTTGCAGTGGAAAGCGCGGCGGGCCTTCGCTCGACTGCGGGCAGGCGGCGGCGGGTCAGGCACCTCCACGCCCCTTCGCCTGCAGCACCTTAACGCCATAAGGAGGAACAAACGAGGGAGTCAAGGGTCAGATCGGAGTCATGGTGATGCTCCTGAGCGCTGCGACGCTCGTCGGGTGCGGGGGCGGCGGAGGCGGGGGGACGGTGACCCCGGTTTCGAGGCAGGCCGAGAAACAGGGCGTTGTAACCGCCGTTCGCGGCTCGTTCGCCGTGAGCGGAACGCCGATCCAGACGACGCCGACCACCGCGGTTTGGGTGGACGGGGGCTCCGCTGCCGGGATGCGAGCTCTCAAGCCCGGCATGGTCGTCCACGTCAAGGGCTCGGTCGACAACCAGGGAACGATGACCGCGGCGGAAATTTCGTTCGTCGGCGATCTCGAGGGCGCGGTAGAGTTCATCGACCTGAGGGGAGGAACTTTGACGGTGCTGGGCCAGACCGTAATGCTCGACGACCTCACCGTCTTCGAAGACGTGACGGCCGCCGATCTCACCGTCGGGAACATCGTCGAAGTCAGCGGGTTCCGGCAGGCCGACGGGACCCTCTTGGCGAGGTTCGTGGAGTTCGAGGCAGCTCAGTTCGAGGCATTGGCAACGAGAAGGATCGCGATCAAGGGACCGATTCGAGACCTCGATCCGATGACGAAGACGTTCACGATCGGCGGCCAGACCGTTGACTACAACGCGGCAACGCTCGCCCCCGGGCTCACGCTGGCCAACGACCTCGTCGTCGAGGTGCACGGCACCCGGCCCGTGGCGGCGGGGAGCGTTCTCGTCGCCTCCCGGGTCGAGGCAGAGGATGAGACCCTGGTGGGACACGAGGGTACGGACGCGGAACTTGAAGGTATTATCACCCGTTTCGCCTCCGCGACGAACTTCGACGTGAACGGGCAACCGGTCGCGACCATGGCACAGACCCAGTTCAGGAACGGCGCCGCGAGCGACCTCGCCCTCGACGTGTGCCTCGACGTTGCGGGCGCGCTCGACGCCCAGGGGGTGCTGGTGGCAGACCGGATCTGCCTTCGCCTCGCGCGAAACGTGAAGATCGACGCCGACGTCGCAGCCGTGGACCCCGTGGTGGGGACGGTCCAATTGCTTGGTTCGGCGCCAGGCATCACCGTGACGGTGAACGCCTCGACGCTTCTCCTCGACCGGAAGAACGGCCTGAGCCCGTTTACCCTCGACGACCTGGCGGTGGGGGATCGCGTGAGCGTTCGCGCGTCTGTCGGATCGGGCGTCGTGACCGCTGCCAAGCTGGAGCGGCGGCCGGTGCCGTCGGACCCGACGTCGGTGCGCCTGCAGGGCCCGATCACTCCCGGCTCCGCCGCAGCACCGACTCTAGACATCCTGGGTATCACGGTCGACGCCACCGGCGCCTCGCTCTTCCGCGGAGGACACGAGGGCTCCTGGACGTCGACCGAGTTCTTCGCCGCCCTGGCGTCGGGAAGCGATCTCGTTACGGTCAAGGGTGCCTTGGATCCGAGCGGAGTTCTGCTCGCTCAGGAGCTTTCGCTCCAACTGGAACATGAATTCGACCACGAGATGGAAAGAGGCTCGGCCTACCGGTACAACTACGAGCAGGAGATGGGACACGAGGGCGGGCACCACTGACTGTCTCCCACGCCCTCCGGCATCCCTCTCTGTGCAGGAGGTTCGCTCCGCGAAACCGGAGCGGACGCGGGAGATGGGGATCCGGCTGGCGGTCGGGGCATGCGGCCGCGATATTCTCGTCCAGTTCCTGCCGGAATTCCTGACCCTTTTTGGTGATCGGAGGGGTAATCGGGGTCGGCTTGGGGATCGCAGGATCCCTCGGCATCGCGTTCGCTTCGGGGTGGCCCCTGCGGGTTTGGCCCGACGCGATCGCGGTCGCGTTCGGCTTTGCCGGCGCGATCGGCATCTTCTTCGGCGTCTACCCTGCCCAGCGGGCCTCCCTTCTCGACCCCATCGAGGCTCTCCGCGGGTAGACGGTCCGCGTCCCCTGTCAGCCCTCCTGCGGCAGACCTGCGCGCGTTTGACGCCTCCCGGCGCCGGTGCTATGCACGGGCAGACCGTCCGCTGGGAGGTCCCATGGACACACCCGGCTCACTCGCACCGATGGCGGGGGCGAGCGCCCACACTCTGTCCATCCCGGAGATCCTCACCGCCCTGGGCACCCGCCCCGGAGGGCTGACGTCGCTCGAAGCCGACGAGCGGCTGGCACGCTTCGGACCCAACGCCATCGCCCGAATCCGGGCTGAGCCCCTGTTGCGGCGTTTCGCCGCCAATTTCACACACCTGATGGCGTGTCTCCTCTGGGTTGGAGGGCTCGTGGGCTTCGCCGCCCGCATGCCCGAGCTCGGCATTGCCATCTGGCTGGTGAACGTCATCAACGGGGTCTTCAGCTTCTGGCAGGAGTTTCGCGCCGGGAAGGCCGTGGAGGCGCTCCGGCAGGTGCTGCCCCAGCAGGCCCGAGTCCTCCGGGGCGGCCAGGAGGGTCGCGTGCCGGCGGAGCAGGTGGTTCCCGGTGATGTCGTGATCCTGTCCGAAGGAGACCGCATCTCGGCCGACGCGAGGGTGATCGCCGAGGCGGAGCTGCGGGTCGACCAATCGACCCTGACCGGGGAGGCCCACCCCGCGAGGAAGGCCGCCGACCCGTTCCCCGATGACTCGACCTCCCAGGCCTCCGTCCCGTGCCTCGTCCTGGCGGGCACCATGGTGGCGTCGGGCACGGGGCGCGCGGTGGTCTTCGCCACCGGCATGGCGACCGTGTTCGGTCAGATCGCCCGCCTCACCCAAGCCCTGCCCGAGGCGCCAAGCCCTCTTCAGAAGGAGATGCAGCACGTCACCCGCGTGGTCAGCGCAGTCGCGGTGAGCGTGGGGCTCTCGTTCTTCGCCTTGGCAGTGATCCAGGTCGGCATCGACCTCTCCGAGGGCTTTCTCTTCGCCCTCGGCATGATCGTGGCGTTCGTGCCGGAGGGCCTCCTGCCCACCGTGACCCTCGCCCTGGCCATGGGCGTCCAGCGCATGGCCCGTCGAAACGCCCTGGTGAAGAAGCTCTCGGCCGTAGAGACCCTCGGCTGCACGAGTGTCATCTGCACCGACAAGACCGGCACCCTCACTCAGAACGAAATGACCGTCCGTGAGCTCTGGCTCCCCGGACGCACCCTCGACGTGGAAGGGGTCGGCTACGCTCCGGTCGGCCGGATCTGCGAGCAGGGCACGGCGGTTTCACCCGGAGACGGCGACCTCAGGCTCCTGCTCGGCGCCGCGGCCCTCTGCGCCAACGCGCGCCTGCTGGCGCCCGAGCCGGAGACGCCCCGCTGGACGGTCGTAGGGGACCCCACCGAGGCCGCCCTGCTCGTAGCCGCCCGCAAGGCCGGCATCGACCTGGAGCACCTCGCGCGAACCGCTCCTCGCGTCCGTGAGATTCCCTTCGATTCGCGGCGCAAGCGCATGACCACGATTCACCGGGACCCGACGGGCCCCCTGCGGGCCTGCGTGAAGGGCGCGCCCCGGGAGGTGTTGGAGCTCTGCACCCGGGTGCGCCGAGACGGCGGCGAGATCCCGATGACCGCCGAGCTTCGCCTCTCGGCGGCCGCCGCTACCGATGACTTTGCCCGCCACGGGCTTCGGGTGCTGGCCGTGGCCGGCCGTCTTCTTCCCGAAGCCGAGGCCCAGGCGAGGGACGGCGCTCGATTCGCGGAGGAGGTGGAGCAGGAGCTCACGCTGTTGGGCCTTGCGGCCATGATGGATCCGCCCCGGCCCGAGGTGAGCGACGCCGTGGCGCGATGCCGGCGCGCCGGGATCCGCGTGGTCATGATCACCGGAGACTACGGCCTCACGGCCGAGAGTGTCGCCCGGCGCATCGGGATCGTGGGAGGGGGTGAGGTTCGGGTCGTCGCCGGGCCCGAGCTCGACACCCTCTCCGACGACACCCTGGACGAAGCCCTTGGCTCCGAGGTGCTCTTCGCGCGCACGACCCCTGAGCAGAAGCTCCGCGTGGTGGCGGCCCTGCAGCGCCTGGGGCACGTGGTCGCCGTGACGGGCGACGGCGTCAACGATGCTCCCGCGCTCCGTCAGGCCGACATCGGGGTGGCCATGGGCCTGTCCGGCACCGACGTGGCCAAGGAAGCCGCCGACCTCGTCCTCGCGGACGACAACTTCGCCTCCATCGTGAACGCCGTAGAGGAAGGGCGCGCGGTGTATGCGAACATTCGGAAGTTCATCACCTACATCTTCACCAGCAACACGCCGGAGGCCGTGCCCTTCATCGTGTACGTGCTCACCGGCGGGAAGATCCCGCTGGCCCTCACGGTCATGCAGATCCTCTCGATCGATCTCGGCACCGACCTCGTCCCCGCACTGGCGTTGGGTGTCGAGCCACCGGAGCCGGGCTTGATGGATCGGCCGCCGCGCAACCTCGCAGAGCATGCGATCACGCCCGGGGTCCTGGTCCGAGCCTACCTCGTCCTCGGGCCGATCCAGAGCGCGGCCGCCATGGGGGCCTTCTTCTTCGCCTACCGGGCCAGCGGCTTCCACGGATGGTGGGGCCTTCCCTCCGGCGGCGCCGTGTATCGGGTCGCAACGACCCTGGCCCTCGCGTCCGTGGTGGCGACCCAGATCGGCAACCTCTTCGCCCAGCGGACCGAACGAGTGAGTCTCTTCCACATCGGCCTCTTCACCAACCGCCTGATCTGGGTGGGCATCGCCAGCGAGCTCGCCGTTCTCGCCGCCATCGTCTACATCCCCCCGCTCCAGCGAGTCTTCGGCACCGCGGCCCTGTCCTGGGAGCACTGGCTCTTTCTGCTCGCCTGGATTCCCTGTCTCCCCCTCGTGGACGAGCTCCGAAAAGCACTCCTGCTCCGCCGAAACCGGGGAACACGGCCGGGAGGTGACCCATGAGACTGATTGTGGTGGGGTGCGGGCGCTGGGGCGCGGGGCTCGCGCACGCCCTCGGCCAGGGCGGGCACGCGGTGACGGTGGTGGACTGCGACGCAGCCGCCTTCGACCGACTGGGGCCGGGCTTTCGGGGCTCGACGGTTCTCGGGGGAGGCTTCGACAAAGACGTGCTCCGGCAGGCGGGCGTGGAGCGCGCCGACGGGCTCGCGGCGACCACGGCGAGCGACGAGACGAACGTCGTCGCCGCGCGGGCCGCGGCACAGCTCTTCCGCGTGCCCCGCGTCGTGGCTCGGCTCTACGACCCGGCCAAGGCCGAGATCTACCGGCGACTGGGCCTCCAGACGGTCGCCCCGGCTCCCTGGGGGATCCACCGGATGGCCGAGGTCCTCCTGTACTCGCCGCTGCACGCGGTGACGAGCCTCGGCACCGGCGAGGTGGACCTCTTGGAAGTCGAGGTGCCCCGGCTCCTCGTGGGCCAGCCGGTGAGCGAGCTGACGCTCCCCGGCGAGATCAGCGTCGTCGCCGTGACCCGAGCCGACCGGACCTTCCTCCCGAGCCCGGGCACCCGGTTCCGGGCCCGCGACGTCCTGCACGTGGCGGCGCTGGGGACGTCCGCGGAGCGGCTCAAGGAGCTCCTGGGCCTCACGTGAAAGGAGGGCAGAATGGCAGAGACGGTGATCATCGTGGGCGCAGGGAAGGTTGGACTCCACTTGGCCGCCCTGCTCGTGCGCCAGGGTCACGCGGTCACCGTGGTCGACCCGCGCGACGAGGCAGCGGCCGAGGTCTCGCGGACCGCCCCCGGGGCCCGCACCGTCTGCGGCAGCGGCACCGACCCCGCGACGCTCGAGGCCGCCCACGTCCGGGAGGCCTCCGTCGTGGCGGCGGTGGCGGGTATCGACGAGGTGAACCTGGTCGTGGCGAGCCTGGCGCGACTGGAGTTCGGGGTTCGCCGCACCGTCGGGCGGGTCAACGACCCCGCCAACGCCTGGCTCTTCACGCAGGAGATGGGGGTCGATCTGGCGCTCAATCAGGCAGATCTCCTCGCCTACTTGATCGCAGAGCAGCTCTCGCTCGTCGAGATGACCACGCTCCTGAAGCTCACGCGGGGCGATTTCACGCTCGTCGAGGAGCGGGTCGACGCCCGGTCGGCCGCGGAGGGAAGGGCCCTGAGGGATCTGCGTTTCCCGCCGGACTGCACCGTCACCGCCGTTCTGCGGCACGGCAGCCTCCTGGTCCCGCGAGGCGACACGGTTCTCGCCGCAGGCGACGAAGTCCTCGCCCTCGTCCGCACAAACCGGCTCACGGCCCTGACCGCCCTGTTCGGCCCACCGGACGCGGTCGGCATCGGTTCCCAGGATTCCGCGTAAGACCCCCGATCTCGGGGAGTCGCCCGGGAGGCTCGAAAGCCGGGCTGCCTCAGGGATCCGTGCGGGTCAGAACTTCCCGGATCTCAGGATGGCGATGGCGAGGCCGAAGCCCAGGAACCCCGCGAGCAGGAAGCCGAGGATTCCGAAGACCGGGAACCCCCAGAGGAGCGGCCCCTTCTCCGAGAGTCCCACGAGCGCAGAGCCCACGATCAGGGCCGAGACCACGAGCCCGAGACTGATCCGGTTCGAAGAGCGGTCCATCTCGTCCACCACCTTCTCGTATCCCTTGTGGACGAAGTCGATGGCGATTTTGCCCTCGAGCAGCTTCTGGAAGATGCGGGTCACCTGGCCCGGCAGCGCGGCCGCGAGGTCGCTCAGGTCCCGGGTCGAGCGCAGCAGGATCTTCGCCCGCCGGCGCGGGTCGAGGTGACGCAGGAGGAGCCTTCGGGCGTAGGGGATCGCCTCGTCGAGCAGGACGAAGTCGGGGTCGAGCACCCGAGCCACGCCCTCGATCGTGACGGTCGACCGGGCGAGGAGCACCACGTCGGGCGGGATGCGGATCCGGTGGCGAAGCGCGATCTGCGCGCTCTCCCGCAGGATCTCGCCCAGGCGGAGGTCCTTCAGGGGCCGGCCGTAGTAGGGTTCGATGAGCTCTCGCAGGTCGCGCTCGAACCGCCGCAGGCTGACCGTGTCGTCCACCGCGCCGAGCCGCAGGTACCCCTCGGCCATGGCCGGGTAGTCCCGGGTGACCAGGGCGATGAAGATCCCGCCCAGACCGTCCTGCACCTCTTCGGAGAGATAGCCCACGGCGCCGAAGTCCACGAGCCCGATTTGGCCGTCGGGCGTGACGAGCAGGTTGCCTCCATGGAGGTCGCCGTGAAACACGCCGTCTTCGAAGACCTGCTTCAGGAAGCAGCGGGTAGCGATCCGCGCGATCCGCCCCGGATCGATCCCCCTTGCCGCCAGCTCGTCTCGCGCCCGGATCGGCTGCCCGTCGATCTCGTCAAGGACCAGGAGCCGCCGGGTCGTGAGCTCCCAGTGGACCGCAGGGATGACGACCCCCTCGAAGGCTTCGAAGCTCTTGCGGAACCGCTCGACGTGGGAGGCCTCGCGGAAGAAGTCGAGCTCTCCGCGGATGGTGCGGGCGAACTCGTCGACGATGGTCCCGAGGTCGACGTCTCGCAGCTCCTCGATGTGGCGCCCCGCGAACCCGGCCAGGAGGTAGAGGATCGCGAGGTCCTGGGAGACCAGGCGTTCGATCCCGGGCCGCTGCACCTTGAGGACGACCCGGGTGCCGTCGCCGAGCCGCGCCCGGTGCACCTGCGCGATGCTCGCCGCGGCCAGGGGCTGAGGATCCACCGTGAGCGCGCTCCCGGCGAGCGGCGCGCCGGTCTCCTCCTCCACGATCCGGCTCACCTCGGCGAAGGAGAACGGCGGCACGTCGTCCTGGAGCTTCCGAAACTCGTCGACGAAGAGCGGCGGCACCAGGTCAGGCCTCGTGGAGAGCATCTGGCCCAGCTTGACGAAGGTGGGTCCCAGATCCTCGAGCGCCATCCGAAGCTGCACTGGGATCGGCGTGTCGCCCTCGAGGCCCGCGCGCCGGCGCAGGCGGCGCGAGAGGGGCAGGAACCGGGCGAGGCCCGTCGCCTCCAGAACCTGGGAGAAACCGTGCCGCGACAGCACCAGGAGGATCTCCCGGAGCCGCTGCATGGAGCGGTAGGTCTGGGCGAGGGAGGAGAGCTTCACGGCCGGATCAGGTCCTGCGGCCCTTGCGCGGCTTGCGGGTCTTCCGGCCCTGCGCGGGCGGCGGCACGGGCGCTGTCGGCGGGGCGGGGGGCGCGAGGGGCGCGGCCAGGGTGAAGTCGATCTGGCGGCGCTCCACGTCCACCCGGTCCACCCGGACCAGGAAGCGGTCGCCGATGCGGAAGGAGCGCTTCGTGCGTTCCCCGATCAGGGCCTGCTGAGGCTCGGAGTAGGCGTAGAAGTCGTCCTTCAGGCTCGACACGTGCACGAGGCCATCCACGAAGTAGTCCTCGAGCTGCACGAAGAAGCCGAAGCTCGCCACCCCGGTGACATACCCCCAGAACGTGCTCGCGACCTTGTCGGCCATGAACTGGCACTTCTTCCACGTCACCGCCTCCCGTTCGGCGGCCTCGGACGCCCGTTCCCGTCCCGAGAGGTGCGGACACGCCTCCTCCAGGTACGCGCCGGCCTTGTCCTTCCACCCCTTGGCCAGGCGCTTGCCCTTGAGCGCTGCCTTCAGGTGCCGGTGCAGGATCAGGTCGGGGTAGCGGCGGATGGGCGAGGTGAAGTGGGCGTAGTGTGTCGAGGCGAGCCCAAAGTGGCCGATGTTCACCGGCGAGTACACCGCCTTCTGCATGGTCCGCAACATCACCTGGTTGACCATGCGCTCCTCGGGCTTCCCCTCCACTTGGCGCGCCAGGTCCTGGAAGTCGCGGGGGTGGAGCTTCTGCTTCCCCTTCAGGGTGTACCCGAAGTTGTGGACGAACCGCCGGAACTCCTCCACGCGGTCGTTCGCCGGCTCCGCGTGGACGCGGTAGGGGCACGGGATGCGGTGCTCCTCGAGAAACTCGGCCACCGCCTCGTTGGCGGCGATCATGAACTCCTCGATCAGGAAGTGCGCCCAGTTGCGCTCGCTCTTGACGATGTCCTCGGGCTTGCCCTGGAGGTCGAGGACGATCTCGGCCTCGGGCAGGTCGAAGTCGATGCTTCCCCGGTCGCGGCGCCGGGACCGGATCGCGCGGGCCAGCTCTCCCATGGCCAGGAGCGAGGGGACGACGTCGGTCAGGGTGCGGGACTCCTCGCAGTCGGGGTCGTCCAGGATCTGGGCGACCGCCGTGTAGGTCAGGCGGTGCCGGCTTCGGATCACCGCCGGGAAGAACCGCGCGCCGTTGCGGCGGCCGCCCCGGCTGTACCCCATCTCGGCGACCATGACGAGGCGGTCCTCCCGGGGGTTGAGGCTGCAGATCCCGTTGGAGAGCCTCTCCGGGAGCATCGGGAAGACCCGGTCGGGAAAGTAGGTCGACGTCCCCCGCTCGTACGCCTCGGCGTCGAGCTCGGTGCCCTCGCGCACGTAGTGGGACACGTCGGCGATCGCCACCCACAGGCAGGCCGTCCCGTCGGTCTGGGGCTCGAGGCACACCGCGTCGTCGAAGTCCCGGGCCTTCTCGCCGTCGATCGTCACGAAGGGCAGGCTGCGAAGGTCCTCGCGGCCTTTCAAGTCCGCCGGCCGCACGCGCGAGGGCGCCTTCTCGGCCAGGGAGACGAACTCCGGGCCGAACTCGACGCGCACCCCGTGCTTCAGGGCGATCGCCTTGGCCTCCACGTCGGGCTCGCCCGGCACGCCCAGCACGTGGGCGATGCGGCCCTCGGGCCCCGCTTCCTCGGTGGGATACGCGGTGAGCTCCACCTGGACGATCTGCCCGTCGGCCGCGCCGCCCAGCTCGTCCGGTGATACGTAGATCTGGTGAAGCAGGCGCTCGTCCAGGGGCACGACCACGGCGCGCTTCTTCTGCACCTGCACCTTGCCGATCACCCGCTCGTTGGCGCGCGTGAGGAGCCGGATGATCCGCCCCTCCGGTCGCCGCCCGCCGGCCTCCACCCGGGCCACCACCCGATCGCCATTCATCACGGCCCGAAGCCACCGCGGCTTCACGAAGAGGTCGGCCTGGTCGCGGTCGTCCGAGATCACGAAGCCGAAGCCGTCGGGGTGCACCTGGACCCGCCCGACCACGAGGCCGACCCGCGAGGGGTGCGCGTACTGGCCGCCCTTGATCTCCACCACGTTGCCGGCCCGCGTGAGGTCGTCGAGGAAGCGCAGAAACTCGACCTCGTCAGCGGGCGTCACCTTGAGCTGGTCCAAGAGGTCGCGGGCGGAGAGGGGTTGGGCGGCCTTCTGGAGCAAGAACTTGAGCAGAGCCTCTCGGCTGGGGATCATGGTGGTCCTTTCACTGACACGTGGGGCGGACATCCGCCGTGTGGTCCTGCGAAACCGTTCGGCGCTCCCGACTCTTGGTCATTCCCGCCCTTCCGCAACCCGGCTGCCCCGCTTCGCCGGCGGCCGAAGGAGCGTGAGGCTGGCGCTTGCGGCCAGGGTTCCGTCCGCCAGGAGCGCCTCGGCGGTGCCGCGAAGCACGCGGCGGTTCTCCTCCGTCAGGCGGCCCCGCACGGTCAGGGGCGATCCCGTGGGCACGGGCTTCAGGAACCGCACCGTCATCTCCGCGGTCACGGCGGGCTTTCCCACGACCGTGGTGAGCTTTCCCACCGCCTCGTCCAGGAGCGTCGACAGGATCCCCCCGTGGAGGACGCCGTCGTAGCCCTGATAGGTCTCGGGCGGCACCCACGTCGTCTCCAGGACGCCCGAGGACTCATCGAAGGAGAACTCGAGCCGCAGCCCCTGAAGGTTCCCCTTGCCGCACACGAAGCAGCCGTCGCCCCACTCCAGTTCCACCCGGTGTCCTCCCCTTCCCGCGGAAATCCGGCCACGCCCGGCGCGCAGTATACCTTTCGGGAACGAATGGCGAAACCGGCCTCCGCTTCCCGGGCGTGGAAGATGGCCTGCGGACCGCGAGTGTTCCACGCACCCCTTCGCATCCTGGCCCCGCACCGCTTCTTCCCCAGGGAAGTTCGTGCGCTTCTCGACACGACCGAGGTCGAAGCGATCGGTCTCCGTCCCTCGGTCGAGCGTCGGGTGCACCAACCGGACGCTTGGCAAGCTCCCCGGCTTCGTGTTTCAATCGATCCTTCACGGTTACGAACTGATTCCTCGATTCGCCCGGAGAGCCGAGAGGTGCGTCCATGCCTGAGCGAAAGCAGAAGTTGATCCGCAAGAGCTACAGCGACTTCCCCCTTGACGAGGTGGTGGAGCGCGACGAGCCGAACCTCTACCGGGAGATCTTCCCGTACTCGGAGGTGTGCAAGGTGCCCTTCGACGGGGTTCTCCTGCCGCCGAGCCCTCCGGACGAGATCTGGCTCACGGATACGACGTTCCGCGATGGTCAGCAGGCCCGGGCGCCCTACACGCCCGACCAGATCGTGACCCTGTTCAAGTTCCTCCACCGACTGGGGGGGCAGAAGGGCATGATCCGCCAGACCGAGTTCTTCCTCTACTCGGACAAGGACAAGGAGGCGGTGCGGCGGTGCCAGGAGCTCGGGTACCGGTTCCCGGAGATCACGGCGTGGATCCGGGCGGTCAAGGAGGACTTCAAGCTCGTGAAGGCGATGGGTCTGCGGGAGACCGGGATCCTCACGTCGGTGTCGGACTACCACATCTACCTGAAGCTGGGCAAGAAACGGCGCGAGGCGTTCCGGGACTATATGGAGGTCGTCGAGGCGGCGCTGGAGGAGGGGGTGGTCCCCCGGTGCCACTTCGAGGACGTGACGCGCGCCGACATCTACGGCTTCGTCGTGCCCTTTGCGCGCGCCCTCGTGGAGGCGGGCGAGGAGGCGAAGATCCCGGTGAAGATCCGGCTGTGCGACACCATGGGCTACGGCGTGCCGCACGCCGGCGCGGCGCTGCCGCGCAGCGTGCCGCGGCTCGTGCGGGCGATGATCGACGACGCCGGCGTGGCGTCGGAGTGCCTGGAGTGGCACGGCCACAACGACTTCCACAAGGTCCTGGTCAACGGGTCGACCGCGTGGCTCTATGGTTGCTCAGCCGTCAACGGCACGCTGCTGGGGTTCGGCGAGCGCACCGGCAACCCCCCGATCGAGGGGATGGTGATCGAGTACATGGAACTCACCGGGACCGACGGCGGCATGGACGCCACGGCGATCACCGACATTCGCAACTACTTCGAGCGCGAGCTCGACTTCCAGATCCCGGCGTGGATGCCCTTTGTGGGTGCAGACTTCAACACGACGAAGGCCGGCATCCACATCGACGGCCTCGTGAAGAACGAGGAGATCTACAACATCTTCGACACCGACAAGATCCTCAACCGGCCGATGGCGATCGCGGTGACGGACAAGTCGGGAATGGCCGGAGTGGCGCACTGGATCAACACTCACTTCGCGTTGACGGGGGAGAAGAAGATCGACAAGCGGCACCCCGGAGTGGCGAAGGTCTTCCGGTCGGTCATGCGCAGCTACGAGACGGGCCGGAGCACGGGCATGTCGAACGAAGAGATGGAGCGCAAGGTTCGCAACTACATGCCGCAGCTCTTCGTCTCGGACTACGACAAGCTCAAGAAGCGCGTCCGCGACGGCGTGACCCACATCATCCAGCGGATCGTCGAGGAGCCGGACATCCGCTCCATGGACGGCGAGAGCATGGAGAGGGTGATGCGGGAGGCGGCCGAGGAGCACCCCTTCATCCAGTTCATCTACGCCACCGACATGGAGGGGAAGAAGATCACGAAGAACATCACGCAGATCGAGGACAAGGCCAAGTACGCCGACTACGAGGTGTTCGACAACTACGCCGACCGGTTCTGGTTCCAGGAGCCCATTCACACCGGTAAGATCTCGGTCACCGACATCTACGCCTCCAAGGTGACCGGGCGCTTGACCCTCACCGTTTCGGCGCCGGTGTACAACGAGGAAGACGAGATGGCGGGCGTTCTGGCCATCGACATCAAGTTCGAGGAGCTCGCCCGGCACGAGGACGAGGAGGAGGACTGAGCCGCCCGCGCGTTTCCTCTAGGGAAAAAAAGTTGAATATCACGTTGACAGGCTTTTCTTTCCCGTGCTATACGCCTAGCCCTACCGAGTGGCACCGCCACACCACGGCAGCGGAACCACACCTACAGAGGAGTTAGCCGGTCATGTTCAAGAGAGGCAAGCTGGGAGGATTGAACGGAGGACTGTATCGGCCGCTGACGGCCTCGGACCAGCGCCGGATGCACGAGGCGATCGTGCGGCTGCTGTCGGAGGCGGGGGTGAAGGTCGCCAATGCGCGCGCCTTCGAGATGTTCAAGAAGGCGGGGCTTCGGGTGGACGAGGGCAAGCAGCTCGTCTTCATTACCCAGGAGTTCCTCGAGGACTGCGTCGATGCGGCGCCCTCGGAGCTCGTGCTCCATGCCCGAGGCAACCCGGACAACAACATCATCGTCGGCGGCACGCGGGTCCACTACGGCAGCGGCGGCACGGCCTTGAACATCCTGGATCTCGACTCGGGCGAGAAGCGGCCCTCGACCCTGAAGGACGTCCAGCAGGTCTCCAAGCTCCTGGACTACCTGGCGAACTGCCACTTCCAGGTGATCCCGGTCTACCCCAACGAGCTTCCGATCGAGAAGGTCGACATCAACCGCTTCTTCGCGGCCATCAACAACACCAACAAGCACGTTCAGGGCGGCGTCTACACGGTGGAAGGCACGCGCCAGGTGGTCGAGATGGCCACCATGATCGCGGGCAGCAAGGAGAAGCTCCAGAAGGAGCCGTTCCTCTCCTTCATCACGTGCGTCATCAGCCCGCTCGAGATCGATAAGGTCTACGGGGACCTCCTGATGACCTGCGCCGAGTCGGGGCTTCCGCTCTCCATGCCGGCGGAGCCGCTGACCGGGGCGACGGGTCCGGTGACCATCGCGGGCAACGTGGCGCAGCTGTGCGCCGAGACCCTCTCGGGGCTGTGCCTGGCGCAGCTCACCAACCGGGGCACGCCGGTCCTGATGGCCTGCACGTCGACCTCCACGGACCTTCGCACCATGGGGTACGCGTCGGGGTCGGTGGAGGAGGGGTTGATCAACTCCTGCGCAGCGCAGATGGCACAGTTCTACGGGCTGCCGTTCTATGGCACGGCGGGCCAGTCCGACTCCAAGCTCGTCGATGCCCAGTCGGGCTACGAGGGGGCCATCACGAACCTCCTGGTGGGGATGGCGGGGGGCAACTTCATCCACGACGCGTTGGGGCTCCTGGAGTTCTGCATGACGGCCTCCTACGAGAAGTACGTCATGGACAACGACATCCTGGGCGAAGTGATGCGGGTGCTCCAGGGAGTCGAGGTGACCGACGAGACGCTGGCCGTGGACGTGATCAAGTCCGTGGGTCCCGGGGGGAACTTCGTGCAGGAAGACCACACCTTCGAGCACATGCGCGAAGAGCACTACCTGCCGACCGTGGCGGACCGCGAGCAGCGGGAGAACTGGGAGAAGGCGGGCAAGAAGGACACCTACCGCCGGTGCAACGACCTGGCGCGCGAGATCCTGTCCACCCACACGCCGACCCCGGTGGACGAGGCGGTCGTCCAGAAGATCCGGGCGCGGTTCCCGAACTTCGTACAGTAGACGAGCCAACGACGCGATCGCCCGCCCGGGAGGGCGGGTTGAAGAGGAGAGCACATGTCGACGATACCGAGCCTGATGGAAGCAGTGGTCAAGGGCAAGCTCAAGGACGTACAGGGCCTGACGCAGAAAGCGCTCGACGAAGGACTCGCGGCGCGTCAGCTCCTGGATGAGGCGCTGGTCAAGGGCATGGACGTGGTGAGCGAGAACTGGAAGCTGGGCAAGGTGTTCGTGCCCGAGGTGCTGCGCTCGGCGAAGACGATGCAGCTTGGCATGGACATCCTTAAGCCCCTGCTCACGGGAATGTCGTTCGAGCCCAAGGCGACCTTTGCGATCGGCACGGTCAAGGGGGACCTGCACGACATCGGCAAGAACCTCGTGGCGATGATGCTCGAGAGCGTGGGCTACAAGGTGATCAACCTGGGGATCGACTTGGAGCCGAAGGCGTTCGTGGAGCAGGTGCAGGCCGGGGTGCAGTGCATCGGGATGTCGGCGCTCCTGACCACGACGATGCCGCAGATGAAGCTCATCATCGACAGCCTCGAAGAGGCGGGGCTTCGGGAGAAGGTGAAGATCTTCGTGGGCGGGGCGCCGGTGACGCAGGAGTTCGCCGACGAGATCGGCGCGGACTTCTACTCCATCGACGCGGCGCACACCATCGAGCAGATGAACGGGCTCTTCAACGGCTGAACCGGCCCGCCGCGGGCCGAACCGTACGAGGCGAAGGGTGGGCCGCGGCGCCCACCCTTCGCACGTCCGGATCCTTTCTCTCACGACCCCTTTCTCGAGGCGGAACCGCACCATGATCATCATCGGCGAGCGCATCAACACCAGTCGGAAGCCCATGGCGCAGGCCGTGGAGGAGCGAAACACAGCGTTCATCCAGGAGGACGCGAAGAAGCAGGAGGCTGCTGGGGCGAGCTTCATCGACGTCAACTGCGGCACGCGGCTGAAGACGGAGCTCGAGGACTTCCTGTGGCTGATGGACGTCATCCAGGAGGTGGTGTCCATCCCCCTGTGCCTGGACAGCCCGGACCCCAAGGTGCTGGCGGCGGGGCTCTCGCGCGCCAAGCTGCGACCGCTGATCAACTCCATCACGCTCGAGCCGGACCGGTTCGAGGTCGTGGGGCCGCTGGTGGCCGGCGACGCCGCGGACGTCGTAGCGCTGTGCATGGACGGGACAGGGATCCCCCGCACGACCGAGAAGGTAGTGGACAACGCCCGGCGCCTCGTCGGGCAGCTCGAGGGCCTGGGGGTGAAGCGGGCGAGCATCTACCTGGACCCGATGATCCAGCCGGTGAGCACAGACACGGAGATGGGGCTCGTGGCCCTGGCGTCGATCGAGACGATCATGACGACGCTGCCGGGGGTGCACACGACCTGTGGGCTCTCCAACGTCTCCTACGGGTTGCCGGAGCGGTTCCTGGTCAACCGCCACTTCCTCACCTGCGCCATGGTCAAGGGGCTTGACTCGGCAATCATCGACCCGCTGGACCGCAAGATCATGACCAGCATCTTCACCACCGAGATGGTCCTGGGCCGCGACGAGTACTGCGAGGCGTACATCGACGCCGTTCGCGAAGGCCGCATCGAGCCCTGAGGGCCCGAGCCGAGACCATGCCCGCAGACAAGGTGGCCCCGCCCGCGGTCGGGTTGGGCATTGACGTGGGGGGGACCTACAGCGACTCGGTGCTGATCGATCTCGAGGAGCGCCGGGTCCTCGCCAAGGCGAAGAGCCCCACGACCCACGACGACCTGGCCGAGGGCGTCCGGGGCTCGGTGGGGCTCCTCGACAAAGCCCTCTTCCCCCACATCCAGCTCGTCTCCCTCTCCACCACGCTCGCTACCAATGCGCTGGTCGAGGGGAGGCGCAGCCGGGTGGTGGGCTTCCTTCCGGGGTACGCGGCCGCCCAGTGCCCTCCGGAGTTCCGAGAGAGCGTCCACCTCATCGCTGGGGGACACACCGCCGAGGGGGAGGAGCTTGCGCCCCTGGACCTGGCACGCGTCGAACGGATCGTGGAGGAGACCCGGCAAACGGTCGACGCCTACGCCGTGAGCTCTTACTTCTCCACGCGAAACCCCGTCCACGAGCAGGCGATCCACGACCTCATCGGCCGCCTCGCGCCCGAGGTCCCGGTGGTCTGCGGCCACGGTTTATCCCTGAAGCTCAATGCCCAGACCCGCGCCACGACGACGATCCTCAACGCCCACCTGATCCCGCTGATCCGCGCCCTCCTGCGGTCGGTCAAGGACGTCCTCAAGGGCTACGCCATCCGTGCCCCCCTGATGGTCGTCAAGGGCGACGGGAGCCTCCTGCGGGAGGACGTCGTGGCCGAACGGCCGGTGGAGACGATCCTCTCCGGCCCGGCGGCGAGCGTCGTGGGCGCGAGCTTTCTGATGGGACAGAGCGTCGCCCAGGCAGTCGTGATCGACATCGGCGGCACGACCTCGGACATCGCGGTGCTCAAGGCCGGGCGGCCCCGGCTCAACGAGCAGGGCGTCACGGTGGGGCCCTGGCGCACCCACGTGAGCGCGGTGGACGTGCGGCCGGTGGGGCTTGGGGGAGACAGCCACATCTGGACGGACCAGAGCGGGCAGATCTTCATCGGCCCCAAGCGGGTGGAGCCCCTGTGCGTGCTGGCCGTCCGGTTTCCGGGGCTCGTCTCGGACCTCGAGGCTCTGCTTTCGCGCCCGGTCAAGGAGACCCGCTTCACGCCCACGGCCTACTGGACCCGAAACGGCGCCCTGAGCGCCGGAGAGTTGACACCGCGGGAAGCGGAGATCCTCGACGCCCTCGCGGACGGTCCCCGAAACGTCTTCGGGATCGCGGCGGCCCTGGATACCTACCCGATCACGGTGCGCGAGGATCTGGGTCGCCTCGAAGCGAAGCGGGCGGTGCGTCCGGCGGGGTTCACGCCGACCGACATCTTTCACATCCGGGACCTCCTCGGCCTCGGCGAGCGCCGGGCGTCGAGCGCGGCGGCGGGGCTCCTGGCCCGGCAGCTGGGGCGAGAGACGGAGTCGTTCCTGTTGGAGGTGAAGGAGACGTTCAATCGCAAGGCAGCGGTGGAGATCGTCGAGGCTCTGGCGAGCCCCCCGGTGCCCTATGCGGCCCAGGAGGCCGGCTGCCCGGCGTGCCGGAGCATCTGGGCGAGCGCCTTTTGGGAGCGAGACGAAATGGCGCACCGGAGCACGGTCGGCCGGATGCGGTGGTCGGTCGCCCTGGAGGACCCGCTGGTCGGCATCGGGGCCCCGGCAAGCATTCTGGTTCCTCCCCTGGCCCGGCGCCTCGGCACGGAGCCCATCGTGCCGGAGCACGCCGAGGTGGCCAACGCGCTGGGCGCCATCGTCGGGACGATTCTGGTGCAACACGAGGTGCTCATCCGACCGGCGGCCGGCAATCGGTTCGTGTGCTTTACCATCGACGGCAAGCTCCCCGGCGACACGCTCGACCACGCCGTGGAGCGCGGCCGCTCCTTCCTCGCTGACAAGCTTCAGGCCGACGTCCGACGCGCGGGGGGCGACGAGATGGAGCTCTCGATCCGGGAGGAGCGGAAGCAGGCTCGGCTCGCTTCGGGACTCGAGATGATCGTGGAGGTGATCCTGCGGGGGAAGGCAATCGCGAAGCCGCGGTTCCACCGGACAGCGGAGACGCGGGGGCGGCCGTGAGCCGAGTGACCTTCCTCCCCGGCCCGGTGACGGCCGAGGCCGGCCCCGGGGAGCGGCTCCTGGACGTCGCCCGCCGTGCCGGGGTCGGCCTCGTGGCCGACTGCGGAGGCCGGGGGAAGTGCGGCAACTGCCGGGTCGAGGTGGACCTCTCGGACCCGCCGTCGGCCGCTCTCTCGGCGCCGACGGCGGACGAGGTGCGCTTGCTCCCCGGGGGCGCGCCGGGGGGGGTGGGATCCCGCGGCTACCGGCTCGCGTGCCTGGCTCGCGTGCACGGGGACGTAGCCGTCACCGTGCCGCCGGAGAGCCAGGTCTCCGCGAGCCCGCCCCGAAAGCCCTTCACCCGGCACCGGATCCGGATCCACCCTGCCGTGTCTCGCGTCACCGTGGGCCTCGATCCCGCCTCTTCCGGGGAGACTCTCGGGGATCGGCTGGGGCGCGCCCTCGCTGCGGCGCGCCCTCGAAGCCGGCCCGTGCCGCTCGACGTGCTGGCCGAGCTCTCCCTGCAGGCGGACGCCGAGGGCACCCCTGAGGCGACCGCGACCCTCTTCCAGGGGCGCGACGTCCTCCAGGTCCGGCCTGGCCGACGGCAGGGACTCTTCGGCGTTGCCCTCGACCTGGGCACGACTTCGCTCGTGTGCTTCCTCTGTGACCTCGTGGCGGACAAGATTGTGGCCGTGCGCTCGGCCGCAAATCCCCAGGCGGCCTACGGCGAGGACGTGATCTCCCGCGTCGCGGCCGTTCAGCGGGACCCCGCGAAGCTCCGCGAGCTTCAGGAGCTGCTCGTGGGCGCAGTCAACGCCTTGGTGGCGGACGCCGCAGCGGAGGCCGGGGTGGACGCCGCCGACCTCCTCGATGTGGTGGCGGTGGGCAACCCGATCATGCAGCACCTGCTGCTGGGCATGAGCCCCCTCTCCCTGGGACGGGCACCCTACCTTCCGCTCTGCCGCCAGGGCGGCGAGGTGGCCGCCGAGCGCTTGGGGCTCAGGGTGTTCCCCCGCGCCCAGGTGCACCTGCTGCCCATGCTCTCCGGGTTCATCGGCGCCGACACCCTCGCGGCGCTCCTTACGCGGCCGCCGGCCTTCTTCCGGGGGACGAACCTCTTGGTGGACGTCGGGACCAACGGCGAGCTCGTGCTTGCCCACGACGGGGTCCTGAGGGCGACCTCCTGCGCTACCGGGCCGGTGTTCGAGGGCGCGCACATCCGTTCGGGCATGCGCGCGGCGCCGGGCGCCATCGAGAAGGTCAGGGTCTCGGCTGAGGGGGCGGTCGAGCTCGACGTGATCCGCGGCCCGGGGCGCGGATCACGTCCCGCCGGGCTGTGCGGATCGGGGGTGATCTCGGCCGTCTCGGCCCTGGTTGGCGCCGGCGTGCTGAGGCCCGACGGCGCCTTCGACACCGACGCAGAGCACCGGGGGCTGCGGATCGACCCGGTGGGTGGCGTGGCGGAGTTCGTCCTCGCACCCGCGTCCGAGAGCCACACCGGGCGCGACGTGGTCCTCGGCCAGTGGGACGTGCGGGCAGTCCAGCTCGGGAAGGCCGCCCTGCGCGCCGGCATCGACATCCTCTGCCGTGAGGCGGGGGTGGAACGTCTGGACCGGATCTACCTGGCCGGGACCTTCGGCAACTACCTGGACCCGGGGGACCTGCTCTGCATCGGCATGCTCCCGGCCGTGGGCGTCGACCGCATCGAGGCAGTCGGCAACGCCGCCGGCGACGGCGCGCGCCTGGCGCTCTTCAGCACCGCCTACCGCCGGCGCGCCGCGGCCCTGGCACGACGGATCCAGGTCGTCGAGCTGAGCCTTCGGGCTGACTTCCAGGAGATCTTCGTCAACTCCATGGAGTTGGGGCCGTCTCCGACGGCCTGATCCTGCGACGGGGCGGGCGTTGGCTCCCGGCCAACCGCCGGTTGACCGGTGGAGCGCCGCTCTGTTACAAGGATCGCAGTTCCCATCTCGTTGGACCGGGGAGGATCTCTCCATGTCGGAAGAGCAGACGCCCGAGTTTCAGGAGGCACATACTTCCGCGGGCAGCAACGAGAACCGCCTCGAGGTGGCCATCGGCCGCGAGGTGCGGGCGTTTCGCAAGAAGCTCGACATGACCGTTGTGGAGCTCGCGAAGGCCGCCGGCGTCTCGGCCGGGATGCTCTCGAAGATCGAGAACGGCCTCGCCTCCCCCTCCCTCACCACCCTGCAGGCCCTCTCATCCGCGCTTCAGGTTCCCGTCACCGCCTTCTTCCGCAAGTTCGAAGAGGAGCGCGACGCCACCTTCGTCCGCGCCGGGGAGGGGCTCAAGATCGAGCGCCGGGGCACGCGGGCGGGGCACCAGTACCAGTTGCTGGGCCACACAGTGGGAAAGTCCATCGCAGTCGAGCCCTATCTCATCACGTTGACCGAGCAGTCCGACGTGTTCCCGGTGTTCCAGCACTCCGGCATGGAGTTCATCTACATGCTCCAGGGCGAGGTGGGGTACCGGCACGGGGACAAGACCTACGTCCTGACCCCTGGAGACTCGCTGTTCTTCGACGCCGACGCGTCCCACGGCCCCGACGAGCTGCGCGAGCTGCCGAGCCGCTTCCTCTCCATCATCGTGTACACACGTTCGGAAGACCAGTAGCGTCCCGCCACCGCGCTTCTTTTCCTCCAATGCAAAAAAGTTGCACCAAGTATTGACGCGGCCGGCCGGCTCGTGCAATAGTGACGACCCGAGCTCAGGTACCGGGCCGGCGCGCCCCGGTTTCTGAGAGAATCAGCGAGGAGGTCAGCATGTGCGGCATCTCAGGAATTCTGTTCAAGAATGGGAAGCACCCCGATCTGAGCATGACCACCGGTGAGGCGCTCACGGAGATGATGCACTGCCTGCTGCACCGGGGTCCCGACTCCGACGGCTGGGCCATGTACCGCGAGCCCCTGGCGGACGCGCTGCGGCTCCGGTTCTTCGTGAGCCCGGAGAAGGCCGAGGCCGAGAAGGACATCGCCCGGATCAAGGCTGCCCTGGCCAAGCACAAGGCGAAGATTCTCGAGGAGGGGACCCTCGGTATCACGTACGGCGTGGTCGTGAAGTACAAGGGCGACGTCAAGACGTTCGCGCGGGCGATCGAAGACGCGGCGCGGCTCGTGTCGCTCGGGACGAGCCTCGACATCGTGAAGGACGTCGGGCAGCCGCACCCGCTGGGGTACCTGTACCGCACCGGGGAGTTCGACGGCACTCACGCCATCGGGCACACGCGACTGGCCACCGAGACCGGCGTGCACCCGGAGACCACGCACCCCTTCTGGGCCACCGGCTTTGCGGACGTGTGCGTGGTGCACAATGGGCAGGTGACGAACTACTGGGTCATGCGCCGCCGCCTCGAGCGGCAGGGCATGCGCTTCCACACGGAGAACGACACCGAGCTCATCTCGGTCTACCTCGCGTACCGGATGGATCGGGGCGCGACCCTGGAGGAGGCCCTGCGGGGCTCCCTGGATGACCTGGACGGCACGTACACCTACCTCGTCGCGACCAAGGACTCCATCGGCTACGCCAAGGACAAGCTCGCGGCGAAGCCGCTCGTGATCTACGAAGACGAACACATGGTCGCCGTGGCCTCGGAAGAGGTCGCACTCAACCGATTGTTCCCCGGCCGGTCTCTGCGGACCTGGGAACCGGCGCCGCTCACCTTCGGCCTCTGGTCGCTCGAGACGTCGGCTGCCGCGCGCACCGGGACGGAAGGGTAGGGAGCACATGGTAACGATCGATCTGGCCAAGACCCAAATCCGCGTCGCCAACGAGATGATCCGCGGCTACGGCTCCACGCACCAGAACGTGGAGGTCCTCAACCCGGACGCCCGGCACTACATCGGCGTGGGCCTCGTGAGCCCCATCAAGGTGTGGGTACGCGGCTCCGCGGGCTACTACTGCGGGGGACTGTGCGATGGGCCCCAGTTTGAGATCGAGGGGAACGCGAGCTGGGGCGTGGGTGACAACCTGTTCCAGGGGTCCATCGTGGTCCGTGGCAACGCCGGCGCCATCGCCGGAGAGGGCCTGAGGGGCGGCGAGGTCGTCGTCCACGGCAACATCGGGTCGCGCTCCGGCCAGGTGATGAAGAAGGGGACCCTTTGCTGCGCCGGGAGCGCGAACTTCATGGCCGGCTACATGATGTACGGCGGCCGGTTCATCATCCTCGGCGACTCGGGGCCCCGGGTCGGCGAGGACATGGCCGGCGGCGAGATCTTCGTGGGCGGGGACGTGGAGTCGCTCGGCAACGACGCGATCCAGGTCGACCCGACCTCCCAGGACATCGACAGCGTGCTGGAGTTTCTCGACCGCTACAACCTGCGTTTCAAGGGACGGCTCAAGAAGATCGTCTGCGCCGGAAAGCAGCTGAAGTACGGCACCTCGGAGCCCCGCATCCGAAACCTCCCTTACTACACCTTCTCGGGGGGCAGCCAGGACTACTGGAACCCCAAGATCCAGGAGGATATCCGGGTCAAGTCGGTCATCGGTCGCTACCGGATCCGGGGCTACGGGGCCTCCCGCCACCTGCCGCACTTTCAGGACATCGGCTTCCGGAAGGACCTGTCCGACGCCGGACGGGACCCGGACGCCGTGAAGAAGGTGAACCTGCGAACGTTCATCGGCGAAAGGCACGGCGGAAAGCCCCTGGACCTCTCGATGCCGGTGATGATCGCGCCCATGAGCTTCGGTGCGCTCTCGGGAGAGATGAAGACGGCGCTCGGGATCGCCTCCCGGCTCTCCGGGATCTCGGAGAACTCCGGCGAGGGCGGCATGCTCTCTGCCGACCGCGCGGAGGCGCGCCAGATGATCGCCCAGTGCCTGGCAGGCCGGCTTGGATGGAACGTGCACGATATGAAGCGGGCCGACGGAGTGGAGATCTACATCTCCCAGGGCGCGAAGCCGGGGCTCGGCGGCCAGCTCATGGCCGAAAAGCTTACGACGGAGATCGCGGCCATCCGCGGCATTCCGGCGGGCATGGACCTGCGGTCGCCGTCGCGCCACCCGGACATCCTGGGGGGCGACGACCTGATCATGAAGGTTGAAGAGTTCCGGGAGGCCACGGGCGGCCGCGTCCCGATCTCCATCAAGCTGGGCGCCGGCCGCATCCGAGACGACATCAAGATCGCCTTGAAGGACGGGCTCGATTTCATCGAGCTCGACGGGCTCCAGGGGGGTACGGGGGCGGCCGGGAACGAGGTGCTGGAGTACGTCGGCATCCCCACGATCGCCGGCCTCCAAGAGGCGCTGGAAGGGCTGGAGGAGATCGACGCCGCGGGCCAGCTCCCCATCGTCCTCATGGGAGGCATCAAGGACGGGGTGGAGGCCTTGAAGGCGGTGGCCCTCGGGGCCACGGCCGTGGCCTTCGGCACCGCCATGCTGATCGCGGGCGGCTGCATCAGCTGCATGCAGTGCAGCGTCGGAAATTGCGTGATCGGCTCCACGAGCCAGGATCCAGAACATACCCGGCGCTTCGACATCGTGAAGCGGGCCGAGCACATGCACAACTTCCTGGAGTCGGTGCGCTGGCAGATGGCGTCCGTCGTCCACGCCCTGGGGTACACCGACGTGCGGCAGGTGACGCGCAAGGACCTCGTGGCGCTGACGCCCGAGGCTGCCGCGCTCACGCGCCTCCCCTATGAACCGACGATGCGCGACGAGTACCGCCGCTGGTACTAACCAGGACGAAGGAGCCTGTGCAATGAGCGAGCTCATCACCCCCGGCCTCGTGGCCGTCGAGATCCAGAACGAATACCAGGACCCGAACTACGCTCCGGCGCCGTGCCAGCAGACCTGCCCGGTGGGGACCGACGTCCCCTCCTACGTGGGCCTCATCTGGGAAGGCAGATACGAGGCGGCCTTCGACGTCATCAGCCAAAACAATCCCTTCGCGACGGTGTGCGGCCGGGTCTGCTCCAAGCCCTGCGAGAAGGACTGCCGGCGGGCGGAGAGCGACGGGGCAGTCGGCATCCGGGCGCTGAAGCGCTACGTGTGCGAGGCGGTCGGCAAGACCTTCCAACGGCCGGCGGTCAAGGTGACCCGGAAGAAGACGGTCGGAATCGTCGGCGCAGGGCCCGCGGGCCTGACAGCGGCCCAGGATCTCGCGGAGGCCGGCTACGCGGTCCACATCTACGAGAAGAGGCCGCGCCTGGGCGGCATGATGGCCGCCGGCATCCCGCCCTTCCGCCTTCCTGCCGGGCTCCTGGACCAGGACGTCGGCCGGCTCCTCGCGCACTGTCCGGGGATCGAGGTCCACACGGGCTGCGAGCTCGGGAAGGACGTGAGCCTCGAGGAGCTGAAGAAGCGCCACGACGCGGTGCTGCTGGCCGTGGGCCTCTGGAAGGACCGTGCGCTCAACGTGCCCGGTGAAGACGAGGGGATCCGGGGACTGCACGGGATCCGCTTCCTCACCGACATCAACGACGGGGCGAAGACGAAGCTCAAGGGAAAGGTGGTCGTGATCGGAGGCGGCAACGTGGCCATGGATGTGGCCCGCACCGCCCGACGCGTCGGCCCCAAGAGCGTGGAGCTCTTCTGCCTGGAGAGCCGGGAACAGATGCCCGCGTGGCAGCATGAGATCCTGGAGGCCGAGGCCGAGGGGATCGTGATGAACCCAGGCTGGGGCCCCAAGCGGATCCTCCACGACGGGAAGAAGGTCCAAGGCATCGAATTCATGCGGTGCGTCTCGGTCTTCGACGAGGCGGGCCGCTTCAGCCCGAAGTACGACTCCAACGTCACGATCCAGGTGGACTGCGACGCGATCCTCCTCTCGATCGGCCTCGCGGCTGACAGCAGTGCCCTGGAGAAGGCCGCCCTCCTCCAGCGGGGCTACGTCCGTGCGGGCATCGACACCATGCGCACCGAGGACCCGAAGGTCTTCGCGGCCGGCGACGGAGCGTTTGGCCCCTCAGCGATCGTGACCGCAATGCAGCACGGCCACCGAGCGGCGCACTACATTCGCGCCCACCTGGAAGGGGAGAAGAAGCCTCAGGCGTACCGCACGCCGTTTCGCACGTGCCGGGTCGCGGTGGCCCAGGATCCCCGGTGGGAGAAGCTCAACCGAGAGGAGCCGGTCTTCTGCGGGATCGGCGACGACCCGTCGCTCTTCGCCCAGTGCGACCTCACCTACGACCCGGAGACCGCGGGGCGCCAGGCGGCCCGCTGCCTGCGCTGCGACGCGGAGACGGGCTCGGCCGATTACACCCGCAGGAACCGCGACCTCATGCACCTGATGGCACGGACCAAGCCCGAGGACATGGAGAAGCAGTGCGACGTCCTTCGGGCCCGGCTGCGGCCCCGGGACAACCCCTTCCCCGCCGAGCGGGGCGCCCACCTGGACGACGTCGTCTTCCTCGCAGCCGGCCTGACGCGCCTCGTCATCGACCCGTACCGAGAGGCCTGCTCGACCGAGACTCGGATCGGAGGGCTGACGCTGGGGCTGCCCTACCTCTTCGCCGGCTTCGACGGCGCACCGAAGCCCGTGCGGGAGGCGCTCGCCCGGGCCGCCGAGGGCAGTGGGTGCGGGTACGTGGGCCGATCGGCGCTCGGCGGCAAGGTGCCGTGGCTCCAGCTGCTGACGGCCAAGGACAAGCCGGATCCGACCGCGGCGGGTGTCGTGTACCGGGTCGGGAAGAAGTTCCAGGCGGTGAAACCGACGGGCTTGAAGAAGGGCCAGCTGGCCGGCCTGGCGGTGGCGGCGGCTGCCCTGCCCAAGGCGATCCCCTTCGCCCTGGAGAACGGGTTCCACTTCCTCCTCCTCGACGGCTCGGACGGCATCGAGCAGCCGTGGGTGGAGCTCGAAGGGGCGCCAGACCTGACGGTCTTGCGCGACGCCATCAAGATCCTCCGGGGGCTCAACCGGGAGGAGGACATCGCGCTCCTCTACTTCGGGGGCATGCGGACCGGCACGGACGTGGCGAAGGTCCTCGCCATGAACGCCAACGCCGGCGTGTTCGGTGTCTCGATGGCCCTGGCGCTCGGCGGGAGCATCGAGAACAGCGCGGTCGTCTTCCCGGCCGGCGCGAAGGCCGACGAGCTCGCGAAGGCCGGAGCGAACTGGATCAAGGGCACCGTGCAGGAGACCGCTATCATCGCGCGCTGCACCGGGAAG
This sequence comes from Deltaproteobacteria bacterium, assembly GCA_016214985.1. Lineage (GTDB taxonomy): Bacteria > Desulfobacterota > Deferrisomatia > Deferrisomatales > JACRMM01 > JACRMM01. The sequence continues at coordinate 4,611 of JACRMM010000022.1, read as the reverse complement.
ACCAACGTCCATAACCTGGAGCCGGAGGACATGCGCACGATCACCCTGACGACCCAGGAAGCCCTCGGCATCCCCCTGGCTTCTGGTGGCGGCGCGCGCGGATACTTCTAACGCTTCGCCTTGAGGGCGTCTTCACGGTCGTCCTTCTGTACGAACTGCGGCCCGCCGAGAGAGCGCCCTTGAACCTCTCTCGGCGGGCCGCGGTGTCTTCAGGATCCATCCAGAGGGCTCCTCATTCGGCTGGAGCCGTCGTGAGGCGCAGAGGAGGAACGGCGGTTTGCTGGTTGCATTTTAGGAAAAATTTTTGTATGAAAGGAAAAGAACTGCCGTGGCGAGCCGCCCGGCAACCCTTTCCCGAGGAGCGTGTCATGGCCGCAGAGTTCAACCCCTTCCGGATGGCGCAGGAGCAGCTCGACCAGGCAGCGGAGGCGCTGGGCCTCGATGCAGGCACCCACCAGCTCCTGCGCTGGCCGATGAGGGAGATCACGCTGACCCTGCCGGTGAAGATGGACGACGGGACGTCGCGGATCTTTCACGCCTTTCGGGTGCAGTACAACTGGGCTCGTGGTCCGGCCAAGGGCGGCATCCGCTGGCACCCGGACGAGACCATCGACACGGTACGGGCCTTGGCGGCGTGGATGACCTGGAAGACCTCCGTGGTCGACATCCCCCTGGGAGGCGGCAAGGGGGGGGTGATCTGCAACCCCAAGGAGCTCTCGGAGGGCGAGAAGGAGCGCCTCGCGCGCGCCTACGTCCGGGCGCTCGCGTCGGATCTCGGCGTCCACAAAGACGTGCCGGCGCCCGACGTCTACACCACGCCCCAGATCATGGCCTGGATGATGGACGAGTACGAGACGATCGTCGGCCACAGCCACCCCGGTGTGATCACCGGAAAACCCTTGGCGCTCGGGGGGTCCCAGGGGCGCGGAGACGCCACAGCCCGGGGCGGGATCTACATCACGCGCGAGGCAGCCCGGGCTCACGGCATCGACCTTGGCGGAGCCACCATGGCGATCCAGGGTTTCGGTAACGCAGGGCAGTACGCGGCGCTGCTCGGGGAGGAGATTCTTGGATTGAAGCTCGTGGCTGCCTGCGACTCGACGAGCGGTGTGCACAATCCCAAGGGAATCGACGTCCGGTCGCTCGTGGACCACAAGAAGACCCACGGCTCGCTCCAGGGCTTTCCGGGCGTTGACGCGCTGCGGCCCAACGAGGTGCTGGAGGTCGAGACTACGGTGCTCTTCCCCTCGGCGCTCGAGAACTCGATCACCGAGGCGAACGCCTCGAAGGTCAACTGCCGGATCAGCTGCGAGCTGGCCAACGGGCCGACGACGCCGGGAGCCGATCAGGTGCTGTTCGACCGCGGCGTGGTTGTGCTGCCCGACTTCCTGGCCAACGCCGGCGGCGTCACGGTGTCGTACTTCGAGCAGGTGCAGAACACCTACAACTTCTACTGGCCGCTCGACGAGGTGCACGACCGGCTCAACCAGAAGATGACCCACGCGTTCGAAAAGGTTCATGAGATGCACGAGAAGTACCGGGTCGATATGCGCCGCGCGGCGTACCTGGTGTCGGTGTCGCGGGTGGCGGAAGCCTGCAAACTCCGAGGCTGGGTGTGACACCCGAGGAGCCCGCCTCCGGCCGCCCGCCGGTCGGGCTCTCTGGCGGCGAAAGGCTTGCCCCTGAGGCGATCGACGCCGTGATCCTGGTCCGGGCCTACCGGCTCTACCAGAAGATGATGCGCCACCCGACCCTGGTCGGAGCCATGCGCGGCCTGTTCCGGGCGTCCCTGGCCGAGAGGGGGATCGCGGATGGGGAAGCCCTCGATGAGCAGGCGCGGGCCGCGCGGGCAGGGGATGTGGGCGAAGCCGACAGCAGTGAAGGGCTCCGCGAGTATCTCGACGCAGTGACCGACCTGCACTTCGCGCGAAACTTCTCCGAGGCGGAGATCGAGGACCACATCAACTTCGCCCGCAAGAAGGATGTGTTCCGGAAGCTCAACCGCATCGTCAATACCGAAGGGGTGACCTCGGCTCGGATCAAGCAGGCGCTCAAGGAGTTCTGCAGCATCCCCCAGGGCGATATGATCCTGTCGCCCACCGAGGTGATGGGGGCCCGCGTGGCGCTGATCAGCCACTTCATCTCCGGCCAGCTCCCGTTCGTCGGCATCGCCAAAGAGCACATCACGATCCGCGACGTCGACGACCTCCTGGACGCAAGCTACTGGGACCGCCGCCGCCCCGGGAAGATCGGCGGAAAAGCGGCTGGCATGTTCCTGGCGTCCAAGATCGTGCTCCCCCGGTTCGGGGACCGCGACCCGGAGCTCGAGCAGGTGGTCCGCGTGCCCGAGTCGTATTACTTCAACAGTGGGATCTTCTCGGACTTCGTGGACCACAACGGGCTCGACCGCCTGTACAGCCACAAGTACAAGACACGGGAGGAGATCGAGGACGACTACCGCCAGATCGAGCGAGTCTTCCGAGAGGCCACGTTCCCTGCGGACGTCGTCGACGACTTCCGCCAGTTCCTCTCCCGCGTGGGGGAGCACCCGCTGATCCTGCGCTCCTCCACCCTGCTCGAGGACAACTTCGGCTTCGCGTTCTCCGGCAAGTATGACTCGGTGTTCATCGTCAACCAGGGGGATCTCGAGCACCGGCTCCGGGAGTTCATCTGGGGGCTCAACCGGGTCCACATGAGCACCTACGCCCCGGCCCCCATCCTGTACCGGCGCGACCACAAGCTGCTCGACTTCGACGAGAAGATGGCCGTGCTCGTCCAGAAGGTCGTGGGGCGCCGCTTCGGGGACACCTTCTTCCCCTTCGTCTCGGGCGTGGGGTACTCGCACAACGCACACCGCTGGACACCCCGGATCCGCAAGGAGGAAGGCCTGGTGCGCCTCGTGTGCGGGCTCGGCACGCGCGCAGTCGACCGGGTCGCCGCGGACTATCCGCGGATGGTCCCGCTCAGCCACCCGCTCCTGCGGCCCGAGGTCGAAGCCGGGCCGATCGCGAAGTACTCCCAGCGCCTGGCCGACGTGCTCAATCTTCGGAGCGGCCGGCTCGAGACCGTTCCCTGCGTCCCCCTCCTGGAAGGCACGAGCCACCCTGAGCTTTCGGATGCTCTCTCGGTGGACGAGGACGGCCACCTGGTCGCCCCGCTCTTCCGGGGCCAGAGCGTGGACTTTCGCCGGGCGTGCGTCACGTTCGAGAACCTCCTCAAGAAGACGCCGTTCGTCCGCGTGACCCGAAAGATCCTCCGTGCCCTCCACGACGCGTACCGTGGCCCCGTGGACGTCGAGTTCGCCTGGGACGGCGGGCTGTTCTACCTGCTTCAGTGCCGGCCCTTCGGAATCAAGGAGCACCGCGGCAAGGTGGTCCTCCCCGCCGATCTCCCGGAGGAACGCACCCTCTTCACGACAGTGGGCGTGGGCTCGAATCAGATCGTACGGGACATCGAGTACGCGGTCTACGTGGACCCCAAGGCCTACGGTCGCCTGGGCACGCAGGAGGAGAAGCTCAGGGTCGGGCGCGTCGTGAGCCACGTCAATCGGCTGCTCGAGGGGAAGCGATATGCGCTGTTCGGCCCGGGCCGCTGGGGGAGCAACGATCTCAACCTGGGCGTGCGGGTGGGCTACGAGGACCTCAACAACACGCTCATCCTGGGTGAGATCGCGTTCCAGGAGGGGGGATCGACGCCCGAAGTGTCCTATGGGACCCACTTCTTCAACGATCTGGTCGAGGCGGAGATCGTGCCCCTCGCGATCCACCCGGACGAGCCGGGTACCGTCTTTCGGGAGCCGTTCTTCCTCGAGGGCCCGAACCTCCTCGGTTCAGCGCTGCCCGAGTTCAAAGGATTCGAGGGCACCGTCCACCTTCTCCACCTTCCGTCGCGGGCGGCCGGAATGCTCCTCCACGTGTTCCTGGACGAAGAAGAGGGCAAGGGGGTCGGGGTCCTGGCGCGGCCCGAGGAGCTCCGGGGCGGAGACAGCGCGTGAGGGGGCCGTCAGACCGCTCAGGTGCGCTCGGAGTTTTCTCTTTCCTCCGGTGAAAATCGTTTGACCAAATGGCCGGTGTATGTCACCCTCAAACGGCGTTTCCTGCGACCGTGGAATCACTGCAAGCCGGAGGGTCGGACCAGGATCCGAAGAGGGTCGCGGGTCACGCTCCGCGTGTAAGTCCGATCCAGGTGAATGCGTGTCACCAAACAGGGTTCGATTCAGCACTGCTCTGCTGAGGGTTTCTCGGGAGTGGCCCGAGCCCCCGAAGCAGTCCCGGCACGTCCAACGTCGGGTAGCGGTTGCTTGCCGAGGAACCCTTCCGCGGGAAGACTCCCGCCCGGGTGCCCTCGAAATGCGGCTTTCGCGCCGCGGGACGACGACGGACCGACCAACGAAACCCCCAGCAGAGAGAAGGAGGCAGTTCGATGACGATGGAGATGCGGATGGGACTGGAGTCGATGAAGTCGAAGCTCGCGGCGGACGGGATCGAGTACATTCTGGCGCTGTTCGTGGACATCAACGGGGCCGCGAAGGTCAAGCAGGTGCCGGTGGGGTGCTTCGAGGACATCGTGAAGGACGGGGCAGGGTTCGCGGGAGCGGCCGTGTGGGGCATG
>JACRMM010000070.1 GCA_016214985.1 Deltaproteobacteria bacterium | reverse complement strand
GGCCGTGCCGGTAAACAGGCTCCGCACCATCGAGACGAACAGCACCAGCGCCGGCACGCACTGGCCGACGACGATCAGCGCGCCGAAGCCCAGGAAGAGCCAGGTCAGAAGGCCTACGCCCTCGGCCCGGGGCCCGGCGGCGGCCCAGGCGGCGGTGGTGGCGGTGGTGGCGATCACGGTCGTGCACAGGGTGGAGATCGCGCTCTTCATGGCAGGCTCCCTTCCGGTCCGGTCCCGAACGCCCCTCTTGCCCTACCCCCGTGCAGTGATTGTGCCAAACTGTACGATAAAAGGAGAATTTAGTTTTGTATAAGTACAACGGGTAACCCCCCGCCTTTGGCGGGGGACCCCCGAAGTTTGACGGTTCCGGGAGCGCGCCTTGGCTCTCGAGGGTGCCGAAAAAGGCTGACACCTGACAGGGTCTCAGTTCCGGTCGGCACTCATGCGCAAGGAATGCGCTCTGGGGCCATGCTTCATGAGGGCGACGCCCGGACACAACTCGGACAGCCGACATATCGATGACTCGCCCCGAGGCCGATGCCGCCGAAGAATCTTCCAGCCGTCTCGGGCGGCTCCGGGTGTACCACGCCGCCCTGGGCGGCTCCCGGTTATCAAGCCCCCACCTTGGGTGGGGGTCTGTGACTGAACTATGCAATCTACCAAGGGTTTTGTGCCATTGCCGACCCCCCTCGCCGCCCTCTGGGCGGTTCTCGGTGTATACGGAGGCCGTACACCATGCTCGCTCGTGCCGCGAACCGGCGAAGGCCGAGAATGCTTCAACTTGCTGGGATAACGTGGGGAACACGTTCAGGAGGGGGTGTATGAGAGGGCTGTGCAGGTGTATGGCGGCCGGCTCGATTCCATCCCGAGTGCACGGGAAAGAGATCTTGGATTTCAAGGGGCTGGGAGTAAAATAAAGGCGCTGCCGATTTCGGGGGGTGCGGACTGGCCGACAACGGGGGGTGTCTTCGGAGCAACGGGTTCGCCAGAACGGGGAAAAGGTCTGGGAGCGGGCTCGGCGCGCCGTGAAGTTACGGATGGGAGGGTCGAGGGAGATGGAGAAGAGGAAGATCCTGATCGTGGACGACGAGGCGGTCGTCCGGGAAGGAAGCCGGCGAATCTTCTCCGGGGACCTCTACCAGGTCGAGACCGCAGCGAACGGCTATGCGGCGCTCGAGCTCCTGGACGCCATCGACTTCGACGTGGTCGTGACCGATCTCAAGATGCCCGGCATGGGGGGCCTGGAGGTCCTCAAGGCGATTCGGGAGAAGCAGCCCGATCTTCCGGTGGTTGTCATCACGGGCTATTCGACGGTGGACAACGCGGTGGAGGTTATGAAGAGCGGAGCGTTTGACTACATCTCGAAGCCCTTCACGCCCGACCAGCTCAAGGAGAAGGTCGGCCGGGCCCTCGAGCACCGGAGCCTGTTGATCGAAACCCTCTACCACACGAGCGAAGGTTTCGACGGCATCGTAGGCGAGAGCCGGGAGATGCAGAAGATCTACCGCCGTATCCTCCAGGTGGCGCCTTCGGACAGTACCATCCTCGTGACCGGGGAGAGCGGAACCGGAAAGGAGCTCGTCGCCCGCGCGATCCACCGCCACAGTGGCCGGCGCGAACACCCCTTTGTGGCCGTGGACTGCACGGCGCTGGCCGAGAATCTGCTCGAGAGCGAGCTCTTTGGCCACGTGAAGGGCTCGTTCACGGGCGCCGTGGTCACGAAGACCGGACTCTTCAAGGTGGCCGACGGGGGGACGCTCTTCATGGACGAGGTGGCGAACATCAGCCTGGCGACCCAGGCAAAGCTCCTGCGGGTGCTCCAAGCCCGCAAGGTCACTCCCGTGGGCGGCACCCAGCCGATCCCCATCGACATCCGGCTCGTCGCGGCGACCAACCGGACGCTCCGGAAGATGGTCGCCGAGGGATCGTTTCGAGAGGACCTCTTCTTCCGGCTCAATATCATTCCCATCGACCTGCCCCCTCTCCGGGAGCGCAAGGGCGACCTGCCGCTCCTCATCGGACACTTCCTCAAGACGTTCTCCGAGGAGATCGGAAAGGAGATCCGGGGATTGGCCCCCGACGCCATGGCGCTCCTGGAGGAGTACGGGTTCCCGGGCAACGTGCGCGAGCTCGAGAATACCATCGAGCGCGCCGTTGTGCTCACCGATGGGCCGCTGATCCAGAAGGACGATCTGGAGCTCCAGTGGGGTGAGGAGGACGAGGGGCAGGGACGTCCGGCCTACGTTCCGCGAAGCGCCGACGAGCTCAAGGAGACGAAGCGCCAGATCCGGGAGCGGGCCGTCGAACCGGTGGAGAAGGCCTTCGTCCTAGATGCCCTGCGGCGCAACAAGTGGAACGTCACGAGGGCAGCCGAGGAGACCGGGATGCTTCGGCCGAACTTTCAGGCTCTCATGAAGAAGGTGGGGATCTCCCTGCGCGACGAGATCAACGCGAGCGAGAGCCGGTCGGGCGCACGCACGTAGTGCGGGCGCAGGGTTCCTCTGCAGGAGGGTCCAAGGCGAAGGCAGCGGCCAGGAAGGCCTCGACCCCTACGGGCAGGCACGCCTCGTCGAGCGAGAACCGCGCGCTGTGCAGGGGCGGGGCGGTGTTCGGGGCGGCACTCGAACCCAGTTGCACGTAACAGCCGGGTACGCGTTCCAGCAGGTAGCCCATGTCCTCCGCGCCCATGGTGCGGCTGCCCGCAACCACGGCCTCGTCTCCCAATACCTCTCGCAGCGCGGCGGCGACGGTTTCGGTTGCCCGGGGATCGTTGCGGGTGACGGGGTAGCCCTCGTCGAACCGGAGCTCGAACCGGCCGCCGTGAGCGGAGGCGACGCCGTGCCCGACCCGCTCGACCTCTTCGCGGAGGCGACGCCGAGTCTCGGCGTTGTAGAAGCGCGTGGTACCGAGGAGCTCGACCGAATCCGAGATCACGTTGGCCGCGGTGCCGCCGTGGATCGAGCCGAGGGTCACGACCCCGGGCTCGAGGGGATCGAGCCGCCGGCTGACGATCGTCTGAAGCGAGAGGACCGCCTCGGCGGCCATCACGACGGGGTCGATGCACGCGTGGGGATAGGCTCCGTGTCCGCCCAGGCCGTGAAACGTGAGGGTGATGCGGTCCATGCCGGCCATGCGGGGTCCGGGTTCGAGCCCGACCTGGCCGGTCGCCAGCTGGGGCCAGACGTGCAGGGCAACGGCCGACCCCACCGGGTGCTTCTCGAGGAGGCCCTCCTCCAGCAGGCGCCGACAGCCTCCAGGCCCCTCCTCCGCGGGTTGGAAAACGCACACGGCGCGTCCCCGAAATCCGAGCGTCGGGTCGGCCAGAGCGTCGGCGGTCGCCAGGAGCATCGCCGCGTGCGCGTCGTGCCCACAGGCGTGCATTCGGCCCGGGTGGCGAGATCGGCACGGATGGTCCGCGGGCTCGTCGACGGGGAGGGCGTCCAGATCCGCCCGGAGGATCACGCCGGCGCCGTCACCCCCTCCCACGACCGCGATCCCGCCCGTTCCCGAGCGAGAGGGCGTGAACGTGATCCCGCGCGTCGCCAGAAACTCGGCCACCAAGCGGGTGGTCTCGACCTCCTGGAAGGCGAGCTCGGGGATCTCGTGGAGTTCACGGCGCAGCAATTGAACCAGCGTCTGCCGCTCAGCGGCCGCCCGGTGGATCGCCTCGCGGGGCGCCGCGCTCACGCCTTCGCGCCGGAGCGCAGGAAGACCATCTCGGTAAGCCGGGCCACGGGCAGATCGCCCTGGGCGAGCTCCACCAGCACCCGCGCGATCCGTCCCTGGGTGTCGACCACGTGGGCGCGCGCCGCGACGGCATGGGCAGGATTCGCTGCGTTCAGGAAGTGCATCTCGCAGCTCAAGGGAAGACCCACGTAGCCGAGGGAGTTGGCGGCCGCTGCCATGACCTGTTCGGCGAGGGCGAACAGGGCGCCGGTGTGGGCGTACCCTAGGAAGTTGGGGAGCCCGGGGCCGCCCGGCAGGGTGGCGGCCGCGCGTCCGGGCTCGAGCTCGGTGAAGGTGATGCCGAGGTGGCGCGCGAGGGGCGACTCCTCCAGCGCCCGGCGGAGGGCGGCGAGGTCCCCTTGGGCCACGGCTTCGAGGACGGCGGCAGGGCTCGAGAGTGCGGTGGACATGCTCTTCTCCGGGTTGGACGGCAAGGCGCCGGAAAGTGAGGTGCCGGACCGCAGCGGAGCCGGCGAGTCAGCTGTACCATACCCCAGGAGCCAGAGCAACGGCGCACGGGTACGGCCCGGGTGGAACGGACGACAGCGGAGAGGGTGAGCCATGATCAAGAGGCGAGTGGAGACGGGGCGGGCGCCGGCAGCGATCGGTCCTTACAGTCAAGCCGTTGTGGCCGGTGGGTGGGTGTACTGCTCGGGCCAGATCCCCCTGGTTCCCGAGACCGGGGAGCTCGTGGACGGTCCCCTCGAGGCGCAGGCCCGCCGCGTCCTCGACAATCTGGCCGCCGTGCTGGAGGCGGCGGGGTCGAACCTCGACCTGGTGGTGAAGACGACGGTCTTCCTCCGGGACCTGCAGGACTTCGCGGCGTTCAACGCGGTGTACGCCGAGTACTTCACAGGCGCCCCGCCGGCTCGCTCCACCGTACAGGTGGCCGCCTTGCCGCGCGGCGCCCGCCTGGAGGTGGAGGCGGTCGCGGCGGTCGCGCCACCGCCGCCTCTCGAGTGGGGCCCGTAAGCGGGCGTCGGGACCCCCGATGACCTATCTGAAGTTCCTGCTCTCCCTGGGGATCGGGTTCGCAATTGGGTACGTGCACACGGGCATCGCGATCGTCATGCTGTTTCGCCCCTTCGAGGAGGTTCGCTTCCTGGGGCTGCGCCTTCAGGGCATGATCCCCCGGCGCAAGGCCGACATGGCGCGCTCCGTGGCGCGGATCTTCACCTCGGATCTCCTGCGAGAGGAGAGCGTGGCCGAGAGGATCGGTGGGGCGGAGGTGCGAAAGGCCCTCGAAACCCTGGCCCACGAAGCGCTCGGCCGCTGCTTCGGCCGCGAGTACGGTACGCTTCGTGAGCTCTTCGGGGTCGCGGGGGAACAAGCCGTCGGGAGGGTGGTGGAGAGCGTGGCCCTGGAGGCGGCTCGGGCCCTTCAACCGTGGTTCGCGTCCCCGGCCGGGGAGGCGGTCGTGTGTTCCGGGTTCGAGCTCCTGCTGAAGCGAACTCCGGCAGAGCTGCTCCCCGGGGAGGAGGCTGCCCTGTCTCGGCTCGTGGCCGCGAAGGGGACCGCCCTGCTCGCTTCGCCGGATCTCGAGGAGCGCCTCCGCGAGGGATTCCGAATCCTCCTTCCTCGTCTCGCGGAGAGCCGGCGCGCTCTCGGCGACCTGCTCCCGCCCGAAGCCAGGAGTGCCCTGCTGCAGGCGGTGCGCGGGAGCGTCCCCGCGATCCTTCAGCGATTCGAGCAGGTCCTGCTCTCCCCCCAGAACGTCGAGAAGATCAAGGGCGCCGTGCGCGCCGGCATCCGCTCCTACCTCTTGGAGATGGAAGGCGGACTGCTGAGGAACCTGGTCCGCCGTGCCGCCCTCCTGGGGCGGGAGCGGGTGTTTCGCGAGGTCGATGCCGTCGTGGACGCGAACCTGTATCGCCTGGGGGAGCTCGTCTACGAAGAGGAGAACCGGGCCCACGTGGAACAGGGGGTGTGGGGGGCGCTGGAGGTGCTCCTCCAGCGGGCCCCGGCCGATCTGCTCGGCGACGTCGCGCCGGAGGAGGTGGAACGGCTCGCAGCCCGGGCGGCCGCCTGGGCTGCGGCGAGGCTTCGGCTGCCGGAGGCCGGGGAGGCGCTGGCGCGCGTGCTGGAGCGAGAGCTCTTGAGGGTCTTTCACACGTCCTTGGCTGAGATCGCCGAGCTGTCGGGCGCTGGAGACAGAGCCGCAGAGCGCTTGACCCGAGTCTTCGGCCGCTGGGCCTCCCACGGCGGCCTCGAGCTCCTGGCTCGCCGGGAGGAGGGGGCGCTCGCCGGACTCCTCCTGGACACCCCCGTCGGACGGCTGTCGCGCTGGGTGGCCGAGGACTTCGCCCGCGAGTTGGTGTCGCAGGCCCTGGATCGCGTCATGCCGGCGGTGGCGTCGAAGGTCCCGGAGATCCTCCGGATCGTCGATGTGGAGGGGCTGATCGAGCGCGAAGTGCTGCGCCTTCCGCCCCGAGAGCTGGAGCGCGTCATCGTGTCGGTTGCCAAGCGGGAACTGGGGGCAATCGCCTGGTGGGGCGGGGTCCTCGGCGCCCTGATCGTGGCTACCCAGAGCGCGCTGCAGCGGTTCGTCTTCTGATCCGCCTCAGGCGGGCGGGTCGCCCGTGTCAAGAAGGGGCGAAGTCCCGCCTCGGTGAAACGGCAGCGTCAGTTGGCTGGGGGACGGGGCCACGGGGAGAGTGAAGGTGAAGACGCTCCCCCCGCCGATCCCGTCCTGCACCCAGATCTTGCCACCCATCCCCTCCACCAGCTCGCGGCAGATCGACAGGCCGAGACCCGCGCCCGAGCGGTCGCGGCCGGGCAGCTGCGTGAACCGCTCGAAGATCGTCTCCGCCTGGTCGGAGGGGACTCCCGGTCCCGAGTCGCAGACGCGGACCTCTACGCCGGCGGTGGGCACCCGTCGCGCCTCGACGCGCACGAACCCCTGATCCGTGAACTTGAGTGCGTTGCCGACGAGGTTGAAGACCACCTGGCGCAGCCGGTCCGGGTCGGCCCAGACGGGGGGAAGGGGCTCCGACAGCGAGAGTTCCAGGCCGATGGGGCGCCGGGCGACGAGGCTCCTCGCCTGGTGGAGAACGTCCTGGAGCGCGTCTCCGACGTCGAGGGCGCTGAAGACGAACTCGAGCTGTCCCGACTCCAGCCGCGAGAGGTCGAGCAGGTCTTCGATCATCCGCAGGAGCCGTCGGCCGTTGTCGGCGATTCGGGCGAGGCTCTGTGCCTGACGGCCGGATACGGGCCCGTCGAGGCCCTCGGTCATGGCTTCGGAGTACCCGATGATGCAGTTGAGCGGCGTACGCAGCTCGTGGCTCATCTTCATGAGGAACTCGGTCTTCACCTGGTCCGAGGCCCGAAGGGAGTCGTAGGCGTGGCGCAGCTCGGCGGTCTGACGGGCGACGCGCTCCTCGACCTCCCCGTAGGCGGTCTGAAGCGCGTCGTGCGCGCGGCTGAGCTCTCCGTAGAGGTCGACGAGAGTCTGCGTCTGGTCTCGGTCCTTGCGCTGACTCTCCCGGCTGGCCGAGACGTCCCGAGCCATCAGCTCGATCCGCGGCTCGCCGCCCCGTTCGACGAGCGCCAGCGTGAGGAGGGCGGGAAACGAGCTGCCGTCTCCGCGACGGAGCTCCGCCTCGCAGTCGCGGAGGCGGGGAGTCTCGCGAAGGCGGCCGAGGAGCTCGGCCGCCTCGGCGGAGCTTTGAAACAGGGAGTCGAAGGGAGCCTGCTCCAGGTCTGTTGGTGAGCGACGCAGCATGCGGCACAGGACCGGGTTGAAGGAGAGCAGGGTGAGGCTCTCGGCCTCGGCCTCCGCGACCGCGTCAGGGCTCATGTCGGCGAAGCGCTGGAAGCGCTGCTCGGTCGCGCGCAGCCGGTCCAGCGCGTCGTCGCGCTCGGCGCGCAACCGAAGCAGGCCCCGGCGGATCTCCGAGACGGGATCTTCGCGCGGCAGGGACGTTGACTCGGAGACGAGGCGGTGAACCTCCTCGGCCAGCTCGGAGAGTCGTCGTGCGGAAGTGCTGTCGGCGGTCGTCGTCATGGGTCCACGTTGGCGTCCGGGGTCAGGCGCGTCAGTGTACTCCACGGCGGTCGTCGAGGAAACGGTCGGGTCAGCTGCTCCGACTTCGCCTCGACCGGACGGTTTCACACACGTCCGCCACGGCCTTGAGGCTCTCGTAGGGGGTGGTCACCGCGGGACTCGGCTGCCAGAGCCACGGGAATCGGTCCCGGAGGCCGCCGAAAGCTGCTTTCAGGGACGCAAAGAGCTGCCGGCGCTCCCCGAGGTCGTCCTGGCCCCCAAAGTGAAGTACGGATTCGAAACTGACGGTTCGATGACGGACCCGAAGGGCTCCGGGGCGAATCTCCAGGAGGAAGCCCAGGCCTTCGAGGCGGCTCCAGTGATCGTCGAGCCGGCGAAGGGCCTCGGGGGGGCACAGGTCCTTCGAGGTAGGCGAACCGGTGGGGAGGAGAGGGGCGAGACGTTCCAGGGCCGTGGCCGTCGGGGTCGTCGGTTCGTTCATGGTCTCCCTCCAATGCACTCGGACGAGCGAACGAAACAGCAGTCGCTCGTGCTTTCTTGCACGACCCGTGCCCGTTGCCTCGCCGGAGGGCGGCGTGCTACCGTGGGCACATGGCCGGTGGCGTTGCATCCGAGTCTTCGTCATGGTATCTTCCGCGCTCCCTGTGGCTCGAGGCCATGGATCAGGCCCTGGCCGAAGCCAGGGTGGCGCTCGACCGCGGAGAGGTTCCCGTGGGTGCGGTGATCGTCTGGGAGGGGAGGGTGGTCGCCCGGGCGCACAACCTCCGGGAGGCGCGGGCCGATCCGTTGGCCCACGCCGAGTGCCTCGCCATCGCGGGGGCGGCCGAGCAGCTTGGGAGGTGGCGGCTGGATGCGGCGACCCTCGTCGTCACCTTGGAGCCGTGCCTGATGTGCATGGGGGCGCTGCTCCAGGCCCGAATTCCGCGGCTGGTCTACGGCGCGGCAGATCCCAAGGCAGGGGCGGCCGGCACCCTCTACGACCTCTCGGATGACCCGCGGCTCAATCACCGTGTGGACGTTCAGCGTGGGGTGCGGGCGGGGGAGGCCTCTCGGCTGCTCAAGGCGTTCTTCGAGGGGCGCCGAAGGGCTGGTGCAGTGCCGGAAGAGATCGCGCGGAGAGGTGGCCGAGTGGTCGAAGGCGGTTGACTCGAAATCAACTGTACCTTGACGGGTACCTAGGGTTCGAATCCCTACCTCTCCGCCAGTTTCCTTCTTTACTTGGTTCCGCTGTATGACCGCCGAAGCACGAGGTGGGCAGCCAGGATGGCTGGGCCCTGCGCAACGGAGGCGTGGCAAACCCCGTCAGGTCCGGAAGGAAGCAGCGGTAGCCGTGCCCTCCGTGTGCCGCAGGTAGTCCAGCCATCCTTGGTGCCCATCTCGGCGCTGTCTCCACTCGGGGTATTCCCATGTCCTACCTGGTGCTGGCGCGCCGGTGGCGCCCGCAGACGTTCGAGGAGATCCGGGGGCAGGAGCACATCGCCCGGGCGCTGCGCAACGCCATCACCTCCCAGCGCATCGCTCACGCCTACCTCTTCACCGGCATCCGTGGGGTCGGAAAGACCTCGGCGGCCCGCGTGCTCGCCAAAGCGCTGAACTGCGCCGCCGGGCCGACTCCTACACCGTGCAACGACTGCCCCTCCTGTCGAGAAATCACGGACGGCAAGAGCCCCGACGTCCTGGAGATCGATGGCGCGTCGAACACCGGCGTCGAGGACGTGCGCCGCCTCCGGGAGGCGGTGCGCTACGCGCCGGTGAGGGGCCCCTACCGGGTCTACATCATCGACGAAGTCCACATGCTCTCTACGGCGGCCTTCAACGCGCTCCTGAAGACCCTGGAGGAGCCGCCGGCTCACGTGGTCTTCATCTTCGCGACGACCGATGCCCACAAGATCCCGATCACGATCCTCAGCCGTTGCCAGCAGTTCGACTTCAAACGCCTCTCGCCCCGCGAGCTGATGGCGCTCTTGGCGGACATCGCCCGGGCCGAGGGGATCGCGATCGACGAGCGGAGCCTCGTAGCCCTGGCTCGCGAGGCCGACGGCAGCGTCCGGGATGCCCAGAGCCTGCTCGACCAGGTGATCTCGTACGCCGGCAATGCGGTTACCTACGCCGATGTGAGAGACGTGCTCGGCGTCGTGGATCGGGAGTGCGTGCTCGGCGTCGTGGGATCTGTGCTGGCCAAGGACCCCCGGCGCGTTCTGGAGAGGCTCCTGGAGGCCGAGCGCTTCGGGTACGACGTGAGACGGTTCGCCCTCGACCTCCTCGACGTGTTTCGGGATCTGGCGGTTCTGAAGGCGGTGGAGGGCGGCGAGGACCTGGTGGAGCTCGCACCCGAGGAGGTAAGCGAGGTGCGAGGGGCCCTCGAGTCGGTCAGCTGGGAAGAGACCCACGCCTTGTTCGACATGTTGAGCAAGGGAGTCGAGGGGCTCCGCACGGTCTCTCGACCCGCCGTGACCCTGGAGATGACGCTGCTCAAGATGGCGAAGCTGCCGCCCCTGCTGTCTCTGAGCCAGGTGCTGGCGGCGGCGGGAGACGGGCCGGTGGGCGTGCGTCTCGCTGCCCGCCTGGTCGAACCGGCGACGGGGGAGGCGGCGGCGGACCGCGTCCGAAGCGAGCTTCGGCGAGTGCTCGAGGGAACTGGGGCCGCCGGGCCGGGCTCCGTCGCCGCGCCGAAGGTCTCGTCGGAAACCCCACGAGACCGCGGCTCGATGCCGCCCCCTGCGCCAGTCGTGGCCACGGCTTCGCCCGCGGTGCTGCCAGAGAAGGGCCCCGCCCCGGAGCGGTTCGGTGCCGAGCGGGTGTGGAACGCGATCCTCTCCGGCGTTGAGCGCTCGAACCGTCCCTTCTGGACCGTGCTCCGGGGCCACGGCCGCCTTGACAGCTGGGATGCGGACCGAAGGCTTGCGGTCGTGGCGTGCGACGACCCCGGCCAGGAGTTCCTCTGGCGGCCCAAAGCGGGGCTCCTCACCGAGGCCCTGGCGGGCCTTGCCGGAGCCGGGGCGCGGGTGGAGCTATCCTTCCCGGCGTCCGACGGGCCCAGGGGGAGGAACGGGTCGGCGGAGTCGGACCGCGCTCGGAGCCTCAAGAAAGAGGCTCTCGAGCACCCGCTCGTGCGGGAGGCCCTGGAGATCTTCGACGGCGATGTAGAGGAGGTCCGGGCGCTCAAACCCTGAGCGCTCCCGACAGGGAAACGATGACGGGCGCGGGAGCGGTCCGTCGCCCGCCGGAAGAGTCCGCGCGGGCACGTGCGGCACAGGAAGGGAGACGACATGGCCAAGGGCTTCGGAAACATGCTGCGACAGGCGCAGGAGATGCAGAAGAAGATGGCCCAGATCCAGGCCGAGCTGGGAACCCGGATCATCGAGGCGTCCGCCGGAGGGGGCATGGTGCGGGTGGTGGCCAACGGCAAGCAGGAGATCTTGTCCATCACGATCGACCCCGAGGTGGTCAACCGCGACGACGTGGAGATGCTTCAGGATCTGGTGCTGGCCGCGGTCAACGAGGCGGTGAAGAAGAGCCAGGAGCTGGTCACGGGCGAGATGGGGAAGGTTGCCGGGGGGCTCGGATTGAACCTGCCCTTCTGAAAGGTGCAACGGGCTGACGCCCACCGAGAGGGAGGAACCATGGCCCAGAAGGGTCTCGTCATCGTTCACACGGGCAACGGCAAGGGGAAGACGACCGCTGCCCTGGGTCTCGCCCTGCGCGCCGTGGGGCAGGGACTGAAGGTCTGCATGGTGCAGTTCATCAAGGGTTCCTGGAAGTACGGGGAGCTCAAGGCTCCGGAGTTCCTGCCGGGCTTTGAGATCCTCCCCATGGGCAGGGGGTTTGTCGATCTTGGCGCGGCCGAGCCCAATCCGGAGGACGTGTCGCTGGCCCGGGACACCCTGGCGGCTGCGCGCGAGAAGGTGCTCTCGGGGCAGTACGGAATGGTGATCCTCGACGAGGTGAACTACGCCGTGGCCTACCGCCTGATCGCCGTCGATGCCGTTCTGCAGCTCATCCGGGAGAAGCCCGAGGGGGTCCACCTCGTGCTCACCGGGCGCGACGCGCGCCCGGAGGTGATCGAGGCAGCGGATCTCGTGACCGAGATGCGGGAGATCAAGCACCCCTTCCAGAAGGGGATCAAGGCGCAGCGCGGGGTGGAGTTCTAGGGGCACGGCCTTGCCATGAACACCCTCACCGGCGCGCGTTCGCGCAAGCTCGGGCTCCCGCCCGGCACGTTGGTCCATCTCGGGGAGAAGAAGACCGCGACGGCGCTCGTCACGCTCGTGGACTACGACGAGGGCCAGTTCACCGAAGCGGTGGCCGAACGGGCCGACGCCTGTACCCCGTTCCGGGATCGCCCCAGCGTCACCTGGGTGAACGTGGACGGCATCCACGACGTGGAGATGGTGGAGAGCATCGGCACCTGCTTCGGCATCCACCCCTTGGTGCTGGAGGACGTCGTCAACACGGGCCAGCGCATCAAGGTGGAGGACTTCGACGACTACCTCTTCATGGTCTTTCGGACGGCGGATCTGGACGGCCCGGGCGGCCGCATCGACACCGACCAGCTGAGCCTCATCCTTGGCGCGAACTTCGTCCTCACCTTCCAGGAGAAGGCGAGCCCCCTGTTCGCCACGATCCGGGAGCGCCTGCGGAACGAGAAGGCGAAGATGCGCAAGGCGGGCGCCGACTACCTGGCCTACGCCCTGATCGACCTCGTGGTGGACCACTACTTCGCCGTGCTCGAGAAGCTGGGGGACCGGATCGAGGACCTGGAGGGCGAGCTGGTCCAGAAGCCCACCCAAGCGACCTTCGGTGCCATCTACGCCATCAAGCGCGAGATGCTCGGGCTGCGCAAGGCGGTCTGGCCCCTGCGGGAGCTCGTCGGCAGCCTGTCCCGCGGCGAGTCGCCCCTGATCCACGACGCGACGCAGGTGTACTTCCGGGACGTCCATGACCACGCGATCCAGATCATCGACACCGTCGAGACGTTTCGCGACATCCTCTCGGGCTTCGTCGACGTGTACCTGTCGAGCGTGAGCAACCGCATGAACGCCGTCATGAAGGTGCTCACGATCATCGCCACGATCTTCATGCCCCTGACGTTTCTCGCCGGCCTTTACGGCATGAACTTCCGCTACATGCCCGAGCTCGAGTGGCGCTGGGGCTATCCCACCCTGCTCGGCGTAATGGCCCTGACCGCCCTGGGCATGACCTGGTTCTTCGTGCGCAAGGGATGGATCTGGGAGAGGCGAGGGGTCAGGGGGGAGAGACGGGCCGCCGCGGCGCTACCAAACAAGAAGAAAGCGAGGCAGAAGTGAGCACAGCAGAGAAGCCCTACGCGTGCAGTCGGTGCAGCGCCACGTGGCAGAAGACCGGAAAGACCTACTGCTGGAGCAGCCCCGAGGCGAAGCCCGCCATGCCGGCGGGCTGCCCCTCGGGACGGCAGGCTACGGTGCTCGCCGAGTCCTTCGACGAGTACCGCGGCGAGGGAGAAGACGCGAAGATGGCTCAGGTCGCCGCCCGCGTCGAGGGGCTGTGCTACCAACCGATCCCCGGCAGCGACGCGGTGAACCCGCGCTGGACCCGGGTGGAGGACACGATCGCCTTCGCCCAGCTGATGGGGTACCGAAAGATCGGCATCGCCACCTGCGTCGGGCTGCTCGACGAGGCGAACCGCCTCGCGGAGATCTTCAAGGCCCAGGGGTTCGAGCCCGAGAGCGTGTGCTGCAAGGCGGGCAGTATCGATAAGCTCGAGCTCGGCCTCGACGAGTCGGAAAAGGTCCGACCCGGTACCTTCGAGCCTGCCTGCAACCCCATCGCCCAGGCCCGGCTCCTCAACGAGGCCGGCACCCACATGAACGTCATCGTGGGGTTGTGCGTGGGCCACGACATGCTGTTCAACAAGCACTCCCAGGCCCCTGTGACCACCCTGGTCGTCAAGGACCGCGTGACCGGCCACAACCCGGTGAGCGTCCTGTACGGCCAGAACTTCTACTACAAGCGACTTCAGAGCCGTCGCGTCCTCCCGGACGGCGGAGGATAACGGCTTCGCAACGGCCGAGCCGTCTCCTGGTTTCGGTTTTCCAGCCGGGGAGGGCTTCAGGTCTCGCGTCCGCCGCCGATCAGTAGTGGCATGGACGACCAACCCCCCACTCGACCCGGGGGCGCGTCAAGCCTCGCCCGGTCCCTGGAGTTCTTCGCCCGGGACCTGCTTCTGCTGATCCGCGGGGTGCGCTTCTACCCGGCAGGGCACCCGGCGATCCAAGACGCTGCCCAGCGCATCGTCAGCCGAGCGCCGAGGGACGCCGAGGGGAGGCTTGCGGTGGCGGTGACCCGCGACGAGCTCTCGGTGGGTGACGAGTTCGTGGGCGGAGCCGGCACGCGTGCCGCCGGCTTGGCCGCAGTCCTCCACGAGCGCCGCATCGGCCGCGTTGTCTTGAACTCTTCCTGCTCCCCCCGTGACCTCAACGAGCTCGCGACCCTCCTGGGGGAGCGGGGTACATCCGCCGAAGATCTGCGGCGGGAGCTCGGTGCCCGGGGCGTCGCCGGGCTCACGGTCGACCCCCTGGACCTGGAAAAGATCCACGCCGCCGCGACCCCACACGTCGAGGCGCACCGACTTTCGCCCGTGGAGCGGCGTCGGCAGGTCTGGCAGTGGCTCCAGGCCGGCGAGACGACGCCTCAGGAGCTCGCCCGGATGCTGGAGTCTCCGGACCTCTGGCCCGAGGGCCCCGACGGCAGCGAGAGGAACGAGGCGCTCCGCAGCGTGGCGCTGTTGCTGGCCGGACTGGGGGAGCGCGTTGAGGCTGCGGTGGAGCTCCTTCCCGCGGACCGCCGGGCTGCACTGCTGGATCGGATCGCAGAGGCGGGCCGGGGCCTTCCCACGTCCGACCTGGTGACGCTGGTGGCGACCGAGAGCCCCGGAGGTCTGCCGGGGGGAGCGTGCGCCCCCTGGCTCTGCCGTGACCTGGACGGGGAACGCTTCGTGGACCTGCTGGCCGGCCTCGCTGCCCTGGGCGAGCGCGGCACGCGGCGGCTGGCCGGGGTGTTCCGCCGGTTGGCGCCACCGGGTGGCACGCGGCGGTCGCTGTCCCTCGTCGCCTCCCGCCTGGCCGACGGGAGTGGCGCGGACTTCGCCCAGGGGGTGTGGAAGATCGTGGAGGAGTTCCTCCTGCGACTGGAGGAGGACCCCTTCATGGCCCAGGAGTACTCCGAGAGCCTGGAGAGGATCGCGGAGTCGGTGCCCGGCGCCGGAGGGGGGCGGGGCGTCGAGATCGACGAAGACCCGGGACCACACCTGGACTGGGTCTTCCTCGGGCTCGCCGCGGACGGCGGGAGAACCTGGCGAGAGCGCGTCGTCGACCGGGTGGGCGCGCGGGCCGAGGACAACGGGGCGTTTGCGGCGATCTCCTATGCAAACCGGGTCGATGAGATGCTCCCGGGGCTCCTCGGCGAGAGGCCCGCGCTGGTGAAGGAGCTCTTTCGCCGGGCGATGGGGGCTGCCCGCCAGGCAACGACCCACGAGACTCGGGCGCTCGTGCACTTCTGCCGGGCCCACGAGAGGGCCCTCCTGGGGCCGGCGCTCCGGGCCCTGGAGGAAGAGCAACGGATCGCCGGGCGCCGGTTTCTCGTGGAAGCCCTCTCGTCGTTCTCGCCCGAGGCCACCCCGACCCTGGTCTCTCGGGCGAGGGCCGGCCCCTGGTACGTGACTCGAAACCTCGTCCTCGTGCTGAGCCGCCAGGGCGGAACCCGCGCCGTGCCGGTGCTGCGGGAGCTCGCGGAGCATTCCCATCCGAAGGTGCGGCGGGAGGCGTCGCGCGCTCTCCTCCTCGGCGTCGGCGCCGAGGCGAGGGAGTGACGGCCGTGGGGATCGATCCGCTCGGCCGCTTTCTCTCGGACCTCGGGGCCCTGTACCGGACCCGGAGGCTCTACCCGGGAGGCAACGAGCAGGTTCAGCGGGCCGCGCAGCGCACCGCCGAGGCCCTGGCGCGATGGGGCGCGCCGGTACGCATCGCGGTGCTCGGAGACGAGGTGGTCGTTGAAGACCGCGCCGAGGCGATCGCCGGCCACCCCTTGGCGGGGCTCCTGGCGGATCTGCGTGCGTCCGGGTGCGAGAGCGTTGCCATTCGGCCCGAGACGACCGCGGAGGCCCTGGCCCGGTGGCTGGAGGCTGCGGCACGAGGGGGGGCGCTCGAAGGGCCGCCTGGGATCGAGGCCGGCGGACTGTCCTTTCGCGGCCCTTCGGCCTCGCCCGACGAGGGGCCGAAGGGCGCCCCGGATCAGGGCGCGCTCCTGCCGGCCGTGGAGGAGGCCCTCGCGGATCTGGCTTCTGAGCGCAAAGAGGGGCTCCAGCGGGCCCGGGAAATCGTGTCGGCACTCGCGGGCCACCTCGCCGCGGAGACCGATCTCATCCAACCGATCCGGGACCTGAAGGACCACGACGACTACACGTTTACCCACGCCCTGAACGTCTGTGCCCTCTCCGGAGTGCTTGCGCGGGCGCTGGGGGCTCGGGCAGAGCTCGTGGACTCGATTGCGCTCGGGGCCCTGTGCCACGACGTGGGCAAGTATGACGTCCCGCGAGAGGTCTTGAACTTCGAGGGCCCCCTCTCCCCCGACGACCGGCAGGTCATGAACGGGCACCCGGCCCATGGTGCCCGGCGACTCGTCGACATGGGGAAGGAGGTACACCCTCTGCTGCCGGTCATCGCCTACCAGCACCACATGGCGGCCGACGGGTCCGGGTACCCCCGTATTCCGCTGCCCGGGGGCCCGCATCCGGCGAGCCTGATCGTCGCCGTGGCCGACGTGTTCGATGCCCTGCGCACCGTGCGCCCCTACCGGGGCGCACGAACCGTGGCCCAGGCGTGCACGGTTCTCCTCGGCGACACGGCCGCCGGTCGCCTCCACCGCCGCCACGTCTCCGCGTTTCTCGGCGTCTTCCGGGTGCTCGGGCCGGGCCGGGCCGTGGCGATGAGCGATGGACGCCGGGCGGCGGTCCTGCGCGAGGGGCGCCCCGATGCGCTGGAACCGCTCGTGGAAGCCGAGGACGGGCAGGTGGTCGACCTTTCGCTTTCCGCTGCGCCCGGAATCGTCGAGGTCCTCGAAGCGCCCCCTTGACGCGTCCCGTCGGGCCGCGGTTCCGACCCGCCGTCTTGCCGGCTGGCCCTCCTGCGTTATCTTCCCGGCTGTAACCTGCCGTCGGTCGACCCCTCTCGACTCCGCCGGGAGAGCTGCTGATGACGTTCGATGACCTGCGCGCGCTGGCGGCCGGCTTCCAGCCGTCCCAACTCCTCTTGACCGCTCTGGAACTCGGCGTCTTCGACCTCGTTGCGGACGGGCCGAGATCCGTGGCAGAGATCGCCCGGGAGCTCGACCTCGATCCCCGGGCCACGGAGATCGCGGCGAACGCCCTGGTGGCCCTGGGCCTGCTGGAACTCGGGCCCCGCGGGTACGACAACACGGAGGCGGTGGCGCGCTTCCTCGTGCGGGCCTCCGCGGACTACCGGGGGTCGGTCCTTCTGCACCTTCATGCGACCTGGGAGGACTGGGCCGGGCTCTCCGAGACGTGGCGCACGGGCCGCCCGGCCCTGCGGCGGAAGACCCAGCAGCTCCCGTCATCGCCCGAGGGGCTTCGCCACTTCATCCTCGGCATGGAGAATGTGACCCGGGAGCTGGCTCCGCTGCTCGCCGACCGGCTCCCTCTGGCAGGGTGCCGGCGGGTGCTCGATCTCGGCGGCGGACCGGGAAACTACGCGTTGGCCTTCGTGCGCCGCTGGCCGAACCTTCACGTGGCGCACTTCGACTTGCCGCCGACGTCGGTCATTGCCCGGGACTTCCTGTCGGGCCGCGACGGGGCGGAGCGGATCTCGTTTCAAGAGGGAGACTTTCTCACGGCGCCCCTGGGGGAGGGCTACGACTTCGTCTGGGCAAGCCAGATCGTGCACATGCTCAGTGAGGACGAGGGGCGACGCCTCCTGGGGCGAGTCGCCCAGACGCTGAGGCCCGGCGGCCGGGTCGGCGTGCACGACCAGTTCTTGGAGCCTTCGAGGACCGCACCCCGCGGCGCGGCGCTCTTCGGCGTTCACATGCTCGTGGCCACGGACGGGGGGCGGACGTACGCCCTCGACGAGGTGCTCGGCTGGCTGGGGGACGCCGGACTGGTGCCCGAAAGCCCCCTCGACTACGGCGGCCCGAGCCGGGTCGCCCTGGCCCGGAAGGAGGACCGGCCGTGAATCACCCGGAGATGCTCTATGCCCTGGGGAGCCTGGGGGCCCTGCTTGCCCTCTTCGGCGCGTTCCTGCTGTTGTGGAGGCGCTATCAGCACTGCGTGGGTGGGTGCACACTGAATCCGCGCACCCGAGGGGTGGCGTGGGGGATGCTGCTCATCGGAGTGATGTTCCTGGTGATGGCGCTGCTCTTCGCCCAACCGATCCCACGGTTCACTCCGTGAGGCCGGGCGACGGTCGAGAGACGTGTCACACCGGAGTAGAGGGCAGGGGGGCATCCCCCCTGGCCCCCCGACCGGTCTCTCAGCCGCAGCTGCACCCCCCGGGCTGCGGGGTGCACCCCTGCTGCGCGCTGTTTGCCTTGATGTTGAACCCCTTTCGAAAGGGCCCCGTCAAGTAGTCCACGCTGACTGTTCCGCTCTGCTCGAGCAGAGCCTTGTCGATGATGACCCGAAACCCTGCTTCGACCTTGACCTCGTCTTGCTCCGTTGGCTCATCCAGAGCCAAGCCCCAGGAGGGGCCCCCTCAGCCGCTTCCGGCCACATAGACTCGCACCGACGGGTTCTCCCCGTGCTCCTTGAGGGATTCGAGCAGCTTCTCCCTCGCCTTGTCGCTTACTTCGATCATGAACTCCTCCTCTCCGCGCGTTAGCGCCATGATGAATTCGATGACGTGTGGCGAATTACGTTACAGAAAATAAGCCCCGGGTGCCAGCAGCACGTCGCTTCGCGGCAGCGAAGGAAGGTGCGGCGTGTCGGGGCGCATGATATCGTGAGGGCTTCTCGCCAGGCACACAAACCGTATGCAACCCTTCAGCCCAGGGGAGTCGACGCCGTGACACACGAGGACATCGAGCGCGCCGCGCAGGCGCCGGGATACGTGAAGAACCCCAGACTCCTCGAGTGGGTCGCGGACGTCGCGCGCCGCTGCACGCCGGAGAGGATCCACTGGTGCGACGGCTCCGAGGCCGAATACGACGCCCTGTGCGCGGAACTCGTCCGAGGAGGAACCTTTCGGAAGCTCGATGGGGGAAAGCGGCCCAACAGCTACCTCGCGTGGTCGGACCCGAGCGACGTGGCGCGGGTGGAGGACCGCACGTACATCTGCAGCATCCACAAGCACGACGCCGGACCCACGAACAACTGGGTCTCTCCGCCGGAGATGAAGGCGATGCTGGAGCGGCTCTTCGAGGGGTGCATGCGGGGCCGCACCCTCTACGTCATCCCCTTCAGCATGGGCCCGCTGGGGTCCCCGATCTCGCACATCGGGGTCGAGCTGACCGACTCCGCCTACGTCGTCGTCAACATGCGGATCATGACCCGGATGGGACGCGCCGCGCTCGACGCCCTCGGCGAGGAGGGGACGTTCGTACCGTGCCTGCACTCGGTGGGCGCGCCGCTGTCCCCAGGGCAGCCGGACGGGCCCTGGCCGTGCAACCGGGACCACAAGTACATCGTTCACTTCCCCGAGGAGAACGCGATCTGGTCGTTCGGGAGCGGGTATGGGGGCAACGCGCTCCTGGGCAAGAAGTGCTTCGCCCTCCGGATCGCGTCGAGCATGGCGCGGGAGGAGGGGTGGCTCGCCGAGCACATGCTGATCCTCGGGGTCGAGTCGCCCGAGGGGGTCAAGCGGTACGTCGCCGGTGCCTTCCCGAGTGCCTGCGGAAAGACCAACTTCGCCATGATGATCCCGCCTCCGGCCCTCTCGGACTGGAAGGTCACGACCGTAGGCGACGACATCGCGTGGATCAAACCGGGCGCGGACGGGCGGCTCTACGCCATCAACCCTGAGGCCGGATACTTCGGCGTGGCCCCCGGCACGTCCTACCAGTCGAACCCCAACGCCATGGCGACGTTGGAGCGAAACAGCATCTTCACCAACGTGGCCCTCACCCCGGACGGCGACGTGTGGTGGGAGGGGATGACCGACCGGCCGCCCCCCGCTCTCACCGACTGGCAGGGCAAGCCCTGGACGCCTGACTGCGGCCGCTTCGCGGCGCATCCGAACGCCCGCTTCACGGCCCCGGCCTCTCAGTGCCCCTCCATCGATCCGGACTGGGAGAAGCCCGAGGGGGTGCCGTTGAGCGCGCTTATCTTCGGGGGGCGGCGGAGCCAGACCGTGCCGTTGGTGGTGGCGAGCTTCAACTGGAACTTCGGGGTCTATATGGCCGCCACGATGGGGTCGGAGACGACCGCGGCGGCGGCCGGGGCGACGGGAGAGGTCCGCCGCGACCCCATGGCCATGTTGCCCTTCTGCGGCTACAACATCTCGGATTACTTCGACCACTGGCTCGAGATGGGACACGCCATCTCCGACCCGCCCCGCATCTTCTCGGTCAACTGGTTCCGCAAGGGCGCGGACGGCAAATTCCTGTGGCCGGGCTACGGAGAGAACATGCGGGTGCTCAAGTGGATCATCGAGCGCGCCGACGGGTGCGCGCCGGCCATCCAGAGTCCGCTGGGTTGGATGCCGCGCTATGAGGATCTCGACTGGGAAGGCCTGGAAGGGATGACTCGGGAGCAGTTCTCGGCGCTGATGTCCGTGGAGCGGGAGGCCTGGCTGCGGGAGTTCCTTTCCCACGAGGAGCTCCTTCTGAAGGTCTACGAGCGGTTGCCCAAGGAGTTTGTCGTGATGCGGGAGCTGCTCCTGGCGAGCCTGTGGCGCTCGCCTCCCGTGTGGGAACAACCTTAGCTCCTGCCGCTTCTCATCCCCGGGTCATGGCCACGCGGTCCCGGTCGCCGATCTTCTCGTAGGTGAACGAGACCGGGCCGACGGCGTTGCCGATCTCGCGCAGCGCGCTCGCGATGCGGATGGTGACGCCCGCGTGGACGCGCTGCGTCGCGATGAGTGCGTGGGGCAGGTGGGGGACGGTGAGGGCGAGGGTGGCCTTCTCCCAGCGAGCCGCCTCTTCCCGGATCGTTTCCTCGGGGCCCTCCTCCGTCGGGAGGCTGCGGAGCGCGTCCGCCCAGGACTGAAACATTGCGTGGAAGGTTGCGTTGAAGCCGGGGGCGCCCACCGCCACCTCGGTGTCCATGGAGTTGGGAGAGCCCAGGACGTCGGCCACCACGCGTTTTCGGCACGCGATCTGGCCGCCGCACAGGTTGGCCCCCTTGCTCGGCGCGAGCACAGCGTCGAACCCCAGGAGCCGGCTCTGCAGGCTGTAGCGGCGTACGTGGACCGTATGGGCCGCGACCCAGGCCCGGTCCATGAACGCGGCCGAGAGGATTCCCCCGACGCGCACAGGCTCGTGGCCACGATGGATCACCCCGTCGCGGACGAACAGGGAGCCCATCACCTCCAGGCTCGAGCGCACGAGCCCCCCGCGCACCTCCACGTCTCCGAGCACCTTGAGGGGAAACCGCACCTCCAGGTCTCCCTCCACGACGATGGAGCCGGGGAAGACCGCGCCCCGCCACGGCTCCAGGTCCTGGGCTTCCCGAACGCGCAGGAGAGGGAGCACCCGGGCCGTGGTCGCGCCGCGTCCCGAGAGCCGCAGGTGCCCGGTGGCCGTTGCGACGATCGTGCCCTCGGCGGGGTCAAGGCGAAGGCCCGGCCCGAGCCTGATGGTGTCCTCACCGGCCCGAGCCGGGATCGGGGCGCCGGAGGCGGCGAGGCCCGGGGTGCCGGATTCCGGAGGGTGGAGGGTGCCCGCCTTCCCGTGCTCCGCCACCTCGGCCAGAATCTCGGTGGGGTACAGATCCCCCAGGGACTCCAGGGCGGCCAGAAAGCCCTCCGGGTCCGTGGGCAGGCCGCGAACCCAGTCCACGCGGGCCGGCGCCCCGTCCAAGGGGGGGCGGCCGCGGGCGATCAGTTCCGACTCCTGGTAGGAGTGCCGCAGGAATGCCATGCGAAGAGCGTGGGCGTCGACTAACTCGGGCGGTACGCCGTACGCGCGCACCAGGCGGGCCAGGTCGGCCTCGGTCAGGCGGCTTCCGCGGGGACGGGGTGGGTACAGGAGGAGGAACGCGGCGAGGCCGTCTTCGGAGAAGCGGATCTTGGCCCGTTCGTCGAAGGCGGCCTCGGCCCGGCGACGCCCCACAGGGAAGGGCCTGCCGCGGCCGAAGCGGTACGCCTCCCTCACCGCGACCCAGTCGATCCACACGCCGGGAAGGTGCTGGCGCAGGAACGAAACCAGGGTGGAATAAGGTCCCGGGTGATCTGGAGCGACCGTGATCCGGACGACCTCGCCTTCGGCGCTCAGCAAGACAGGTTCTGGCATTCGGCGTCGTTTCCCCTAGCGTCGGTCAGTAGTCATCCAGAACCCGGCGGACCGTCTCGAGAACCTTCTCTCGGTCGATGGGCTTGAGCACGTAGTTGCGGGCGCCGAGGCGTATGGCGTCCATCACCCTCTCCTCCTGCCCGACGGCCGAGACCATCACCACTCGGGCAGCGGGGTCGATCTCGCGAAGGGCGGCCAGCACCGCCAGGCCGTCCATGCCGGGCATGACCAGGTCCAGCGTGACGAGGTCCGGGAGCACCCGATCGTAGAGGATCAGCGCCTCGGGACCCGATCGGGCGCTGTGGACCTGGAACCCCTCGGCGGCAAAGAGATCCGAGAGCACCTGGACCATGAAGTCGGTGTCGTCGACCACCAGAACCGATTCGGCGAATCCTCGGCCCGTCACGTGTCGCCTCTGCGGAGCACCGTGTCCTTCCTCCAGTGAGTCTCGTCCGTGGCCGGGAAGTCCACGTTGCAGTGGAGGCCCCGGCTTTCGGTTCGTGTCATTGCGCAACGGATCATAAGATCGGCAACCAGCGCCAGATTCCTGAGCTCGACCAGGGGCGCGGTCACGCGAAAGTGCCGGTAGTACTCGTTGATCTCGTCCCTCAGCAGGTCCATTCGCCGGCGGGCCCGCTCCAGCCGCTTGTTGGAGCGAACGATGCCGACGTAGTTCCACATGAACCGTCGGATCTCGTCCCAGTTCTGGGTGATCACGACCTCGTCCTCGCTGTCGGTGGTGCCCGACGCGTCCCACGGGTCGGGGGGGGGAAACTGCCGCCGGGCCTCCTTCCACTGTTCGAGGCAGTCGCGCGACGCGGCCTCGGAGTAAACCAGCGCCTCGAGCAGGCTGTTGCTCGCCAGGCGGTTGGCGCCGTGGAGCCCGGTGCACGCCACCTCACCCACGGCGTAGAGGCCCGGGATGCCCGTTCGTCCCTGGGGATCCACGACCACACCCCCGCACAGGTAGTGGGCCGCGGGCACCACGGGGATCGGCTGGGTCGTGATGTCGAGGCCGAACTTGAGGCACTTCTCATGGATCCCGGGAAACCGAGTGCGGATGAAGTCGGCGGGCCGGTGCGTGATGTCGAGCAGGACGTACTCGTCGCCCCGCCGCTTCATCTCATCGTCGATGGCACGCGCCACGACGTCGCGGGGTGCGAGGCAGCCCATGGGGTGGTAGCGCTCCATGAACGGCTCGCCGCTGGTCAGTCGCAGGACCCCTCCCTCGCCGCGCACTGCCTCGCTGATCAGGAAGTTCTTGGCGAAGGGGTGGAACAGGCAGGTCGGGTGGAACTGCATGAACTCCAGGTTCGCCACCTCGGCGCCGGCGCGATAGGCCATGGCCACGCCGTCTCCGCAGGCGATGTCGGGATTCGAGGTGTAGAGGTATGTCTTGCCGGCGCCGCCCGTCGCGAGGCACGTGAACGGCGCGGCGAACGGCTCGATGGCGCCCTCCGGGGTCAGGACGTACGCGCCGATGCAGGCGAGCGCCCCGTCGGCGCGGCGATGGACCAGCAGATCGACCGCGCAGTGGTTCTCGAAGAAGACGATATTGGGGCTCTCCTTGGCTCGCTGGAGCAACGCGGTCTCCACCTCGCGACCGGTCATATCCGTGGCGTGGACGATCCGGCGACGCGTGTGGCCGCCCTCCTGCCCGAGGTCGAAGGGCACCCCCGTCCCGTGGCCGGGGGTGAAGGCCACGCCCCAGCGTACGAGCCGCTCGATCGCCCGCGGGCCCTGGCGCACGACACGGCCCACGACGTCGGGGTGGCAGAGACCCGCGCCGGCGTTGAGGGTGTCCCTCACGTGAGCTTCGAAGGAGTCGTCGGGGGAAAGGACGCTTGCGATGCCGCCCTGGGCGTAATTGGTGTTGGACTCGCTGCGATCTTTCTTGGTGACCACGGCCACGGTGCCGGTGCCCGAGACCTCCAGGGCGAAGGAAAGACCGGCGATGCCGCTGCCGAGCACGAGGAAGTCGAACGTGGGCATGGGGCGGGTCGCTCCTGGTGGCGGCCACGGACGCGGAGACCTCGGCCGGGAAGGTCGGGACGATAGTACAGGCGAAAACCAAGTGTCAAGGAGGCCGGAGTTTGCTCGCACGGAACTGGGTTTGACGGAACGGGCTGGAATTTCGAGGGGTTGCGTCCCGGCGCGTTGACACCGTCGCTGCGTTGTAATAGCATGACGCTCCCCTTGAAGCAGCCATCGGGGACGGTCAGGACCCGTCGAACGCGAGTCCCGTAGTCGAGGAGGGCATGGAGAGACGCGACGAGGCGATCGCCCGGATTCTGACGAAGGAAAGCGAGGAGTTCCGCCGCGAGATGGAGGCGCACCAGCGCTTCGAGAGGATTCTTCAGGAGTACGCGCGGCGCCCCCGCCTGAACGCCGAGGACGAGATCGAGAAGAAGAAGGTCCAGAAGCTCAAGCTCGCGGGCAAGGATCGGATGGCGCGGATGATCCTCGCCTTCCGCCGCGGCCACCCGGAGCCGGCAGAGCATCGAGGCTCGACGGAGGACACGAAGCCGTGAGAAGCAGCCGTATCGTCGAGGGGCTCGAGCGCACGCCCCATCGCGCCCTCCTCTCGGGCAGCGGGATGCCCCGGTCGGAGCTGGGCAAGCCGCTGATCGGGATCGCCTCGAGCTTCACCGACCTGATCGCCGGCCACGTCGGGATGCGGGACCTGGAGCGGTACGCCGAAAAGGGCGTGCACGCCGGCGGCGGCTACCCGTTTCTCTTCGGCGTGCCCGGCATCTGCGACGGCATCGCCATGGGTCACCGGGGCATGCACTACAGCCTGCCGAGCCGGGAGCTCATCGCCGATCTCGTGGAGAGTGTGGCCGAAGCGCACGCGCTCGACGGCCTCGTGCTCCTGACCAACTGCGACAAGATCACGCCCGGCATGCTCATGGCCGCGGCGCGCCTCGACGTTCCCTGCATCGTCGTCACCGCCGGGCCGATGCTCTCCGGGCGGCTGAAGCGCCGGCGCCTCGACTTCGTGCACGACACCTTCGAGGCGGTCGGGCGGTTCGAGCGCGGCGAGATCGACCGGGAGGAGCTCAGCGCCTGCGAGTCGGAGGCGTGCCCCGGGTGCGGCTCCTGTCAGGGCCTGTTCACCGCCAACACCATGGCGTGCTTGACCGAGGCGCTCGGGATGAGCTTGACCGACTGCGGCACGACGCTCGCCGTCATGGCGAAGAAGCGCCACCTCGCCTTCGCATCGGGCCAGCGGATCGTCGACCTCGTGCGCGAGGGGCTCACCCCGCGACGGATCCTGACGCCGGGCGCCTTTGACAACGCGATTCGCCTCGACCTGGCGCTCGGCGGTTCCTCGAACACGGTACTGCACCTGCTGGCGATCGCCCGGGAGGCCGGCGTGGCCCTTCGCCAGGAGCGGTTCGACGAGCTCTCGCGTGAGACGCCCCAGCTCTGTCACCTGCGGCCCTCAGGCGAGCACTTCATGGAGGACCTGGACGCGGCGGGAGGCGTCAAGGCCGTGCTCCACCGCCTCTCCGACCGCCTGGCCGAGGCGCCGTCGGTGAATGGGCTCAGCGTCGCCGAGATCGCCCGAGCGGTCACCTGGGTCGACGACGAGGTAGTCCGGCCCGTGACGTCACCGGTGCGCCCCGAGGGCGGTATTGCGGTGCTCTCCGGCAGCCTCGCCCCCGACGGGGCAATCGTGAAGCAGTCGGGCGTCGGGGCGTCGATGATGGTCTTCCAGGGCTCGGCCCGCTGCTTCGACTCCGAAGAGCTGGCCATGGCCGCCATCATGGCCGGCGAGATCCGGTCCGGCACCGTCGTGGTGATCCGGTACGAGGGACCCCGGGGAGGCCCCGGCATGCGCGAAATGCTCGCGCCGACGGCGGCCATCGTGGGGATGGGCCTCGGCGAGAGCGTGGCCCTCGTGACCGATGGCCGGTTCAGCGGTGGGACGCGCGGGCCCTGCATCGGGCACGTGAGCCCCGAGGCGGCCGCCGGTGGGCCCATCGCGCTGGTGCGCGACGGCGACCCGATCTCCCTGGACATCCCGGCCCGTCGGCTCGACCTGAGGGTCGAGGCGGAGGAACTGGAGCGCCGGAGGGCCGAGTGGGCTGTTCCGGCGCCGAAGGTGAGAGTCGGCTGGCTTTCCCGCTACGCCCGACTCGTCACCTCGGCCAACACCGGGGCGGTCCTCGACGGATAGCCGACCGATGTCCGCAGCTCTTCGGCGGCCGGTCCTGCCTTCGAGCGACCGGCCGTCGGCGTAAGAGCGCTGGGACGCCAGGATGCCGGGATGGGGCCGGTGGCCCGTCGCCTCCCAGCGTCCAAGCATTATCCCCAGGAGGGGGTGTATCCCGCGGGCCCACGGACGGGCAGGCGCGGGGCCCAGCATCCCAGCATGTTTCTTGGAGGTTTCCATGGAGCTCTCCGGAGCCGAGATCCTCATCGAGTGTTTGAAGAAGGAAAAGGTCCACACGATCTTCGGGTATCCCGGCGGTGTGGTCCTGAATGTCTACGACGTCCTCTACGACTCCCCCGTCCGCCACATCCTCGTGCGCCACGAGCAGGCCGCCGTGCACGCGGCCGACGGCTTCGCGCGCGCTTCCGGGGAGGTCGGGGTGGCCCTGGTGACGTCGGGGCCCGGCGCGACGAACACGGTCACGGGGATCGCGACCGCCTACATGGACTCGATCCCTCTCGTCGTCTTCTCGGGACAGGTGCCCACGGCGCTGATCGGCAACGACGCCTTCCAGGAGGCCGACATCGTCGGCATCACCCGGCCCTGCACCAAGCACAACTTCCTCGTCAAGGACGTCAAGGACCTCGCGCGCATCGTGCGGGAGGCATTCTACCTGGCCTCCACCGGTCGGCCCGGCCCTGTGCTCGTGGACCTGCCCAAGGACGTACTGGTGGGCCGCACCGAGTTCGTGTACCCCGAGAGCGTCAAGCTCCGAGGGTACAACCCGACGTACGAGGGGCACCTCGGCCAGATCAAGAAAGCGCTCAAGGCGATCCACGCGGCGCGGCGGCCCGTGTTCTACACCGGCGGCGGGGTGATCCTGTCCAACGCCTCCCGGGAGCTGACCGAGCTCGGACGGCTTCTTCAGATCCCGGTGACGAACACGCTCATGGGGCTCGGCGGCTTTCCGGCGTCCGACTCCCTCTACCTGGGCATGCTCGGGATGCACGGCACCTACCGGGCCAACATGGCCGTGTCCCACTGCGACCTGCTGATTGCCGTGGGGTCGCGGTTCGACGATCGGGTAACCGGCAAGCTCGACGAGTTCGCGCCCAACGCCCAGGTGATCCACATCGACATCGATCCCACGTCTATCTCGAAGAACGTTCGGGTTGACGTCCCGATCGTGGGCGACGTGCGAAACGTGCTCCGGGTCATGCTCGGTTTGGTGAAGGGCGAGGAGTGGACCCGGCGAGACGAGGCGCTGGCCGACTGGCACCGCGAGGTCGAGGTGTGGCGCGGCGCCCACCAGCTTGCCTACCGGCAGGGCGCGGACGTCATCAAGCCGCAGTTCGTGGTCGAACAGCTCTGGGAGGCGACCCGTGGCGACTGCATCGTCGCCACGGAGGTGGGCCAGAACCAGATGTGGTCGGCCCAGTTCTTTCCGCAGGAGAACCCTCGCTGCTGGGTGACGTCGGGGGGGCTTGGCACCATGGGGTTCGGCCTCCCTGCGGCGATCGGAGCCCAGGCAGCGTTCCCGGAGCGCACCGTGATCGACGTGGCGGGCGACGGATCGATCCAGATGAACATTCAGGAGCTCGCGACCGCGGTGCAGTACAACCTTCCGGTGAAGGTCGCGATCCTCAACAACGGCTTCCTCGGCATGGTCCGCCAGTGGCAGGAGCTGTTCTACGGCAAGCGGTACTCCCACACCCGGATGGAGTACGCCCCCGACTTCGTGAAGCTGGCCGAGGCCTACGGCGCCCTGGGGATCCGAGCGACCCGGCCGGACGAGGTGAGGCCGGCGATCGACCGGGCCCTGGCCCACCCCGGCCCGGTGGTCCTCGACTTCCAGGTGGACGCGGAGGAGGGGGTGTACCCGATGGTTCCCGCCGGTGCGCCCCTGACCAAGATGCTCCTCACCTAGGGCGGGGCTTGCCCCGCCACGCTTGAGGCCCGGCGGGGCAAGCCCCG
Source organism: Deltaproteobacteria bacterium (assembly GCA_016214985.1). Lineage (GTDB taxonomy): Bacteria > Desulfobacterota > Deferrisomatia > Deferrisomatales > JACRMM01 > JACRMM01. Next base: position 13,595 of record JACRMM010000070.1, on the reverse strand, counting down.
CCCTACGAATCGATTCTTGAACGGAGTTTCCAATGCGCCATACCATCTCGGTGCTCGTGGAGAACGAGTTCGGGGTTCTGGCCCGGGTCGCCGGGCTCTTCAGCGGCCGCGGCTTCAACATCGACAGCCTGTCGGTGGCGGAGACCCAGGACCCGACCGTCTCGCTCATGACGATTCTCACGCGCGGCGACGACCAGATCATCGAGCAGATCATCAAGCAGCTCCACAAGCTGGTGAACGTGCTCAAGGTCACGGATCTGCAGGAGGGCGAGTACCTCAACCGGGAGCTCATCCTGGCCCGGGTGAACGCCACCGAGCAGACGAAGCCCGAGATCCTTCGGCTGGTCGAGATCTTCCGCGGAAAGATCGTGGACGTCTCCCCCAAGACCTACACGATCGAGATCACCGGGGGCGAGGAGAAGATCCGCGCCCTCTTGGAGCTCCTGCGCCCCCTCGGCGTCAAGGAGTTCGTCCGTACCGGCAAGGTCGCCATGCCGAGGGGACTGCAGAGCGTAAGCGCCTAACTTCGGTTAGGCAGCTGGGCGGCTGGGCGGCCAGACGGCCGGATCGTAGCCGCTTCGCCGCCTAGCTGCCCAGCTGCCAGACAGGAGGCTCCGTGAACATCTTCTACGACAAAGACGCCGACATCTCGCTCCTCAAGGGAAAGACCATCGCCATCATCGGCTTTGGGAGCCAGGGGCACGCCCACGCGAACAACCTGCGCGACTCGGGGTTCGAGGTGGTCGTGGGGCTGAAGCCCGACGGGGCCTCGGCCCCCAAGGCCAAGGCTGCGGGCTTTACCGTCCTGTCGGTCGCCGAGGCGGCGGCCAAGGCCCAGGTGGTGATGATCCTCCTGCCCGACGAGCTCCAGGGCGACGTCTTCCGGGGAGAGATCGCCCCGGGACTGAAGGACGGCGACTACCTCGCCTTCGCCCACGGCTTCAACATCCACTTCGGCCAAATTGTGCCGCCCAAGGGGGTAAACATCTTCATGGTCGCCCCCAAGGGGCCGGGGCACCTGGTGCGCTCGGAGTACCAGCGGGGCCGGGGCGTGCCGTGTCTGATCGCCGTGGCCGCGAACCCCTCGGGCAACGCCCGGGAGGTGGCGCTCGCCTACGCGAGCGGTGTGGGCGGCGGCCGCGCCGGCGTCATCGAGACGACCTTCCGGGAAGAGACCGAGACCGACCTCTTCGGGGAGCAGGCCGTGCTCTGCGGCGGCGCCTCGGCCCTGGTGCAGGCCGGCTTCGAGACGCTCGTGGAGGCCGGCTACGCCCCCGAGATGGCGTACTTCGAGTGCCTTCACGAGCTCAAGCTCATCGTGGACCTCTTCTACGAGGGCGGCATCTCCAACATGCGGTACTCGGTGTCGAACACCGCGGAGTACGGCGACCTCACGCGTGGGCCGCGCGTCGTCAACGCATCGGTCAAGGCCGAGATGAAGAAGATCCTGGACGAGATACAGACCGGCCAGTTCGCACGGGAGTGGATGCTCGAGAACAAGGCGAACAAGCCCGTCTTCAACGCGCTTCGCCGCCGCGGTGACGAGCACCCCATCGAGGCGGTGGGCGAGAAGCTGCGCGCCATGATGCCGTGGCTGAAGGAGGGCCGGCTCGTGGACAAGGCGAAGAACTGAAGCGGGCAGAGGCAGCTGTCAGCCATCAGCGGTCAGCTTTCGGCTCCGCGGATCGCCCCAGTCTGGCCGCTGACCGCTGACCGCCACCCGGAGGACCCCCATGGACACGGTCACGATCTTCGATACCACCCTGCGCGACGGAGAGCAGTCGCCCGGCGCGTCCATGAACACCGAGGAGAAGCTCCGGGTCGCCCAGGCCCTGGAGCGGCTGAAGGTCGACGTGGTAGAGGCCGGGTTCCCGATCTCGTCGCCCGGCGACTTCGAGGCCGTCAAGCTGATCGCCCAGAAGGTGCGGGGCGTGCAGGTGACGGGGCTCGCCCGGACCGGGCGGGAGGACATCGACCGCGCCTGGGAGGCGCTCAAGGGCGGCGAGAACCCCCGGATCCACACCTTCATCGCGACCTCTCCGATCCATATGCAACACAAGCTCCGCAAGACCCCTGACGAGGTGCTGGAGCTCGCCGTGGCGGCCGTGAAGCACGCCTGCCGCTACACGTCCAACGTCGAATTCTCCGCGGAAGACGCGGTGCGCAGCGACCTGGAGTTTCTCTGTCGGGTCGTGGAGGCGGTGATCGAGGCGGGCGCCACGACGGTGAACATCCCCGACACGGTCGGCTACGCCATCCCCTCGGAGTTCGGCGCCATGATCGCCGCCGTGATGGGGCGGGTTCCGAACATCCACAAGGCCGTCGTGTCGGTCCACTGCCACAACGACCTGGGGCTGGCCGTGCCGAACTCGCTCGCCGCGGTCCAGGCCGGGGCCCGGCAGGTGGAGTGCACCATCAACGGCATCGGCGAGCGTGCCGGGAACACGTCCCTGGAGGAGGTGGTCATGGCGCTTCGCACGCGCTCTGACTACCTGCCCTTCGACACCCGCATCGCCACCGAGCACCTCTACCCCACGAGCCGGCTGGTGAGCCTGGTCACGGGCGTGCCGGTGCAGCCGAACAAGGCGATCGTCGGCGCGAACGCCTTCGCCCACGAGGCGGGGATCCACCAGGACGGCGTGCTCAAAGAGAAGCTCACGTACGAGATCCTGACGCCCCAATCGGTGGGCGTGCCCACGAACGCCCTGGTCCTGGGCAAGCACTCGGGTCGCCACGCCTTCCGGGAGAAGGTGAAGGACCTGGGCTACGAGCTCTCCGAGGATCAGGTGGAACTCGCCTTCAAGGCGTTCAAGGACTTGGCGGACAAGAAGAAGACGGTCTACGACGAGGACGTGGACGCCCTGATTGCGGAGAAGATCCTGCGGCTCCCCGACCGCTTCCGGATGGAGTACCTCAACGTCTCCTCCGGCACGGTGACCGTGCCCACGGCCACGGTGCAGATGATGATCGACGGGGTGGTCCGCCAGGAGGCCGGCTTCGGCGACGGTCCCGTGGACGCGGCCTTTTCGGTCATCAAGAAACTCACCCGCAAGGACCCCCGGCTCGTGAACTTCACCATCAATTCCATTACCGGCGGCACCGACGCCCAGGCCGAGGTAAGCGTGCGGATCGAGGAGGAGGGGGTGCTGGCCAACGGCCAGGCGGCCGACACCGACATCGTGGTCGCGTCGGCCAAGGCCTTTGTGCACGCTTTGAACAAGCTTGAGCACCGGAAGAAGAAGGCGTTCACGGCGCACCTGTAGGGGACGTCGACCGCCGTGTCTGCCGACGCGGGCGCTGCAGGGACGGGGGGCGTGGCAGCCGGCGTGGCGCCCTCGATCAACCGCTGGCTCGTCGCCCTGGCGGTGATGCTGCCCACGCTGATCGAGATCATCGACACGTCGATCGTCAACGTGTCCCTGGACCACATCCGCGGATCCCTCTCGGCCGGGATCGACGAAGCGACCTGGGCCATCACGGCGTATCTGGTGTCGAACGCCGTGGTGATCCCCATGACCGGCTGGTTGAGCCGGCTCCTGGGGCGGAAGAGGTACCTGATCCTCTCGATTGCGCTCTTCACGACGAGCTCGTTTCTGTGCGGGTCGGCCTGGAGCCTCCAGAGCCTGATCCTGTTTCGGATCGTCCAGGGCGTGGGAGGCGGGGGCCTCCAGCCCCTGAGCCAGTCGATCTTGCTCGAGGCGTTCCCCCCGGTGCAGCACGGCATGGCCATGGCCATCTTCGGCATGGGCGTCATGTTCGGGCCGATCGTCGGCCCGCTGATGGGCGGGTGGATCACCGACAACTGGTCCTGGCGCTGGATCTTCTATGTGAACGTGCCGGTTGGGATCGTCTCGGTGCTGCTCGTGGGGCTCTTCATCTCGGATCCGCCCTACATGAAGCGGGTGCGGATGAAGATCGACGCCTGGGGCCTCGCGCTCCTGACGGTGGGGCTCGGGGCGCTCCAGTTCGTGCTGGACAAAGGACAGCGGGAGGACTGGTTCTCCTCGCGCCTGATTCTGGGCTTCGCCGTGACTTCGGCGGTGTGCCTGGCGCTCTTCGCGCTCGTGGAGCTCTCCTCCGAGAACCCGATCGTGGACCTGAGGCTCTTCAGGGACCGGACGTTCGCCACGGGCGACGTCGTCATGTTCTTCACCTTCTTCAATCTCTTTGGGAGCATCGTGCTCCTGCCCATCTACCTGCAGTCCCTGATGGGCTACACGTCGTTCTTGGCCGGGCTGGTGCTGGGGCCGGGAGGGTTCGCCACCATGGCCGCCATGCCCGTGGCGGGGCGCCTCATCCAGAAGATGAGTCCGAAGCGGATCCTGTTCGTCGGAATGCTCGTGTGCAGCCTGGCCACCTACCGGATGTCCCGGTTCACGCTCGAGGCGGACTTCTGGACCCTCGTGTGGCCTCGGGTGCTCCTGGGCGTAGGGATGGGGTTCCTGTTCATCCCGCTGACGACCATGACGCTCTCCCACATGCGCAAGGAGAAGATGACCGAGGCGGCGTCGCTCTACAACCTGCTCCGAAACATCGGCGGCAGCGTGGGCGTCGCCTTCGCCACGACGACCCTGGCGCGACGGGCCCAGTTCCACCAGGCCCGGCTCTCGGAGCACGTGACCGCCTTCAGCCCCGCCGTTCAGCTCGCGCGGCAGAAGCTCGAGGCGGTTCTGTCGCTCCACGGCCCGGGGCCCGCGGTCGACGCCGCTCTCTATCGGGAACTTCTGCGCCAGGCGAGCATGCTGGCCTTCAACGACGCGTTCCTGGTCCTGTCGCTGCTCATGGCGAGCACCGTGCCGCTCGTCCTCCTGATGAAGCGGGGCGGCGGCAAGGTTGCGGCGGGCGCGCACTGAGCGCTTTGTCCCACCGGGTCACCCGGACTCCGAAACCATTGGTATCGAAACCCCCTTCCTCGAGGAATCCATGACGATCACTGAGAAGATCCTCGCCGCCCACGCGGGCCTCGACCGGGTGGAACCCGGGCAAATCATCAATGCCAGGGTGGACATCGCCCTGGGAAACGACATCACGGCGCCCATCGCCATCCAGGAGTTCCGTCGCGCCGGGGCCGAGAAGGTCTTCGACCGGAGCCGGGTCGTGCTCGTACCCGACCACTTCACGCCGACCAAGGACATCGCGAGCGCCGAGCAGTGCCGTGTGCTGCGGAACTTTGCCCGGGAGCAGGATCTGGAGCACTACTTCGAGACCGGCGAGGTCGGGGTGGAGCACGCGCTCCTGCCCGAGCAGGGGATCGTGGTGCCCGGCGATCTGGTGATCGGCGCGGACAGCCACACCTGCACCTACGGCGCCCTGGGCGCCTTCTCCACCGGTGTGGGGTCCACGGACCTCGCCGCCGCCATGGTGACAGGTGAGGTATGGTTCAAGGTGCCCGAGTCCATGAAGTTCGTGTACACGGGGACCCTCGGGCCCTGGGTGGAGGGGAAGGACCTGATCCTGGCCACCATCGGCAAGATCGGCGTGGACGGCGCCCTCTACCGGGCCATGGAGTTCACCGGCCCCGCGATCGACGCCCTCTCGGTCGAGGGCCGCCTCACCATGGCGAACATGGCCATCGAGGCGGGCGGCAAGAACGGCATCATGGCGCCCGACGCCGCCACCCGCGCCTACGTCGAGGGGCGCGCCAAGCGCCCGCCGGTGTACTACGCGAGCGACCCGGACGCCCGCTACGCGGACGTCGTGGAGCTCGACTGCTCGACGCTTCGGCCCCAGGTCTCCTTCCCGCATCTTCCGTCCAACACGCGCTCGATCGACGACGCCGGAACCGTGCCGATCGACCAGGTCGTCATCGGCTCCTGCACCAACGGCCGGATCGAGGATCTGCGCGTCGCGGCCCGGGTGCTCAAAGGGAAAAGGGTCCACGCGTACGTGCGGCTCATCGTCATCCCAGCGACCCAGGAGATCTACCGCCAGGCCTTGAAGGAGGGCCTGATCGAGATCTTCCTCGACGCCAAGGCGGCGGTGTCCACGCCCACCTGCGGGCCGTGCCTGGGTGGGTACATGGGCATCCTGGCCAAGGGCGAGAGGGCCGTGGCCACGACCAACCGCAACTTCGTGGGCCGCATGGGGCACCCGGAGAGCGAGGTCTACCTGTCGAACCCCGCCGTCGCCGCCGCGAGCGCCGTGGCCGGCCGGCTCGCGGCGCCTGAGGAGGTGGGAGCATGAAGCTTCGAGGGAAAGTCTGGAAGTTCGGCGCCGACGTCGACACCGACGCCATCATTCCGGCGCGGTACCTGAACACGAGCGACCCGGCGGAGCTGGCCAGGCACTGCATGGAGGATGCGGATCCGGCCTTCGTCGCCAAGATGAAGCCCGGCGACGTCATCCTGGCCGACAAGAACTTCGGCTGCGGGTCGAGCCGTGAGCACGCGCCGATCGCGATCAAGGCGGCCGGCGTCTCCTGTGTGATCGCCAAGAGCTTCGCCCGCATCTTCTACCGGAACGCCTTCAACATGGGCCTCCCTATCTTCGAGAGCACGGAGGCATTCGGCGGCATCCAGGAGGGCGACGAGGTGGAGGTGGACGCGGGGGCCGGTGTGGTGAAGAACGTGACCCGGGGCACCGAGTTCAGGGTGGCCCCCATCCCGCCCTTCATGGAAGAACTCATCGCCGACGGGGGGCTCATGGCGCACATCGCGAAGAAGGCGAAGCACGGATAACGACCCGCGCCGTGCGACTGACGGGGCCAGGCCCAAGGGGCGTCGGGCCTCAGCGATACAAGGAAGGACGCGGTGACACCTGGGCCCGGCCTGGTCCTTCGTGACGGGCGTAACCGGCCGGCCGCGGGGTCCCCTCCGGCGCCGCAGGATCCCTGGAATTCCAGGCTCTCGCTGACGGTCAAGCGAAGGGTCCGCGGCGTCCTGCCTTCGAGAGCGGAGTGCTAATGCCGCCTGCTGCGGCCTCCGGGGATCCCCCCGGCCGGCTAGGCGTGGTCGACCGGTTGCGCCCCTTCGTGACAGGCCCCCCCATGCCGGTCTATCGGTTTGCGCAGGTCACGTTGTTCGCGGCCGGGTCGTAGCCCAGGCTGTGCACGACGTTCGTCACGCAGAAGCTGAAGGAACGGACTCCTGACTTCGAAGCCGTGTTCAGTACGGCCTGCCCGGCCGTGTTGGTGCTCGCGGTGACAGTCTGGTTGTAGCCGCCCGTGAAGGTGCCCGTGACCTTGGCCCCGCCGACCGATTTTCCGAGGTTGTCGCGCACCGTGACAGTGGCTCGTCCCGAGTAGCTCCTCCCGACCTTCACGGTGGAGAGCGCGATCGAGTCCACGTGGAGCTTGGTGGCCGAGACCGGCGTCGTGGCGGAGGCGGCCGCCGACCAGGCGGTCTGATTCTGGGCGGGGCTCCGGTCCCGCCCCGCTACCCGATACGTGTAGGTCCTGCCGGGGCTGAGGCCGGTATCGGTGTAGCTGCGGCTCGACCGCCAGCCGCTGTCGTGCCCTCCGCTGTCGGTGCAGTCGAAGTAGTACTCCACCCCGCTCGGGTCGGAGGCTGTGGCGGCGGTCATGGTGACCGAGGTCTGGCTCGAGGCGGAGGGGAGCGACGCCCAGGTCATGGGGTCCGGAGAGGGGGGAACCGTGTCCGGGCAAGCCGGCGTCGAGGCGCTCGCGGCCGCGCTCCGGGCGGACTCGTTTCCTGCGTTGTCCACGGCCGAGAGGGCGTAGGAGAAGGTCGTCGACTCCAGCAGGCCGGTGTCGGTGGTCTCGCTGGCCGGAGCCTGCAGGTGTTCGAGAAGCACCTCGTCGCGATAGAGGTTGTAGCCCGCGAGCCCCGATTGGTCGTCGGTGGACGGCTCCCACGCGAGGGCGATCTGGCTGCAGCTCGCGGCCGCGGCCGTCAGACCGCTGGGCACCGTGGGCGGCGTGGTGTCCGCGTCGGGGTCGTTCACCGTGACCGTCACGGAGGCCGCGCCCTGGAGACCTGTGCCATCGGTCACGGTGAGTGTGGCGGTGTAGCTCCTGCCTCCGACGTCGTACACGTGGGAGGTGGAAGGGGCGGCCGACGCTCCCCCGTCGCCGAAAGACCACGAATACTGGAGGAGGGTGCCCTCCGGGTCGTAGGACGCGGCGCCGTTGAACGCCACGGTCAGGGGTGCGTCGCCGGCCGTCGGGGTCGCGGTGGCGGCGGCCACGGGCGGGTCGTTGCCGGTCGGGTCGGGCACCGTGCCTTCGATCGTGTACTGGCCGAGGCTCGCGTAGTTCGAGTAGCCAGTCGACGGCGTCCTGCAGCCGCAGCCGGTCAGCCGCAGGTAGTACGTTCCCGGTGACAGCCAGGCCGTGAGCCCGGCGTCGAGGGCCTCGACCGGATTGCCGGCGGCGACCACCTCCCCCCACGAATTGAGGAGCTCTGCCTCGACGTCGAGGTTCGCCCCCGGCATCGCGGGGCTGACCTGGAGGGTGGCAAGTCCTGAGCCCGTCTGAAAGGAGAACACGTCCGCGTCGGTGGCGCGCCCGATGATCCCGCTCGTGCTCAGGAGGGACCCCGCGGGCAGGGGCGTCGGGGTCTGCGTGTCGCTGCCCCGGTCGTCCTCCCGGTAGCCGGTGTAGCTCGCGATGATCGCGAGATCGTCCTCGGTGTTGCTCGCGTCGTCGTACTCGCCCCTGCTCCACTGGGTCAGGGGCTGGTAGTAGGCGGAGCCCATGATGGGAGCCCAGCCCGTGGTGCCCGAGCCGTGGCCCTCGTAATACTCGGTGCCATTCGTGGTGCCGTCGTGCTTGAGGTTCAGAATGTGGCCGGCTTCGTGGGAGCAGGCGTCGGAGACGTACTTCTCGTCGCTATACAGGTTTTCCGGGAAGATGAGGGCCGGCTTGTAGTAGTCCCCCACGTAGTCGAACACGCCCACGTAGGCCATCCCGCCGTAGGGGCCGATGTAGCTGCTGATCGGGTTGATCAGGACGCGGATCCCGTAGCTTGAGTCGGCGGTACTGCTGCGGGTGAGGGCGGCGCCCCCCGGATCCTCGGTCGTGACATCTACCTCGAAGGGCGCGAAGTCCTCGGCCACACGCTTCCAGATGTGCTGGATGCGCGCCTTCTCGTTGTCTGTGAAGACGCCGGGGCCGCCTTCGAAGTCGAAGGGGGGACAAGTAATCGTTTGGCCCCCGTTGAAGCTCGCGTTCCAGGCCGTGCCCGAGAGCACGTGCCCGTCGAAGTCGAGGTAGATGAGCTTCGTCGCGCTCGGCCGGCTGTGGAGCAGGAAGGTTTGCTCGAAGGGATAGGTGGCCGCTTCTGCACCGGACGGGCCGGCGGTGGCGCCGCCGCCGGGGGCCGCAGGCAGGCGGTCGTCCTGGTAGAACAGGCGGCCGCGCCGGTCCAGGTGAAGCGTTCGCTCCCGAAGCAGCAGCTGCCTCAGGCGCTCCGCGGACATTCCGTGGGCTTCTGCCACCTCCCCGAGGCGCTCCCCCAGTACTGTCACGGCTGCCCCTCCGGCCGTGACGGCGGGCAGATCGAGGTTCGGGTGCACTCCCGAGCGCGGCGGGCCTGCCCCCCACGCCGAGGCGGCCGTGAGACCGGTTGCCAACGCTGTGGCGAGCGTGAGCCTCCGATTCGGGTACCCTCTCATGATGGCCTCCTGTCCGTGTCTCATGCACCTGAATGGGCCTGCGCGTCCCCGACCGCACGAAAGAGAGCTGGACCTTGAGGGATCGCCCGATGATTGCCTTTCCTCCTAGACCGTACTTGTGCTGCCGGCCGGGATCCACCGCAAAGAGATCCGGGTCAAAACGAAAAAGAAAGGACCGGGGCTTCGCGCCCGGTCCCTGGCCTCCCCCTAACAGTCGCAAACCGCTATTGGCAAAGTACCGGACGAAAATGCCGGTGTCAACGAAGAGATTGCAGTACAGATAAAACGGAAGGCAACTTTATTGCTGACTTGGCTAGATAGATTTAGAACTGGAACGCGGGCGCTGGCGACAATTTCAACATACTTTAGTGGGCGGCAGTGCCTCAAGGGATATTGGCGGTCATCGGCGTCATAACTGACAGGCCCGGGCCACGGGCCCGGCTCCTGGGGCGGAGCGAAGCTCGTACTCGAAGTGGGTGGTGACGACGAGGGGGATCCGGACGCCGACCTCGTGGTGGGTCGCAGCGCGCCGACGGCGCACGTCGAAGACGCGCTCGAGGCAGAGGGTCCGCGCGGTCTCCAAATACGGAACGCACGCGGCGTTGACGACATGGTCCAGCGCATCCACCTCCGTCCAACGTCCTTCGATCCGAGCCGCCACCGGATAGCCCTGTACCATGACACGTCTCCCCCCACGTCGGCGCTGTCGTCGAATCGCTTGGTCTCTCTTGCGAACTTGGCCCCCGATGTAGCAACTTCGATCCTGGTACGTACGTTCTTTGGCCAACTTTGCGGAAGTGAAACGAAGCATCTACAGGGGAGGGCCCTGGACAATACAATTGCACGCGTGGTGCGGTGCCTAGACAGAACGCCACCTGAAGAGATGCGACGGAAACGCGGCTTCTGGAAAGGCGCTTCAAAAGGGCAGAACAAACATGCCCCGGCGCTGGACCGGCGATTGACTGCGGATTATCCGTGTTCTATCCTTAACAGCCGTCGTACTTCTAACCCTGGTCCTGACTGCGGAGCGACTACAATCGAGCGGACTCCGGAATCGACGGTACGGACTTCGGGCGGTGCCTCGCCCAACGGCACGGGGGGCGTTTGTAAGGAGCAAAGAACGAAGATGGCAACGATCCGGCGAGTGTCGCTCTTCCTCACCTGCGCGGCCGACGCGCTCTACCCCTCGGCGGCGCGGGCCTGCGTCGAGGCTCTGGAGTCCCTCGGGGTGCAGGTGGATTTCCGGGAGGAGCAGACCTGTTGCGGCCAGCCCTGGATCAACACCGGCCACCCGGAGGAGGCCCGGAGACTCGCCCTGCGGTTCGCCGAGGTGTTCGAAGACGCGGAGGCGATCGTCGCGCCCAGCGCCTCCTGCGTCGACACGATTCGAAACGGGTACGACGGCCTCTTCCAGGGGGCACCCGAGGTCGCGTCGCGCGTGCGGGCGGTGGGGGAGCGAACCTTCGAGTTCGCCGAGTTCCTTCACCGGGTCCTCGGCGTGATGGACCTGCCGGCGCACCCGCGGCCGGAGAGGACTACGTACCACTCCACGTGCCGCACGCTCCGAGGGATCGGGCTGCGTGGGGTCGCGGAGGGCTACCTCGCCCAGATGCTGGGCGAGGCCTTCGTGCAGCTGCCCGACAGCGAGACCTGCTGCGGCTTCGGCGGAAGCTTCAGCGTGAAGATGCCCGAGGTCTCGGGGCGGCTTCTGGAGGACAAGCTTCGAGCCGTCCGGACGACCGAGGCGTCCGTTGTGACCTCCCTGGACCTGAGCTGCCTCACCCACCTCGCGGGAGGGGCGAGGCGCGCGGGGCTCGATCACCTGAAGTTCTGCCACCTGGCCGAGGTGGTGGCCCAGGCTCTCCGACCGGCGCCCGCGTGAACCCGAAGAACTGCTCGCGGCGCGGCTCCTTTCGCTCGGGGGCGTTCGACGCCCTCGCCGACGAGCGTCTGGGGGCGGCGGTTCGGAAGACCGCCGACCTCCTCCGCGACAAGCGCGCGGCCGTCGCAGACGCCTTCCCAGGCTTCGAGGCGCTCCGAGACTGGGGCCGCGCCCGAAAATCGGAGGGGTCGGGGCGGCTCGAGGAGGGTGCCCGGGAGTTTGCGAACCGGGTCGAGGCGGCGGGCGGTCGGGTCCACTTCGCCCGAGACGCGTCGGACGTGGCCGAGGTGCTGACTCGCATCGCCGGGGACCGCGGCGCTTGCACCGCGGTCAAGGCCAAGTCGATGACGGCCGAGGAGGTCGGGCTGAACGAGGCCCTGGAGGCCGCCGGCATCGAGGTCACCGAGACCGACCTCGGCGAGTTCATCATCCAGCTGGCCGGCGAGAAGCCGTCGCACATCATGGCCCCCGCGATTCATCGGGATCGGGGACAGGTGGGAGAGCTCTTTCACCGTGCCCTCGGAACCGAGCCCGGCCTCGACGTCGAGGCGCTCGTCGCCGCGGCCCGCGCCGCCCTGCGCACACGTTTCCTCGCCGCAGACCTCGGGATCACGGGTGCGAACTTCGCCGTGGCCGAGACCGGGACGCTCGTGCTCGTCACCAACGAGGGCAACGGCCGGATGGCCACGACCCTGCCCCCGGTCCACGTCGCCCTGGTCGGGATCGACAAGGTGATTCCGCGGCTGTCGGACGTGCCCGGCCTGCTCGCGCTCCTGACCCGCTCCGCCTCCGGCCAGCCGATCTCCACCTACGTGACGCTCGTGACCGGACCCCGGCGGCCCGGCGAGGAAGAGGGCCCGGAGGAGCTCCACGTCGTACTTCTCGACAACGGTCGCTCGGCGATCGCCCGCGGGCCCTTCCGGGAGATGCTCCACTGCCTGCACTGCGGAGCGTGCCTGAACCACTGCCCCGTGTACCGGGCGGTGGGGGGGCACGCGTACGCGTCGCCCTACCCGGGGCCCATGGGCGACGTCCTCTCGCCGCTCCTCTGGGGGATCGAGGCGTTTCCCGACCTGCCCGACGCCTGCACCCTGTGCGGCCGGTGCCAGGAGGCCTGCCCGGTGCGGATCCCCCTGCCGATGTTCCACCGGGAGCTCCGGCGCCTCGCCGCCCGCCCGAAGCGAAGGGTGACGCGGCTTCTGGCCGCGGCGGCGGCTTCTCCCGTGCTCTACCGGCTGGGGGTCGGGCTCCTGCGTCGCGCGCTGCGGCGCCCCGCGTGGATCCCACGGCGCGGCCTCATCGCCGCGTGGTGCAGCTGCCGCGAGCTCCCCCGTCCCGGGGCGGAGCCGACCTTTCGGGCCTGGTGGACGGAGAGGAAGGGGGGGCGCCGGTGACGCCCTCCGAGGCGCTGACGCTCTATGTCGAGAGGGCGAGGGCGGCGGGAGCGGAGGTCGAGGTCTTTTCGGCGAGGGAGCTTCCCGCCCGCCTCGATGGCCTGCTGGCCGCCACGGGAGCTCGGGCGGTCGCGGTGCCCGCGACCGGGTGGCCCCCGGGCCTTCGCGAAGTCGTCGCGGCGTCTCTTCGCCGGGGCGGCTGCCAGGAGGTGAGCCCTGCGTTGCGCGGTCGGGCGTATGCCTGGGACCGGGCCGCGTTGGCCGCCGCTCGGCTGGGCATCACGTTCTGCGACGGGTTCGTGGCCGACACGGGGAGCCTGGTCGTCCCCTCGGGTGCAGGACTCGGCACGCTGGCCTCCCTACTGCCGTGGGTCCACCTGGCCCTGAGCCGCCCGGAGGGGTGTCACGAGAGCCTGGAAGGCTACCTCGGGCGCGCGGCCGGCGCGCTGCCCTCCCGGCTGACGTTCGTCACGGGTCCCAGCCGCACGGGGGACATCGAAGCCACCATGACCCAAGGGGTCCACGGACCGGGACGAGTGCTCCACTGGATCCTCGCTGGGCCGGGTCCCCTGGAACCGGCCGGCTGATCGTCTCGCGACCTAGAAATCATGGCTGACGGTTGAACAAGAGAGGCCTGCCCCTTGCTCAGGTGGGTTATGGTGGACGGATCTCACACCACCACCACAGAGCCACAACCAAGGAGGCAGGCCATGCAGGAGTCTACCATCTTCGTCGGGCTGGATGTC
>JACRMM010000069.1 GCA_016214985.1 Deltaproteobacteria bacterium | reverse complement strand
GCTCCAAAGCCGTCCGCGCCCGCCCGGTCGGGCTTTGACCCACGGCAGGCACCGGCTCTCCGGCAAAGCGCGAGTTCTGTGCATGTAGAACATTTCCATCTTATGGGGCCAGTTTTCTCAAGTCCGACAGGCTCCTAGCCTCCTAGCTTTCCAGAGGCTTCAGTACCCCACCACCTCGAAGTCTTCCTGGTGGTAGTCGTCCCTCGATTTGAGGACGATGCGCCGGCCCAGCACCTTCTCCAGGTCCTCGAGGCTGGTGCGCTCCTCCTCGTAGAGGTACCGGACCACGTCGGGGTGGGCCTGGACCACGACGTGGTCCCCGGTCATGTACCGCTTCTTGCGCCGCAGATCCCGGAACACCTCGTAGGCCACGGTGGACTTGGACCGAAGGTACCCCTTGCCGTCGCAGTAAGGGCACGGCTCCGACAGGGTGCGGCCGAGGTTCTCCCGGGTGCGCTTTCGCGTCATCTCCACTAGCCCCAGGCTCGAGATCTGCAGCAGGTTCGTCTTGGCCCGGTCCTTCCGGATCTCGGCTTCCAGCGCCTCGAACACCTTCCCGCGATTCTCCTCCACCTCCATGTCGATGAAGTCGATGATGATGATGCCGCCGATGTTGCGCAGGCGCAGCTGGTAGGCGATCTCGCGTGCGGCCTCCAGGTTGGTCTTCAGGATCGTCTCCTCGAGGTTGCGCTTCCCCACGTAGGAGCCGGTGTTGACGTCGATGGCGGTCAACGCCTCGGTCATCTCGATGACGATGTACCCGCCGCTCTTCAGCCAGACCTTCTGCTCCAAGGCCTTGGAGATCTCGAGCTCGATGCCGTAGAAGTCGAAGACCGGGTCGGGCTGACTGTAGAGCTCCACCGCCGGCTTGGCCTGGGGCACGTAGGTATCCACGAAGTCCAGGATCTTGCGGTACTCCTCCGCCGAGTCGACCACCACGCGCCGAACATCGGGGCTGTAGAGGTCTCGGATCGAGCGAAAGGTGACGTCCAGGTCGCAGTGGAGGAGGTTCGGGGCGCCGGAGCGCGTGGCCTTGCGGGCCACCTCGTCCCAGAGGCGCGTGAGGAACTCCATCTCGCCCCTCAACTCCTCGGGCCCGCAGCCCTCTGCGGCCGTCCGGACGATGAACCCGCCGGGCGCCATGCGGAGAGACGCCACGAGCTCTCGGAGGCGATCCCGCTCGGTGTCGTCGGCGATGCGCCGCGAGATCCCGATGTGGTTCACGGTGGGCAGGTAGACGACGTTGCGGCCGGGAAGGCTCGCGTGCTGGGTGATCCGCGCGCCCTTTCGGCCCAGGGGCTCCTTCGCCACCTGGACCACGATCTCCTGGCCCTCCTGGAGGAGCTCCTCGATGGGGGCCGACGGTTTGGGCCGCGGGTAGGGGTCCTCCTCGTCCAGGCCGTTCTCGATCCCGAACAACTCGGCGAACTCCCGGTTGCCGGGGTTCACGTCCGAGACGTAGAGGAATGCCGCCTTCTCCAGGCCGATGTCCACGAAGGCCGCCTGCATGCCCGGAAGGACGCGGACGATCCGGCCCTTGTAGATGTTGCCCGCGACGCGGCGGTCCTTGACGTACTCGATGTAGAGCTCGGAGAGGAGCTTGTTCTCCAGGAGAGCCACGCGGGTCTCCTGGGGCGTGGCGTTGATCACGATCTCCTTGCTGACGCTCGGCGAGCTGTCGACGATGGGCATGGGCGACTCGTACCCCCTTATCGAGTTCGTAGGTTGAAGGACGTCACAACGTCTCCACCCGGGTCTTGACGACCCGAGCCGTGGCCCTCACCCCGTCGGGCAGGCCCACGAGCGCGTGGAGCAGGTCTTCGGGGCCAAGGATCGTTCCGTCGACCTGTCGGCGGAGACGAACCACGATATCGGGGCTGGCGGACCAGAGGGCGTCGACGAAATCGGTCGCCTCGAGCACCCGATCGGTCTTGTTCTTGCGCCGCTTGACGACGGGGTAGGCCTTCGCGGCCCAAAAGGCGTCGAGGAGCGCCCTCCAGCCGCCCTTTCCTTCCGCGGCGACGCCCGCCTCGGGGGAGGGCGAGAGCCGGTACTCCTCCCGCGTGTTTCCTCCGGTCAAGCCTTTGGACTCGGGCGGAAGCAGCCACAGTGCCTCGACCCGGAGCCCCTCGGGCAGATGGGCGTTGGACTCCGCCTGGACCTGGGCCAGGGGCGGGACGTCGGTGACGCGGATCTCGCCCAGATCGGCCAGGGTCTCGGTACCCAGGGGCAGCGCCGGCCCCAGGTTGAGCCGCGGGTGGGGGTGAAAGCCCTGGGAGTAGGCCAGTGGTACACCGCCGGCGCGGAAGGCTCGGTGGAACGCCGTCACGGTCTCCAGATGGGAGAGCAGGCTCGCCGGCCCGGTCTTCGAGAAGCGAAACCGGATCCTCGGGGCGTGGGAGGGGTCCGGGAGGGCCGGCATCTCCGGCGCCTCGCACACCGGCAGGTCCCGGGGGCCCGAGATCCGGGGCATCAGCGCCTGGAAGTCGCACAGGCCGCAGCCCTGGCACTCGCCGCCTCGGCAGTCGGCCGTGGTTCCGCCAGACTCGGCCCGCCTCCACTCGTCGACCAAGAACGCCCGGCTGACGCCGGGGTCCACGTCGTCCCAGGGCAGGGGCTCGTCGAGATCGCGCGGCCGGAGAAACTCGGCCGGGTCGAGCTCGGCCTCGGCGAGCGCCTCCTGCCACCGGTCCCAGCGCAGCTCTGACGTCCAGCCGTCCATCCGGCAGCCCTTGCGGTACGCGGCGAGCACCGCGGCGCCCAGACGCCGATCCCCGCGGGCCAGCACGCCCTCGAGCTCACTCATGCGGCTGTCGTGCCACTTGAGCTCGATCTTCTTGTCCCGCAGCTCCGCCTTGAAGAACTCCTGCGCCTCCCGCACGACCTCTTGCCGGGCCTGCCCGCACCACTGGAAGGGGGTGTGGGGCTTGGGAACGAAGTTCGACACACTCACGCCCACCCGCCCCTTGCCGGCCGGCGCCAGGCGCGCGACCTTGCGGGCCAGCTCCGCAATGCCCGCCCAGTCGTCGGGGGTCTCGCCGGGCAGCCCGACCATGAAGTAGAGCTTCACGCCCCTCCAGCCGGCCTCGAAGATCCGGCGCACCGCGCCGAGAATCGCCTCCTCGGAGAGATTCTTGTTGATCACCCGGCGAAGGCGCTCCGTTCCGGCCTCGGGCGCGATGGTGAACCCGGTCTTGCGCACCCGGCTCACCTCGGCGAGAAGCCGGTCGTCGAGGCTGTCGGCGCGAAGGCTCGGAAGGCTCACCGACACGTGCCCTGCGGCGTGGTCGTTCATGAGGGAGCACAAGAGCGGCCCGATCGAGGAGTAGTCCCCGGTCGACAGGGACAGGAGCCCGACCTCCTCGTACCCCGTCGCTTCCAGGCCCTGGGCCACGATCGACCGGACCGCCTCGGGAGAGCGCTCGCGCACCGGGCGGTAGAGGGTGCCGGCCTGACAGAAGCGGCAGCCCCGCGTGCACCCGCGGGCGAGCTCCACGGACAGGCGCTCGTGCACAGCCGAGACGAAGGGAAGGATCGGCGGGGCCGTCGGCGCGGTCTCGAGATCGGCGACGACGCGGCGGCGCACCGGTCGGGGCGCCCGAAAGCCGGCGAAACGGCCCCCTTGGAACCTGGGCTCGTGGGCGGACGTCAGGTACACGCCCTCCACCTCGGCCAGGGCGGCCAGCCGGCCGGCGCGGTCGCGGCCCTCGTGCTTGGCGACCACCAGCGCCTGGGCGATCTCGACGACCGCCTCCTCTCCCTCGCCGATCAGGTACGCGTCGAAGAAATCGGCGAGCGGCTCGGGGTTGGCCGCCACCGGGCCGCCCCCGAGGACGAGGGGCGCGTCCTCACCCCGCTCCCGGGCCAGGAGAGGGACCCCTCCGAGCTCCAGCATCGCGAGGACGTTGGTCGCGCCGAGCTCGTACTGGAGCGTGAACCCGACCAGGTCGAAGTCTGCAAGGGGTCGGCCCGACTCGCGCGTGACGAGCAGCCAGCTCCGGCGCCGCAGCAGCGCCTCCATGTCGTGCCAGGGGGCATACGCGCGCTCGGCGAGCACGCCCGGCTCTCGGTTCAAGAGGCCATAGAGCAGAGGCAGCCCGAGGTGGCTCGCTCCGATCTCGTAAACGTCCGGGAAGCACAGGGCGACCCGGAGGCGGGCCGCACCCCAGTCCTTCACCACGGAGCCGACCTCGAGACCCTCGTAGCGCCCGGGCTTCTCCACCTCCAGCAGAGACAGGCCGTAGCGCATCAGTGGACCCTTCCGCCTTCCCCGACGTCCTCCCCGTCTCGCGCGAGCCCCAGGGGATCGGCGAGGACGGTGCGTTTGCAGGCCGGGCACAACAGGTACCCCTGGGACTGGTACACGTCGTTCTCCAGGGACACGGGGTCCTCGGCGTCGAGCTGGTGCATGAAGGCCTCCAGGTCCTCTCGGTCTCCCTCGGCCGGGAGCACCCCGTCGAAGTCGGCGGTAACGTGGATCGTGACGAGGTACTTCAGGCTCCCCGGCGGCAGCTCGGCTCCGCAGCGCTGACAGAAGATCACGGGCTCCGCCCGGTCGGAGGCCGGGAAGCCGCGACGCTCGGAGGCTTGCGCGGTCGCGGGACCCTGCCGCGTTTCCCCGTGACGGCGCTTCCGGCCTCAGGCCTCCCGGCCTCCCCGCGTCCCAGAAGGCGCTGGAGCGCGGCGCCGGTGTGGCTCTCGGTGCACGCGGCCACCGCCTCCGGAGGCCCCTCGGCCACCACGAAGCCGCCCCCGTCCCCGCCCTCGGGCCCCAGGTCGATGACGTGGTCGGCGGTCTTGATCACGTCGAGGTTGTGCTCGATGACGAGCACCGTATTGCCCGCGTCCACGAGGCGGTGCAGGACCTCCAGAAGCTTGCGGACGTCCTCGAAGTGCAGACCCGTGGTCGGCTCGTCCAGGATGTAGAGCGTGCGGCCCGTGGCTCGGCGGGAGAGCTCCTTGGAGAGCTTCACGCGCTGGGCCTCCCCTCCCGAGAGGGTCGTCGAGGACTGCCCCAGCCGCACGTACCCCAGCCCCACGTCGGCGAGGGTCACGAGCTTCTCGCGCAGGCTGGGCACGTTCTGCAGGAACTCCCTCGCGTGGCTCACGGTCATCTCGAGCACGTCCGCGATCGAGGCACCCTTGTAGCGCACTTCGAGGGTCTCGCGGTTGTATCGGCGCCCGCCGCACTCGTCGCAGGTGACGTACACGTCGGGGAGGAAGTGCATCTCGATCTTCAGCAGCCCGTCTCCCTTGCACGCCTCACACCGGCCGCCCTTCACGTTGAAGGAGAAGCGGCCCTTTCCGAACCCCCGCACCTGCGCCTCGGGCAGGCGCGCGTAGAGGTCGCGGAGCGGCGCGAAGAGGCCCGTGTAGGTCGCCGGGTTGGACCGAGGGGTGCGCCCGATCGGCGACTGGTCCACGTCCACGACCTTGTCGATCCACTCGAGCCCGTCGAGGCCGTCGTGGGGTAGCGGCCGGCTGTGGGCGCCGTGGAGGGAGGCGGCCAGGGCGGGGAAGAGGGTCTCGACGACGAGCGTCGACTTGCCCGAGCCCGACACCCCGGTGACGCACGTGAAGGCGCCGAGGGGGAAACAAACGTCCCGGCCCCGGAGGTTGTTTCCCCGCGCGCCCCGGAGCGTGAGGCAGCGGCCGTCGAGCCGGCGGCGCGACCTCGGCACCTCGATCGACCTCCGGCCGGAGAGGTACGCGCCGGTGAGACTGGCCGGGTGGGCCGCGACCTCGTCCGGGGTCCCCTGGGCGACGATCTCGCCGCCGTGCTCGCCGGCGCCGGGGCCCATGTCGATCACGTGGTCCGCCGCGCGGATCGTCTCCTCGTCGTGCTCGACCACGAGGACCGTGTTGCCCAGGTCCCGCAGGCCCAGGAGCGTCGCGAGGAGCCGGCGGTTGTCCCGGGGGTGGAGGCCGATCGTCGGCTCGTCGAGGATATAGAGCACGCCCGTGAGCCGCGACCCCACCTGGGTGGCCAGGCGGATGCGCTGGCTCTCGCCGCCCGACAGCGTGCCCGCGGCCCGGTCCAGCGTCAGGTACCGTAGCCCCACGTCCAGGAGGAAACGCAGGCGTTCGCGCACCTCCTTGAGGACCCGCTCCGCGATCGAGGCCTCCCGGGCCGGCAGGGCCAGGGCGTCGAAGAAGGCCGCGCCGGCGTCGATCGGCAGGGCCGTCACCTCGTGGATGGGCTTCCCGCCCACGGTGACGGCGCGACTCTCCGGCCGAAGCCTCGCCCCGGCGCAGGCCGGGCACGGCCGGGTCTCCAGGTACGGCGCGAGCTCCTCCAGGTCCGTCTCGTCCTTGGCCTCCCTGAGCTGGCGCGTGAGCCGGGGGATCACGCCCTCAAAGGGTTTTCGGAAGGCGTAGACCGAGGCCTTCATCTGGAAGGAGAAATCCACCTCCTTCTGGCCCGTGCCGTAGAGCACCGCGTGCTGCACCCCTTCCGAGAGGTCTTTCCACGGCACGTGGACGTCGAGCTGCAACGCCTTCTTCAGCGCGTCGAGCATTTGATCAAAGAAGATGCCGCTGCGGCCGGCCCAGGGCGCGATGGCCCCCTCGGCCAGGGTCTTCGTAGGGTCGGGCAGCACCCGCGCCGGGTCCACCGCGGCCAGGGAGCCCAAGCCGTCACACTCAGGGCAGGCGCCGTGCGGTGAGTTGAAGGAGAACGCCCGCGGGCTCATCTCGGGGAACGAGACGCCGCACTCGGGACAGCTGAACCGCTCGGAGAAGAGGAGGCGCTGGGCCTGCTCGTCGCCTCGGGGCCGGGTCTCCACGGCCGCCAGGCCCTCGGCCCGTGCCAGGGAGAGCTCGAGGGCCTCCGCGAGGCGGCCTCGGATTTCGGGCTTTACGGCGAGTCGGTCGACGACGACCTCGAGGTCGTGCTTGCGGTTCTTCTCGAGGAGGATCTCCTCCTCGAGCTCCCGCATGACCCCGTCGACGCGGACGCGCAGGAAGCCGGTGCGCTGGAGCTCGGTCAGGAGCGCGCGGTGCTCTCCCTTGCGGCCGCGCACCACCGGAGCCAGGACCTCGACCCGCGTTCCCTCGGGCAGATCGAGCACCCGGTCGACCATCTGCGTCACGGTCTGGCTCGCAATCTCCCGGCCGCAGGAGGTGCAGTGGGGGACACCCACCCGTGCGTACAAGAGGCGCAGGTAGTCGTAGATCTCGGTGACCGTGCCCACTGTTGAGCGCGGGTTGCGGCTGGTGGTCTTCTGCTCGATCGAGATCGCCGGCGAGAGGCCTTCGATGGAGTCCACGTCGGGCTTGTCCATCTGCTCGAGGAACTGCCGCGCATAGGCCGACAGACTCTCCACGTACCGGCGCTGCCCCTCCGCGTACAGGGTGTCGAACGCGAGGCTCGACTTCCCGGAGCCCGACAGCCCCGTGACGACCACGAACGCTCCCCGCGGGATCTCGAGGGAGAGATCCTTGAGGTTGTGCTCGCGGGCGCCTCGGATGCGGATCGAGTCGTAGGCCATCAGGGTTCCAAGTTCCGGGTTCCACGTTCCGCGGGGTGAGTGATCAAAGGCCGGCCAGCCGTCTTCCTTCGCGCAGCAACTCCTCGACCTCGGCGCGGCTGCGCGCCTCGGCGTAGATCCGCAGCAGCGGCTCCGTGCCGGACGGGCGGATGAGGAGCCACGAGGCGTCGTCGCGCAGCAGCCGCGTGCCGTCGAGGGCCAAGACCTCGCGGACCGGCCGCCCGGCCAGGGAGCCGACCTCCCGGAGCGCCCCCATCCGGTCACGCACGGCCTGGATCGCCTCCCGGTCGAGCCGCAGGTCGATCCGGTCGTAGGTGAAGTACCCCACCTCGTCGAAGATCTGCTGCACGTACTCCCGGAGCCCCGAGCCGGTGGCGACGATCTCGGCCAGGAGCAATGCGTTCAGGAGGCCGTCGCGCTCCGGAAGATGAGCCGAGATGCCGATGCCGCCGCTCTCCTCGCCGCCGATGAGGATGTCTCTCTCCAGCATCGCCGCGGCGAGGTGCTTGAACCCGATCGGCGTCAGGACGACCTCGAAGCCGTGGCGCGACGCCAGAAGGTCGATCATCGAGGTG
Organism: Deltaproteobacteria bacterium; assembly: GCA_016214985.1. Classification (GTDB taxonomy): domain Bacteria; phylum Desulfobacterota; class Deferrisomatia; order Deferrisomatales; family JACRMM01; genus JACRMM01. The sequence continues at coordinate 29,850 of JACRMM010000069.1, read as the reverse complement.
GCCGATACCGCCTTGGCCGCGTCCCCCCGGAGGCCCTTGTGTTCGCGCAGATAGTGCAGCAGCACGGCGAAGATCCGCTGGGTCGAGAAGTAGCGGCCCCGCTCGTCCACGGCGCCGATGCGATCCGCGTCTCCGTCGGTGGCGAGCCCCAGCCGGCACCCCTCGACCCGCACCGCCTCCTCCAGCTCCGCCAGATTCGCCGCGATCGGCTCTGGGGGCACCCCGCGGAAGCCGGGGTTGTGGTCGCCGTGGAGCTCCACGACGTGGCAGCCCGCCTGCTCCAGGAGGCGGCGCAGCCAGGGCGTGCCGCTCCCGTGCATGCAGTCCACCGCGACCCGCGGGCCCGCGCGGCGCAGGGCGTCGAAGTCTACCAGCCGCTGCAGGGCCTCGCCGTACCCCTCCCAGGCGTCGAGCACGGAAACGAGGCTGCATCGGCCCAACCGGTCGGGTGGCAGGCACGCGATGTCGTCGCCGGCCGGACTCGGACCGGCCAGGAGCTCCTCGATCCTCCGGCAGGCTGGGCCGCGGGCCGGACCGCCGAAGGACTCCTTGAACTTGATCCCATTCCAGGCGGGCGGGTTGTGGGAGGCGGTGATCATGATCCCCCCGCCGAGCCCGCCCTGACGGACCGCCCAGGAGAGCACCGGGGTGGGCAGCGGGGTGGCCGCGAGCTGCACCGGGACCCCCGAGGCCGCCAGGACGCCGGCGGCCTCGGCGGCGTACTGCTCCGACAGGAAGCGGCGGTCGTAGGCCACCGCCACACCGTGGTTCGACGTCCCCTGCTCCTCCAGGTAGGCCCCGATGGCAGCGACCACGCGCCGCACGTTCGCAAACGTGAAGTCGCGGGAGATGATGCCGCGCCAGCCGTCGGTGCCGAAGGTGATCGTCACGGCCTTCCCCCGGATCCGAGCCGTCGGCCGGCGATCTCCGCAGCCTGGCGCACCGCCTCGCGGAAGCTGTCGGCGCGGGCGGTGCCGCGCCCGGCCCGGTCGAACGCGGTGCCGTGGTCCGGGCTCGTGCGCACGAGCGGAAGCCCCAGGGTGACGTTCACCCCCTCGTGAAAGTGGGCCAGCTTGAGGGCCACGAGCCCCTGGTCGTGGTACATGGCCACCACGGCGTCGAATTCTCCCTCGAAGGCCCGAGGGAAGAGGCCGTCCGCGGCGAAGGGGCCTTCCGCCGAGATGCCCGCCGCGCGGGCTGCGTCGAGGGCCGGGGCAATCGTTTCGCGCTCCTCGCAGCCCAAGAGCCCGCCTTCGCCGCAGTGTGGGTTGAGCCCGGTCACGGCGAGGCGGGGCCTTGCGATCCCGAGGTCGGCCGTAAGGCCCCGATGGGCGGCCTCGATGGCGTGGAGTACGGCTTCCCGCGTCACGAGCCGGGGAACGTCGGCCAGGGCCGCGTGGGTGGTGACCAGGACGACCCGGAGCCGCGGGCCGGCCAGCATCATGGTCGCCTTCGCCCCCCCACACAGGGCCTCCAAGAGCTCCGTGTGACCCGGATAGGGGCGGCCCGCGGCGGCGAGGCCCTCCTTCGTGAGGGGCGCGGTCACCATCGCGTCGAGGCGCCGTTCCAGGCACGCGCGGGCAGCGTGTTCCACAGCCTCGGCGGCGATTCGCCCGGATCGGGCCGTAGGCCGTCCCCAGGCCCAGTCGGGGCGAAGGTCCTCTGACGGTGCCCAGAGCTCTCGACCCTCGAGGGCGGACCGTGCCCCCACGAGCGCGGCCGCCTGCTCCCAGACCGCCCGCGGTCCCACCAGCACGGGCTCAACGCCGGCGGGCAGCCCCTCGGCGAGGGCACGAACCGCCACCTCGGCGCCGATTCCGGCCGGCTCCCCGCAGGTGAGCCCGATGCGCAAGCGCACAGCGTGGCCGTGCGGCCCGGCCGCTTGGCTGCTTGGTTGCCCGACCGCCGAGCGGCCCGGCTGCCTAGCTGCCTGGCCGCTCAATTTTCGCCTTCTGCTTGAGCGCGTCGATCCACCCGCGGTAGAGGTCCTGCTCCTGCTCGTCGAAGAAGCGGTTCTTCACGACCTGCTTGGCGTCGTCCGGGAGATCCTCGTAACGGAGCGCTCCGCCCTTCTTCTCCTCGGCGACCAGAAAGAGGTGGCAGACGCCGTCGAGCTCGACGACCGGGGCTACCCCCCCGGGTCCCACCCCCTGGATGGCGGCCCGCACGGCCTCCGAGAGGCTCCCGACGTCGAGCAGACCCATGTCCTGATACCCTTTGGAGCCCGGAAGGTCCTTGGCTACGGCGTCTGGCGCCTCTCCGGCGGCCAGCCGCGCTCTCGCACCTTCCGCGGCCTGACGGTCGGCTGCCTGCAGGTGGCCCAGGCGCACCTTCGGAGGCTCGCAGAAGTCGCTCACGTGCTTCAGGTAATACTCCTTGATGGCTTCTTCGTCGGTGCGGATCCGGGGGCGCAGGACCAGCCCGGCGAGCTTCACCCGGAGGATCTGGGCCCTCAACTCGCGGACGTACACGTCGTAGTCCAGACCCTGGCTCGCGAGCGCCGATCGGAAGCCCTTGTCGTCGAGGTTGTTCCTCTTTCGGATCTCCCCGAGGCTGTTCTCGACGTCCTCGTCGGTCACCGACACGCCGAGCCGGGCCGCTTCCTTCTCGACCAGTGCCTTCTCGATGAGTGAATCCAGAGCGTCGGCGCCACGGTCCCTGGCGCCGGGCACCCCTTCCTGGGGCCCCCGGGTCCCGACGAGGTCGTCCACGTCGCTTCGCGTGATGACCTGGCCGTCGACGACTGCGGCCACGCCGTCGACAACACGGGCCAGGGCCGTCGAGACGGACACGACAAGGGCTAGCAGGATGAGGAGCAGTCGCGTCATGAGGACCTCGGAGTGCGGCCCCGCGAGTGAGCTCATCCCGTGGTCGACAAGGGGAGGGCCGAGCAACGCGCAGCGCAGGGCGGGAACGGGGGAAACGCAGGGCTGAGGGTAGCCGAGGCACGCTAGCACATCACCCCAGGCGATTCAACAGGTCCGTCACCGCCCGCAGGACTTCCGGGATCTCCAGCGCCCCGGTCTGCCACTTGACCCGGTGGTCGGGCGTGATGCGGCAGCGAGCGGGCTCGTTCCGCAGCAGTTCCAGGATCACCGCCGGATCAACGCCCGGGTTCTCGTCAAAGCTCAGCACGAGCTCCTTGCCGTTGTAGTCGAGGCCCAGGGCGCGCAGGCCGACGAGCCGGCGGCGGATCTTCATGACCTCGAGCAGGTGCTCGGCCGGCAGCGGCAGCGGGCCGTAACGGTCGATCAGCTCGTAGCGCAGGTCGTCGACCTCGGCCCCGTCGGCCGCGCGGGTGAGACGTTCGTAGAGGGTCAGGCGCTGACCCGGGTCTTCCACGTAGCCGGAGGGGAAGTGAGCCGGAATCTTCAAGTGGATCTCCGGCTCGGGCGGCCGCTCCGCGGGCTCTCCCCGCAGGCGGAGCACCGCCCGCTCCAGGAGGTCGGCATAGAGGTCGAAGCCGATGGCGGCCATCTGCCCCGATTGAGACTTTCCCAGCAGCTCGCCCGCGCCCCGGATCTCCAGGTCGTGGGTCGCGATCTTGAAACCCGCGCCGAGCTCGGTGAACTCCTGGAGCGCCTGGAGGCGCTTTCGCGCGTCCTCGGTGAGCTCGGCCTCGCTCGGCACGAGCAGGTACGCGTAAGCCCGCAGGTTCGAGCGCCCCACGCGGCCCCGCAGCTGGTAGAGGTCGGCCAGGCCGAACTGATCGGCGCGATTGATGAGGATCGTGTTGGCGCGGGGGATGTCGAGGCCCGACTCGATGATGGCCGTGCACACGAGCACGTCGAGCTCGCCGCCGATGAAGGCGCGCATCACCGCCTCGAGGTCCTTCTCACCCATTTGCCCGTGGCCGATGCCCAGGCGCGCCTCGGGCACGAGGGAGCGGACCTGCTCGGCCAGGTCGGCGATGGACTGGACCCGGTTGTGCACGAAGTACACCTGGCCGCTCCGGGCCAGTTCGCGCCGGATGGCGTCGCGGATGACCTCCTCGTCGAAGCGGGCGAGCAGTGTGCGCACCGCCAGCCGATCGGCCGGAGGGGTCTCGATGATCGAGAGGTCGCGCACTCCGGCGAGCCCCATGTGGAGCGTTCGGGGAATGGGGGTCGCCGAGAGGGTCAGTACGTCCACGTGGGCGCGCAGTTGCTTGAGCCGCTCCTTCTGGGCGACGCCGAAACGGTGCTCCTCGTCGACCACGACCAGGCCGAGGTTGCGAAACGTGACGTCGCGCTGTAGGAGCCGGTGCGTGCCGACCACGACGTCCACACGGCCCTTGGCCAGGCGCTCGCACACGTCGCGCTGCTCCGCGGCCGAGACGAACCGCGAGAGCATCTCGACCTCGATGGGGTACCCCTCGAACCGGCGGCGAAAGCTCTGGAAGTGCTGCGCCGCGAGCACCGTCGTGGGCACCAGCACCGCGACCTGTCGGCCGTCGAGGACGGCACGCAAGGCGGCGCGGATTGCCACCTCGGTCTTTCCGTAGCCCACGTCGCCGCAGATGAGGCGGTCCATGGGCCGCGGGCCCTCCAGGTCGCGCAGCACGTCCGCGATCGCGGAGAGCTGGTCCGGGGTCTCCTCGTAGGGGAACGTGGCCTCGAACTCGTGGAAGGTCAGGTCCGCGGCGCCGTAAGGGGGGCGCTCGGCAAGCTGGCGGCGCGCGTAGAGATCGAGGAGCTCGTAGGCCATCTTCTCGATGCCCTCCTCGGCCTTTCTTCGCGCCTTCTCCCACGCCTTGCCGCCCAGCTTGTCGAGACGCGGCAGTCCCTCCTCCGGGCCCCAGTACTTCTGCACGAGGCCGATCCGCGTGACCGGGACGTAGAGCCGGTCACCGTCCGCGTACTCCAGGTGGAGGTAGTCTCCCTCCTCGCCCTGGACGTCCAGGCGCACGAGCCCCCGGTAGACCCCGATGCCGAAGTCCGCGTGCACCACGGCGTTCCCCGCTTCCAGATCCGCGAGGCTCGAGCGAAACGGCGCCCGCCGCACCGGTGTTCGCCGCAGCTTCTCACCGAGAATCTCCGCCTCGGTCACGACGACGAGTCCCTGGGCCGGGAACCGGAATCCGCGAAGCAGCGGGCCGAGGCACAGGCGAATTCGGGCGTCCGAGGCCGGAGCGTCCAGAGGGAACGGCTCGTCGGGCCCGACGTCGATGTCGTAGGCGGTCAGGAAGTCGCGCAGTTTGTGGGCGAGGCCCGGGGTTCGGGCGACGAGGTAGACCGCGTGTCCTCGTTCCCGCGCCCCGGCGATGAGGTCCGACAGAGGCGAGAGGAGCTTCTCTCCGCCTCGCTTCTGGCGGAGCGAATCGACCAGGTCACGGTTCGAGGCGGTGGCGAAGCGGACCACGGCCGACCGGTCCTGGGAGGGGGGTGAGGCTCGCTCCGCCTCCTCCAGATCAAGCCGCCGGTGCGTGGAGAGGAGCTCCGCCCACTGCTCGGCGGCGACGTAGACCTCGTCGAGGGCCGGCATGGCCGCGCCCTTGGCCAGGGCCCTCTCGTGCGCCTGTGCCTCCTCTTCCATGACCTCTTCGCCCCGCTCCAGGATGCGGGCCGCTTCGTCGAGCACCAGGACGGCTCCGTCGGGCAGGTGCGCCCAGAGGGGGACGGCGCGGTCGTAGAAGTACGGGAGCAGCGCCTCCCGGAGCGGCGAGAAGGGCGACTCCCGCAGGCTCTCCAGAAGCTCACCGGTCTGGGAGGTAGTCATGCCCAGCTCCCGGCAGCGGCGCCGCAGTCGGGCGAGGGCCCGCTCCAGGGCGTCCTCTCCGCCCACCACCTCCCGGGCGGGGAGGATCAGCGCCTCCTCCAGGCGCCCGGTCGAGCGCTGGGTCGCGGGGTCGAAGGTGCGGATGGACTCGATTTCGTCGCCGAAGAGGTCCAGGCGCAGGGGCTGGCGGTAGAAGGGCGGGGAGAGGTCGACGATTCCTCCGCGCAGGCTCGCCTCCCCCCGCTCTTCGACCTGGCCCGTGAACCGGTACCCGGCCTCGGCGAGCTGCCGGGACAGGGACTCCCGGGGCGCGTGGGCGCCGGTGGCCAGGTGCAGGGAAGACGCGTCGAAGACCTCCGGAGGGAAGACCCGTTGGAGGGTGGCACCGATCGGGGCGACGAGCGCGAAGGCGCCGCCCTGCCGGGCCCTAAAGAGGGCGGCGATCCGGCGGGCCGAGACATCGGGGTGGGGCGGGATGGCCTCGAACGGGGAGCTGTCCCAGGAGGGGAACAGGGCGACGCGAGGGTCCGAGGGGCCGGCGGCAGGCTCCCGGTCCGAGCCGAGGAAGAAGGAGAGCTCGGTCGCGAAGGTGCGCGCCTCGGCCTGCGTGGCGGTGACGACGAGCATCGGTCGGTTCGCCCGCGCGAGGACCTGCGCCAGGAGGTAGGCGCGGCTCGATCCCCGCAACCCTTCGGCGCGGAGCCGCGCGCCGTCTGCGCCCAGGGCTCGGCTGAGGGCCGCCAGGCGCTCCCGCTCCGGCCCCTCCATCGCTCAGTCCCGGCCGGCCTGGAGCATGCGGTCCAGCGCTGCCTTCGCGCGCACGCGCGTGGACTCCGGCACGGTGACGACGTGGTCGCCGCGCTCCAGGGCCTCGAGCACGTCCTCCAGGGCCGTGAGCTTCATGTTGGGGCAGACGAAGTCCGGATACGCCAGCACGAACTGCTTCGCGGGGCTGTCCTTGCGCAGGCGGTGCAGCACGCCCTCCTCGGTCCCGACGATCACTGTGTCGGCGTCGAGTGCCTTGCAGTAGTCGATCATCCCCGAGGTGCTCCGCACGGCGTCGGCCAAGTCGATCACCTCCGGGCGGCACTCCGGGTGGGCCACGAACGGTGCGCCAGGGAACCGGGCCTTGACCTCGAGCACCTGCTCGGCCCGGAGACGATGGTGCGTGGGGCAGAACCCCTTCCAGTAGAGGACTTCCTGGTCCGTGTGGCGCGCGACCCATTGGGCCAGGTTCTGGTCGGGGGCGAGGTACACGCGGGGCGCGCCCACCGCCCGGGTCACCTTGACCGCGTTGGCCGAGGTGCAGCAGACGTCGCTCTCAGCCTTCACCTCGGCCGAGGAGTTGACGTAGGTGACGACGGGGACTCCGGGGAGCTCGTCGCGGATCCTTCGCACGTCGTCGGCAGTGATCATGTCGGCCATGGGGCAGCCGGCATCCATCCGGGGTAGGAGCACGGTCTTGTCGGGGCTCAGGATCGCCGCGCTCTCCGCCATGAAGTGCACGCCGCAGAAGACGATGACCCGGGCGTCGGTGCGGGCCGCCGCCTGCGACAGGCCCAGGCTGTCGCCCGTGAGATCGGCCGCGTCCTGGACCTCTGGGCGTTGGTAGTTGTGGGCGAGGAGGATTGCGTGGCGGTCCCGAAGCAGCGCGCGCACGTCTCGGGTCAGGCTCTCGGTGGTCATGGGGTACCTGCGAAACGGGGGAAAAGCGGAATTTTATGGGTGCCGGCGTGTCGCGTCAAGAACCGGCTTGACACACCCCGGTCGGCCACCGATAATGCGCTCCACGTGTCGCGGGGTGGAGCAATTTGGTAGCTCGTCGGGCTCATAACCCGAAGGTTCCAGGTTCAAGTCCTGGCCCCGCTACCATTAATGAAAACGGGGACTTACGAGAGATCGTAGGTCCCCTTTTTTGTGCTCTGGTTTTTGGTTTCCAACCCTATTTCCAACCCGCGGCCTCCGACGTCCCTATTTCGTCTGCCTGTCCCACCGAAACGACGAAGGGCCGGAACCCAACGGCCCCGGCCCCTCGTTCGCTGCCGTCCTGGCACCTACGGCAGTTGGAGGGCGATCTCCCTGACCAGTGCTGTCAGTTCTGCCTCCCTCTCGTAGATCTCTCCTAGTTCAGCGGTTGCCGCGTTCGCCTCCCGCGCCAAGTCCTCCCGTGTCAACTCCTTCAGCCAGCTCGCGTCTTTCTTCGTGTTCTTCATTGTCCGTTCTCCTTCTGTCGGTTGTGGCGCTGAGAGTCGGCCGCCGTTGGCGACAGGGAACCACAACGACGTGCGCGTGTCAAAACGGAAAAATCAATGGTTTAGCATAGTTGGGTTGATATCTTCATCCTGTTGGGTTGAACGCCCGGGAGATCCTTCTGGTCAATAGCTTGCGCGTATAGCGGGGCGGTGAGGTCGCCCGCGAGGGTGACGGGCATTCACTCTCAGGCGGGCGCTCACCGACCCGAGAAGGTACCCCCCCTACCCCTACACCCAATTTGGCGCGATTCTCATCTTTTGCACTCGGGGCCGTCCGAAAGTGCGCGCCATTTTTCGATGCTGAAACCCCGGCCAATGGTACCCAGCCACCCCATGCGAACCCTGCGCCGATCCGCCTGCCTCGTCGCCCTCCTGCTTTACGCCCCCCTGACTTCTGCCGGCGATTTCTCCGGCCGCGTGGTCGGCGTCACGGACGGCGACACGATCAAGGCGCTCGACGCTGGCCGAGAGGTGAAGGTGCGCCTCCACGGGATCGACAGCCAGGAGAAGAGGCAGGCGTTCGGCCAGAAGGCGAAGGAGTACGCCTCAAGCCTCGCGTACGGCAGGGACGTGACCGTGCGGGAGACGGACGTGGACCGCTACGGTCGGACGGTCGCGTGGGTGATCCTGCCGGACGGAAGGAACCTCAACAAGGAGATGGTTCGGGTCGGGCTCGCGTGGTGGTATCGGAAGTATGCCGCGAGGGATCGGGAACTGGAAAGGCTGGAGAGTGAGGCAAGGGCAGCGAGGCGCGGTTTGTGGCAGGACCGCGAGCCGGTGCCGCCGTGGGAGTGGAGGAAGGTGCGGCGGTAGGCGAGGAGGGTGTGTCAGAACGGCAGCCTTCGCGGCCTAGAGTTTCCGGAGCGTCCAGATAAACCGTTGGTTACTACAACTTCGCGCGGATTCACCAGACGCTCCGCGTCACCCCGGCCATGGAGGCAGGGGTTGCGGATCATATCTGGACTCTTCGGGAAATCGCTGGTTTACTGGGGTGATGAATTTTCCTGGAATTTGGTCTTGACGAAAGCGCCCCTCATGCCGATACTTCTCCTTGCGTCTGGGAAGAGTCGCCAAGCGACTCGCCTCGAGGGTGGTTTCACTACCCCCGGCCCAGTCGCATTTTTTTTGCCCAAGATCCGGGGGGTCCATGTTCATCTGCTATGTTGACGAATCCGGTACTCCAGAAGTACCCGGAACGACCTCTCATTACGTCTTGGCCGGCGTTGCCGTCCCTGTCCAAAGCTGGACCGTATGCGACCAGCAAATCAGCCGCCTCAAGGCCAATTATGGCCTTGAAGGTGCCGAGATGCACACGGCATACCTTATGCGAAAATACATTGAACAGGCGAAGATTTCAGACTTTGAGACATTATCGTGGGAGGACCGGCGCAAACGGGTATTGGTTTACCGGGCCGCGAAGTTAGATGAACTTCGCAAGAAAGGCCCAAAGAAGCTACACGACCAGACGAAGAAAGACTACTCACGGACAATCGAATATGTCCATCTGACGTTCGACGAGCGGAAGACGTTTGTCAGAGATGTAGCCGAAAAAGTCTCCGAGTGGCAGTTTGCGCGACTCTTTGCGGAGTGCATTGATAAGAGGCACGATCCGAAGAGAATTTACAAGTCAAACGAATATCAAGCATTTGAACAAGTCATTACCCGTTTTCAGCATTTTCTGGCTGGCAAGAGTCGCAGCGATCTCACACAATATCATGGCATCGTGGTCCATGATAACAATCCTACAGTAGCCAAGAAACACTCCGACTCTATGCATGAGTTCTATAGCAACGGGACGTTTTGGACGAGAATTAAGAATATCGTAGAAACGCCGTTTTTTGTCGATAGCAAGTTGACGATGTTTGTGCAGATTGCAGACATGTGCAGTTATGCCTTGCGAAGATATCTAGAGAACAAAGAAGAGGAACTATTTGACCTAGTCTTCAAACGAGCTGATCGAGTTTCCCGCACTGCGGTCGGCGTCCGACATTTCACGAAACGTCCATGCCCCTGTAAAATCTGTCGAGCGCACACGAACCACCGTCCTCCTCGCACTCCTAGGTCTGCACCCCCGCCCCCCGTAGCCGCCTAGTCAAACTGACCCACTACCGGCGCGGTGCGTCGAGTCGCTCACTCGAACGCCATGACGTACCCCAACGCCTTCTTGGTCTTCTCGATCACGGCCTGTCGAGAGGGAGCCGAAGCGCTGGCAGTCTTGGGCTGTTTGAAGAGGGTTCGCGCGAAGTCGGCGTTTACGGCCCAGTTCACGTTCTGCGGCAGGCTGCCTGTAGCGCCGAAAAAGGCCTCAACGGCCGCCGTAGCCGCCACGATGCCGACGACCTTCCCTTTCTCGTTGACCAAGGGCCCTCCGGAGTTGCCCGGCTGGATGGGGACGGAGACCTGAAGGAACGTCGCGTCGTCGCCTGGGCCACTCAGTGCGCTGACGCTTCCGTCGGTGAACTTGGGCTCGGTCCCGAGGATGGTGGAGGCGGGGAAGCCGAGCGTGAACACCTTGTCGCCCGTGTTCGCGGAGCCGCTGTCGGCAAGTTCCAGATAGTTGGGGGTGGGTACGTCGACTTTCAATACAGCGAGGTCAACGGAGCGAAGGGACTTCGCAACCTTCGCTGCCACGCTGCGCCCATCCGGGAGGCGAACCCAGACGTTCTTGCCGGCTGTTGCGACGTGGTGAGCGGTGAGGAGATAGCCGTCGGGGGTAATGGCGAAGCAAGTGCCGGACGCCATGAGCGACGGCGCCGGAGCGGGGGCCGGTTCGGTCGCGGGCGGTGGGGGGGGAGGTGGTGGAGGTGGTTCCGAGGAACTGGATGCACTGGTGCTTGGGCGCCACTCCTGTGCACGTCGTTGGGCTTCTGCAATTTGGGCGGGGGTCATATCGGCCGCGATCGCGTCGCGGGTCTTCTCCCACGCTGCTCTCTTGTCACTCGGTGCATTTGCAGCCGCCAAATTGCGCCACATGTGAGCCTGCACGTAATCTTGGGGGACACCCGCACCCCTGACATACATGCTGCCGAGATTGTACTGGGCGCTGGCGTCTCCCTGGTCCGCTGCCTCGCGGTACCACTTGATGGCCTCTTTATAGTTCTGTGTGACGCCCTGACCGCTGTCATACATAACTCCGAGGTTGAACTGGGCAGAAGCGTGCCCCTGCTCGGCTGCCATTCGGTACCACTTCATGGCCTCTTTATAGTTCTGTGTGACGCCCTGACCGCTGTCATACATAACTCCGAGGTTGAACTGGGCAGAAGCGTGCCCCTGCTCGGCCGCCATTCGGGACCACTTCATCGCCTCGGTGTAATCCTGAGGCACACCGCGCCCCTCGTGATACATTCCGGCAAGGCTGAATTGACCGCGCACGTGCCCATTCTCCGCTGCTTTGCGGTACCACTTTGCGGCCTCCACATAATCTTGGGGGACGCCGCTCCCATCGTAGTACATAACGGCAAGGCTGAACTGAGCGCCCACGTGCCCATGCTCCGCTGCTTTGCGATACCACTTCGTGGCCTCGGCGTAATCTTGAGGGACGCCCAGGCCTTCGGAGTATGATAACCCGAGGGCGTATTCTGCGGACGCATCTCCAGTCTCCGCCAGCCTGTGGAGGCCATTGTCCCCAAATTCAAACGCGAGCGCGGCTGACATAACGGAGAGAACAAGCAGAAACCCAGCAACCGGGATTCGCCCCCTCTGCATCTCTATCCCTCCTCCTTGCCCTGCGGTTCACTCGGCGCCAATACTTCCCTGTGGGGCGCGAAAGGTCAAGAGAAGTGCCTGGATTGTCGGACACCCGAGGGGCGGAGTCGGCGTCGTCTTTACCGGCCGTATGCGATCTTCACCCGCCGGCTGGGGTCGCAGACGGCGTTGTTCAGGAGCGCGCGGGCGAGCGCGCTTGTGGTCATGCCCCGAGCGGCTGCTTCAACTCCGAGGCGGAGTATGACCCATTTCGGCACCCGAAGACTCAGCCGGGTCAGGGGTTGCTCGGAAGGGGTAAGAGGATCAGCGGTCGTTCTCATGGTGGGTTCCTTGTAGGTGTGGGACGTTGGCTTGCAAGTTCGCGCCGAGACGCTGGTCTGTGGGCGCTCCAAGACGGCACTGGCGGTGCAGTATAGGCAGTTACGGTGTTCATCTGGGGGTCGGGGCGGGCTCGGCTCGGAGCGCAGGTGTACCCGGATTCCCCGGTGCCAAACGCGGCCAGTCGGGGTGCCCCTCTTCTGCCCGAGCTTCTCTCCGCGGCTCACAGGTCGCCCCTGGTGTCTGGCGTCGAATCCTGGCCCTCGGGAACCCCCTCCGCTTGGGTCCCCTCAACCTTCCTGCCCCGGCCCAAGACGCGCAGGACGCCCCCTCGGTGCCCGAGGCCATACGGTGAGTATGCGTACAGGCCGCAGAAGGGAGACGAGCACACCGTGGACTGGCTCGCCTCGAAGCCGAAGCACTCGACGCAGTGCACCACGATGGCTTCTCGCAGGGACAGCGGCCGCGTGATGGTGCCGCCCTCGGCGCTGGCGCGGTAGGTGTGTGGCCGCTTCATCGCCCGCGCTCCTGCGCGCCCGCTTGCTGCTGCGCGTCGCGGGCGGCGTCCTTGGCGAGTAGTTCCGCCCACATCTCCGGGTTCTCCTGCCTCCACCCCTCGAACGCGCGTGCGGTTCTTTCGCGAATAGCCGCCAATTCGAGCGAGCAGTGGGAACAGTACCGTTGCCCAGGGTAAACCGGTCGTGGGCACCTTCGGAGGGGGGAGACGTTGTCAGGGTCAACGAACCACTCGCAGCGTGGCCGGGGCTTCTTCGACCATTCCGCTTCGTGACAGTGGCACCAACCGGAAAGGCCGGAAGACTTTCGGCAGCGTCGCCCGGCTTTCGTGGTCGCGGCGCACTGGAACCAAGAGTCTTCTTCTTTGCTGGTTTCGGGCTGTTCCATCTTCGTCTGCATGGTCCTGGGTCCTTTCTCGCCGAAGCGTCTTGCGATGGCGCTGAGTCGTCAGTGAATCGTGGGTTTGGCGTCGCTCGCGAATAGCCAAGGTGGTACGTAAAGGCGCAACACCTCCGGGCCGGCGCCCATGCCCGCCAGGGTCTCGCGGAGGGAGCGTCCGTCGGGCTTCCACCAGTGGTGGGAGGGGTCGGCCTCGAAGGGGATCACTAGGTCGTCGCGCTGGTCGAGGTATGGGAGTCGCTCCGGCGCATGCCCCTTGCCGCCTTGGAGAAGCCGCAGAAGGGTCGGTTTGTGCTCGGTGAGGTTGGCTCGAAGCTCGGGAGTCAAGGTGCCGGCCGGCGCTTCGACGTGAAGTCGTTCGCCGCGGGCCTCCAGGAGGAAGCCCTGGGCCTCCAGGTCGCGGAGGAGGTCGAGAGCGGTCACAGGTCCACCTCCTCCTTGGCTTGCGTCCGTTGCGTCCGTTGAGTCCGTTCGGGGGTTTGCCCGCTCTGGGCGCTGGTTTCGCGCGGACTCTGCCGTGCGTCCGCTGCGTCCGTTTGCCCTAAAGAGCCGTGCGGACTCTCCGGACTCAACGGACGCAACGGACTCTCCGGATTCAACGGACCCAACGGACGCTGCGGACTCTCGGGACCGTCCGTACCATCAGGACCCAACGGACGAGAGAGGGGGGGTGTCTGATAGGACTGTTGGGTGATGGCGTACAGCCCCTTCCCCGTGCGAACCACGAGCCCCTGGTCGGCCGCTCGGGCCAAGAGCTTCCGCGTTGCGTCCGGGCGCTTGCGGGTCTTCTTCGCCACCTCCTCAAGGGAGAGTGAACCGCTCGCCTCGCGGAGAACGTCAAGAACGGCCTGCCTCTCGTCCGATCCTGCCCGCTCCTCGGCGTCGCCAACATCGCACCAGGTCATGCGTCGGGGGTCGAGTTCCAGGGCCCGGGACTGCTCCTCAATGTCTCGGCCCGTACAGTGCAGCGTGGCCGAGAACTTCCCAGGGGTGCGAGCGAGGATCAGCGTGGCGTCCGCGGCGCCCGTGAGCCCCAGCGTACCGGACACAGTGTCGAACACGTCGTCAGACGCTCCCTTGCGGAGGTGATGAACGACCACAAGAGCCACGCCGGCCGCGTCGGCCACGGCCTTGAGTGCGGACAAGGCCTCGTAGTCCTGCCCATAGAGGGTCCCGGTCGTCTTGCTGGGCGCTCGGATCTTCTGGAGCGTGTCCACAATTACAAGGCGGCAGTCCGGGTGCGCGGCGAGCCACTCGGCCAGTTGCTCGGCGCCGCCCTGGTCGAGCCGCGGCCACTGGCAGAAGAGGTGCATCCCTTCGGGAGCGGTCTGCCCGTCGAGGACCATTCGGAGGCGCGCTTGTAATCGCCGAGGGGTGTCTTCCAGGGCGAAGTAGAGCGAGGAACCTTTGCCGACGGCGTACTTGCCGAGGGCCCGTCCACCGAAAGCGACAGCCAAGCAGAGGTCGAGGGCGAGCCAGCTTTTCCCTTGCTTGGGTTTGCCGCAGAGGAGGGTGAGCCCCACCGTGAGGAGCCCCGGGACCGCCCACATGGGTTCCGGAAAGTCCATGCTCGTGAGCTGTGCCGCGGTGAAACCCTTCGCGATGGGGTCTGTCAGGTTCACCCGCGCCGGTTCGGCTGCGGCCAGGGCCTCGAGCTGCTCCCGCGTTCCGCCGGCCTCGAGGAAGTCGAAGGCGTCGCCCTTCGGGGGCAGTCCCGGGAGCGGAACCACATTGATCTTGGCGGCGACCCCGGCGAGGGATCGCGCCACCATCTCGGCGTGTCTCCTCCCGGGTTCGTCGTTGTCGGGGAGGATCACCACGCGGGCCCCGCGGAGCGATTCGGAGTGCTCGGGGCGCCACTTGTCGGCGCCCCCGGGGGAGGTTGTCGCGCCCAGGCCGACCTTGACGAGGGCGTCGGCGGCCTTCTCCCCTTCGGCGACGTAGACCACCCGGCCGGCGGCGACCGCCTCCAAGCACTCGGGGAGCCGGTACAGGGGCAACGTCCTACCGTCGAGCCCCTTGACCCACGCTTCGTCCTCGCGTCGGTACTGGCAGAAGGACTTTCTACCCGGGCCCTGGTCGATGCGCTCCACGAGCCCCACGGGGGCGCCGGAGGCGTCGCGGTAGATCCAGCGGGGCCGATCCTCCCCGGGGGAGCGGGTCGAGGGTCTGAGGGGTTCCGGGGGGTCGTAGGCGTCGACCAGACCGCGGGCCGCGAGTTCGGCCCGAACCGTCTTCCAGTCGCACCCGGCGAAGCATTTGACCGTGACGCCACCGTCGGCCTTGTCGTTGACGCTCAAGCTCGGGTCGTGGTCGTCGTGACAGGGGCAGAGCGTCAACCACCCGGCGCCGTTCGGCCGCTCCTTGCCTTGCCCGAGGTGCGCCGCAATCCCGGCGGCGTCGCTATGCCGGGGGCCGACGCCAGCACTCCTTCCAACGGCCCCGGGGTGTTGGTACGGTACAGGTGCTTGATGGTTGGCGGCTTTGGAGGCTCCGCGTTTGCAGCGCGGGGCTTCTGCTGTTTTGGGTTCCAGCGTCACCCACGGGGGGGGCGGGGGGATGGGGCGCTGCTCGAGCCAGGAGCCGCCCTGGATGTGTGACGGGGGCGGGGGGATGCGGGTCATCAGTGCCCCCATTACGCTGCATCGGGCTGGATGCGCTGACTCTCAAGCCACCGCTCGAAGTCGGCCCGAGGGTAGAGGATGCGGGAGCCGCGCTTGATGTAGGGAGGGCCCCTGCGCTGCCAGCGAAGATTCGCCAGCGTCGATTCGGGGGTGCTGAAGAGGGCGGAACAGGCTTTCGGGGGAAGGTACTCTGCTTCAGGGGTGGTTCGGTGCGCTTCCATTGTTCGCCTTTTCGCGTCCCTGAGGCCCGGCGGGATTGCCGGGGGCATGGAGGGATGCCTGACGAACCGAGTAGATCATTGGGTTTCGACGGTAGCCGGTTAGCTGCGTGAGGTGTACGCCTTCCGTGCTTCGCTTAGATATCGGAAAAACCCTCGTTTTCCAATGGTTTGCCGCTTGTGCTGGCGCCAGAGTTGCACGAGTTCTTCCCCATCGCGGAAGACCTTCCATTCTGCGCCCCGCTCTTGGAATCCGGTGGTCCCCTTCACGTAATGCTCCGTTCTTGCCCATAGGTCCTCATCTGTGTTGTCGTCGCCAGCTACGCGGACCAGTCTCTTGGCTAGCGCAACGAATCCAGGTTTAATTGCATCGTTGCGCGCCCTGGGACGAGGCTTCTTGGACTTGGTCTTCTGAGTTCTGAACCATTGGACCGTGCTTTCTACTTCGTGTCTCAGTTGTGTAGCTCGATCGCAAAGTTCCAGCAATTCTGCCTCGGACTCCTCCATCACGCCAAGAGCATGCTGCACAATTCTGGACTCTTCTGGATCCAGCGTTGGCGGCTCACGGAATGGCAACTTGAGGGCCTCTAGCACGGGGAGAGAGAGCGTCTCCTCCTTGGCCTTGGCAGATGGCAACCACTCTGCTGCATTCTTCAACGCCTCGGGTTGTGGGTCTGCTATCTCCTCGTTGGCGATCTTGATCGCCCTTCCCAACCTGAAAAGCTCAATCTTGAGATTCGCGGTCCTATCGAAGAAACGGGTCCGGTCCCCTTCTGTGATGTACTGGTCTATCCACCGAGACATGCCAGACCTCCGCAGGTCCTCGCAAGAAAAGTGCGCCGTGCCGGGGCCGGGCCTGTGCGGGCCGGCCTCTTCGGGGGTGACCCTAGCCGCGGCGTGGCCGCCACTACTTGATCGCCCTCAACTTCCCCTTCGCGGTCTTCTTCGCCGTCTCCACACTTGCCTCTTTGTTCCCTCCGTCGAGGCAGGCGGGGGGCGGTTCGACGATCAGCCCCGGAGCGCCTCGGGGTGCCGCTCGGCAACGCGCAAGAGCGACCGGGCCGGGCCCCGGGGTTTGCGGCGCCCTTGCTCCCAATCCTGCAAGGTCCGCAGGCTCACGCCCAAGAGGGCCGCGAACGCCGCCTGAGTGAGGCCGGACCTTTCCCGCGCGGTCTTGGCGTCGGGTTCGGCGACCTCGCGCCGCGTGCCCTCGCCGCGTTTGATTTCGCGAATGCCGTCCAGAATCTCCTGGCTGATGTTTCGGTTCTTCTCCCACGCTTCCCGTTCCGCGGCGGTCTTCCTAGCCATGCTCGCTTCCCTCCTTCACCAGACCCGCACTTCTACATGCTTGCCGAGGGCACGCAGGGCCTTTTCCATTGTCGGCAGTCGGGTCGCGTGCCGGGGGTCGAGGATGCGGCGTGCCTCCTTCTCGTCGAGGTCCAGGCGCCTGGCGAGTTCGGTCTTGCTCACGTCCGACTCCCGCAACGCCCGGTAGAGCGCCGCTTTGAGCGCGGTATGGATCGGTGGGGCTACGGTGCGCTGTCCAGGAGCCGGCGTGCTCGGCTCGGGAAGCTCGAGCCCTTCCCTCACCCGATACTCGATCGCGGCTTCAAGGGCGCCCTGGGCCTCGTCCAGGGACTCCTCCACCGTGTCGCCTTGCGTGATGGCCTCGGGGAGGTCGGCAAAGCTGACGACATAGCCGCCGTCGTCAGGGTCGGGGATCAGGGTGACGGGATACGAGAAGTCCATAGGAACCTCACAGGTCGTCGAGCGTAATGCCAAGTTGCCCCAGCATGGCGTGAAGGGTACCCTTCTTCACCTCGTCCTTGGGGTTGCGGACGACCGTCCGGCGGCTCCCCAGCACAAGGACGCCGTGACTGCCTTTCCCAAGGTCCGGGTGCCACTGGCACGCGAGCCCCTTTGCTTTGGCGTGCGCCTTGACCCGGCGGATGAACTCGGCTCCCTTCACGCCTGCCTCCCACTATCGGACACGAATGTCCGCAAGTCAAGTATCCTACTTCATCGCCTTCAACTTCCCCTTGGCGGCCTTCTTCGCCTTCTCCACGCTTGCCTTGACCAGACTCCCCGCCAGCCCTGAGGCGTCCTTGAGGGCGTCGTCTCGGAGGTGGGCGTATCGCTGCGTCATGGTCGGGGACTTGTGCGTCAGGAGCTTCTGGAGCGTGTAGAGGTCCACCTTGCCGCTGCTCGCGAGCATGGACGCGAAGGTGTGGCGGAGCCCATGGAGCGGCCGGAAATCGGCGGGGAGCCCCGCGGCCTTCGTGATTTCGCGGACGGCCTTGTTGATGTCCACCCGCTGCCCGCCCTTGCGCCCGGGGAAGACGTAGGGGCTCTTCGGGTCCCGGGGGTGCGCGTCGAGAATCGCCTTGGCGTCTGCGCTGAGGGGGATGTTCTGCGGCTTTCCACCCTTAGGGTCGCGGATCAGGATGAAGCCGCGCTGTTGGTCAATCGCATCCCATTGGAGCTTGAATAGCTCGCCGCGTCGCATCCCCGTGAAGAGCGCCAGCTTCATGAGGTTCGCGGCCTGGAAGTTGTCGTCGGCGTCGATCGCCGTGAGGAGCGCCGCCAGTTGCTCGGGCGCCAAGTCCTCGGTCCTCTCGTTGTGGACCTTGGGCATTTCTACGGTCGCGCCGGACTTCCTGCTGCCGATCTTGAACGAGAGTCCGGCCGTTCGCTTCTTGCGGGTGCCGAAGTTGACGATGCGACGCACCAGCTCGAGGACGTTTCGCACCGTGGCGGGTTTGTGGTCCTTCGCCAGGGAGAGCCGCAGGCGGTCGAGGTCAATGGGTAACAGATCCTCGGGGGTCTTGTCCGCCAGGGTCGGCTTGTAGCCGGGGGCCTTCCTCTTCTCGTCCTCCAAGGGCGGCCCAATGTGCTTCTTGAATCGGTTCTCGTCCGTCACCAGTCCCTTGAGATTGGGATGGTCCGCCTTGTACTCCTCCCACAACTTCGCCAGGGTGGGGCGCGCCGCCTCGGCGGCTTCGGCGGCCTGCTTCTGCGTCCGCTCCTCGCGCCGGGTGGGCTTGCGGTTCTCCAGCTTGTCCCCCCGGGCCTTCGCGGCTTTCGCCGGCGTCATGCCGTCGCGGTACTGGCGCCCGGCCGGCTCCTCCACGAGCTTCCCATCGTGCTTGAAGCGGATGTAGTAGACCCGCTCCGTACCCCGCCCGCCGATCCGCTGCGCTTCGACGTAGAAGACGCCGGGGTAGTCCGTGGCGACTCGCTTCTGTCTCGGCATCGCGCCCTCCTCGTTCCCCCACCATTCCCCCACCGTATCCCCCACCTCGGAGGCAAATATAGGGGGATTTCTGGTGAACGTCAAGGAAGGACGAGGAGAGAAAAAGGCTTGAATTCAAGCTATTCTGTGAGGCGTCGGGATGGTCGGGGAAGTTATACCCTCCGGGCTCATAACCCGAAGGTTCCAGGTTCAAGTCCTGGCCCCGCTACCAGCAAAATCAAGGGGTTACGGCTTCGGTCGTAACCCCTTTTGATTTGGTTCCACGTCAGGTTTCAGGCTACTCCGGAAAGGCGCGCTTGGCGTTTCGCCTCGATTCTGCACACGGGGACGACGAACGGCCGTAACCCCTCGGCCCCTGCGCCCCTCTCTCTGCCGCACTGGCGACTACGACCGCCGGCGCCTGCACCCCTCGATGGTCCGATGCGCCTCCTCAACGTCCGAACCCCTTGAAACAAGAGACCACTCGTCAACCTGCGGCACGATCCGACTTTGTGAACCGGGCCGATGGTACCTTGGCGCCTATGCGACACCTCCCCCGATCCCCAGTTCTCATCAACATCATCCGCGGGGTCGGCGTCACCGACGGGGACATGATCAAGGTGCTCGATGCCGGCCGACGAAGCAGCCGGGGCGCCGGCAGGACCTGCCAAGAAGAGCGCCCCCGCTGTCCATGTCTTCTCGCATCTGGTAGACTGACGACCCATGAAGAATCCTTTGATAATGGGCCGTTACCCGCATATCGGGATGAGGCTCCTTCTCGGCGCCGTGGCGCTCCTGCAGGGCAAAACGGAGTGGGCGCTGTCCTTCGCGTTGCCAATGGGTATTTTGGTCATCTTCATGCTCTGCACGAGTTCGCATTCTGTGTAGCAAATCGATTGCTCCTGCCGGTCAGTGCATCTATCCAGGAGGAGCCGAGACTGGATTTTTCTTGCGAAGCCGCTATTGATACGTGGTACGAGAAGTCGCCCTTTCCAAGTGAGGGAGGCAGACGATGCGAAACGGTACGGAGTCCTGCCAGTGTGCCGCGTCTCGATGGAGGCTCGCGGCGATTGCGCTGCTCCTGATCGCACTGGGCTGTGGGGGCACGCCAGGAGGCGAGGGCACCGATTCCACCCGGGTGACGCTCTCGTTGAACCGGGCGCCCGCCGCAAAAGCCGCGGCCGCGGGGCGTGTGCCCGCCTCGATCCGCGGAATCCGCGTGACGGTCTCGGGGCCCATGATGGACGACGTGACCGAGGCGGTTGTCGTTGGCGAGGGCCAGGAGTCGGTGTCCGTGACGCTCGAGGTGCCGAACGGCCTGCAACGGGTCTTCACGGTGGAAGCTACCGACGGGACGGCTGACCACGTGCTCTACCGGGGCTCGGACACGGCGGACCTCCTGGGCGAAGACGTCGCGCTGTCGATCCAGCTGGACGTCGTCACCGTACCGACGGTGCTCACGCTGGTGTGGCCCGACGACACTTCGCTCGCATCCGTGACGGCGGTCCGCGTGAACGTGACCGGGCCCGACATGGCAGACCTGGCAAAGACGTTCGATGCAACCGGGGGACTCCCCACGTCGGTGTCGCTGGACGTGCCGGCCGGAGCTGGCCGCACCTTCACGATCACCGCCCTGAACACCAGCGGGAACGCGGTGCTGCTCTTCGCCGGAGCCGTGACCGCAGACCAGGTCTACGGTCAGACGATGGACCTCGCGCCTGCCATGACGTCCGCGGTGCCCGCGCAGCTCAGCGCCCGTGCGACGGCACCGGGTGGTCCCGTCCTGCTCGCCTGGGATTTCACGCCCGGCCCTGGACTCGTCCAGGGGTTCCACCTGTATCGTGATGGAACACTTTTCGACGACGTGTCGACGAGCAACGTCGAGGTCTCCCGCGTCGGGCTCGCGGTTCCCGCGTGCTACGAGGTGGCGGCCTACGATGCGGCCGGGCACGAGTCGGGGAGGAGCAATCAGGCCTGCGTGCGGAACTCCGCCCTGACGGATGCTGCCCTCGTCGCCTGCGTGCGCCAGACGCTTCCACTGCCGGACGCTCGCCTGCTCAACGTCGACCTGGCCCTGCTGGAGGACCTGTCGTGCAACGGTTTGGAGGTGGCCGGCCTCGACGGGTTGGAGGATGCCGCGAAGCTCACCAGCCTGAGCGTGACCAACAACCGGATCACGGCCCTGGCGCCGCTCGGCGGGCTCTCCGGCTTCCAAACCCTCGATGTAACCGGCAACTGCATCACCGACTTCTCCCCGGTCACGCAGGTGCCGACCGTTGTTGGTCGGGACTCCCAGACCGGAGTCTGCGTTCTTCCTCCAGCGGCTGCTCCGACGTTCAGCATCCCTGCCGGCACCTATACGACTGCCCAGACCGTGACCCTATCCACGGAAACCCCTGGGGCGCAGATCCGCTACACGACCGACGGGACGACCGCCCCGACTGGGACCACGGGAACGCTCTACGTGGGGCCGATCACGGTCGCTGCAACCCAGACGGTGAGAGCGATTGCATACGCACCGCGCTGGGCGGATTCGGCCGAAAGCCAAGCGGTCTACACGATCACGGGCAGGGTGGCGACGCCGACCTTCAGCGTGCCGGCCGGAACGTACACAACGGCACAGACCGTGACGATTTCCACGGGAACCCCTGGGGCGCAGATTCGCTACACGACTGACGGGACGACCGCCCCGACCGCGACCACGGGAACGCTCTACACGGGGCCGATCACGGTCGCTACGACCCAGACGGTGAGAGCGATTGCGTACGCAGCGGGCTGGACGGACTCGGCCGAACGCCAAACGGCCTACACGATCGCGGGCACGGTGGCGGCGCCGACGTTCAGTGTGGCGACCGGTACGTACACCACCGCGCAGACGGTCGCCATTTCGACAACCACACCTGGGGCGACCATCCGGTACACGACGGACGGGACAACGCCCACGTCAACTACGGGGACCGTCTACACGGGAGCCATCTCCGTGGTGTCCAGCGAGACGGTGAAAGCCATTGCCTACCTTTCGGGGTGGACCGACTCTTCGGTGACGCAAGTTGATCTCACGTTGCGGGTGGCGGCCCCCAGTTCCAGCGTGGCAAGCGGAACCTATTTTGCGTCCCAGTCCGTCGCCCTTTCGACGACCACCGCCGGGGCGACCATCCGCTATACGGCGGACGGGACAACGCCCACGTCAACCACGGGGACGGTTTACACAGGAGCCATCTCCGTGGCGTCCAGCGAGACGTTGAAAGCCATTGCCTACCTTCCGGGGTGGACCGACTCTCCGGTGACCCAAATCGATATCACGTTGCAGGCTGCGACTCCCCTGTTCAGCGTAGCCAGCGGGACTTACCTGACGGCCCAACGCGTCGCCCTTTCGACGGACACCCCCGGGGCAGCCATCCGGTATACGACGGATGGGACAACGCCGACCGCAAGCGTTGGAACGTTGTACGACGGGCCGATCTCGGTTGCGCAGCGCGTGACGGTGCGAGCCGTCGCGTTTGTTCCCGGATGGGCAACGTCGTGGGTAGCCGTGGGAAGTTACGCTATCCCCTTTGCAGACCTTGCTCTGGAAACCTGCGTGCGAAACGCGCTCGAGCAACCATCTGGGCCCCTTGCGTCAGAAAGCCTGGCCGGGCTCCAAACGCTGAGCTGCACCGATGTGGGAGTGGCGAGTCTTGAAGGCCTTCAGCTCACCGTCGGCCTCCAAACCCTCGACCTCGGCAGCAACAAGATCTCGGACCTACGTCCTCTGGCAGCGCTCACGGGCCTCCAAACCCTCGACCTTCGCAGCAACGAGATCGCGGACCTACGTCCTCTGGAGAAGCTCAGAGGACTCCAAACCCTCTTCCTTTATGGCAACCAGATCTCAGACCTGGGTCCGCTGTCGGCGCTCATCGACACCAGCCTCTCTTGGCTCGATCTATCGTACAACCAGATCTCAGACCTGAGTCCGCTGGCGCAGTTGAACGGCCTCACATCCCTCTTCCTCGACAGCAACCGGATCGTGGACTTGAGGCCGCTAGCGGGGCTCACCGGCCTCACATCCCTCTCCCTCTCTTACAACCAGCTCTCGGACCTGAGGCCGTTGGCGGAGCTCACCGGCCTGACCTCCCTCCCCCTTTCTTACAACCGGATCTCGGACCTGAGTCCGCTGGCAGGGCTCTACGGTCTGACATCCCTCTACCTCGACAACAACCAGATCTCGGACCTGACTCCTCTGTCAGCGCTCGCAAAAAGCGGCCTCAATTGGCTCAACCTTTCCTACAACCGGATCTCGGATGTGAATCCGTTAGCGGTTCTCTCACTCCTTCAATATCTTAACCTTGACACCAATCAGATCTCAGACGTCAGTCCGCTGGCGCGGCTCATTGACCTGACATACCTTGACCTGTCCATGAATTGCATAACTGATTTCTCGCCCGTAAGCTTTGTTAAGACCCTGATAACGTCGCCCCAGACTACTTGTCCCTAAGGAAGGGTAAGGCGATGACCGAGGGTCGTGGGAACACTCAGGTTCAGTGATTCTCTGCAAGCCGAGACCATGGACTCAAGGGAGTGCAACATGAAGAAACGACCAATGAAAACCTGCGTCGGTGCATGCTTGGCCCTCGCCTTCGTCTGCATGGACGCACACGCGTCCGAGGTGGTCACCCAGGCGGACCGAGCCTGGGCGCGGGACGCTTTAAAGCAGGAGAGGGCCGTGGAGGGCACGGCGGCGAGCAACACGGTGGGGGTGCTCTACTTCCGCAACCAGACGGGCCAACCGTCGCTGGACCCCCTGCGCAAGGGCTTGGCACTCATGCTGATCACCGACCTCTCCTCGGTGGAGGGGCTCCGGGTGGTAGAGCGGGTGCGGCTGCAGGCCCTGGTGGAGGAGCTGGGGCTGGGTCGGTCGGGGCTCGTGTCACCGGAGAGCGCGCCGCGGGTGGGTCGTCTCCTTGGAGCCAACTGGCTGGTGGGCGGAGATCTCACGGCGCCAGGGCCGGAGGCAGCAGGGGTGGATTCGGCGGTAGTCGACGTGCCGAAGAGCGCGGCCGTGGCGACGCCCTCGGCCTCGGGGCAACTCGCGGAGTTCTTCCGGGTCGAGAAAGAGTTGCTCTTCGGAGTGCTGAAGGTGCTCAAGGTTGAGCTCACGCCGGCCCAGGAAAAACGGCTGCGCCGGCCGTGCACCCAGAGCACGAGCGCGCTCTTGGCGCTGTCTCGCGCCGTGGACGCCAGCGACGAGGGCAACTACAAGGATGCGGAGCGCTACTACGAGGCGGCGATGCGCGAGGACCCGGGGGTGTGTCTGGCACGGGAGGGCGTTTACGAGCTGCGCAAGCTGCGGGTCGTGCCCCCGAAGGTCTCGGGCCAGCAGGTGCTCAACGAAACCAGGTCCGAGACCTCGAAGACGGGCGGGTTGGCCTCACCGGATGAAGTGAAGCCGCTGCGGACCAGCCCGACGACCAAAGTCCGGATCGATGTGAGCGTGCCGTGAGGGCGCGGAGGGTGGAGATGGCACGGGAAGAACGAGGAAAGACGGCGCAGGTCCGATGTCGGATCGCAGCAGCCTTGACTGCGCTCGCGGGCGTCCTGTGGTTGCTCCCGGCCAAGCCCGCGTGGGCTCTGGACGGGAGCGCAGAGTCGGGGCTCGTGTACGAGAGCTGGAGGGGGTCGGACGGGGAGAAGGGGAGCCAGCTCCACCTGCCGGTGGTCCTGAGGGGGAGCCAGGGGAACTTTTCGGCGGCGCTTCTTACGGCATACGCGTACACGAGCCAGACCGACTCCGGGGGCGAGAGTGCGTCGGTCGGAGGCCTCGTCGATATCAAGGTGGGCGCCTCCTACCGGATCGCCGACACGCTTCCCGTGGATCTGCTCGTCGGCTTGGATCTCAACTTGCCCACGGGCAAGACGAACCTTTCCCAGAAGGAGGCGGGGCTCGACCTCGATTCCGAGAGGATGACCGTAACGGAGCTCGGGGAGGGCTTCAACGTGAACCCGACGCTCAGCGCGGGCAGGAGCTGGGGCGCGGTGGCGGTTGGGGTCGGTGTGGGCTACCTGTGGCGGGGCACCTATGACCGGACGGCAGACGAGAAGGACTACGACCCGGGTGACCTCGTGAGCGGCACCCTGGACCTGCGCTGGGCCTTCGCGCCGGAGTGGGAAACTAGGTTCCTGGCCAAGTATTCGCACTACAGCGAGACCCGTCAGGACGGAGATCCTGCTTTTAAGGAAGGGGATTTCCGCAGCCTGCTCGCCGGTGCCCGCTGGGATGGCCTGGCCTGGGGGATGACGGCCGCCCTCGAGGGGATCTTCCGGGCGCCGACCGACATCAAGGACTCGCGCCTGGGGCCAACGGGAGACGTCGACCAGGGCCAGGAGTACCGGGCCACCGTGTCGGTGCGTCGGGTGTTGGCCTCGCGCAGCGAGGTGAGTGCCATGGTGAGAGGACTACTGGTAACAGACAACGGGGAGAGCGACACGTCACCCCGGCAGACCGGCTCCCGCCGAAAGGTGTCCCTCTCCCTGGGCCTTGGCCATTGGTTTACCCCGCACCTGGCGGGTCACGCGGCTCTCGGCGGCTTCTGGATGCACGACGACGCGGCAAATTTCCCGGCGGAGCAGGACGCGAGCAACTACTGGGGGGAAACCGTGGCTGTAAGGCTGGAAGGGAGGTTCTGACGTTTCAAACTGGCTCGGTGCGGCTTCCCATCGTGATCCGCCGGCGCGCCCGCCGGAACGGCGAGCGCGGTACGAGAGATCCCGGGTCGAGACCGCGGTCCCGCTCCAACGCCCCCACCGCCGTAGCGAACAGCTTCGGGATGGGCCGACGGCTCTCGAGAGGCATGGGACGCACGGTGGTTCGAGAGAGGGTATGGAACCGTGGGCGCTATTGCAGTGCGATTGCGGAAGCGCTCTATTAGTCTCGGTCTCGGTCTTCTCTGCCACGGCTTTCCCCCCTACCGCGCTCATTGCCTTGTCCCCGATTCCTGAATCTCACCTCCCTGGGATAGCGGTCCCGCGGCAAGTCCAGCCAGGGCCCATTTCTGGAGCGCCCATAGCTCCAGCGATTACCCTGGTAGAAGTACCAGTACCCGCTGTAACTGTAGTACGCATCATCCAACAGCTCGACGATCTGCGGAAGCGGAGGAACCGCAATCACTTCCGGGCCTCGGCGGCCCGGCACCACGATGCACGCGGGCAACAGCAACGACACCAGTGCGGCAAGAACCACTTTTCTCATGATCGTCCTCCCTTCCCTCGTTCTCGGCGTCCATAGGTGCTTGCCAGGGGGCATGGCCGAGCATTCAAGATCGGTTCCCTCGGCCGAGCGGGTTCGATGACGGTGCGACCTGGCTCGCCGCGAGCCGTCCCCCGGACCCTATTCCATCCTGCCGCTGCGTCAACCCGGCCGCTTCTATCAGCGCGCGGAGCACCGAGCCCAAGAGGTCCGGCGAGGCGGATGAGTGGCGAAATCGACGAAGCGGCCGGGGTGCCCCACTGGAGCCCGTGCCTCCGTACTGCCCTCCCGGCTCAGAAGCCGGAGGCCCCAGGTCGTAGTCGTGGCCGTCCCGTGCGTCCAGGAAGGGCGCGAGGCTCACCGCCTTCCGAAACGGCATGCCCACCCTCGCGACTTTGGCGACTGGATTTCTGAATCGATCGGAACAGCCCGCTGCGGCATGACGGGAGGCTACGAGAATCCAAGGTTTTCCGCACCGCCGGAAAGATCGGCGGATCCTCTCCTGATCGGGGCAGGCGCCGGCCTGACGGCGGCAGCGGGCATCGACGACACGGATAGAGCGGCGTTCCAACGGATCTTTCCATTCATGACCCCGCCTTGCATATCCCCTGAGCGTCTTGTACTTTTGAAGAATGACAGGCAGGAGGTGATAACGTGCAGACTTCGGTCACCAAACGGGGGCAGACGGTGATTCCTGCCCCCATCCGCAAGCGCCACCACATCCAAGAGGGCGATCGGCTCGTCTGGCTCGACGACGGAGAAAGCATCAAGGTGGTCCCCGTCGCCGGAGACCCGGTGCAGGCACTGCGGGGCTGCGGGAAGGGAGAACAGCTCGTCGAGAGACTGCTCGCCGCCAGGCGGGAAGACCGCAGCCGTGAGCGGTGACCGCTACGTGCTCGACACCTCGGCGATCCTCACGCTGATCGAGGATGAGCCGGGCGCCGAACGGGTGGAGCAGGTCCTCGTCGAAGAGGAGATGCTCATCCCGTGGGTGGTGTTGCTCGAGGCGGTCTACATCACCCGACAGGAACGCGGTGAGGCGGAGGCCGAGCGACGGTATGCGCTGCTCAAACAGCTCCGAGCCTCCATTTTCTGGGAAGCCGACGAGCCCACGCTCCTTACGGCCGCCCGCTTCAAAGCCGATCACCGGATGTCGCTGGCCGACGCCATGATCGCTGCCTTCGCGGCGCGCCAAGGTGCCGTCCTGCTGCACAAGGATCCGGAGTACGAGCCCCTCGCGCCGTCCGTCCGCCAGGAGTGCCTCCCGTACAAGACCTGAACAAATCCTCAAAGGACAGGCAAGCTATCCTTGCGTGCGTCAGTTTTCTTGGCATCTTTTTCGGCACCTTCCTTTCGACCCGGAGGTGTCGCCATGGCCCGCATACCCCGCCTCCTGCTCCGCGGCGAGTCCGCCACCTACCACGTCGTCTCCCGCTGCGCCCTGCCCGGCTTCCCGCTGGGCGACGTCGAGAAGGACTTCCTCCTCCACCTCGTCCGCCACCTCTCTCGTGTCTATTTCTCAGAGGCTTTGGGGATTTGTGTGATGGGGAATCACCTCCACCTCGTCGTGCGCATGCACACCGGCGAGGAAGTCTCCGACGAGGAGATGGCTCGCCGCTACCGCCTCTACCGGGGTCACGAGGACGACCCCAAGCTCCTCTCCGGCCAGATCCCCACCTTCCGCGAAAAGTGGTCCAGCCTCTCGGAGTACGTGAAGGAGATCAAGCAGTCCTTCTCACGCTGGTTCAACCGACGCTCGCTCGGGCCGCACCGGATACTTCTGGGGCGAGCGCTTCAAGAGCGTGCTGGTCGAAGACGGCGACACGCTGATCAACTGCATGGCCTACGTGGACCTGAACCCCGTGCGCGCCGGCCTCGTGGAGCGGCCCGAGGACTACCGCTGGTCGTCGCTCGGCTACCACCTACAAACCGGCAACGAAGGAGGCTTCCTGTCCCTCGATCTGGCGCTCCGGCCCTTCGCGAACCTTCCTGACGACGAGCGGCTTCGGTTCTACCGGAAGTTCGTCTACGAGGTGGGCTCGGTGCCAAGCCCCAAGGGCGCGGCGATCCCCGAGGCGACCTACCATGCCGAGGAACGCCGGGGCTTCGAGATCGGCGCCGCGACCCGGCTACGCGGCCGCATCCGCCACTTCACGGAGAGCGGGGTGATCGGCACCAAGCAGTTCGTGGCCGCGTGCTACAAGCGCTTCGAGAGCCACTTCGCCTGCAAGCATCCGAAGAAGCCGCAGCCCGTGGACGGCGTCGAAAGCATGTTCTCGCTGAAGCGCCTGCGGAAGCCGGCGTAGTCTCCCCGCCCCTCTCTGGGCACACGTTCCGAAGGGTGCACCCCGTTCTCCTCGCCGGAGCTCTGCGCCCTCGCGGCGGCCTTCTGGGCTCCCGAAAGAGCGATGCCGGACGCCTCGACCATCAACTCCCCCCGCGCCCCCCTTTTCCGTCCCTGCGTTTCCCCTCACTGGGCACAGCATCTCGTCGAATCAGCGTGGAGGGGCCATCACACCCGAGCGGTTTCTCGTTCACGAGGATAATTCGCCTGTCCCCGCGCGGTTCCCTTCCCGACGACGAGCGGCTTCGGTTCTACCGGAAGTTCGTCTACGAGGTGGGCTCGGTGCCAAGCCCCAAGGGCGCGGCGATCCCAGAGGCGACCTACCAGGCCGAGGAACGCCGGGGCTTCGAGATCGGCGCCGCGACCCGGCTACGCGGCCGCATCCGCCACTTCACGGAGAGCGGGGTGATCGGCACCAAGCAGTTCGTGGCCGCGTGCTACGAGCGCTTCGAGAGCCACTTCGCCTGCAAGCACCCGAAGAAGCCGCAGCCCGTGGACGGCGTCGAAAGCATGTTCTCGCTGAAGCGCCTGCGGAAGCCGGCGTAGTCTCCCCGCCCCTCTCTGGGCACACGTTCCGAAGGGTGCACCGTTCTCCTCGCCGGAACTCTGCACCCTCGCGGCGGCCTTCTGGGCTCCCGAAAGAGCGATGCCGGACGCCTCGACCATCAACTCCCCCCGCGCCCCCCTTTCCGTCCCTGCGTTTCCCCTCGCTGGGCACAGCATCTCGTCGAATCAGCGTGGAGGGGCCATCACACCCGAGCGGCTTCTCGTTCACGAGGATAATTCGCCTGTCCCCGCGCGGTTCCCTGGGCTCCCGAAAGAGCGATGCCGGACGCCTCGACCATCAACTCCCCCCGCGCCCCCTTTTCCGTCCCTGCGTTTCACCTCGCTGGGCACAGCATCTCGTCGAATCAGCGTGGAGGGGCCATCACACCCGAGCGGTTTCTCGTTCACGAGGATAATTCGCCTGTCCCCGCGCGGTTCAACCTGTGGATGAAAGCCCACGGCTACGCGTGATAGGGACTTCAGCTGTCGTCGTCTGCCTCGCAATGCGGAACCGCCTGGTGCGGACCCGCATGCCCGGTGGTGTGGGGGGCGGGAGTCAGCTACCCCCGGCAAAGCCGGGGGCTTGAAAGACCGTGAACCGCTCAAAGCGGTTGAAAACCTTGGGCCGCTCCAAGGGGCTGTAGACCATGAGCTGCTCAAAGCAGCTCAAACCCTCTAGCCACCCAAGGTGGCTACTCCTCCAGCAGATTCAGCTGTTCGATCCGCCGATCTTCCTTCTCCTGGTTGCGCACGTACTCGCGGATCGTCTCCTCGTCG
>JACRMM010000063.1 GCA_016214985.1 Deltaproteobacteria bacterium | reverse complement strand
TCGGGGCTTTCGCCAGATTCTATCATCTGGATGGCTCGAATGCGAATAGCCTCTCTTGTCTTATGATCTAACTTGCGCCCATCTAGCTTTTCCATTGAAACAGAATAACACATGTCGCGTAGTCACTGCACGTCTTAATAACACTTCGCGAGGCCCTTTTGGCCCCCGGTTCGACATCGTTCCCATCTTCTCGCGATCAGCGATCAACAATCGGCTGTCGGCTCTTCAGCTTTCGAGCCTCCCACACCCCGCGGGCGCATGGACGCGCAGGAGCGGTGCCCAATTCCCCCGCATTCTATCCAGTCTTCTTCGCGTCGGCCTTCAGCTTCTCGAGGAGCTTCTTCGCGTCGTCGGACCCGGCGAACTCCTTCGCGATCCCCAGCGCCTTCTCGAGCGCGGCCACCGCCTTTCGCGCGTCCCCCTTGCCAGCATAGGCCGCTCCCAGGTGATAGAGCACGGCGGGGTTCTTCCCGAGCTCCTCGACGGCCGGCTCCAACTGGGCCAGAGCCTTCAGGTACACGCCCTTCTTCACGTAGATCCAACCGAGTGTGTCGTTCACGCCGGCGGCCTTCGGTGCGAGCTCTACCGCCCGCTCCGCGAACTTGAGCGCCTCGTCGAGGTTGCCACCGTGCTCGGCCAGGTTCCAGGCCAGGTTGTTGAGGGCCGGTACAAAGTCCGCTTTGATCTCGAGCGCCTTTCGATACGCCTGGTTCGCCTCCTCGACCTGGCCCGCCTGGTCGTGGAGGGCTCCCTTGAGCATCCACGCCTGGAGGTATTGGGGCTTCTTGGCAATCGCGCGGTCGGTGTCCTCGAGCGCCTTGCGCACCGCGTCCGGTCCCTGGTGGAGGGCGGCCAGAGCCAGGTAGGCCTCCACCGCGTTGGGATCCACGTCGATCGCCCGCTCGAACTCCTTTTGAGCCCTCGCCGTGTCCTTTCGCGCCAGAGAGAGCTGCCCGAGGAGCTCCCGGGCGCGGGCCGACTCGCCGGCCTTCTTCATCTGCGCTTCCACGCGGCCCACCGCCTCGTCGATCCTGTTCTGGGAAACCAGGATTCGGGCAGCCATGGCCATGGACCCAAGGTCCTTCGCGTCTGCGTCGGACGCCTTCGTGAACGCCTCGAGAGCTTTTTGCGGCTTCCTCTCCGCGAGGTAGGCGATGCCCAGCCTCGCCTGGGCCCGCGCGTTGCCCGGCGTCTGAGCCACCACCTTCTCCAGGAGCCCCCTTCCCTCGACAACCCTTCCGAGTCCCAGCAGGGCGGAGGCCCGGAGTAGAGCCGCCTCGCCGGGCACCCGACCGGTCTTGAAGATCTCGTCGGTCTGCTTCAGGGCGAGGTCGAACTCTCGGAGTTCCAGGTGCGTCTGGGCCAGCAGCATCCGCGCCTTTACGAACCCGGGCTGCAATTCGACGGCTCGTTGCAGCTCTGCCTTGGCCTGTTGAGCGTTGCGCTGACCGTACCGAGTAACGCCGAGAAAGTAGTGAACCTCCGCTCGGTTCGGGTACTCCTTCAGCACTTCGCTCAACTTGCCCGACGCGTCGCCCAGCTTCCCTTCGGCCAGAGCGACGCGGCCTTCGTAGTACGTCGCCGCCGTACTCTTCGGAACCCGCGAACGAATCTCCCCGACGACCTGCTTCGCGGACGCCAGATCCGGCTTGCTCAGGTAGATCTCGGCAAGCTTCTCCCAGCCTGCAGTCCCCTTCTTGTCGACCTCGCCGGCCTTCCGGTACGAGTCCAGGGCCTTCTTCTCGTCTTGTCTGGACGCCCAGAAGTTCCCGTAGTTCATCCACGCGCCCGAGTCGTC
The DNA here is from genome assembly GCA_016214985.1 of Deltaproteobacteria bacterium. GTDB lineage: Bacteria > Desulfobacterota > Deferrisomatia > Deferrisomatales > JACRMM01 > JACRMM01. The sequence continues at coordinate 68,250 of JACRMM010000063.1, read as the reverse complement.
GGGCCTGGCCTGGAGGAGCCGGGCAAAGGCGTCCTCCGCTCCCTTGGGGTCCTTCTGGAGCTCCGCGATCTGCGCCAGCAGGAGGAGCGCACCCGAATTCGTGGCCTCCTTGGTCAGGACCTCGTCGACGGCTTTCCTCGCTTCCTCGACCCGGCGGGAGGCCAGCAGCACCGTGGCCAGGGCCAGCCGGTTGTCCGTGTTACCGGGCTCCAATTCGATGGCGTGGTTGATCTCCCGAAACGCCTCGTCGCCCTTCCCCTCCCGCAAGTGGATCCTCGCGAGCAGCATGTGGCCGTCGGCGCGGTTCGGCGCGCCGGCGGCCACCACAGCGGCACACTTGCGCGCGTCATCGAGCTTGTTTCCGACTGCATAGAGCTCGCCGAGCTTCACCTGGGCATCCAGGTTCTTCGGGTCCAGCTCCGCCGCCTTCCGGTACGATTGGAACGCCTCGGACAGTTGGCCCTTCCTCGAGAGGGCCTCTCCGAGCGAGAGGAGCGCGCCAGCATCCGTGGGGGTGTCCTGGAGCACATTTCGAAGCTCCAGCACCGCCTCGTCGACTTTACCGTCCTTGAGATATGTGGCGGCCTTGGCCTTGTGGGCGGCGGCCTTCTCGGCGGGTGACTTGGAGCAGCCGACCAGTCCCATCACACAGAGGACGAGTACCACGAAGCGGGTAACCATACGGGCGCTCCTTACCTTCATCGCAGAATCAAGAAGAACGAAATCGACTGGGCCGCACCATCCCTGCGCCCCACCAAAAGGCTCCTCAGGCGCCGCCTAACGTATTCAGGGAAGGGCTGTTTTGTAACACACCGCTCTGGCACGGGCAAGGATGCCTGCCCGACGGCACAAGCCGTGCTCGTAAAGACCATCGGGGAGTGGGCGCACTCTCGGTTCCCGGACCGGAGAAAGGCTCTTGATTTCGGAGACCGCTGGAGTTTGGATCGCCCGCAGACTGCCGCGGCCGCCATCCCCGCGCGTTTAGGCTCCGCAGGCAGAAGGTGCGCGCACCGGGACGGGCTGGCCCGGCCGGTCGGCTCGTGCTCCTCAGGTCAGGTAATCGAATCTCTCCGGGCGTTCCCGGATTCAACAGGGGGTTGGGTCCACGAGGCCCCCGAGGAGGGGCCAGGCGTCGTTCGTGAACCCATAGACCAGCGCAACCACGACTCCGATCGCCGGGACGAGGTACGCGGCCCAGAGGAACGCGCCGTCAATCACCGCAGCCATGAAACGCTTGCCGGGGCTTGCTGGGTTTCTCCTATCCCCGCCTCCGCATGGATCTCCTTCCCCCAAGGCACGCCCATCTTCAGAGCCCGTCCACTCGACCGTGGACCGAACGGCGCCGCAGAGTTCGCTCGGCCCAAAGGTCAGCGGATGACGACGAGTCCGACGAGGTTGCCTTTCGGAATGTCCTCAGGCCGGGTGTCGCTGCCGATTGGATAGATGTCCCAGCCGAGGGACGCGACCGTGGTGTAGACGTCGATTCCCGTGGCCTCCAGCGAGGTTCGGGAGCGCAGAGGGAACCGACAGGTCTTCTCGTTGAGGAGCCGGCACCCTTCGGCCTTGGCGCACAGGGTGTGGCGGCAGGAGCCGGCGGTCAGGCCGAACGCCAGGTGATGGCCGTCATAGAACGCCTGGGACTCGACCTTGTTGACGATCTCGAGCACTTTGAGCAAGGCGTCGGTACGTTCCTGGGCCGTGGCTCGATTCCGGGTGATGACCTCGGGCTGGACCTCCAGGCTGAAGATCAGGGCCTTGCGGTACTTCGCGAGATGCTCTCGCAGCTCCCTCGGCTTCATGGCGTGCGGGGGGCAGTGGGCGCATCCTCCGTAACCCGCGCAGGGGGGAGTGTTGCACTTGAGGGAAACCCTGTCGTCCACGACGATGCGGTCGGCGGCGATGGCCTCGGCCCTCGTGGCGCCCAGTGCGAGGGCATGACTCGCATAGCGGGCCAAGTCTCGGTCCACGTCTTCTTCGCTGTGGTTCAGGCGGATCGGTTGTGTCGGTGCCATGGGCTTTCTTCCCTTCGAGTGGTGCGGCGTGGGCGGCTCGGCAGGTCAACGTGATGTCCTCCAGGAGTGCGGGGCTCCTGACCTCATTCTCCTACAGGACCATTGCCCTGTTCTCCGGATTCCCTGGCGCCGCCGCCGGGCTCACGTACTCTCACCAGACGATGCCGGCGCATTCGTCGATGCCGCACGTCACCGGTCCTCAGGGGCGTCCGTCCAAGAAATCCGTGATTCAGTGGGCGTCCCGCCTCTCTGCCCTCCTCGTGTCGAACCCCGATCTTATATCACCGGGACCCCTCGCCGGGAGAATTCTGCTCGCTGGGCGCGCCCCGGGGACGGCTCGGGAGATGGCTCAGGTTCAGGAGTCCTGTCGTAGACTGCACGCTTCATATACAATTACCCCGACGTGCGAAAAGGGTCTTGAAGCGTATGCACAGGGGCGGATGCCCCGGGACCCTCTCCTTCCCCACGAGCCAGGCGGCCGATGGTGTTCGCTGAACGACGGCTGCCCCGCGCCCTTCCACGAGACCGGACCTCCAATGCTCAATGCTGTTCTCGGCTTTTTCTCCACAGACCTCGCCATTGACCTGGGCACTGCCAACACCCTGGTCTATGTGAAGGGGAAAGGCATTGTCACCAACGAGCCCTCGGTGGTGGCCGTTCGCACCGACGCCCACGGGCGTGGCCGCATCTTGGCCGTCGGCAAGGATGCCCAGCGAATGCTCGGGCGCACTCCGGGCTCGATCGTCGCGACTCGACCTATCAAGGACGGGGTCATCGCTGATTTTGACATTTGTGAAGCGATGCTTCGCTACTTTATCCAGAAGGTCCACAACCGCCGCAAACTCGTCCGACCCAGGGTCATCGTGGGGGTTCCCTCCGGGATCACCCAGGTCGAGAAGCGGGCGGTGCGCGAGTCGGCTGAATCTGCCGGAGCCCGAGAGGTGTACCTGATCGAGGAGCCCATGGCGGCCGCGATCGGCGCCGGGCTCCCCGTCACCGAACCCGGGGGGAACATGATCGTGGATATCGGGGGGGGAACCACCGAGATCGCGGTGATCAGCCTTGCAGGAATCGTATATAGCCAATCCGTTCGGGTGGGCGGCGACAAGATGGATGAGGCCATCGTTCAGTACATCAAGCGCAAGTACAACCTTCTCATTGGAGAGCGGACCGCGGAGCAGGTGAAGATCGCAGTCGGCGATGCCTATCCCGACTCGGAGGGCGACCGGCGCGCGATGGAGGTCAAAGGCCGTGATCTGGTGGCGGGAATCCCGAAGACCATCACGGTCGGTTCCGCCGAGATCCGCGAGAGCATCCGTGAGCCCGTGAAGGCCATCGTGCAGGCGGTTCGAATCACCCTGGAGAAGACGCCCCCTGAGCTGGCCGCCGACATCGTGGACAGCGGAATCGTGCTCGCCGGAGGCGGTGCCCTCCTGCGAAACCTGGACGCGCTGCTGAGGGAGGAGACAGGGCTCCCGATCGTGGTCGCCGACGACCCCCTTTCGTGCGTTGCGCTGGGGGCGGGAATGGCCCTGGACGAGATCAAGTTGCTGCGGGAGATCTGTTCCTGAGCGCGGTGGCTCTTGGACCGCGGAATCCGACCGTTCGTGGCCCCGGCTTGCGGACGGGAAGGGATCCTGTCTTCGGACCAAATCGGCGCTTCCATATCGCCTACGGAACGGCGCGCGGCCGGCGTTCACCCGTCTTTGTCCGACCAGCTCTTCACGAAGTCGAACTGGACCGATGTCTGGGGCGAATCTAGAGGATCGGGAACCCCTTGGCTCCTGCGTAGCGAGGTGAGCTCGGCCAGCGCCTCTTCGGCGGTGAGAGGATTGCTCCGTCTCGCCGAGTTCCGCAGGAGGTAGCACGCCACCACCGTTCCGGTTCGGCCCCTCCCTCCCAGGCAATGGACGTACGCGGGCTCTTGACCTGCCTCAGCCCCGTCGAGATAGTCGAGGATCTCCCCCAACTGTTCGCGTCGAGGCACTCCCATGTCCTCGATGGGAAAGCGGCAGTGCTCGGCGGCAATCCCCGCGCGTCCGGCCTCAGCAGCCAGAAGGTGCGCATAGGGGAGCAGCGGGCTGCCCCGGCCGGTCTGCTCGTGCTCTTCGGTCAGGTCCGCGAACCGCCGGATTCCGCGCTCCAGAAGCCAACGGATCTTCCGACGAGCGTCGCTCGCATCTGGAGAGCCTGGATAGGCTCCCGCCATGACTCGGTCCTGACGCACCCAGTAGGCGGAGAGCCCCGGGTTGCGCTCAAAGAAAGACGCGAAACCCGATGTGCGCAGCGGCCCGCCCAGGTGCTTGATCGTCCGGTTCACGATGAACGTCCCCTTTTCGGGTGACTATCCGCGAAGGTGCCAGCGCTCGTCAACACGGATGAAGACACCCGAGAAGGCCGATCATGGAAGACCCATGGGGTCAAGCCTACACTCTACGCTTTCGACCTTTCGGGGTTTGTGGCATGACGCTGGGAGCTCTCGTAGACTTCCACCGCGCCAAGGGCCAAAGATCGGGCTCCGAGAGGAGGGGAGACGAAGAGAGGGGAAACCCCGCAAGCCCCGGCAACCGCTGGGTGGTGGAAGAACAAGAGGACTGCCCTCTGCCGGACGCCTCGCGCGCCCCAGGGCTCCTGACGAGCGCCGAGGGCCGGTTCCCCAGCCGGCTCCTCCTCACGGGCACCGCGAGCCGTCCGCGCCCCGCGCAACTCACTTTTCCGGGGCCGACCAGAGGCCCGCCCGGCGAGCGTCGGCGATGCACAGCGCCACCCGCTCGAGGACCCTCTTCGCCTCGGTGCTGCGGTTGGTGGGACGCCAGCTCGCGATGAACCGGGCGCGGGAGGCCGGCACGCCGAAGACGCGCTGCACCAACGCGACGATGGCATCCGTGTCGCCGACCTCCGGGTCCTCGAGGAGCCCCTCGAGGATCGACAGGAACGGCACGCCCGACGCGGCGTCCCGCATCAGCCGATCCTGCAGTTCCTGGCTGAACACGAGTCCCGCGCCACCCGTCTGCCGAAGGCCGCCGAGATACGCGCGGCGGCGCTCGCCCTCGCTCGCCGGTCCGGCCCGAGCGGGCCCCTCGTCTTCCGGCTCCCAGTGCGGCGGGGCGGGCACCCACTTCGTCGCGAACTCGTCGAAACCGAACACCTTCTCGGTCATCGTCTCTACCCCTGCGGCCCGTCATCGCTTCCGTGTATGAGCCGGTCTCCGGCGCCCCGGCATTCCCAACCGGCGCTCCCCCCGCCGACCCGGTTGCTTCGGCCCCGGGCCTCGCCCTATCATACCGACCATCGAGGCCGCCGGGAACGAAATCGGATCGGCCGACCCTTTTCGCCGCCGGCAGCGGCATCTCGAGAGGTACGGAATGAACGGCTCCCTCCGCGATCAACTCCTGAAGGCCGGGCTCGTCGACCAGAAGCAGGCGCGGCAGGCCGAACTGGACGCCCGCCAGCAGAACAAGCAGGCCCACAAGGCGCGCAAGTCCGGTCTCGAGCGCGCACCAACCGCCGCGGATCTTGCCGCGGAGACGGCGCGACAGGAGCGGGAATGCCACGCTCAGCGAAGCCGCGAGCTCAACCAGGCCCGGGAACAGGAGCGCGCCCGCCAGGCCGCGCGGGCGGAAGTCAAGCAGATCCTCCAGACCGCCGCCGTACCCCACGGCAAGGGCGAGGTTCGGTATCACTTCGTCCGGGGCTCGAAGGTCAAGAAGCTCTACGTCGATTCAGGCCAGCAGACGGCCTTGACCGGGGGCCTCCTCGCCATCGTCGAGTGGGAGGGCGCCTATCGCCTCGTCCCGACCGAGATCGCGAGAAGGATTCGCGAACTCGTCCCGGAGGCCTTCGTCTTCCTCGCGGAAGCGCGAAACACGGAACCCGACCCCGACGATCCGTACGCGGCATTTCCGATCCCGGACGACCTGGTGTGGTGAGCGGCGACCGGCAGCGGTAAGATTGCCGACACGGAGTCCGCTGCACGCGCGGGCTGACACGGGCACGAAGTCCCAAGTTCTACCGAGACTGACCCTACCATGCAGGAGGAAGGCACCCATGCTGAAGCACATCTCCAGAATCTTGGCCGGTGTACTGCTGCTGCTTCCCCTGGGTCTGGCCCGCGCGGCGGGGGACCCCAACGACGCCGAGGGGAGCAAAGATCCGCCGCTCTTCAGCCGGATGGCCGGCTTCCACATCTACAACTATCAGGACATCGACTTCGATCGCGTTACCTTCGCCACGGGGCCCGATAAGTCGCAGGTCATGGAAGGGCGCCACTACGTGGTGATCTACTACGCCAACGACGGCATCAAACTGCCAAGCGGGCTTCAGGTCGTCCGAAATTACACGAACGCCGTCAAGAGCATCGGCGGGAAGCAGGTCTATGCGTTCGAAGACGGGGGCACCGAGCAGGCTACACTGCGGGTCGAGACCAGACAGGCCGAAGTGTGGGCCCAAGTGCAAGCTGCCAGCAACGGCATGTACAACGTGCACGTCGTTGAACGACAGCTCATGAACCAGGACGTCGCCGCCAATGCCGACAGTCTCGCGGGAAGCCTCCGGGAGACCGGAAAGGCCGCGGTCTACGGCATCTACTTCGACACGGACAAGGCCAAGATCGAGCCGGCCTCGGAGCCGGCCTTGAGCGAGATCGCGAAGCTCCTCAAGGCACAGTCCGGTCTGAAGCTTTACGTGGTCGGGCACACGGACAACGCGGGCAGCTTCGACCACAACGTGAAGCTCTCCGCGGAGCGGGCCGCGGCCGTCACCCAAGCCCTGGTGCGGAGCCATGGGATCGCGGCCTCCCGCCTGAAACCCTTCGGCGTGGGCCCCACCGCTCCCGTGGCATCGAACGGCACCGAGGAGGGACGGGCTAAGAACCGCAGGGTCGAGTTGGTCGCGCAGTAAGCGAAGGGTCCCGGGGCTTCTCCGAAAATGCTGGAGCCCCGGGTCCACTGCCCCGCCCGCGCGACGCCCAAACGACACCGGTTGTCGCCTTCCGTCCGGGAATCCCCTCCCCCGGAGCGAGGTGGAGACCCGCCCCTTGACCCGGCTGCTCGCGTCACGTGCGGTTTCCGGCCCGGCGGCCGATCCCGTTCCGATCCCATACCTGAGGCACGGAGCACCTCGGCGCCGGAGAAGACGCCGGGGCCTCGTGGAGCGGTCACCCTCGCTGCCGGATCGCCCGGCAGCGGTCTGCTGAAAGAAGCTGGAAAGACCCGTGAGACCCGACTTCGAGTTCGACACGCCCCACCTACCCTATGCGTGGCACCATGTGGCCCGAATGCCGGAGTGGGTGTCCCCCATCCTGCTCGGCGCGGCAGCGGTTTTGTACTTTTTGCCAGCCCTGGTTGCCGTCCGCCGGCACCACCACAACCGCGCCGCCATCGCACTGCTGAACCTCTTCCTCGGCTGGACTGGCGTCGGCTGGGCGCTCGCCCTGGTCTGGGCCGCAACTGCGGTTCAGCGTCCGCTCGCCCCCTCACCGCCGCCGTAGACCGGCGGGGGCCCTTAACGCCAGCGATCGGAATCCGACCCGCGACCCCCCACGACAGGGGGCCGCCGGCCCCGCGGCGGCCGTCGGGACGTCAACGACAGCGTAGGAACGTCACGGTTCCGTCCGGACCGCGGCGAACGCCTCGCCGCAGCGTCCGTCACGGCGCGAGCGTCAGGGTGTAGCCCGTTCGGCCCCGCTGGATCACGAGCACCACGGTCTCCCGCTGACTGCCGGCCAGCAGCGCGTCCCGAAACGCCGCGGCACCCTCCACGGCTGTGGCGTTCACCTGGCGCACGACGTCTCCGGGCTCGATACCCGCCTGGGCAGCGGGTCCGCCGGCCCGCACCCGAGACACCACCAGCCCCCGATTGGTCGCGAGCCGGTAGCGCGCCACGAGCTCCGCCGAGTTGGAGACCACAGTCAGGCCGACCCAGGCGTCACACAGGCGCGCCACGTCGTCGTCGGTGATCTCGCGGGCCGACGCCGAGGCCTCGACTTCCTCGCCCCTACGCAGGAGCGTCAAGGCAACGGTACTCCCGGCCGTGAACCCCGCCAGCCTCCCGGAAAGCTCCGCGCCGTCGCGCACCGGTTCTCCTCCCACGCGAAGGACGAGATCGCCGCGTCGCACGCCGGCCGCTTCGCCCGGGCTCCCCTCGAACACGCGGCGGACGAGCACCCCTCCCTTGCCCTCCCGGCCGAAGTAGGCGGCCAGATCGGAGCTCAGGTCCTCGGTCTGGAGGCCGAGCCAGGCCCGGTGGACGACGCCGAAGGCGATCAGGTCCTGGACGATCGGCTTCGCCTTGTCGATCGGGATGGCGAAGCCGATCCCTTCGGCCCGCTGGAAGATCGCGGTGTTGAGGCCGATCACCTTCCCTTCGATGTTCAGCAGCGGTCCCCCGGAGTTGCCCGGGTTGATCGACGCGTCGGTCTGGATGAAGTCCGAGTAGACCCGATCGTTGCCGCCCCGGATCGTTCGCTTGAGGGCGCTCACCACCCCGGTCGTCACCGTGTGGGCGAGTCCGAAGGGGTTGCCGATCGCGATGACGGTCTCCCCGATCATGAGGTCGCCGGAGGTCCCGACCTCGGCGTAGGGAAGAGGCACATCGGACGAGACCTTGAGCACGGCCAGGTCGGTACGGCTGTCGGCGCCGAGGAGCTTCGCCTCGAACTCCTCCCCCGAGGCGAGCGTGACGAGGATGCGGCTCGCGTTCGCGACGACGTGCTCGTTGGTGAGGATCGTGCCGTCGGGCCGGATCAGCACGCCCGAACCGAGGCTCTGGTCCTTGCGCTCCCGGGGCTGGTCGCCGAAGAAGTCGCGTAAGAAGCTGTCGAAGAAGGGGCTGCGGCCGAAAGGCGAGCGCTCGACCGTGACGATCTCAGTGGACACGTTGACCACGGCCGGCGACGCTTTTCGCACGGCGACGACCGCCGGCGTCTCGCGCAGGCTCGGCTCGGCCGGCCCGGCGAGACTCGCGAACGCGAGGACGAGAAGGATCGTTCGAGTTCGGGGCACGGTCACGACTACCTCGGCAGAGTTCAGGGGCTCGGCGCCCACAACCTATCACCGCCCCGTCGCCCGCTTCAACCACGAGAAGACCACGAGAAGACTTCGCCGACGAAACTCCCGAGCCCCGGCCCGTTCCAGGACAGCGCCCGTTGCGCCGTGCGCGCCCTTCCCGTAGTCTTCGGGCGTCGCTCCCCTTCCACGCTCGGAGGACCCGCCATGCTCCGTCTCTTCCTGTGCCAGATGAACCCCACTGTGGGGGACATCCCGGGCAACGCCGCGAAGATCCTCGACGGCCTGCGCAAGGCCCGGCACTGGGGAGCCGAGATCGCCGTGTTCCCGGAGTGCGCCCTGGTGGGGTATCCGCCGGAAGACCTTCTCTTCAAGGCCCAGTTCGTTCGAGAGAACCTGAAGGCACTGGAGGAGATCCGGGAGCACACCCGGGGTCTCACGGCCGTGGTCGGCTTCGTGCACCGGGAAGACGACCTGTACAACGCGGCTGCCGTGCTCCACGATGGAGAACTCCGGGGCGTGGTCAAGAAGGCCTTCCTGCCCAACTACGGGGTCTTCGACGAAGACCGCTACTTCCAGGCCGGCCGCGAGACGCCGGTGTTCCGGGTCGGCGGGCGCACCTTCGGCGTCACGATCTGCGAGGACATGTGGTACCCTGGAGGGCCGGCACGCACGCAGGCCTTGCAGGGCGGCGCCGAGTTGCTCCTGAACATCTCCGCGTCACCTTACTACGCCGGCAAGGCGAAGTTCCGAGAGACCATGCTCGCCACACGGGCCGCGGACAACGCCTGTCTGCTCGCCTTCTGCAACCTCGTGGGCGGACAGGACGAGCTCGTGTTCGACGGAAACTCCCTCGTGTTCTCGCCCCGGGGCGAAGTGCTCGCCCGAGGGCTTCCCTTCGAGGAGGACACCGTGGTCGTAGATGTGGACCCCGCCGAGGTCTTCAACCAGCGACTGCGGGACCCCCGACGACGGGTCGCCCTGCGCGCCGAGACGCCGGCGCTGCCGCTCAGCGAGATCGTCCACCTGGCGGAGCCCCCCCGGGCCCCGAAGGGGCCCCTGCCGATACGGGCGGTCGAGGGGCCCGGAGAGGAGGAGGAGGTCTACCGGGCCCTGGCGCTCGGGTGCCGGGACTACGTTCGCAAGAACCAGTTCGAGAAGGTCCTCCTGGGTCTCTCCGGCGGCATCGACTCGGCGCTGACCGCGTCGATCGCGGTGGACGCCCTCGGCCTCGACCACGTGCTCGGGATCACCATGCCCTCCCCCTATTCCAGTGAAGGGAGCGTGACCGACAGCCTGGAGCTCGCCCGAAACCTCGGGATCGAGTGCCGCACGGTCCCGATCGCGCCCGTCTTCGACGCCTTCCTCGGCACCCTCGCCCCCCTGTTCGATGGCGCGCCCGTCGGTGTGGCCGAGGAGAACCTCCAGGCCCGCATCCGTGGGTCGATCCTCATGGCGCTCTCCAACAAGTTCGGATGGCTGCTGCTCAGCACCGGGAACAAGAGCGAGACCTCCGTGGGGTACTGCACGTTGTACGGAGACATGGCCGGTGGGTTCGACGTACTCAAGGACGTGCCCAAGACGCTCGTCTTCCGGCTCGCGCAGTGGCGAAACGCGGCGGCCCGGCGCCCCTGGATCCCCGAGGCAACCCTCACCAAGGAGCCGAGCGCCGAGCTCCGCCCGGATCAGCGGGATACCGACTCCCTGCCCGCCTACGAGCTTCTCGACCCGATCCTCGAGGGGTACGTGGAAGTGGACCGCTCCTTCGAGAGCCTCGCGGCCGAGTTCGGAGTCGAGGTCGTGAGCCGGGTCGTCGCGCTCGTGGACCGCAACGAGTACAAGCGCCGCCAGGCCCCGCCAGGCGTCAAGATCACGCCCCGGGCGTTCGGCAAGGACCGGCGGTTTCCCATTACCAACAGGTGGCGCGAATCTCGGTGACGCCTTGACACTGCGGACCCCCAGAGTAGGTTCCGCGCCAACCGAACGATCGCCGGGGCGAAAGGAGATGGGGCCATGGCGCTGATCAAGTGGGAGCCCAGGAGCACTCAGCTCGATCCCTTGCGAAACCTGCGCGGGGAGGTAGACCGCCTCTTCGACAACTTCTTCCGCGGCTGGCCGAGGCCGTGGACCGCGGGCTGGGTCGCGACGCAGGCGGCCTTCGTCCCGGCCTGCGACCTGAAGGAGACCGAGAAGGAGTTCGTCGTAACGGCGGAGCTCCCCGGCTTTTCAAAGGAGTCCCTCGAGGTCACCGTGACCGAGGACGCCGTGACCATCAAGGGCCAGCTCCGCGCCGACAAGGAGAGCCAAGAGGAGGGGTACCACCTCCGAGAGAGCGCGAGCAGCTCGTTCCAGCGGGTGATCCCACTCCCTGGAGCCGTGCTGCCGGATCACGCCTCCGCACGTCTCAAGGACGGCGTCCTGACCCTGACCCTGCCCAAGGCCGAGCCCTCCCGAACCAAGGGGGTCAAGGTAGCGGTGGACTGACCCACCCGGCCCGACGTCTTCCCCGAGCGCCGGGGCGGCGCATGCCGAACGGCGAGCCGGCGCCGACGACAACGCTTTCTCCGGCGCGTTTTCGGCTGGGAGCGACGGGGCAAGGCCTGCTATCGTAGCGCCTCCATGAGGTTCCGAAAGAGACTCCGCTTCCTCTACTTCCGCGCCGTCCGCAGCCACGGGAAGCCGCGGGAGATCGCGCTCGGCATGGCCATCGGGGCTGCGGTGTCGCTCACGCCCATCCCGGGGCACACCCTGATCGCGATCACGATCGCGGCGATCACGGGCCAGAGCAAGCTCGCAGCCGCCGCGGGGGTGTGGATCAACAATCCGCTAACCATGCCGCTGCTGTTCGGCGCGGACTACGCCGTGGGCGCGTGGCTGCTGGGGTATCCGCTTCGCCCGCCGCGCGGGCTCCTCCACGCCATCACCCACCTCTCGTCGCTCACCTCGGGGCTGTTGCCTCTGTGCGTCGGGAGCCTCGTCCTCGCCATTCCCCTGGCCGCGGTGACCTACTGGGCGACCTACCAGGCCGTGGTCGCCTACCGGCTCAAGGCACGCGCGCGTCGGGCCAGCGTTCCGCATCGCTGGCACTGGAACGAAGATCTCGGCTGGCATCGCCTGAGCCGCCCCAAGGACGCTGCCCGCTGCGAGCCGAGCCCCCGTGTGCGCAGCGAGGAGTGACCAAGAGCGGGCGGCCGCCGTGGACGCGGTGCTCCGGGCCCTCTACCCGGAGACGCCGGCGCTGACGTTCCACTCGCCGTTCACGCTCCTCGTCGCGGCGATCCTCGCTGCTCAGTGCACGGACGAGCGAGTGAATCGGGTCACGCGCGAGCTCTTCCCGCGGTTTCCGGACGCACGGTCCCTGGCAGAGGCCCCGCTCGCCGAGATCGAGAACGCGATCCACTCCACCGGGTTCTTCCGCCAGAAGGCCCGCACTCTGAAGCACTGCTGCCAGGCCCTGGTGGAGCGCTTCGGAGGCGAGGTGCCCGGCAGCGTCGAGGCCCTCACCTCGATCCCGGGGATCGGGCGAAAGACGGCGAACCTGGTGCTCGGCAACAGTTTCGGAATCCCGGCGGTCTTTGTCGACACCCATGTGAAGCGGATCTCCCACCGCCTCGGATTTACCCCCCACACCGACCCGGATCGGATCGAGGCCGACCTAACGGCCCTCGTTCCCACCGAGCGCCGGACGGCCCTCTCGAACCTCTTCACACACCTGGGGCGCCGGGTGTGCGTCGCCCGAAGACCCCAGTGTCCCGTGTGCCCGGTCGCCCAACTCTGTCCGAAGATCGGTGTGCGCTGAGGCCACCCGGCCCGGGGAACCTTCCGGGGTGTCGCCCTCGCGAGGCGCGAAAGCCGTCACTCCCGGTGCGGAAAGAGCGGCGAAAGCAGGTACGCCGAGGCTGCCGCGAACGCAACCGTCACCGGGTTCGCGTAGTCGTCCGTGCGCACGGCGTGGGCCAGGAGCAGAAGGAATGCAGCCAGGATGAACACCTTGGCGATCTTGGGGATGCGGGGCAGCACGGCGCGCCCGAAGTGGGCGTAGGGAACGCGCGAGACCATGAGCCCTGCAGTGACCAGCACCGCGGCCGCCTTGGCCGCGTCCCAAGGCAAGAGGAGAACCGCGCTCCCGCTCATCAGCGCCGCCCCGGGCGACGGCAGACCCGCGAAGGTCTTGACCCCCCCTTGCACGCCTGCCTTCCTCTTCTCCACGACGAAGCGAATGAGCCGATAGATCGTGGCGCTCAGGTGGACCGCGCCCACCGCGATTCCAACCCTCACGTCACGAAACGAGGTCGTGACGAGGAGCCCCACGGTGGCGCCGAAGCTCGTTCCATCGGCCACGTCGTCGAAAATCTCCCCTCTCGGGGTAGACCCCCACTTTTCCGCCGCGCGGCCGTCGAAGAGGTCGAGAAACTGCCCCAGAAAGACCAGTCCGAAGGCGTAGACCCCGTAGAGGCCGGGCTCCCCGGCCGACTGGCCGGCTATCAGGACGGCGATGCCGGTCAAGCCGCACACCAAGTTCATCAGGCTCAAGATGTTCGCGTACCAGTAGTTCGGGATGACCTTGAACGCGGTGGAACACAGGGCCAGGCTCGTGCAGATGGCGAGCAGCGGGCGAAGGATGCGCGACAGGGCCAGCGGCCCGTAGATCAGGTGGAGGCCGGTCGCGGCGAGCAGCACCGCCACCAGGAACGTCTTGGCCTTCCCGAAGAGGTTGGCGGCCTTGTTCGGAATGAACCGGCGGGAGACCTGGCCCAGGAAGTCGAAGACCACGAAGGCGCCCACGAGCCAAGGGTCGAACTCTCCCTTCCACGCGAAGTACAGGAGCAGGGGAGTGTACATCAGCTTGTCGGAGAGCGGATCGATCGTCTCGCCGCGCTCCGTGGAGAGGCTGCACCGACGCGCGATGTCGCCGTCGGTCAGGTCCGTGATCATCCAGAAGGCGAAGAACAGGAACGCCGTCCGCTGCCAGCCCCCGTGGAACAGGGCCACCGTGACCACTCCCATGGGGTACCGGAAGCGGCTGATCGTGTTGGGCCGAAGCCACCGGCGCGCCCGCACCCACGCGATCTGGCTCGGGGTGCGCAGGAAGCGGTAGACGACGAACCGTTCCGAGGCGACGGCGAGGAGGACGGGCAGCACGATCTCCAGGAACATGAGTCCTCGGGCAGGCAGGGGCGTCTCTGGGGTGGCACGACCGCCGAAGGGGGGGAAGCGTAACAGAAACCGGCCACCGAAGGCCAGCCGGGGAGCTAGAGAACCTTGGTCCAGGCGGCCGCAACGGTCGCCGACCGGGGCACCGCGGGCTCGGATACTCCGAAGATCACCAGTCGATTGCGCCCCTGGTCCTTGGCCTGGTAGAGAGCCTGGTCTGCCTTCTGGATCAGCGCCTTGAGATCGCGGGCGTCCTCGGGGAAGCCGGCTACACCCAGCGAGACCGTCAGGCGGCCCAGGGGCAGCGTCTCCTCGCCAGGGAAGTAGAGGCTCTCCACCTCGCGGCGGATGCGCTCTCCGATCTCCTGGGCCTCCAGCTTCCGGGTCTCCGGGAGGATGACCGCAAACTCCTCTCCCCCGAACCGACTCACCACATCGATGGCTCGGATGCTCCCGCGCAGCGCCCGTCCGGTGAGCATCAAGGCTTTGTCGCCCGCCGGGTGGCCGTTCGCGTCGTTGTATGCCTTGAAGTGATCGATGTCGATCATGATCAGCGACAGAGCATGGCCGTGGCGGGTCGCCCGGTCCACCTCCTCCGCGAGGCGCTCCTGGAAGTAGCGCCGGTTGAGCAGTCCGGTGAGGGAATCCGTGATGGAGATCTTACGGAGTTCCTGGCTCTGCTGATAGAGCGACGACCGCTCGATCGCAATCGTGGCCTGGACGGCCACTCCTTCCAGCACCCGCAGGTCCTCTTCGGCGAAAATCTCACCCGAGAGTTTGTCGGAAAGGTTCAGGACGCCGATCACCCGCTCGTCCATCGTGATCGGGATCGAGACGAAGCTCTTGGTCGAGTAGCGCGGGCGGTTCTTCCGACTGAAGCGTTGATCGTGCTCGATGTTCTGGACGAGAATCGGCTCGCCGGTCGCGAACACCCGACCCGAGACGCCGTCGCCCGGTCGCACGCGGAGCTTCTGCACGACCTTCTCGTTGATCCCGCTAACCGCCTTCACCACGAGCTCTCCGTTCCCGTTGTCGGCGAGCATGAGGCTGCCGCGCTGAGCCCCGGTGATCTTGCGGGCCTCTTCCAGGATCGCCTTGAACAGCGCGTCGGGCTCGAGACACGAGAGGAACTGGCGGCTCAGGGTCTGGATCGCCCGCAGCTCGGCCCCCTTGGAGAGGACCTCCGCGTGAAGGCGCTGGTTGTCCACGGCCAGGGCGAGTTGAATGGTGAAGCCCCGAATGAGCTGTTCGTCGTCCGGGGGAAGGTCTACGTTCACCACAGCCAGCAGGCCCAGCACGTCCTCCCGGCGCCCCGACAGGGGGAACAGGGTGACGCGCTCCACGGACTCGGGTAGCCCGAGCTTGCGAAGGGCCGTCAAGTCATCGAGGCGCAGCGGCCGGCCCGGAGACTCGACGAGCGTTCGAATGGGGTGCGCATCTGCCGGGGCCCGCCACGAGAGCAGCGCCTTCTCGAGAGATCCCATGGCCGTGTGCGCCCGAAACGCCTCGCCGTGCGCCTCCCGAAACAGGAGCGCGGCGGAGGGCACGTCGTAGAGGACCCCCAAGGTGTTGAGCGCGAGCGCTTGCAGTTCGTGCGCCGATGAGCTCTGATGCAGGTCGGAGGCGACCTCGAAGAGGGTCATCACCTGGGCCTGTCGGCGCGCAAACTCGTCGCGGGCCGACTGCCCCTGCACTACCGCGGTCAGCGAGAACTGCGCCAGGTGCGCCAGCTCGACCAGGCGCCGGGGGGGCACCAGCGGGAATTCGGCGACGGCCGCGGCCGCATCCTCTTTCGTCAGGCCGGCCGTGTGCGCAAACAGGGCGATCTGCTCCGAGTTGGGCTCCTCCGCGAGGGCTCCGCCCCCGAGAAGCGCGACAACCCCCTCGGCCTCTCCGTGCACAGACCCAAGGGGCGCACCGAAGACGAGAAGCCCCCCGGGGCAACGGAAGAGCAGGGGTTCGTCCCCCTGGATCACCTGTTGAACCGCCTTGCGGTAGAACGAGACGCACCGGTCGCCCCGCTCGATGCGGAGCCCGCAAACGTTCGCGTCCTCCTCGCGCTCGACGGGCGCCGGCGCACCGTCCCGGCCGAAAGCGGCGATCCGAAGTCCGGTCGCCGCGCGGAAACACTCGGCGAACCGACGCCAGGCGACCGAGGGAAGCTTTGTCTCTTCTTTTGGCAAGAGATTGCTCTTTAGTGGGGTGTTTTCAACTCAAAAGTCATGTATCCTTAAATACTTAGGTCACCCTGGCCAGAACTTTAGCCCACCGCCTCCAAGCCTGTCAAGGAGCAATCCGGGGCGAGGCAGGGACGAAGACACGCACGAAAGGAGGGATCGATGAGGGTCCTGGTGGTCGAGGACGAGGAGAAGGTCGCCTCTTTCATCCGCAAGGGGCTGGAGGAAGAACACCACGCGGTGGACGTCGCCCTGGACGGCGAGGAGGGCCTCACCATGGCCCAGTTCAGTCCGTACGACGTCGTGGTCCTGGATCTGATGCTGCCCAAGCTCGACGGGTACCGTGTCCTCCAGCGGCTGCGCTCGGAGGGCGTGGAGACGCCCGTGCTCATCCTGACGGCCCGGGACGGCGTCGGGGACAAGGTGCGGGGGCTGGACCTGGGCGCCGACGATTACCTGACCAAGCCCTTTGCGTTTGAAGAGCTCCTGGCCCGCGTTCGCGCCCTGCTGCGCCGGGGAAAGCCACAGCGCTCCCCGATCCTGAAGGTCGCCGATCTGACGCTCGACCCCGCGACCCGGCGGGTCTCTCGCGGCGGCGGACCGATCGAGCTCACCGCCAAGGAGTTCTCGCTTCTCGAGTACATGATGCGTCACCCCGGCCAGGTGCTCACGCGCACGATGATCTCCGAGCACGTCTGGGATCAGAGCTTCGACTCGTACACCAACGTCATCGACGTGTATGTGAACTACCTTCGAAAGAAGGTCGACCAGGGCTTCGACCTCAAGCTCATCCACACCGTGCGAGGGGTCGGGTACGTCCTCCGGGAGGAACCGTGAGGCCCCAGACCCTCCGGGCCCAGCTCACCCTCTGGTACGGAGCCCTACTCTTTGCGACGCTGGTCGCCTTCGGCGCGATCCTCTACGGCGTGCTGGCCCGAAACCTTTACCGCAGCGTCGATCAGAAGCTCATGGCTCTCGCCGAAGTGGTCGCCGAGTCGTCCGTCCGCAACTTCCTCCGGCCCGGCTTTCGCGACTTTTCCCGTCTGCTCGAGGAGTTCTACGGCATGCCGGCCGCCGGCCAGTTCATCCAGGTGCTCGACCCCTCGGGCACCGTGGGATCGAGCACGCCCAACCTGGAGCAGCGTAATCTCCCGCTGTCGCCGATGGCCCTGAAGAGGGCCGTTCACGGCGGCCAGATGGTCTATGAGACCTTCGGCACCCTTCCCAAAGCCCTCCGCGTCCTGACCTATCCGGTGGTGGTCCGCGGCCGCGTCCGAAACGTGGTGCAGGTCGGAACCAACCTCGGCGCGGTGGCGGAAACGTTGCGCCAGGTTCTGTGGATCCTTGCGGTCGGCATCCCTTCCCTCCTGCTCCTCGCGCTGGCCGGAGGCTGGCTGCTCGCCGGCCGCGCGCTGCGCCCGGTCCACTCGGTCGTCCGAGCCCTACGCGCCCTTGACGCCACGACGCTGGACGCGCGCATTCCGGAAGCCGAGGGCACGCTCGAAGTGCAGGAGCTCTCCACCACCTTTAACGCCCTGCTCTCGCGCCTGGAGAATGCCTTCCGCAAGGTGAGGGAGTTCAGCGCCGACGCTTCCCACGAGCTTCGGACGCCGTTGACCGTGCTGCGCGGCGAGGCCGAGGTCGCGTTGCGCCACCCGCGCAGCCCCGAGGAGTACCAGGACGTCCTCGCCTCAAGCCTCGAAGAGATCCAGCGGATGGGGCGGATCGTCGAAGACCTGCTCCTGCTGGCCAAGGGCGACCTGGGCGAGGCTCCGGTGGAGATGCTTCCCGTGGATCTGAGCGCCCTGCTCGCGGAGATCGGAACCCACGCGGCCATGCTCGCCGACGCCAACGGCCTCCACTTCACGGCCGCGGGAGGCCCGCCGGCGTCAGTGATGGCCGACCCCCTACGCCTCCGACAGCTCTTCTGGAACTTGCTGGACAACGCGCTCAAGTACACGCCTCCCGGGGGGCGCGTGTATCTCTCCCACACCCTCGCCGAGCCCGGATGGGTCCAGGTGACCGTCAAGGACACGGGCATCGGCATTCCCCCCGAACACCGCGACCAGATCTTCGAGCGGTTCTACCGCGTGGACAAGCACCGGTCCCGCGCCCAGGGCGGCAGCGGCCTGGGCCTCGCGATCGGTCAGTGGATCGCGCAGGTTCACGGCGGCCGCATCGAAGTTCGGTCCGCGCCAGGTCGAGGCAGCTCCTTTCTCGTCCACCTGCCGACCCTCGACCCCGACCCGTCCCGATCCTGAGGAAATCGCCCCCGGTGTCGCGGGTCACTCCTTGTCCCTCCTCTGAGACCAATGGTAACCGAAAGGGTACAGTTGATACCTGCCTGGGTAATTCGGGTCCCACCCCTCTAGGCGCTCCCTTCTCGCCTGTCTATAGTGGACCGGCCAGTTCGATCGAGGCCGCGAAGGAGGACACGATGAGTTCGGAAGCCGCCCGAAACCTTTACCCCGAGACGATCGACGCAGCGGACGACAGCAAGAAGGAGACGACCACGCCCGCGAGCTCCATGGGCCTGTACCTCAAGGACATCCGCCGAACCCGGCTCTTGACGCCGCAGGAGGAGGTAGAGCTCGCGCTTCGCATCGAGGTCGGAGACGAGGCAGCTCGTAGCCGGATGATCGAGTCCAACCTGAGGCTCGTGGTCAAGATCGCGAAGCGATACGTCAATCGCGGCCTTCCCTTCATGGACTTGATCGAGGAGGGAAACGTCGGCCTCATCAAGGCGGTGGAGCGGTTCAAGGCTTCGAAGGGGTGCCGTTTTTCCACTTATGCCACCTGGTGGATCCGCCAGTCGATCGAGCGGGCACTAACCAATCAGGTCCGGACGATCCGGCTGCCGGTGCACGTGTCCGACGACGTAGACCGGATGAACCGGGCGGCCGAGAACCTGAGCCGCCGCCTCGGCCGGTTCCCGACCGACGACGAGCTGGCGGAGGAGACGAGCTTCACCAGCGCGTACATCCAGCGGCTTCAGTCGATCCGAAGGAAGATCTTCTCGATCGACCAGGCCCTGGACGTGGACGGGGACTTCACGCTCCAGGACAAGCTCGAGGACCCCTGTGCCGCGAACCCCATCGAGAGCATCCACACCGACAAGATGCGGCGCTGCGTGATGGGGAAGCTCTCCATCCTCACGGACCGGGAGAAGCGGATCCTCACCATGCGGTTCGGGCTCGCCGACGACGAGTCGATGACCCTGGAGAAGATCGGCAAAGCCTTCGGCGTGACGCGCGAGAGGATTCGACAGATCCAGGTGGAGGCGCTCGGAAAGCTCCGCGGCGCCCTCGAAGAGGACGGCATCCTCTGCCACGAATTGAACTGACCCAGCCCCTTTGCGGCACGCCGCACCGAACGAGGGGCCCCCCGGGGCCCCTCGTTCGTTTTCGGCGCTCACGAATTGAGGCCGCTTCTCAAGTTTCGGGCTCTCAGAACCGAAGGGTATCGTGAGCACGGTCGCTCTCGAGGAGGCTTTCATGTCCGACAGCGTCCGGATGATGGATCTGGCTGGGCTCACGCGAGGCCTCGACGAGTTCCGCCGCCTCGATCCCGAGCAGAGGGCGTTGGCCGAGCGCCTCGCTGCCCGCGCGGCCGCGCGGCACCTCGAGGAGGTCCGGGAGGACGTCCCCGACGCGGGCGCGGCAGCCCAGGCACGCCTGGACGACCGGCAACGACAGGGCCAGGGCGGAAGACACCCGCAGGACCATCGGCCGAAGGACCCGGAGCCGTCCCGAGACGCCGCGCCCGAGCGGGAGGAGGGGCTTCTCCTGGACATCAAGGTGTAGCCGCACCCACGGTGCCGAGGTGCGCCCTAGGCCCCACTCCCGACTCCCCCCGGCTCCGCCCTTCTGCTATCTTCTCCCCATGCGCGATGTCGAGCAGGTCGTGGAGTCTCTCCTGCGGAGCCGAAACCTCGGCTCCTGCGTGACGCATCACTGCGTGGTCGAGCCCACGGAGGCAGCCCACGCAGAGTTCACCGCCGGCGCCCACCCGGCGCTCGTCGAGGCCCTGAAGTCTCGAGGGATCCAGCGCCCCTACACGCATCAGTCCGAGGCCGCGGCCCTCGCCCTGGCGGGCCGGCCCTTCGTGGCCGTCACTCCCACCGCCTCGGGCAAGACCCTGTGCTACAACCTGCCGGTGCTCTCGGCGCTGCTCTCGGACCCGACCGCTCGGGCCCTGTACCTGTTTCCCACCAAGGCCCTGGCACAGGACCAGCTCGCCGAACTCCAGACTCTCTCGGCGCTCCTGCCCCGCCCCATCCCCGCCTACACCTACGACGGCGACACGCCGCAGGACGTTCGGCGCCGGGTGAGGGAGGAGGCCCAGGTCGTCCTGACGAATCCGGACATGCTCCACCAGGGGATCCTGCCCCACCACCCCCGGTGGGCTCGGTTCCTCGGCGGGCTCCGCTACATCGTGGTCGACGAGATGCACGTCTATCGGGGCATCTTCGGCTCCCACGTCGCCAACGTATTCCGGCGCCTGTCGCGGATCGCTGCGTTTCACGGCTCGGAGCCCGTCTTCCTGCTCTGCTCCGCGACGCTCGCCAACCCGCGGGACCTCGCCCACCGCCTCACGGGGCGAGACGACATCGTGGAGGTCACGGCATCGGGTGCCCCTCGGGGACGAAAGCACCTGCTCTTCCTGAACCCTCCGATCCTCGACTCGGCCCTCGGTGTGCGGGGTTCCCCGGTGACGCTCGCGCGAAAGGTCGCTCGGCGCTTCCTCCGGGAGGGCATCCAGACGATCGCTTTCACCCGCTCGCGCCTCCAGGTCGAGGTGCTGGCCCGGTACCTGAAAGACGCCATGGGCAAGAACCCGGAGGCGCAGGGGCTCGTGCGCGGCTATCGGGGCGGCTACCTCCCCAACCTGCGCCGGGAGATCGAGGCGGGCCTTCGAGCGGGGGAGATCCGGGGCGTCGTGTCGACCACCGCGCTCGAGCTCGGGATCGACATCGGGCAACTCGAGGCGTCGGTGCTCGTCGGATATCCGGGGAGCGTGGCCAGCACCTGGCAGCAGGCCGGCCGGGCGGGCCGCCGCCGGAGCACCTCCGCGGCGGTCCTCATCGCCTCGAGCCTCCCCCTCGATCAGTACGTCGTCACTCACCCCGAGGAGATCCTCGACCGTGCGCCCGAGCTCGGTCTGATCGACCCCGAAAACCTCTCCGTCCTTGTCTCCCACGTGCGGTGCGCGGCCTTCGAGCTGCCCTTCCAGGAGGGAGAGAGCTTCGGCGCCGAACCCCTCGACGAGGTCCTGGCGTACCTCGCCGAAAAGGGGGTCGTGCGCCGGGCCGGGGACCGCTGGCACTGGATCGAAGACGCCTACCCCGCCGAGCACGTCGCGCTTCGGACCGCGGACCCCGACAACTTCGCGGTCGTGGACGTGACCGAGGGCCCGGCGCGGGTCATCGCCGAGGTGGACTTCGACAGCGCGCCCACGACGATCCATCCCGGCGCGATCTACATGGTCGAATCCGCCCCCTACCACGTCGACCGGCTCGATTGGGACGCTCGCAAGGCCTACGTGCGCAGCCTGAAGGCGGAGCACTACACCCAGGCCATCACGTACTCCAAGGTGACGATTCTCGAGGCCTTCGCCACGCAGGAGATCCCCTGGGCGCGAGCCGAGTGGGGCGAGGTGCACGTCGTGACGCACGTCCCGGGGTACAAGAAGATCCGTTTCTACACCCTGGAGAACATCGGCTACGGGGAGGTGAACCTCCCGGACCAAGAGATGCACACCACGGCGGCCTGGTGGACGTTTGGCCCAGAGCTCCAAGTCGACCTCGGGCTCCCCACCCCCGCCTTTCTCGAAGGTCTGAGCGGGATCGCCTACCTTCTGCACCACCTGGCCGCGCTTCGCTGTCTGTGCGACCCGGGCGACCTCGGCGAGGCGGTCGGCGACCGGGAGGGCCGCTGGAGCGTCGCCACGGGACGGGCGCTCCCCGGACCTCCCGGTGGCGCACCACCCGACTCGAGCTCCGAGGTCTTCTCTCCCACGCTGTTCCTCTACGAGCGCTATCCCGGGGGCAGCGGCCTCGCCGAGGGGATCCACCTCCGGGGCGCGGCACTGCTCGCCGACGCCCTCTCCCTGGTCGCGGGCTGCCCCTGTGCGGCGGGCTGCCCCTCGTGCGTCGGCCCGGTCCCCTCCGGGAGCGTGCCGCCCTCGGGGGGCCCCAAGGCGTCGGCGCTGCGGATCCTCTCTGCCGTGGTGTCCGCCGCATGAGCCTGAGGGAGCGGCTGGAGCGGCTCGATCGCTCACCGGCCTCGAGCCCCGGAGCGGACTCTCGGCTTCCCGATCTGCGGCAGCGCCTCGACCGCCTGCTCGGCGCCGGAACCGTGCTCACCGGCGCGCAGCTCGAGCAGCGGGGACCGGCCCGGGCCCGGAGGCCCGTCGAGGCGCTCGTGGACGGCCGCCGCGTCGAGGCCGCATCGGGTCCGGCGTTTCTCTGCGAGACCCTCGTTCCGCCGGACCATCGTCACGGCCGGCTCCCGGTGGCGGAGCTGGTCGCCCTGCCCCGGGGTGCGATCCGCCTGTTTCCCTCGGAGCTCGCGGGCGTCGAGCGGGCCGAGGAGCTGGCGTTTCTCGACACGGAGACCACGGGCCTGGCCGGCGGAGCAGGGACCGTGGCGTTCTTGATCGGCGTCGCCCGTTGGAGCCCCGACGGCCTGCGGATCACCCAGCTCTTCCTAGAGGACCTGGACGGCGAGGCCGCGCTCCTCGAGGTCTTCGCGGAGGCGCTACGCGGCGTCCGTTGCCTCGTCACCTACAACGGGGGACCCTACGACGTGCCCCTCCTGGAGAACCGCCACATCCTCAACCGCAAGGCGTGGCCCGCGCCGGAGGCACGACACCTGGACCTCCTCCCGCCGGCCCGAACCCTCTGGAGACCCCGGCACACGGACTGCCGGCTGACGACCCTGGAGCAGGGGGTGCTCGGACACGTCCGCGCCGACGACATCCCGGGCGCCGAGATCCCGGCCGTGTACGCCGACTACCTGAGGCGCGGCGCCGGCAGCCGGCTCGCTGCCGTGTTCGACCACAACCGCCAGGACCTGCTGAGCCTCGCCGGGCTCCTGTGGGCCTCGGCCCGGGCCGCCGAGGGGCACCCGGAGAAGACCGGGGCGGGGGTGGGACTCCTTCACGCCCGCCGGGGCCGTCGGGAGGAGGCCGAGCAGGCGCTCGAGGCGTGCCTGAGGGAGGAGCTGCCACGCGACGCGCGCGCTCGGGCGCTTCGCGAGCTCTCTCTCTCTCACAAAGCGGCCGGCCGCTGGAAGCGGGCCTTGGAGCTGTGGCTCGAGCTCCGCACCCTTTGCCCGGCGGGCGATCCCTTCGCCTACGAGGAGGCAGCCAAAGTCCTGGAGCATCGGCTCTCCGATCCGGCGGGAGCGCTCGCGGTCGTGGACGACGCGCTTGCGCGCGGCCCCTGGGCGCCACGGGACCGGGAGGCGTTCGAGCACCGGCGCCGCCGGCTCTGCAGAAAGCTCCGGCCTGAAGTTCCTGATGAACCAGGGTCCCGGCCCCCACCCAGGAGTGCTTCGTCTGCCACATCGCGATGAGGGACAACGACTGCGTCTTCACCCGCCCGGCGGCGCAGCCCTGAGCGCGGAGTGGGGCGATCGGAGCATCGAGCCGGCCCTCCCCGTGCCCCTGGGCATTCCGGTCGTGACGGCTCCTCCTCACGAGTGTCCGTACCTCCCGGGCCGCATCAGCGTGAGCCGCGGATTCCGGTGCGAGAAGATGCCCGGAGGCCTGTACCAGGCGCTGATGGACGCCGGGTTTCGCCGGTCCGGCGACGTCTTCTACCAGAACGTCTGCCCCGGGTGCCGGGCCTGCGCGGCCCTGCGGGTCCCGTGCGTCGGCTTTGAGCCGCGGAAGAGCCAGCGGCGGGTGCGGCGGCGAAATGCCGACCTCACGCTCACGGTGGCCCGGCCCGCCCTCTCGGACGAGAAGCACGACCTCTACGTCCGATACCTGACCGCCCGCCACGACGGGACGATGTCGACGGACCGGGAGCAGCTGCAGGAGTTCCTCTACCGTTCGCCGGGGGAGACCCTGGAGGTGTGTTACCGGAATCCGACGGGGCGCCTGGTGGGCGTCGGGGTGTGCGACCTAACGCCCCGGGCGTTGAGTTCCGTCTACTTCTACTTCGCTCCGGACCAGGCGCGGCGCAGCCTCGGCATCTTCAGCGCCACGGTCGAGATCGACCTCGGCCGCCGGCTCGGCCTGGCGTGGTACTACCCGGGGTTCTGGGTCGCCGGTTGCCACAAGATGGAGTACAAAGCGAGCCTCCGCCCCAGCGAGCTTCTGGGTACCGACGGGCGATGGCGTCCCTTCGACGCCGGCCTCAAGGTCCGGGGCGTTTCTCCCGAACCATAGAGAGCCGCGGACGAGCCGACGCTACCCTCCCACAGGACGAGGACACGATGGAAGACCTGAGGACGTCGGAGACCTGGCGGATCTTCCGCATCCAGTCGGAACTGATCGACGGCATCGAAACCCTGAGCGATCTGGGCCCGGCGGTCACCGTCTTCGGTAGCGCCCGGCTCTCGCCCGAGTCCCCCTACTATCAGGCGGCCGAGCGGTTCTCCCGCGCGCTCTCGGACGCGGGCTTCGCGATCATCACGGGAGGAGGCCCCGGGATCATGGAAGCGGCGAACCGGGGGTGCCACGCCGGCCGGGGCACGTCCGTGGGACTCAACATCGCCCTTCCCCACGAGCAGCACGCCAACCGCTACAACAACCTCAGCCTCACATTTCGCTACTTCTTCGTTCGAAAGCTGATGTTCGTGAAGTACTGCATCGCGTACGTCATCTGCCCCGGCGGGTTCGGGACGCTCGACGAGTTCTTCGAGGCACTCACTCTCGTGCAGACGGAGAAGATCCGCCGGTTTCCCATCATCCTTCTGGGCAGCGACTACTGGGCCGGGCTCCTGGACTGGATGAAGAGCCGGATGCTGGACGAAGGATGCATCGACGACGCAGATCTGGGCCTCTTTCAGATCTGCGACGATCCGGACGAGGTGGCCCGGATCATCACGACCCACTACGTCCAGATCTCCAAGGACGCCCCCGAGGAACGCCGCCACCGCTCCCCTCGATAGCGCACAAACCGGCGGCCGGCAGCCGCGCACCCGGTCGTCGCGGAGCCCCTCCACCGCCTACCCCGAGCCGCGCCCCCGCAATTCGTGGTATCGTTCCCTCCGTTCCCTCCGCCACACCGCCCACCCAGGAGCCCGCTCATGTCGGACCCGGAAGACCGGCCGCCCACCTTTCAAGACCTCGGGCTCTCGGAGCCCCTTCTCCAGGCGCTCGCCGGGGTGGGATACGAGGCACCCACGCCGATCCAGGCGCGCACGATCCCACCGCTGCTCGCCGGCCGCGACCTTCTGGGCCAGGCCCAGACAGGTACCGGGAAGACGGGGGCGTTCGCTTTGCCGCTGCTTCAGCGGCTCGTGCTGGACCGGCGAGAGGTCCAGGCGCTGGTGCTCGCGCCCACCCGAGAGCTCAGCCTCCAGGTCGCGGAAGCCGTACACACCTACTCGCGCCATCTGCCGCGGGTGGACGTTCTTCCCGTCTACGGCGGGCAACCCATCCAGATGCAGCTCAAGCGCCTCGAGCGCGGCGTTCACGTCATCGTGGGAACACCGGGTCGCGTCATGGACCACCTGCGGCGGGGAACCCTGCGGTTCGACGCGCTTCGCATGGTCGTGCTGGACGAGGCGGACGAGATGCTCCGGATGGGGTTCCTCGAGGACGTCGAGTGGATCCTCGGCCAGGCGCCGACCGAGCGACAGACCACCCTGTTCTCGGCGACCTTGCCCGCGGAGATCCGGCGGATCGCGCGGCGCTATCTCCGCGACCCGGTCACGATCGAGATCGAGCACCGGGCCCTGACTGTGCCCACCACGGAGCAGCGTTACCTGAACGTGGCCGACCGGCACAAGCTCGACGCCCTCACCCGCGTGCTGGAGACCGAGGAGAGCGACGCGGTCCTCATCTTCGCGCGCACCAAGACCGGAGCGGCCGAGCTCGCCGAGAAGCTCGAGGCCCGAGGGTACGCGGCCGAAGCCCTGCACGGCGACCTCTCCCAGGGCCAGCGAGAGGCCGTGCTGCGCCGCCTCAAGGCGCGTCAGGCCGACATCGTGGTGGCCACCGATGTGGCGGCCCGCGGCCTCGACGTGGGCCACATCAGCCACGTGATCAACTACGACATCCCCAACGACGTCGAGGCCTACGTCCACCGGATCGGCCGCACGGGCCGAGCGGGCCGCTCCGGTGTGGCAGTGCTCTTCGTGACGCCTCGCGAGCAGCGGATGATGAAGGAGATCGAGCGATACACCCGCCAGCCCCTCAAGCCCATGAAGGTGCCCACGGGCGCCGACGTCGCGGCGCGACGCACCGCGCTGTTCAAGGAGAGCATCGCCAAGACGATCGCCGAGGGCGATCTCGATCTCTACTTGGCGCTCGTGGAGGAGGTGGCCGAGGAGGGCGGCTTTGACATGGCCGAGGTGGCGGCTGCAGCGGCGCGCCTGGCCCGCGGCGACCGCCCCCTGAACGTAACGCTGGAACCGGTTCCCGAGGCCGTACCCCGCGCGGGAGAGGGCATGGTCCGGCTCCTCCTGGCCGCCGGCAGCAAGGCCGGCGTGCGCCCCGGCGACGTGGTGGGTGCGATCGCGAACGAGGCCGGCGTCCCCGGCAAGGCCATCGGCGCGATCGACATTTACGACGACTTCACGTTCGTGGAGGTGCCGGTCGAATTCCGGGCCCAGGTCCTCGCCCGCATGGCCAAGGCCAAGATCCGGGGACGCCTGGTCCACATCCGGGAGGCCGCCGAACCCCGCGCTGCCCCGTCGCACCCGCGCAGCCGCGGCGCGAGGCCCGCCGGGCCGACGCGGAGAACCCGGGCCTAGCCCGCGCGCCTCGCCCAGCCAGAAATCCTTCGGCGGCCGCCGCCTCGAGAAAAGAGTCCACCGTGGAGCGGCCGGCGTTCTTTCTTAGAAGGGGCAGGCGGGTGTCGCAAGACCCCGCGTCGAGACCGGCCCGGCCCCGACCCGTTATCCAGTGTCGGCGACGGGAGCAGCCGTTGGGGATCCTGCCCCGTCGGAGGGAAGGCCCCGACCGCCCTGAGGCAGGGCCTCGCTAGACCTGGGCGTCCGGACCCGGGGCGTCGCCCAGGGTGCGGCGAAAGTAGTCCCGGGTCGCCGTGGGGTCCAGGCTGAGCAACGTTTCGCCCGCCTCGAAGTGTTTGACGAACACCCGTCCCAACAGGTACGTCGACACCGAGGCCGCACAACCGAGGCAGACCGCTCGGGTGAGCCACCCGGCGATCGATAGGACCTGGAAGACCGAGTCCCCCGCTCGGGCGGCCAGCAAGGCTCCGCCCGTCGCGATCAGGCTCGCGGCCGCGCCGCGGAGGAGGCTTCCCTCCAGGCGGGTGTCGTACACCTGGGCGAGCGCCCGGAGCGACGACAGATGGAGGCCCACGAGCGCCGCCAGCGCTAGAGGGACCCAGGGCAGCAGGCCTAAGAAGAGTGAGAGCCCCGCCCTCGCCCGCACGAGCGCCTCGGCACGCTGCAGCCGCCGCGTCTCCAGCCACTCCTTCACTCTCCGGGGCCCGGAGTCCGCTCCGGTCGAAGCAGGGGCCACCGACCCGCTCGTCCCCGGGGCCGAGCCTCCCACCAGCCCGTCGAGAACGGCATCTGGGCGTTCGGGCAGGGAGCCCGCCTGGAGAACGTTCACCGGCATCCGCTTCCTTTTCGTCATGCCTCCTCTCCTCTGGCCGACTCACCACCGTCCAAGACCCTCTCCCGGAGCCACGCGGCGGCACGGCGATAGTCGGCCGCCGCGTGCGAGCGCGGCGCGTACCGGGTGACCGGCACCCCGTGGGCCGGCGCCTCGGCCAGCGCAACGGTCTCCCGGATGGCCGGCCCGACCCGGCCCGGGAACGACGACTCCAAGAGCTCGACGACCTCCCGATGCAACGCGCGCCGGCCGTGGGCGCGGCAGGGCAGCACCCCGACGATCTCCAGGGCGGGGTTCAACCGACGCCGCACCGCCTCCACGGTCCGGCGGGAGTCCGCGAGGCCGCGGAGGCCCAGGTGGTGCGCCTCCACCGGAACGAGCACGCCGGTCGCCGCGGCCAGCGCATTGACGGAGAGCAGACCCAGGCCGGGAGGGCAGTCGACCAGCACCCAGGTCCAGGGCCCGGCGGTCCGGGCGAGCGACTCCGAGAGCAGCCGTTCGGCCCCGATCTCCCCGGCCAGCCGGCGCTCGGCGGAAGCCATGGCCGTCCCGCTCGCCACCAGATCGACCCCGGCCGTCCCGGTGGGGCGCACCGGGAGCGCGGCGCCGGAAGAGAAGGCCTCCAGAGCGGCAGCCCCCTCATCTTCCACACCCAGCCAGGAGGAGGCGCTGCCCTGGGGGTCCAGGTCCACGACCAGCGTCCCCTCCCCCGCCTCGGCCAGGGCAGCCGCCAGGTTGACCGCCGTCGCGGTCTTGCCCACGCCCCCCTTGTGATTGGCGATTGCGATCACCCGACGCATGGCCGTCCCTCCGAAGGCAGTCAATCGCTGGGACCCAAACCGCAGCCCGTCCGATCAAGGGCGCGTCCCGCGCCTCCTTCTACCATTATTGCCCAGCGCCGCGAAAGTCTGCGCCACCGAAAACCGGTACGAGACCCGAAGGTTTCGCTCGGGCGACTCTGGCGGAACGCGGGGGCGAAATTGGCGTTGGGTCCGGGGGCGTCGGGCGATTGCCGCTGCGCGGGCGTCGGAGCCGACCGATCGGCCGGATCCGTCTTGAAGGGGTCCTGGTTGAGGCACGCAACGGAGCGGTGCTGCCAGATATTGACGTTCTTGACCTTCTTGACCTTGAGTGTTGAGGAGGCCTCTTGCCGTTCCGGGTCTCGCCCCACGGGTGGGCGGACGCTCTCAGCCCCGACCGAAAAGCCGCGCCCAGAAGCCCTTGTTGGCAGGTGGCCCAAGAG
Organism: Deltaproteobacteria bacterium; assembly: GCA_016214985.1. Lineage (GTDB taxonomy): Bacteria > Desulfobacterota > Deferrisomatia > Deferrisomatales > JACRMM01 > JACRMM01. The sequence continues at coordinate 38,897 of JACRMM010000063.1, read as the reverse complement.
CCAGGTCGCGCATCACGATCTGCCCGGTCCCGCACACGTAGTGCGCCCTCACGGTCACTGCCAGCTCTGCTCCCGCGTCCAGGGTTTCGCTGTGGAGGTCCAGCGGAATCGTCAGCGTGATCTGCGACGCGCCCAGGCCCTGGCGCAGGGGCACCTGGTACCTTCGCTCTGCCCCACCGGACGCAGTTTCGGGCGGCCCGCCTCCATCCACCGCAGGCTGGGGGGCGCCAGGCGGCAACGAGGCGACGGTGGTCTGCGGCGCCTCCCCCGCAGAGCGAGCAGAGCCTCTTGCCTGCGGAGCCGCCGCCGCGGCCGAAGCCTTCATCGTCTTCCGATAGTCATCGATGACCAAGGAGCAAACGGCCTTCATGGCCTCCATGACTCCCGCCCCAGAGGTCGCAATGGTCTCGAAGTCCGGCGCACCCCTCTGGTTCAATGCCGTTCGCATCTCCTCCACCGGCAGACTGCCCGGCATGTCGCGCTTGTTGTACTGGATGACGAAAGGAACGCTCTCCCAGTCGACCCCGCTGGCGAGCAGGTTTTCCTTCAGGTTCTCCAGGCTCTCCAAATTCTGTGGCATCATGTCGGGGTGTGAATCGGCGACGAACACCACGCCGTCCACCCCCTTAAGCACCAGTTTGCGGGTCGCGTTGTAGAACACCTGGCCAGGCACGGTGTAGAAGTTGAACTTGATCTTGTAGGGCCCCATCTTACCGAATTCGACTGGAAAAAAATCGAAGAACAGGGTTCGGTCGGTCTCCGTCGCCAGGCTGACGAGTTTGCCCCGGTGCCCCGGGCCGATTCTCGAGTGCATGTACTGGATGCTCGTCGTCTTGCCCGAGAGACCCGGGCCGTAGTACACAACCTTGGATGTGACTTCTCGAGCAGCATAATTGAACATGGCCATGGAGGTCGTCCTATGAAGAGGTTTCCAGCCGGAGACGACATGGATACGTATCGGGCGCGGAAGCGAGCAGCTTGAGAATTTGGGGACGATGGACGTTGGGGAAGCATCGGGCTAAACCGGCGGCTCCGGGATGCCGATAGGAGCTTCACGGAGTTGCCGCCGCCAACGACTGCGTTTTCCCGCCGGCAACCGCGGGAGCGGGTCCCCACAGAAGGCAGAGCCCATGGCCACAGCAGCCGGTCCCCTTCGCAACCTGCACATTCGCGCCAAGATCTTGCTCGGCTTCGCCGCCGTGATCGGGCTGGTAGCACTGGGAAACCTCTACGGCATTCTCTCGGTGGGGACGATCGCGAGAAATTCCGTATTCGCGGGCGAAGTCGCGTTCCGAAAGGTGGCCCGCCTGTCCGAGATGGAGATCCTTGCGAAGCGGACGACGGACTCCGCGGGTCTCGCCGTGGATGCCGGCGTTCCTGAGAAACTCTCCGAGGCCAAGGCCCTCGGCGATGAATTGGGCAGGAAGCTGACCGCAGCTCGCGCCGAATTCGGGGACCCCGAACTGGGCCGGCAGCTCGACGACCTGCGCCGACGCCTCGGCGATCACCTCCAACAGGCAGATGGGGTGTTCAAGCTTGCTGCCGACCAGCGGTGGGAAGCCTTCGGCGCACCCCGCAAGGCGCTCCAGGAACACCAGGAGGATCTCGTGCGGCGGATCGCCGCGCTGAAGGGAGCGAGCGTGGCGGACTTGGAAGGGTCCCTCGCTTCCATCGCGCAGCTGACGAAGAAGACGGCGTGGAGCATTGCGGGCGTGACCGTGCTCGCCCTCGTGCTCGCGCTGGCGATCTCGGTCAGCCTCTCCGCGGGAATCGTCCGCCCCCTGCAGCGTCTCCTCACGATGATGAAGGCGGCGCAGGGGGGCGACTTCTCCGTGCGGGCCGAGGTGGGGACCGGCGACGAGACGGGCGCCTTGTCCCAGGGGTTCAACGAAATGCTCCAAGATCTGGAGCACCACCGCAACCATCTCCAGGAGCTCGTTCAGGAGCGCACGTGGGAGCTCGAGGCCGCGAGGGGAAAATTGGAGATGGAGCTGGAGGTCCGCCAGATCACGGAGAGCGCGCGGGCGGAGAGCGAAGGTCTTCTGCGGTCGGTCCTGAACTCAGTGCACGCCGGCATCCTGATCGTCGACGCGGCTCGCGGAGACATCGTCGAAGCGAATCGGTTCGCTCTGGATTGCATCGGCGCTCGCCGAGACGAAGTGGTGGGCCGGCGGTCCGACAGCTACCTGCTTCCGGCACTCCAGGCGGCCCTCGCCTCCGGAGCGACCGAGAACTTCCCGGGTCAGCTCGGGAAGCTGGATGGCAGTCACCTGCCGATCCTGCGCTGCATCGTCCCCATCACCCACCAAGGCCGCGCGCACGTCGTGGAAAGCTTCATCGCGACACCCGAGCGCGCTGCCTAGCACTACAACGAGGGATGCGGACTCGCTGGGGAGGGCCGGGCGGGGGCGTTCTCTCCGGCGGGCAGGATCCCTGAGTCCTGGAGTCCGAGATCAGCTTTTCTGAGCGGATCCAGCCTACGGGTTCTCGTGACGGCGTCGTGCCGAAACCGCCTGCCCGTGCTCCAAGAACGCCCCCGCCCGGCCCGGGGGCAAGTCTCGTTGTCGTACCAGCCGTCCCCCCGGAGCCCCTGACGCCGTAAGGGAAGCCGGCGCGCGCCCCGGCCATCGCCTCGAAGGCAGGGCTGCCGTACGAACGCTCTCCAAGGGCGTCTTCCTGGGCAAGAAAGAGGCGACACGCCGCCCAGCAGGACGCGGCCGTGGGAGGACATCCGTCGTCCTTCCGCTCCCCCGGCCGGAGGGACTCCGCGAAGATGCCCCCCGGTGATGCCCCGCGGGCTTACATCGTGACGCGGAACAGGCGGCCGGGGAAGGACCTACCGGCTCTTGAGGGAGGTGAGGCGGGAGCCCACGCCACCCTGCCGCCTTCTCCATCCGGGTGACTCCATCGGCTGCGCGCTTTGCGGCGGTGCTGGATCGTCCAGTTCTCACCTGCCGGGCTGGCGTGCCCTGTTCGCTCGCCAGGACCTGGCCGTCCAGCCGGCTCGCAAGACTTCGTTCCTATCCTCTCCGGCATGCTTTCGCGCAGGTTCTTCACCGCCCACGCAGTTCCAGTCGGACGATTCCGCTGATCACGTCGGGAGCCTCCTCGGCGCGGTCGAAGACTCCCACGGCCAAGTTGCACTCTCCGCCGACTCTCAAGGCCACATCATCCGTGTGCCGGGTATCCAGCGCCCTTGCGAACTCCACGGTCCACACCCCGGCGCTCCAAGCCCCCCCTGCCGTGACGTCGGCGCGGCTGCCAGCAGTCTTTGCCCGCCGATAACTCGACACCTGAGGGCCCTGCTGCCCGGACGGCATGTAGAAGTTCCACGCGGGAGATCCCGCGTCGGGTTCATAACGGGCCCACATGCGGCCGCCGCCGGGATTGGGATACGCTCGGGCCTTGGGAAAGCGCTCCGCGCCCATCTGCTGCCACCCGTCCTCGGCGAGACCTGAGACCTCAGAGACGTTGGCGCGCCACAGCCAGGCGTCCGCCTCGAGCCCTTGGGGCTGTCGCAGGAAGGATTCGGCCGCGACCTTCCCCCGGAACAACAGCAGCAGCAGGCCATCGTCGAGCCGGTCCTTCTCCTGAAGGTAGGTCCTCCGCTCCGCGTTCCAGACCCAGGGCCGATTGGCCGTGTCACGGGTCGAGTCCGACCACTGGGCCAGGAAGTAGGCGTTCGTGCCGTCGTGGACCGCCTTGAGGCGGATCGACCGCGGCCCGCGGCCGCCCGACAGAGGGAGTTCCAAGCCCTGGGCACTCTGCCAGGCACGGTCGTCCGCCCTGCCGTTCGACACCGGCGGAGCCGACACGAAGGAGGCCACGAGCACTGGCAGCGTCGCATCCCCCGGAGGGGGTCCCGAAGGCTCGGACGTCTTCCGGCGCCGCTCCAAAGCCGCACGAGCCTCGGGAGCCCTGGGACTGTCGGGATGGGCCTTGAGAAAGGACTCCAGGGCAGCCACGGTGTCGATCCGAACGGCTTCCTTGAACGCTCCCTCCGACGCTGCGTTCTGGATGGCGAGGAGCCCCTCCCGAGCCTGCTTCGCGTGAAGCCCTTTCGGGCGAGCGGCGAGGTATCCCTTGAGACCTTCCTCCGAACCCTCCGCAGCCGCGTAGGCCGAGTCGTCCGCCCTGGCCGCTTCCAACCGGCGCTGGATTTCCGGGGCTTCCGGGGCATCCGGGTAGGCGGCGAGAAAAAACGCGTACCCGACAGCGGTGTCGAGCTTGATTGCCGCTTCGTGAGCCTCCCTTCGCCGCTGCTCCGCTTCGGCTCGGGCCCGTGCGTCGGCAGCGGCTCGGGCCTTGGAATCCTCCAGGGCGTTGAGTCGAAGTTCGACCTCCCCCCGGAGCGCGGCGCGGGGATGCTCGCGGAGGAATGCTCGGTACCCGTCCTCATCGTTGGCTGCCCTCGCCTTCTCGTAGGCGGCGTCTTCCCGGAGCCGGTCGATGCGACTCCGAGCCTCCGTCGCCTCCGGCGAGTCGGGAAACGCCACGAGAAAGGACTCCAGAGCCTGTATGGTCCCGGCGCGCTGCGCCTCCGCGAATCCCAGGGCAGAGGCCGGCGGAGCTACCGGGCCCGCTTTCTTCGCGGCTTCGAGCCGCTCCCGGGCCTCGGCGGCGTGCGCACCCTCCGGCCGTGTGGCGAGGTACGTTCGAAGATCCTCCTCCGTCTGGACGGCCTGTGCGAAGGCCGCGTCGTCCGCCTGAGCGGCTTCCATGCGGCGGTTGGCTTCGACTCCTTCCGGGGCATCCGGATATGCCGCCAGGAAGACCCCGTACGCCGTGGCGGTGTTGAGCTTCTCCGCCGCGGCGTATGCCTCGCGCCGGCGCTTTTCTGCTTCCGCCTGAGCCTGCTGGGCTGCCTGATCCCTGGACTTTCGGTCCACGATGGCGTTGAGCCGGAGTTGGACCTCGTCGCGCAGCACAGCGTTGGGGTGCTCCCGAAGGAAGCTCCGGTACCCTTCTTCGGTGTCGGCCGATCTGGCCTTCTCGTAGGCGACATCTTCGCGTAGCCAACCCAGCTGCTCCCGGGCCTCGGCAGCCTCCGTCGAGTCAGGGTATTTTGCCAGGAACTCTTCCAGAGCCGCCGCGGTTCTCTTCTCCTTGGCTTCCACGAACGCCGCAACCGAAGGGGAAGAGACAGCGGGGGCCGACGCCGCGGCCGAGGCGACCTTGAGGGCCTCGAGCCTGCTGCGCGCATCGGCGGCGTTGTGGCCCTCGGGGCGCTCCGCTAGGTAGGCCCGCAACCCCTCCTCGGAGGTTTGCGCCTGTGCGAAGGCGGCATCATCGGCCTCGGCATCCTTCAGCTTTCGCTGTGCTTCCTGTGCCTCGGGCCCCTCCGGGTAGGCCGCCAGGAAGAGGCGGTATGCAGCGGCCGTGTCGAGCTTCGAAGCCTCCTTGAAGAGCTCGGAACGGCGCTCTGCGGCTTCGGCCGAGACTCGTTGTTTGGCCTGCTCCTGGGCCTTCCAGTCCACGATGGCCTTGATCCGGAGCTCGACCTCCTCCCGAAACACCGCTCCAGGATGGTCCCGCAGAAAGGCCCGGTACCCTTCTTCGTCGTCGGCTGCTCTAGCCTTCGTGTAGTCTGCGTCTTCCCGGAGCCAGGCGATCCTCTCCCGGGCCTCCGGTACCTCACGTGAATCGGGATGGGCGGTCAGGAAGGCCTCGAACGCGGCGATCGTGTTCTTCGACAAGGCCTCGGCAAAGGCTTGTTCCGCCGCTCCAGCCGCGTTGGCGACGGCCGGAGCACCTGCCTGGAACGTTGGGGCGTTCCCCGACTCTCCGGTGGCAGGGCCTTCCGCAGCAACACCGAGCCCGGTGGAAAGAAGTGTGAGCGCCAGGAAGACCGTTCGCACTTCGAAGCACGTCTGCAAGGGAATCCTCTCTCTGTCGGGATACTGGGAAGCCCCGTCCCCCCGCTCCATCGCGACGGGCTTTCCGGGGCTTCGCTTTGGGACCCTGAGGAAGCCGGCACCAACCATCTGTCCCTATCGGAACAGCGCGGGAAAAGCATTAGTGTCGGGCCCACGGAGACCCGGCGAGCCCGGGGGTAGGGGGGGCGCTCCTCTGTTCAGCCGGCGGGGACGAGCACCACGAGGGTCACTTCGGGGGGCGCGAGAAAGCGCAGGGGCGGGCCCCAGGTCCCAGTTCCGCGACTCTTGTAGAGGACAGAGCCGCGGCCGGCGGAGGAGAGGCCGTCGGGGAGCGGGTACTCAAGGCTCACGAGGTAGCGGAAGGGCCAGAGCTGCCCGCGGTGGGTGTGGCCCGAGAGCTGGAGATCAAAGCGTCCCGTCGAGCCGGCGGCCACGGCCGGCCGGTGCTTGAGCAGCACGACCGCGGGTCGGGCCTCCTCTCGGGGCAGGAGCTCCCCCTCGGGGGGCGTGGCCGGAAGACCCATCTGTCTCGCCGTGGGGTCGTCCACCCCCACGAGCAGAAGGCGGCCTTCGACCAGCACCGACTCGCCGTGGAGCATCCGAAAGCCGGCCGCTGCCGCGAAGCGCTCGCTCTGCAGGACACCGGCGTAGTACTCGTGGTTCCCGGTCACCGCGTACTTGCCGAGGCGCGGGCGCAGATCCGCGAAGATCCGGGAGAGGGAGCTCAGGTGCGCCGCGGAAGCGTCGACCAGGTCGCCCCCCGACAGGACCGCGTCCGGCTTCGCCCGCCTCACGAGGTCGGCGATCTTCTGGAGCCTGCGCTCCCCGACGAGGAGGTCGGCGTGCACGTCGGCGACGAAGGCGAGGCGCACCGGTGGGGAACCGGGGGGCAGGTGCGGGGTGTGAACCGTGACCTCCTCCAGCCGGATGTCGCCGGCCTCCCGGAGACCCCAGAACCCCGCGAGGAGGACCGCGAAGAGGAACGCCAGGGCGCTCCCCCTCAAGGGCAGCGCGGCCTGCGGCGCGGCGGGGAAGATCCTCGCGGAGCCGACCGCAGCCAGGTTCCAGAGATCCCGGCTGAGGAAGAGCAGGAAGAGCCAGAAGGCGGCCGCCATCCAGGAGTAGCCGACCCAGGCGAGCGGCCTTGCGAGGACGGTGACCTCCCGGCGGTCGAGCAGGCGGGTCAGGATCGGGGCCGCCACCATGGCGGCAAAGAAGACGCCCAGACAGGCGCCGGGGAGCGCGCCCAGGCAGAAGGAGCGCCGCGCCTGCCAGAAGAGGTAGGCGTGCACGCCCCCGTATACGGCGACGTACGTTAGGAGAAAAGCAAACAACGGGCGCGCCCCCGCCGGGTCACTGGAGGCATTGGAAGACGCCCTTGCACCACAGGCAGTCACCGCAGGGCTCGGCGTTCAGGTAACAGTCCTGCTCGAACTCCAGCGCCTGGACGTAGTCGCAGCACTTGCCGAGGTTGCAGTCGGAGCAGAACGGATAGTCGTAGCGGAGCACCCCCTCCCGAAACGCCCGATACGCCGGGTCGTTCCAAATCTCAACGATCCCACGGTCGGCCAGGTCGCCGAAGACGCGCGGCCGGATGAACTTCTCTCGGCCGTTGACGAAGCAGCGGTAGCCGTGCCACAGGAAGTAACAGGGATGGACCCGGCCGTCCCAGGAGACGAAGGCGCCGCCGCTCTCGACGAAGTCGCACCGGCGGTCCCCTCGGGGCACCACTTCCGGGAGCCGAAGCTCGATCCCCTCCCCGGCGGCCACCTCGGCGGCTTCGGCAAAGACGGCCTGGACCTCGTCGAGCCACGCCGCGTCGCGCTCCAGGATCCGCTGGACGTTTACGAACACGTCGAGGCCGTGGGCCTCGGCCTTGGCCCGCTCGACGAACTCCACGATGCGCTCCTCCTCCGGGGTCTTCACGTACTTCCACAGGATCGCGAAGTACCGTCCGAGGTCTACCCCTTCGGCCCTCGCCCGCTCCCTCCACGGCTCGAAGAACGACACCGCCCGGTCGGTGTTCGGGTCGTAGGCCGCCTGGCGCACGAGATCCGGCTCGTAGGGTAGCACCTGGGTGACCAGGGCGAAGTCCGCCCCGCGGGACGCCGCCCAGCGCAGCACCGCCGGGAGCTCCCGCACGTTATCCCTCATCGCCACAAACTCGATGCCCACGGAGGGGCGAAGGTCGCGGTTCCAGGACGGAGAGGAGCGACCAATGCCCACGGAGGGGCGAAGGTCGCGGCTCCGGGACGGAGAGGAGCGACCCCGGACCTCCCGGAGTGCGGCCAGGGCGCGGTCCACCGCCCCCACTTCCCCTCCTTCCCGAATCCGTTGAAAGGCTGCGGGAGACACCGCGTCGAGCGAGAGGCACACCCGATCCACGCCCGCCGCCGCGAGCGACGCGGCACGGTCCCCGTCGAGGAGGAGCCCGTTTGTCTGAAACCCGACCCAGGCCTCCGGGGGCAGGAGCGCCTTGGCACGGCGGACGAAGGCCTCGAGCTCGGGGTGGAGGAGCGGCTCGCCGATCCCCGAGAGCACGAGGGCGTCAAGGCCGGGCAGGGCCGGCTCCAGGGCTGCAAAGGTCTCGGGGGTGAGATCGCCCTCCTCCACCGAGCATCCGGCCGCCTGCTTGACGCACATCCGGCAGCGCAGGTTGCAGCGCGTGGTGACCTCCACGAAGAGCTTCGAGGGGCCCGTGGGGCGCCCTCCTTTGAGCATCGCATTCTCCATGGGCATGACCTTATCGCGCCGGAGCGGGGCCGACCTTGACGTCGGTCAAGATCTGGGCGTCCTCCCTGCCCGCCCCAGGGCCTAGAAAGAAACTCCCGCTAAGAGCGGCCGGGCGCCCCGCCGCTCCACGGGACGATCCCTGGGCGTCTGGGGCATCTCTCGGCCGAACGAAGGGGCCATCGCCGCCGCGCCGTCGCAAGCAACCTGCAAAGACCGCGTCCCGCTCCGCTCTGGGGCATCCGACCGCTCCCGTTTCATTCGTCGGGGTGACCGAAGGTCATGGGCGACTCAGGGGCCCCGTGAGAGGAATTGACGGTAGTCGCACAGTCGCGCCAGCGCCTTGACGGCTCGCTCGGGGCTGTCGAAGAAGACGCCCTTGTGCGCCGACCCCTCCACGTCGCGCAGCGTCGGCTGCGGCGGGCCCGAGGCCATGCCCACGCCCAGAATCGGCTTTCCATATCGGTCCATGAGGCGGGCGGTGTGGGCCACGTAGCGGGCCTCCAGGATCTCTGCGGCTGCGAGCCGCTCCGCGGCGCTGCCCTCGGCCCGGAACGCAGCGTCCACGGCGGCAGTGGCCGCGAGCAAGGTGTCGAGCCAGCCGGTCCTTCCCTGGATGCCGAGGTTCAACACGGCGTCGCATCCCTCCCACCTCGCGAGCTCCTCCAGGGCGGCAATGGGCAGGTCGGGGTCGTTCTCGCCCACCAGGTCCACGGGGTTGGCAAGGCTCCAGTAGGACGGAAGAAGACGGTCGAGGCGCCGGACGACCTCAGCGGACAGCTCCGGCACGGTCAGGCCGTGCTCGGCGCACAGGTCGCTCGCCACCACGCCCCACCCTCCGCCCAGCGTCAGGATGGCCACGCGCCGGCCCTCGGGGAGGGGAACGGAGGAGAATGCCGCGGACGCGTCGAGGAGGTCTGTGGGCTGCTCCACCAGGATGACACCCGCCTGCCGGCAGGCCCCCTCGAAGACGTGAAGGTCCGAGGCCATCGCCCCCGTGTGACTCGCCGCGGCGGCCGCGCCCGCGCCCGTGCGTCCCCCCTTGAGCACGACGACGGGCTTTCGGCGGCCGACGTGGCGTGCCAATTCGAAGAACCGCGGCCCGTCCTTGATGCTCTCCACGTAGAGGACGACCGTGCGCGTGAGGTCGTCCTCCCCGAGCGCCTCAAGGAGGTCCTCCACCGACACCATCGCCTCGTTCCCGCTCCCGGCGAACGCGCGGATCCCCAGGCCCTGGCGCTCGGCAAAGGTGAGGAGCTGCACCCCCAGGTTGCCCGACTGGGAGACCAGCGCGGTGGTTCCGGGCCGGGGCCGGACGTGGACGCCAGTGAGGAACACGCCCGCGGGCGGGTTACAGAGGCCCATGGTGTTCGGGCCCAGGAGCACGACCCCCGACTCCCGCGCCGCAGCCAGCAGGCTCGCCTCCCGCTCCCGCCCCTCCGGTCCCGTCTCGCCGAAGCCCGACGTGATCACGACGGCGTGGCGGACCCCCTTCCCCCGGAGGTCTGGGAAGAGGGCCAACACCTTCTCGGCGGGTACCGTGATCACGGCGAGGTCCACGGGACCCGGTACGTCCGCGACCGACCGGTAGACCGGGCGGCCGAAGAGGATGCCTCCCTTGGCGTTCACCAGGTACACCGGGCCGGGGAAGCCGCCGGCCAGGAGGTTTGCGGGCAGTACCTGTCCCCACTTGCCCAGGCCCGCCGATGCGCCGATGAACGCGACCGAGCGCGGACAGAAGAGGGCCCGGACCTCCTCCGGTGCGATCCGGGGCCGGCCGGCCCCGGGCTCGCTCGGCTCCCGGAGCACCACGAGGGCGTCGACCGCGGCGACCCGGCCCTCGCTGTCGACGAGGAGCGGGTTGACGTCCACCTCGGCCACGTCCGGCCGCTCGAGCGCGAGCCGCGATAGGCCCAGGAGCGCCGCCGCGAGAGCGTCCCGATCCGCGGGCGCCTCGCCCCGAAACGCGCCGAGGAGCGGTGCGCAGCGCGCGCCGTCCAGCATCTCGTCCGCGTCCGCGCGGCTCAGGGGCGCCAGGCGAAACGTCGTGTCCGCGAGCGCCTCCGTGAACACACCGCCCAGGCCGAACATCACCACGGGCCCGAAGACCGGATCCCGGAAGAGCCCGGCCACGAACTCGCGCCGGCCGGTAAGGAGGGGCTGGACGAGGAACCCCTCCAGGTCGTCCCCTGCCCTCTCCCGGATCTCTACAGCCGCGCGGGCGACCGCTCCGGCATCGGCAAGGGCGAGCTTCACGAGGCCCCGCTCAGTCTTGTGGGCAAGGCGCGCCCCGAGCGCCTTCAGCACCACCGGGTACCCGAAGCGCTCGGCCAGGGAGGCGGCCTCCTCCGCATCGGCCGCCACTGCCTCCTCCACGACCGGAATTCCGAAGCTCGCCAGGAGCCGCTTCGACGCGGCCTCGGAGAGGGGCCTGCGGTCGCCTACCTGATCCATGCGTCACCTTCCCTCGTCCCCTGCCCGCTCTCTCGCCCGGCGCGACGTTCCCCCACGCCCGGAGATCGTCCGACCGGCCGGTCCTGTCTAACGGTGGGCCGCGAACGTGTCAATCTGATTCGCCCCACTCTCCGCTGCGCTGGCTGCGCGGCTGTTGGCGCGGCTGTTGGCGCGGCTTGTGCGGCGACGGCAGACGGGCTAGGGTAGTGGGCTGCTGCAGGACGGGCATTGGCCCGTGCGGTGCTGTTTTCCGCGTTGTTGAGGAACCCATGGCCCTCGTGGAGCTTCAAGGCGTCGAGAAGGTGTACCGACTGGGCGAGACGCGGGTCCACGCCCTGCGGGGTGTCGATCTGACCGTCGAGGCCGGCGAGTTCCTGGCCATCTGGGGCCCCTCGGGCAGCGGAAAGACGAGCCTTCTGAACCTCGTGGGCATGATCGACGAGCCAGATGCCGGCTCGGTCCGGATCGCCGGGGAGAACGCCGCCGGACTCTCGGAGAACCGGAGGGCCGAGTTTCGCAACCACCGCATTGGGTTCATCTTTCAGAGCTTCAACCTGGTCCCCGTGCTCTCGGCGCTCGAAAACGTCATGTTGCCCCTGCAACTCCGCGGAGAGCCGACCCGGTTGTGCCGTGACCGCGCCGCCCAACGACTCGAGGAGGTGGGGCTGACCGACACCGCGCGGCATCGCCCCGACCGGATGAGCGGCGGCCAGCGGCAGCGGGTGGCCATCGCGCGGGCCCTGGTGACCGAGCCCGACCTCGTCGTCGCCGACGAGCCCACGGCAAACCTCGACTCCGAGACGAGCCATGACATCGTTCGGCTCATGCGGGCGCTCAACGACTCCCACGGGACCACCTTTCTCTTCTCCACCCACGACCCGAGGCTCCTCGACCAGGTGAAGCGCCTGATCCGTCTCGAGGACGGCCGTATCTGCGGCGAAGAGGTGCGGGGGTGACGCTGCTTCGGATCGCCTTCCGAAACGTCCTCAAGAATCGCCGCCGGAGCCTCATTGCGGCGCTGGCCATCGCCTTTGGGTACATGGCCGTGTGCACGTTCAAGGGGTACACCCACGACTCCTACGAGCAGATCTCGACCGGAGCGATCTACGTGGAGTCTCCGGGTCACCTGGTCATCTTCAAGCAGGGCTTTCTGGAAGAGGGGCGGCTCGATCCCGAGAAGTACCTCTTCTCGGGCGCGGAGCTTCAGCGCGTGACTCGCACCGTGCGTGCCGATCCCGACGTGGTCTGGGTCGCGCCGAAGCTCTCCCTGTCGGGTCTCGTCACCAACGGCGCCGCCTCAGCGGTGTTCCTCGCCGATGCCATGGATCCGGCGGACGAGCGGTCCCTCTGGTCGTTCTATCGGGGACCAGCGGATTTCAAGCGCCAGATTCTGCCCGAGACGCCGGCCTACGCCGCATTCATAGCGCCAAAGCTCGCGCGCGTGCTCCGGCTCACGGTCGGCTCCGACGCGGTGGTCATGGCCACCACCCAGAGCGGCCAGATGAACGCCGTGGACATCCAGATGGTCGGCGAGGTGTCCACCCTGAGCGACGCCCTCGACGACAAGTACCTGAAGCTTCCCCTCGCCCTCGCCCGCAACCTCTACGACTTCGACGGTGCCGACCGGCTCTGCGTGCTGTTGAGCGGCAACGACGTCGTTCCGGCGGCCCGCGCGAGGCTCGCCCGAACCCTCGCCGCCGACGGCAGCCGCACCGAGATCAAGAGCTGGGACGAGCTCTCCGTGTACTACCAGAAGGTCAAGGGCTACCTGGACGTTGTATTCCTGTTCCTGTTCACGATCGTCCTCGTGATCGTGGTCATGGGCACGTTCAACACCATGTCCATGGCGGTGTACGAGCGAACCCGCGAGGTGGGGACGCTGCGGGCCCTGGGGCTGAAGCGGCGCCGGGTGGTCGCGCTCTTCGCCTGGGAGGGGGCGCTCCTCGGTGTACTCGGGAGCGCGGTCGGCTCCGTGCTGACCGTCGCCGGCCACCTCCTCCTACGTTGGGCCCACGTGACGTACAACCCGCCCGGCATCGCCAAGGACGTGGCGATCGCGGTGGACCTGGTGCCGCGCGTCTTCGCGCTGGGGTTCGTCTTTTTCGTCGCGCTGTCCATCGGATCGGCCGCGCTGCCCGCGCTCAGGGCCGCTCGTCACACCATCGTGGACGCTCTGGGCCACGTGTGAGAAGGAAGGAGGCAAGATGCGCCGCTTCCGCGCCCTGGTCGGCCTCGCGTCGCTCGTCTGGCCTCTGGCAGCGGCCGGCGCTCTCACGCCTCGGGACATCCTCGACCGGGCCGACCGCGCCCGGGGCAACGTGCCGGGCCTCGTGTGGAGGGTGACCCTCACGTCGACGGGCGAGGGCGAGGAGCGGGCCCAGACCCTCGAGGTGAAGGCCCGCGGGGAAGACGTGCTGGCGACGTTCCTCGCCCCGCCGCGGATCAAGGGACAGAAGGTCCTGATGGCCGGGCGAAACATGTGGTTCGTGAAGCCCGGCCTGTCGAGGCCCGTGCCGATCAGCCCCCGCCAGAAACTCATGGGCGAGGCAGCCAACGGAGACCTCGCGAGCACCAACTACGCCGGGGACTACGACGGGACGATCCGAGGGGAAGAGGGGGTGGAAGGAGAGCCGTGCTACGTGTTCGACCTCACCGCCCGCGCGAAGAACGTGACCTACGACCGGATCGTCTACTGGGTCTCGAAGTCCCGACTCGTCGGCGTGAAGGCCGACTTCTACACGGTGAGCGGCAAGCGGTTCAAGTCCGCGGAGTTTCGCTACGGCCACGGCATCGTCTTCGAGGGCGAGAGGATCCCGTTCGTGAACCGGATGGTGATCCGGGACGCGCTCCGACCCGAGGCGGTCACCACGCTCGAGTACGCCGACATCGAGGTGAAGAGACTCCCCGACGCAACGTTCAACCTAAACCTCCTGATGCGATGACCCGGACTGGCGTCTGGGCCCTCCTGGTCGCGACCCTGGCCGGAGCCCCGGCCTGGTCGGCCGTCGAACCCTCCGACTCAGCGGATACTCTGCCGGCCGAGCGGTCCGCCCCGGCAAGCGACGTCTGGAGCCGCGCGACGGCCACCCTGCGCCTTCTCGGGTCCCACCGCTACCAGAGACCGAGCCTCGGCAGCCTAAACCCGGACAATCAGGCGCTCCGCCTCCCGCGCCAGACCTCCGAGGTCGAGGCCCGACTCGACGTGGGTCTGGACCTCGATCGCGTAACCCTGTCGGCCAAGCCCCGCGCCCGCTGGACTCGGGATCACTGGCAGGACGGCCCCAGGGCGGGCCGCTCCGAGGACCACGCCGACCTCCTCCTCCTGGAGGGGGTGGCTCGGCTTCGCCTCGCCGAGCCGCTCTTCGCCTCCTTCGGACGGGAGAACCTTCAGTGGGGGCCGGGCCAGCTCCTGAACCCCTCGAACCCGTTTTTCGCCGAGAACGGGCGCGAGAACCCGGTGCGAGAGATCGGGGGACAGGACTTCCTGCGTGTCGTGCTCCTTCCCTCCTCGGTCTGGACCGTGTCCTGGATCACCAATACCGGCCCGGGAGAGAGAGATCCTGGGGGACGGGACTGGCACCCCTCCCACGCCCTCAAGGCCGACTGGGTGGGCCGCCAGGCGAGCGGGGGCGCCCTCGTCCACGGTGGTCCCGACGCCCAGACCTCGCTTCGGGGCTTCGGCCAGTGGACCGCGTCCGACGCGCTCCTCCTGTGCGGCGAGGCGAGCGTCTCCCGGGGCTCGGCCGCCCTCTACCCCGTGGCCGACCTCGGCCCCCTGGGCGGACACCTCGAGGCGACCCGCCGCGACGACGCGGCCGCCTTCGTGACCGCAGCGGGGGGCGCGGCCTACACCGTCGCCTTCGGCCCGACTCTCTCCCTCGAAGGGGTGTGGAACGGAGAAGGATACGGGGACGGGCAGGCGGAGCGCTTCTTCGACTTGGCGCACCGGGCCGGAGCCCTGGCCGAGCAAGGCCTCTCGGTTCCCCGGGCCGCCGGCCCGTCGTCACTGGGGCTGCGACTCCTGCGTCGGCGCTACCTCTTCGCCCAGTACCTCCAGACCGAGATCGCCGACCGCCTGACGGTCACCCTGCGCTGGACCCAGAACCTCGACGACGGAAGCGCGCTCGCCACCGGCTTCGGTGAGTGGTCGCTGTCCGATCGGTGGCGGCTGTTCGGTTTCGGCGGAGCCGGGACCGGGGGAAGCCGCGACGAGTTCGGCAGTGCCGTCCGGTACTCCGTCTCCCTGGGGCTGGAGCTCTCAGCATTCTGACGGATTGCCGGCGTAAAGGCGGGCTGTTTCATTACTTCAAGTTCTCGTTTGAATCATGATGCCTTCGCTTGACCAGCGGCCTCCCACGTGGCTAGATACTCCTGCATCGGTAATAGTTGGACGCCACTAACAGCGTTTAGTGCCCGCACCAAAGGGACGTGTCGAAAAGGCCCCGGAGGGCTCGGATGATTGCACCGCGCATGTCGCTGGAAGAGTTCAGTTCGGTTCTGGACGCGCTGTCGGAGGCCCTCGTCGCCATCGACAAGGAGGGAATCATCGTTCTCTTCAACCGGCGCGCGGCCGAGCTGTCGCAGCGCTCGGCCGCGGAGGCGATCGGCAAGCCGGTGGGCGAGGTGATGCAGAATTGCCGGCTGCCCGAGGTCATGCGCGGAAATGCGGACGAGCCGCATCGGCGCGAAGAGGTTGGCGGCACGGCCGTGATCGCAAGCCGCATGATCGTCCGCGACCCTGGGGGGAAGGTGAGGGGCGCAGTCACGATCTTCCAGGACATGAGCGAGGTGCAGGCGCTTGCGAACGAGATCCGGAACCTGAAGGAGACCCGGGAGCTGACGGAGGCGATCATCCGATGCTCCCAAGACGCGATCTCGGTCGCCAACGAACGAGGCGAAACCGTCCTCATCAACCCCGCTTACTCCCAACTCGTCGGGCTCTCCGAAGAACACGTCCTCCACAAGTCTGTGACGGTGGACATCGCGGAGGGCGAGAGCGTTCACCTGCGGGTGCAGCGCACCGGCGAGCCGATCCGGGGAGCAAGGCTCAGGCTTGGGCCCGGCGGGCGGGAGGTCGTCGTGAACGCGGCTCCGTTGATCGTGAACGGGGAGCCAAGGGGCAGCGTGGCGGTGATCCAGGATCTCTCGGAGATCTGCCGCGTCTCCACGGAGTTGGCCGAAGCCAGGCAGATCATCCGGCGCCTGGAGTCGAAGCACACGTTCGATGACATCGTCGGAGATAGCCGCGCGATCCGCAAGGCAAAGGAACTGGCCATGCGGGCGGCCAAGACCCCCGTGACGGTCCTCCTGCGCGGCGAGAGCGGGACGGGAAAGGAGCTGTTCGCCCACGCCATCCACCACGCGAGCGATCGGGGCGACAAGCCCTTCATCCGGGTGAACTGCGCGGCCATCCCCAAGGAGCTCCTAGAGAGCGAGCTCTTCGGGTATGAGCCCGGAGCCTTCACCGGAGCCAGGAAGGAAGGGAAGAAGGGGTACTTCGAAGAGGCCGACGGCGGCACGCTCTTTCTCGACGAGGTTGCGGACGCGCCCGTGGAGCTCCAGGCGAAGCTCCTGCGGTCTCTCCAGGAGCGGGAAGTTCTCCGGATCGGCAGCAGCAGGCCAAGACGCGTAGACGTCCGCCTGATTGCAGCGACCAACGCCGACCTCGAGCAGATGATGGAACGAAACGAGTTTCGGCAGGACCTCTACTATCGCCTCAACGTGATGCCGATCGTCGTCCCGGCGCTTCGCGAGAGGAAGGAAGACATCCCGCTCCTGGCGAACTACTTGCTCGCCCGAGTGAGCCAGGACTACTACCAGCGAACCCTCAAGGAACTCGCGCCCGAAACGATCGAGTACATGAAGAAGTACGCCTGGCCGGGGAACATTCGAGAGCTGGAGAATGCGATCGGCAGGGGGCTGATCAACGTCCAGCCCGACGACGCGGCCATCGAGCCCGCGCACATCCAGGTCACCCCGACGCCGGGCCCCGCGTCCCACGATCTTCCGAGCCCCTACCTGGGGGGCACGTACGCTGACCTGCGCAACGCGTGGGAGCGAAACCTCCTCCGGAGCGCACTGGAAGTCCACGGGGGCAGCCGGAACGAGGCGGCCAAGAGCCTCGGGATCTCGATCCGGAACTTCTACTACAAGCTCAAGGAGCACGGCCTCGCCTGACGCCGGGCCGCTCGTCGAACCGCCTGCCTCGTCCTACCGCCCCGCGCTCGAGCCCGTGTGGTTACGTGCTTCTCTCCCGCCGCACGGTCACGCCGTCGCCACGTGCAAGATTTTGCATGCAGGGACCGGCAATCGGCAGGGGGTTGCCCGCCGGCAAGACCGTTCTTTGGCCAAGAACCAAGGAGACAGCGCGTGGCATGTCATGTGCAATTGCCAACCATGAGACCTCGGATACTTTTCATAGCACCTGATGGGCGGGGAATGGCGCGCCGGTCGGGCATCGGTTTCTGGACAGCGAAGGAAGGAGAAGACAGACGATGGGGAAGCGAGTTGCGCGGGAGACGGGGGAGACGGGGGGAAGCGAGGGTGAGAGATGAGTGAGAGCACGCACAAGGCGAAGGGGGCCATTCCTTTCGATGCAGAAAAGTGGTCCAAGTCGGTGGGCGAGCTGGCGCAGCGGGGCTGGCGCGTCTGGATGGACAGTCTGAAAGAGCAGACCGAGAGCGGGGGGATCCAGATCCCGGACCCAGCGGTCATCGGCAAGGCGTTCATGGAGCTCGCACTCAAGATCCAGGCCGAGCCGCGAAAGCTCGCGGAGCTCCAGGCTCAGGCTTGGGGTGATGGGTACCGGTTGTGGGAGTCCACCGTACGGCGCCTGGCCGGGCATCCGGCCCAGCCCGTGGTGGAGCCGGAGAGCCACGACCGGCGGTTCAAAGACGCGGCCTGGCAGGAAGAGATCTACTTCGACTTCGTGAAGCAGGCGTACCTGCTCACCTCGCGCTGGGCGCAGTCGGTCGTCGCGAGCGTCACCGACCTGGAAGAGGGCACCGCCAAGAAGATCGACTTCTACACCCGCCAACTGATCGAGGCGATGTCACCGACCAACTTCGCCGCGACGAACCCGAAGGTCTGGCAGGAGGCCCTGGAGACGGGTGGCCAGAGCCTGCTGAAGGGGTTCGAGAATCTGCTGGGCGACATGGAGCGGGGCGAGGGGCGGCTCGCCATCTCGATGACCGACTTCGCGAGCTTCAAGATCGGCGAGAATATCGCTGTGACACCCGGCAAGGTGATCTACCAGAACGATCTGATGCAGTTGATCCAGTACGCGCCCGCCACCGACACGGTGTGTCGGCGCCCGCTCCTGATCGTGCCGCCGTGGATCAACAAGTTCTACATCCTCGACCTCCAGCCGAAGAACTCCTTCATCCGCTGGGCTGTCGAAAACGGCCAAACGGTCTTCGTCATCTCCTGGGTGAACCCCGGCAAGGAGCTGGCGCACAAGGGCTTCGAAGACTATATGGCCGAGGGGCCGCTGGCGGCCCTCGATGCGATCGAGCTCGCCACAGGGGAACGCGAGGTGAACCTCATCGGGTACTGCATCGGCGGCACGCTGACCGCCTCGACCCTGGGTTACCTGGCCGCCAAGGAAGACGACCGGGTCAAGAGTGCCACGTTCTTCACGACGCTCGTTGATTTCAGCGACGTGGGCGAGCTCTCGGTCTTCATCGACGACGAGCAGCTCCACCTCCTGGACAAGCACATGGAAGCCCAGGGATACCTCGACGGCCGGCTCATGGGCACGGTCTTCAGCATGCTCAGGGCCAACGACCTGATCTGGTCCTTCGTCGTAAACAACTACCTCCTCGGCAAGGACCCGCGGCCGTTTGATCTGCTCTACTGGAACTGTGACTCCACTCGCATGCCGGCGATGATGCACAGCTATTATCTCCGCAAGATGTATCTCGAGAACAAGCTTGTGGAGCCGGGGGGGATCAGCCTGAAGGGCGTGCCCATCGACCTGCGGGCCGTCAAGACCCCGGTCTATATCCTCTCCGCCAGGGAGGACCACATCGCCCCGTGGAAGACGACCTACGCGGCGACCCAGCTCTACTCCGGCCCCGTAAAGTTCGTGCTGGGCGGTTCGGGTCACATCGCCGGCGCGATGAACCCTCCGTCGGCGAACAAGTACGGGTACTGGACGAACGGGCGCAAACCCAAGTCCCCCGACGCGTGGCTGAACGGCGCAAAGGAGCACCAGGGCTCGTGGTGGCCGGACTGGTTGGAGTGGGTCGGCCAGTTCGCCGGGGGGAGCGTGCCTCCGCGCGAACCGGGCTCAGGCAGCCTCAAGGCCCTGGAGGACGCGCCCGGCTCTTACGTGCAGGTGCGCTGCTAGATTGAAAGACGACCGTTCGGCGAAACCCAACACCCGAAGATCGGAGCAAAAACCATGTCTACGAAGAATCCCTTTTCCCTGTTCCCCGAGATCAACCCCGAGACCTTCGACTTCGCCAAAGTGCTGAGCTCCTTTCAGCTCCCCGGCGTCGACCTGACGGCGCTGCTGGCGAGCCAGCGGAAGAACATCGAGGCCGTCGTCGAGGCGAACCGGCTGGCGGCGACGGGCATGCAGTCGGTGGCGAAACGGCAGGCCGAGATCCTGAACGAGGCCGTGGTGGCTGCATCGGCGCGTGCGCGCGAGCTGGGAACCGCCAAGACCCCCAAGGAGCTCGCGGCGAAGCAGGCCGAAGTAGTGAAGGAGGCATTCGAGAAGGCCTTCTCCAACATGCGCCAGCTGTCCGAGATGGTCTCTTCCTCGGCCAACCAGGCGCTGGATGTGGTCAACAAACGGGTGGTGGAAAACTTCGGGGAAGTGAAGGAACAGGTTACGAAGGGCTAGGAGGGGGCGCCCAGTTCAACAAAGACCTGCGCAAGGTTGCTCGGCGCCTCCGTACCGGTGCCACAGCAACCCCGAGTCGGCCCCACAGGAGGGAACATGGACAACTGCAGATTGGCGAACGAGCTCTCGGTAGGCGACAAGGCGGCGATCGTGAACGAGGTACGACCGGTGGACCTTCCCCTCTTCGCGGCCGCGACCGGCGATGTGAACCCCATCCACTTCGACCAAGTGTACGCGGAGAGCACGTTTTTCAAAGGTCCCATCGCCCACGGCATGCTCTGTGCCGGCTTCATCTCGGCAGTGATCGCAAACCGCCTCCCCGGCCTTGGAACCGTCTACGTCTCGCAAGAGGTAAAGTTCCTCGCACCGGTTCGCATTCGCGATACCATCACGGCCCAGGTCGAAGTGTTGGAGGTAGATGGCAAGAAGAACCGCGTAAAGCTTCGAACGACGTGCACAAACCAGGCGGGCGTGCTCGTGGTCGATGGCGAGGCCGTCGTTTCCCCGCCAAAACGGATACCTCCGCCGGAGGTCTCCAGCGGAATGCCGGGTCGAAGCGTCGCCTGCGCCTCGAAGCTGGAAAGAGCGGCAGGAGCCTTCGAGAGCGCGTTTCAGTAGGTTCTTGCAGCGAGCTGTGCAGTCCGCGGATCCGAGCGCCTCGGGGCCTGGCGCTCGGATTTCCATTCCAACCGCAGGACTACCCTGAGAGCCCACTGGGAGAGTTCAGGACGGGTGGTGCGGTGGTGGCCCCGAATCGCGAGCCCCCGGCGTCAAACTCTATGCGCCCCAGGGCTCGTGTCTTCCCGGGCTTGGGCACGGGACAGGACCCGGCTAGCGTGAGCCCTTCCCCTTCGCCAGCAGGCGCTCCATGCTGGCGCGCCAATCCGAAAGCTCCTTGGGACAGTCCCGATCGCTCCCCCCCCAGAACGGGCCCAACGCGAGTAGCGCTCCGTCGGGGTCCTTGGGGCACTCGTCCGTCCGGTCGGGGCACGCCTTGCAGTTCTTCATCTCACGCCTCCATTGCGTCTCGGTGGGCACGCCTCGATTCTGAAGCAACCCTTCGGGCTCTGGCAACGCAAAACTGACCGCGACGCTCCCAAATCGTGGCCGCCGGCTCTTCCGGAGCGGAGCCTTCGGTAGAACCGATCGACCCCGGCTCCTGCCCGCTTGAGCCACCAGTCCCCCTTGTCTGGCATTTCCCGAACAGCCACAGCGCCTGCGCCCCAATCCGACGGTGCACCTTCTCCTGAGCACGGGAGATGAGCCGCGCCGTGAAACTGCAACGCAGCACAGAAAACAGTGTCATAGGACCCATTGACGCTGCATCGCAGCATGACTATACTGGGTAGCAGTTGAACGGCGTACCCCCCACAGAAGGAGAGAGTCATGCGAGACGAGAACTACGTGGAGAAGGCAACCACCCTTTGGGCGCAGCAGGTGGAGCACTGGCTGGATTCGGCGAACGTGTACCAGAGCCAGTTTCAGAAGTTCACGGACCGCTGGGTGGAGCAGGCCACCGAGGCCCAGAAGGAGACCCAGAGGCTCATGAAGGAGTGGTCGGACACGGCGAGCAAGAGCCAGGTGGAGTTGCTGAAGGCCTGGCAGGGGGCGGCGAAGGAGACGGCCGCCTTCTTCAGCCCCAAGGCCGAGAAGGGACACAGCGCCTAACGAACTTCGCGCCAGATTCAAGAGAAGCGGGGCGCCACTCGGCGCCCCGCTTCTTTTTTTTGCCGGCCCTCGGGGCGGGTGCTTCCGCCCCCGAGAAGCGCCGTCCTCAGACGCGGTCCTTGACCCACTTCGCCAGCGCTGGGGCAAGTTCCTTCTGGGACCTGCTGCTCACGTAGATCCCGATGTGTCCGCCGGGGAAGGGGACGGTGGTGACGTCGGTCGAACCCACGAACTTCTCCAGGGACATGGAAGAGGCAGGGGGGACCAGGTGGTCTTCGGTGGCGTAGAGATTGAAGACAGGCATCGTGATGTTCTTCAGATCCACCTTCTTCCCGCCGAGCTCCACCTCTCCCTTGACGAGCTTGTTGCCCTGGAAGAAGTCCTTGATGAACTGGCGGAAGGCCTCGCCCGCTTGGTCGGGACTGTCGAAGATCCACTTCTCCATTCGGAGGAAGCTCTTGAGATTGTTCTCGTCGTCCATGAGGGAGACGAAGCCGAGATACTTTTGGACCATCAACTGTAGTGGTTTCAACATCAGGAAGCCAAAGTTCATGAACTCCCCAGGGACGTTGCCGAAGGCCTCGACCATCGTGTCCACGTCCAGGGAACGCGCCCAGACGTTCAGCAGACCACCCTTCACGTGGAAGTCCACCGGCGTGACCATGGTGATCAGGTTCTTGATCTTCTCGGGGTGGAGGGATGTGTAGCAGAGGCTCATCGTCCCCCCCTGGCAGATCCCGAGGAGGTTGATCTGGTCGAGCCCGTGGCGGCGGCGCAATACGTCGACGCAGGTATCGATGTAGCCGTTGACGTAGTCGTCCAGGTTGAGGTAGCGCTCGAACGGGTCGGGGTAGCCCCAGTCGATCAGATAGACGTCCATCCCCTGCTTCAGGAGGTTCGAGACCATGCTCCGGCCCTCCTGGAGATCGACCATGTAAGGGCGGTTTACCAGAGCGTAGACGATCAGGATGGGAACCTTGCAGGGCCGCTTCACCTTGGGCTCGAAGTGGTAGAGGACGAGTTCGTCCTCCTTGTACACGACCTCCTTCGGGGTGGGCGAAACGTCCACGTCACGCACGTCGACAATCGAGTCGATGCCCTTGAGAACCTTGCGATTGAGCTCGACGATCTCTGCCATCGCATCTTCGGGTCGGATTTCGAATGGGAACATGGCTCAGCCCTCCTTCGCCTGATCGGTGACTTGACCCCCGGCCGGCGCCGCTTCCGCGAAAGCTGCCGTCGCTTTTACGCCTGCACGTGACCGGCGCCTGCTCGGCTCGAGGGGTGCGACCGGTCCGCTCTTCTCCCGCTCCTCCTGGAGCTGGGTCATTTCCCTTCGCAGCGCCTTCACCTCCCGGCGCAGGTCGGCCATGTGTCGGTAGGCGTCATCCAGCTCGCCGCGCGTGGGGATGTGGAGGGCCTTCAGGTACACTTCGCCGAGCTCCCGCTCGTGCACCCTGTAGTGCATCGCGGCGTTGACGAGACGGCCCTGGATCTCCGCGAAGGACTCGGTGCTCGCCACTTCGAAGTAGACAGTCTCGGCCGTCTCCACCCACAGGTCAAAGAGCTGGCGAAGCGTCTTGATCTTCTCACCGGTCTCGCCCATCTTCACGAGCCGCTCAACCAGGTTCTCCAGGCTGCGCAGGCCAGTGTTCGCGATCTCCGTCTGGAAGGCCGCCTCGGCCTTTCGAACCTCCACCCAGGTTTCGAAGGCCCTCGTCTGCTTCTCCTGAAACTCGCGCGTGTACCCGATGGCCGGAGCGGCGGAGAACTTCCCGAGCGTCGATTCGAACGTGTCCACGAAGAGATTGAACATCTTCACCGTGGCCTGACGATCGCCACTCATCGCTTGTCCGACGTGGCCCTGCGCGTCGCGCAGCGACTCGAACCACGGCATCGTCATCTTCTCGAGCTCACGACGGTAGAGGGACCAGAGCTCTGGCAGGTCCTTCGTCGTAGCGGCGAGACCAGCCGGCGTCATCCAGGCAGACTCTCCGCTTTCGAGTTCTCGCTTCACCTGTGCCAGGTAGCGGCGAAGGAGCTCTGCCCAGTTCTCGCCGGCCTGGATATTGGGCGACAAGGCCTTCAGGCCGTTCGTCCAGAATTCGACGAAGCGCAGAAACACCCCTTCGCCGGAAAAGACGCGGTCGACTACTTCCTTGGGGACGCCCGACGCGCCCGCGGTGAACGCGCCCAGGTTCTTCTTCGCCATCTCTTGCCA
The DNA here is from genome assembly GCA_016214985.1 of Deltaproteobacteria bacterium. Taxonomy (GTDB): domain Bacteria; phylum Desulfobacterota; class Deferrisomatia; order Deferrisomatales; family JACRMM01; genus JACRMM01. Next base: position 15,097 of record JACRMM010000063.1, on the reverse strand, counting down.
CTGGGACATCCAGCCCTGAACGGGGTTTTCCGTCACCTCCTGTTTCGTTCCGAGCTGTGTCCAGTTCTCCCAGAGCTTCGCCTGGGCCTGAGTCCAGGCTTTCATCATGTCCTGTCCCTGTTCGAGCCAATTCGTGTTCATCGTGTCTCCCTCTTCCTTGCAGATCAGGTCTCTTCTACGATCTAAGGCCTCAACGCTTCTTATCTTCCTTCTCTTTACCCGCCCCCTCCGTCCAGGAGCGCATCCACTCGCCCTGCGTCTTCAGTGCCTCCCGAGTGATCTCCTCCCAGCTGTCCAGAATTCCTCTTGCTTCCTCTTCCTTCCCCCGCGCGCCGATGATCTCGCGGAGGTTCGCCAAGGCCTCCTCCGCTTCCTTCAAACGCTCCCGCAGTTGCTCGTACTTCTCCAGGAGCTCCAGATACCGGTACCGGGGCACGACCCCGATCGCCTTCCACGACTCCTCAACGAGGTCCTGAAACTGGCGCACGTTCTCGGTCTCGGGGGGAGGAGAACCCTTCGGCATCCAGGCCTCGGCCCACTTCGACAGCCCCTCCGGCGAAAGCGGATTCTGCGTCAGCGCTTCCATCGCTTTCTTGGCCTCTTCAGCCCCCTTGAGCGCGTCCGCGCTCAGACGAAACCAGTTCTCCAGCGTCTTTGGGTCCATGATCGATCCACACCTGTCTGTTGTCTTGAGTGGGAATCCGAAGGCGTTCCGCCGATACCGCTCCCCTCACGCCCAAGCGTCGATCACCAAATGGGGAGTGCGCCACCTCCCCCCAGGGGTCCTGCGCCGGATGAACCGTGGTATCTGACACTTTCGTCGGGCGGGAACGTGCAGCAACCAGCGTCCTGTCCCACGGAACGGCAGAGGCCAACAGCGTCGTACAACGGCCCCCTCCTTTGCTGCAATGCAGAATAGCAGCCAATGAGCTCTGCCGCAAGAGGTTCTTGAGGAAGTTGGACGGAAACACCGTAAGTTTAAGATCATTGGAAGGGCTTGCGAGTTGGTTCCCCTGGGGCACGCGTGAAGGGACGGACTTGTCCCTCGCTGTGCCTATTTCTCCCCCGGCGAGGACCGTCCCTGGGTCTGATCAGCCAACTTGTTCTCCAACTCGGCAACCTTGGCCCTCAGGCGATCGATGTCACTCTGCGGCGTGCCGGGCATCGAGCCCAGCAAAGGTTTCACCCACCCCATAAAGGCCGACTCCATCTGCTCCTGTGCACTGCGGTAGGCAGCCAAGCCCGCGGTCAGTGCCTCCTCGGCAAACTGGGCATAGGCAATCTCGCCGTGCTGGATCAATTGGTGCAGGAAATCCGTTGGAAGCAGGCTTCGTTGCTGCTTCTCCTCTTCTATAATGATCTGCGTCAGTATGACTTTGGTAATGTCTTCGGAAGTCGCTGTGTCGAGCACCTCGACCGTGTTGCCCTCCCTGACAAGAGCAGCAATCTGCTTCAGATTCACATAGCAGCTGTTCGACGTGTCGTACAGACGTCGGTTCGAGTACTTCTTGATCACGATATGAGTTGGACTCTGTGCCTTTTCCATGGCTTTTCTTCTCCGAGGGACCCGGGGCATGTAAGGGAAGAGCCGCCAGCTAAACTAGTCTCCCCGGATCGGGGCCGTCAAGTCCGACGGCGTTCCCGCAGGAGGAGGGGGATGCAGTGCTGCACGGCAGCATGACGGTCCGGGGCCGTCTGCCGGTTCCTCGACGGAGCGGGCGGCCCCCGGCTTCACCTCTCCGCCCCAGAAATCCGGGGGGGCGACAGAGCACCTCTGTCATGCCCTCAAGGCCGAGGTAATCGGCCGCGAGCGGAGTGGGGGCGGCGCAGCTCTCCTTCGAGGAGCCGGGACCATGGGAAACCGCGACGAGTTCGTCAGCACGGTCCCCTATTCCATCTCCCTGGAGGTGGGGCTCTCGGCGCTGTGACGTGGGGAAGGACCGAACGAGGGGCGTGGGCGAGTTGCGGACTCCTTTCCAACTGCGGGAGGCCAAGGAGTTTCCTCCTCGACCCGTTGGCCGTCCGCCGTGGGGTCTTTCCCGGTAGGCGGTACGGCTCGGAGTCGGCGCATCTCGTTTTCCTGTCGTCGAACCCTGATCAGAATTGGCTTTCGACGACTTTCTGCTAGGTCACGAAGTTGAAGACCTGATCCAGCTCGGCGTCCGGAACCATGAACACCGTGTTGTGCGGGGACAGCTTCTCCGTGGACATCCAGTCCGGCAGCCGGTCGTGGGCATTTGTGAACCCGGCGGCATTGTTGAACTTCTTCTCCATGGTGAGGACTGCCTTGCCGAGCTCCACGACGTCATTGGCACCGAGACTCAAGCCGTAGAACCCGTTGATCATCTCGTAGACCGCCTCGAAGGCCTCGGGCTTGTCGAGCACCGCGAAGGCCACGAACAGACACAGCCCCGTGGAGTCCACAGCCGCCGTGGCGATCTGGAGGTTTCGGGACAGATCCACCTGGCCTTCCGCCTTCAGGGGATCCACGTAGCCGCCCACCTTCAGGATGTTCGTCGCGATGGCGTAGCCCGCCGTGTGGTCGGCGCCCATGGTCGTGGTGGCGTAGGTGACGCCGATGCCCTGGACAGCGCGAGGGTCGTAGGCCGGCATGGCCTGGCCCTTCACGGTCGGCACGTGGGAGACGCCGAAGCAGCGCGCCATGGTGTCGGTGCCGCAGCCCAGGATCCGGCCCAGCGGAGTGCCCTTCTGCACCTCCTTCAGGAGGTTGATCGCTGCCGCCGCGTCGCCGAACTTCGCCAGACCCCCCTCCATCGCCACGCCGATCGCAGCGCCCATCTCGATCGTGTCGAGGCCGATGTCGTCGTCCAGGCGGTCCATCTCGGCGATGGCGTCCAGGTCGTCGATGCAGCAGTTCGTGCCGTGTGCCCAGATGGTCTCGTACTCGGGGCCTTTGGTCTTGTAGTGCCCGTCCTTGTCCACCCAGATCCGGGAGCACTGGATTACGCAGCCTGCGTGACAGCCGTGGGCGATCTTCCCCTCGCCGCCCCGCGCCAGAATGGTGTCGTGCTGCACCTCGCCGGAGATCTTCGAGGCTCCGGACCACTGGCCCTCTCTAAAGTTGCGGGTCGGAAGTCCCCCGGCCTCGTTCATGATGTTCTGCAGGACGTTGGTGCCGTAGGTGGGCAGCCCCTCGCCCGTAACCGGATGTTCCTTGAGGGCCTTGGCGAACTTCCGGGAGGCGTCGCGGAACGCGTCCTTGTTCGCGGGCTCCCTCATGGAGACCTCAGAGTCGTCGCAGAAGATCGCCTTGATGCCCTTTGAGCCCATGACCGCGCCCAAGCCGCCGCGGCCCGCGTGGCGCGTGGGCCGGAGCTCCCGGTCGGTGCAGGCGATGGAGGCGGCTGTAAGGCCCCACTCCCCGGCCATGCCGATGCTGACGTACCCGACCTTCTTGTCTCCGTACTTGGCGATGAGCTTGGCCACGGTGTCGTAGTTCCCGAGGCCTTTGAGCTCCGGGCATTCCACTAATTTCACTGAGCCCTTGCGGAGCTCCATGGTGTAAAGCTTGGAGGCGTCTTCGGGCTTGTCCTCGATCACCAGGGCGCGGATCCCCAGCCTCGCCATGATCTGCGCCGCCTGCCCTCCGGCGTTCGATTCCTTGATGGTCCCGGTGAGGGGGCTCTTGGCGCCGACGGAGATCCGGCCAGAGATGGGTGCCGAGCTCCCTCCCAAGAGCCCGGGGGCGAAGACCAGCTTGTTATCCGGCCCCAGCGGCGAGCAGGTCGGCGGCACTTCCTCGGAGACGATCGCCGAGGTCATGGCCCGGCCGCCGAAGGCCGCCCACTTCGCCGGAAGCGGCTCCTCTTTGATCGCCAGGGTCTTCATGTTCACACGCACGATTCGATCAGCCATGGGTCCTCCTTCTTCTTGTGTGGTTGCCGTGCCCTTGCCCGTCCTTCCCGATCGCCCCTCCTTCCCGCGCCGATCCGCCCTCGTGGCTCTGCGAAAGTAATTTCGCCAGTTTAGCTGAACTGGGCGGTTTGCCAAGGGGCTACCGTCGCAGCGGTGCTCCCGAGGGTCGCGCGCAGCACGTTCGGCCGCCCGAAGTCCTTCGTGCCGGCGCCGTACCCGACGGACTCGACCACCATCGGCGGCATGGGGCAAAAGCCAGCGCAGAAGTGCCGGATCAGCGCCACGCCGGTGGGCGTCGCCAGCTCTCCGACCGTGCCGTCCGAGTATGCCGGCGCCCCCTTGAGAAGCTCCAGGGTGGCCGGCGCCGGCACCGGGAGCAGGCCGTGGGCGCAGCGCACGGTACCGCCGCCCACGTGGATCGGGGAGCAGAGGGCTTCGTCCGGCCCCACCTGATCGAAGGCGCTCGCCGCGGCCACGATGTCCGCGATGGCATCCAAGGCGCCCACCTCGTGAAAGTGGACCGCCTCACGATCCACGCCGTGAACTCGGGCCTCCGCCTCCGCGAGGCGCTCGAATACGCCCACGGCGTCGGCCGCGACGGCCTCGGGAAGGGAACTGCCCAGGATGAGCGCCCGGATCTCGGCCAGGCCCCGGTGCACGTGTGGGAGCGGGTGCCCGTGGAGGTGGCCGCCGGTCCCCTGGTCGTGGTGGTGGTCCCCGGCCCCATGGTGGTGGTCGCCGGCCCCACGGTGGTGGTCGCCGTGACCGCAACCCCCTTCACCGCGGATCCCGTCTACCGGCTCCTCGGTCCCGGCGGCGAGGACGTCGAACTTCGTGGCCGCAACGCCGTGGCAAATCACCCGGCGTGCCCGGAGCTCCATGCCCGGCACCCCCAGGCAAGCCACGTGGCGTTCGACGACCTCGAGGCTCGCGCCCAGGTCCAGCAGGGCCCCCACGAACATGTCGCCGCTCACGCCGGCCGAGGCGTCGAAGTAGAGGATCCTCGTCACGACTCTCCTCCCTTTCGGCCGCGGCAGGCGAGCTTGTTGATCATGTCGGCCTGGTAGGCCGCGCCGAACCCATTGTCGATGTTGACCACACTGATCCCCGAGGCGCAGGAGTTGAGCATGGCCAGGAGCGCCGTGATCCCGCCGAAGCTGGCGCCATAGCCCACGCTGGTCGGCACGGCGATCACGGGCACGTCCACGAGCCCCGCCACCACCGACGGCAGCGCGCCCTCCATCCCGGCCACCGCCACCACCACGTGGGCCTTGCGCAGCTCGTCGGCATGAGCAAAGAGGCGGTGGATGCCCGCGACTCCTACGTCGTAGAGGCGCTCCACCCGGCTGCCGAGGACCTCGAGGGCGAGGGCCCCCTCCTCCGCCACTGGGAGGTCCGAGGTGCCCGCAGCGGCCAGCGCGACGTAGCCCACCGGCTCGGCCGGGTCCCGCCGAAGCTCCAGTAGCCGACACAGCTCGTGGTAGCGGGCTTCCGGCACCTTCGCGCGGACCGCCTCGGCCGCGGCCGGGCTCGCCCGCGTGCACAGGACGTTGGGGTTCCGATCCGCCAGGCGCGCGAAGATCTCCGCCACCTGGCCGGGGGTCTTCCCCTCCCCGTAGATTACCTCGGGATGGCCGTTGCGGATCCGCCGGTGATGGTCGATCTTGGCGAACCCCACGTCCTCGAAGGAAAACGTCTGGAGCCGCGAAAGGACCTCCTCGGTCGAGACCTCCCCTTCCCGGAGGCGGTCGAGCAGGTGGCGGAGATGTTCGGGGCTCACGGCGCGACCGCCGGCCTGAGGTCGGTCAATGTCTCGTTCATGGCACCCGTCCGGTAGCCCTGGAGGTCCAGGGCCACATACACGTAGCCGGCCTCCTTGACACGCCGCACCACCTCGTCCCGGAGCCCGTTGACGACCCGGCCGAACTCGTCGGCCCCAAGCTCGAGCCGGGCCACGTCGCCGTGGTGGCGGACCCGCAGGACCCGCAGACCGAGCTCACGCAGCGACTCCTCGGCGCGGCCCACCTGGGTCACCTTCTCACGGGTGATCCGGGTGCCGTAGGGGAAGCGGGAGGACAGGCAGGCGAAGGCGGGCTTGTCCCAGGTCGGAAGCCCCAGTTCCCGGGACAGCTCTCGGATGTCGGCCTTGGACAGCCCCGCCTCCTCGAGGGGGCTCCGGACGTCGAGCTCCCGCAGCGCGCGCCGCCCCGGGCGATAGTCGCCTCGGTCGTCCACGTTGCTGCCGTCAAGCACCTGGGGAAGCCCCTCCTCCTCAGCGACGGCCCGTAGCTTGGAGAAGAGCTCCTTCTTGCAGTGATAGCAGCGGTCCTTGGGGTTCTCGGCGAACCCCGGAATGTCGAGCTCTTCGGAGACGATCACGCGGTGGCGCCCGCCGATCTTCTCCGCCAGCTCCCTGGCCTCCCGGAGCTCACGCTCCGGATAGGTCTCTGAGCTGGCGGTCACGGCCAGGGCCTTCTGCCCCAAGACTGCGGCCGCCACCGCGAAGAGGAACGTGGAGTCGACTCCGCCCGAGAACCCGATCACGCAGCCTCCGGTCTCTCGGAGGAGGTCGAGCAGTCGGTCCTTCTTCTCTTGTAGCGCCAGGTCCATGTCTGCGCACTCCTACCCCGCCGGGGCTGGCGCCCGCCCGTGAACGGCGGGCCGGTAGCTGTCAAATGTCCCTTGCCTCCAACACCCCCAGAAGACGCCGAGACCGTAGGAGAGGTGCTCGGCCAGGTAGAACACCGCAAAAGCGGGAAACGAGAGGCGAGGCCTCCGGACCGTCCAGTCCACTCCCGCCGCCAGCGCGGCCAGGAGAGCCGCGAGGAACCCTAAGCGCGCCCAGGCCAGCGCGGCGCCGAGCAGGGGCCACCCATAGTACCTCACGAGATGGTAGGCCACGTAGTACGCGAGACTGCCGAGCGCCCGGGCGCGAGCCGCCACCACCGTCGGGAATCGCAGAGCGAGCCCGGCCCGGCTCAGGCGCCGGTGGAACCCGGCGGCGTCCCAGACCAGCGCGAGGGCTGTCGCAGCCAGGAGCGACCACGCCCCTAGCAGCGGAGCGAGTGCGGCCAAGCCGAGCGCAGCGGTGAGCAACGGAGGCAGTACCAAGCGCTTTCGCCGGCGGGGATGGAACGTCTGTAGAGCGCCCTCCGAGGTCCCGTACTGAAACCGCCTCTTGAGAAACGGCCACAGGCGGCTGCGATGCTCGTGTCGGACCGCCCCGCGGGGACAATACACGAGCTTGCCCCCCCGGTCCCGCAACCGCCAGGAGAGATCCACGTCCTCGCCCACGTGCATCCCGGCACGGAATCCCCCGGCGGCCCGAAACGCTTCACGCCGCACGAGGAGGTTGCAGCTGGGCAGGTAGAACGTGTCGTCTCCCTCGCCCGCACTCCGCTCCCGGGCCCCGAGGCTCAGACTGGACATCGCCGCCTCGTAGCGGTCCAGGCGCCGAGCGGACTGAAGGCCCTCCACGAGACCGCCCACCGCGGCGACTTCGAGGTCGGCGAACCAGGGTACGAGCTCCCGGAGCCACCGGGGCGAGGGCACGCAGTCCGAGTCGATGAAGGCCAGGACTTCGCCGGAGGCGGCCGCGACCCCTCGGTTCCGCGCGACCCCCGGGCCCAGGCCCATCCCACCCGACGGCACCAGGTCGACGCCCGCCTCACGGGCTACGGAGCTGCTCTCGTCTATGCTCCCGTCGTCGACGACCACGACCTCCAAGCGATCCCTGGGGTAGTCCACGCCCCACACACCCTCCAGACACCGGCGCAGTTCTGCCGCCCGGTCGCGCACCGGGATCACCACCGACACGCTCGGGAGCTCTTCCTCCGGCACGAGCGGACTTCCCCTGCGCTCGAGGAGGCCCCGAACCGCCAGCGCCTCCAGGGTCCGTTGCCCGGCCGGGTCCTCGGTCTCGATCTCGCCGTCTTCCGTCCGACGCAAGAGGCCTGCCAGGCCCTCACTCAGCCGGACGGCCCGCAGGGGACGCTCCGAGAGCAGGTATTCCCCCGCCCGTGCCGGGACCAACCGCACGCCCGGCCGAAATCGGTACGTCACCGCTTTGCCTCCTCCGCCACGTCAAGGAGGCCCTCTTCGGCGAAGATGTCTAGGAGGCGGGCCACCGCCTCGTCGGGAGTACTGAAGTGGATGCGCCCCTCGCGCGCCCGGATGCCGCCCGACAAGAGCACCGCGACCCTCTCGTGGCCGGGCAGGGTCGGGTCCGGGGTGAGCACCCGTAGGGGATCGGGCCGTGGGAAGGCTACGCCGGCGGGCCGGAGGACCGCGCCGGCAAACCCGAGTTCGACGGCCGGGAGCCCCAGTTCCGGCATCCCCCACCGCTCCACCGGTGCCTCCAGGGAGCCGAGCACCGCCTCCAGGTCCGGATAGTGCGGCTCCGCCGCAGCGGCGTCGAAGAAGACGGCGCAGGGGAGGCGTAGAGAAACCTTCTGACGCCCTCCCCTCTCCGCCTTCCGGAGCACCTGGACTCCGTCGGAGTCGATGGCGAGGGAGAGAGCCGCGTTGGTGAACGGTATGCCGAGCGCGCAGGCCGCAAGAGCCGCGGAGGGGTCGTCGCCCCGGTCAAGCACGCGGCTTCCCGTGAAAAAGAGTGACGGCCGCAAAATCTCGAGCACCCGGCGCAGCACCCGCGCGTCGGCCACTGCATCGCCACCGCTCATGCCGTCGTCCCACACACGGAGAGTCCGGTCCGCACCCAGAGACGCGGCCAAGCACAGGGCGTCTTCCAGGCGCTTCGGCCCCACGGCCAGGACCGTGACCGACCCTCTCATCGCCTCGGCGAGCCGCAGCGCGACCTCCAGGGCGGACAGATCCGCAGGATTGGGGATCCTCCGAATCCCGGTGTCGCGCACCGCCACGCCCTGTTCCTCGAGGCGAACCGGCGGCCTCGGGTCCCGGACCTCCCGAAGCAGCACGGCGATATCCAACGGCTTAGCAGCCATCACAACTCTCCCGTGTTCCCGTCACGTCAGCCGAAACGACACGCCGAAGCCTCCCCTGGGGTATCTCCACCGGGTGAAGGCCTGCTTGTCGCACACGATGTAGCATGTGCCGCACTCGAGGCAGCCGTCGTAGACGAAGCCGATCTTCTGATCCTCCTCGGACCAGGTGTAGCAGCGGGCCGGGCAGGTCGTGGTGCAGCCCCGATGGTTGCAGGTGGCGCAGACGCCTGGGTCGAGCACGATGTGGGGCTCGTGGTCGATCGTGAAACTGACGTAGTCAAAGAGGTCGTCCACGTTGATCATACGGCCCTCCACGCGGTCCACGCATCCTTGGCCAGGCTTCCCGCCCCGACCTTCTCCTTGGCCAACCGGAGGAAGAGGCTGGACACGCTCTCCTTCGGGGTCCCGTCAATCCGGTACACTCGCTCCATCACGTCGCAGAAGATCTCGGGGTACTCCACGTAGAGCCGGTCGATGTGGAGCATCTTGGGGGCATGGCGAAAGGTCTTCAGGTCCTTCAGGACGAAGCTCTCTTTGAGGCGGCGCTCGTAGCCCTTGAGCACCCGGGCCGAGTAGTCCTTGGCCTCCCGCGCCTCCAGGGCAGCCTGGGCCGCCAGCACGCCCGAGTGGGCGGCCAGATTGATGCCCTCGAGGTTCAGCCCCGTGGCGTAGCAGAAGCCCGCCGCATCGCCGGTAACGAGGATGCCGTCACCGACCAGGCCGGGAATCATGTCGTAGCCGCCCTCGGGGATGACGTGGGCCGAGTACTCCAAGAGCCGCGCCCCCCTCAACAGCTTGGCCATCTGGGGCTGAGTCACGAACTCGTTCATTAGGTCATAGGGGGTCTTTCCGCTGTCCCGCAGACTCCCGATGTGGACCACGAGGCCCACCGACACGGAGTCGTAGTTGGTGTAGAGGAAGCCGCCGCCCCTCACGCCACCGGTGCAACCGACGAACTCGTTCGAGAGGCCCTGGTCGCGCACCAACCCGAAGCGGTCGTCGATGACGTCCTTGGGCATCTCCAGCAGGGCCTTGACTCCAACGGCCATCTCGCCCGGGTCGAAGGTGCGCTTCCGGAGGCCGGCCTTCAGCGCCGTGAAGGAGAGCACGCCGTCGGCCGCGATCACCACCGGTGCCCGCAGTGGACCGCCGTCGCGCAGCACGGTGACCCCCGTGACCGTGCCCTTCTCCCGGACCACGTCCTCCACGGTGGTCCGCGTCACCAGCGTCGCCCCCGCCGCCCGGGCTTCCTCCGCGAGCCAGCGGTCGAAGGTCGGGCGGTAGACGGTGTAGCCATTGTAGGGGGTCCGGTCGAAGCTCTCGGTCTCGTACTGGACGTTGACCATGCGCTCCGGCGTCATGAAGGTGAGCACCTTCTTCACCACGTGGCGCTGCAGGGGCGCCCGGTCCCAGAAGTCGGGGAAGATCTCCTCCAGGGCCGGCATGCGGTGCAGGAGCCCGCCAAACATGTTCTTCTCCCCCGGGTGAGCAGCCCGCTCCACGAGGGCCACGTCCACCCCGGCCCGGGCCAGGGTGAGCGCCGCGGCCGAGCCGGCCGGCCCCGCGCCCACGACGATGGCTTCGAAGCTTCGCTTCATGCTGCACCTTTGATCCGCGCCCGTTCCCTCACGCGCTCGAGCAGCCGGGGCAGCACTTGGCCGGCGTCGGCCACGAACCCCTCGTCCGAGTTGGGGAACATGGGCGCTTTGGCGTCGATGTTGAGGGTGACGATGCGCTTGGAGTCCTTGATCCCGCCCACGTGGTGCATGGAACCAGAGATGCCGAGGCCGAGATAGAACCGCGGAACCACGGTCTTTCCGGTCTGGCCGATCATCCGCTCGAAGCCAGCAAAGCCCTGGTCGTACACCGGGCGGGTGACCCCGACCGAGCCGCCGACGAGTTTGGCGACCTCGCAGAGGGCGTCGAAGGTTTCGCGGTCGCACCCTTTGCCAGCGCAGAAGATCACCTCGGCCTCGGACACGTCCACGGTCTGTGGGTCGGGCGGAACTCGGCTGGTGACCCGCGCGCCACAGCCAGAGGTCTGGAGCGGCGCGCTGCACGCGGTCCGCACGGCCTCGCCGGGGCGCGTACCCGACAGCACGACGGAGCTCAAGGCCCGGGGGGACATCGTGAGCACCAGCGGCACAGCGGCGGCCGGCGGGTCACGCCAGATCTGCTGCTCGACGACGCGAGCCCCGAGCCCCTGTCTGCGCAGCGTGAGACCCGCCCACTCTCGGCTGTAGGAGACCGCCTCGGTGAACAGCGCCCCCTGGAGCCGGGCGGCCAGCGCCGGGGCGAGCAACGAACCCAGGTCGGTGTGGGCCAGGAGCACGACCTTGGCACCCGCGACGTGGGCCGCGGCCGCCAGGGCCTCGGCCTGGGCGAGGGGGTAGTCGGAAAGATCGAACCCCGCGGACGCGTCAGACCCGTCAGACCGGTCTGATTGAAGCTCCAGAATCTGGGGCACCTCGTATGGCTTGAACGCCTCATACGCCTCGTCGGGGGCTCCTGCGAAGCACGCGGCACCCCAGGGCGCGCCGAGGGTGGAGGCGAGCCGCTGCCCCTCGGCGAGGATCCCCCTGCCGGCGTCGTCCAACTCGCCCGACGAGAGATCCGCGAAGACGAGCACCCCGGCGTCCATCAGAGCTCCCTCCCCACCTTGTGGCCGTCCCAGATCGCCATGTCGACCTTGCGGGGCGAAACGCAGTCGCCGATCCGGTGGAGCTCCTTCACCTTGCCCTTGAGGGCCTTGTACAGCCCGTCGTCCACCTCTTGGGCGACCGCCAGTACCACCGAGTCGTAGGGACCAAAGTCGTGCATGACATTGGAATAGACGTTGATGCCCTTGCACATCTTGGCCCCGGTCTCGCCGGAGATGTCGATGACCGCAATGTCGGGCGTGAAGGTGCAGCCCTTCTGGAGGAGGCGCTGGCGAGTCAGGTAGAGGTCCTGGATCGGGCCGAGTTCGGCCCCGACAAAGAGGCTCGAGCACAAGATGTGCACGCTCTTGCCCTGGATGGCCATGTACTCCGCGGTGGACGTGGCCCGGTGGTGGCCGTCCTGGTCCACGAGGCACACCTTCTGCCCCAGCTCGGCCTGGCCCTGGAGCACCTGCCAGACGTTGTACACGGCCGGCCCGTCCGCCCCGCCGATGCCCGGGTTCCTGGAGGGAACGCTCCCCGTGGCGATGACGACCGCATCGGGCTTGGCCTTTTCCACGAACTCCGGCGTCACCTCCACGCCGAGGTGGACGGTCACTCCCGCCTTGTCCACCTGGTCCTTCTCGTTTCGGATGATCACCCCGAATTCGTCGCGGCCTGCGCCCTTCATGGCAATGAGGACCTGGCCGCCGAGCTGCTCGTTGCGGTCGTAGAGATCCACCCGGTGGCCGCGACGGCCGGCCATCTTGGCGGCCCAGAGGCCGGCCGGGCCTCCGCCGACGACCATGACCTTCTTCTTCACGGCGGCCGGCTTGAGGCTCCCCTCGCCCCAGTCCTTCTCGAGCCCCACCGCGGGGTTCTGGATGCAGCCCAGGAGCTTGTTCAGCCCCATCCGGCCGATGCATCCCTGGTTGTCGCCGATGCAGTAGCGGATGTCTTCGATGCGCGCCTCCTGGGCCTTCTTCGGGAGGAAGGGGTCGCAGATGAGCGCCCGGCACATACCGATGATGTCGGCCTGGCCGTTGGCGAGCACCTTCTCCGCCATCACCGGGTCGTTGATGCGCCCGGTACAGAAGACGGGGAGCTTGATCTTGGAGCGGATCCCGGCGGCAAGAGGGATCGTGTACCCGAGCGGGGTGTGCATCGACCCTTCCACCAGGTAGAGGTTGAAGAAGGTGCCGATGGAGAGGTCCATGAAGTCGATCAAGCCCGTGGCCTCGAACCGGACGGCGATCTCCTGGACGTCGGCGAGGTTCAGCCCCCCCCAGGGGATCATCTCGTCGGCGCAGAGCCGGATGCCCACGGTGAAGTCCTTGCCCACGGCCTTGCGTACCGCCTCGACGAAGGCCACCGGCACCTTCATGCGGTTGTCAAGGTCCCCCCCGAACTCGTCCTGCCGGCGGTTCGTCAGCGGCGAGAGGAACTGGCGTGCCAGGCTCGAGTGGCCGTACTGGAGCTCGATTCCATCGAAGCCCCCCTCCCGGGCGTAGACCGCGCTCTTGGCGAAGTAGCGCGCCACCTCCTCGATGTCCTCGTACTCCATCTCTTTCGGGATCTCCCGGAACAGCACGTCGGGCACGGGGCTCGGTGCGAACACCGGGAGCCGTGAGAGGGTGCCGTCGCACTGCTGCCCGTTGTGGTTGAGCTGGGCGAAGATCTTCGCGCCGTACTCGTGCACCTTGTCGGTGATCTTCCGGAACCCCGGCACCACCTCGGGCTGGAACACTTCGATGAGCTTCTCGTAGGCCCGATCGGTGGGATGGACGCTCATCTCCTCGGTGATGATGAGTCCCGCGCCGCCCTTGGCCCGCTCGCCCCAATAGTGCATGTGGCGCTCGGAGGGCAGCGTGTCCACGGCGAAGTTCGTCAGGTGCGGCTGGAAGGAGATGCGGTTCTTGAGCTCCACCCGGCCGAGCTTGATGGGGGAAAACAGATACTGGAACATCATGGCGGGCACTCCTCCCGAATCGTCAGGCGACGGGCGTTGCACGCGGGGGAAGGACGACCCCCCGCACGGCGGCCGGCGTGTTGGGCGCTCCAGGCTCCGCGTCCAGTGTCGACACGCAGTTCACGAGACACTCGGGGTCGCCGCCGCCGACGCCCCGGCCCAGGTGGTACGCCACGGCCGGGCAGCCGCCGTGGCAACGGTCGAAGCGCTGGCACTCTTCGCAGGAGTGGATGCGCAGGCCTCGGAAGGAACGAAGCACCGCAGAGTCATCCCAGATCTCCTGGAACCTGCGCTCCCGCAAGGAGCCGGCCCTGAACTCCTCCCGTTGCAGGAACGCGCAGGGGTAGACATCACCCTCGGGCCCCACGCAGCACGTCAGCTTCGCCGCGCCGCACAGGTTCAGGCCAAGGCCCTGGCGCTGCTGGGGCGTCAGCGAGAAGAAGCTATCCCCCGTGCGCACATCGCCGCGACCGGAGAGCCACTCGGAGAAGCCCAAGAGCTGGGCCGCCGAGGGCCGCAGGTCCTCCCAGTTCTCCTCTCCCCTTCCCGAGGGCCGGAACCGGCTCACCCGGAGCGAAACCCCCAGCGACGCGGCCAGGTCGTGGAGGCGGGGCACCTCCTCCGCGTTCGGGCGCGTGAGCACCGCGTTGATGCTCGTAGGAATCGGGCTGGCGGCCAGGAGCCTCACAGCCTGTACCGCCCTGTCGAAGGTGCCGGTGCCGCGAAGGCGGTCGCACGTCTCGGCCCGGGCGCCGTCGAGGCTCACCTGGAGGGCCACGAGGCCGGTGCGGCTCAAGCGATCGACCAACGGCCCGTCGAGCAGGGTCCCGTTGGTGGAGATGCACGTCATGAGGCCGCGGTCGTGACAGGCTTCGAGGATCCCGACGAAGTCCGGCCGCAGGAACGGCTCCCCGCCGCCGAAGTTCACCTGGAAGACGCCGGCCTGGTGCATCTCGCCCACGAGCGCGAGGGCCTCGCGCGTATCGAGTTCGCGGGGGGCCGCATGACCCGACGAGGAGAGGCAGTGGCGGCAGGCTAGGTTGCACGCCAGCGTCACCTCCCAGGTGAGGTTGACCGGGGCCCTGAGCCCCTGCTCAACAAACCGGTTGCTCAACGAGAAACCCCTTTCGGACCAAGGACGACAGGAACCGCTCCACCCGGGACTGCTCGGCCAGGGGGCGCCCCCGCAGAGCCTCTCCCGGGGCCCCCCCTTGCAGGAAGAACTCCGGCTCGAGGAGATCGCTCGTCTCCGCGAAGAGGAGTCGCGGGCCCCGCAGGTCGTAGAACAGGAGCCCGAACGTCTCCTTCCTCACCCGGCAGGACGGGTGGAGCCCGTAGCGGGTCACGGTCAGTACACGCCGCAGATGCCGTCGATCGCGAGCTCCTCCACGCAGATGTCGTCGAGGATTTCGGGCTCGCTCGCCGTCGTCTCGGGGGTGATCTGGTGCTCTCGTTGTTCCATGGTCTTCTCCTTTCGTTGCGTGCCGAGGGTGTTCGGCGTCCCAGCGTCCTAGGAGCCTGTCGGACTTGAGAAAACTGGCCCCATAAGATGGAAATGTTCTACATGCACAGAACTCGCGCTTTGCCGGAGAGCCGGTGCCTGCCGTGGGTCAAAGCCCGACCGGGCGGGCGCGGACGGCTTTGGAGCG
>JACRMM010000062.1 GCA_016214985.1 Deltaproteobacteria bacterium | reverse complement strand
CGTGAACCCCGCCGGTACCGGAATCCCGATCTGGCACATCTCCGCCAGGTTCGCCCCCTTCCCCCCCAGCAGCTCCTTCATCTCCGCCCGGCCCTCCGCCCGGCCCCCGCCAAACCCGTATACGTACTTGCCCATGAGAACGAATCCTCCTGAGAGAGGTGGCGGGGAGCGCCCGCTTCGGGCTCGGTCCCCGATTCAATGCTCCCGGACCTCGGTGCTCCGGCGCCTACTCCTTCGGAAGCTCCCACCGCACGGGGGAGCGCCATAGGCTCGCGAGGAGAAGCTGCCGCATAGACACGAACTCCTTGGGCAGCCGCTCGTAGAGCTTCAGGAAGAGCTCCTCGTGGGATAGGAGCTCCCCGATCCAGGCCTCCCGGTCTACGGACATGAGCTCCGTGTACTGCTCGCGCGTCACGCTCTCCAGTCCCTCCCACGAGAGATCTTCGTAGCGGGGCATCCACCCCAGCGGGCTCTGAATTGCCGGTGCTCGGCCGTCCGCCCGCTCGATGATCCACTTCAGCACGCGCATGTTCTCCCCATATCCCGGCCACAGGAACTTCCCCTGCGCGTCTTTTCGGAACCAGTTGACGCAGAAGATCCTGGGCGGATCGGAGATCGCGTGGCCTATCTCGAGCCAGTGGTCGAAGTAGTCCGCGATGTCGTACCCACAAAACGGCAGCATCGCCATCGGATCCCGGCGTACGTCCCCCACCTTGCCCGCGGCGGCCGCCGTCGTCTCCGAGCCCATCGTCGCGGCCATGTAGACGCCGAAGTTCCAGTTGAAGCTGGCCACGACGAGCGGCACCGCTTTGCTCCGGCGCCCTCCGAAGATGAAGGCACTGATCGGGACCCCCTCGGGTTTTTCCCAATCCGGATCGATGGACGGGCACTGGATCGCCGGCGCCGTGAACCGCGCGTTCGGATGAGCGGCGACGCGGCCGCAGTCGGGCGTCCACGGTCGTCCCTGCCAGTCCGTCAGCTCAGGGGGAGGGGTCTCGGTCATCGCCTCCCACCAGACGTCTCCGTCGGGGGTCAAGGCCACGTTGGTAAAGATCGAGTTCTTTGCGAGCGCGGCCATGGCGTTGGGGTTCGACTGCACCGAGGTTCCCGGCGCCACGCCGAAGTACCCAGCCTCCGGATTGATGGCGTACAGTTTGCCGTCCGGGCCGGGTTTGATCCAGGCGATGTCATCGCCTACCGTGGTCACCTTCCAACCCTCGAAGGCCGCCGGAGGGATGAGCATGGCGAAGTTGGTCTTCCCGCATGCGCTCGGAAACGCTCCGGCAACATAGGTTTTTTCCCCAGAGGGAGACTCCACCCCGAGGATGAGCATGTGCTCCGCGAGCCACCCTTCCTCGCGGGCCATGCTCGAAGCGATCCTCAGCGCAAAACACTTCTTCCCGAGCAGGGCGTTTCCGCCATAGCCGCTGCCATAGGACCAGATCGACTTCTCCTCGGGAAAGTGGACGATGTACTTGTGCTCCTTGTTGCTCGGCCACGCCACGTCGGCCTGGCCCGGAGAGAGCGGCATCCCCACGGAGTGAAGACAGCGCACGAACTCACCGTGCTCGCCCAGAGCGGCCACCACCTCTTCTCCCATGCGCGTCATGATCCGCATGTTGACGACCACGTAAGGAGAGTCCGTGATCTCGACGCCGATGTGGGAGATCGGCGAGCCAAGTGGACCCATGCTAAACGGAATGACATAGAGCGTTCGACCCGTCATGCAGCCCGCGAACAGACCGGTGAGTGTCGCCTTCATCTCCGAAGGTTGAACCCAGTTATTGGTGGGGCCAGCATCATACTTGTGAATGCTACAGATAAACGTGCGATCCTCGACGCGAGCCACGTCGGTCGGGTCTGACCATGCAAGATAGCTATTTGGACGTTTTTCCTGGTTCAACTTTCGGAAGGTACCTTCTGCTACGAGCGTCTTACATAGATCATTGTACTCATTTTGAGATCCGTCACACCAATGAATCGCGTTTGGACGTGTCAGCTCTGCGATATCTGCCACCCAATTCGATAGCGCTCGGTGTCGTATCTCTCTTCGCTTGCTGCTTCTAGCTCTTGATGCTCCGCGAACCACAAAGTCCATCGGTCCAGTCATCGATTCCATTGACATCTCCTTTCGTCAACCAATTGAATACGAGACCGTCGCCCGCCAGCGCTTGCAAGAGAATCGTATTCACGTTGATAGTCTCGGGGCCCAACGTGGGTGCTGCGGCCGGTCGAGTCAATGAGGCCGCGTTCGCGCGTCCTACGCGCTCCTGCAGGCGCCGCCCGCCCCGCTACGGTGCCGCCCGTTCCCCGTCCCACCGGTCCCAGCTCCCCGGCCGGCACTTGCCGAAAAACGCTCGTCCTCCAGGAAGCAAGCTGCATACCGGGATTTGTAAACGGCGTTTACATACAAACTTCCGTTGCAACACGTTGACATTGCTTGATCTATCGTTCTTTCGAAGCTAACTGCCTGGCTGTCGTGGGTCTCAAATTGCTACACTGTCTCAACCCATGTTCTCCCGTTTCTGAGAAACATGCCCGCGGAACGACCCGCAGCGACCGTCGGACGCATACCCCGGAAGTGGGCGAAAGGGTCCGTCGGCCGGCGCAATCGGGAATGCGGGCACCTCTGCAGTCGGTGATCTTCTGGGAGTGAGGGGGGGAGGCTAAGACCGGCGCCCGCCGACGCGCCCTTGCGGCGCCCAGCGGCGCGGGGGAAACCCGCGGAGCCAGGATCATGGGACTCCGGTCACGGGGCGCGCGCCACCCGAGTTCGGGGCTCGCTCGGTACTGGTTTTGGCCTTCTTCGCGGTGGGGACCTTGGGGGCTGAATCGTCCGGTTTCGTATCAACCGGCGCGGGGGGGGGACCGGCGGGGCGACACCTTGCGGGTCTGCGGTCGCACGCACCGGACGTACTGCCCGTAGTCGATGTTCAGGGACTTGAAGAGTCGATACAGCCGTGATCGGGAGATCCCCAAGGCCTTTGCGACGTGACTGACGTTGCGCAATTCTTCCAACGCGGAGACCACAAGCGTTCGGACATGCCCCTTCATGCCGAACCCCCGCTCGGTCGAGTCGAACGCTGGCACGGTCGGCCGGGTCACGACGCGCCCCGCGACGGCGGCCGCCCTGTCCACTGCTGGGACGGGGTCCCGAGGCGGCTTCTCGCGCACTGCTGCCGGGAGGTCGCGGACTCCGATCGGGTCGTCGGCGCAGACCATTGCGGTCTCCAACACGTTGCGCAACTCCCGAACGTTTCCGGGCCACGTCCACGACGCGAGCGCCGAGACCGCGTCGGGGGTGAAACGCTTCACCGACACGCCGTGGCTCCGGGCGATCCGCCGAGAGAGGTGATCGACGAGCACCGGGATGTCCGCGGGCCGCTCTCTCAGGGGCGGAATCACGAAGCTGGCGACGCTCAGCCGGTAGTAGAGGTCGGACCGGACCCCCCCCTGCTTCGACTCTTCCAAGAGCGACCGGTTGGTCGCCGCGATGATCCGGCAGTCCGTGGAGACCTCGGTCAAGGAGCCAACGCGCCGGAAGCGCCCGGTTTCCAGGACTCGAAGCAGCCCGGTCTGGATGTCCAGGGGCATCTCGCCCACCTCGTCAAGGAAGAGCGTGCCCCCGTTCGCAGCCTCGAACAGTCCCTGCCGCCCTCGAGGATCGGCCCCGGTAAAGGCGCCCCTCTCGTACCCGAAGAAACGGCTCTCGAACAGCTCCCTGCTGATTGCCCCGCAATTTACCGCCACGAACGGCCCCGCCCTGCGGGGGCTCGTCTCATGGATGTGGCTGGCAATGAGCTCCTTCCCGGTTCCGGTCTCGCCGATCAGGAGGACGCTGAGGTTGGACGGGATCACCCGGCCAATCTGGCCGAGGAGGGTCTTGACGCCCGGATGCCCCGTCACGAAGTCTCCGAACGCAGTCAGTTCGTGACCGCCCGCGTCCGGCCGCGCTCCCGCGCGGACCCGGCGCCTCTCGCCAAGGATCACGAGCTGGCCGATCGGATCGTTCGTCCCCGCAGAGCGAATCTCCCGAACTTCGCGAGTCGCACCTCTTCCCTGCTCCGGAAGCACCGGGGGAAGCGTCTGCCCCTCCGCGACCGCAGCGGAACTTCGAACGACGCGGTTCATCCGGTCGACGACGACCACAGCGTCTGCCGGGTACCTTGATCGGTGCATGGAGAAGTTGTGGATCAACTGCATTCGCTCGAGCTCGAACTGAAGCCGAAGCTCGGTGGTGATGCTCGTGGCGATGGAATAGGTCAGGGCAAGGGCGTCATCGCGGTAGTCCCTGTCGATGGTCGTGAAGTCGATGACGCCCATGACGCTCTCCCCGAAGGGGTCCATGATCGGGGACGCGGCGCAGGTCCACCGATGCCAGCCTTCGCAGAAGTGCTCGGTCGAGTAGACGTGCACAGGGCCCTTGCGGGCGATCGCCGTGCCGATGCCGTTCGTACCGGCCAGCGACTCGAGCCAACGAGACCCCTCCACGATCCGTGACGACTCCGCCGCCGCGTCCTGTACGTCCGAGTCGCCCGAGATCTGAAGAATGGTCCCCTGTTCGTCCGTGAAGATCAGGATGCCGGGAACGTCGACGAGAAGATCATGTACCCTTGTCAGGGCCGGTTTGGCTTTTTCAATCAGGAGCGATCGGTTCTTCAAGATGTCCGCAAACTCGTCAGCAGCCACGAGGACCCCCTGCCGCATCGTCGGATCCACACCGAGCTTCTTGCAGCGGCTCCAATCGGCGTGAATGAGCCGTTCATAGGGATCCGAAGAGACTGACTTCGATGGCTCCGTCACGTTGAATCGTTCCCACAGCCCAAAGGTCTTCTGCCGATCCTTTGGATAGGCAACGTAGGGATTCTTGGTCGAGCACGTCATCGCCTGCCTCGTTCACGAATCATTCTATGAATTCACCCTAATTGAACCTTAAGCCGCATGAACCATTGTTTGATCGTAGTCTGTCAGGCGACACGTCGCAATGGAATCTGGCGTTGAGTTGATATGACTTCCGTGTCGATAGGTCCGGGCCGGATGCGACCGGCGTGGGAAACCGTCTTCGCGCTCGCCCATCGTCAAGAGCGCGCAGGGCCGCACACCACTGGTGTTGACTCTAGGCCCGAGGGACGACGGGCGGGAACAGCGGAGCCCGGCGCGGTCACTTCCAGGGCTTCGAGTGTTTCATCGCGCCCCGCGTAGCTGGCCGTGCCCGGCGGCCCGTGATCTGCTACGTCAATGGCATTGGCCCGCACGGCGTTATGAAGACTGATTCTGGGCGTAGTGAGTGAGCACTTCGTAAACATTCCACGGGACTCTGCTTACAGCCACGATTGCGTTGCATCCCGGTTCTCGAAGAAGATACGCTGCAGAATGCCGCGGCAGCGTCTTCTACTCGCAGGGGAGCCGTTCGACGTCCGTTTCCCAATGCGGGGAGACCGAAGGGAACGGCCCCGGCGGGCGCGAGAGCCCGCCGGGGCGTCTCTCGACGTGCCTTACTTTAGCTTCTTCTCTTCCTCCGACAGCGGCTCCCATGCGTCATGATGGGTCATGTCTTCCACCTCGAGCAGGCCCGGGAATTTACCGGTCTTGCCCCAGATGGACTTGCGCGCCCGCTTCGCCCTCTCCGGCAGGTCGCACCACGGCAGGTGGGCGAACATGAGGCAGTAGACGGGCCCGGTCATGTTGGAGTTGATGAGGTCGGTGTCCATCTTGCAGTGCAGGACCGCCGGTATGCCCTTTTCCGCCTCCTGGAAGCAACGGTGCAGGGCCGCCAGGAAGTCCTCGTGGCGGTCGCAGTACTCGCCGTAGCAGTTGAGATCCCTCGCGAGGTGGTCGAACCGGAGCCGCGGCTCACGCTCGCCCGCCAGGCCGCCGAACTCCTGCTTGATGCCGTGCCACACCGCACCGCCGCGGTCTTGTTCGCCCAGGTTCTCCCAGTTCGGGCCATACCAGTGGTACTTCATCCCGGCGATCCAGCCGTTGTTCTCCGTCACGAGGTACACGATCGGGAGCTTGTACCGCGCGGCCGTGTCGATCTCCATCCCGGCGTTGGTCATCCCGGAGTCGCCCATGAGCGCGAGCACCGGCGTCCGGTCGCCCTGCTCCAACTGGGCGAAGGCGGCGCCCATGGCCATCGGCACGCCGTGCCCGACGCCCGCCTGCTCGGACGAGCTCAGGATCTGGGCAGGTCGGGTCGCCTTCAGGTAGGGCATGCAGAAGTCGGACATCGTGTACCCGTCGATCATGATCCGCACGCGGCTCTGGTACTTCTCCTCCAGGTAGTCGGCCGTGGCCTGCGAGAGATAACCGTAGTGCATGCAGCGCTCGGTCTTGTACTTCGGGTGCTCGAACCCGTAGTACATGGCCTTGTCCCGCCGCCGCTTTTCCGACTCTGCCTTCGCCTTCTGGATCTTCTCGATCCACGCGTCGCGACCGGGAGGGGGCTGGAGGTTGTTGGCCTTGATGTAGTCGATCATCTGCCGGGCGACGACCTTCGGGTTGCCGATGACCGTTGCGCTCGTCGGGAGGTATGTCCAAATCTGGGAGGTGCTTTCGGAGATCTGGATCGTCTCGGGCCAGTCCACTCCGTAGCCGTCGAAGAAGCCCACCTTCAGACCCACCGGGACCATGACCTGGATCTCGTCTCGGAACCTCGGCAGTCCCCGAAAGTAGAACTCGTGGTTCTCGGATACGACCGCTCGCCCCGTCCGCCGGGTGGTGAACGGGATCTTCGCGAGGGTGACCAGCTCCGTGAGCTCCTCCGACGCACCGGCCCAGTTCGGCCCGTCGCCGAGGATCATGTAAGGGCGCTCGACCTCGTAGAGTCGCTTGACCGCGGCCGCGATATCGTCGGGGTTCCCGCCCGAAACCATCGGCTTGCCCATGTTCTCGGCGCCGCGCCACGACGGGATCCAGCTCGCGTGGTCGCCCCAGAGCCCCCACCAGACCTTCTCCTTGACCGAGTCTTGGGTCAGCAGGCAACTGATGCCCAGCTCCATGACCACCGGGCCCTGGGGGAAGGTCTGGGCCTCCTTGAACGCCCGCGTCATGAACTGCTTGACCTGGTGCGGGTACACGAGTCGCTGCGCCCACTTGGAGATGCTGGAGCACAGCTCCGTCGCATAGCTCTCTTGGATCGTATTGTAGAGCTTGTCGTGCTCGATCTCGTGCCCTCCGCACAGGAAGATGATGGGCGAGTTCGAGAGGTACGCCTGCTGAATGGCGGTCACCGCGTTCCCCACGCCGGGGCCGACCGTCGTGTAGCACACGGCCGGCTTGCCGGAGACCTGCGCGTAGGCCTCGCCGCAGTACACGGCGTTCTGCTCGTGGAGGAAGGTGATGTTCTTGATCCCGATCCGGCTGATGGGGTCCACGAAGTTCCAGATGTGGCCCCCGAAGATGCCGAACGCGAGGGTCACGCCGTGCTCCTTGAGGACCTCGGCGACGTGCATGCCGGCGTATGGGTAGAGCTCGCGGCTGCCAAACTCATAGTCGAGCCCCTCTTGGGCCTCCTTGTCAAACTCGATGCCGGTGGCCCCGGAGCGGACTCCGAGCGTCGAACCCTGCAACTTCTCGTCGGGATTGGCTGGTCGGTGCATGCTTGTCTCCATTCTCGGTGTGTGGGCGTAGAAGCCCCCTCCCGGCCGACACGAGGGCCGCCAGGCGGACAAGAGAGCCGCGGGTTCCGATCTCCGTTGGGGCTTGTTCTGGTCTGCGCACGCAAACGATGTTTGGTCGAGGCATAGCAACCCGCGTGCCAAGGGCATCACGAGCCGCACGACCCGGAAGAACAGGGAAATCGGAGCTCCCCTTGCTCGGCAACGTCCTAGAATTATAAGTATTTCAGATACTTATCTGCTTACAGGGGTGCACCGTTACGGATCGGGCCCTTCGCCGGGCAGAGCCGGAGGCACGTGTGGTGGCGACCTCTCCCCGGCGCCGAGTGTACCGAAGTAGACCACCGTTATTTTGGCGTCGAGCGCCTCTTTGCGCCCCGGGAAGGAGGCTAACTGTCCCGATTCGGGACGCCTGCCGAACGCTCCTGCGGCGGTCCACAATCGGGGTTCAGCCTGATGCCGATTGCCGACCATCGCTGCCGCAGAATTCAAAGACTGCTTCGGCCCCACGCGTCGGCACCGCCACAACGCCGCTTCCTTCCAGGGCTGTGCGGCACTGCGTTTGCTTGAAGCTCTTGGCTTGTTCGGGTAGCGCCGGGTCGCCCCTGCGCTTCGGGCATGACACTGGGGAGTACCACGAAGAGCGGGTCGCCACAGGGCCCGCCGATGGGCTCAGGAATTGGATCGATCGCGAGGAGGAGGAAGAGACATGTCGGACGTCGTGAGGTGGGAAAAGCAGGACGGGGTCGCACACATCATCTTGAACTCTCCTCCGGCGAACGCCATGAGCCCACAGCTCATGGCCCAGCTGGACCACGCCGTGGGCGAGGTGGCCGGGGATCGGGACTGCCGAGCGGTCGTGTTCCGAAGCGAGGTCAAGAAGGTGTTCATGGCCGGAGCCGACCTCAAGTACCTTTTGAGCCTCGACGAACCCGGATTCCGGGAGTACATCAAGAGCAGCCAGGACACGTTCAACCGCATCGAGAGCCTTCCCAAGCCGACCATTGCGATCCTGAGCGGCCACGCCCTCGGTGGAGGCTGCGAGTTCTCCCTGTGCTGCGACTTCCGGTACATGGCGGACTCCGGCGCCCTGATCGGCCTCCCGGAGGTCGGGCTGGGGCTGCTGCCCGGCGCCGGAGGAACCCAGAGGCTTCCGCGCCTGATCGGCCGCAGCAAGGCCACGGAGCTCCTCCTGCGGGGCACGACCCTCAAGGGACCGGACGCCTTGACGATCGGGCTCGTGGACCGTGTGTACCCTTCCGAGTCCCTGCTGGCCGAGAGCATCCGGCAGGCCGAAGAGCTGGCTCGGGGAGCAACCGAGGCGATCGCGCAGATCAAGGCCTGCCTCCGGGCATCCAGCCAGGAGGCGTTGTCGGCAGGGCTGGCCCAGGAGTTGGACGGGATCGCCTATCTATTCGGGCGGACCGAGGACTCCAAGGAAGGACTCCTTGCCTTCAATGAGAAGCGGCCGCCGGCCTACAAGGGACGATGACACCCACTCGGCGGTCAACCGCCCGTCAGGGATCCCGTGAAGAGAGTAGAGGGGAGGCCGGACCGCGAACTCCGGAGAGTGTAGCAATCATCGACGCGCCCCGAACGACCGCGTGGTTCCAAGGGAGCCAAAGGAGACAGCCATGAAACTCGCACGTCCCGTTTATTTGGCCGGCACCGCGATCACCCCCTTCATCGGCAAGGGGAATCCCGCCTTCATCATGAAGGGTCACCCAGACTTCGGCCGCAAGGAGAACCCCTCCCTCGAGGAGCACCTGACGGCGGCAGTCCAACAGCTGATCCGCACCTACCTGCCCGACCCGTCCGTGGTCGACCGAGGGTATGTCGGCAACTTCGCCGGGGAGCTCTTCTGCAACCAGGGCCACCTCGGCGCGATGGTCGCCCGGGCCGATCCCCGCCTCGAGGGAAAGGGGTTCGCGCGGCTCGAGGCGGCGTGCGCCTCCGGCGGCACGGCTCTCGTGACGGGGGTCGACGCGATTCAGGCGGGTGCCGACGTCGTTCTGGTCGCCGGTGCGGAGGTCCAGACGACCTTCCGGGCTCGGGAAGGCGCAGACTTCCTGGCCCGAGCCTCCCATTACGCGACCGAACGCTCCTTCGACGACTTCACGTTCCCGGCCATCCTGGCGCGCCGGGCCAAGGCCTACAAGGAGACCTACGGGGCCACGGATCGAGACCTGGCCCACTTCGCCGTCAAGGCGTTCTCCAACGCCAACAAAAACCCGCTCGCCCACATGCACGCGGCCACCATGACTCTCGATCGGGCAGCCACTGCGAGTGACGATAACCCCAACTTCCTCGGAAACCCCGAGGTCAGGGACCACCTGAAGGTCACCGACTGTTCCCAGGTGACCGACGGAGCCGCGGCCGTCGTGCTCGCGAGCGAGAAGGGACTGGAGAAACTGAGCCGGCCGCGCACCGAGTGCGCCGAGATCCGCTCTTACGGCTTCGCGACCAATCCCCTTGGCAAGGTGACCAACCTCCTGCGCCTCGACACCGTGGCCGCCGCCGTCCGTGAGGCCATGCGCGACGCGGGCGTCGGCCCCGGGGACATCCAGGTGGCCGAGGTCCACGACTGCTTCACCATCGCCGAGCTCCTCATGTACGAAGCGATCGGCTGGGCCGAAGAGGGCAAGGGAATGGAGCTCATCAAGTCCGGCCGTACGACCCTGGAGGGCGACATTCCCGTAAACACCGGAGGCGGGCTGATCGGATTCGGTCACCCCGTCGGAGCGACGGGCGTCAAGCAGGTGGCGGAGATCTTCCGGCAGATGAAAGGCCTCTGCGGCGCCTACCAGCTCCCCCGCGCCATCGGCACGGGACTGACCGCGAACATGGGCGGCGACGACCGGACCGTTGTCTCCATGGTGCTGCGAAACGCTTCGTAGCTGGCGCACGGCGGCCGGAGGCGACACCCCGTCCTCCGGCCGCTCCGCTTGACTCGGGCCGGCCGGTCCCGACCGACGACGCGGACTCCGCGCGAAGGAGACGCCATGGCCATCCTGGACATTTCCATCGTCCCGCTGGGAACGGAGGGCCCGAGCCTGAGCTCGTACCTTCGCGACCTTCCGGCGATCCTCGAAGACAGTGGGCTGCGCTACCAGATCCATCCCATGGGGAGCGTGGTGGAAGGGGGCCTCGAGGAGCTCTTCGCCCTGACCCTGCGGCTTCACGAAGCCCCGTTCTCCCGCGGGTGCCGCCGAGTGGCCACGCACCTCCTCATCGACGATCGACGCGATCTCTCGCGATCCATGGAAGACAAAGCAGCAAGCCTCATCCAGGCTGCCGAAAACCGCTAGGAACGGGCGTCAGGAAGGCTTGGCCTCAGGGCGCGGTGTGCGCTTCGCCCGAGGCGCGCCGGGCGACCTCTGCACGGACCTCGTCTCGCGGACGACGAGGACGCCACCGCTCCGATTATGATCGCAACCGCAGCCCTGACGCGTGGGCCGTCGGTGGGATTCCCCGACTTTGGTCGCATTCACGAGGGCGAGTAGGCCGCAGGCAGACCACCACGACGCTCCCGTCGATGACCGCGCTCCTGCCGTCGAGCAACGGGCGGCTGCCCGGCTCCCCTTGAGCAGGCGCTCTCGGCGCGACCGTTAGCCCACCGGAAACCGGCTCGATCCCCACGATCTCGAAGTGCCTGGGCACGAAGGGGGCGGTGGCTCCCGTAGCCTTTGCCGAGGCCTCCTTCGCGCACCAGCCGGACGTGTACCAGAGGACGCGGGCGTCCTCGCGTCCCTCGGCCGCTTCTTCGATCCGGACGCGTTCGGCGGGGGTGAAGGCGTCCTCGAGGACCTCTACGGGGAGGGGCCGGACCAGCTCAATATCGATCCCCACGTCATCGAAGCAGTCCGGGTCGACCGCAGCGGCGACGGCCACCCCGCCGGCATGGGCGATACTGACCCTGGGCGCCTTGGGGCCCTTGCACTCCGTGGAGGGCTTTCCGCCGGGATCGACCACGACCGTGACGTCCGCCATCGGGCCCCGGAACCCGAGGAGGAGCCGGATCGCGTCCTTCGCAGCCGCCCTTCCGAGGAGCCAGGCGGCGGCCCGGGCGGGAGGCTGCCGGAGTGCCTCGAAGTCGGCGAGCTCTTTCCGGCTCAGAATGAGGCGAGCCAGACTCTGCTGCCACAGCCGGTGGACGAGAAAGCTCAGTTTCACCCGGTCGGCGGCGCAGACCTGGACGTGCTCGCCTCCGGGCACGTGTCGGAAGGCGCCGATCGGGCTCGTGAGGGTGCGCTCGCTCGGGTCGGGCCAGTAGGCGTAGAGGCCTCCCGGAACGCGGACCCGCTGGTCGACGCGGCCCAGCAGCCGCAGGGCGACGCGCCCCTCGCGATCGAGAAACTCCACGTCGGAGTGGACCTCGCCGCCGCTTCGCTCCAGGGTCGAGATCCCCACGAACGGCCCCTCGCGCTCCGAAGGCCCGAACTCGATGCGGTCGACGCGGTTCGGGAAGACGAGCTCAACCTCGGGAGCTTCGGCCGTGGGGGACCCTACGACCTGCACCCCGGGAAGCTGCCCCCCGACGTCGATCAGGCCCGCGGGCAGGAGCAGCGTCACCGTTTCTCCCGCCGCGAGAAGCAACCCAGGATCGGGTTCGCGGACAAGGGCCCGCACTCCGCGATCGTCGCACCGCTCCACCGCCACGATCCCTTGAAAGGCCGGGCCGTGAAACAGCGCACGGGCGTATACCCCTTCCGGTCCCCAAGACCCCACACCCGTCGCGCGGTCCGGCACGGTCGGGGGGCCGAGCTCGGTTTCCCGGGAGGACAGCTCGACGATGGCCTCGGCAACGATCCCATCGGCTTCACCTCGGTCGGACTCGAACACCGCGGCCCGCACGGTCCCATCGGCCGCGAGACGGGCTTCGGTTCGAACCCGTCGGGTGGGCGTCTCGAAGGTGAGCCACCGCCTCGTACGTACGTCTTTGATTGCCGAGACCCGCTTTCCCGGCGAGAGCGCGGCCGCAGCTTCGGCCATGAGCTCCAGCGTCATGGCCAGCGGCATGACCGGTAACGGGTGGAGGTCGGGGTCGCGTTCCGAGATCCAACGGCCGAAGAACGCGTGATCCCGCAGGAAGCGATGGCGCCGAGCGTCCAGCTCGGCTTCCGCCATGAGGTGCGAGCCGGGCTCGTGACGGAGGACCGTGCCGAGGAGCGGGAGGTCGATGGGCGCGGCCCGCAGTTCCGGCGGTAGGCGTCGCATCGTCGGAGCCCGGGGCCCTACGAAATTGAGCATCACTCGGGACTGAAGGTCGAGAAACTCGCGCATGGTCCGTTGGAAATCGAGGAAGGCGCTCTCGCGGGCTCCCCTTGGCAGCGAAGACGGGCGAGCGTGGGGGGCCGGCACGGGCAGCTCACGGAGGTCCAGCTCGACCGTGCGGCGCCCGCGCGTGAGCTCGGCCACCTCAAATGCAACGCCATGGGCCGCCAGTTCGCCCAGGGCGCGGCAGAGCTGCTCGAGGCCGCCCCGGGCGGGAAGGTCCAGAGGAATGGCGGCATGCGGCAGGTCGGCGAGGGTGTTGCGGACGAAGCCGGAGAGAACCCCCCGCGGGCCCGCCTCCACGAAGAGCCGTACGTCGCGGCGGTGCATCTCCCGTATGGTTTCCCGAAAACGGACCGTCTGACGCCACTGAAGGACCGCCGCCTCGACCACGCCCGCCGCGTCTGAGGGAAAGCGCTCCGCCGTCGCGCACGACCAGAGATCCAGGTGCGGCGGGTGCAACGGAAGGCTCGTGAAGTACTCCCGGAGGGCATCGCAGGCCGGGGCGAAGGCGGGCGTGTGGTACGCGCGCCCCTTCCCCAGCCTGGCAAGCACCGCCCCGCGCGGGCGAAGGACCGACTCGACTCGGCCGATGGACTCTTCGTCGCCGGAGAGCACGACCTGCCCGGGGCAGTTGTCCATGGCGAGGGCGCAGCCCCCGACGCTTCGAAGCGCCGCCTCCAGGTCCTGCCGGTCCACCCCGCTCACCGCCACGAGGGTCGATTCGAGCGAGGACCCGAGCACGGCGATCCGGCGGGCCGCGCGCAGGCCGAGCGCCACGGCCCGCGTGACGTCCAGCGGGTCCCTGGGCCGATGCGCGCCCGCGGCGTGGAGCGCCGCGAATTCGCCGCCGCTGTGCCCGACGACGGCTTGGGCCCGGAGCCCCAGGCGGCCGAGCAGCGCCACGAACCCCCGTTCGGCCGCGGTGACGCCGCCGATGTTCGCCTCCGCGCCCGAGCCCTCCGGTCCGGCCCTGTTCGTCCGGGGGGAGCGCCGCGACACCGCGGGGTCGGAGGCGTCGGCATCCAGGGCACCGGCCTTCGCCAGGTCGAACTGGAGCGCCATCTCCGGGAAGTGACGGCGCAGGTCCGAGAGCATTCCGGGATAGTAGGCGCCCTCCCCGGGGAATAGGAGCGCGAGCCCCCCGGCGGCCATTAACGGCCTCTCTTCCCAGTAGATGCCGTCGGGATCGCGGATTCGGGTCCTGCCCCCCTCCCCGAGCAGGAGACTCGCCCGCCGAAGCTTCCGTGCCAGCGCGTCCCGGCTCTCGGCGACGACGGCGACGCGCTGAGCGCCGGTCTCGCGCGCACAGACGGCAGCGATGTCGCGCAGGAGGATTCCCTCGGCCGCCTCGCTGCGGGCAGCCAGGTCCACGACCTTCCGTGCAAGATCGCCACGAGCAGCCGCGCTGACGACGACAAGCTCCACCGGCCATTCCCCGGCGCCCTTCGGCCAAGGGCGGGCGACCTCGCCAGGGGCCTTCATCCCGCCGCCCCACGAGCGTTGGGCCTCCGCGGGACTCGGCCGCGGTCGCCCGCCCAGGGCCCGCCGCCCAGCAACGACGCCCACGTGGTCGGGCTCCGCGCTCACCAGCTCCCGCCAGAGGGCCTCACAGCCCGACGCCGCCTCGATCAGCTCGATCCCACTCGCTTCGAACCGGTCGGCGAGCTCGGGCGTTACCATCCCAGGCTCACGCCACGGGCCCCACCGAAGAGAGAGAAGCCTCCCGGGCCACAGGTGTCGCAGTCGCCGCCCCATGGCGTTGAGCATCTCGTTGCCGGCCGCATAATCACCCTGACCCGGACTGCCGATAATGCCGACGACCGAGCAGAAGAGCACGAGCGCTCCCAGGCGAGCGGGATCGAGCAGCTCCGTGAGCGTCAGGAGCGGCCCGACCTTGGTGCCCACGACCCGGTCGAAGGACTCCGAGGTCTTCTCCCGGAGGGTGTGGTCCTCGATGATTCCCGCCCCGTGCAGCACCGCGTCGATTCCGCCGTACTTCTCGAGAATCCTCCGCAAGCACCGCGCGAACGCCTCTCGGTCGCTCGCATCGCATCGGACATACTCCACCCGGGTCGACGCGCCCCGCATCGCGGCGAGGCTGGCCCGCATTTCCCGCTCGGCCAGGAGGCTTCTGAGCCGCTTCTCCACCGCCGCCGGCGTCGCCGCCTCCCCGGAACGCCTCTGCTCGCGGAGGAGCGCCTGGCGCAGGTCCTGCCGACTCCGCGCGACGCCGGCGTACGGGTCCTCTTCGTCCGGTGGAGCGGGCGAGCGACCGACCAGGACCAACTTCACCCCGGTGCCGCGCGCCACCCGAAGGGCGACCCGAGCGGTGATGCCCCGTGCGCCGCCCAAGGCAACGAGCACCTGCTCCGGGCCGAGCCGCAGCGGGGCGACGGGCTCGAGCGGCAACTCGGCGCGCACCACCTCGCGGGTGAGCCGCTTCCCGTCGCGATACCCGATCTCCACCGGCCCCGGCGTCGCAAGCTCCTGGAGGATCAGATCGACGTCCGGGGCCCGGTCCACGTCGACCGCACGGAAACGGGCAGCGGACCACTCGTTCTGGGCGGTCTTGAGAAGGGCGGCCAGGCCGGCCCGCCAGGGATGCGCCGCGTCCGCCGGCGCGCCTCGGGCGAACCCTCCGCCCCCGCGGCTCAGCGCCAGGACGCACGGAGGCCCTCCCTCCGCGGCGCGGAGCTTCGGCGCCAACGCCTGGAGCACGTACAGCAGCCCTTTCACTTCCGGGTCGGCATACCGGGACCACTCCGCGTGGGTCAACCCGGGGAAGTCCGGCGCCGCGCGCAGCGGCAGCAGGTGGACGAAGCCGTCCAGCCCGGGTGAGCCGTCGAGCGCCCGGCCGACCGCGTCCCGCGCGGAACCCGGACTCGAGAGGTCGTCCAGGGTCAGCAGCGCCGTGCGGCGCCCCCTCGACGCAAGGGCTGCTGCCGCGGCGGGGGCGACGCCGGCGCCGTCGTCGGTGAGGAGCACGACGCCGTCGCGCGGCAGCCTCTCGAGGGAGCCCCAGAGAGGCGACTCGACGCTCACCTCGACGAATCGGGGGCACTCCTGGGGCCTCGCTGCCGTGTGCTCCGGCGGGCCGCGGTGTTCTTCCTCCCGCGGCGGAGGAGCGCCTCTCGGGATACCCGGCCGCCGGGCAGGCCGCTCGTCCGGCCGGGAGAGCACGCCGATAAGTCCGTCGATCGTCCGGCACGCGATGAGCTCATCCACGAGGTCGGCGGCGCAGCAGGACGACCCACCCGAGACGGCGCGGCTCAGGGCGCCGACGATCTCCGTCCGCTTGATGGAGTCGATGCCCAGGTCGCCCTCCAGGTCGGCGCACCCGTCGAGCATCTCCGACGGGTAGCCGGTCCGGGCGCTCACGGTGTAAACTACGAGTTCCCGGAGAGATTTCCCACTGGGGCTCGCGTCGTGCGTCGGTTCGACTCGGGGGGACACCTCCGGCGACGGGCCCACCTTCAACGGGGGCGCGACTTCTTCCGCAGCGGCGGGGGAGCCGCCGAGATACGCCTCGAGAACTCTTTCCTGGGTGGCGAGGAACTGCCTCATCGTCTCCTGGAACTCGGCAAGCATTCCGGCGGCTTCCGGGGCCTCGCTTCGCCCGTGGACGGGGGCAATCGGCGGCGCGCCGGCGTCCTCCGCTGGAAAGCGCCGAGGCGGCTCGCCGAGGGGCCGCGCGTAGCCTCCGTTGATGAGCCAGATGGGAGAGGAGGGTGCTGCCGCCGCTTGCTGGTCGGGCTTCCCCTCCTCGAACCGGCGCGAGACCTTCACGTCGATTCCCTCGACGAAGCAGGCTCCGAGGGCGTTCAGGAGGGCCTCCCCTTCGACGGACGGCCCGGGGCAGACAGCGATCGCGGCGTGGGGCGTGTCGGCCAGGATCGTCCCCACAAGCCGGGTGAGGACTCTCCCCGGGCCAACCTCGAGGAACACGCGTGCCCCGTCCCGGGCCATGGCGCGGACCTGCTCGGCGAAGCGGACGCGGTCCGTGATGTGGCGGGAGAGAAGCTCCCGGACGCCAGCCGCCGACTCGGGATAGGGGGCAGCCGTGGCGTTGGAGTAGACCGGGATCCGCGGGGGGGCGATGTTGGCGGCCGTCAGGGCCTCGGCAAAGCGCTCGCGCGCCGGTTCCATGAGGGGCGTGTGGAAGGCCGCTCCGACCGGAATCAGTGTGGCATCCAGATTCCGCTCGCGCAGGCGCTCTATCGCCGCTTCCACGCTCCGGGCGGTCCCGCTGAGGACCGTCTGCTCCGGCCCGTTGACGTTCGCCACCCAGACGCCCGGCAGGTCGCGGATCGCCGCGTCGGCCGTCTCCGCGGAGGCAGCCACCGCGACCATCGTCCCGAGGTCCCGCCCCTCCCCGGCCGCCGCGAATGCGCGCCCCCTCGCGGCGGAGAGGGAGTGAAGCGTCCCGGCGTCGAAGCAGCCCGCGGCGTGCAGCGCCGGGAGCTCTCCGTAGCTCAAGCCCGCCGTCATGTCCGGGTGGACGCCGTGGGCGGCCAGTAGCCGCAGGACACCGAGAGAGGCCGCACCCAGCGCGGGCTGCGCGACTCGGGTGTTCGCAAGGTCTTCGGCAGCCCCACGCCTCTCCGCCTCCGAGAAGGCCGGCGGCGGGAAGAGGAAGTAGCGGAGCGGGCGATCGAAGCCCTCCCGGGACCGTTCGTCCGCCGCCTCGAAGGCCTCCGAGACCTCGGAGAACTCCAAGGCCAGCTCCCTCAGCATGTTCGGAAACTGGGAGCCCTGCCCTGGGAAGAGGAACGCCAACCGGGGCCTTGTCGCCGCCGGGGGAGATTTCAGATGGACGCCGCGAGGGAGCGGCCGGGGGTTGACTGTGTCGTCGGCGAGCGCCCCGGCCAGGGCTTCGAGCTGCCCCATAAGCTCTTCGACGGAGTCGAAGACGGCGGCGGCCCGCACGGATCCCGGTTCCGCCGGCCGAGCAACGAGCTGGGCGGCGAGGCCGGCCGGGGTCGTTCGGTCACCCGCCTCGCTGAGCCGACGACGCACGCGACGGACCTGGGCGGCCACTTCCGCCGAAGAAATGCCCTGGAAGAAGACGATCTCCGGCCGGGACTCCCGGGGAAGCCTTCGCGCCGCGTCCTCCGACGGCGCATCGCGGTACTCCTCGAGAACGGCGTGGAAGTTCGTGCCGCCGAATCCGAACGAGGAGACGGCCGCCCGGCGCGGCGACGCACCGCGCAGCCACGGACGAACCTCGGCGTTCACGTAAAGGGCCGACGACGGGGGAAAGCACCCGGGGTCCGGGACCTCCACGTGCAGGGTCGGAGGGAGGACCCGGTGGAAGAGGGAGAGAGCGGTCTTGAGGAGACCCGCCATTCCCGCCGCTGCCTTGGTGTGCCCGATCATTGACTTGACGCTGCCGACGGCGACGGATCGCGGCAGCGCCCCGCGGCGTTCGAGAAGTCGGTGGAGCGCCTCACACTCCGCGGCGTCCCCCACGGCCGTCCCGGTCCCGTGAGCCTCGACGAGCTCGACCTCCGCGGGAGAGAAACCCGCCTGCTCGTAAGCTCGCTCGAGCGTACGGAGCTGGCCGTCGGCCCGCGGAGCCGTCAGCGCGAGGCTCTTCCCGTCGGAGCCGCCCGCTACGGCCCGAAGGACGGCGTAGATCCGATCCCCGTCCCTCTCTGCGTCCGAGAGCCGCTTGAGCACCACGGCGGCGAGCCCTTCGCTGATCACGATGCCGTCGGCGCCCCGGTCGAACGGCCGGCACCGTCCCCTCGGCGACAGAGCCTTGGTCTTCGAAAAGGCCAAGTAGGAGAAGGGGTTCTGCACCGTGTCGGCAGCCCCGGCGATCGCGAGGTCGCTCGACCCGTCGGAGAGCTCGCGGCAGGCCGCCTGGAGGGCGGCCAGCGAGGAGGCGCACGCCGCATCGATGGTGTAGTTGGGCCCCCCAAGATCGAATCGGTTGCTGATCCGCCCGGCGATCACGTTCGGCAGGAGGCCCGGGAAGCTGTCCTCCGTCCACTCTGGCAGCCGATCGAGGATGCCCGGGCCGGCCTCGCCGACGAGTCCCGGCAGCAGGGCCCGCGCCACATAGCCACAGCCCACCTCTCCGAGCCCGCCGCCCGCGCCGAAGATCACGCTCGTTCGGGCCCTGTCGGGGTTTCGGTCGCGATAGCCCGCGTCGGCGAGGGCATCGTCGACCAACTGGAGCGACAGCAGCTGCACGGGGTCGATCGAAGGCAGGGAGGCCGGAGGGATCCCGTAGCGCACCGGATCAAATTCGATCTCCGGCAGGAACCCTCCCCAGCGGCTGTACGTCTTGTCGGGGGCCGCGGGGTCCGGGTCGAACCAGCGATCCACGGGAAAGCGGTCCGGCGGAATCTCGGTCACGAGGTCACGCCCGGCAACGATGTTCCGCCAGTACTCCTCGAGACTCCGCGCGCCCGGCAGCAGACACGACATCCCGACGATGGCGATCTCCAGGGGATGAGGAGCGGGCGGCCGGCCTCGGTCGCGAGCGGGCAGTCTCGGGCGACCGTCGACGTTCCCACACCCTCGCAGCGCCCCGACGCACACCTCCTCATGGAGCGCCGGAATCGAAAGGGAGGCCGTTGCCCGCGCAGCGCCCTGCCCCATCAGGTAGAGCCCCTCTTCGCGTTGGACCGGCACGGAAACCGGTCTCCACACGCCGCCGTCAGCCTCACGCCTCTGGGCAATTCCCTTGGCGGCCACCGCGAGACGGCCCAAGTGGACCCGCTCCAGCGCTTCCTTGCGCTCCTCGAGCGGCACGCCCGCTTCGACCAGGCGAAGGCGCTCACGCTCGAAGACCTGGCAGTATGGGCTGTCGGCGCAGCGCAACGCGTGGCCGGGCGCGGCTTCCAGCACCCGCGTGGTCCGGCACGCAAGCGCCGCGGCTTGAAACTCCGCCACTACCGCACCCGTCGCAACGATTTCGCGCGTGAGGAGGTAGGCCGTGCCCATCAGCGCACCCACCTTTACGCCCCGCCGCACCAGAGGCTGCGCCAGGGCCGACACCATCGAGCCCCCCAGGCCATCGCCGATCCCGCCGGCGAAGAGCACGTGGACCTCGGTGAGTTCCCGGGCGGCGAGGCCCGAGGAGAGCAGCGCGTGGATCGAGGTCTCCCAGAGGGTGAAGCTCGAGCGCGGCCCCACGTGCCCGCCGCTCTCCCGGCCCTCGATCACGAAGCGCCGGACCCCCTGCCGCAGGAACTGGGACAGGGTCTCCGGCGAAGGCGCGTGCAGGTAGCAGCGGATCCCCCACGACTCCAGGGCTTCGGCCTGGTCGGGGCGGCCCCCGGCGATGAGGGCGAACGACGGACGGACGGCGCGGAGCGCCTCGAGCTGCTCGTTCCAGAGCTCCCGGGGCGCGAAGCCGAGGAGCCCGACGCCCCAGGG
Source organism: Deltaproteobacteria bacterium (assembly GCA_016214985.1). GTDB lineage: Bacteria > Desulfobacterota > Deferrisomatia > Deferrisomatales > JACRMM01 > JACRMM01. The sequence goes on along the minus strand of JACRMM010000062.1, from coordinate 30,146 downwards.
CATCGTCCCCAGGGCTTCGCGCGTCGTCTCGAGGAGCTCCGTGGCATCCCTCCCGGACATCCGGGCCAAGGCCAGGAAAGGCAGGGCGCCCCCGGAGGCCACCGCTCGCGCGAACGCGGCCGTATCGCTCACGTGGGCCATGGGGCCCTGGACGAGGGGGTACCGCGTTCCGTGGGAGACCGCGAGCGGGCTACCGGGCCGGAGCGGGACGGCGTCCTCGGTCAGGGCGGCGAACCGGGCGATCCGCTCCCCGATCACGCCGAGCACCTGGGCCACGGTCGCCGCTTCCTCGCGCCAAAGGGAGGCGAAGGCTGCGTCCTGTCCCACCGGCCAGTTTGCCGTTTCCGACGAGGGTTCGGCCGGCGGCCGGCGCAGCGACCGGAACTCCGCGCCTCCCGGCGCCTCGACGGCCTGCGTCTCGCTCCCGTCCATGGCGGCGATGACGCTTCGAGCCCCCTCCGGCAGAGGGCTCTCCCGCAGGAGCGCGAGCTGCCAGTCGAGCACGATGCCCGCGGCACCCGCGACCCAGCAGGCGGCGGCCGTGGAAAAGCCGATTCCTCCCCAGGCGTAGGTCGGGAGGCGGCCCCAGGTGAGCAGGCGCTGGAGGAGAACGAAGGTCGTTTCCGGACTGACCCGGCCTCCGGCCTCGTTGCCCTTGGCCAGCACGAAATCGAGCCCGTGCTCCGCTGCGAGTTCGGCCTCTGCCTCGGAGAGGACGAGCATCCCGAGGCGAGATGCGAGCGGGCGGCACCGAGCCACCACCTCGGACAAGGAGGGGGGATCGTCGGCGGTAAGGACGATCACGCTCCGCTGTGGGCGGGGATCCGCCGCCGCGGAGCCGAAGGCCTCCAGGGCCACCGACTCCAGCGGTCCCGGCTGACCCTTCAGGAGCAGGCCCCGGCGTCCCCGGGCGAGAGCCTGGAGCCGGAGGATCGCGCGGACGACGCGTTCCGCGTCTGTCGGAAGGGTCAGGTCCAGGAGCCCGAGCGCCCCCGCGCGCGCGGCGGCAATGGGGAGGCCGGGGTCCCAGGTCCCGCCCAGTGAGATCACGATGGTGTCGAAGTCACCTTGCGTCGTCCCGTCCGAGAAGAGTTCCTCTTTGGTATTGGGCACGGCGGCAGCTCACGTTCTCTTGGATCCCGCAGGTGCAGCGACCGTATCGGTGCTCCGAGCCGCCGACGAGCGAGACCCATCGATTACAGTGTTGACAGAAGGCTGTCTTGTTCTTTGCCAGATCAAGTGCGCTCTCTGCTTAGTCCCTTCAGAGACAAAATACGGAGTTGTAAGAACCAGTCTGTTGCCATCGATCGTGCATCGGCGAGACAGGCTCGTGCCTACCCAATTCGGGAGGAAGCTCACGGAGACTTCGTGAACCACCGTGTCTCCCATCACCTGGTACCTGCCGCCATAGGAGAGGAAGGCATCCGCGAGAGCCGCCTTCTCACACGCCGTGCTCGACGCCGGATCTCCGGAGGAGAGCTTCGGCCGATCTCGTCTTCCAACGATGACTGCCATGTGCCCGTCGGGGCTGTAGATGACCTGCCCCACGGGGTCCTTCCCATAAGGGAAACTTTTTTCTCCGCAGACCCTCTCGACCTCGAAGGACACCAGCTCCCAGGCGCCCCACAACGAGTCCTCACGCATCGCCGGTCCTTGTCCTGGCGCGGCTTCGTCCTCTCACGCCCTGCTGTGGAAGGCGATCCAACCCGCGAACGCGGCGAGCATCTTCGCGAGCCTTCCGCGCGTTTCCTCGTCCGACAGGCTGCCCTCGGCGTCGAATTTGCCCTCGGCCATACCTACGAAGATCTCGGGGCGATTCATCACGAACATGTCGAGACAGACCAGAACTTGCCTCAGGTGATACTGGGACCGGGCCGTGCCCATCTGCCCCGTCGAGGCCCCGATGATCGCCGCGGGCTTGCGAAGGAAGGGCACCTTCACGGGCGGCCGCGACGCCCAGTCGATCGCGTTCTTCAGAACACCGGGAATCGAGTAGTTGTGCTCCGGCGTCCCGAACAGGAGCCCGTCCGCCTCCCTGATCTTTTCCTTGAGTTCGAGAACCGCAGGCGGCATGTCGTTTTCCAGGTCCAGGTTGAACGGCGGTATCCGTTCCAATGTGTAAATTTCTACGGTCATCCCCTCGGGCGCCAACTCGCGTGCTGCCCTCAAGAGCGCGGTATTGTAGGATGCCTTCCGCAGGCTCCCCGATAGTGCCAGAACACTCGTCTTGACCGCCGTCGCGACCATTTTGTCACCTCCGGATCGTTAGACTCTTTGCGCACTGCCTCCGCGGAGGCCTTCGCCCGCCCTGCGGCTATTCGTGGCTTCTCAGCACCCGACCCGGCATCGCGCCGGTGTGGACTCCGTTGTCGTAGAGTTGGACCCCGGCCACGAAGGTAGCCACGATGCCCTCCGCTTTGGCCACCATGCGCCGTCCGTTGAGCGGGAAGTCGTAGGCGAACTCGGGCGGCTTTGAGGCAACCCTGTCCGGGTCGAAGAGCACCAGGTCCGCCACCATGCCCTCGGCCAGGACGCCGCGCTTCGGGATGCCGTACAACCGGGCGGGGACCGAGGTGAGCTTCTGCACCGCCTTCTCCAGGGTCAGGACCTGGCGCTGGCGGACCCAGATCTCGAGGAGCGCGGTCGCGTACCCCGCGTCGCAGAGGATGTCCACGTGTGCCCCGCCGTCCCCCAGCCCGATCAGGAATCGGTCGTCGGCGACCAGGCGCCTGACACCCTCCGAATCGTAGTTGAACGCCTCGACCTGAAATCGCGCCTCCAGGTTGTCGGCCAGACCGATGTCGAGGTAGACGTCCAAGGGCCTCTTCCCCTCCTCGTCTGCGATCTCTTGGATCGTCCGTTGGACGTACTTCTCGAGAACCGGCTGGTGGACGTCGAGCACCCGCATCCGCCTCCAAACCCCCTCCCGCACGTCCTCCTGCGCCTCTTTCGAAAAGGCGTCCCGAAACTCGGGCTGCCGGTACAGAGCGGCCTGCTCCGCAGCGGATCGGTTGATCGCCGGCTTCCAACACCGGTAGGCGGCGAACACGAAGGGGTGGCGCAGGTCGTCCTGCACGATCATCGGCCGCGGCGTCACTTGGGGTATGGCGCGGTCGAGCAGAGGGCCCATCTTCTCGATCGTCTGGTCGTGGAAATCGGGCTCCCCGGACCGAGCGAAGAGCGCGAGCCACGTCACGGGCCGGCCGCTTTCGGTGGTCAGCAACCGGAGCAGCTCCACATCCTTGTCCTCGATGAGACCCCACCCGCCCGAGTTCAGGACGATCTGGATCGCCCCGCACCCGGCGGCGCGCAGCGCGTGGCACAGCCCCACGAGCTCTTCGGTGCTGGCGTTTCGGCACGCGAGCGGTCGCCCCTCGTGACCGATGTGTCGGTACATCTGGCTCGTGGAGAAACCGAACGCCCCATCCTTCATGGCTTCGGCCATGAGCCCCCGCATGGTCTCGATCTCCGCAGGCGTTGCCGCCCGCTCGAAGGACGCTTCGCCCATCACGTAATGGCGCAGGGGTGTGAACGCCACCAGCCCCGCCACGTTGATGCCCAGCCCGCCCCCATCGACGGCGTCGAGGTACTCGCCGAAACTCTCCCACCCCCACGGAACCCCCGCTTTCAGAACCTCGTAAGGGATCGCCTCCACGTTGACCAGATCGCGGAGCAGGATGTCGCGGCTCTCCGGCCTCACGGGCGCCACACCGACGCCGCAGTTCCCCATCACCACCGTGGTCACCCCGTGCCAGGGCGAGCAGGTGAGCAGGGGGTCCCAGGCGACCTGGGCGTCGTAATGGGTATGGGGATCGATGAAGCCCGGAGCCAGCACGAGCCCGTCCCCATAGATCTTGTGCCGTCCGGTCAGCCCGGTCTCACGGCCGAGATAGGTGATCAGGCCGTCCTTGGCGCCCAACGTTCCCACACGGCTCGGGCTTCCCGTGCCGTCGCAGATGCGAGCATTCTCGATGATCACGTCGTACATGCGTGCCGTCCTTTCTCTCTTCAGGGTCCTGACGTCCGCGGCGGTCTGGGAGGAGCCCTCTTTCCTTCCAAGAATCGCTACGCCTTGGCCCTCAACCGTTTGTGCGCTTCGTACCTCGCCTTGCCCTCCTCGAAGAGTCGCTCCTGCTCCTCCGTGCTGAGCAAGAGAGGCGGCACCTCGACGGGGTTCCCCTTGGAGTCTACCGCGACCATGATGAGGTAGGCGGAGACCGCCCGATGGGTCTCCGCCGTCTCCAACGACTCCGCATCCAGAAGCACCTGGATCTCCATGGTGGACCGGCTCACGAACGACACCCGGGAGTCCACCAGGGCAACGTCCGATACTTGGACGGGGCGATGGAAGTTGAGCTCGGCGACCCGGGCGAGAACGACGTACTGCCGGCTGTGGCGGACCGCCGTCACCCCTGCGGCGTTGTCGATGATCTTCATGAGCTCACCCCCGTGGACGAACCCGTGGGGGTTGGCCTGATTCGGCAGCATCACCTGGGCCATCTTCGTAAGGGAGTGGAGCACGGTCTTCCCCTTGAAGGCTTCCTCGCCGTCCAGGCTGCGCAGAAGGGCGCGGAACCTCTGCTCGTGCGTTCCTTCCACCCGCGTCATGCGCTCGAAGAAGCTCGCGACGTCGCTCAGACCCTCCTCCCGGGCTGTCTGCGCGAAGCACGGGTAGACGACCTCGTGCTCGTGGTGCTCCCCCGCGGCCGCCTGCTCGAGGGCCGCGCGAACGTCGCTCAGGCCGCCCAGAAACTCGAACTCCTGTCTGGCGTGCTCCTCTTCGTTGGCCGCGAGCTCGAAGAACACGTCCGCCACGTCGTGGAGCCCCGCCTCCCTCGCCAATCTGCCGGAGAACGTGTACCGGTTCCTCGCCTGGGACTCGCCCGCAAAGGCCGCCTTGAGATTCTCTTCGGTCTTCGTTCCTGCGATGACCATCGCTGTCTCCTTCTGGCTCGTCCGCCACGCTTCGCTGAGACCTCCCGGGGAGTCTACGGCCTTTCTCCCGGTGAGGCAGTATGTGGGTGGATCTCGTACGCGAGGACGCCGTGCGGGTCCGCCTTGCCCGCCTCCCTCTCGCGGAAGTCCCGCAGCACGGCCTTCAGACCCGAGAAGGCCAGGTTGGGGCAATGAACCTTGTCGGCCGGCAGGGCGCCCATCTCCGCGACGAGGTCCCCGTGGCCCAGGCGTTCGGCTTCCTCCACCCGAAGCCCGGCAACTTTCTCAGCCAGGAGGCTGCACGTCGCGACCGCCACTCCACACGAGTACGTCTGAAACTTCAGCTCGACGATGACCCCGTCCTGCACCCGAAGGGTCATCTCCAGGTTGTCGCCGCAGAGGGGATTGAAGACCCGGCCTCTGGCGTCCGGGTCGGGGATGCTGCCGAAGTGGCGGGGGTGAGCCATGTGGTCATTGAACATCGTTCCTCCTTCGCGCTTCGAGGCGCGATTGCGGAGTTCCGCTCGCGCTCAGACGAGCACCGGCGCGGCGGGATGGACGCGGCGCAAGTCCAAGATGAGCCGATTGCCCTCCGCGAGCTCGACCGGAATGCCGCAGACGGTCACCCGCCCCGGGGGTCCGCCGCCAAGCCGCTCCTCGAGAAGCGCCGCTTCGCGGCGCAGGGCCTCCGCCAGGGAGGGCGTCGACCAACGGTCCATCACCTGATAGAAGTTCTCGAGCTCCGCCGGGCCGCCCGAGATCAGCCGGAACGGCTCCGCGCATCGGCCACCCACGCAGTCCTTCAGGCGAGCGAGCAGATACCAGAAGGGGCTCAGCGTGTCGTAGCGGGGGATGTGGAACCACGCCCGGCGCTTCGCCCGTGCCTCCCGGACGCCGAGGGCCGAGCTCAGCTGCTCGATGAAGAGGTAGCAGAACGCGAGGTCCGGCTCGACCCTCTGGTAGGCCACGAAGTGTTCCACGGCCTGGGCGAGCTTGCCTTCACGCCCGAGGAGCCCGATCAGGTCTCGGCGCGCCCGGGGGTACCAGGGCAGGCGCTCTACGAGGGAACGGAGCTCGGCCTCGGCCCGCTCGAGCCGACCCTGCTCTTCCTCGTGCTGAGCGCTCCACCGCGCGTCGGCGGCCTGCCGGAAGGAGGTCTGCGAGGCAACCTCGTCCGCCACGAGCAGCCGGTAGTACTTCCGGAAAGATCCGAGGTCGAGGAGATCCATCTCTTCCTTGACCGTAGCGAACGCGTAGAGCGCGTCCCAGGAGGGGTTCCGCTCCCGGAGGAGGGCCAGGGCCTCGCCGAGGGCCGAAAACTCCTCCCGCCCCTCCGGGAGCCGCCTCCACCCCTCGACGACTCGGTCCACCTCGTCGGTGGGCAGGTCGCCCTCGGAGAAGTACTTCCAGATCTGCCTCCGGGGAAACTTGAGGACCAGGTCGCGCACGGTGGGGTCTGCGTAGCTGATCATCCCGGAGTCGTTGAGGGAGTACTCGGGGAAGCCAAGCGGAACCCTGTAGTTGTCGAGGAGCTGGTAGTGTCCGCGGTCCTCTCCCTCCGCTCCGCGCCAGTCGAACCGGGCGTTGACGAGGTCCTCGTTGGTGTACCTCGTCCCGATGTGCCCCATGATGCCGATCTCGAGGGCCGTGTTGATGGGGTAGGGGCAGACCGAGTAGTAGATCAGCGTCTCGATGAACTCCGGCAGAGTCGTGTAGGGGGTCGTCACGATGGTGTTGTTAAAGGCGAAGATCCCCTGCTTCTGGAGGTATTCGTTTGCAGGGATCACGTGGCGGTCCAGCGTGTACCCCTTCTGGTTTTCGTCGATCACCGCCTGACAGAGCCCGTCGGAGCCGAGGTCCAATGACCGGAAGTTGAGCCCCTTGAGCCACCCGATCACTTCGACATCGAGGTCGTCCCCTCCCCGAAAAAGGGTCCGCACGCTCGTAATCGCCGAGAAGTGGAAGTACTTCGGGAGCCCGAGAGCGGTCGCCTGCTCCTTGAACTCCCGCACCCGCTCTCGCCGGATCAGAAAGTCGTCGTCCTCGATGACGATGAAGATAGACTCGGGAAGGCCCGGAAAGACGAGGGGTTCGCCCACTCGGGCGGCAGCGGCGAGCTGCCCCTCCAGCTCAGAAGGCTCGGCGTCGAGCTCGTCCGCCAGGCGCCGGACGAGCCACTCCACCATGGCTCGCGCGCTCCGCCGGTCGAGCGGACCGCGCCTCTCCTCCTCGGTCTCCCTCCAGGGCACGACCACCCGGTAGCGTTTACCCGACCAGCCGTAGCAGAAGCGGCAGTCGTAGGGACAGCCGCGGGACGTCTGCCAATAGGAGATGGTCCGCTTCCCTTCGGGATGGGGCAGGTGGTACGCGCCGGGAACCGGCGTCTGGGAGAGGTCCTTCACGAGGATCCACGCAGGGGTCTGGACGACGATCCCGCCCGCCCACCGCCGAAGCGCGTCCCTCTGGCCGGGGGTGAGGCCTTCGGAACGCGGCCGGCTGCCGAGAACCCTCGCGAGCTCGGGCAGGGATTCGTCGGCGTCGCCCCGCAGGAGCACGTCGAAGGCAGGCAGCAGGCACGCCAGCTGCTCCGGGGTTTGCGAGCTCGGGCCGCCGATGACCGTCCACGCGTCCGGAAGGACGGCGCGGAGCCCCTCCAGGGTGAGGTTTGCCGCCTCGAGCACGGCATCGATGACCGACACCGCGACGAGGTGGGGGGGTGCTCCCCCGAACGCCGGCATCCCAGCGGCGAGCGCGAGGTACTCTCGGAGCATCCCTAGGTCGCGCACGAAGAGGCACTCGGCCGCGGTTCCCCGATCCCGCAGCCGGTCCCGGAGGACCTGGATGCCGTAATCCGACGCGAGGCTCAGCGAGACGAGGAGGACGCGGGGCGCGCCCGACGACAGGGCAGGGAAAGAACCAGGGGCTCCGACCGCAACGCCAGGCGGAGCGAGGGTGGCGGAAGCCTGCTCCAGCAGCCGGGCAAGACGCTGACGCTGGACGACCCGGGGCAGACGGAGAAATTCCTCCCCGACCTCGAGGGAGATGCCCGCGCCAGCCCCTCGAGGCACCAGAGTCAGCGTCGCGTCCGACGCCGCGTTCCCCACGCGGATCACGCCCTCGGGAAGCAACGGCCCTCGGCCGGCGCGCCTCACCGGCAGCTCGCCGACGCAGTGGGCAAGGGACTTCATGAGCCGCAGCCACGCGCCCGGCGCAAGACGGCCGGGCTTTGCCGACTCCACCTCCCACTGGCCCGGAAACCCCAGACTGTCGACGAGGTAGCCACCCTCCCCGTCCGGCACGATGGCCTCACTGAGGAAGCCTTCGGGACGCCACCGGCCCTCGGCGACACGCTCCAAGTCCCGTCGCACTTCGCCCAGCTCCGCAAGCTGGCCCCCGAGGGCGCGAGCCGCGCGCTCTCCGCCCGCCCGGATCGCCTCTTCCAGGACGACCGCGGCTTGCTCGTACCGGCCGAGACGCGCCAGGACGTCGGCCAGCATGGCGGCCGCGGCGTGTTCTCCGGGGCTCCGGGCCAGAATTTCCTTCAGAAGCCGGATCGAGTCGTGAAGAGGTCCTTCCCGGCCGAGTTGGAGGGCCCGAGCGAGGAGTGCTGGGGGCACTCCGCCCGGCCGGGCTTCCTGCGGGTCGGGGAGGCGCGCGGGGTTCATCGGGACGCCTCGCCGAACTCGTTCGCCGCCGGTCCGATGCAGTAGCCAACCCTCTCCAGGAAGCCGTTCACCGGCTGGACGACTTCTCCCTCCGCGTAATCGTAGTCGACGTAGTCGACGGTCTGAGGGAGCGGGTGGTCTCTGCGCCGGAAGACCACCCCGGGGCGGCTCCGGAGGAACGTGAGGTTCTTGGGCACCCCTCCGCCACCGGCGTTCAGATCGTGAGGCTTCTCGCCGGCGAGGAGTCGGACGCTCGCCTCCAGCAGATCGACCCCGTACGTCATCCGGATCAGGCGCCAGAGGTGACAGCCGTCCAGGCGGGGGGCGATCTCGAGGATCTTCGGGCCTTCGGGCGAGAGCTTCATCTGGAAGTAGACGGGACCGTTCTCGATTCCAAGGACCCGGATGCACCGCTCTACCAGCGCGCGAACCTCGAGCGCCGCCGCGTCGGAGCAGTTTCGGCTGGGCAGGCGATGGCCTCTCGGAATTCCTCCGGGAACCCCCTCGACCACCAGGCGGTCCGAAATGGCACAGAACGCGAGCGAGGTCTCGGTGACCCACGCATTCGCCGAGATCTCGGGACCTTCGATGTACTCTTCGACGATCGCCTCGCCGCTCGAGGAGAAGCCGAGGGCGCGCTCGAGCCCTCTCTCCAACTCCTCCAGCGTCGTCGCCCGTGAAACCCCCCTCTGCCCGGAGCTGTCTACCGGCTTCACCATAGCGGGAAAGCGGTCCCACCCGCGCGCTTCCGACGCCGAGGAGATCCTTCGGTGCCGGATCGGGCTGATGCCTTGTGCGTCGAGGAAACCCCGAAGCAAACCCTTGTCCCGGGCCAGGCGAGCTGTCTCGACCGATACCAGGGTCCGCAAACCCAGATTTCGGGCTACGCAAGCCACGGTCGGCATGGCTTTGTCCGAGCCGACCGAGCAGACGAGGTCGACTCGCTCTCGGCGAGCCAACTCCTCCACCGCGCCGGCGTCGTTGACGGGCACCGCCTCGAACTGATCCGCGACCGCGAAACCAGGCCCGCCGGGGTAGCGACCGCACACGATCACCCACCAGCCCAACTCTTTCAGGCACCGGACCGCGTCCGCTTGCGGGGTGAGGGTTCCGAGGATCAGAGCCTTCTTCATGCGCTCCTTCCCGGGCTGCGAAGAGTCGTCCGCGCGCTCGTCGTGGGAGAAGCAAGCATCAAGCCAATGCGCCGCACCTCCCGCCGGCACGTTCCAAGCAGCGGGCTCCACTCCCGAGGAGCCGCGAAGGAGAAGGGTGCGACCGGTCAAGCGCGCCTGGCCGGCCGGGGGGATCCCCGGAGGCCGCCGCAGGCGGCATTGCCACACCGCTCTCGAAGGCAGTACGCCTCGGACCCCTCGCCTGACCGTCAGCGAGAGGCGGGAATTCCAGGGATCCTGCGGCGCCGGAGGGGACCCCGCGGCCGGCCGGTTACGCCCAAAGGAGAAACGGCTGGAAACGGTGCCGTGGGTTGCGTTGCAAGAAGAAGCCGGCAGTCAACGCCCCTCGGAGAGGTAGCGCGTGTGGTCAATGTCGAAAGCCTTGAACATCCGGTACAGCTTCGACCGGGAGACCCCGACGGCCTTGGCCACGTGGCACACGTTCCCGTACTTGGCAAGGGCGCATACGAGGAGCCTACGCTCCTGGGCGCGCATGCTGAGGTCTGGATCGGAGGAGACGGCGGCGAGTTCCTCGGGCGTAGCGGGCTCCGGAAGGGGGTGGGCTGTGGTTTCCGCCAGGCTCCCGAGGAGTTGATCGGGGAGGTCGTAGACGTCGACCGGGTCGCCGGCGCAGATGATCGTAGACTCCAGGACGTTCCTCAGCTCACGGACGTTTCCTGGCCACGGATATCGGACGAGGGCATCCACTGCCTGCTCGGTGAAGCTGGGGGCACGCAGCGAGTTCTTCCTGCAGAAGTTGGCGGCGATGTGGTCGATGAGGATCGGAACGTCGTCGAGTCGCTCGCGCAGCGGCGGGAGAACGAAGGTAGCGACGCTCAGGCGATAGTAGAGATCCGAGCGGAAGGACCCGTGTTTCATCTCTTCCAGGAGATCGCGATTGGTGGCCGCGATGATCCTGCAGTCCGCCTCGAGCTCCTTTGAGGAGCTTACCCGCCGGAACCTTCCCGTTTCGAGCACCCTCAAGAGCCCCGCCTGGATCTCCGTGGGCAGCTCGCCGATCTCATCCAGGAAGAGGGTGCCGCCCCGCGCAGCCTCGAACAGGCCCTTCTTTCCCCGGGTGTCCGCACCCGTAAAGGCCCCCCGCTCGTACCCGAAGAAGGTGCTCTCGAAGAGCTCTCGGCTGATCATGCCGCAGTTTACAGCCACGAACGGCGCCGACCTGCGGGGGCTCTGTTCGTGAATGTAGCGGCTGACGAGCTCCTTCCCCGTGCCGGTCTCCCCGACAAGGAGGACGTTGAGCGCCGTGGGGATGATCTTGTCGACCCGCTCCATGATCCGCTTGACGCCGGGGTTCCGAGACACGAACTCTCCGAACGCCACCGCTCCACCCGCAACGGCCCGGCCTGAAAAGCGCAGCGGCAGGTCCTTGCGCCTGCGCAGGAGGAGTCTCCCGATCGGGCCCTCCGAGCCGGAGATGCAGACATCGATCTTCTCCTCTTCACCGCCCCGTTCGTCTTCTCCTCCGCAGGCCAGGTCCTTCTCTGTCGCCCGGGCTACGCCGCTGCTGCGGACCACCCGGTTCAGCCGGTCGACGACCGTGATCTCGTCGGAAGGGTAGCGGCTGGAGTAAACGCTGAACCCATGTACGAGCTGCATCCTCTCGACCTCCAGCTGGAGGAGGAGTTCGGCGCAGATGCTCCGGGCGAGAGAGTGCGTGAGGGCGACTGCGTCTTCCCGGTAATCCTTGTCGAGCGTCGTAAAGTCCACGACCCCCAGAAGCTTGTTCGTCCCCGGCTCGATGATCGGCGAGGCGGCGCACGTCCATCGATGCCAGCCCTCGCAAAAGTGCTCGGTGGAGAAGACGTGGACGGGCGACCTCCTGGCGATGGCCGTTCCGATCCCGTTCGTTCCAGCGAGGGATTCGAGCCACCGCGATCCCTCGACGATCTTGGAGGCTTCTGCCGCCGTGGTGCGGACCCGGACGTCCCCGACGATGTAGAGGATGGTCCCTTGCTCGTCCGTGAAGATCACGATCCCGGGCACACCCCGAAGGAGCTCTGAGATCTTGTCCAGAGAGGGCTTTGCCTTTTCGAGGAGAAACGACTTGTCCTGCTGGAGTGCTTCGAACTCGGCCGCCGATAGCACGTGGCCCTGGCGCATCGAGGGATCGACGCCGAATTTCCTGCAGCGCGCCCACTCCTGGTAGAGCATCCTTTCGTAGGGACCCGCCAACCGTTCCCCCGGGTGGTCCGCCGTCTGGAACCGCTCCCAGAGCTTGTAGGCCCTTTGGCGGTCCTTGGGACAGGAGAGATAGAGGTTATCGTCGATCGAGCTGGCCATCCAGCGCTCCTCAGGCACACTGCATTCCGTGCGATCCTATCGACTTCTAAACATCGTTTAAGGATACGGACCCCCGCCACATCGCGCAAGTTCTGGTCGCCTGAAAGCAAAACCCCAGCTCTTGCGGACTATTTTCTGTTCGGCCTCCATCCCCTTCTTCACGGGCTTTCGCCTGGGCAGGCCGACGTTCGAGCGCGGCCCCCATGGTTCAGAACACTGTCTCGAACCAGCACACCTCGGTGTCCTCGGACGATACAGCGGCACGGACAATCTCGGGACGCCAGGCGCAAACGATAGAGTGCATGGCCGGCCAGAGGGAACGTCCCCCCGCGGGAAGAGAACCGAAACTGCGCGAAAGAGCCTACCGCCTGCGCGGCGCTTCGCCAGCGGGTATGGGGTTTGCTCTTCTAACGAGGTCTCGATGAGCTGTGCGGAGCCGGGGCCGCGCGGGCCGTCTGTCGCGGGTCCGGCCGAGAGTGGGGAAGGATGGCGCCGATGGTGGGCTCCCTCAGGAACAATGGTCTGGCGGGCAAAGTCGTCCTGATCGCCTCCCAGCGATCCGGCGTCTGCATTCCGGCCGAAATGGCGAAGATCTTCCTGATCGAGGGTGCTGCCGTTCAACTCGTCGACACGAGCGACAAGATCACGCGGGACGTTCAGGAGGCGGTGAGAGCGGCCCTCGGTGCAGAGGTCGCGGCCCGCACCGTGGACCCGAACGACTTGGCGGAGATCGGGCGGTGCGTTTCGGAGGTCGTCCGCGCCCACGGGAGACTGGACGTGCTCGTCACCGACATCGGGCTCCTGGAGTTCGTGCCTCACCTGAAGCCCTTCCAGGACCAGAGCGTCGGAGAGTGGCGACAGCAGTACGAGAACATCGTCGAACGGACGATGGCGTGGTCCCAGGCGGTGATTCCGCAGATGATCGCCCAGGGCTCCGGCCGAATCGTCCACATTTCGTCGGAGGCGGCCCGAGTCGGAACCCCGGGAATGTCGGCCTATGCGGCGGCGAAGGCTGCCGTGGCCGCTTTCTCCCGGTGCCTGGCGGTCGAGCTCGCCCGCCACGCGATCACGGTGAACTGCGTCTCCCTGGGGATCCAGGAGATCGAGGACCGCAGCGGGGCGAGCCGAATGCCCATCGAGAAGCTCGAGAAGATCAAGAAGTCGATCCCCTTGCGCCGGTATGGCGAGCCCGAGGAGGTAGCCTACATGGTCGCCTTCCTCGCCTCCGACCTCGGCAGCTACGTCACCGGGCAGAACCTGAGCGTCTCGGGCGGGATGGTAATGAACTGACTCCCTCCTCCTGCCGTGCGAGGACCGGATGAGCGCACGCCCCCTGGAAGGCGTCCGGGTGCTCGACCTGACCCACTACGAGGCCGGACCCACCGGCACCCTGCTCCTCGCCTTTCTGGGTGCGGACGTGATCAAGGTGGAGGACCCGGTGAGGGGCAGCGCGAAGCGGCGCCTCTTCTCGGGGAACCAGGCGCGAGAGGATCTCTACTTCGTCGTGCTCAACCTGAACAAGCGGAGCGTGACCCTCGATTTGCGCCGGGAGGGGGCGAGGGACCTCCTCCTCGGCCTCGTCGAGCGGTGCGACGTCTTCGTGGAGAACTTCTCAGAAGAGGCTCTGCGGCGTCACGGGCTCACCCACGAAGAGCTCGTCCGTCGCAACCCGCGCCTCGTGTACGCCTCCATCCGGGGCTACGGCCCCGACGGGCCCCGCGCCGCCTACCCCAGCCTCGACATGACCGCCCAGGCCATGGGCGGGCTCATGAGCCTCACCGGCCTTGACGGCGCCCCCCCCCTTCGGTGCGGCGCGACGGTCGCTGACAGCGGGGGCGGCACAAACCTGGCTCTCGGGATCGCGGCAGCCCTCTTCCAGAGGGAGCGCACCGGCCGCGGCGCCCGGGTCGAGGTGACCCTGGAGGAAAGCGCCATCGGCCTCGGCCGCACCCTCCTCGGCACCCACATGGCCTACGGCGAGACCGCTGGCCGCACCGGCAATGAGCTCCGGGACGTGGTCCCCTGGAACGTCTACGGCACCGCCGACAGCGGCTGGGTGGCGATCTGCGCGATCCCACAGGCGCTCTTCGAGCGCCTCATGGCCGCGATCGGCGAGGCCGGAGCGGTGGGGGCTCACGAGCTCCACTCTCTGCGCGCCCGCAAAGAAAAGCGCGGCCTCGTCGACGGCCTCATCGCCGCCTGGGTGGGCGCCCGGGACAAGGTGGAGGTGATGCGGGTGCTCTGCGAAGCAGGCGTGCCCTGCGGAATCGTCCGGGACTCGAGTGAGATCGCCCAGGACGCCTACCTCCGGGAGCGGGGCATGGTGCTCGACGTGGACCACCCCGAGTGGGGCAGGGTCAGGGTCCCCGGGTGCCCGGTGAGGGTCTCGGGTACGGCCAGGCTGTCCGAGCCCTGCTCCGCCCTCGGCGCCGACAACGACGTCGTCTATCGGGAGCTGCTCGGCCTCTCCGAGGTGGAGGTCAACACTCTCCGGGAGCGCAGAGTGATCTAACCCGAACCACAGGCGGAGGAAGGAGGTGAACCAGTAGGGGTCGAGCCCCCAAGAGAGACAGGCAGACGGAAGCCGGCTCGCACTCGTACGGCCACAACCATGAACAGGAGGCACAGATGAGCGACGAACACGAGTCCTACCAGGAGATTGCAGCCCACGAGACCCTGCTGGTCGACCAGCTCAAGCCGGGGGCGGAGTTCACCCACGGCGAGCTTCCGGAGGAGTTCCTGAAAGAGACCCACATCATCTCGCTGATGGCCGACCTCGCGAAGAAGGAGGGGACCGAGTACGTCTTTGGGATCACCGCCGGCGCCGAGTGGCCCATGGAGGGGCTCTTTATGAAAGCCGGCATCAAGCGGGTCCACGTCCGCCACGAGCAGACCGCGACCTTCGCGGCCGACGCCGTCGGGAGGATGACCCGGCGCACCGCGGTGACCATCATCGGGCCCTCGACCGGGCTCTGCAACGCCACATCGGGCATCGCCCAGAGCTACGCGGCCCAGTCGCCGGTGCTCGTGATCGGGGGCGAGCACCCCGCGTGGTCGGACAGCGTCCAGTTCGCCCAGGGGCTCGTTCAGGCGGAGAAGCTCTTCGGCGGGATCACCAAGTACACGAAGCGGGTGACGAACCCGATCTCGCTGCTCTTCGAGTTCAAGCGGGCCTACCGGGCGGCGATGACGCCGCCGATGGGGCCCACCTCCATCGCGATCCCCTGGGACACGAGCTACGAGAAGTGCCGTCTCCCACTCGTCTATGCATACTCGCTCTATGGCCCGGGAAACTTCGAGCGGACCGAGCAGAAGATGCGCTACGAGGCTCCCCAGGTCGTTGAGGAGATGGTCAAGTGGCTCCTCTCGGCGGAAAAGCCCGGGATCATCGGCGGCGAGAGCGTCTGGTACGACGACGCCCAGGAGGAGCTGCGAGAGCTCGTCGCCCTGACCGGCATCCCGTGCCATACCCGCCGGCTCGCGCGCGGCGTCATCAGCGAGCTCGACCCCCTGAACTGCGGCGGCCGCGGCCGGGGGCGGTTCCTGCGGGGCTGTGATCGGGCCCTGATCCTCGGCCTCAAGGTCGGCTACCTCGAGATGCACGGCTACCCGCCCTTCTGGGGCCCGGGGACGCGGTATGCCCAGGCCCAGACCTGCCGCGAGAACGTCGACCTCTTCCTCGGCACCGACCACGAGCTCATCGGGAACATCAAGGCACTCCTGCGTCAGATGATCGAGTGCGTGAAGTCGATGGGGTTGACGAAGCCGCCGGAGCGGTGGAACGAGTGGAGGAAGTACATCGCGGACAATAAGGAATTCTATCGTGCGAAGACCATCGAGCGGACGGACGCCATGAGGGGCCGCATGCCGCTCCACCCCGACCTGGTCGGCCGGATCATCGGGGAGACGATCACCGAAGAGTGCCAGGACGAGGCGATCTCAATCATCGACGGGTTCACGGCCTCGTCCTTCTACACGGACTGGAACGTCTGCCGGACGGGCGCCCGCGTGCTCGACGCGGCGGACACGATCGGGATCGGCCACGGGCCGGGGCTCGCCCTGGGCGCGGGCATGGCAACGAACCGGTCGATCCCCATGGTCTGCGTCATCGGGGACGGCGGCCTCGGCGCCGGAGGCATGGACATCGAGACGTGCGCTCGCTGGGATATGCCCGTCGTCTTCATCCACCAGAACAACAACACCATGGTGGCCGGAGGCTGGAAGCTCTTCTGGTCGAAGGCGTGCTCCCCCACGGGCAACGAAATGCGCGACTCCTGGTCGACGCTGCCGAACATCCGCTACGACCGGATGATGAAGGAGTTCGGCTGTCACACCGAGTTCGTCGAAAGCGACAAGGAGATGAAGGGCGCGCTGAAGCGCTCCCTCGACTTCGTCCGCGACAAGAACAAGCCCGCGTTCATCGAGGTCTTCGTCGAGGGGCAGTCGATGAACGAGATCTGGGCGACCTTCCTCACCAACTGCTGCGGCTTCCTGGAGTGGGAAGACATTCCAGAGGAGGGCAAGAACGCCATCAAGACGCTCGGCCTCTGCGATCCCATGTACCGCAGCTTCGCCCCCACCTGGCCCGACGAGGCCTTCGCGATCCGCAAGAAGCGGTGAGAGCACTCTGAGAACCGCCCAGGGGGCGGCACAGTCCGCCCCCCTGGACGAAGCGAACGAGGAGAAGAACCATGGCAACGATGAAGGCCCTTGTGCTGAAGAAGATCGGGGAGGTGGCGATGCTGGACCGGCCGATCCCCGAAGCCGGCCCCCTGGACGCCGTGATCAAGACGACCGTGGCCCTGATCTGCACCTCCGACGTCCACACCGTCTCCGGCGGCCTCGGGGACCTCTCCGACCGGGTGCTGGGCCACGAGGCCGTGGGGGTCGTGCACCAGCTCGGAAGCCTAGTCAAAGGGTTCACAAGGTGGGAGACCGCGTTGCCGTCAACGCGGTGACCCCCTGCTGGCAGTGCGACAACTGCCAGAGGGGGTTCTCGTCCCAGTGCACGCAGCCGCTCGGCGGCTACAAGTACACCGCCCAGAAGGACGGGAACCTGGCGGAATACTTCCACGTGAACGACGCCCAGGCGAACCTGGCCCCCATCCCGGACGACGTCTCCGACGAGGCGGCGGCCTACACGACCGACATGATGTCCACCGGCTTCAAGGGAGCCGAGAACGCCGCCATCCCGCTGGGCGGCACCGCCGCGGTCTTCGGGCTCGGGCCGGTGGGACTGATGGCCGTCGCCGGGGCACGCCTCCTCGGCGCCGCCAAGATCTTCGCGGTCGACTGCGTCCCGGAGCGCTTCAAGCTCGCCAAAGAGTACGGCGCCGACGTCACCGTCGACTTCAAGAAGCAGGACGTCGTGGCGGAGATCCTGCGCCTCACCGGCGGGAAGGGCGTGGACTCGGCCATGGAGGCCCTCGGCGCCGAGCCGACCTTCGAGAACTGCATCAAGGTGACCCGGCCGGGCGGGACGATCTCGAACATCGGCTACCACGGCCACGGCGACTACATCCGGATTCCCCGCCTGGAGTGGGGCCTCGGGATGGCAGACAAGACCATCAAGACGCTCCTCTGTCCCGGCGGGAGCGAGCGGATGGCGCGCCTGATGAGCCTGATCCAGGCCGGCCGGGTCGACCCGACGAAGATGAGCACCCACCACTTCAAGTTCGCGGAGGTGGAGAAGGGGCTCAACCTGATGACGACGAAGGAGGACAACGTCATCAAGCCGGTCATCCACTTCACCTGATACCGCGGGAAGCTGCTCCCCTCCCACCCGGAGAGGGAGCAGCCCCTTCCCGAGGGGTAGCCAAAGCCATGCAGAAGCCGCGAACCAGGAATGAGCTGATCGACTTCGGCTACGTGCCGAGGTCCGTGAAGGCCGAGATGCGGGCGAACCTCGTCCAGATGCTGTCCGAGGGGCGGCGCCCGTTTCCCGGGCTGGTCGGCTTCGAGAGGACCGTCATCCCCCAGCTGGAGAACGCGATCCTCTCCGGGCACGACGTGATCCTCCTCGGGGAACGGGGCCAGGGGAAGACGAGGCTGATGCGCGCGCTGGCAACCCTCCTCGACGCGGAGCTCCCCGTGGTGAGCGGCTGCGAACTGCGGGACGACCCGGTACAGCCGGTCTGCGCCCGGTGCCGAGCGAGGGCTCTCGAGGAGGGGGGCATCGCCGGGATCGAGTGGCTCGGCCGGGACCTCCGGTACACCGAAAAGCTCGCCACCCCCGACGTGACGATCGCGGACCTGATCGGCGAGGTGGACCCGATCAAGGTCGCCGAAGGCAGGTACCTCTCCAACGAGGAGACGATCCACTTCGGGCTCGTGCCTCGGAGCAACCGCGGGATCTTTGCCCTCAACGAACTGCCGGACCTTGCAGAGAAGATCCAGGTAGGCCTCTTCAACATCCTCGAAGAGAGAGACGTGCAGGTGAGGGGCTTCACCCTGCGCCTGCCCCTGGACGTCTTTCTCGTCGCCACCGCCAACCCCGAGGACTACACGAACCGGGGCCGGATCGTGACGCCGTTGAAGGACCGCTTCGGCTCCCTCGTTCGGACTCACTACCCCCTCTCCCGGGAACAGGAGGTCACGGTTGTCGACCAGGAGCGGAGGCAGTTCGGCCCCGACGAGGGCGCATTCTTCCCGGAGTACATGAAGGAGGTGGTCGTCGAGGTCGCGCGGCAGGCGCGGATCCATCCTCACGTCTACCGCCCGTCCGGGGTGAGCGTGCGGGCCTCGATCCACAACGCGGAGAACGTCCTCTCGAGCGCCGTGCGGCGAGCCCTCGAGCTCGGGGAGGAGCGCGCGGTGCCGAGGCTGAGCGACCTCTTGGCGGTGGTGCCCTCGTGCCAGGGGAAGCTCGAGCTGGAGGCGGGCGCCGGCGTCGATGAGGTTGGGCTCATCCGCGAGCTGATCGGCCGGGCGACGAGGGAGGTCTTCGAAAGCATCTTCCAGGGGCACGACTTCTCCTGCATTCTGGCCGCCGTCGGGAGAGCCGGGCAACTCGTCGTCGGGGATAGGATGCCCTCCCGGGAGTACGAGGCCCAGGCCGCCACGCTGAACGGATGCCGGGACGATCTCGCGCGTCTCGGCGCCGAGCGCCCTGAGGAAGTCGCCTCCGCCCTGGAGTTCGTCCTAGAGGGGCTCCACCTCCGGGGGAAGCTCAGCAAGGAGGAGGTGCAAGGCGAGGGGCGCTACCATGTCCCGGCCTGACGGGTGAGATACCGGTACTTCGCCTCGCAGGGGGCGACCGAGGAAGGGAGCCGGGACGGCCCGGCGGGGGACGCCGCCCTGGGAGCCCTGTCGGCGCGGCTGCTGCGGAATTATGACCTGAAGAAGGCCTTCGAACAGCTCAAGTGGGACGGGCTCCTGGACGCGAACGGGGCCCCCATCGACGGCCTCGAGACCCTCCTCGAGGAGACGCGGGAGCTCAAAGCCGGCCTCCTCGGAGCCTACACCCTGAGCCGCGTCTTGAACCCCCTCCGCTCGGAGCTGCTCGAGCTCTGCGAGGAGGCCGACCCGCGGGATGCCGGCGAGGGCGACGCCCAGGAGGACGACGCCCCATTCCGGGCGAAGGTGCCCGAGTTTCAGCGGTGGCTCCAGACCGAGTTCCCCCGCGACCTGGCCGGCCGAATCCTCGCCCTCCTCGACGAGGCCCCCCGGACGACGGCGGTGGCCACAATCCGCTCCGGCTACGAGCAGCTCTGGGGGAAGGCCTCTGGTTTCTCGCTCGTCTTCGGAGCCGTGGCGAGTGGCGGGCGGCCGCCCCCGGCCGAGGCCGTCGAAGGCCTCCGGCGAGCGGTCGCCGCCGTCCGGGCCGGCAGCGATGCCGAGTTTCAGAGCTTCGAGGTGACGTACGCGGGCGTCCTCCCGCTCCGGGGGGAGCCCCGCGACTGGTTGCGAGCCGTCCAGGAGAAGCGGACAGCACACGAAGCGCTCCTCGCGAGCCTTGCGGGCGAGCTCCGGGTGTGCCTCCACGAGGTCGCAGAGAGCGTCCCCGACCGGGAGGGCCTGCCCGAGGCGCTCCGGTCGGTCTGGCGAGCCCTGGACGAGTTGGTGCCGCGACAGAAGGGCAAGCCCTATCCCTTTTCGGGGCAACGGGCGCTGGATCTGGACTCGGGGCTGGACGCGGTCGTCCGGCTCCGGACCCTCGAGCGCCTGGAGGAGGAGATCGTCCGGGCCCGGATCACCGGGTCGACGCTGAGCATCGACCTCGACCTTCTGGAGGAGGCCCTCGGCGCCAAGGCAAGGAGAGGGCTCGAGGCGCTGAACGGCCTCGCCGACGAGCTGAGGGCCGAGGGCTACGTCGAGGGGGAGGAGGACGGGACCATCCTCTCCGCGAAGGCCCTCCGCAGGATCGGCGCCCTCGCCCTGGCCGAAGTCTTTTCGGAGGTCCGGGCGGCGCTCGGCCGCACCACGGCGCGTCGGAGCGGGCCCACCCACGCGCTCGCCGAGACCACGAAACCCTACGAGTTCGGGGATCCCCTGCACCTCGACATCTCCGGGACCCTCGCAAACGCGCTCCGCAGGACCCCGGGCGGCGGCCTCCCGCTGCGCATCGCGGCGCGCGACTTCGAGGTGCACGAGGTGGAACGGAGGAGCCGGCGGTCGTCGGTCCTCCTCCTCGACTTGAGCAGCAGTATGGACGACAAGCTCCCCGCCGCGAAGAAGGTGGCGTTGGCCCTCCAGGAGCTCGCGCGGCGCTGGTTTCGCGCGGACCGCTTTCAGCTCGTGGGGTTCTACACCCTTGCCCGGCCCCTCGAGGCCCGGGACCTTCTCGGGGTCCGCACGGTGCCCTACCTCGAGGGCCACATCCCGAGGCACTGGTCGCGCGAGGAACTGGCCGCCAGGGACAGGGCCGGGGCGCCGGACTTCCCGGGCGATTTCACGAACATCCAAGAGGGGCTCCGTCTTTCGAGGGAGCTCCTCGCGCGGGAGAAGAACCGCGACCGGCACATCCTCCTGATCACCGACGGCGAGCCGACGGCCTGCACCGTCGAGGGAACCGTGCTCCTGGAGGGAGAGTGCACCGACGCGGTCCTTGCGGAGACGCTGAGGGAGGCGGCACTCTGTCAGAGGAGGGGGATCGAGATCACGACGTTCATGATGGGTGCGAGCGAGAGCGCCCGGATGTTCGCCGAGGCGCTGCGAAGAGCGGGCGGAGGGCGGTCTTTCCTGACGAGCCCCGACGACCTCGAGCGGGGTGTCGTCGTCGATTACCTGACGGCCGCGGGGCGAGCCCGCGGACCCGTGCCGGCTCGTTTGTTATGATCTTGATTGCTTGAGGATTTCTTACGAGGCGTCGCCTCAGGCCGTCGAGGCGAGGGGGATCGGTCGGAGGCCCTCCCTCCGGCGGGGCAGGATCCCTGAACGGCTCCTTGCGTCACCGGCAGTGGAAAATGTGTAGCGGCTTTGTTCCTCTCGGGGAAGAGTCTCACCAAGGCCGCCTGCCCCTTCTCCGGGAAGGCCTCCGACCGCCCGAACGTGACTCATTCGTCAAGATCTTGGCCTCTCAAGGATTTCCAGTCCGCGTCAGGAGTCGGCTTCCGGCTCGGCCCGGGGCACATCGTGGCCCTTCATCGCCAGCAGGGCGGCCCCCAGGGCCGTGACGATCTGCGGGTCCGGCGGAACGAAGAGTTTCGTGGCCAGTTGCTCCTCGATGCTCCGGACGAGGCCGGTGTCGAGGGCGCCGCCGCCGCAGAGCGCACAGGCACGCTCGAGCCCCCGACCCCGAGTCAGGCTGCCGATCTTCTCCGCCAGCGACCGGTGCACACCCGCGAGGATGTCCTCCTTGGGCACCCCTTCGCTGACCCGCGTGATCGCCTCCGACTCACCGAACACGGCGCAGCCCGTGGTGAAGGTTACCGGATGCCGCGCCGTGAGGGACAAGGGGCCGACCTCTTCGAGCCGGACCCTCAGGACATTGGCCATTACCTGGAGGAATCTGCCGCTGCCCGTGGCACACTTCTCGTTCGAAGCAAAGTGGGCGACCCGGCCGACCTCATCCACCCAGATCACCTGCGTGGACTGGGAGCCGATATCGATCAGGGTACGGACCGACGGTGCGAGAACGTTGATCCCGCGCGCGGAACAGATGATATCGGCCACGAAGGCGTCGGCGAAGTCCGCCCTCTTCGCTCCGTTTCCGGTGGCCACGACGGCGCCGAGGTCACGAGGGGAAAGGTGGTTTCGGGAAAGCAGACCCTCCAGAAGCTGCCAACCGGTCCGTGAGTAATCCGTCCCCGAGGGAAGGACGACGGAGTCGACGAGTGTCCCGTCCCTGGTGAGGGCGCCTTTGCAGGTGTATGACCCGATGTCGACTCCGACGTACCAGCCCATCGCATGCCTCGTCAGGTGAAGAACGTCGCTTCCCGGAGAACCCGCTCTTTTCTCTCGTACGTGCCGGCCTTCGATTCTTTCGCGAACTTTTCCTGGGCAACCAGCGCTGCCCCCAGGGCTCCCGTGATGAAGCTGTCTTCGGGGATCAGGACAGGGCGGCCCACATACTTCTCGACCGCCTTGACGAACCCCGTGTTCTTTGCGACGCCTCCGGTCAGGACGACGTCCGGTTCGATCCCGATGGATCGGGTCATCCTCACGATTCGCGTCGCGATGGCGTCGTGCACGCCGGCGATGATCTCCTCGACGGGAATCCCGGCGGACAACTGGAGGACGATCTCCTGCTGGGCAAAGATGGTGCAGGTGTTGCTGACGGGCATGGACCGGGTTGCCCGCAAAGACGTCGGCCCCAGTTCGTCCAGGCTCAGGTTCATGACCTCGGCCAGCACCTCCAGAAAGCGCCCCGTCCCCGCCGCGCACTTGTCGTTCATGACGAAGTTAACCAGCCGCCCTCCCTTGATGCGCAGCCCCTTCGCATCCTGGCCGCCCACGTCGATGACGGTGACCGCCGAGGGAAAAAAGGAGAGGACCCCCTTGGCGTGACACGTGAGCTCGGTCGTTTGGGCATCGGCGAAGGGAACGTTCACCCGGCCGTATCCCGTGGCCACCAGATACGAGACATCGGACAAGGCCAACCCCGTCTGACCCAGCAGGTCGAGCATGACCTTATTCGCCAATCTGCGGTGTTCTGGACCTGTCTGGACGACGAGTTTGCCGATGATCCGCCCATCGCCATCGATGATGGCGGCCTTTGTCATGGTGGAGCCGATATCAAGCCCCGCAAAGTACATCGTCCCTCCTCGAAGGTCACGTGGCCGACCCGCTGCTCACGCCAGGAGTCGCATCGCGTGCGCCTCCGCGGGCCATCCAGCAGGATCGGATCACTCGAGGGTTTCTACGAACCCCTCGACTCTCGTCCTGATGGGCGCGAGGGACCCCTCCGAGTAGGTATGTTCCACGTAGATCGCCGGCACGTCCAAGAAGTGGAAGTAATCCATCACGTCGACGAGCTCATAGCCGTGGGGATCGCAATACCGCAGCGACTGAAGAAGAACTCCATCGACCTTCCACTCCTCCACCATGCTCTTGAGGTAACCGTATCGGACGCTGAGGTCCTTGAAATGGTCCTTCTTGGGCTCGCCGTCTGCAGCGTCGCGAAAGGTCCGAGCAGCGCGGATCCCGGTCAGATACCTCTCCGCCAGGCGGTGCAGGGGATCGCCGTCGGCGCCCACGTCATTCCAGTAAGGCTTCGTGCCCTCATCCAGGTCGTCCATCACGACGTTGGCACCGCTCGATTCAATCGCGTCGAGGAACACCGGGTCGTCGATGACGCTGCCCCAGACCAGAATCCTGGCTTTCTTGGAGGGGCCGCCCTGACGCCGCTCTTCGACCTCAGCGATGACCTCCCGCAGGAGCTCGTTGCCCTCCTGCACAGGGAGACTCTGGAGCGCCATGACCACCTCAAGCGTTTCACGGCCGGAAATCAGGGGCGGATCGGGTCGTTTCAGCGCGTACAGCCTTCTCACCAGAGCCCGTTGCTCGTTGTAGATCGAAATCATCTCGTTCAGGCGGGCGTCGTCGAGTTTCTTCCCCGCAAAATCCTCGAGGCATTGTTTGAAATCGGCCAACTCCTTCCGGTAGTAGTCGACCGCATAGTCGTTGACCGTCGACGGCATGTCGAGGAAATGGACGAAAGGAAACTTGACGAAGCTCGTCAGAACTCGGACCGTCTTTTCCTGGGCGTCACAGGTGTGATTCATGATGAAACCATCCAGGAAACCGAATTTTCCTTTAATCGCCAGATCGAGGACGCTCCTCATGTAGGGGCAAAACGCGGCCGGCAACCCCTTGTCGGCCTCCGTAACTGGCTCCCGGATGTCGCCGATGATGCGAAACGGAATCATGTCGAGACCGGAAATAATTTCCAGTGGCACATGGATGGAAAGATAGCCGACGATCTTCTTCCCTTGCTTCTTGAGTTCTTCGATCCTGGCTCGCCTATCTTTTAGAATCGCCCTCGCCCTCACAAGCCCGCTGTGTGCCATGGTCGATACCCCTCTTGCCGCAGTCAGGAGTTACCAGCCGAACCCTTCTCTTCGCCGTTGGTCCCTGTAATGATCCATGATCTCCTCGAACGCCTCTGCCTTTCGAAGAGCGTCATCTGCATCGAACAAGGAAAAGTCGACAATATCTCCCTCGATCCACAGGGACGGGACCTTCAGTTTCTTGGCCAGCGTTTCGCGCACATACCCGAGGTGGGTCGATGCGCTTCTGCAGGTGACCAGCGGATGGAGAAACATTCCATCGAATTGGTATTCTTGTGCCAAATGGATGTACGGGTAGCCCATGTACCCAAGCTCACTGTCATTGTCCAATGCATACTTGTAATATCCTGTGTTGAATTGAATGGCATGCTTTGCAATTTTCTCCACAGGATCCTTTGTTTCACTCAAATCGATGGGTACCGGCGGATGGTAGGCCCAGCTCTCCATGACGAAATTCCAGCCTCGCTCCGCAAGCGTGTCAAAAAAACCCAGACTGTGCCACGGCGGTAATTCAGCAAAACCCACTCGATACTTTTCCTCTAAGACAGAACCCTTCCCCTCTTCTACCAAGCTCTGCACTTCTACATATAGATTTCTATAATTGGCAATTCCCTGCTTGATGTCGCCAAGCAAGTACAGCGCAGGAGGCATACAGGCCCAAAAGTGCCTCGAGTGCATGGGACAGGGCCGCGCCCTCCTGAGTTCGTTGACCTCGTGCCAGACCCGATGCATCTCGATCATGTCATCGACGACCTCCGCCAAGCGATCCATGTCGAGGCGCCGCCCCACGAGTTGCTCCACGAAGGCGATCAGGCGCCGGATGTTCTCAGACGCAAGGCGCACGGAGTTCTCGTACATGCCTTCATGGAAGAACTCCGACACCCCGGGGATGGGCATCTCCAGGTTGTAGACGGGCGCGTCCAGATAACGCCCCAGGCCCTGGAACCATTTGTACCGCGCGTCACAGACCATGTTCGACGACAGCAAGAGGATGGGTTTCGGCATGCCTCCCAGGGGCGCCTCCGGCGGGATCTGCCCGTTGAGCTCCCGCATCATCCGGTGGGTGTATCCGTAGTTCGTTCGGGCATACCCGCAGAGGTGGGTAGGGAAGCCCGCGGAGTCGGCCCGTTCCAGATAGGTGGGGGCTACCCCCATCGACGCGCAGACAGCACCGTAGTTCTCGGGGTACACGACCTCGATGTCCATGGCCTTCAGCACGGGCGACCCTTGCCACCAGTTCGCCATCGCCCACACGGCGGGCTTCCCCTCGGCCACCGCTTCGACACTCTTCTTGTACGACTCGTCGACCGTCGCCCTCAGCGGGTACATGCTCTTAAGCTTCGCAATCGCTTTCGGTTTTTCAGTCTGTGCCATCGCAACTCCTCCCGCTCGTTCAGGATGCCCTACTGCACCGGGAACGGTAACATCTGCAAACGCCATACCAATGTACCTGAAGGGAGCCCCGGCGACCAGAACAGCCTCCGGGGTCTTCCCTTCCGCGGGCCGTAACGGAATCGAACGGCGTGTCGACCTGTCCCGAACTGGGTCACCGCCGACCGTCGGCGCACCGACCGCTGCAGTGTCACCCTTTTGAAACCGAACGGGAGAGGTTACGATGGAGCGGCGCGTGCTCGGTCCGGCGATCACCACCGTGCCGGCCGCGTCTCATCGAGCCGTTCCCTGCGCTTTCCCCAGGAGGTCCTCATGTCCGTGGTCCGCGCGTGTGTCATTCAGGCCGCCCCGATCGCCTTCGATTCTCAGCGCTGCCTCGAGAAGGCCCGGGCGCTGGCCGCCGATGCGGCTCGGGAGGGCGCTCAATTGGCCGTCTTCCCGGAGGCGTTCGTCTCAGGGTACCCGAAGGGGCTCGACTTCGGAACCCGGGTCGGGATGCGCACCGCAGAGGGGCGCGAGCAGTTTCGCCGGTATTTCGAGGGGGCGGTGGAGGTGCCGGGACCGGCCACCGAGTTTCTGGGCCGGGTGGCTCAGGAAAATGGGCTTCATCTGGTCATCGGCGTGATCGAGCGGGAGGGAGGCACCCTCTACTGCACCGTGCTCTTCTTCGGGCCCGAGGGCGGGCTTCTCGGCAAACACCGAAAGCTGATGCCCACCGCGATGGAGCGCCTGATCTGGGGCTTCGGGGACGGCTCGACCCTGCCGGTGCTCGATACACCCCTGGGCCGGATCGGGGCCGTCATCTGCTGGGAGAACTACATGCCGCTCTTGAGGACGGCCATGTACGCCAAGGGGATTGAACTGTACTGCGCCCCGACCCTCGACGACCGGGACACCTGGCTCCCGAGCATGCAGCACATTGCCTTGGAGGGCCGGTGCTTCGTCCTCTCCGCGAACCAGTTCACGCGGCGCGGCGACTTCCCGCCGGACTATCCCGCGGTCCAGGGCGACGATCCCCAGACGGTGATCACCCGAGGCGGCAGCTGCATCGTGGGTCCGCTCGGAAACGTCCTGGCCGGACCGGACTTCGAGGGCGAGCGCCTCCTTTCCGCCGAGCTCGACCTGGACGAGGTCGTCCGGGGAAAGTACGACTTCGACGTGACCGGCCACTACAGTCGACCCGACGTCCTCCGCCTGCTGGTCAACGAGGCACCGGCCCCGCCCGTCGTCTTCGGTGGAGCCGACAGCGGCCCCTGGCCGTTCGGCGCCAAAGAATGAGGACCCGCAGACCGTTTCTGTCAACCCGTCTCAGGGCCCGGGCGCACCTTCCGGCCGAGCCGTGTCGACCTTGACCCAGTGCGCCAGGAGGAAGGCGCCGGTCATGAGCCCACGGGTCTGACCGTCCGCTTCGATCGCGCGCGCCTTCTCGGAATCCTCGCCCTTCAGGAAGTGGACAGCGGTCCACATCCGGGGTGCATCGGGCCTCAGGGCCGCGATCTCGTCCGGCGTCCGAAAGCGGACGTGCCGAAAGATCGGATGCCCCTCGGCCGCAGCTTCCCGCCTTCGGGCCGCCCAGGGACTGAGGGCGTTCAGGGTGGCGACCACGATGGAGCCGCCGGGCCGCGTGGCTCGGAACAGCTCGGCGACCGCTCCCCTGGCATCGGGTAGGAACTCGATCGCGGTCACCGAGACCGCTTTGTCGAAGACCGCATCGGCGACCGGGAGTGCCCTCATGTCTCCCTGGATCGGGCGAAAAGGGAAGTCCCCCGCCCGACGAGCGAGCCGGCGGAGCATGGGCAGCGACAGATCGACCCCCGTCACCGCTGCGCCCGCGGCGAGGAGGTCGACGGTGAACACGCCGGTGCCACAGCCGACATCCAAGATCCGCTCACCGGGGCCGGGGACACAGGCGTCCCTGAGGAGCCCGCGCTCTGCCTCCCGGACCACGCGTCCGATCGGCGTTTCGAACCACTGATCGTACCGCTCCGGCCAATCATCAAAGATCTCCGACATGACAAGCCCTCCCCGGGGCGTGCGTTCCTCCCCGTCGATCCTTCCTTCGTGCCCCCGCGATCGCCGGCGACGTCCGGGAGCCTTCCACTCCCGACGCTCGACCTCAACGCCGGCCGAGTCACGAATCCGGGCCCACAACGAGGAGCAGAGGCCAACGGAATCTGCATCTGCTCCGCATCCGATGCAGCCCTCTCCACTCCGTGGGGGCGGAACGGGTGCGCTTGCACAGTGTCTCGGATCCACCAGCCCTGTCAACCGCGCCTCTTTCGCTCACCCCAGTTCTCGAGCACCGCGGGCAGGCGTCGTTGGACCGATATCCTCAGTCTCCCTTCTGCATGTCCTCCACCCTCTGGCTCCGCAACGAAGGGCGCTGCGGTCCAGGCTCCCCGGGCGTGCACAACTGCCTTTCGGGCGCATACACCCGGTCGAGCAAAATGTACCCCACGATTCCAAAGGCTTTCGTGCCGAGAACATTGCTGAACTGCGAGGCCGGGCCGCTGTCTGTACGGTCCCATCATACGGCACGGCCCTCCAGGCCGGTCCGGGCAGGCCTGACACTAGGTGTCAAAACCGTCACATATTCAAGAGTTACATGCCATGGGACGCGAGGTGCTGTGGCTTGTGCCAGTTGGCGCAACTCCTGCAGATGAACAGGGCAAGACCGGCACACCTGGGTCGAATCCCAGCAGAAGGGAGCACACCATGAAGACCGCGATCACCGCCCTCGCCACCACCGGCGCCCACTACCACAACCGCCCTCGCCGCCATCGGCGCCCACCACGACCACAGCGGATTTCTGGTGTGGGCGTTCCTGGGTTTCCGCGCATTAATCGTGGTAGCTCAGCTCGCCCCGGCGGCCACGCTCGTGCTTGGGATGATCAAGGGACTGATGGCGACCCGAACCGAGGCCGAGGCCAAGGTCACGGTCCGACGCGAGGACGCTCTTCACCCAGGTCGGTGGCGCCGGTTCCCCGGGGACACGGGGACGGTAGGCCGGGGGCCGAGTGGCCCGGCGAGGCCGAGCGAAACGTGTGGAAGCGCACGCCACGAAAGGACACAAGCTTTGGGCCGACAGAGGGTCGGCCCCAACCCGATCCGCGCTTCACGGGGGTCGACGCAACAGGAAGTCCCCGTTGCTCATCGGTCAAACGCCCGTCTTGCGGGAACACTCTTGTCGGTGGGCCGTTCCGCCGAGCGGCCTGCATTCCCAAGACGCGCCCGCCGGCACAAGGCGCGTGACCGCGTCACGCCGCCAGACAGCATGAATCCGCCAGCGCGAATCATTCGCCACTGGAAAGTCCCTTCGATAGTGAGTTCCCCGACTTTCGATGCGATAGCGCGCGGCATGCGCCACGAGCGCTGCAACCGTCACCAGGTTCTGGCACTCGAAGTCGCCGGGCGCGCACCCAATGGTCCTCATCACGGCTTCGCCCATCTCCCTCAATCGGTTGCACGCTTGCGAAAGGGACGCATCCGAGCGGGTCATCCCCACCCAGTCGCTCATCACGCCCTGGAGCGCGGAACGACGAAAGACGCGCCTTGCCGTCGGGCATCTCTGCGATACGGACATGACCCGATCCGCGAGAAGCCGGGGCGCTTCTTCGGCCAAGGCGCGCACGATCCGGCGGGAGAAAACAAGGCCTTCGAGTAGCGAGTTGGACGCCAGACGATTTGCACCGTGAAGTCCGGAAGCCGTGACCTCCCCCGAGGCAAAAAGGCCCGGCAATGAAGTGCGACCGTCGAGGTCGACGCGAACGCCGCCGATCATGTAGTGAGCCGCCGGCACCACCGGAATCAGATCGCGGGAAAGGTCGTAGCCGGCAGCGAAGCAGTTGTTCCAGACGCTCTGGAACCGACTTCGCAGAAACTCCACTCCCAGATGCCTTGCGTCGAGGAAGACATTGGGCAGTCGACTGCGCTCCATCGTCTTCTCGATCTCCCTGGCAACCACATCGCGTGGAGCAAGGTCTCCGAGAGGATGGACTCCGTTCATGAATCGACGCTGCTCGCCATCGAGCAAGCGGGCTCCCTCGCCCCGCAATGCCTCGGTGATGAGGAACTTTGGCTCAGCGTCGGAGTCTAGGAACCTGTCGGACTTGGAAAAACGGACTCCATAAAATGGAAGCTTTCCACGTGCACAGAACTCGCTCTGTTCAGGAGAACCGCGCCCGCGGCCTGCCGCGGGTCAAGTCCAATACGGGCGGACGCGAACGGCCATG
>JACRMM010000061.1 GCA_016214985.1 Deltaproteobacteria bacterium | reverse complement strand
CGCACCTCCTTATCGTGTAAGGATATGCGAAAATTCGCGCCCACCTACTAACGGCTATGTCAATGTTAAAATACACCGCAGGGCGAAATAGTTTGGCTTTATCGGTGCACCATGCAACTACCTAACCGGACAACGCTGTCTTCGGAGCTGAATGCAGTGAGATAACCGTTGGGTTTGTCGGAAAGATGGCGTCTGAATACAGAGATGAGGGAGTGCCGTTTCTTCGCTCGCTTAATGTGAGACCGTTTCGCTTTGACGACCGAGAACTTAAGTACATATCAGACAAGTTCCATATCAAGATTAGCAAGTCTGCACTAAAGCCTGGAGACGTTGTGGTGGTCAGAACTGGGGCGCCTGGCCAATGTTGCGTGATACCGCCCGAGCTGCCGGAGGCGAACTGTTCAGACCTGGTTATCGTCCGGCCAGGCCCTCGCCTCCTCGGGGACTTCGCCTGTGTCTTCATCAACGCCGAGACGTCCCAGTCATTTGTCAGGTCGGAACAGGTAGGCGTTGCGCAACTCCACTTCAACGTAGGCTCGATGAAGAAAGCACCTTTAAGCCTGCCAGCGCTCGATGAACAGCACGAAATCGTCCGCCGCGTCGAAGCCCTCTTCGCCAACGCCGACCGCCTCGAAGCCCGCTACCAGGCCGCCCGCGCCCACGTCGACCGCCTCACGCCCGCCCTCCTCGCCAAGGCCTTTCGCGGCGATTTGGTACCGCAAGACCCCAACGACGAACCCGCGTCTGTGCTACTGGAGCGCATCCGCGCGGAGCGCGTGGCCTCCCCCAAGGCGCGAGGGGCTAGGCCCTCTCCCCCGGCCCCTCTCCCCCGAGGGGCGAGGGGAGGAATAGCCCCTCCCCCGCTCGGGGGGAGGGGTTGGGGAGAGGGCGACCCCTCCCCGGTCAGGAGGGACGGAGTCGCGCCCCGCAACATCCCCGAGGCCATCCTCGCCCACATGCAGCCGGGCCGCGACTACTCCCGGTCCGACCTCTGCGGGGCACTGGTTCTCTCAACCTCGGAGTGGACCTGGGCGATCCGCGAGCTCAAGGAATCGGGCAAAGTGGTCCAAGAGGGCGCGCGGCGGGGGGCTACGTATACCTTGGCGGCGTAAGGGGCCGCCTCGGGTGGCGGCGTCATTTGTTCCCTGCATGGGAACTTTTGCTTTGACACCTGTTTGGGAACTGGCATACAAGAGATGAGAGTCATCGCGAAACGGACACTGCGAGAGTTTTGGGAGCGGTTCCCGGATGCCGTGGGTGCCCTGAAGAGCTGGCACGCCGAGGCTGTCGCGGCCACGTGGCGGAACCCGGCGGAGATCAAGGCCCGGCATGGCAGCGCGAGTATCCTCCGGGACGACCGGGTGTGCTTCAACATCTGCGGCAACAAGTACCGGCTGGTGGTGAAGATCAGCTACAAGAACGGGATCGTCCTCGTGCGGTTCGTGGGCACGCACGAGGAATACGATCGGACGGACGTAGAGGTGGTGTGATGGTCGCCAAGGTCATCAAGAACGAAGAAGAGTACGACGCAGCGCTGGGCCGCATCGACGAGCTCATGGACGCCGACCCGGGAACCGCAGAAGGTGACGAGTTGGAGCTGTTGGTCACGCTGGTGGAGCTGTACGAGCAGAAGGCCCACCCCATCGGACTCCCCGACCCGGTCGAGGCCATCCTGTTTCGCATGGAGCAGGCCGGCCTCAAGCAGAAGGACCTTGCGCCCTTCTTGGGAAGTCGCAGCAAGGTTTCTGAGGTGCTGTCCCGGCAGCGCCCGTTGAGCCTTGGGATGATGCGAAGGCTTCACGAGGGTCTTCAAATCCCCGCAGAGGTTCTGCTGCAGGAGCCAGGAGGGCGGATGGAGCCCGCGCCCGAAGGACTGGATTGGGCGGGCTTTCCTGTGGCGGAGATGGCACGCAGGGCCTGGTTTCGTTTCGAGGGCACGGCAGCAGAAGCCAAGAGGCAGGCAAGGGACCTGATCGCCTCCTGGTCTGCGCCCCTGGGCGCCGGTGCATTGCAGCCCGCGCTGCTCCGCCGGCACGTCCGCTCGGGCAGCGCCGCGGATGGCGCAGCGCTCGATGCGTGGCGAATCCGGGTGTGCTTGCTCGCGCTGGAGCAGGATCTTCCGCCGTACAGACCTGGAACGGTTTCGCAGGGCTTCGTACGGGACCTTGCGCGCCTCAGTTACCTTGACGAAGGGCCGCTTCTGGCCCGGGAGTTTCTAAGTAAGAACGGCATCCACTTCGTGGTGGAACCCCATCTTCCGCACACCCATCTCGACGGGGCTGCCATCCGCTTGCCGAACGGTGCGCCGCTGGTGGCTCTCACCCTGCGCCACGATCGCTTGGACAACTTCTGGTTCACCCTCTGCCACGAGCTCGCGCACGTCGCGCTCCACTTCGAGGGCGACGAACCTGCCGCGTACCTTGACGACTTGGACCAAGCGGACGCTGCCCCCTGCGAGGCCGAAGCCGATCGATGGGCGGCAGAGGCGTTGATTCCACCCGAGCTCTGGAGCGCGGCGCGCCTCTTCCCGAAGCCTTCACCGCAACAAGTCCTTCGGCTTGCCGCCAGCTTACGGATCAGCCCAGCAATTCCTGCTGGGCGGATTCGTCGGGAGACACGAAACTACAAGCTGTTGGGCAATCTGGTTGGTTATCGACAGGTGCGGAAGCTGTTTCTGCCGCGGTAGGTTCAAAGAGGACAGTGCAACGCATTGAGCGGTCGCCCCGTGTTCCAGAGTTTCGTTTGGGCTGGAGGACAGCGGCTGAGTGGCTCGTTTAGGAGAGGGCGGAGCCTTTCCGGCATTGCAGGGCCGGCTGGATGACAGAAATGACGGTAACACCGGTTTCCGAATTCTTCCGGATGCCAGAGCGACATCCTGGGGGCTCGGGTCGAAAGAATGAAGTCAGTGTAACCGATTGCACCAGAATTGAAACGACGGCAACCGGCAAGCCTTCTTTTTCAGGATTCTTCCGGAATCCTGCGAAATCAGTACGTGCGACCTAGTCGCGGCTGCCGAACACCCAAGCACTTTCGCGATTCGGTGCCCGATGGGGCCGTGCTACCCTCGCCGAATCGCGGAAACTTGCAGCGAGGGTAGCACGGCCCCATCGGGGTTGCCAACCTACCAGGCGAAGTGACTGCGGTTGTGGGGTGGGTGCCTCCTCCACAAACTACAAAGCGAGGAAAGTGCATGAAGGCAACGACGTGCCGAAAGAGCGTTTCGCGCGCGGGCGGTGGCTGCGGCCCGGCTCAAGGCGTGAGTACTGACCTTAAAAGGCTGGTGGAAGATTATCTTCGGGCCTGGGGGAACTGCTATGAAGAGGAAGATCGGTGGTGGGGCGATCGAAATCTGACCTGGCCGGAGGCATTGACGCGAGCGTGGCGGTCCAGACTGCGGGACGGCGGGATGTGTTCGCATCAGAGGCGAGTGGCCGCGCGGCTGCCCGAGGGCATGAAGAAAGCGCTCGCGACTCCGACGGATCCGAAGAAGTTCCAGACGTTCGAGGACCTGTACGTGTGGGTTGCCTCCGTGGCGCGGCAGGTCCCGGGCATCGGAACAGTGACGACCTATGACGTGGCTCAGCGTCTTGGGGCCTGGCTGGGCCTGCAGCCCACCACGGTCTATCTCCACGCGGGTACAGCAGTAGGAGCCGGGAAGCTCAACGTCTTTGGTCCTGTGGCTGAGTTGAGCGCCTTCCCTCCAGAAATTGCGAAGCTAGGGGCGACGCACGCCGAGAATTTCCTGTGCCTCTACAAGGACCGCCTCAGTGACTGTGGAAAGCAGAGAGGCCCCCAATGACGTCATCGGACGAGAGAAGAAAGGGGCTCCGCCGGGGCGGAGGAAGGGAAATTATGGACAGGCCCCAGGGGAAAATTTGAATACATGAGACGAGAGGATGTCGATGTTAAATGCCTTTAGATTTTCTTTTTGGGTTTTGTTTGTATTCCTGGGAATCTTGCTATCTCCCATTACAGGAGCTCTCGCTCCCAATCTTGGTGGGGTGGTTAGCGGGGGCTCCGTGATGAGCTTTCCTTCGCATTCATAGGCCTTCTTGCGGTGGCAGTCGTGATGATCGCTCGGTATTGTTTTCCAGCTGCTGGCGGCTATGTCAGAGATATTTTGCTATGTAAGACAATAGAGAGCAGGCTCATTGATATTGGGCAGGAGGAGAAGCTGATTCTGTCTAGGTTCATTGAAGACAAGAAGGCTATTTTAGACTTGGACTCTGCTAGCTTGGCGGTCGATTGGCTGGAGAGAAACAAGTGTATGGCTACGCACCCAACAACAGGCCTCTCTTCAA
This sequence comes from Deltaproteobacteria bacterium, assembly GCA_016214985.1. Classification (GTDB taxonomy): domain Bacteria; phylum Desulfobacterota; class Deferrisomatia; order Deferrisomatales; family JACRMM01; genus JACRMM01. Next base: position 136,994 of record JACRMM010000061.1, on the reverse strand, counting down.
GATTTCGCACTGGGCCAGAGATCTTCTGTCCAAAAATCCAAATTGGCTGCGATAGGGGGTCCTGTGGATAAGGCGCGACTCGAGGAGGCGGTGCAGTCTTACGCGAAAGATCTGGAAGCGGACCGAGAGGGTTACGAGAAGGATCTGGCTGATCGCCGGGAGCGGAAGGCGTACTACCAGTCGTGGACGATGGACCGCATGGCCCGTATGACCGAGGAGGAATTCCTCGATTACCTTTCAAGGCTGTGGGCGATGCGTATCTGGGGAAATAAGGAGTATGCGGTCGGCAAGATCATTGAGGGCAATGGATTTCCAGCGGTGAGGAAACATCTGGCGTCCTTGCTCTGGGGGGAAGAGCCGATAGAGAAGCGCTGGGACGTCTTTCGGGGCGCAGTGAAGGGCATCGGCCCAGCTACGATGAGCGAGCTTCTGTGCCACACGCACCCCGAGGAGTGCGTCCTCTGGAACCGCCGAGCCTCCGTGGCGCTGGAGAAACTTGGTGTCCCGGGCCTGCCTCGCTATGACTACCAACTGGACGGCAAGAAATACCGTGTTCTTTCCAATGCCGCGCTGTCGATCTCTGCCGAGCTCAAGAGGCAAGGACTGCCCGATTCGGATTTGCTGGCGGTCGACTACTTTATTTGGGAGGAGCTCCAGGATGAAGCGCCGTTGACGCACATGCACAAGAAGCCGCTGGGCGAGGCGAGTCCGCTGGTGCCGCCACCTGAGCTGAAGGAGAACCCGTTCATCCATAACGATATTCGCGACAAGTTGGCGGAGATCGGCACGTGGCTCGGTTTTTCGACTCATACCGAGAAGAAGGTGGCCGACGGTTCGAAGGTCGATACGGTATGGGAGGCGACGATTGGGAATATGGGCCGAGTGATCTATGTATTCGAAGTTCAGACGAAGGGATCCATTGACAGTCTCATCCTCAATCTATTGAAATCGCTTAATAATCCAGCTGTCCAGGGCGTCGTGGCTGTTTCCGACGCGCCTCAGATTGAGACGATCAAGAAGCACTCCGCGGGAGTCCCAGGGCTTAGGGAGAAGCTCAAGTGCTGGGACTTCCAGCAAGTGCTGCAGGTCCACGAATCACTGGCCCAGGTGAATGAGGCAATCAACGGGTTGGGCCTGGTGCCCCAGGGCTTCTGAAAGGACTTCGACTCTTGGCAAAGGGCAGGTCAGATCGCCGCTCGCCGATCAAGCGCTCTCCGGTGCGGGTCGCCGGCCAGTCTCTGGAATCAGAGATTCATGCATACCTCGAAGACAAGGCCTACCCCGTTGGTTTGTTGGCGGTATTCCTGACCGCCCTGGCAGCCCTCGAGTGGTGGCGCTGGGCCAGGAACCTGCCGCCGCAGCCGATCCTAGCTTCGGCCCTCGCGGGCGTGGCGTGGGTGGGGTTCGTGATCTGGCTCCCCATACACCGCAAGCGGCTTCGTGCCATGCGGCTGGGGCTTCAGGGGGAGCGGGCGGTCGCCGAGTATCTGGACCGGTTTCGAGAGCGCGGATACCACTTGTTTCACGACGCGCCGGCCTCCGCTGAAAAGTTACTAAAGATATTGGTAGCCGGGGGGGGTGTGCCACGGATGGCGACAGGGTGTTGTCGACCGGGGGACGACAGGACGCTGCCAAGAGCGTTAAGAAGTGCCTTGGGGCAGGTGAAAAGCGTGCTCCCTGTGATGACCGCGGCCGGGAGGTGGCCCGGTTGCCGCTGCCGCCGCAGGAATCAACGTGCCGGCGGATGGGCGGGAACATCCCTTCCTTTGTGCTTTCTGCGGGAGATGCCCGAGAGAATACGACCCTCGGAGGGCCGCGTCCGGAGGGCGCGCTGGAACCCGGCGATGACTTCTGCCATCGTGCTCCGCGTCAACGCACGCCCGGGAGGAGGTCGAATGAACGTCATCCTGGATGTCGGCGGAGTTCGTTTAGAAGGCCGTCTGGCCGGCACGCCGCCGGCCCTGGCGCTTGCGCGTCGCCTGCCGCTCGAGCTCCCGATGGAGCGCTGGGGAGACGAGTACTACGGGGACATCGGCGTAGGGCTCGGCTCGTTCAGCGGGGAGAAGACAGAGCTCCTGGAGATCGGCGACCTGGCTTACTGGGAGCCGGGAAACGCGCTCTGCCTCTTTTTTGGCCCCACTCCGGCGAGCCGCGGACCCCAGCCTCGGGCCGCCTCTCCCGTCTTCCCCGTGGGCCACGTGGAAGGGGACTGGTCCGCGGTCAGGGCCCTCGGGCCCGGGGTCCGCATCGGCCTTCGGGGGGCCGGGTAGGGTGAACGCTGTGGACGGAGGCGCTGCGCGCGCGGGCTCCTCTCAGGACTGGAAGCAGTCCCCCGCCGCCCGCCGCGCCGCGCGCCTCTATTCGAGCCTCGAGAGGCGCATGCGGGCCGTGATCGACTCGGTGGCGGCGAGGGTCTGTCCCTCCTGCGCGTCGCCGTGCTGCCGCTACCACTACTGCCGGCCGACGGCCCGAAATCCGTGGTACGCCTTTGTAAACCACGTGGCAGGGACCTTCGAAGTGCCGGAAGACTGGGAGCGCCGGAGGGACGCTTTCGGGCTCGGAAGGGGAGGATGCGAGATCCGGGCGGGGCGCTACGTCTTCTGCTACAGCTACAACTGCCCCCGCATGCTGGCCGCGCTCCCCGGCGACCCCGCGAGGCGGGCGTTCGAGGAGCTCTCAGACCTGCTCCTCGCGGCCAACCGCCTGCCGGAGGGGCGCCTCCTTCACGAGCTGGGCCCGGGCGACTCGCTGACGTCCGACCACCTGCGCCACATCGAAACCGCCACGGCGGCCGCCGCCCGCCGCCTCGACCCGCTCACCGAAGGGATCTCGCACCCCCCTCGGTGGCCCCGCCCCGGCGGTTCGTCCCACGGGGCCTTAGGGGACAGGCCCCGAGTTCTCTCTGACAAGACCTGACGAGTGAGAAGGCGCCGAACCGGATCCAGCTTCCCCAACTACCAACCCCCTTCTAGCCCCTGAGGAGGTGCCTGTGGCCGGAGCCGCTGTCAACGGCATTCACGTCGAGTATGAAACGATTGGAAACCCTTCCGATCCGCCGCTTCTTCTGATCGCGGGCCTGTCCGATCAGCTGATCCACTGGGACGACGGGCTCTGCGGAGACCTCGCGGCGCGTGGGCACTACGTCATCCGCTTCGACAACCGCGACGCCGGCCTTTCCACACGGGTGGACGCGGCCTACACCCTCGACGACATGGCCGACGATGCGGTGGGGCTCCTCGACGCCCTCGACCTTCCCACCGCGCACCTGTGCGGAGCTTCGATGGGAGGGATGATTGCCCAGATCGTGGCGATCCGCCACCCCGCCAGGGTCCTGAGCCTCACGATTGTCTACTCGACCAGCGGCAGCCGCCGCCTTCCGCCCCCGCGGCCGGACGTGCTGGAGCTCCTCTTCACCCCGTCCCCACGGGAAAAGGGACCGTGCGTCGAGTTCCTGGTGGGGCTCCACCGCGCCTTTTCGGGAAAGGGATTTGCCTTCGACGAGGCGTGGACGCGAACCATCGTCGCAAGGGCGTACGACCGCTCCTTCTCGCCCGAGGGCACCTCGCGCCAGCTGCGCGCCGTGATGGACCAGACCGATCGAAGGAGCGCCCTGGCCTCGGTGCGCGTGCCGACGCTCGTCATCCACGGAACCGACGACCCGCTCGTGCCGCTCGAGGCTGCCGTGCAGCTTTCCGAGGCGATCCCGGGCGCCCGGCTGCTGCTGATCGAAGGCATGGGGCACGACCTGCCGCACGGCGGGGCGTGGCCGAAGATCGTCGAGGCCGTCTCGGAGCACACGGCGGACGCTGGTCGGAAGCGGGCCTGAGGCAGGAGCCGTCCAACCGACCGCCGCGGCGGCGCCTGTCCCCACGTGAGCCGCTGACTCTCGGGGTCGTCCGATAACGGGCCGAGGAGCCGACCGGCGGATGACCCGCAATGGCGTGTGCAGGGGCTCCCCGGTCAGCGGAGGCATCTCCCTACCAGGCGATGTGCCGCGGCAGATACTCCAGGATCGGAGCGCTGCGCGGATGCGCCTTGTAGTCGGTCAGGCCGTCCTCGATCCCCTTCAGCGCCCAGTACAGCGACTGGTTGGTCGCGGGCGACGGGGCGCAGATGCCCGTCTTCATCGAGGCCGTCTGGCCGCTGGCCGCCTTCGATACCTTCTCCTTCTCGTACTCGAGCACCCGATCTTCCATGAAGTGGCGGGCGCGGGGCCCCAGGTTGAAGGCCTCGGTGCGCATCTGGAGGTAATGGTCCGCATAGGCCAGGTTGATGTCGTTGCAGTTGGGCTTCGGCAGCGACTGTACGCCGTTGGCGCCCCCGGGCAGCTCCCGAGTCTTGATGATGATCTGAAGCGCGTAGGCGAGGATGTAGAACGGATCCTTGGCGCGCGGGTCCTTCTTCGCCGCGAGGTCCGTCTGCGCCTTGGCGATAGCCCGGTTGATCCAGCGTACGACGGGGTCGGCGTCGTTCTCCGACGGGCAAATGGGGATCGGAAGATCGCTCATCTGTACCTCCTTGGTTGGCATCTGGGAGCGTCACTCTGAGAAAACTACTCCAAATGGCTGGGACTTCAACCTGCTTCCTGACGCTGCCCATCCCACCGACACCGGTCACGCGGCGAACGTCCACCTCCGGGTCCCAGGTCGCATCGCGTCCTTTCCAGCCTCTGAGCCGCCAACCCCTGATCATCTGAGAATTCACTCTCTTGGGGGATGGGGGATCCGTCGCCGCGGGCGTAGGATCCGGTGGTCCGTGCGCCGGAACGCGGGCGCCCCGGACGCACGTCGGCCCGCATCCGGAGGGAAGAGTGACCCAGCGCACCAGAGAGAAGGAGTCGGGCGCTACGTCTTCTGCTACAGCTACAACTGCCGCCGCATGCAGGGCGCGCTGCCCGGCGAGCCGTCCCGGCGGGCGTTTGAGGAGCTGTCGGACCTCCTCCTCCCGGCGAACCGTCTGCCGGACGGGCGCCTCCTCCACGAACTGGGCCCGGGCGACCCGCTGACGATCGACCAACTGCGCCACATCGAAACCGCAGCAGCGGCCGCCGCCCACCGGCTCGACTCGCTCACCAAAGGGATCTCGCACCCCCCCTCGGCGTCCCCGCCCCGGCGGGTCGTCCCGCGGGGTCTGAGGGGACAGCCCCCAAGCTCTCCTCTACAAAGACCTGAAGGGCGCGAAGGCGCCGGACCGGGTCCGACGAAGTCCGAAGAGGGCCGGAACGACGAGGGGAACCGAGGATTCCGGCCCTCTTGGCGTCCGGGAACGCCCGGGGGGGACCGTTGACAGGGGACGCGTGCTGCCCCCAGAGTGTCCCCCCATGGCCGTCGCCGTTCGGGAAATTCTCGCCAAGTCCGTCCTGACGCGCTCCCGCATCCCCGGCGAGGACTACTGCGTGAACCCCTACGTGGGCTGCGCCCACGCCTGCCGCTACTGCTACGCCTCGTTCATGAAGCGCTTCACCGGCCATGCGGAGCCCTGGGGCTCGTTCGTCGACGCGCGCGTGAACGCGCCCGATGTGCTGGAGCGAGAGCTCGGCAAGGCCCGGCCCGGCACCGTGATGCTCAGCTCCGTGACCGACGCGTACCAGCCGCTGGAGGGGAGGTTCCGCCTCGCCCGGCGCTGCCTCGAACTCCTGCTACGGCACGGCTTCTCGGTGGACATCCTGACGAAGTCGCCGCTGGTGCTCCGGGACCTGGACCTCCTGCGAGGTGCGGAAGGAGTGTCCGTGGGCCTTACGGTAGCGACCGACGACGACCGGGTTCGCCGGGTGTTCGAACCGGGCGCGTCGCCGATAGGGGCGCGCCTCCAGGCACTCCGGACGCTGCGGGAGGCGGGGGTCCCCACCTACGCCTTCGTCGGCCCCCTGTTGCCGATGGATCCCGAGCGGCTCGCCGACGCGCTGGGATGCCTGGCGGACCGGGTCTACGTGGACCGGATGAACTACGCGCAGAAGACGGTCGGGCTCTACCGGCGGCTGGGCTTCCAGCAGTGGCTCGAGCCGGGCTTCCTGGCCGGCGTGGAGGAGCGTCTCGTCCGCGGACTGCCGCCGGGCGCCGTCCTTCGCGTCTGAGGGCGGTGATCGTCGCGGTCGTGACGGTGGCCGGCTGCGGGTCGGGGGGCAGCGACAGCCGCGCGCCGGCGTCGGTTCGCGCGTCGTCGAGCAAGGGGCGGTGATCCTGGGGGCTCGGAGCCGCCTCGGGAGGGGGTGCCGCACGCGGAGCGCCGCTCCGTCACGGACGTCCGGAGAGGCGGTCGGTTGACAGGCAGGGGCAGTCGGAGCCACCCTGGAAGGACAGAACCCGAAGGGCCAGCAGGGGTGTGCCCATGCCAGCGACCGATCGTGCGATTCGACGACGCAAGCCCCGTGGGGCGCGGGAGGTCCTCTCCTCCGACCCGCGCCCGAGCGACCGGGGGCCCATCGGGTGCGGGTACGGTTGCTCCGAGTGCGGCGTTAGGTGCTGGCGGGAGCCCCAAGGGGAGGACACCGTCGGACCGGGGCGGTCGCGCGGCCCGGAGACGCAGGGACCCGGCGCGCAGCCGGAGAGGAGAGGTTCGTGCCGGGATTGATCGACGCACACTTGCACTGGTGCCTCTTCGGGCGTCCACTCGAGGAGGTCGTGGCCGAGCTCGAGTGGCTCGAGGCGAGCGGCTACGAGGCCGTGGTCGTGTTTCCTCTTCCCGCCATGGGGGCACCTCCCGAGCGGGCGGTGGACCTGATCCCCGGGGCCTACCGGGACTTCACCGGCATCGATGTGGCGTGCATGGTCCACGACGACCTCCAGGCCTGGCTCGACTTCCAGCCCCTGTGGGCCGCCAAGGCCCGCCGGCTCGAGGTGCTCGCCTTCCTCGACGTCCGTGCCTGGGACGGTCGCTCGGACCTGGCCGCCTGGTGGGGCGGGGGGCACGCAGGCCTCAAGAACGTCCTCATCCTTGAGGAGGACGAGGTCAAGATGCGCATGCCGCCCTTGCGCCGGGTGCCGGGGATCGGCCCCGAGGCGTACCTGGACGCCCACCGGGCCGTGTTCACCGCGGCGGCCCGCTGGGACGTGCCCGTCATGTACCACGCGGACCTCTCCCTTCATGCCGCCTTTGTGGAGGAATGCCTCGAGGCGCATCCGAATCTGAGGGTGGCGATCCCGCACTTTGGCTTCAGTCGCCGCCGCATGGCCCGCCTGCTCGAACGCTTCCCCGGTGTGGTGACCGACATCTCGAGCCTGCGACCCTTCATCGAGACGGAGCCCGCGGCGTACCGGTCGTTCCTGGTCGAGTACCCGGAGAGGGTCTTGCTGGGGAGTGACGCCATCGCCTGCCACGATTTGCGCTCGGCGCTGGACTACGTCCGATGCGTGCGGGACCTCCGGCTCCCGGAGGAGATCGAGGCGGCCGTTCTTGGGGGCAACGCCCGCCGGTTCCTGGGGAACGATCGTTACCGAAGCTAGAAGTACTCGATGTGGAGCAGCGGCGCCGTGGCCGTGGTGGAGAGAGGGTCGTCGATCGTCATCAGTCCGACGTTCTCATTCACGTCGAGCAGAAGCCGGAACTGCCCGTTGAGGAGCCCCTGGAAGAACGCCTCCTGGACCAGGGGAGTCACGTCGATCGCGACGGTCGTCCCGACGTCCCTCGGGAAGATGTCGACGTTCCGCGAAAGGAGCGGCGGCAGGTGCGCGTCATCGTAGTCCGTCGGGAGCAGCGGCGGCGCGAAGGACACGAGGTCGATGGTGAAGGGCGTGGCGAGCAGCGGAGCGAGGTCGACCACGAACAGCTCCAGCGAGGCGAACCGGACGTCCGCGTTTGCGGGCACCGAGGTCAGCGGGAAGCTCAAGAACCCGCGATACTCCCTCCCGGCCGTCGGCCCGGGCCCCGGATCGACCCCTGCCAGGACGTCCCCGGCGCCGGTCGTGACGGTGCCGGCGCTGTCGATGTCGCCGTCGATCCTCGTGTCACTCAGGATGTCCGCCACGAACGGTGCCGGTGGCGGCCCGTGCCCTCCTCCGTCGCCGCCGACGCAGCCCGCCAGTGCAAAGGCTAGGGTCAACGCTGCCGCGGTCCAGCCCAGTTTCCTCATGGCCCACCCTCCCTCCGTATGTTCGTCCCCCGATTCCACCCTACCAGATCCGTGGGTAACTGCTAAGACCTCTCGTGCGCGGCTCTGTCGGCGCGAGTCTCGGGGCTCGACGAGTAGAGCTCTTCGGCCAGCAGCGCCTGGGCGAGCCGCTCGGCTTCTCTCCCCCGCAGGGCCACGTTGACGCGGAGCCGCTCCAGGTGCTGGGCCAGGGTTCGCTCACCCGTGGGTACCCGGTGGGCCTCGAAGAAGCGGTGGACGTCGGCCGCGGCCTCGGGGGTGGACAGGGCGCGCACGCCGGCGAGCATCCGCACGATCGCGTTGTCTGGGTACTCCCGGAGCATCCGGTCCCAGTGCTCCTTCACGAAGGCCCAGGCCTCGGTGCCGTGGTCGCGGTTCTCCAGGCACAGCCCGACGAGGTAGGGGGCGTCCTGGGTCCGGACGGTCCCGTCGAGGGCTTGGGCGAGGGTGCGCGCCATCTCGGCCCGACCCGGGAAGGCCGCGAGGAGCGACCGGTACCGGCGCTCCTCCTGGGGGGTCTCCTTGAGGAGGAAGCGTCGGACGAAGACGTCGTACTCCGCGGCGTCGCCGCGGGACGCGACCGCGGCGGCGGCGGCGGCGGCGATATTGGGCTCGACCGATCCGGTGTCCTGCAGGTAGGCCGTGTGGAGCCCCTGGCACCGGACCGCGGCGGCCTCGTCCCGCGCGGTCACGGCGAGGCAGCGAATCAGGAGGCCCCGCAGCTCCAGGGTCCGCGGCGGCTCGCCACCCCCTCGTCGGGGCTCCCAGCCCACGCGCTCGAGCGCCGGGGCGCAGAGCGCGGCGACGAGCTGTTGAAACCGGACCCTGGCCTCGCCGGCTAGGAGCCGGTCCAACTCGGCGAGGCACCCGGCCAGCACGGTCCACACGTCGAGATCGGTCTCTCCGGAGAACCGCTTCGTCAGGGCCAGGAACTCGGGCGCCGAGGTGGCACCGGCCAGAAGGGACGCCCAGGTGTCGTCGAGCAGGGCGTAGCGCTCGACCGGCTCGAGGGCGTCGGCCAGGTGGCCGGCGAGTCGGCCCAGGAGCTCGGCCGAGTACCGGACACGGTAGAAGCCGCAGGTGCCGGCGTTGACGAGCGCCCAGTCGGGCGAGCCCCCCACCGCAATCCGGCCGGCGTCGGTCTCCAGGAGCTCGCGCGCGTCGACGCGGCGCCCTCCCGCGGCGCCGCGCAGGATCAGGGGCACGCACCAGCGGGTGGTCCCCGCGTCCTGCGAGCCGTCGTAGAAGAAGCGCTCCTGCCGGACGTCGAGGCCTTCCCCTCCGGCCCACGAGACCGAGACGAGGGGAAAGCCGGGCTGGAAGATCCAGGAGTCCATGATCCGGCGCACCGGCTCGCCCGTGACCTCCTCGATGGCGTCCCACAGGTCCCCGGTCTCGGTGTTCCCGCAGGCGTGCCGCCGCAGGTAATGGCGCACGCCGTCGCGGAACCGGGGCGCCCCCAGGTACTGCTCGAGCATCCGAAGGACCGAGGCGCCCTTCTCGTAGGTGAGGACGTCGAACATGCCGTCGGCGTCCGACGGGGACCGGACCTCGTACTCGATGGGTCGGGTGGCGGCGAGTGCGTCCACGTCGAAGGCGGCGGAGCGCTCTCGGGCGAACTGGTCCCAGCGGCCCCAGTCGGGGCGGAAGTCGTCGGTGCACAGCGTGGCCATGAAGGTGGCGAAGGCCTCGTTCAACCAGACGCCGTTCCACCAGCGCATGGTGACCAGGTCGCCGAACCACAGATGCGCGATCTCGTGGGCGACGACGTCGGCCACCCGCAGGAGGTCGGGTTGCGCGGCGCGGCCCTCGTCGATCAGGAGCAGCACCTCCCGGAAGGTGACGCACCCGAGGTTCTCCATCGCGCCGAAGGCGAAGTCGGGGATCGCGAGGAGGTCGAGCTTCCCGCCGGGGCAGGGGATGCCGTAGTAGGAGGAGAAGAACCGCAGCGCGTGGGCGCCGACCGTGAGCGCGTACGCGGCCAGATGCCCCTTGCCGGGCACGTGCACGACCCGAAGCGGCACCCCGTCGACGTCCACGGGCTCGGTGGCCTCGAAGGGGCCGACGGCGAACGCCACGAGGTAGGTCGACATCGGTAGGGTATCGGCGAAGCGCACCTTCCGTCTGCCGTCGGGCAGGGACTCCTCCGACAGGAGGGGAGCGTTGGACACCGCGAACAGCCCGTCGGGGACCAGGAGGGTGATCGCGAAGGTGGCCTTGAAGGCGGGCTCGTCGAAGCACGGGAAGGCCCGGCGGGCGTCGGTGCTCTGCAGCTGGGTCGTCGCGATGACCCGTGGGTGGCCGCCCGCTTCGGTGAAGGTGGAGCGGTAGAAGCCGGCGAGCTTGTCGTTCAACACCCCTTCGAAGGCCACTTCCAGGGAGTACGCACCCGGGGCGACGGTTCGGCCCAGCGCGAACGTGGCGCGCTCGTGCTCCGGATCGAGCCAGATCCCGGCAACCGGCGCCTCGGTGTCGTCGGGCCCGGCGAACGTCGCGTGCAGGAGCCGGAGATCCAGGGCGTTCAGGACGACCGAGGAGACGGGCTCGCGCACGTCGAGCCGGATGCGCACGGTTCCCTCGAAGGAGACGGCTTCCAGGTCGGGCGCCACGGTGAGGTCGTAATGGGATGGGCGGATGGACGTCGGCAGGCGGAAGGGGTCGACGGTGTCCTGAGACACGGCTTTCTCCTCGGATCGGGGTGGAGCGTGGGTCGAGAGAGGCTACCACGGACTCCGGGCTGTCGCACGTCCGGCCCGCGGCTGTCGTCGAGGTCGAACGCTCCTCACGCGGCGCCGGAGCTCGCGCAGGGCGTCCGGGCCGGGGACGCCGCCGGCGGGCCTTCCGAACCGAAGCTGCGCGTACAGCGCAGTCACCGCGTCGACGGCCGGGGCGAGGTCCGGCCGGGCCGCAACCACGCGATCCCGGAAGGCGATCGGACCTTCCCAGGGCGGACGCGCGAACCCCGCCCGGGCGAGCCGGCGGCAGTAGTCCCGGTAGGCGGCCTGGACCGGGTCGGGCCTCGCGCGACGGGGCCGGGCCACCTGGACCCAGACGAGCGGGAGCAGCAGCACGGTACACGCGGCGAGCCACAGGGCCAGGTCGGCCCAACTCGCCGAGGGGAGACCCAGGTGGGCCAGCAGTGCGAGCTGCCGTTCGAGGTCGTAGCCGAGCACCCACTGGTTCCAGCCGTTGTCGAGTGAGTCCCTCAGCTGCCGGAGCCTGTCGGCGAACGTGCCCGCGCCGGGAACGCGGAACCGCACGGCCCCCTGTGCCGCAGCTCCCGGGTCGATGCCGAGCTCGACGCGCTCCGGGGCGACCGCGGCGGTGGGGTCGACCCGCACCCAGCCCCTGCCGTCCAGGTACACCTCAGCCCACGCGTGGGCGTCGGCCTGGTGCACGACCCAGTAGTCTCCGAGAGGATTCTGCTCGCCCCCCAGGTAGCCGGTCACGACCCGCGCGGGCACCCCGGCCGCGCGCATCAGGAGGGCGAAGGCGGCGGCGTAGTGCTCGCAGAAGCCCCGGCGCGTCTCGAAGAGGAACTGGTCTACCGGGTCATTGCCCAGCCGAGGTGGCCGGAGTGTGTAGACGAAGGGCTCCTGGCGGAAGTACCGAAGCGCCGCGGCCACCGTTCCCCCGTCGGAGCGGGCTCGGCTTCGCCACCCCAGCGCCAGGTCTCTCACGCGGCGGCTGACCTGCTCGGGGACCTGAAGCCCGAGGGCGCGCCCTTCGGGGTCCGGGGCCCGGCTCTCGGCTCCCAGGTGCGACCGGGCCTCGTAGCGGATCCGCTGGGCCACGGGCCGGAGCGAACGGATCGAGCGCCCCGGCGTGAGGAATGCGCTCTCGGGGGCGGCCAGGGGCAGGTCGAGCGCGAGCAGCCAGGGGCCGCCGTGGGGCTCGAGGGTCACGGTGTACTCGGACTCGGCGCCGCTGGCGGTGACCGGAAACGGCGCCGCTCGGCGTCGCGTGGCGGTCCACCGGGTCCCGTCGGTCTGGTCGAACACCGGCCCGCGCCAGTAGAGCAAAGCGGGGGGCGGCGCGGCGCCGTGGAAGGCGACCCGAAAGGCCACCTCGCCCGAGACGAGCAACCGGCTCACGCTGCCCGGCTCCAGCTGGTCGGACAGCCCGGAGACGGCCGTGCCCGGGTCCGCCCGGGCGAGCCGCCACAGGGGGGCCGCGACGCGCGGGAACAAGACGAAGAGGGCAACGGTGAGAGGGGCGGCTTGGGTGAGGAGCGCCCCGGCCAGGCGCAGGTGGGCTCGGGGGCGGCGAGCCTCCCCGGCGGCCGCCATTGCGGCCAGGGTCGCCGTGAGCGCGAGCACGGAGACCACCCCGTAGGCGGCCATGGACGTCGACTGGTTTTGGAGGAAGTCCCCGAGCACCAGAAGGTAGCCGAGAAAGACCGTCAGGACGCGGTCTCGGTCGCTTCGAAGCTCCAGGAGCTTCAGCCCCGTGAGGAGTGCGAGGACTGCGAGGCCGGCGTCAAGGCTCGGGAGGAAGTGGTGGGCCGCGAGTACGGCGGCCACGCTGGCGAGGGTCACGGCGGCCAGGACGACGCGGCCCGGCAGAGGCTGGCTCGCGATCTCCAGGCGCAGGCGCCAGGCCCCCAACGCGGCGAGGAAGAGCGAGAGCCAGGGCGGCAGGTAGGGGATCTGGGGTGCCAGGGCCAGGGCCAGGGCAGCCAGGAGCGCGCCGAGAAGCGCCGGCGGTATCCGTTCTCGAATCCGAGCGGGCCGGGTCACGGCTGCCACAGGGCCAGCGCCTCGAGGCACCGGCGCAGGTGGGCGTCGCCGCCGGCCGCGGCCACCTCGGTCCCGGGCAGGCGGAGCCCCCACGACAGGCCGGCCGCGTGGGCGTCGAGCACCCAACGGCACAGCGCGCTCAGTCGAATCTCGGGGTCAGGGTCGTCGAGGTTCTCCCAGGCGAGCCAGACGACCGCCGGGGCGCCGCCGCTCCAGAGCTTGGTCAGCAGGGCGCCGGACCGCGCCGAGGCCCGCCAGTGAATGCTCCTCGGCGAGTCACCCGGCAGGTATCCGCGCAGCCCCTCGAAGTCGTCAGTTCCTCGGGAGCCGGCGTCGGCGTCTCCGGTCGAGGGCGCGCCGTCCGTGGGCAGGGGACGGTGAGGCCCCGGTGCCGGATAGACGAGGCAGGCGGTCTCGAGCTCCAACGGTGCCCAAGCCCGAAAGAGGCCCAGGGGGTAGCGGGTGTGGGTCGTGAACCGTCCGAGGCGAAGCCGACCCCGCTGACTCGCGGTTCGGGTGAGCCACACTACCGCGCTCTCCGATTCCACCGCGGCGCGCGCCTCGGGTCCCTCCCCTTCGTCGGCGCGTACCCGCAGGGACCGTCGGGGGCGTCCGGAGGGGTTCTCCATCCAGACGGGGAACCGGGCCTCGGCGCCGGCGAAGACGGCTTCCGGCCGTCCGGCCCCCAGCCGCAAGTGGGCCAGGTTGTGGTAGGTGTGGAGCAGGGAGACGAAGGCTGTGCTGGCCAGCCAGAAGGTGAGCAGGAGGCCAAGGCTGCTTTCGTAGTTGACCGCTCCCACGAACATGGCGACCAGACCCAGAGCCAGCGTGACGCCGTGGCGGGTCGGGAGCACGAAGACCCGCGAGCGGTCGAGGGTGACCGGCCCCGGCTCCGGTCCCCTCCCCCGGAAGAACCGGGCGAAGGGGCCGGCGCGCCCTGCCCGGATGCGACCCCAGTATTTCGGTCGGACGAGGGGGCGGTGCACGGGTCAGCTCACCGGCACCGCCTCCCGGAGGCGACGCAGGGCGGCGTCCTCGTCCTCACGGGGGTGGGTGAGGCGGTGCGCTGCGACGGCGGGGAGGACGGCCTGCACGTCCTCGGGAAGTACGAAGTCTCGGCCGTCGAGCACGGCCCAGGCCTGAGCCGCCCGGACCAGGGCGAGGCCGGCCCGGGGGGACAGGCCCTGCCGGAACTCCCCGGGGCGCCGTGTGACCTCGAGCAGCGCCTGCACGTAGTCGAGCAGCGCCTCGGACACGTGCACCCGAGAGACCGCCTGCTGCGTGGCGACCAGTTCGTCGGACGCCAGGCACGGCGCCAGGCCCTCCAAGGCCTCTCTTCGGTCGGGGCCGCGCAGGAGCGCCCGCTCGGCGTCCCGATCGGGGTAGCCCAGGCGCACCCGCAGCAGGAAGCGGTCGAGCTGGGACTCGGGCAGCGGGAAGGTCCCTACCTGGGACCCCGGGTTCTGGGTCGCGACCACGAAGAACGGCTGCGGGAGCGCCCTCGTTTCGCCCTCCACGGTGACCTGGCGCTCTTCCATCGCCTCGAGCAGCGCGCTCTGGGTCTTCGGGGTGGCACGATTGATCTCGTCGGCCAGCACGACCTGCGCAAAGATGGGTCCCGGGTGGAAGAGGAATGCGCCGGCCTCGCGGTCGTACACCGAAACCCCGAGGATGTCGGCGGGCAGGAGGTCGCTCGTGAACTGGACGCGCTGGAACCGAAGGCCCAGGGCGCGGGCCAGCACCTGGGCCAGGAGCGTCTTTCCCACGCCGGGTACGTCTTCGATGAGGAGGTGTCCGCGTGCCACCAGACAGGCAAGCGCAAGGCGCACGGCGTGCGCCTTGCCGAGGAGGAGGCGGTTGGCCTCCTCCGCCACGCGGTCCAAAGCGGTCTTCATCGCCTGCGCCGACACGGGCTCCCTCCCTGCCGGCCTCGGCGCCGGCCCTCGCGAGTGCCCCCTCAGTGAGCACCCGAGGCGGCCGCCGCGTCAAGGTTGATGTCTGCGTCGCCTGCCCCGGGTGGCTGCGCCCTCGCCGTGTCTGACCGTGGTCTCCGAGAGGGGAATCTGTTACAACAACGGCCATGGCGAAGACGCGAAATGTCTTGGGGGTGTTGGTCCTGGCCGCAGTAGCCGCTGCGGCGCCGCCGACCGCTCAGGCTCTGGAGCTCCTGGCTCCGGACGCCGAGTGCTCCCTCGCCACGGGGCACCTCGTGGTCATCGGAAAGGACGCGAAGCCCCCCGCGGGTCAGGGCTCCCTGGAGTGGAGCGGTGGGACGGCCACGCTCAGCGCATGGCTCGGGCGGTTCTCCGGCGTCGCCGACCTTTCGGCCGGGCCCCAGGAGGCGAAGATCCTCTTCGGCGGCGAGACCCTGAGCCTGCGCCTGGTGGTGGCGCCCGAGGTACCCGGAAACCTCTACACGTACCACCCCAAGGTCCTCACTGAGGAGTGCGCGGCCTGCCACGATCCCAACGATCCGCCCGGGCCGGGTTCCAACGTCGCCAAGGCGTGTTACGGGTGCCACACGCCCTACACGGCCCGCAGCTCCGTGCACACCCCGGTGGCCCAGGGGCTGTGCAGCGCCTGCCACGACCCCCACGGGTCACGAAACGCGGCGTTCCTGCGCTGGAAGCCGGAGGTCGTGTGCACGGCCTGCCACAATCGACCGATCACCAAGGACCACGAGAAGGTCAAGGACGATGCCCTGTGCTCCGAATGCCACGACCCTCACGGGTCCAATCGCAGAAGCCACCTCAAGCGCCGGTGAGGAGCCTCACGTGAAGCGGATCATCGCGGCGGCTCTCCTCGCCCTGTACCTCGCGGGCGCGGGCGGCGCCCGCGCCGCCTCCGGGTCCGACAGGCTCCTGGCCGTCGGCGGCCGGGCCCCGGACTTCACGTTCACGGAGGTGCAAAGCGGCGGGGCCATGGCCCTGGACAACGTGGGACGGGGCCGGCCGCTGCTGCTCGTCTTTCTCCAGACCTCGTGCCAGTCCTGTGCCCGGGAGCTCCAGAGCCTGAAGGATGTCCGGGCGGCGGGAGCTCCGATCGAGGTCCTCGGCATCTTCATCGACGTGACGGCGAGGGATTTCCAGAAGTACGTCGCAGACAACGCCCTTCCCTTCGTCTTCGGCTGGGACTCCGGCAACGCCATCGCCGAGGCCTACGGCGTGCCCTTCGCGCCCGCGAGCTTCCTTCTGGACCGTGAACGGAAGATCGCGGCGGTGTACCGGGGGTTCCACCCCGGCATCGAGCAGGCCCTGCGGGCAGACTTCGCGCGGCTCGCCAAGGGCCCGTAAACCGCTCCCCGTCCAGCGACCCGGGGGTGCTGCTGCCCCGCGCTGGGCCTTCCACGGCAAGGCGCCACGGTGACTTGGCGGACCGAGCGTGCCGGCTCGGCGCTGCCCGCTGCGGTGTCCTTGGCCGGAGAGGTTGACCGTGCGCCGGCACGAGGCGAGGATCGCGCGGGGCGGCGCCACATCCCTGGGCCCACGAACGAGGAGGCGAACATGAGCACGTCGGTCGTTGCTGTGGTGCGGTACGAAAAGCCCCTGGAGTCGGTCGGAAGAGCGATCAAGCTCTCCGGAGGCTTGGATCACCTTCCTCCCAAGGCAAGAGTGTTCGTCAAACCCAATATCGTTCTGTGGACTCGCCGAGCGGTGTTTCCAAAGTGGGGAGTCATCACGACGACGCGGGTCCTCGAAGACGTCATCGCCCATCTCAAGGAACGAGGAATAGATGATATTACCATTGGAGAAGGAATGGTGCTTTTTGACCCAAAAGATAAGATAACCCCGTCCCATGCCTTTGAGAGTTTGGGTCACAAAGTATTGGAAAAGAAGTATGGCGTAAAGTGCCTAAATGTTTTCGAGCGGCCCTTCAAGAAAGTAGACATCGGTTGTGGAGTTAAGTTGAACTTCAACGTAGATATTCTTGAGAGCGATTTTGTAGTTAATATTCCTGTCCTCAAGACTCATCATCAGACTGTAGTCAGTCTCGGCATAAAGAACTTGAAAGGGACTATTGACGTTTCATCCAGAAAGCAGTGCCACAGTGCGGATACAAAGAAAGATCTGCACTACATGATCTCGAAGCTCGCCAACAAAATGCCCCCGGGTTTTACCCTGCTGGATGGCATTTACACAACCGAACGGGGCCCGAGCGTCAACGGTGTGATTCGAAGAAGCAATCTACTTGTTGGTTCGCGGGATGTCTTCTCGACGGACGTGGTCGGCGCCAAACTGTTGGGATATGAGCCGCATCAGGTGCCCCATCTCGTCCATGCCGCCGAAGACCGCAACCGACCGCTCGACCTGTCCGATGTGGAGGTAGTCGGGGAGAAGATTGAAGACGTGGCGTCGTTTCATAATTTCGATTTCTCCTATAACGAGAATGGGCTCCTTCCAACAGTGATGGAGAAAAGAGGGATGTCTGGAGTAACGTACAGAAAATACGATAGCTCTATCTGTACGTATTGTGCCGGTCTCTATCCAGTCATCATGGCTGCTACAATGCAGGCTTGGAAAGGCACGCCGTGGGACGATGTTGAAGTGCTTACTGGGAAGGTGATGGAGCCAACACATGGGAAAAATAGTACCATCTTGATCGGCAAGTGCATGTGTCAGAAGAACTCGAACCATCCAAACATACGGAATCTAATTGCCGTGAAGGGTTGTCCTCCCGATCCAAAGGCGTTGTCGCAGGCCTTTCACCAAGCCGGGATCGAGGTCGATCCTGAGACTCTCGAAAATTGGGAGCAGAACATGGGGTTGCTCATGAAGAAATACGAAGGCAGACCGGAATTCGACGAGTCGCTTTTTCGCGCTTCGTCGGCTGGGTAATCAGCCGGCCGCGCAACCGGAAGAATGGAATGAGAATGCCCAGGACCACCCAGCTCTCGGCGAAGCGGTGAACCTCAGCCGGAGCCGGCCGGCGGTGCCGCGGCCGCCCCGGCGGCATCCACCGGCGCGAACGACCGCGACGAGCCGCGGCGGCGGAAGACCGCAGCGTCACGGGAAAAGCGAGCGGGACCGCCCTGGATCTCCGGTTCCATGACCGCACGGGGCACGGCGTAGGCCTTGGTGACGCTACCGCCCCGGAGAAACACGAACCCGTTGACGTCGTCCCGCGCGTCGATGCCGAGTGCGCGGACCATGTCCGGAGCGGGGCCGCCCAACGCACGGTCCACTACCTCTCTGCCGGTGTAAGGCGCCAGGATGAGGACTTGATCCCAGTCGAAGTCCGTGACCGCCGCGAGCCGCAGGACCTGTTGGCCAGTCACTCCGGAGCACGCCGCGTCGAGACGTGCGACGAACGCACTCTGGTTCTGTGATCCGCCAGAGCACCCTTGCAACAGCACAAGGAAGGGAAGCGCAAGAAGCCATCGCGCGCCATGGGCCACGAGTTCCATCGCCACGCTCTCAGCTGCCCACGGGCTCATACAGCATCTTTTCATAGCTATTGCTGTAGGTCAGGTCCGAACTGCCCTTGCCGGAGATTTGGACAAGGCGGTTGTTGGCCCAGGCCTGGGCGCAGAGCACTGCGACATGCCGGTCCGATGCGCCGGGTGAGATGCGGCCGATCTCGTAGCCCACGCTGTTGTTGTAGAGGTCCATGGTCTTCTCTGCTACAGGGTTTCCGATCCAGTCCTCGTGGGCGTCTCCGAACTTCTTCGCAAGGTCGACTCCCTGGTCGCGCGCGTTCATCGCCGACCAGAAGCAGTGTCGGAACGCGTCTCCGGAGCCGTTGTGCTGGCTGGCCGCGCTGAAGCGCTTCTTCGCCTCTTCGAGCGCCGTGGTCGCGTTGGAGTTGAAGTCGATGGCCGCCAAGGGATGCCAGAAGAGAAAGTCTTTTTCTGCCTGGTTCAGCCGCTGGTACTTTGCCTCGAGATCCATCGGCTCATCTCCCTGCGGTGCAAGGGACCGTGTGACCGGAACAGGGCCGGAGGCCCGTGAGGTCAGGTGCGCGCTGCGGGTCCCGGTTGTGATGAAGAGACTACCTGGAAACGGCCCGAACGGACGCAGCCGGGAACAGCCCTCGCGGCCGGCACAATCCCGCTGGCCTTTCCAGGGGCCAGACGTAGCATGCCCCGGCCGAGTCGGTCAACGGAAATTGCCGACTTGTGGGATGGACAATGGGAGGAATGCCCCGCAACTCGCCTGAGTCCGGAGGCGAAGTTCAAACGCCAGTCTAAAACAAAACGCCAGACGATCCAACATCCACACATGATCCTGCCGGGAGACGCTCGCTGGGCGCGGGCACTTGGCAGGCTCTGTCCGCGTCGGGGGAGCCGCCTCCTTGTCCTGCGCCGGAAACGCCGATATCTCGCGTTTCGACAACTTCTAGTATCCTGATCAGGAATCGTCAAAACTTCACCAGTCTGCGACTAGACAAAGCGATAACCGTGAGGGATACTTGGCAAACATTGGTTGATTGCCAGCCTTGAAGGTTCCCCTCGGCGGTGGAGGAGGCTTCGCGCGCAGCCTCTGCAGCGGGGTATTGGAGTTCCTAGTCCTCGTCCCTGAGTTTGACGACAGCGGGTGGGAGGGGCACGCGATGGAGAGACCACGAATCCCGCGTCGTGCCGTATCGGTAATCATCGCGGGTGCGACCCTCTGGGGCGGCGGACCTGCCTGGTGCGGGTCTGGGGCACCCCCGGTGCCCGCTGTGAACGCTCAGCTCCGCCTCGTTTCACCCCCCCAACGCCCAGGAAACCGCCTTGTCCGCCGCGTGGTTCTCGACATCGGAGAGTACCGGGGACCACTGGTGCTGCTGATCGACGGTGCCGACGTGAGCTCCCTGGTGCGGCGCGAGGGGAACCGGCTCGTCTACGAGATCGACCAGCCGTTGCAACCAGGCGAGCACCGCATCCAGCTCTTGTCGACGGATCCCGCTGGACCCGGCCGGGCCGACTGGAACGTGGCGATCGGCGCGATCGGGAAGCAGGGCGGGGGGAGAGAGATCTACTCTAGAAGCGGCCTCTCCGCGTCGGCGAGCCAAGTCTTTGGCGACAAGGTCCGCGGCAGCCAGGTCGCGGCGAGCGCGAGCCTGAACGTCGACGTGGGGGCGAAGAGCGGGCCGGCGGAGCTCGAGGCCAAGGGGAGCTTCGCCTACGCCAACACGGCGCCCGCCGACAAGATCGAGCCGTCCTCGTACCTCGCGGAGCTCAAGTACGCCGGCGGGTCCCTGGCCTTCGGCGACGTCAGCTTCCGGGGCACTCCGCTCACCGCGCCGAGTCTCGCGCGGCGGGGTGCCGTGGTGAGCGTGGTGGGGGCGGGCACCACGGCCCAGGTCGCCCAGGTAAGCAGCAACCCCGTCACGGGTTGGGAAACGGGGCTCTCGTCGAAGGAGCGGATCGTGGCCGCATCGGCGAGCCACGACTTCGCGGGCGCCGAGGCGCCGCTCCGGGTGTCGGTAAGCTACGTGGACGGCGACGCGCCGGGTGCCTCGGGCGCCGGGGTTTCCACAGTGGAAGGGGCTGCGAACGGAAGGGCGGCCGGGGTCCAGGGCACCGGGCGCTTGTGGGGAACGGGGATCACGGCCGAGGCGGCCTGGAGCCGCTACGACCCGGACACCGGTGGCGGCTCCGGGGCCGAGGGCGACAAAGCCGCCACCCTTCAGGTCGACCGGGCCATCGCCGGCATCAACTGGAGCGGCAACTACCTTTACGCAGGACCCGACTTCGCCAGCGTCGCAAATCCTGGGGCCACCCGCGACCGGCAGCAGTTCGGCCTGTCGGCCGGAACCGGCTTCGGCGTCTCCACGCTCTCCGCCTCCTTCAGCCGCTCCCGGGACAACGTCGAGGACGAGCCCTCGCGACCGGTCGTGACCAACGATTCCTACGGGGCCACGTACGCCCTGTCGGTGCCTTCCTGGCCGGCGCTCTCGCTTTCCTATTTGCGGGGGATGGTGAAGAGCGCCAGCGAGCCCGCCGACACTCCGCACACGAAGAACACCTCCGACACGGTCTCGGGCGCTCTTTCCTATGCGGGGGGAGTGTGGTCGGCCAACCTCTCCTCGAACTGGTCGATGCTCGACGACGGGCAGGCCGGCGCGAGCAAGACCTTGAGCGAGCAGCTCGCCGTTACTCTCCAGCCGTGGGCGAGCTTTAGCCTCTCCCCCAGCCTTGCTTTCACCCGGAGCGATCCCGCCAGCGGACCGAGCCAGGACACGCGGCTCGGGACGCTGACCTTGAGCTGTACGCTGCTCGAGTCGCTCACCCTCGACGGGCAGGCGGCCCTGACGCAGAACGACGCCTCCGACGGGTCGGTGGACAGCGAGCAGCGAAACGCCTCCGTGCGCCTCAGCTGGGCAGCTCAGTGGGCCACGAAGTTCTTCCTGGCGCGGCAGGCGACCCTCTCGCTGAGCTTCAGCTACGACCAGCAGATCGACCACCGCGACTCCTCGCAGGATCAATCCAGCGTCAGCGGGCTGCTTGGCTTGAGCGTGTTCGCGCCCTTCGAGGGCAGCTACCAGTTCTGAACGGGGGAGCCATGGACCGACCGCCGAAACGAGTGCTCCTTGCTGTTGCCCTGGGCATCGTCCCGCTGACCGCCTGCGGAGAGCTTAGGCCCGTCGTGCCTCCGACGTCCCAGCCGCGGCTCTCGGGCGGCACCACGACCGGTCCCGTGTCGGTTCGACGGGTGGAGCTCTCCTTCCCCGACGGGCGGCCCCTGGCGACCGTGCCCCGAAATAGCAGGGTGGCCGCCCGGGCCGTGGTCCAGTTCAACGGAACGGGGCCTTTTCGCGCCTCGTGGCTCGTCGACGGACGGCCGGTGGAACTCGTGAGCACGATGGTCAGCTTCGGCGACACACGGACGTTCGACACCGCGCCGGCCACGGTGCTCCCGACCTTCGAGCCCGGCGCTCACGAGGTGTTGTTCCGAATCGAGCAGCCGGCGACGACCTTGCCCTTATCCCAGATCCGTTACTTCGTGACTGTTGACGAGGCGCCGACCCATGCCAAACCCTAACGCGCCCCCCAGCGACTTGCGGCGTCTTTTCTCCCGCCTCACCGTGCTGCTCGCGGCCGCGGTGCTGTCGGCCCTGGTAACGGCGGCATTCGAACCGGGCGCCCTGGCCCAGGGATCGATCATCGTCGACGTTGACGTGCTCCCGAAGGCCACCACCACGGGTCCTCTGTCTGTTCTGCGGGTCGAGCTCACCTTCGACAACCTGCTCCCCCGTGCCACGGTGCCCCTCAATGGGAGGCTTCGGGCGCGGGCCGACATCCGCTACTCAGGGAACGGAGCCCTCACCGGCCGGTGGCTCGTGGACGGCCGCCCCCTCCAGACCTTCAACCGTACACTGACCTTCGGGTCGAACCTCGTCCTGGAGACGGCAGACCTCCCACCGCTCCCGACCTTCGAGCCCGGCTACCACGACCTGACGCTCCAGTTCTCGGCCCCCGCCGTGGCGTTTCCCCCCCCGGTGATCCGCTACTTTGTCGAGGCCGCACCGGGAGCCGCCCAGATCGTACTGCTCCAACCCCTCGACGGGGCCGTCCTGACGCGCCCCCGCCACGACGGGCTCTTCCCAGCAGCCGCGCCGCCGCTCCAGTTCGCCTGGCGCTTCACGGCGAGCTTCGTCCCGAAGGGAACCCACCTCAGATTCAGCATGTTCGAACCGGGTCAGGAGGCGACCCCCGCCGCCTCCGCGCTCCTGACATCGACCACCTACACGATGCCGCCCGCCCTGGCCGCCTCCCTCGCCGCAGGCAGGGAATACCTTTGGCAGGTGCAGGTGCTCGACCCCCTGGGGCAACTCGTGGCGACGAGCGAGTCGCGCCGGCTGACCCTTCGGCCGGCCTCGACCATCCAGCTCGTCAACCCGGCGGAGGACGGGGCCGCGTCCCTTCCCCAGAACCTCTCGTGGACCACAACAAGGTTCTTCGACCGCTATCAGGTGCGGGTCTATCTGAACGATGCCCAGCTCATGGCCGACCTCGGCGCAAACATCGGCAGCAGCAAGATCAGCGGCCCGGGGGGAACGCTCCAGCCGACGGCCAAGGCGCTTTTCGCCGCTGCGACTCGGCGTCCCCTGGACACCCTGGTCAATCTGGGTTCTGAGCCGCCGGTCCCGGGGCTCTCGCTCCGCTGGATCGTGCTCGGGCTCGACGCCGGGGCGTACACGCTCGAGGATGGTGGGACGGTGCTCGAGGCGAGCGAGATCGGCGGGTTCTACCTTGCGCCGGTGGTCGAGACCGTGGGCGGGCTGCCCAAGACGCTGTCGATGGCCGGCTTCGAGATTGCAGTGGACGCCTACGAGCCGGGAGCCACTCTGGAAGATCTCTCAGGGAGTGGCACAATCCGGTTTGCCAAGGATCGCTCACTGACGCCAATCCCTGTCCATTTCACAGGGCTCCGCGTCGAGGCGGCCCGGGAGCAGACGCGAACGGTCACCGGCAGTGGCACAGGCCAGCACGTCATCGTGCACGAAGTTCTCACGGGCCGGGTGCTGGAGGGGCGCATCGACGAGACGTACGCTCCGGCCCTTACCCTCGACCTTCAGGGCTACGGCGCCCAACTCGGCGCCCTGGTTCTGCAAGAGGGCGGGACGAGCGGCAGCGGCGCCACCGCGGACCTGACCCTCGTGCTCCCGGGGTACGTCGACATCGCCCCCCGCTCTCTCCGCCCCGACCTGCTGACCGGCGAGCTGGCGACGGGCGCGGTCAAGGGTGGCGCATCGGCCGTGGCTCCCCCCGCCCTGGGGCCCCTGTATCTGCCCTTGAGCGGCATCGCCCTGGAGCCGGGCGGAGACTTCTACCAGGAAGTGCTCGGCGTCCTGGTCTCCGGCATCCGCAGCACCCAGCCGACGTCCGCGGGGCTGACGCTCCTCGGGGGAAGCCTGGTGGCAGACTTCTCCACCCTACGCGACTTCGTTGGCGCCAACGGCGGCCCAGTTCCGCGCGAGGCCGGCGTCTTCCTCATGGGCGGCAGCGCCGCCCTCGCGGCCGGTTCCCTCTTCCCAGTGACAGAGCCCGCGTCGGTCCAGTTGGCCTTCCAGTCTCTGGAGCTCAAGCCCGCCGGCCTAGAAGGCGCCTTTGAGGTGGTGGGCTCGGACGCCATTGCCCCCGTGGTGCCGGCCGACTACCACGTGTCCTTCACGGCAGGATCGGTGGCGCTGGCCGCCGGCATCCTCCGGACCGACACCCTCACTCTCGACGGCAACGTCGAGCTCCCTGCCTCGGTGCGAAGTGCCAGCGGCATGCGGCCCACGGCGCAGTTCACCCAGCTGCGGCCGAACGGCGCCTTCCTCAACTCGGAGAATATCAACCTTCCGGAGGTGGAGTGGGGACCGGCTGGCGGCACGCCCTTCCGGCTGCTCGACGCCGGCGGCCAGCTCCTGCTCCCCTGGGGCGTCATCACCGACGCACAGCGCCCGGGCGTGACGCTTCGGCATAGGGGAACGCTCGACTCCCCGGTCCGCTTGATCGCGGGCGACATCATCCTGGGCATCGTCCCGCAGACGGAGTCTCAGAGCTTCACAGCAGGAGCGGCCACCGGGGGGACGGGCACCCCGGGTTCAGTCGCGACGCAGCAGCTGGGCACCGCGGCAGGGCCGGGCACGACCCTTGACCTCAGCATCCGCTCCGGCGGCGTCTCAGGCATCTTCCTGTCGACACTGCTCCACGAAGGCAAACTCGGCGATTTCGCGGGAATCTTCAGCTACGTCGTCCTCGGTTTCGCGGACAGCGCCGTCAACCAGTCCAGCCTGGCCGGCGACCTGGTCGTGCCGAAGCCGGCCGACTTCAAGCTTGCCTTCACCGAGGCCACGGCCACCTCCACCGGCGAGATCGTGGGGCCCAAGATCGTGGTGCCGACCGAGCTCGCCCTCGCCTACTGGCGGTCGAAGCTCCTCCTGCCCCCGGTCGTGGGCGCGGCACCGCGCGTCGGCGACGGGACCCTGCTGGCAACGGCAAGCGCATCGAATGGGCTCGCGGAAGGCACAGCGACAGACGCAGTGCCCGAGGAACTCCTGTTGGCCGCGATCAAACTGGACGTTCCACCCGCGGAAACCACGGGCGGCGCCGCGGGCCCGGCAGACCCGGGCGGAGGTACCACGCTTCCTCCCGGATTCACCGGAGGCCCCGCCGAGAGCGACAACCCGCCGGCCGGCACGACCACGGGAGGCAGAACCGCGCACCCGCCCGCTCCGGTCGGGATCACCCTGTCCCGATCCTATCTGCGGATCAGCGGCGCCTCCCTGCGGTTCGTCGTCGATCCCCAGTACGGCCCCCCCGAGTTTGGGGACCTGTCGCTCGAAACGCTCGACGTCGGCGCCGACGGCCGGATCCAGGGGAGCAATCTTTACCTCCTGGGCACTCGCTTCCTCGGCATGGACTTCCTGGCAGACCAGGCCGGCGCGCTGGTCTTCAGCGAGTACAACGGAGCCACCGCCGTCCCCGGCGCGCCCCTCGTGACCCTGGACGGCACCCTCACCTTCCCCACCCTTGGCGACCGGCACGTCACCCTCGCCCACACCGCGAGCGGCGCCCGGGCCGACAACCTGACCCCCAACGGGGGAGTCGTCGACAAGGGGAGTTTCCTCAAATTCGAGGCGGCGAACCTCGTCTACCACAACTTCTATGCCGAGGGGAAAGGCGCCTACAAGGAGTTCTTCGGCAAGTCCCAGGTCATCGTGTTGGACACGCTCCACCTCGCCGGGATCATGATGATTGGGCTCGACGGAGAGGGCGTCTACGAGCAGGTGGGGCTAGGGGTCGGCGTGGACCCGCTCAAGGCAGCCACGCTCTACGCGAGCGGCGCGGTGACGATCGGAGCGAAGCTCGGCACCGGCGGCCTCACCCTGGCCACGGGTCGGAATTCCAGCGCCGAGAGCGAGGTGGCAAACCTGCTCGGGTCCGTAGCCGAGCTCGGTTCGGCGGCGCCCAACGCCCGGGTCGAAAAGCTCATCAAGGCCCTCACCGACGCCCTGCGGCTGGCGCGGCGCGTGCGCCTCGACATGGGGGGCTCGAACGAGGACTCGGTGGGCACGGCGCTGAACCTGGCCGACATCGTCGTCACGCTGGCGAACGGCTTCACGAAGAACGCCGACCGCTCGGAGAAGCCGGTCGTCCTGGCCGTGGCCGACGCCGTGGATCTGGCCCTGGGCGTGATCGTCAACGCCAAACCCGGGGGCCAGCCCCTGCCCCAGGACGCCCGAAACGGGCTGAACCTCGGGCGTCTCGCGGTCAAGGGAACGCGGATTGCGATCCAGGACGGACAGATCGCCCGGACCCAGTGGCTGGACCTGACGGGCCAGCTCCTGGAAGCGGCGGGGGGCTTCTCGACGGATCGCGGCTACCAGCTCGCCATCAACCTATTGAAGGGCATCCTCGACGTGGGAAAGACCACCCAGCCCAACGACCCGGCGGCGCCGCTTCGCGTGGCAAGCCGGACGTTCAAAGTCATCCACGACTCCGGGCTCGTCTCCTCGCCGGAAGCCCAGGACGTGCTGGTCCTCTGCCAGTCGCTTCTGGAAGGCCTGCTGGCTGCCAAAGATATGCCCCTGCCGCAGAAGGCCGTGGCCGTGGCCTCGCAGATGCTAGACACGGCCTCGGGCCCCTCGACGACTCTAGGGGGCGGACCCGCCGCGGTCGAGGTCAAGCGCCAGCTCAAGCTCGCGAAACGCAGCCTTGACCTCGTGGGAAGAATGGCCACCGGCATCCCGTACGACCAGGCGGGTAAATCGGTCCAGGCGACGCTCCACGAGGCCGGGGCCTCGACCGAGCCGGCCTACCTCACCGTCGACACTCTCGTGGGCAGCTGGGTCCTCGTCGACAGCCGGCCCCTGGACGACACCATCGGCGAGCTCCAGAACCTGCTCGCCTGCCGGGGCGCAGCGGGTTCGTGCACCGGCAGCGACCTGGCCGGCCTCGTGGCGAGCGCGGTGTCTGCCATCGGCATAGCGCAGACCGCAAACGATCTCTTGGCGGGGCTGGGCCGGTTGTTGGCCGTGCGCGACAGTGCGGATGCCAGAGGGGGCCGAGCCGAGTTTGACGCGGCCTTGGACAGCACGCGAACCCAGACCGTTATCGCCAAGGCCGAGGCGATCGAGGACGGCCTGCTCCAGCAGCTCGATGCCGCCACCACGATTCAGGACGCCGCTGCAGCCAACGGCAGATACCTGATGATCGAGAGAGCCCTCGGCGAGCTCGGGTTCACCGGTCGTGGGATGGACCCCTTTGTCGCCCACGTTACGGCCAAGGCGACCGAGCTCATGCGGCACTATGTCGACGAGATCGACCGGGCCCAGGATCCCTGGGCCGCGACCTACTGGATCCGACTGGCGCTCGGCATTCAACGTCAGGCGGAGCTGTTCGGGTTTCAGCTTCCCGACGAGGCCGATATCGGACCCCCGATGGCTCGGGCCCTCAACCGTTTCCAGGACCGGGCGCGCCAGGCCGTGCTGGGGTCGAACACCAGCCAGGGCCTTCGGGAAGCCGTGATCCAATACTTGGGGATCGAGCGGCAGAAGCAACTCTTCCTCGGAATGGACGAGAACAATCCTTCCGCCCCCGAGCTTACCCTGGATGCAGCGCGTACCCGGTACGAAACCCTCCTCCAGACTGAGCTGACCAAGGCGCTGCAGGTGGGCAGCGCAGGCCTCGAGCCCGCGTATCAGGCCGCCAGGCAGAAGCTCAACCTCGCCTCCCGCCTCGAAGACGCCGACGACGCGGTCGCACTCCACCGTCTCTTCTCCCTGTCCGCAACGCCGGTGGGGTACACGCCGGCACAGCGCGACGCCTCTCGCGCCGAGCTCTCGTCGCTTCTCACGGCCAAGGGACCGGCGCTGCAGAGCGAGGCCCTGGGCCGAATGAAGTCGGCGAACCGGGGGGACTTGATCGACCTCGCCAACCGCTATTTCCTTGTGCTCGACGTCACCGGGCAGGGGCAGAGCGAGTTCAACACCATGGTCGATGGCTGGATCGCCCAGGCCGCAAAGAAGTCGTGCGACGGCTGGTCCGACCTCCAGGACCGGCTGGAGAGCCCGATCTTCCGCTACTCCTTCGGCAAAGCCCCGGCGATCCGGGCCGCCGTTCGCGACCTCGATGCCCGCTGTGCCGTGGAGGGCGCCGGAGCCCAGGGGCCGGACCCTGCCCAGCTCTACGCCGGCGGCGAGGGGAGCGAGCTCGATACCCTTTCCAAGTTCTTGAAGGACCTTCCGACGCGCCGCCGGACCGGGCAGCCTGAGGCGTACCTGAAGGAGGAGCTTGCCTGGCACCTCGCAGAGCGGGTCAAGGGCCTGACCCAGTTCTTCAAGAAGGGCGGCACCGAAACCCAGCGGGTGCTCGGCCGGGTAGACGAGCAGACCGATTTCGTGCTGCGCTATCGACGGGCCTCGACGGCCGAGCGGGTCATCGCCGCAATCCAACTCATGAGCGAGCCGCTCCTGGCGCAGGACGGGATCGCCCCCGAGATCCGCGCCGAAATCAAGCGGATCTCCGACGGCCTTTGCGAGTTCGCGAAACTCGGCGGACCGGTCAAGACAGGCGTGGACCTGGGGATCGACCTGGTCTTCGGGCTCGCAAAGAGCCACCTGCCCGATGGCCTCGCCAAGGGAGGGGTCACGCTGGCCTACATGGGCCTCCAAGAGGCGCGGCGGCCCGTGGCCGAGACGAGGAACTCGTACTTCCCGGTCCTCCTGGTCGGTATCGCCGGCGCCATGGTGATCGAGGAAGTGACGCGCCCGCTTTTTGCGGGTCCCCCGCCAGCGATCGTCGAGCCGGCCACCGAGCTCTTGAAGATGTTCAACGCGCTACGCGAGGGGACGGGCTCCGGCGTCACCCCCATCGCCCGCCTGGAGTCGGCCCTCGCCTTCCTCGACAAGGCCGCGAAACTGCCGGTGATCGGCCGGTACTTGAGCCCTCTCCTGAACCCGGTGAAGCACCTGGTCTTGCCGGATACGGACCAGCAGGACTACTTCACCAACCTCCTGCTGGCCGAGCTCGTCGCTGCGCGAAACGACAACCCCTCCAACGCCCGGATCTACTTCAAGAGCACGTGCCCGAGCGTCAGTCTCGACACCGGGGTCACACTGCCCGGCGCCACCACGTTGCCGAACGACCTCTTCGTGTGCGCCATCGACATCGCCCGGGAAGCCATCGGGAACCACATGAAGGGCGCGGTCGACCCCCTGTCGCCCGCGGGCCAGGCCCAGCGGTCGCAGCAGCTCATCGCCGGCATGCGCCAGGACGCTGTCTTCACCCGCGCCAGCGGCGACGACCAGCTCTCGGGCATCTCCGGGGAGCTCCTGTACCGAAACGGCCGATTCGCGCGATTCGACTTCCTGGCGACCTTCGGGATCGTAGGCCAGTTCGAGAGCGCGGCGCAGATCACCCTCGACGAGCCGAACCGGAAACTCACCCTCCTGCAGGCGAGCTATGACGACCGTAACTCGGGCCTTCTCGGCCAGCTCGGCTTAGGGCGACCCGGAATGAACCGCCTCTTCGGGAGCGACTACCTACAGAACCCCATCAAGTACCTGCGGGTTGAGGTCGGCGGCCCGAACTCCTGCCTCGACATGGAGGCAGCCTTCGGGCTGACGACGCCTCTCGGCGTCTGGAATACCGGGCGTGCGAGTGTGGACCTCTGCTTCGACCCCTTTGCCTTCGACCTTGGGCTGACCACTCGGGCCGGTTTTTGGCCCGTCGGGACCGAGAGCCGCTACCACCTGTTCTACGCGAGGGGAATTGGCGGGCTGGACCTCGGCGTAACGGCCGGCGTCTACCCGGAGGTCCTCGGTGTCGGCGCCTTCCTGGAGGGCGACGCCGGGGTGGGGCTGGCAGTCGGGCCCGGGGGTCTCGAAGCCTGCGGGCGTTTCGAGTTCAGCGCGGGCTACACGCTGCCCTCGGGCGGGCCTTCGGGATGCAGCACCAAATACGTGCCCTCTAATCCCAACAACCCGGCCGGCGGGGGCGTGTGCCGGACCGGCGCCAGCATCGGAGCCGACGCCCGCGTGGGCACGGACTATCGGAATTTCTTCGTAAAAGCCCAGGGCGGCGTGGGCTTGGGACCCGTGTTGCTCGGAGGGTGGGTCTATATCGCGAATGACGTGACGGACGGGGCTCCGTTCGAGTGGTTCCCGTCGAACCGGTACGGCGGGTGGAGTGGCGTGACCAGCATGAACTGCGGGCGGCCGTGAGGGGAAGGAACGCGGTGGGCGGAAGTCATCTCTTCGCCCGTGGCCTGATCACGGCCGTTCTCTGGCTCGGCGGATCCGGCTCGGTGCTGGCTCAAACAAGGGGCGCCGGACCGCTCTGCGGCTGTTCCGACCGCGACCAACTCGACAGGCGTCTAGAGGAGGCGGGCGTGGCGCGTCGGGAGTGGGACAGCATCAGACTCTCTGCCCGCGATAGGCCCAGCTCCGCCAAAGTGACACTTTCCGACATGGAGCTCTATGAGAACGAGGTATGGCGAGCGGTCACCTCTGCCCGGTACCGCAATTCCAGCTTATCGTTTCAGAATGTGCCCGGCACTCGTTCCCTCTCAATGACCGTGCCGGATTTCTGCACCGTCGTGGTCTCCAGCGACGCCACACCCTGCTTTGCCAGCTTGTTGCGCTCCCGGGAGTCGAATAACGCTGCCAAGTGTGACCGACTGAAAGCGATCAAAGGTAGCTCCTTCACTTGGTGGCAGGACTACCTGACGTTGGAGGAATGGGCTGACATGCAGTTAGAATCGTACGACTTGGAAACGCATTTCATCCTACTTGAGCTCCGCGATCTTGAAAGCTGCACGCCGCCGCCTCTTCAGGGAATACACATGGACGATTTGGGGAAGATTCTGAGCGGTAAGCGGCTGCTCCAGTAGACGGGTTGCCAATGGCAGGGGATTTGATGCGAAAGAGCCTCTCGATCTTCGTGACAGTCTGTGGCCAGATCGCGTCTTTGGCTGCGATCCAAGCTGCTCGCGTCTTCTTGACGGTGGGGGCAGGGGAAGCCACGGCCGGCCAGGCGCGAATCGTCCCAGGGCTCTTGCTCGCGACGCTCGTACTCGCGCCCCTGACTTCAGCCCATGCCCAGGCGCGGTCTGCTTCCGGCTCCGCGGTACCTTGCGGGTGCGGCGACCGGGACGCCCTCCTCCGCCGGGGCCAAGAGGCGATGGTGGCCATGCGCGATTACTCGGACCGAACGCCTCGATTTCCGTCTGGCGAGATGACGACCCTCGCCGACTACTTGCGAGTGCAAAGAGAGGTCCTGCAGACAATCTCCCGAGGGGGGTACACGGTGCCTCCGGTCTGGTGGGGAGCCGAGCCCGTGCAGGGTCTCCTCCCATCGGCGACGCTGGACGACTGCTCGGAGTCCTTCTCTGCGACGGTCTCCCCCTGCCTGTTGGCGCTGCTTCGAGACCGCCAGCAGGTCCTGACAGAAGCCTGCAAGAGGATGGACGGGCTTCTCGGGGGGACGGGGACGGGTGTCAGGGCGCCCTGGGTGGAGCGACTGACGAGGTCGGAGTGGATGAGTCTGGAAATGGCAGCCTATAACCGGGAGTGGCATTTCTTCTTGGAGCACCTGCCGGACGGTTGTCCGGGCGATCAACTTCTGCCGGCTACGCGATTCGACCCGGCGCCGGTGGGGAAGTTGCTTCGGGACGGGAGAGAGATTTCGCTCGACGAGCTCTCCATTCAACGATAGGGACGGCCAGCAGCATCGCAGAGCCCGGTTCCCCGGATGCTGGGAACCGCCTGCGGCAAACCGACAGGATGGCTTCCATGCGATTGAGGTCTCCAGCTCTCCTGGTAACCGTCGCGCTCCTCGGTCTGACCGTGCCAGGAGCAGCTGCCTCGTTCCGGGCCGCCGTCGGCGAGGGCGCGGTCTACCTCTACTGGGGTCCCGTGCCAAGGCCGGCGGGTCAGCTGGTCCTCTATCGCGGCATGGCTGGCGGCGAGCTTCGCCGGCTGGCCGAGGTGGGCCCGGTCACGGACCCGGAGCGAGGCAGCAAGATCCTCTCCGAAGCCCCGGATTCCCTTTCCCGCGGCATGAAGTTCAAGGGGGGTGCCGACGCCGAAAAAGACGTGAACCCCGAGATCGACCGCGTCTTTGCGCTTTCCGCCGTGGGCTATGCGCAGCTTCGAGGCTACGCCTATTTGGACCGGGAGGTTTCTCGAGGCGAGCGGTACCGCTACCGGCTGGTGGTCGTCGGGGCCGGCGGCGCGGAGTCGCTCGTCGGCGAGGCCGAGGTGGACACAGGCCTCCCCACCCGGCCGGAGAGCCCTGCGCTGCAAGAGGAGACCGGCGCGGACCGGCCGACCGTGAGCTGGCCCTCGCAGCCGCTGGTCCGCTATCACGTGGAGCGCGCCGACCAGACAGCCGGCCCCTTCCTGCGGCTCACCTCGCTGCCGCTCGTCGCCGACGCGGCGGACACGGTCCTCCGCTTCCCGGATGCCGCGGTCCTGCTCGACGGTCTGCCCCATTTCTACCGCGTCGTGCCAGAGACTCCCCTGGGGCAGGTCGGAGCCCCCTCCTCGGCGCTGGAGGTGGTCACGCCGGACCGGACGCCGCCTGCGCCCCCGTCCATGGAGCCGGTGGAGAGTCAGCCTGCCGCGGTGGTGCTCTCGTGGAAACGGGGCAAAGAAACCGACCTCGTCGGCTACCGGGTCTACCGCAAGGAAGTGTCGAAGCCCCAGCCCGGCGAGAAGGAACTGCGGCTCGGGCCGGCCGAACGGCTGACCCAAACGCTCCTGCCGCCCGATGTTCTTCGATACGAAGACAGGAATGCGGTGCCGGGCCGGCCCTACCAGTATCACCTCACGGCGAGCGACCGGACCGGCAACGAGAGCCCGCCGTCGGCGGCGCAGCTGGCCCGGGCCCGCGACGTGGAGCCTCCGGGGCAGCCCCAGGGCCTGGAGGCGAAGTTGGGAGAGGGCGGCCGGGTGGAGCTGCGCTGGAAGGCCAGCCCCGAGACTGATGTCTACTCGTATCGCCTCTACCGCGCGGCGGACGGCGGCGAGCTGCGCTTCGCGCGGAGCGTCACGGCCAGGGAGCTCGGCCAGGGGCCGCTCCTCGGTCTCGAGGAGCGCCTCGACCCGCTCTCCCAGGCCGCCTACCGGTACGCCGTCTCCGCCGTGGACGAGACCGAAAACGAGAGCTCCCTGTCCGAGGCAGTCAGCGTCCGACTTCCCGACATCGTTCCGCCGGGCTCGCCGGTGGTCACCGCCCTGGTCGCGGCCGAAGGGATGATCTCGTTGCGCTGGCAGCCGGCGCCGGATCGCGACGTGGCCGAATACCGCGTGTACCGCGAAAGTCTGGACGGAAAGCGCTCTCGCTTGAACGTGGAACCGCTCGGGGGGGGCGTTCGCGACTATGAGGACAGGACGGCCCAAGCTGGGGTGGTCTACCGGTACACCGTGTCGGCGGTCGACGCCTCCGGCAACGAGGGCGCACCCTCAGAGGCCCGGTCGACGTCGACCTTCGCGCGCCCGAAACCGGTCGTTCCAACCGGGCTGCGACTGGCCGAGGAGAAGGACGGCTTCCGGCTCGTCTGGGACCCGTCGAAGGGGGTGACGGGATACGTCGTGTACGTGGCGGCGGCACGGGACGGGCCCTACCAGCAGTTCGGGGCCCTCGCAGGGGCTCCTCCGGTACGAGTGAGGCCGCCGTCCCGGGGCGAGGACTGGTACCGCGTGCAGGCCGTGTATCCCGGCGGTCATGTCTCGGAGCTTTCGGAGCCCCTGTCGGTGGGACTCCCGGCCTCCCCGGAGAAGAGGTGACCCATGCGAACCGGCAAGGCGGCGGCGCTCCTGATCCTGTTTCTCGCGGTCCTCGCCGCCGGCTGCGGCGGCGGTGCGGGGGGGGGTGACGGCAGTGCGACCGCCACGGTTCAGATCGGGCTGCGGAGCGCCCGGCAGGCCGCTGCCGCGGCGCTTCCGCCTGCGGTTACCGAGGTTCAGTTGACCATCTCGGCCCCGGATATCGCAACCATCACCGCCTCCCTCCCCCTCGACGGTACCGTGATCGAACGGGAGGTGCCGGCCGGCGTGAACCGGGTGTTTGCCGCCGAAGCCTTGGAAGGCGCCACGGTGAGCTACAAGGGCAGTACCACCGTGGCGGAGCTGGTGGCCGGAAGCGTCGTGCGCGTGAGCATCACCCTCGATCCGGTGGGAGCCGACACGACGCCCCCTTCGGTCGCCTCGACGGTGCCCGCAAGCGAAGCCACCGATGTGGCGGTGAACGCGGCGATCGCCGTGACGTTCTCCGAATCGGTCGACGAGGCGTCGCTCGCGGCAAACTTCATCGTGGAGGGCCCGGGCGGGCCGGTGGCAGGCCGCATCACGGTCAGCGGCTCCACCGCCACCTTCACGCCCAGCAGCCCCCTCGACTTCAGCACGGCCTACACCGTTACCCTGGGGGAGGGCGTCAAGGATCTGGCAGGCAACCCGCTCGCAGCCCCGGTCTCATGGAGCTTCACCACCGGGAAGGCGCCCGACACGACTCCGCCCACGATGGTCTCGACCGTTCCCGCGAACGACGCGCCGTCGGTCCCTGCGTCGACGGCCGTGAGCATCACTTTTTCCGAGCCGGTGGATCCGGCCACGGTCACCGCGGCGACCTTTACCCTGAGCGGCCCCGGCGGTCTGGTGAACGGCACAGTGACGGTGAGCGGCGCCACTGCCACGTTTACGCCCGGCGCCCTGGTGTACGGCGCGTCGTATGAGGCCACGGTCACCACGGCCGTGCGCGACCTCGCCGGGAACCCCCTGGCGGCCCCGATCACCTGGACCTTCGCGATCGAGCCCCCGCCCGATACCACGCCGCCCGCGGTCATCTCCACAGCCCCGCCCGAAGGCGCGAGTGACGTTCCGGTCGGTACGGCGGTCAGCGTCACGTTTTCCGAGGCGGTCGAAGCCGCCTCCCTCGCCTCGAGCTTCACCCTGGCAGGGCCGGGAGCGCAGGTGGCCGGGACCGTGACCGTGACGGGCGCCACGGCGACCCTTACCCCGGCCGCGAGCCTCGGCTTCGGCACCGCGTATACCGCCACGGTCGGCACCGGGGCCCGGGATCTGGCCGGGAATGCCCTTGCTGCCGCGGTCTCCTGGACCTTTACCACGGCCTCTGCGCCCGACACGACGCCGCCAACCGTGTCGAGCACAACGCCCGCAAACGGCGCAAACGGGGTGGCGGTCAATGCGGGCGTCAGCGTCACGTTCTCCGAACCGGTGGACGCCGCTTCGCTCGCCGCGAGCCTGACCCTCGCGGGGCCGGGAGGCCCGGTAGCCGGCACCGTGACCGTTGTGGGCGCCACGGCCACCTTCACCCCGGCCGCGAGCCTCGTCCCTGCCACCGCCTACACGGCCACGGTGGGGACCGGTGCCCGAGATCTCGCCGGGAACCCGCTCGCCGCGCCGTTCTCCTGGACCTTCACAACCGGCTCGGCGCCAGACACGACGGCTCCCACGGTTGTGTCCACGGCTCCGACCAACGGCGCCACCGGCGTGCCGGCGGGTACGGCGGTGGCAGTGAGCTTCTCCGAGGCAATGAACCCAGCGACCTTGACTGCCGCTACCTTCACTCTGACGAGGGCCGGCGTTCCCGTGACGGGCAACGTCACCTACGCGCCCGCGACCCTCACTGCGACCTTCACTCCGGCCGGCCCCCTGGCAGAGAGCACGGCCTATGTAGCGACCGTGACGACCGGAGCCCAGGACGCCGCCGGCAACGCCTTGGCCGCGAATTTCACCTTCGGCTTTACGACGGCCGACGTCACGCCTCCGACTGTGGTCTCGACGATCCCGGCGGACGGCACGACCAACGTAGCCCTCAGCACGGCGGTCGACGTGACGTTTTCCGAGCTGATGGACCCGGCCACGCTCACCACCGCCACCTTCACGCTGACCGCCGCCGGCGCCCCCGTTGCCGGAGCAGTCACTTACGGAGCGGCGTTTCGCACGGCGATCTTCACGCCGGCGGCCCCCCTTACCCTGGGGACCGCCTTCGTCGCGACGGTGACCACCGGGGCCAAGGATCTCGCGGGGAATGGGCTGGCAGCGGCGGTGTCCTTCACCTTCACGACGGCGGTTTCGGACAACATCCCGCCGACGGTGGTCTCGGTCTCGCCACCAGCCCCTTACACCTACGGCGTTTCCACGAGAACCTCGGTCACGGTCACGTTCTCCGAGCCTCTGGATCCGGCGACGGTGACCGGGAGCTCGTTCCTCGTGCAGAACACCTATTACACTTACGACGTGACCACGGTCGATATACCCGGCACGGTGATCTACGATCCCGGGACGTTGACGGCAACGTTCGCGCCCTCGTATCAACTTGCCTTCGGTCGAACCTACGACGTCACGTTGACGGCCGCGGTGAAGGACCTGGCAGGGAACGCGCTGGCAACTCCCTTCACGTCGCATTTCATGACGAAGCCCATCGCGACGTTCGGCTTTTCTCCTCCGGCGGACCCCGGCGGCGACTTGTCGGTGGACACCCTCTTTACCGCGACCTTCGACCCCGAGTTCCTCGATTCCCAAGCCCAGTCGGAGGCCTGGATCTACCTCACATCCGAGGCGATACGACAATATGTGCCTGTCACGACGGGCTTCGATCCGAACACACGCACTTGGACGGTGCAGCCGGTCCCCGCCCTCCGGCCGAACACGAGCTACTCGTTGTCCTTGCTCGCGCAGGGCCCCGACGGCCTCGGCGGCCTGGGCGTGACCGGGTGGACGGGGGCGTGGTCCGGTTGGTATTCCACTGCCAACCCGCCGCGAACCTGGGGCACCGAGGGGCCGGTGTCGGTGAGCCTCGCAGGGGACGCGACCCTGCCGCGCGTGGCCATGGACCTGGCGGGCAACGCCACCGCAGTATGGATGGAGTCGGCCAACGGCCGGGTGAGCGTCTGGGGCCGGCGCTACGACGCGGCCACCGACACCTGGGGACCGACGGGTACGCTGGAGACCGACGACACGGTCGATATGGTGCAACCCAGGGTCGCCATGGACGACAACGGGAATGCGGTGGCCATCTGGAATTCCTTCGAGCTTCCGCCGACCGGGCCCCAGCCCGGAACGATCTACGCCGCGGTGTACACGATCACGTCCGGCGCTTGGGGTTGGAGTGAGCCTTTCGTGCTGGAGCACAGCGACGGGACGTGCCTCGCCACCGGCGGGGTTTCCATGACGGCGGGTCTGGCCGTCGCGGTCTGGTCGAGCTGCGACTCCAAGGTCTCTGCCGCGACCTTCACGGGATCTTACGACGTGCAGCGGGTGGAGCTCACGTCGGCGGCTGCCAATACGGCTTGCGGAGTTGGTGGGTCGCCGGACGTCGCCACCAACTTCAACGGATACGCGGTCACCGTGTGGGACGCGCGTGATCCGGCGGGGACACCCGACCCGCAGCGCTACCTCTGCGCCAGCCGCTTCTCGAACGACGTGTGGGAAGTACCCGCCCTCGTCGATCAGCACCCGGCCCCTGCGGCCCCGGACGGGCAGAGCCTCGAACCGCACCTGGCGGTGGGGCGCTTTAGCAAGGATGCAGTTGCAGCGTGGCGGAGGTGGAACCCGGCGGCCTCGGTGTACGACATCGCTGCGGCTGTGTTAGACGGAAACTCCGGAATCTGGGGGGAGCGAAGCATCCGGAACGTCGACTCCAACGGCAGCGCGGCGACCGCGAGCGTGGCAGCAGGCGGTTGGCGGTACTCCGACTCCGGCCTCTTCGTCGTGACCTGGCGACAACAAAATCTCGCGGGCCTCTCGGACGTCTGGCAATCCCAGTACTCCTCGGGGTCGCAGTATTGGTGGTCCCTGCCGATCTCGACGGCCGGCGACGCGAGGCTTCCGCGGGCGGCAGTCGACTGGAGCGGGAACCTCCTCGCGGTCTTCAGCCAGAGCGCCCCACCGGACGTCCCGCGCTTCGACCTCCAGGTCTCCCAGGGTATTTCCGGCATTCCACCGACCCTCGTCGAGCATATCGATACCGGGGATGCCCGCTTCGCCGACATTGCCGGGAATCTGGAGGGTGACGCTGTCACCGTTTGGCGCCAGGCCGTCGGCACAAAGACTTTCATCTACGCCAATGTCTACCGCGCTCCGGCTGCGGTTCCTCTCCCAGCCCCGCCAGTCATCACGGCAGACCCTCAGGGCGTGACCGTGTTCGAGGGATCCGAAGGAGTCTTCGGCGTGAGCGCCGAGGGCAGCCGCTCGTTCTCCTACCAGTGGTTCCGGGACGGACTCGAGCTCTTCGGCGAGACGGCCGCCTTCTACGTGACACCGGCCACCACCCTTGCCGACGACGGCGCGCGCTTCAGCGTCGTCGTCGGCAACAGCGCGGACACTGCCACCAGCGCCGACGCACTGCTCACCGTCCTCGTTCCGGCTCCGCCGCAGATCCTACTCCCACCCGCGGATGTGAACGTGGTCGAGGGCGCGACCGCGACCTTCTCGGTCGCCGCGTCCGGCTCTCCGCCGCTCTCCTATCAGTGGATGCGAAACGACGTCCCGATCCTCGGGGCGACCGGGCCATCCTACACGACCCCCTCGACGTTCTTCTTGGACGACGGAGCGGTCTTTTCGGTGATCGTCTCCAATGATCAGGGAAGCGCCACGAGCGCCGGCGCCCTCCTCACGGTGACGCTGGGAATCCAGCCCGCGGTCTCTGCGAGCCGCGGATTCCCAGTGACCCCGGTGCCCGCGGACATCTTCTACACGGCGCTGAGCTCGGCCGGCGACGTTTACACCTGGGGCATGAACCTCTTCGGGGGGCTCGGAAACGGGGCCACGGGCGTGACCACCTTCAGCCCCGCCAAAGTAGACGGCTTGCCGGCCATCCACCAGGTCCAGGCCGGAGGCGACCACGTGCTGGCCGTGGATACGCTGGGAAACGTCTGGGCCTGGGGCCGAAACCATCTGGGGCAGGTGGGGAACGACTCCGGCGCCGACGTGCCGGAGCCGGTTCCAATCGCAGGGCTTTCGAAGATCGTGAGGATCGGTGCCGGCGTCGACCATTCCCTGGCGGTCGACTTGGACGGCAACGTCTTCGCCTGGGGGAACAACGCCCAAGGCCAGTTGGGCCTGGGAACGAGCGGCGGCACCCAGCCCACCCCCGTGCAGGTGTCCTTGCCACCCGGAGCGCCGGTGATCGATGTGGCCGGCGGTCTGGCTCACTCCCTGGCCCTCCGCGCCGATGGCACGGTGCTCGCTTGGGGAGCCAACGACGATGGTCAACTGGGAGACGGGACAACGACGAGCAGCCCGTCACCTGTCTTGGTGTCAGGCCTCTTCGGTGCAAGAGCCATTGCCGCGGGCTGGCGCCACTCCATGGCTGCCGTTCCGTTCGGGACGGAGAACTACGTTCACATCAACACCTGGGGCGCGAACTACTACGGACAGTTGGGAGTCGGCGACACCGCGCAGCGGAACGTACCCACGCCGGTCCCCGGAACGGCAACCCTCGTCTTCGGCGGCAACGAGACCGTTCTCGCCGAAATGCTCAGTTTGGAGGGCCTGGAACCGAGGGCTTGGGGTCTCGGCGACTGCGGGCAGCTCGGCAACTTCACCCAAGGGGTCTGCCTCGTCTCGAACGTCGTCCCGCCTGCGCTCCGTCCGTCGAGGATGAACAACCCGCAAGGACCGGCCACGAGCGTCTCGAGTGGCATTCGGCACTCCATCGTCCGCGACATCGCCGGCGAGGTCTGGGTCTCGGGCCTCTCCCCGGACGGCGTGACGACCGTGAAAGAGCCGATCCGCGTGCCGGGGTTCACACTGAACTGACAAAGGTCGCGGCCGCGGTTGGGCAAGGTGCCCGAATATGCCCGGAGGCAAAGTCTCCTTCAGGGAATGCCCCGTTTGTGCCAGACCTCGGCGCAGGTCGAGCACGTTCTGCGGTAACGCAGCGTCCGCACACGCTCCTCTGGAACCGGCGATCGTTGACCATGCGGGTGGCACGCCGGTAGTATCGGCAGCGAAGCCGACTGTTCCCCCTCCCCTGGCCAGGACAGACGGGCAGTGCCTTTGAGATTCCCGGTGCAGGCTCCGCCACACCCCGCGGGGGAGGAGGGCTGATTTGAGGCCGACGGACCTGATTACTCTTCCCGAGAGCGAAGCGGCGGCCTTGATCAGCGACCCTTGTGTACGGTGGGTCGTTGGCCCGCACGGGCGCGTCGACGTTGCTCACTAGGGCGGCGAACGCCCACAAGGAGCCCGTGCCATAGCGACAAAGTGGGAGGTCACGCCGGAGAAAGTCCAGGAGGCGGTCCGCCGGATCGTGGAGGTAAGCCGGCCACGACGGTTGATCCTGTTCGGGTCCTACGTGCGGGGAGGCATGCACGCGCACAGCGACCTCGACATCCTCGTGGTCACTGGCGAAGAACCGGCGAGCCCGCGGCAGGAGAGCGTCCGCATCCGGCGCGCGCTGCGGGGTATCCTCATGGCCATGGACGTCCTGGTCGTCGGAGAGAAGACCCTGGAGCGGGCCGCCAAGATGCCGGGTCTCATCTACCGCGAGGCGCTACGAGATGGGAGGGTGGTCTATGAATCCGCCGGCTAAGAGAACCGGGGAGGCCCGTCCTGAGCGATGGCTCGAGCATGCCCGCAGCGACCTCGCTCTGGCGCGGCTGGGTGCGGGCTCGGACGTGCTGCCCGAGCAACTCTGCTTCCATGCGCAGCAGGCCGTGGAGGAGGCGATCCGGATGGCCGTGGAAGTCCTCCGGTGAGCCGAAGCAAGCGTCGGTTGACGGGGGCAATCAGGGACCAAGACCACCGTTCGGCCGTCCGGACTGTAGACCCCATATGCCACAGCTCAAGCGGCCCGACCCGTCTGGGTACCCGACAGCCCCGAGGGCATCCGGCGGATACCCCGTCATTGCTCTCGGCCATCCTGGCCTCCGCGATGCGCCTTCCTCGTGAAGGCGTCTCGCGCCTCCGTGTGCTGCGCGGGGTACCGGGCATCCGGCCCATACGAAAGGGGCCTCGCTTTTCGCGAGGCCTCTTTGCTTCCGAATGGGAAGACTGGAACCGCAATGCCTCTGTTAAGCCTGATAATTAGCGATTCCTTGGGGGCATATTTTCTTGATACCGCCAAAGTTACCGCCACTCGGAATGGACTGCCCTCGTGTTTCCAGGGGAGGGGTCCCCTCTTTCCTCCCGCCACCCGTCTTGCCGTGAACTTCGCCTGAGGGTCGGATACTTCTTCCCCCAGGTGCCTCGGAAGGGGCTTAGGGACACCAAGTTCACCATGTTTACAGCCTTGGGGCCGAATGCTCCATTCTCATTCGCCCGGGCCTTGGCGTCCTCCTCCCACTCGGTGTCGCGCGGTTTGGCGGTGCCCGCCTCAACTTCTTCCGTCGGTCGTCGGCGCCCTACAGAGATCTTACCCCTGAACTGGCCGTGGATGCCGTTCGCGAGCTCGCGAGACTCCGCCTGCAGACTAAGAGCGTATCTGGAGTACCACTTCCTCCTCCCGAAGCCGCACGCCGTAGGCTACGGGCCCCTTGCCCGAACGACGGACCCTCAGCTTCCCCGAGAGCACATCGGGAAAAGCCTCCTCGATCGCCCTGTTGATCTTCGTGACCACGGCGGCGAAGTTCCTGTCGCCTCGGGGGCTTCGGGCCAGCAGGTCGACGAGTTCCGGCAGCCGGTTGAACGCCGGCGAAGAGGAGAGGCCCCGCGCGAGGCGCTGCTCCTCCCAGATCTCTTCGAGGAACGGCTCCCCCGTGAGGTCTTGGAAGGGCATCAGCCCGCGGCCCGCGGCGGCCGAGAGGACGAGATGCGCATACACGGCGAAGGGCTGGTCGCGCAGCGCGCAGGCGAAGCTGCCGCAGACGATGCGGTTCTCCCCGAGGATCAGGGTGACGGCCCCGGCCGCTCCCCCGGCGCCGAGGCCTTCCTGTGCCCTGCGGATCACCTCGGCGAAGCCACCGTCGAGGGACCGGGACGGGAGAAGATCCCGAAGCCGCAAGAAGGGAATGTCCACGAGGTCCACCCGTGCGTCCGCGGTGTTGATCCACTTTTCTGCGCTCGTCTTCAAGTCCCTCGGCTCCCGAGGCGGGTAGAAGAACTCGCGGTGGGTCTCGAAGTCCTCGGCCACGAGCACGTGGCTAAGGCGGTCGTGGGGGCGCCCGAAGAGCGAGAGCGCGTAACCGAGGTAGAACGACAGGGTCTTCCGGCCGCCGGCGAGGCTGGCGTGCACGCTCACGTCAGGGCGCTCGCAGAGGTCTCGCACGAACCCCACGATCTGGTCCGCCACCGCACCGTTTTCGGGCAGCGTCCGAAGATCCTCGACGGGAAGGCCCTCGGGCCCGAGGAGCACATGCACCGTCGAGCCGTCGAAGCGCACCCGTCGGTGGTCGATGCCGTACTCGGAGCAGAACGTGTAGAACGCCCCCCGGTGCGGGTCGAGCAGGAACTCTCGGATCTTCTGGCGACCCGGAAGCGTCGTGAGCACATGCACCTCCGACGGCACCACGCCCTGGCGGTACATGGCGTAGAGCGTCTCCGTGATCACCTGGGGCGTCAGGCCGGCAACGGCCACGAGCACGGTGTTCAACCGGGGCCCCCGCGCCCGTCGAGGAGCCCCAGTGCGAGCTCGGACCAGATCTCGAAGCTCGCGCCCTCGGGCAAGGCGGCCAGCGGGGAAGCGGGCGCGACCCACCGTCGCCCTGCGGTCTCCCGGTCACCCTGGGAAAGGGAGCCTGGGTCCACGGCAAGCCGCAGGCACACGCCGACGTGCACCCGGCCCACTTCGGTCTCTTCCTCGTTGATCACGCCCAGCACCTCGAGGCCGCCGAGCCACCGGCACGGGCACTCCTCCTCGGCCTCGCGGCGGGCCGCACGGTCCAGGAGCGGGCCCCAGCCCCCCGGGTCGGCTCGGTCCGAGTCCTCCACGTGGCCGCCCACGCCCACGCTCCAGTGCGCGTGGAGCCGAGCCTCACGCCCCTGCCGCGGGTAGGCCAGTACGCCGCCGTCAGGCGCCTCGAAGACCATGTAGGGGATCACCTGCTTCCACGACGGGTCCTGCTCCGCCCGACCACGGGGGACCCAGGCCGCGTGCTCGAGACCGAGCAGCCCCTCCACCTCGCCCCACGTCCGCGCCCCCACCGCGGCTCGCGGCCGCACCAGTGCGTCCGTCAGCGCCTCGCGGGGGACCGCCAGAATTCTTTCCGTCAACGTTACCTCTCCTGCGCCCCGAGCGCCCTGTACACGGCCTCGTCCGCCGACCGAAGGAGCTCCCCCCCCTCGGGCAGAGGCAAGAATGCCGCCTCGAACCCGTTTCTCACAAGGATCAGGATCTCCCAGCGGGAGAGCCCGCCGCGAACCATCGCCGCCGCCTTGTAGAGTTCCCCGGTCCAGTCGGTCCTCGAGATGCCGGGATTGTCCGTGCACACGCACGCGCGAACGCCCTCTTCCAGGTACCGCCGGACCGGGTACGCCGCGCCCTGGTCGCCACCCCGGCGCACGTCCCAGAACCCCACCACCTGGTCGTTGCTCGACGGGCAGAGCTCCACGGCCGTGCCCCGGTCCCGAAAGTGGGCCAGAAGATCGGGGTGCAGCGCCAGCTGCAGCCCGTGCCCCACGCGGTCGGCGTTCAGGTGGTACACCGCCTCCCATACGCGCTCCACCGGCTCCGTCTCCCCCGCGTGCACGGTGATCTTCAGGCACTTCTCGAAGAGCGGCATGAAGAGGTGCCGCACCTCGGCCGGCGAGCGGGTCGACTCATCCCCCGCCAGATCGAACCCCCTCACGCGCGGTGACCCCGTATCGCTGCCCGAGGCCTCCGCCGCGAGGCGCACGTGTTCGTGCAGCTCACCATGCTCGCTGTGCCGCGTGCCGATGATCAGGAGCTCCACCTTCGGCGCTCCCGCCACCTCCCGCGCCGCGGCCTGGAAGCCCAGGCGGATGGCCTCGAGGGCCGCGTCAGGGGTGAGCCCCTCGCGGGCGTACTTGGCCGGCGAGCACCGGACCTCCAGGTACGACACCGCGTCTCGGGCCGCTTTGCGAACGAGCAACCGGCACGCGGCTCCGATGGCGGCCGGCGACTGCAGGAGCGCGCTTCCCTGGAGCCACCCTGCCTCCATGTAGTCCCGGATGCCCACCCCCACGAAACGCCCCGACGCGGGCAGACACAGCGCGTCCAGCCACGGGCCACACCGGGCCGCGGCCCGGATTACCGCCGATGTTGCGAGGTGGACGGGAAGGCCCGCGCCGTCCCGAACCTCGCAGACCCTTCGCAGCCCCTCTCCTCGAGCCGCACCGAGCGGGGGCGTCTCTGCGAGCCAGCGCTCCAGCCCGGCGGCGCATTCCGCCGCCTTCCCGGCGCTGTCTCCAGCCTCCCGCCACACCGCCTGCGCGATCTCGGGGAGTTCGCCCGGCAGAGCGACA
Organism: Deltaproteobacteria bacterium; assembly: GCA_016214985.1. Lineage (GTDB taxonomy): Bacteria > Desulfobacterota > Deferrisomatia > Deferrisomatales > JACRMM01 > JACRMM01. The sequence goes on along the minus strand of JACRMM010000061.1, from coordinate 92,864 downwards.
CCCCCAAGGTGGCAGTGCAGGTCAGTCTTCGGCAGGCGGCGCAACCACGCCTTGTCCGCGGCCTCTCGCGACGGATCGGCGCCGATCCGTTCGTCCCTTAGTCTCTGGATCGCCGAGGATGGGAGGCGGTAGAGCGTGCGGAAGTTCTCCCTGGTATCCTGCCTCAAGAGCGCGATGAAGTAGTTCTGGGCGATCCGGGTAGCCTCTCGCCGCCGTCGGGCCACCTCTTCGTAGAGGCTCGGCCCCTCGAGAGTCAAGACCTCTATTCCACCGTCTGTCCCAGACAGACTCAGGGGATAGTTCTCTCCCCGGATGGGCGCCATCCCGCCGAAGCTCCACTCCAGACCTTCGAAGGCCTCTGCCGCGCCGAGTGCTACCGGGTGGACTCCCGCGGCAAGGTCTTCGGACAGCTCGGCCTTCAGTGCCTCGCCATCGCGCGTGCGAACGTCGACCGCCTCCTCGGAGGCGACGTGGAAGACCTCGGCCGCGCCGAACACGCCCGCTGCCGCCTGCAGCAGGCTCGACATCGTCTTTCGGCCGCCGGCCAGAGAGTAGAGCGGTGCACCTCCCGCCTCCCGAGCCGCCAGCGCCAGACGAAACACGGCTTCAGCCATCCGCTCATGGGCCTCGGGCGTCGAGACGTCCTCGACGCCGCCCGGCGCGAACACCCTCAACCGCGGCGTGCCGGGGGCGAGGCCGTCCCAGTATCGCCGAAGGAACCGGGAAGCCCCCCGCGCCGGCCCCCCAATCGTCGTAACGGCCCACACCTCCTCCGGCACTGCCAGGGAAGGCCGCTCCTTATCCTCCCACCAGGAGACCGGGTAAACGGGAAAGCGGGCCGGATCCATGTAGCCCAGAATCTCCGGGATCACCGCCCATGAGCCCCCCAGCGTGCAAAGAAAGACGGGGCCTGAACGCGAAGCCATCAGAAGACAAACCGCGGGAATGGAACGACCTCCTGGAGGTCGAACGTCTCGCGCACCAGCCTCTCGAAGCGGTCCGGCAGGTCTGCGGCGACCGGCTCGAATCCGTGCGCCAGGATGGAGTGGTTTCGGGAGTAGAGGAGTTTGTCGAAGTCAGCGCGCCGGGCGAAGTACGCCAGCCCCTCTGGGCGGCCGGCCGCCTGAAGGGCCCGGAAGACCGCAAAGGACGGGATGCGCAGCCCCTTGCCATCGCGGTCGGCGTAGGCCAAGGCGTATTCGTCCCGAAGAGACTCGGGAAGACGTGCCGGGTCAGCCGCGCCCGTCTCGCAGCCGAAGACCTCTTCGAAGGCGATCTGCCCCAGGAGTTCCAGAGCGCGGTACACCCGCGCCACCGCATCGTCGTGGCGCCCCACCTCCGCGCGGCGGCGCGCGTTTGAGAGGAGGTCCGCCACCTGAAGCCGGTGACGGCGTTTGAAGCCCCTGGTTCCCTCCTGCAAGCGGTTCAGAAATTCAAGGTTCTCTCGGGCAGCGTCCAGCGCAGCCGTCAGGTCGGTTCCGCCCGGCCGGAGCCGCACCCAGGTGTCGAGTGACGCGCTGCCCTTGGCCAACTCCTCCTTGGCCGGAGCGTGCCGGAAGGCGTCCCAGTGACGGTAGGCCCGCGCCAGCCGCAGCAGGGCCTCGAGGAGGTCGCGCTCGACCGCGTCGTGGCGCACCGCGCGCGCGAGCACTTCTTCGGCCGACGCGAAGAGGTGGCGATTGAAGAGGTCCGCGAAGGCCCTCTTCTCTTCCACCGCAAAGAGCCGCCAGGGGCTAACGCCGGAGCGCACCTCCTCCGTACCGCTAAGCACCGTGCCCAGGCCGCCCTTGTCGCGCTCCCGGCCGCCGACATAGGAGAACCGGAACCCCTTCCCGACCGTCGCGAGGGCGAGCGCGGCGCTCATGGTCTTGGTGCCCCCCGTGTAGTCGACCACCACGTCGTCGGGCGGCACATTAGCTTCTCCGATCCGCTCGGCAGCGAGCAGCGCCCCTCGATAGCAACTCACCAGGTCCTGGGGGTCGGAAACCACAACCACCCGGCTGCGCACAGACGCGCCGGCGCCTCCCGCGAGGCGCTTCACATCGCCGATCTTCTCGACCGAGTCCTCGGAGCAGACGAAGCACACCACGTCAGGGCGGTGCTCCTCCAGCGCCCGAGCCACCGGCTCCGCCGTCCCTCCCACCGAAACGATCAGCGCTTTCGGCACGAACCGTCCTCCCCCGACACTCGAGACATCTCGTCCTCCCAAACCTTCCGGTACCGTTCGTAGGCCTTGAGGCCCCCGCCTCCCCCGTGGGACGCCAGCGAATCAGCTCTCAACAACTCCAGGAGCAGCGGGAATCGCGGGTCCCGGACCCGGCGCCGCTGCCTCGGCGACAGCTCTGCGCTCCCTTCCAGGTTCCACGAGAAGTGGAACAGGTGGTGGCGCACCAACCACGCCACCACAGCCCGGGTCTCTTCCGCCACGTCCAGACGGCCGAGGATTCCCTCGGCCAGCGCGGCCCCGGCCCGGTCGTGACCGTGGGCGACCAACTTGCCCCCCTCCATACGAGTGGTCGCTGCCTTGCCCACGTCGTGCAGCAGCCCGGCCCACAGCACCTCCGCCGGGGCGTCCGGCGGCAGCGCCTCCACCGTCAGGCGAGTATGGACCCCCACGTTCCCCTCCGCGTGATACTCAGGCGGTTGGGGCACCCTGTACAGGGCACCGATCTCGGGCAACGCGGCGCAGACGCGCTCCCACCACCCTGGAGGGCGTTGTCGGAGCAGTCGCTCGAGCGACTCGATTGCTGCGGGTTGCAGGGGCACCCAGGATTCCAGTCATTCCTCCGGTGGCGTTGCGTCCCGATCCCTTCGTGATCAGGTCCTCTGTTCCTACTGTCAAGGGGTGCAAGGCTGTGGTGGACCTCACGTCTCAATCCCTTCGTGATCAGGTCCTCTGTTCTTACACACCGACATCTGAGTGAACAGGCGAAAGCCGAGTCTCAATCCCTTCGTGATCAGGTCCTCTGTTCTTACAACGCTATCGCTCTTGTCAGTTACTTGCTTCTGTCTCAATCCCTTCGTGATCAGGTCCTCTGTTCTTACAACAACGAGAGAAGAAACAACGGGCCGGTTCGGCCTGTCTCAATCCCTTCGTGATCAGGTCCTCTGTTCTTACAAGAAAGTGCCACTTGGGCGGGGATTAAATTATCGTCTCAATCCCTTCGTGATCAGGTCCTCTGTTCTTACTCCACCCACCTGGTCTGGCAGATCCGGAACCGGGTCTCAATCCCTTCGTGATCAGGTCCTCTGTTCTTACGCACTCGACTGCGACCCTGGCGTCGGCGTGGTCTCAATCCCTTCGTGATCAGGTCCTCTGTTCTTACTTTGAGCTGGCGAACATGGGCAGAACCGTTCTTGGTCTCAATCCCTTCGTGATCAGGTCCTCTGTTCTTACAAAAGCTGCCGTTTGCTTGGACTGTGGAATGCTTCGTCTCAATCCCTTCGTGATCAGGTCCTCTGTTCTTACTATCTCGGGTACGTAGACTCAGACGGCGACTGGCGGGTCTCAATCCCTTCGTGATCAGGTCCTCTGTTCTTACCCCGTCGCAGAAGGAAGCGTTGGCCCGCGAGATGGTCTCAATCCCTTCGTGATCAGGTCCTCTGTTCTTACCTTGGGAGGAAGGACACATGGGAACGGCGCACGAAGTCTCAATCCCTTCGTGATCAGGTCCTCTGTTCTTACACGCCCCCTTGGGACACCTCCGGCTCTCCGCTGTGGTCTCAATCCCTTCGTGATCAGGTCCTCTGTTCTTACGACGCGGGGAGGAGACACTCTGATTCAGGCCGTCGTCTCAATCCCTTCGTGATCAGGTCCTCTGTTCTTACGCAACCAAAAGGGCAAGGGAAGCCGCTTTCAGAGTCTCAATCCCTTCGTGATCAGGTCCTCTGTTCTTACGAACGTCGAAAGTTCAATGGGAAATGGGCGAAAGTCTCAATCCCTTCGTGATCAGGTCCTCTGTTCTTACCCGTCCTCATCGCCACCTATGAACCCTACGGAAGTCTCAATCTCTTCGTGATCAGGTCCTCTGTTCTTACTAGAAGCAAAGGAGAACAAGAAGGCCGCGAAGAGCGGTCTCAATCCCTTCGTGATCAGGTCCTCTGTTCTTACGACAAGGCTTGCAGTCAAGGGGAACGGTATACGGTCTCAATCCCTTCGTGATCAGGTCCTCTGTTCTTACGAGCGCGATTGTCCGGCCGGGCACGCCCCCCACAAGTCTCAATCCCTTCGTGATCAGGTCCTCTGTTCTTACGAGGCGGAGCGGCTGGCCATCGCTCTCCTATCAGAGTCTCAATCCCTTCGTGATCAGGTCCTCTGTTCTTACCATTGCGTACCGTAACAAAGGGGCGCTACTTCGGGTCTCAATCCCTTCGTGATCAGGTCCTCTGTTCTTACCGGAAAGGGCTATAATAAGGGCTCTAGGTCCTGTCTCAATCCCTTCGTGATCAGGTCCTCTGTTCTTACACCCGCGACTGGGCCTACCGTCCCTCGTTCCTCGTCTCAATCCCTTCGTGATCAGGTCCTCTGTTCTTACTCCACTGCCTTCTCTGGTCTCTCATCGAGATCAAGTCTCAATCCCTTCGTGATCAGGTCCTCTGTTCTTACACGTCGTCCTGATCCTGGTGAGCTGGTGGGAGTCGTCTCAATCCCTTCGTGATCAGGTCCTCTGTTCTTACTTGCCGTGGCAGGAACGGACGGGACCGCGTTTTCCGGTCTCAATCCCTTCGTGATCAGGTCCTCTGTTCTTACGTCTCGCTCCTCTACGTAGTGTTCGTGCTCGAGGTCTCAATCCCTTCGTGATCAGGTCCTCTGTTCTTACTCCGCAACGTCAACATGGCGCGGCGCGACACGTTGTCTCAATCCCTTCGTGATCAGGTCCTCTGTTCTTACCCCGCTCGTTCCTCAAGCTTGGAAAGCTCCTCGTCTCAATCCCTTCGTGATCAGGTCCTCTGTTCTTACGGCAAGGGGGAGCGGATCATCATCGCCCGCCGCGTCTCAATCCCTTCGTGATCAGGTCCTCTGTTCTTACGCTCGAAACGCCTTGCTCGTCTCTCTTGAGGAGGTCTCAATCCCTTCGTGATCAGGTCCTCTGTTCTTACCCGCAACCGAGACCGAGCCCGAACTCACTCACCCCGGTCTCAATCCCTTCGTGATCAGGTCCTCTGTTCTTACATGAACACGACCTATCTGTGCAACGCGTTCTCGTCTCAATCCCTTCGTGATCAGGTCCTCTGTTCTTACAGTTCAGCACGCACCTGGTCTGGCAAATCAGGAAGTCTCAATCCCTTCGTGATCAGGTCCTCTGTTCTTACTGGATTGGGAGTTCGAACGCCTGGCTGACTGCGTCTCAATCCCTTCGTGATCAGGTCCTCTGTTCTTACGAAGCATCGGATCTTGTGTGGAACTGTGACGTGTCTCAATCCCTTCGTGATCAGGTCCTCTGTTCTTACAACCATACGGCTCTTACTCCATGGCCCCTATCGTCTCAATCCCTTCGTGATCAGGTCCTCTGTTCTTACAACAAAGGGGAGCTACTTCGGTGTGTATGTCAGGTCTCAATCCCTTCGTGATCAGGTCCTCTGTTCTTACGTTTGGTATCGGCAAGTCGCAAAGCTTCAAGCTGTCTCAATCCCTTCGTGATCAGGTCCTCTGTTCTTACCTAACGGCTATGATCCTCACGGTCGGTGCGGCCCTCGGTCTCAATCCCTTCGTGATCAGGTCCTCTGTTCTTACACTCATGGGCGTGTACAACGCTTTCGGTGACGATGTCTCAATCCCTTCGTGATCAGGTCCTCTGTTCTTACATTCTCCGAGCGAGATAGCTAAGTTTCCCCAGGCATGGTCTCAATCCCTTCGTGATCAGGTCCTCTGTTCTTACCGCATCCACCTCCTTCCCCGAATGGCGGCGCTACCCTGCGCTCGCACACCACCGCGTCTGTGCCGATCAAACACGCTATTTGGTTCCACAAACACTCACACCCCTCCTCTCGCGCTCGGTCCTGAGTAATCCCGCGGCGATGCGGCACGCCTCCCATGTCGACGCCGGCACAAGGTTACCCGATGCCCGTACCCGGAGCCCCGAAGCAGTTACGGCTCGTCCACTCTCTCGGCCGGGCAAGGCCGCGCTCCCCTCGCCCTCAAGACCAGCGTGCCGCCGGCGCCCACTAGGAGGACGCCGCTCGGTAGGGGCTCGGCCACGCCTAGCGCCTTCACTTCGACTCGGGCTGGCAACGTATACACCCTCACGTCGTCTTCGGTGTGGTCGATCACCTCCCTGACGCTCTCCACCGCCGCCTGCTTGTCGCGCTCGGTCCCCTCGAGGACGAAGACGCTGTATTGGAGCGCCAGGGCGCGGGCCTTCAGGATCTTGTGGACCCTGACGAGTCGCTTGGGGTCTCGGATGTCGTAGCAAATGAGGTAGAGCGTCGCGGCCGGCATTCTACACCCTCCGGATCGGGCGGGAACCACTGTTGGAGACTGGGCGGACCGGCTCCGGCTGCCAGTCTCTGGCCAGGACCACGACTTCGTCGATCCGCCTTCGAACATCGCGCTCCAGCCAAGCCAGTTCTGCCTCGAAGCGCGCGGTCCAGCGCCTCACCCCCGCAGGTGTCAGCTCGATTTCCCCCCGTTGTCCGATCCAAGTCCCCCGTGCGAGGACACCGGATCTTTGACCCCACAGCGCGGCACCGTCAATCCAAGGGGTGAGGGGCTGGACGAACTCCTTGACGAGCCCCAACCGCACCTTCGCGTCCAAGACACCGCGATGAGGGTCGAACCCCTCGCTCAGGAGCCAGCCGCTGACCGCACCCAGGAGGAGGGTCTTCAAGTACCGCCACGCGGCGTCCAGCTCTGGGCCGGCACTGGAGAAGGCACGCTGGCGCCAGGCCTCCCAGTCTTTCCCCCGAAACCCCCGGTCGCGCCAACGGGACCAGACGGTGGCGTCGAGGCTGCGGACGAGCCCCAGGCGCGCTCGGCGCACCTCGGCGTCGAGCAGGGAGCGGTACGCCGTCACCCACTCCGGGTCGGCGCGGCGGCGCTCCAACAGGGCCGCCCCACCGGCTGCTGGGCTCAAGGGGGGCCAGGCGACACCGAGCAGCCGGCCGTCTCTGGCCGCAAAGCAAATTGGGGCGCCGTGCGAGAGCAGCAGGGTCAGCGCAGCCGTGTCCAGGAGTACCCCTCCCCACACGACGGCACGTTCCACGCGCCGCGCAGGAACGTACAAATGGGGACAACCCTGCTCCTCAATCCGCAGGCTCGCCCCCTCCACTCGCACCGTGACCGTCTTCGACTCCGTCAGGTACAGGCTGCCCATCCCCGTCCTCCCTGAGGACCTCCCGGGCCAGAGCATAGGCCTCGGTCCTCCACCCGTGCCGCAGGGGCACGGCCCAGGTCTCGTATGCCATGTAGTAGCGCGCCCGTGCGTCCTTCCGGAGCCAGCACCCCGCCCTTTCCCCGCCCATCGCGAAATCACGGGGCCGAAGCGTGCCGGTCTTGACGAGGTCGACGACCCAGCGGTCGGCGACAGGCCGGCACGGCTCCACGAGGTCGGAGGCGAGCGACTCGCGCCCGTACTCCAGGCTGTGGAAGAACCCCACGTGCGGATCGAAGCCGGCCCCCCGCAGGAGGCCCGCCCACTCGCCGTGGAGAAGTGTGTAGGTTAGGCTTAAGAGCGCGTTCACCGGGTCGAGGGGCGGCCGGCGGTTGCGGCCTCGAAAGCCGTAGGCCGGGGGCAGGACCGCCTGCAGCGCGCCGAAGTAGGCCCGGGCCGCGGCACCCTCCAGACCCCTCAGCGACTCGGCGTCGGCCTCGGCCGATCCTATAAGGGCTCGGTCGAGGGCAACCGTTGCATCGATCAGCGGAGCCCGGTTCCGAGGGTGCATCTCTTTCCAAGCCGCGACATTCACCGCCTGCCCCGCGAGCTTCGCTTCCACCCAGCGCCGCGCGAACACGAGCCTTCGGGCCGCGTCGAGGTGAACCACGACCTGTGCTACCCGCAGCGCCGCGTGGCTGTGCTCCGGGCCGATCACCGTGGCCCGCCATCGGCCGTGCCGGCCGGAGACCAGCAGCACTTCAACCCCCTGACCCGCAAGCAGGTGAAGCGCGCGCGTGTCGACGAGCACGCCGCCCTGGATCAGCACCCTTTCCAGGGGGATCGCCGGGACGCGGCCCTCCAATCGGCCACCGGCGTAGAGCGTGAGGCTCTGGCCGTCGGCACGGACTTCCTGGACGCGGCTGTCGATGTAGAGGCTGCCCATGGCAAGCTCACCCTCCGACGAAGTAGAACGTCGGATTTTGGGGACGCACGGCGACGCCCAGCTTGGTCACCGCACAGTTGGTGCGCAGGTGGAGCAGGTGGGCCCGGTCTTTCGAGAGGTCCATGAGGGCGGCCAGCCCCTCCTCGATCTCGCGGCGCTCCGCCTCGGTGAGGAAGCACTCGTAGACGGACTTCTGTCCGCCCGTCGCATAGCCCACCACGAACTCGTGGACCCGGTGGAGTCGACGCTCGTCTCGGATGTCGTAGGCAACTAGATAGAGGTCGCGGTGCACGGCCACCTCCAAATCAGAGCCCGATCACCGGCCGGGCCAGTGCCCGCCCCCAAGACCACCTGAGAGCACGGAAACCGACCCTAGCATCCGGGGCGAAGAAGAGAATACCCCGGCAACGTTGCTCGACGTTGCCGGGGTTGAGGTGAGGGTGCAGCAGGCAGAGGGAAGTAGCTGCCCGCCGACCGAGACACCGGAGGAACGAGAGGCATCCCCTTCCCAGGGACGGCAGCTAGGATTCGCGGAGCTTCGCGAGGCGGGACTGCTTGTCCGTCTTCTTCTCGGCCTTGCCCCAGCCGATGACGTTCCAGATGGCCTCGGCGAGATCCGCAAGGGCATGGCGCTGGTCGGCGGGCCAGTCCGCCGCACCCTGAAGAGCCAGGTTCAAGGCGCTCGCCAAGGGACCGCCAGGCTTCTTGTCGTCGGGTGACGCTCGGTCGATCAGTGTCTTGAGTTCGCGCAGCATCCGATCCTCCGGCAAGAGCGCGGCCTCGGCCGCCGCGGCTCGAGTCAACGCCTCCTCGCGCCCCACTTCCTCCTCCCTCTGGCGCCGCTCCACCGCCCGACGCTCCTCCGCCCGCCGTTCCTCGTCCTCCCTCTGACGTAGCTCGACCGCTCGACGCTCCCCCGCCTGCGCTCGCAGCGCCTCGGTCCGCTTACGGGACTTCTCGGGCGTGTGGAGGCGAACCCAGCCGAGGGGCAGGCACGGCTCGGAACCCCGGACCACCAGACGGCGGGTCTTGGGGAAGGTCGGCACTCCGGTCTTCCCGAGATTTCGGTACTGGGCGCGCATCCGCTGTACGGTCGCGGCGTCCATCCAGTCGCCCGTCATGCCCGCCCAGCCGTTGCCCCAGCCGACCCGCACGAAGGCTGCTTCCGGCGTGCTCGCCATCTCGGCCAGGAGTCGTTTGCACTCCGCCGCCGCGCCGCCCACGCCGTGGACCTCAAAGAAGGACAGCTCTGCTCCGAGTCTCCGGCGGGCATAGGCGTTCAGGAGGTCGCGCAGCGAGGTGAAGGACGTGAGCGCCGACAGGATGCCGACGGCCGCGGTCTCCCACCCGAGCGTGCGCCGCGCGAGCGGGTCGCTCGTGAGGAACCGGTCGACCTGCAGCGCGAACGACGCTTGAACGCCCGGGGGCAGCGCCTCGCTCACGAGGCCGTTGGCCTCTCGCCACGAGTCCAGGGTTCTCTTGGCACCACCCATCTCCCGCCAGCCCCAGCCGTTGGCCCTCAGGTTCATCCACCGGACGTCGACGAGTTGGAGTTCCCCCACGTCGAAGAGGGCGTCGCCGATGTGCAAGGCACGGAGAACGTCGCGATTCGGGGTCTTGCCCCTCGGAGCGCCGGGAGAGAAGACGCCTTCTGTCAGCCCTTGCGCCGCGAACTGCGCTTTCGTGTGCTCCGGGCCCGGGAGCAGCGTCTGAACGTTGGCACCGGCCTGCTTCACCGCTGTGGCCAAGATCGCCGTCCGGATCGCTCCCTTGAGCGACGACCCTGGCAGGCAGGGCCGGAAGAAGGCGTCCTTGAGGTGCCCCCGGACCTCGGTGGTGCCGCGCACCTTGTCCGCGTCGATACCGCCGAAGAGCGGGAGCGGGTACCCGTAGTCTTCGCCGCAAACCCTCACCAAGTCGGTCAAACGGGCACCGGGCCCCACCACGGCGGTCAGGTCCGTGTCGCCCGAGGCCAGCTCCGACAGGGTGCGGTTGAGGTCCACGACGAAGGGCACGCCCTCCCGAAGGACGAAGTCGTTGTCCCTGAGCAGGGTGAAGCCGCTGCCCACGTGCAACGGCGTGAGCACCTCGACACAGAGCTGCCACGACTCGGTTCCTTGCCTGGCCATGTCCTACCCTCCCGTTCCGACGAAGAAGCCCCGACCATCTCGGAACACCGGGTGCCCCGCGGGATGCCTGCCCACCTCGAGGACGCGCCCCTCCAGGGGCCGCCGGAAGCTGCTGCCCTCGGCGAACATGCGCACTGGGTTCCTCCGGAGTGAACTGCCCGAGACCCACCCTCCTCTCTCCACCACCTCGAAGGCTGCACCGTCGAGCCAGCCGGATACCGTGTCGTTGGGCGCCGGATTGGCGAGCGATAGCAAGAGGCCGCTCCCCTCGGGCGTGGGCGCCGGCAGGTCGAAGGCGCGGTCCGGCTCCCACGTGAAGAGCCCGTGACCGTTGGAGCGGTCGGCGCCGAGCCCACTGTCCGCGAGCCAGGAGAGGGCCGCCTCGAAGCCCCCTTGGGCTCTCGCGTCAGGGAATCGAGCCAGGAAGTAGAGGCCGCCGTCGCGCTGATAGTGGATGCGCGTGAAGTAGAAGAGCATCTTGTCGGCGGCATGCCCGCCGCCTCGCTCCACGGCGATGCGGGGCCGCTCCTCTTCTCTCCAGACGTGAAACCCCTCCCCGGCGAAGGGGAGCTCTTGAGCCTTGGGCGCGTACACGGCCAGGCCACCCGGCAGGTCCCGGCGGTTGGCAGGCTCCGTCCAGGTGAGGTCGCCGAGCACGGCGCGGCACCAGAGGTCCCAGTCCAGCCAGCGGACCTTCTTGAGGCTCTTGGCCTCGTCCAGCCGGTCTTCAGGCAGCGGCAGGGCCTTGGAAACCACGGGACGCGGTAGGAACCGGAGCTCCCGGAAGAAAGGAAACGCGGACGACAGGAGGAATGGAGGCTCCGCGGCCCGCTCCTCGGCGCCTTGAGGGTCGAGCTGCGCCCAGGCGGAGAGGACGGCGGCACTCAGCGTGTCGGACCGGACGAACGGGTCCGCGGCCTCGTAGAAGCTCGTCCCCTGACTGTCCACGTGGAGCGGCGCGCTGAACTTCAGGCAGTAGGCAGGCATGGGGTCACCCCGCCGCGGCCAGGGTGAACTCCGCCGGGATCTCGTGACCGGCGAGCGGGGCGGCGGGCACCCCGGACGCGTAGCTCGCGGCGGTGCGCTCGACGACCTCCCTTACCGTGAACTTCACCTGACCATACCCCCGAGAGCCCTTGCCGCCGAGGGCGTCGGCCTGCAGGAGCCGAAGTCCCTCGTACACGAGGCCCAGGTACTCGTCCGTGTCGTCGTCGCCCACCAGGGTGAGGATCAGCTCGAACTCGAACTCCGCGCCGGCCGGCACCCGTTCCGTCTGGCGCGGATTGGCGGCCGAGGTGATCCGGTCGATCCACACCTCGGTCTTCACCTCGGTCATGGGCATGTCGGTGTTCGGGGCGTTCTTGAGACGCTCGGCGCTCGCTCGAGTGAGCGGCGCATCGCGGACGATGAGGCGGGTGGGCGTCCCTCCCTTCTCCGCCGCGACTCCGAAGAGTCTCCCGAGCTTCGTTTCGGGGTCCTCTCCGCACAACGCGTCACCCTTGGACGTGATGCGGAAGCCGCCTTCCCCGTTGGACGCGCGCTCCGGCCCGCGGACTCGCTCGAGGAGCGCCCGCATCTTGCCGCGCAGCGAAGAACCCGGAATGTAGGGCTCGTTGGAGAGGGGGTTTCGGACCACGACCGCGTCGGCGCCGCCGATGGCCATGCCGATCGAATTCCCCCCGATGTGGAGCCCCGTTTGCGCGACCAGGGTGCCGCGCACGAAGACCTTGCTCTTGATGGTGCCGTTGGCTGTGTCCGTCATGGTTACTTCCCTCCCGCGGCCTTGTGGTAGGCGAGAATGGCCTCGAAGAACTGGCAGAAGCGCTCGAACCGGGCCGGACGCTGGGCCTCCGGAGCCTCGGCGACGGCGTCGATGGCGTGGGACAGGACCGTCTTGAGGTCGCCGACGCCCTTCTGACGGCTCGCCGCATAGGCGAGTCTGGGCTTCATGAGCAGGAGTTGCCGGAGCGTCTTGTCCCCCTCCCAGCCTGCCATCTCCATCTTCTTCATGGAGCCGTAGGCGTTACGGATCTGCGAGGTGGTCACGTAATTCTGTTGGAGTCTCCTGCCCAGCGCCTCCGTCTCGTGCACCATGTCGGCGGCGCTGTCGTCCCGCGCCATGAAGCTCTTGATCTTCTCGGCCGTGGGCAACGGGGCCACGTCGTCGCGCCCGCGACCACCGCCTTGATACGAGTTTGACGGTCTCTGGTCGGTCATCTCAGTCCTCCTTCCGCGTCAAGAACTCCGCCCATCGGGTGGGCAACTGCAACCAGTCCAGTACGGGCAGCGCGGTCTCGCGCCCGCCCACTCGGCTCGTGAAGATGGCCTCCTCGATGGCCCGCAGGTCGTCGGTCCACTCCTTGTGTCGACCTGTCAGGCGCTTGAGGCCGTATACGAGCTGCCACCGCCACCGCTGCCAGTGAGCGAGCTCGCGGATCTGCGCGAGGGTCATCTGCTTCTCCAGTCCCCGGCGCCGAAACTCCTGCTGCGCCAGCACCACGCTGCGCAAACGGCCGAGCAGCGCCTTGCCCCCCGGCTGCCCGGCGACTCCCCGGATGCGGTCCCGCAACTCCAGCGCGGCCTCGTAGTCGGCCCAGGGAATGGGGGTGTCGAGGAGCGAAACGGCGTCCTTCTCCCTCCCCTGCCAACGCGTCGCCTTGGCCGCGTGCTCCGCGTCCCCCGCCAGCTTGGCGGCCCGGGAGATGGGGTACTTGCCCCCCACCATCGCGAGGCCCCCTGAGAGCGTGAAGGCAGGGTTGCCCCCGCAGTACCGCGAGAACTGCCGACGAATGGCCCAGGCGACGTCGGGCAGCTCGTCCCAGGAACCCAGAAGGAACACGTCGTCGCCGCCAGAGTAGATGATCTGGGTCCGCGGGTAGGGCTCGAGCAGCCGACCGAGATAGCCCGAGAAGAAGAGGTTCAGCTGCCGGGACAAGGTCGCCACCCGCGACAGGGAGGCGATCTCGTCTGGCTCGCCGTCCGCGGTCTGGAACCTCAGGCCTTTGACGAAGACCTTCCCGAGGTTGTCCACGTCCATGCGCAGCACGCCCAGGCGCTCGACGCCCCGCGCGTTCTCCGCGAACTCGTCGAACTCCCAGGTCCCCGACTCCTTGGACAGGTCCCAGCGTCCCAGCAGCCGGAATCCGCTGGCGTAGCCCTGCGCGTTAGCCCGGCAGCAGTCCGGCCCGCCCAGGCACTCTGCGAGGGAGCTCTCCAGCCGGTCTCCGACCCCGAACTCCGGTTCGGCCTCGAGCACGTAGAGATCGCAGTCGAGGCCGTCGAAGGAAAATGGCTTCTCCCTGAGTCGCGAGGCCGCGGTCTTGCGGTCTTCGCCCCAGGCCCAAAAGAAGAGCTTGGCCCTCGCCAGGGACTGCCCCAGCCGCTCGAGGTCGCGGCAGCGGCCGCAGGTCGCCCTCGTCTCGTCTCCCCGAAGCGCCGGGCCAGCGTCGTCTCGGCCGCACACCTGGCAGGCGCCGTCGGGGTTCACCGGCTCAGGGTTGAAGAAGGCCTGTGGATCGCCCTCGATGAGGGCGCCGAAGCGCCGAAGCCGGTCGTACAGGAGATCCTCGTTGGCCTCCTTCCAGCACGATCCCATCCGGCTGCTGTCGAAGTCGGCCTCCCGCACCTCGGCCACGCCGAGGCCTAGGGAAAGATCGCCGCCGAACTCCCGGAGCAACCATGCGTTGACCTCAGCCGCCGCCGAGCGCAGCTCCGCCTCCTGGCAGTCGGCGATGAGCAGGTAGAACTTGCCCCCGGAGCTGTAGATCCGCGCCGTGGCGAAGAGTCCGAGCCGCCTCAGGACGAAGTCGGACACCCCGTCGCACAGGAGCTGAATGAAGAGCGACCGGCCCCGAAGCCCCTTGGCCGCACCCTTGGAGGTGAGGCGGTAGATGAAGGTCTGGATGCCCGAGAGATCCCCACACACGAGGCGCCACTTCGCCACGTCCGAGGAACCAGCGGACCCGATGGCGTTCAGGGTTCCGCAGCTCTCGTGGTGCCGATACAGGCCCTCGGCGATGGCCGCCGTGACCCTCATGTGGTCATAGAGCGAGACGTCGGGGTGCGGCACGTTGGTCGCCGAGGGCACGTTGACGAGGTATCTCTCGAACACGGCGAGTAGCGTGCGGACGAGAGGGCGGACGGCCTCGGGACCGGCACTCGCAGGCTGCGGAAGACGGACGAGCTGAGAAAGAAGCCCCTCGCCCAACCTCCGGTAGTCGGCCACGAGGCTCTCAGGGCTCAGCCAGGCGCCGCTCTCCTGTCTGTCTTGCGTGAGCGGGGGCTGAAACTCGCCCACCGCCCGCGGAAATACGCCGCACCCGTCGGCCAGGAGCTCGACGAGCGGCTGGCGGTGACAGGTCTCCCGGCGGGTGCCCGAGAGCGACACGCGCTCCAGCACCGGCTCCAGAGGAGTGCGCTGGTGGATGTGCCTCTCGTAGACCGTCCCCGGCTCGCGCTCCGAGCTCGAGAGGTGGTCGGCGACGCTCACGATGTGCTCGAGGGGCGTGGACGCCACGTGGTGGCGCGCGGCGAGATTGATCCAGTGCTGGTCCGCCCCGGCCCGGCGCTGGCCTTGCTCGGGCCGGAGCACCGGCACGACCTCCGCCAGCACCTCGCAGAAGCGTCGGGTGTGCAGCACGTGCTTGTGGCTGTAGTACCCTTTCTCCCGGTTTCGGCGGCAGTCCACCTGCTGCTGGTCCTCGTCCTCTCGGTACTCGCCCAGGAGCTCCCCCCGCTCGAGGAGCTTGCCCACGTCGTGGATCAATGCTGCGAGAACGACCTGCTCCAGTTCGGTCAAGACGTCGCCTCCTTCCCCAAGAGCTGACTCATCAGCGTGTGTTCCGCTATCCGCTCCACTCGGCCAGCCGCGCGTTGAGATCCGCCACGCAGGCCTCGCGCTGACCCGGCGTGGCAGCCCAGGTCTCGACGGCGAACTTTACCGTCCAGGTGCCGTTGGAGTAGACCCCCTCGATCGCATCGCCCTTGAGCCGAAACAGTGACGGCGTGGAGAGATCAGGGTTCCAGTAGGTGTCGCGCACCCCCCGCACGTAGGGCACCTCGGCCACCACCCGCCGGAGCCAGCGGAGCACGGGTTCTCTCGCCGGACCCCAGCTGTGGTCGGTGAGTCGCGGCTCCGTCTTCTGCCCCTCGGGCACGGGGGGAGGGAGCATTCGGTCGAGTTCGCCCCGCAAACGGCCGCGGAATGTCTCGTGGAAGATCTGGCCGGCAGGCGAGAGGTCGATGTACTCGTCGTGGTCGAGAGCCACGCGGTCCACGAGTGCCTCGAGGCTCGGCTCCCAGTCGGCCTCGACGTCACGCCACCGGACGAGGTCGCCGCGGTCCAGTGCGCCAAGGATCCCGCTCCACCGCATCCAGAGCCCCTGATCGAAGCTCACCGGCATCGGGGGGATGGCGATGATCTCGGAAAAGCGCTCGTGCTTGTAGTAGACCGGCACGCCGAGGGCCTGCCCGATGAGCGCCGCCACGGCCGCCTCGGCCTTGTATCCGCCCGTCGCATCGATGCCGGTGCTTTGGGTGCCCCGTTCTCTCACCGATCGCGAGATCCCCTTGACGAGGTTGCGTAGGCCCTTGGACTTGAAGACCTTTGGTTTCTCCTCGGTCAGGTACTCGACCTCGCGCAACTCGACCGCATGACCCAGCCCACGGAAGTAACGCTCCAAGACCACGGCCGCGTCTCGTCCTTCCGGCGAGTCCGAGTGAAAGAGAACGAGCAGGGCGTCGGGGGTCGCGTAGCCCAGACGAGTCAGGTCGTGGACGGAGTTGACCTCGGCGCCGAGAAGCCGGTCCGCCGGATGAAAGCCGGCGAGGAACTGCGCGAGAGCGGGCCAGTCTCTCTCTTTCCACGCCCGCGAGGCCTCGCGGGCGCGGGGCGAGGCGTCCCCGATCGCGCCGAGATTCGAGGGAAGGCTCGTGCCCACAGTGCAAAGGAGCGTATGCGCCGGTGTCATGCCGCTTCCCCCTGAGAGACGAGTTGGACCTTGCCCAGGCCGAAGGAGGTTGCCTTACCGACGTGGAACCGCTCGGCCCAAGCGAGCCAGGTCGCGAAGGGCGACAGATCGCCCCGAAACTGCGCCCGGCCAAACAGCCCGCCGAGCTGCATCTTGGTCTGCTGTCGGTTGGACCAACGGGTCCAGTCCTTCCACTGCACTCTTTCTCCGAGGGTCTCTATCCTCTTCGCTGCCTCGAAGAGCTCGTGGCCACTGACTTCACCCTCTCCGCCGTAGTACCGCGAAAGGAGCTGGTGACGCCTCCACACGGCGAGAAACAGCGAACCGAAGGTCAGCTCCGAAAGGAGCCGTCCTTTCTCTTGGAGCCTCATCGGGGTCACGAGGTCCATGGACACAATGCCGTCGAGGGGCGTCGGGTGGGGCGCAGGGGCGGGCACGGCGGAGCGGCGCAGTTGACCCTCCGCGTCGTTGAAGACCACCTCCCACCCCTGTTCCCCGAATCCCTCGACGGACCGCAGAACCAGGGGCTTTCGCTCCGCCGTGAGACCGAGGCGGCCGACCTCCTGAAACGTGTAGACGAGGTAGGGCAGGATCCCCCGCGCCGGCCCCATAAGCAGGAGGTCCAGCGAGAGGCGGTCGCCGGCGGCGTACCGGGTCCGCTCCTCGAGTGGCGGGACGAGGACGTAGGGATGGGGCGCGACCTTCACGCCCGTGCGGGGGCCGTCCTGGGCCGCCACTCCGGTCTCGAAGACGCGCTGGTAGGTGCACGCCTCGCGCACCAGACAGGAGACGCACTCTTGCGTGCGAAGCGCGCAGACGACGCGTTTGAAGGCGTGCCCGAAGACGCCTCGGAAGGCGGAGCCCTTGTACTCGGGCATCCGCGTGTCCCCGAGAACTTCGAGGTGAAAGCGGTAGATTTCGTGCGGCAGGCTTGCAGGGGCCATGGGGTCGCCCTTCCCTTCTTCGCGCTCGAGTCGCGAAGCTACCTCTGGGGGGCGCCGCCCACCACAGCGGCAATGTTGCTCGTCGTTGCCCGCAAAGCACAAAACCACCCGAGCCGACGGCGGTGCCGGCGCGGATGGCTTCGGTTCAGAGCAAGACCTCCATCCCCCACATGAACATCGGATCTCCCGTCAGAGACTGCGGGTGACCGAGACGATGACGCGGGCGACCCTACCGCAGGGGGAGTCTGTAGGTCAAGGAGGGGGGAGCGACATCGCAAACGAAGCAAAGACGAGGAAGAGGGTAACCCCGCCGCCTCGCCGCGCCATCTCCATCGGCGGGCCGTTGGGCTCTGTTCGGTGTGTCAGCGTCAAGTCCCTCATCTGCACTCCCTCGCAATCAGAAGGCCCGGAGCATTCATGCTCCCGGCCTCTGGCGGACCGCAAAACGCTCGTTGGCGGCTACGCTTCGTCAGGGGCCTCCAAGGGGGTGCACGTCACACCTTCCAGCGCCTCGTCCACGAGCACGTTGACCCGCTGGAGGAGGTACTGGAACCCGCGGAGCGTCGCGTCGGTCCAGGACTCCGGACCAGTCGTCGCATCGTGCGCGAGGGACAGAAGATCAGACGCTTCGGCCAGCAGGTCGACGGGGTGATTTTTTGGGGTCGTCATAGCACTCTCCCTCCGGCGAGGGACACCCTCACGCTGTGCCCATCGTCCGCGGCTCAGACGGTCGGCGGGCGGGTCGCCCGGGAGGCCGATCCTCCGGGGCGGTCCTTTGACGCGCTCCAACGTATCCGCTCGTGCGCTGCGGTGTCAACTATTTGATATAGATGACTATTTTATTCCTCGCTGGGTCACGAGCACGGTGTTCACACGCTCGAAGAATATACCTTCTTGTTACGGATCTCTCGAGGCAGGGAATCCGATGCAAGGCATCCAATAAACCTAGCGCACAATCACGTCACACGGTCGAATGTCCTGCAATTCATGCATGGTAGCCAATATCGCCCTTCGGGCTGCTTCCTCCAGGCCGAGTCGGCCAACGCAGGCAGGGCACAAAGGATGGATGATGGTGCGCACCTTGCCTGGGGTGATTGGAGCGCGGGGCGTGAAGTCTGCAACCTCATCCGGATCGAGCCGGAACCTTCCCCGAGCCTTGGTGAGACTTCCGCAGAGGATGCACGACACGAACGGGCGTATGGCCTCTTGCTCGTTCGTCAGCAACGTTGTCGTCACCGATCGCGCTGCGGGTTCGCGCCTCGTTTTCATATGCTCTTCTTCTCCACGAGTATTCGAAGTGCCTCGCGCTCGGCGTCGCGGCGACTGTGTCCTGCGTCGTGCTCCAGGATCGCGGCGCGCTCCTCGAGCCACTCGAGCCGCCCCGGGTCGAGGTAACGCCGACACACGTCCGTGTCGGCATCCAGGTTGACGAGCGTCGCCAGGAGCGAGCCGCCTTCCGGCATCCACCACAGGGCCTCTGGGGGAGCGCCAAAGGGGATCACAAGGTCCCCGTGAGCGTCGAGGTAAGGGGGGCGGGCCGGCGCCATCTCCTGGTTCATCCGTTCAACCGCTGCGAAGGCTGTTTCGAGGTAGCCCAACTTGTCACTCCTACCCGATAAACGCGGTATATGGGGGTCCCTTTTCGCGTATAGAGCGTTTACCGCGTGGCCTTTGCGTTTTCAGAATGGACCCACCGCTCGGCAGGTCGTCCTCCCGTGTTCTTCTCCTGGATGCACATTACTCGGCCAGCCTCACGGAGAAGATCTAGGGCCTGCCCAATCCGTTCTGACTTCTCGTTCCGGTTGAACAGCTGGCGAAGCTCCTCTCTCGTGAGTCCCTCGGGGGATTCTCGCAGGGCGGCGTCGATTCGGTCCGCTACCCGATCTCCAGTTGCCGCACCGAAGATGTGGGCAGCGGAGTCTTCGGCGTACTTCCACAGGGCCAGGGCCGCGAGAAGGTGTTCTTTGCGGATCACGTCGGAGAGGTCAAGGAGCGCATAGAGGAGGGAGAGCCGGACCACTTGAGCCTCCCCACGAGCCGTTACGGTGCCGAGGAGCCCCGGCTGGGAAGCCGAAAGCTCGTGGTAGGCAGCGCGCCATATCTCGCGCGCATCGGTGTCTCGCTTCACTTCGGCCACCGAGCGGGCGAACCCTACCACCTTGGCCAGTTGGCGAAGGAGCGGCCCCTGGTCTACGGAGTGAAGGGTCCCGCCCTCGGGTAACTCCTTCGACCGGCGGACGCACACCCACAGGAAGCGGTTGGCGAAGCCGTTGCCCGCCTCGGTCGAGGTGAGGTAGCGGAGGAGTTCCTGCCGGGTGATGTGGCCGATGATGCTGATGTGGGCCCCGGTCGCCACGATGGGGTCATGCTTCACCAGGTCGCGGAGGTCGCCTGTGTCCCACGCCATGCGGATCACATCGGAGAGGGTGTTCCCGTCCCGCTCGATTACGCGCAGTGCCCGGGCAAACTCCCCCTCGGTCACGAGAAGCCGCTTGTCCCGTACCCCGGCGTCCACCTCTACCTCCTGGTAGTCGGTGACTCGTCCCCCTTTGCCCTTGATTGGCTTCCGTTCGGTGCGAGCGTCGCGGACGTGGTACTTTAGCCCCTCGCCGGAACTGAGCCCTGAGGCACACCGCTTGGCGGCCCACGTCTCGTCTACCGCCTTCAGGAGTCGGCGAACCTGTCCCCAGGAAGTCCCCTTCCGGCCCTTGGCCGTGTCGCCCACCAGTATCGTGTTCAGGTTGACGTGGTGCCGGTCGCCTTCGACCTGGAAGTAGGGGGCTCGGCCGATCACGCTGCCGATCGCCGCGTGGAACTGAAAGAGGAGCGCGCAGGGGTCAGCCTCGGTGTGCGGCTCGATCAATCGCACCACCTCGCCGGCGAGGCCATACAGGGCCGCTTCGTGAAGGATTGGCCACGGAGGGTGGTACGCGGTAAACGCGGTTGACGCGCTATCCTCGCCTGCGGGATAGCGTCCGGCGCTCTCGGCGATTCGGTCGACCTCGGCCTCGGTGAGGGGCGGGGTGCACCGGACGAGGTTCTCCTCGAGGAGTGCCGCGCGGATGGCATCAGGCCCCAAGCTCTTGGCGCGGAGGGTGGACGCGAGGCGGAAGAGCCCATCGTTTCGCTGCCCCGCGGAGAACGTCGCCCCTTTGCTCGCCACGGGCTGCTTGTCCCTGTCGCTCTTGCGGAGGAGCTCCAGAAGCCAGGCGGGCAGCTTCGCGATTCCCTTGGAGGGCCGGTGCTCCCACTTGTATGCCGGCCCGCTTGGGTGGATCGATGGCGGCACGACGACGTACCCTCCTTCGCCACGCACGTCGATCCCGGGTCCCAACTTGCCGGTCGAGTTCCCGATGGTGACGCCACTTGGGTACAGGTAGAACAGCTGCGAGCCCCCGCTCCCCGTGCGCTGCCGAGCCGTTTCAGAAAGAGCGCCGTGCTTGGCCACGAGGGCCGCCAGGGTGGCCTCGCCGTCGATGCCAGCCTTCTTGTCCAAGTCGATCACAAGGAGCCCGGAGGCGCCGCCCGTGGGCACTCCTATGTTGGCGTCGGGCCACTGCTCCCACCACTTGCGGATCACCGTCTGGTCGGTAGTTGCCTCCTTGAACCCATGCTCCGTGAGCGGGCGCTTTTCACGGGGTCGGCATGGGAACACCGGCCAGCCGTGCTTGGCGTAGGTCGCGACCATCTCGCCCGCCGTCATGCGACACCCCCCGCCGCCGCGAGCAGGGCGACGCGCAGGCGCCAGTCATCGCACCATCGGACCCGCGGGCCAGGCGAGGGCTGGTGGAAGTGCGGGGCGACGTAAAGAGCCTCAACCGCGATGAGTCGGTCTCGGTTGAGATGTAGGCTATTCCCCATATTGGGGACGGCATTAGGGGCCCGGGCGTGTAGCGCGCTCGGGCTTCGCTGTTCCTGGGGGCGGCCCATCGGGAGCCCCTAGGCGGCGCCGGACGCGGTAGCACCCCGGCGGTCAGCGATGAGGGCGCGGATTGACTCCGCGGTCCAGGCGGTCGTCCGGGGGCCCAGCTTGACCGGAGGCGGATATCGCCCATCGCGAACGCCCTGCCACCACGAGGAGCGGGAGACGGGGATGATCGGAGGCGTCGGGGGGATCGGCGGGTCAGCGTCGGGCTTGCCGGGATCGCCGATGATCTGCCGGAGCCGGAGGAAACCAGTTTCTGGAAGTTGCCGGAGCTCGCGCGCCATGTTTGCCCCTTTTGGGTTGGGGGTGGATAACATGGCATCAGGATGCCTACGGCGAATTGTGCGGGTAAATGCCCTCTATTTCAGCACCACGAGGAAAATGGAGCTGAAATTTGGCCGGATTCCCGCGCCAGAGTCTCAGAATTCAACATCCGGATCGCCGCCGGCGTCCAGGCAAGCCTATATCATCTCCTCCCAAGTCTTCCTTTCTTGCGCCCTCCTCTCATAATCCTCTGGCCTCAGCCCAAGATGAGCGACTTGCCCAACGACGGGAGCAAATTCAAGGTACCTCCTACGCAGGCTTTCTCCAGACAACGGATTTCCCTTTGAGTCCAAGTACTTTTCTCGGCAGCGGGGGTCTTTGGCGAGTATACGGCAAGCGTTTCTAGTACTTTGGCCTTTTGCCTTTAGCTTTTCTACGTCATAGAACAGCTCCATCGCCTTGGGGCAAGACCACGACTTGGGTCGACCTGGGCCAGACACTTCTTCTAGCGTGCGGACTCCTGGGACGTGATCCCAAATGAGTGCCAAGGCCAACTGCTCCCAAGGCCCCCGACCATCCACAGTGCCAAACCTGTCAATTTCATAGTGACTAAAGACCAAATCAATTTTTCTTTGCTCTTCTATCCAGAGATCAAGATCTCCAGACATATCTAAGGGCAGATCAACGTCGAACGGAAATTCATGTAAGATATCTTTATAGAAATTTGCTGAATCGATGGGAGTTGTGAGTTCCTTTCCATAGGGCTTGCCGAACATCGTCGCCTCCACGAGATCGCAAATGACGGAAGTCGCAGTCAACCCGCGCGTGCCGTCAGGGTCTTAGCCCTTCGGTCTAGGCGGGCGAAGCCTCTTTCAGGTACCAGCAGTTCGCCTCTGGGACGCCAACACCTCCGCCCCTTCCCTGAGTCGGTCCAGGTAGTCGGCCCACGCTTGCATCATCTTGCGGCGCTCGGGGAGGTGCTCAGCATAGTTGTAGGCGGCCCGTACGTTGTCGCGTTCAGCGTGCGCAAGCTGGCGCTCGATCGCGTCGCGGTTCCACCCCTGCTCGTTCAGAAGGGTCGAAGCCATGGAGCGGAACCCGTGGCCGGTCATTTCGTTGCCCGTGTACCCCATCCGCCGCAAGGCCGCGTTGATCGTGTTCTCGGACATGCACCGGTCGCCCGAACGGATGCTGGGGAAGAAGTACTTGCCGGAGCCCGTGAGGGTTTGCAGCTCCCGGAGGACAGCGAGGGCCTGGCGGGCCAGCGGGACCAAATGGGGGGCCTTCATTTTCATTCGCCCCTTCGGGATGCGCCACTCGGCGGTGTCCAGGTCCACCTCCACCCACTCAGCGCCTCTTAGTTCGCCAGGACGAACGAACAGGAGCGGCGCCAAACGAAGGGCGCACTTGGTCGTGAACGCCCCTTCATACCCTTCCACCACACGCAGCAGGGAGCCGATCGCCTTGGGGTCCGTGATGCTGGCGTGATGGGTCACTTTGCAGGGGGGGAGCGCGCCCTGGAGATCGCCGGAGGGGTCCCGGTCGGCCCGGCCGGTCGCCACGGCGTACCGCATCACCTGCCCGCTGTACCCCAGGGCACGGTGCGCAGTTTCCAAGACGCCGCGGGCCTCGATGCGGCGAATCATGGCGAGAAGTGCGGGTGCCGTCACCTCGCCCACGGGCAGCGCACCGACGATCGGGAACACGTCCACTTCGAGCCGGCGGAGAATCCGGGCCGCGTTGCTCGGTGCCCAGGAGATCGACTGTTTCCCGTGCCACTCCCGCGCCACGGCCTCGAAGGTGTTCACGGCCCGGTCGGCCGCCGCGGTCTTCTCCGCCTTTGCGGCCTTCCGGGCGGCGCCGGGGTCAATGCCGTCAGCAAGAAGCTTGCGGGCCGCGTCGCGCTTCTCTCGTGCCCGGGCCAGCCCAACGTCTGGGTAGGTTCCGAGGGCCAGGAGCTTCTCCTTGCCGTCGACGCGATACTTGAAGCGCCACCACTTGCCGCCAGAGGGCGAAACGGCGAGGTACATGCCGCCACCATCGGCGAGCTTGAATACCTTGTCTCGGGGCTTGGCGTTGCGGACTGCGGTATCGGTGAGGGCGTTCATGGGAGGCATGGGGTCCCCTCTTCGCTTGTACCCCCACCCGCCGGGGGTATGCCCCCGTATGTACCCCCTGGAAACGCGGATGTCAACGGACCCCCTTGGACCTCCCTAGACGCAAAAAGAGCCGGAATCCCTTGGCTTATCAAGGCGTTCCGGCTCTCTTTGGACTTCCTTGGATGCGAAAATGGTGCCGAAGACTGGACTCGAACCAGCACAGGCGTGAACCTACCAGACCCTGAACCTGGCGCGTCTACCAATTCCGCCACTTCGGCAACGGGCATCTTGTAGCACACGCGCCGAAGGCGGGTCAAGGTCGCCACGTCGCTGCGCGCCAGAATCGCGCGACTCGGAGGGGCTTCTCTGTGCGATCGCTTGTCGGGGCGCTATCCGATCGTGAGCAAACCGGTCGCTGACAACTGCCGGGACTTCCTGTATCCTCAACGGCTCTTCGTTTCCTGAGCTCTCGTGTTCACGAAAGGGTGCGGTCATGGCGAAGGTCGGGTTCGTGGGCTGGCGGGGGATGGTGGGCTCGGTGCTCATGGCGCGGATGCGGGCCGAGGGCGACTTCCGGGGCTACGAGGCCACGTTCTTCTCGACCTCCCAGACGGGCCAGCCCGGTCCCGACGTCGGCCTGCCCGTGGTGCCGCTCAAGGACGCCTTCGACCTCGACGCCCTGGCCGCCCAGGACGTGGTGGTCACCTGCCAGGGAAGCGACCACACGAACGCCGTGTACGAGACGCTTCGGGCCCGTGGCTGGGCGGGGTACTGGATCGACGCCGCCTCTGCGCTTCGCATGAAGGACGACGCGATCATCGTCTTGGACCCTGTGAACCGCGGCGTCATCGATCGGGGCCTCGCGTCGGGGGTCAAGACCTACGTGGGCGGCAACTGCACCGTGAGCCTCATGCTCATGGGCCTCGCGGGACTTTTTGATGCCGGGCTCGTGGAATGGATCAGCTCCATGACCTACCAGGCCGCCTCCGGTGCCGGCGCCAAGAACATGATCGAGCTCATCCAGCAGATGGTGTACCTGTGCGAGGTGTCCCGGTCGACCCTGTCCGATCCCGCCAAGACGGCCCTCGATCTCGACGGGGCCGTCACGGCGGGCCTTCGGGGCGGCCAGATCCCCACCGAGAATTTCGGCGCGCCGCTCGCCGCGAGCCTGATCCCCTGGATCGACAAGGCCGTGGAGGACGGGCAGACCAAGGAGGAGTGGAAGGGCCACGCGGAGACGAACAAGATTCTCGGCACGGCCGCCCCGATCCCGGTGGACGGCCTGTGCGTCCGGGTCGGCGCCATGCGCTGCCACAGTCAGGGGCTCACGATCAAGCTCACGAAGGACGTGCCCCTCGACGAGGTCGCCGCGCGGATCGCTGGTGCCAACGAGTGGGTCAAGGTGGTGCCGAACACCAGGGAGGCCACGCTCCGGGAGCTCACGCCCGCGGCGGTCTCCGGAACCCTCATGGTTCCCGTGGGGCGGCTCCACAAGATGAAGCTCGGGCCCGAGTACGTCGCGGCCTTTACCTGCGGCGACCAGCTCCTTTGGGGCGCCGCCGAGCCGATCCGCCGGATCCTCAAGATCGTGCTGGAGCACCAGAGTCGGTAAGCCGGCGGTGCTCGGGAGCGCGGGGCGCAGTCACGAGGGCCCGGAGGAGGATCTCCGGGCCCTCGTCGCGTCAGGGCCCCGCTGGTCGCCGCGAGGCTCGGGCCGCTCACCGCTGTGCGAATTGAGCGGCGCAGGCGGGGCAGTGGCCGGGGGAGCCGGCGACGCGTGACACGTACTCCTCCAGGGGCATCCACTCGCCGGTGCCGGGCTCGCGGCCGGCGTCGTCGCGGATCCTCTGACAGCCCGAGCAGACCGGAAGGATGTGCTCGTAGAAGCGCAACTTTCGCCGAAGCTCCCGCTTGTCGAGACAGTGGGAGACGCGCAGGAGAAGCTCGTCGAAGTCGAAGGGTTTGGAGAGGTAGTCCTCGGCGCCCAGCCGCAGTGCCTCGATCGCCGTGGCCACGTCACAGTACCCGGTGACTACCACGACACAGACGTCCGGGTCGGCCTGCTTGGCCTGACGGAGAACCTCGAGGCCGCCGAATCCCTCCATGGCGATGTCGGTGACGATGACGTCGTAGCTGTGGTCCTCGAGGAGTGCGCGAGCCGCGGGCCCGCTGCCCGCGGTGCTGACGGCGTGGCCCGCGAGGGACAGGGCCCTCTCCACGCTGCGCAGGATGAGGGGCTCGTCGTCGACCGCCAGGATGTGCCGCTGCCTCATGACCGCGCCCCCTCGATGGGAAGTCGGACCGTGAACGTCGTGCCTTCGCCGGGACGGCTCTCGACGTCGATCGTGCCGCCGTGGCTCCGGACGATGCCGTAGGAGAGCGGAAGCCCCAGGCCCGTGCCCTTGACCTCGGGTTTGGTCGTGAAGAAGGGTTCGAAGACGTGGGGCAGGTGCTCCGGCAGGATGCCCGAGCCCGCGTCCCGGAACTGCACGGAAACCGCGTCACCGGAAGCGCGGGTGGAGAGCCGGATTGCGCCTCCCTGGGCCGGCAGGGCGTCCATGGCGTTGGTAAGGAGGTTGAGGAACACCTGCTTCAGTTGATCTTCGACGGCCCACACGGCGGGCAGCCGGTCGGCGTAGTCCGCCTCGACCCGGGCGTTCTTAGCACTGAGCTCTCGGCGGCACAAGAGCAGGATGGCGTCGAGCGCGCGGTGAACGTCGACGAGACCGAAGACACCGCGTGACGGACGGTTGAAGCTCTGGAGGTTGCGAATGAGGGCGGCCACGCGGTTGCACTCGGCGATGGCCAGGTCAACGGACTCCGCCTCGTCGCGGGGGAGCGTCTCGAGGCTTCGGATGGCCTGAAGGACGCTTCGGATACCGAAGATGGGGTTGTTGAATTCGTGGGCGATCGACGCGGCGAGTCGCCCCACGGCGCTGAGCTTTTCGGCGTGCAGGAGCTGGTTGTGGGTTTCCTCGAGCTCCCTGGTTCGCGCCCGGACCCGCTCCTCCAGTTCGTCGCGGGCGTGGGCGAGCTCGGCGTTGGCGCGCTGGAGTTCGGCCGTGCGTTCGGCGACGGTGCTCTCGAGGCCCGCAGTCAGCGCGGAAATCTCGTGCACGAGGTGGCCGAACGTGTCTCTCACGAGCCCCAGGTCTCCCGCCTCCGCGGTGCGCGCTGACAGGCCGTGACCTCCGATGTCAGCCAAGAGGTTGCGAAGGGGGCGGGTGGCCTCCCGCACCACGAGGGCCGTGGCAAGCGCCGCGAGGGCGAGGAACGAACCGGCTGCGAGGATGCTCCGCGTCAGGATCGCGTGGCGGCCCTCCCGCAGCGGCGCGTCGGAGAGCTCGACCGCGACGCGGCCGAGGGCGGTCGGCGACCGCGTCGCTTCGTCGAAGTAGAGGCTCATGTCGGTCGTGTAGGACCCCGACGAGAGCACCGGGGCCCAGAAGGTGTAGCGGCCGCCGGGCCCGGGCCGGTTCGCGTGCTTGAGGAGCCGCCTCCGGGCGCCGAAGACCCAGACCTGCCGAACGTCCCGGCGCCGCAGGACGTTTTCCACGGGGCCGGCGAGAAGCTCTGGGTTCTCCGCGAAGACGCCGACCCGAACCGCGTCGGCGAGGAGGACGGCCAGGTTGAGACCCTCTCGCTGGATCTGGTCGGAGAGCAGCCGACCCTGCACGTGAACGGAGATGGCCGTGAGAAGCACGGCGAACGCGGCGAGAGAGCCGGCCAGGAAGAGGTAGATCCGCACGGCAAAGTTGCGCCGGAGGCCGGACGCCAGCCGCCGTCTCATCGGATCACCTCTCCGGAGGGTGCCTCCGACATCGCGAGTCCGAGTTTGCCCGCCGTCGTCGGGTTGACGCGAACCCGGAACCGATCCGCCCGGGCCGGGGGAGGGGGTTCGCTCGCCGACGAGCCGGTCAGGAGCTTCGCGGCCAGCTCCGCTGCCTTTTCTCCGAGCGCCGCCGGGTCGAAGGCGACGGACACCGTGGCGCCGAGGTCCAGGTGCTTCTCCGAGAAGGTGAGCACCGGCA
The DNA here is from genome assembly GCA_016214985.1 of Deltaproteobacteria bacterium. Taxonomy (GTDB): domain Bacteria; phylum Desulfobacterota; class Deferrisomatia; order Deferrisomatales; family JACRMM01; genus JACRMM01. Next base: position 65,247 of record JACRMM010000061.1, on the reverse strand, counting down.
GCTGGCCGGACAGCGCAAAGAGGAGGATGGCCTCGACGACCTCCGGGGTCGTGACGGTGAGGTCGGGCACCATCCAGAGCGCGTCGACGCTCCCTTTCAGGGAGGCTAGCCGGCCGGGCACCTCGCCGGGGTTGTGTGCTTCGCGGGTTACCGGCGTGATCCCCCAGCGCTGAGTGGTCTCGACCGCCTCCGCCACCAAGGGCCCGCCGTGCGCCGGGTCGAACACGACCCCGATCCTCCGCACGTGGGGGGCCAGCTTGAGCAAGGCGTCGAGGGAGGCGGCGGGAGACGCGTCGAGAGACACACCGGTTGTTTGGCGTCGGGTCGACGCAAACCGCTCCGGGTTCGGGACGAACAGGTACACCGTGGGGAGATCGGGCACGGTACCGAGCGCGGTCAGGGCGGCGATGCCGACCGCGAGCACCAAGTCGGGCGGGCGGGCGCGGAGCGTCCGGGCGAGCGCGGTGTCGGCGCCGTGGTTGGCGAGGACCAGCGTGGACAGGCGATGACCTTGGGCCTGTTTCGGGCCGACTTGGGCGATGCCGACACCGAACACTTGCTCGAAGGCCCGCACCGCCTCTTCGAAGGCCGCGATGCGGGAGCTCTGAACGATCAGAATGTCCGCGGCACCCGCGGGCCGCGTGAGGAGAAGAAGCACCAAGATACCGAGGGTGCCAATGACCCTCCCGACCATGGGCCTCCTCGGATCGGGCGCGCTCGCGCCTCCCAGTGCCATCGACCCCCCTGCCCGTTGAGGAGGTCCACGCTACTCGGGGGCGGGATGCGGTGTCAAGGAGTTGCTCCGACGCTACACGAACCTCTGCAGCATGCTCCGTACGCCCTCTTCGATCCCGTCCGGGCCGCAGACCTCGGTGAGCTCCCCGAGCAATGTCTCGCAGGAGGCGCGCCGGCCCGGATCCTGGAGATCGCGGAGCCCCTCGAGGAGCCCGGCCCGCCGGCCCACCTGGAAGAGCCGCTGCTCGCGGGCGGGAAGGGACAGAAACGCATCACACTGGGCCAGGAGCCTCGGTTTGTCCGCAGGGAAGGTTCCCTCCAGGTCGCCCAGGAGGTTCAGCACGTGATCGCTCGTCAGCCGCGAGCGGATCCCTTCGAGAGCTTCGACAAACGCCCGAACCTCCCCGAGGATCTCCACGTCGGTCTGGCGCGTGAGCCGGCCGGTCTGGAACTCCTCCCAGAGGGCCAGTTTGGGGCCCAGGCACAGGGTGCGCAGACGGATGAAGTGGGGGTCGATCGCGCCGAGCACGGTGGCCGTTTCTCGGGCGTGTGCCTCGGAGAGCTCTCGGCCGCCGAGGCCGGGCATTACGTACTCGGAGAGCTCCAGGCCCGCCTCGACGACGGCGCGGCCCGCCCGGACGTGGATCTCGGCGCTCGCACCCTTCTGGATCAGGCGTAGGAGGGCGTCGCACCCGCTCTCGAGGCCGACGTGGATCCGGGTGAGGCCGAGCTCACGGTAGGAGCTTAGGTCGTCGGCCGAGAGCCTCGCCAGGGTGTGCGACCGGGCGTACGTGGTGATTCGGTCGACCTCGGGGAAGCGCAGGCGGAAATGGGCGAGGACCTCGCGCACCTGCGGCGGGCGCATCACGAGGGAGTCGGCGTCCTGGAGGAACGCGGTGCGGCCGCCGGCCGCGAGGGCGTTGGCGACCTGCCACTCCTCGGAGGTCCCCACGAGGCCGGCTCGCACCGCCCCCCGGGGTCCGCCGGGGTGAAGGCCCCGGAGCCGGTCCCGTGCGCGCGCCATGGCGTCGATGTCGCCGCGAATCTCGTCGACGCTTCGCAGAGAAAAGCGGTGGCGCTTGTAGCTTCGGCAGAAGCGGCAGCGGTTCCAGGGGCAGCCGCGCGTGAGTCGCAGGAGGTAGCTTCCCGCCTCGCTCGGCGGCCGGATGGGGCCGATCTCGAAGGTATCGGGCAGGGTCTCTCCGGTCACGTCAGAGACGCTTCCCGGCTGGGCAACGGGCACCCGGCCTCCTGGGCGGCCGCCAGGGCGGCTCCCAGGGCGCCCACGTACTGGGCGAAGGGCGGCACCTCGACGCGGGCGCCAGTGCGGGCCGCCATGAGCCGGGCCACGACCGGGAACGCAGCGGCGACGCCGCCGGTCATGACGATGAACGAGCCGAGTGGCCCCATCTCGGCCACCCGGGCGACGACCGAGTTGAAGATGCCCCGGCAGAGGTTCTCGGGGCCCTCTCCCTCGCGGATGAGCTTGATGACCTCGGTGGCCGAAAACACGGTGCAGAAGGAAGAGAGGGTGATTTCTTTCGTGGCCGCCTCCGCGTACTCCTCGATCTTCTCCAGGGGCAATTCGAGGCGGTGGGCGATCTCCTCGACGAAGGCCCCCGTCCCGGCCGCGCACTTTCGGTTCATCAGGAAGTTCGCGACCGACCCGTCGGCCCGCACGTGGATGATCTTGTTGTCCTGGCCTCCGATGTCCACCACGTCGCACTCCCGGCCGACGTGGTGCCAGGCGCCCTTGGCGTGGCAAGAGATCTCCGTGCGGCGCGAGTCGGCGAAGGGCACGTTGCGCCGACCGTAGCCCGTGGCGGTGACGCGGGCCAGCGCCGACTGCTCGGCGCCGGCCCGCGCGAGGGCCTCGCCGAGCAGCGCGTCCGCCGCCTCCTCGAATCGGATGCCGGTGCGGCGCAGGGCTCGCGCCGCAACCTGTCCCTTCTGGTCGAGGAGGACGGCTTTGGACCAGGAGGAGCCGAGGTCGAGGCCGAGGTACAGCGGGGCGGGCATGGGGACTCCGATCGCAGAAAGGCGGGTACGCTCCGGGGCCGGCCCGCCCGTATATTTTAGCGTCCCAGCCTCCCAGCTTTCCAGCCTTCTAGCTGCTCCACGAACGCCTCCAGATTCGTCTTGGCCTGCTCCTCGGAGTAACACCGGAGGTCGTTCAGGTCGCCGTAGAGGATGACGAACGGGAGCCCCGTGCGCTCCGCGAGCCGCTGGGGCAGGCCGTAGCGGGTGTTGGAGTTGTTCGGGCACGTCTTGGCGTCGTGATAGATGACTCCGCCGGCCCCGAAGTCGGCGAGCAGGTGGGCCATCACATCCTCCTTGGCCGCGTCGGACCGGACGATGAACAGCTCCAGGTAGGCGCGCGCCATGCTCTCGAAGGGGTCGGCACCCGCGAGGGCCTCCTCGAACGCCTCGAAGATCCACGAGTTGCAGTAGGTGGACACGACCACCGAGCTCTGTAACTCGACGAACAGCTCCCCCAGTTCCCGGAGCTTGCCCCACACGGGCATCCCGTCCCAGTAGAGGCGGTGGCGCTCGCCCTCGACCGCTCCCACTCCTTGCCGGGTCCGCTCCCGGAGCTCGGCGAGGAGCGCGTCGTAGTAGCTCACGGCCTGGGGCGTGCCGCGGAGGATCACGGCCGGGCCCATGAGGATCGTGGTGTCGAAGAAGGTCACGGGGCTCGGGCGGTTCCGGGCGGTCCAGAGCACCTCCTTCCACAGCCGGGTAGTGCGCGCCGACAGGGACAGCACCTCCCGGAACCGGTCGGGGTCGAAGCGCTGCCCGGCGATACTCTCCAGGGTGGGGAGCAGGGAGCGGTACTGGGCCACCATGCCCTGGACGTGATCGCGGGTGACCTCGCCGATCTTCGTCGGCGAGTGGACGCCGGCCAGGGGCACACCGAACTCCCTCGAGTAGAAGGCGAACCAGTCCTGCACGTCGCGGCACTGGTTGGTGTTGTAAACGAGCACGTCGGGGCGGGGGACACCCGAGATACCGTAAGCCTTCTTGAGAGGGGTGTCGCGGGCGAGGAACGCGCCGACGTCCGAGGTGAGGTAGCTGCAGATGTCGGGGCTGTACCCCACCGCGTTGGCAAGGGGAATGAACTCGTTGGCGCGCCGGGAAGCACCCAGGAGGGCTCCGTGGTTCTCCGGGTAATACACTTTGTATCCGAGGCTGAGGAGCAGCTCGGCTGGCCCGACGCTCGTGCACCACGCCACGCGCCCGTCCGGATCACGCGCCGCCGCGTCGACCTCGGCGAAGTGGCCGGCCATCAGGGCCTTGAGCTGGCTCTGGGTCTCGAAGGGCTTGAACTCGGGTGCCATGGGCTATGCCTTTCGCCGATTACTGTCCGGTGAACTCCGGCCTGCCGCCGCCGAGGCTCTTCAGACCCGCCAGCGCGTCCTTCGTGGCGAAGATCTCCGCCTGGCCGTCGATCTCGAGCTGCAGGGCGGCCGTCAGGTCCACCCCCTCTCCCTCGTCGAAGAGCCGGTTGGCGGCGGCCAGGGCAAGGGGGGCCTTGCGCGACACGGCCTTGACCGCCCCCTGCACGCGCGGGTCGTCGGTGGGTGCGACGCCGGCCAGCACTTCCTCCACGTGGGCGTCGGAAAAGGCGTCCTCCACGCGTTCCCAGCCCGCGGGCAGCGGCTTGGGGGCGTACTTGTCGGGCAGTGTGCCTCCGGCGATCAGCGTCCGAATGAACGCGTCCACCCCGGCCGAGGCGGTGGAGTGGGTCGCGAGGCCTAGCGTCACGGCGGTCGCGGCGTCGAGGGGCTGGCCGGTGAAGACCAGGTACTTGGCCAGCGGCTTGCCGACGAGCCGCGCCGTGCGCGCCGTGCCACCAAGCCCCGGGTAGATGCCGATCCCCGTCTCGGGAAAGCCGAATCCCGCCTTCTCCGTCGCTACGATGGCGTGGCACGCGAGGGCGAGCTCGGTGCCTCCCCCGAGGGACAGCCCGTCGACCTTCGCGATCACCGGCTTCGGGGAGGTCTCGAACGTGCGCAGGAGCTCCTGCCCCCTCTGGGCAAAGGCAACGATCTTGGGGATGGTACCGGCCTCGATGTGATCAATGAAGAACTTGATGTCGGCGCCGGCGATGAACGCCTTTCCGGCGCCCGCGATCACGACTCCCCGGACGTCGGCGCGGCCGGCCGCCTCGTCGAAGGCGGCGTGGAGTTGCTCGACGACGGCCTCGTTCAGCGCGTTCAAGGCTTCGGGGCGGTTGACCGTGATCGTCGCCACGCCCTCCTCGACCGACAGCTCTACGACCCGGACGGGCCACGGAGTGCCGGCGGCGCGCCGAGCGGCGAGGCTCTTGGCCAGCGGGTGGTCGAAGGGCCGGCAGAAGGCCTCGGCCAGATCGACGGCCCGTGCGGCGCCGATCTGGTTCATCAGCTCGAAAGGCCCGACGGCCCAGCGAAGGCCGATCTTGGCCCCGCGATCCGTGTCCTCGCCGGTCCCCACCCCCTCGTCCAGTAGCTCGCCGGCCACCTGGAAGACGACTCCGTAGAGGTGGTCGGCCACGGCGCCGAACTTCGATTCGTCCGGCGTGCCGCAAAGGTCCCAGGGCTGCCCGTTGTCCACCTGGGTCTTGAGGCGGGCCACGGGCGGGTAGAACCCTCCGAGCTCACGACCGAGGGTGGCCTCGGCGTGGTAGGCGATCGGCACGCCGGTCACGTTCATGAGCTCGAAGGGGCCCATGCCGATCCGGAACGCCTTCTTGGCCGCCGCCTCGATCGTGGCGATGTCCGCGGCCCCCGACTCCAGAAGGCGGACCGACTCGTTGAGCCACGGCACGAAGAAGCGGTTCACGACGAAGCCCGGCCGGTCGCCGCACAGGATCGGCACCTTGGCCATCTGCTTCGAAAATCGGACAGCCGTCTGGACCGTGGCCGGGCTCGTCTTCTCCCCGGGGATCACCTCGACGAGCCGGTTCTTGGCCGGGTGGTAGAAGAAGTGAAGGCCCACGACCCGGTCGGCCCGCTGGGTCGCTGCCGCGAGCCGTGTCACGTAGAAGCTCGAGGTATTGGTGGCCAGGATCGTCTTCGGCTCGCAGAGCCGGTCGAGCTCAGCGAACAGTTCCTTCTTCGCCGCTTCGTCCTCGAAGATCGCCTCGATGATCACGTCGCAATCGGTGAGCTCGGAGAGCGACGTCGTGTCGTAGATCCGCGCGAGGATCTCCTGCACCCGGTCGGACGAGAGGATCTGACGCTCGATGGCCTCGTTGAGGAGCGCCGAGATGCGGGAGCGGCCTCCGGCCAGGAATTCGCTCGTCACGTCGTGCATGACGACGGCAAAGCCCTCCTGCGCGAGCTTTTGAACGATACCGCTTCCCATGTTGCCGGCGCCGACGACCCCGATCTTCTTGAACTCCGCCATGGTAACCCTCCTGTGGCTCGTGCGAAGAAATTGTTGAAAACAGACCAGCGTATGGTAAACGTTCACCAGTCGGACTCATGGGGAACACCGCCATGGCGCGGCTCCGGCGCCGAGTGCCCGGCGGCCCGGAGACCCCCTTTACAAGATGCATTCCCACTCTCTCTCCAGGAGGCTCCGCATGCAACGCACCGCCCGCCTCGCCGGCTTCGCCCTGCTCGCCGCGTGCCTCGCGGCCCCGCGTCCGGGTCACGGACTCCTCTACCAGGGGGTCAACCTCCCCCTGTCGATTTCCGCGGAGGGCAAGACGCTCAAGCTCCAGGGAGCAGGGCTGCGCAAGAAGTTCGTCTTCTCGGTGTACGTTGGGGCCCTGTACCTGACCGTGCCCACGAGCGACGCGTCCGCCGCTGTGCGCGCGGACGAGCCGAAGCGGATTTCCCTGACGTTCTTGCGGGACGTGGACGGCCCGAAGATGCGGGAGGCCTTCGAAGAGGGGTTCTTCAAGAACTCCCAGGGTCGGTTGGGGGCGCTGAAGTCCCGGATCGATGCCTTTCTGGCGATCGCGGCAGGGGACGTGAAGAAGGGGCAGGAGCTCGCCTTTACCTACCTGCCGGGGGAGGGAGTGAAGGTCACCCTGGCCGGAAGCCCGCGGGGCGTTGTGGAGGGCAAGGACTTCATGGAGGCCGTGTGGTCGATCTGGCTGGGCGAGGTTCCGCCGGGCGCGGAGCTGAAGAAAGGGATGCTGGGGCTCGCCCAACCCTGATGGGGTGGGGTGTTCCTTGAGCGAAGAGGGCCGCCCTGGGGCGGCCCCCTTCGCTCAAGGAGCGGGAGACGATCCTTAGGAGATCAGGAGCTCCTCGTTGATCTTGATCTTGGCCTCGCTGCGGAGCCGCTTGAGCGTCTCCTGAAGGTGCTCCATCTGCTTGGCCGGCAGGAGTTGCGCGCGAAGGGCCTCCTTCTGGGTGTCGAATCCGCCGGGGTCGGCCGCAGTCTTGCCGGCCAGCCGCAGCGCGTAGACCTTTCCGTCGGCCGGGTAGGGCTTGGCGGCCAGGGCGCCGACCGAAGCCAGGGAAAAGGCGGCGTCGCGGATCTCGGCCGGCCAGCTCGCCGCCGGAGGGGCGCCGCCCTTTCGCGCGAACCACCCGGTCTTCGCGGGCTTGACGCCGGCCTGCTTGACGGCTGCGTCCCAGCCGCTCGTCCGGGCTGCCGCGAGGAACGCCTCGGCGTTCTTCTCGGCGAGCTTCCTCGATTCGGCGTCCCGATAGCGCTCCTCCACCTGGGCCTTGACCTCTTCGAGGGGAGGGATCGCGGGGGACAGGACCTTCTCCACGCCGACGAGGTAGGTGCCCCGCTCGGTCTCAAAAAGGTTCCCCGGCTTCTGGGGGTCGAGCGAGAACGCCTGGGCCGCGAACTCGGCGGGCTTGGCCACGCCGGGTACCGGCTGTCCTCGGGTGATCGGGGGGGACGTCTCCACGGTGACGGACTTCCGGAGGCCGTCCCAGGTCTGCTTGCGATCCTCCAGTTCCATGAGCGTCCGGTCGGCCGCCTTGTAGGCCTCCTCCAAGGCCTTTCGTTTCTTCAGATCGGCCTCGATCTGGGGCCGCACCTGCTCAAGGGTCTTCTCTCCGCCGGCCCGGTGCTCTTCGACCTCGATGATGTGGTACCCGAAGGAGGTCTTGACCAGATCGCTCACCTGACCCGGCTTGAGGGCGAAGGCCGCCTTCTCGAACTCCGGAACCATCTGGCCTCGGCCGAACAGCCCCAGCTCGCCGCCCTTGTCTTTGGAGCCGGGGTCTTCGGAATACTTGCGGGCAAGGGCACCGAAGTCTTTCGTGGCGCGGGCCTCCTTGAGCACCGCCTCGGCACGCTTCTTTACCTTGGCCTCGTCCTCCGGCTTCGCCCCCGGCTCAACCTTCAAGAGGATGTGCCGGGCCCTCACGGCCTCCTTCTCGGCGAACTGCTCCGAGCGGGCTGCGAACTCCTGGCTGATCTCCTGGTCGCTGACGCTCACGGAGGCGAGGTAGGCGTCGGGCGCGAAGAGCACAAAACGGGCGATCCGCTTCTCCGGTGTCCGGTACGACTCCTTGTTGGCGTCGAAGTAGGCCCGAAGGTCGGACTCCGAGGGCCGAAGGGTCTGTTTGAGGGCTGCCGGATCGAAAGCGACGAACTCGACGTCGATCTTGGTGTTGCGCTCCTCGTACTCCTTGTGCACGTCTGCGTCGGAAACCTTGGCCTCGGCTCGGATCGACTGCTCGACCTTGTTGAGAAGGATCTCCCGGCGCTTCTCCTCTTCGAACTCCTTGGGTGTGATCCGGTTCGCTTCGAGGACCCGCAGATAGCGGTCCTTCACGAAGCGTCCCTGATCGAGGAATACCGGGACGGCCTGGATGGCTGCCTGGAGCTCCTCGTTGCTGACGGTCAGGTCACGTCGGTCCGCCTCCTGCATCAGCAGCGTCTGGTCGACGAGCTGGTCCAGAGCGCGGCGCCCCACGCCGAGCTGGCGTAGTTTGTCCGCCGACGCCTCGGCGCCGAAGGCCTCCTGGTAGATCTTCATCATTCCATCGTAGGCTTGCTGGTACGCGCGGTACCCGATGACGTCGCCGTTCACCTTGGCCACGTAGGTGGGTTTCTGGCTGCTCACGCTCCAGCCGAAGAAGAGGATGAACACGAGGATGACCATTCCCAGGAGCGCCTGGATGTACGGATGACGAACATTCTTGCGGATCACGTCGAGCATGGTTTGATCTCCAAAGAGGGGCGCGTGGGCCCCGGTCGAACAAAGGGGCCTACGCTAACACCAGGGGGGTAGCCAAATCAAGACGGGCGAGCCGCTTGGAGGATTCCCGGCGATGTGGTACACCCACTCCTCGCGAGGATGCCGGGCGGACGACGACCGCGTCGACGAGGCCCGGCCCGCAAAACCCGATGCCCGAAGGAGGATCGCATGAAGCTTCGAACCGCTGGTGTTCTCTTCGGCCTGTTGACCGCGCTTCCCTGCCGTGCGGCGCAGGTCGGCGGCCTGGCCTGGCCTGTCGAACAGCGAGGGCTGACGACCTCGTTGACGGTCGCCTACACGGAGCAGACCGTGAAGGATGGCAGGGACGACTCGGCAAGCTTGTTTCGTAACCTCCTGCGGGCCGAGTACGGGGTGCTGAACGACCTCGGCGTCTATGGGACGCTCGGGATGTCGGACATCGACATCGACAAGGCCGACTACCGGGCCGGCCGCGGAGGGAGCGCGGGCGCGGGGCTGCGGTGGGGGATGGTTCGGTCCGGCGACGGCTCGCTGCAACTCGTCTTGAATCTGGAGGCGGAGTACCTGACGGTGGGAGACGTCCGGCGGACGAACTACCGCGCCGTCACTTACGTGGTCAAGCAGTACGGCGCGAGCGGTACCTCCGGGTTCTTCTACCCCTTCGGCGGGTTCGGGGTTTCATACGCCGACTACAAAGGGAAGGGCCGGGTCGACGACTACCACAACAAGAACTTCATCGGTATCTTCGGCGGCGCCGACTACTTCGTCAGCCCCAATATCTACTTCTCCGGTGAGATCCACCTCATCGACGAGGCCGCCGGCTACGCAACGGTCGGGTATCGTTTCTAGCCGCTCGTCCCCCGTTCACTGGCTCGGGCTCCAACCCGAACGCTGCCGGCGGAGCGCTCGGGGCCGCCTCGAAGGAGCAATCATGAAGATCTTCATCGATACGGCCAACGTCGCAGAGATTCGCCGCGCCGCCGCCCTGGGCGTCGTCGACGGGGTGACCACCAATCCGACCCTGGTGGCCAAGGAGGGGCGGCCCTTTCGGGAGGTGCTCTTGGAGATCTGCGGGGCGGTGGAGGGTCCGGTCAGCGCCGAGGCCGTCAGTCTCGGGGCGGAGCAGATGATCCCAGAGGCGCGCGAGCTCGCGGCGATCCATGAGAGCATCGTGGTGAAGGTCCCCATGACGAGCGAGGGGTTGAAGGCCGTCCGCACCCTGGCGGGCGAGGGGATCCGAACCAACGTCACCCTCGTCTTCTCCGCGCCCCAGGCGCTTCTGGCGGCGAAGGCGGGGGCGACGTTCGTGAGCCCGTTCGTGGGACGGCTCGACGACCAGGGGCAGGACGGGATGGACCTGATCCACCAGATCGTCTCCATCTATCGAAACTACGCCTTTGCCACGGAAGTCATCGTGGCGAGCGTGCGCCACCCGATCCATGTGGTGGAGGCGGCGCTCGCCGGAGCCGACGTGGCGACGATCCCCTTCAAGGTGATCGAGGCCATGACCCGGCACCCGCTGACCGACATCGGCATCGAGCGGTTCCTGGCCGACTGGGACCAGTACCGGCCCAAAGGGTGAACGAATCGGTGCGCCTGCGACCGGCCGATCGGCCCGACCGACGGTGGGGTCTGGGGATCGGTGCCGAGCTCGGCCGACGGGGGCGGGCGGGCGCCGCGGTGAGTGCCTCCTTTCACAAGGAGACAAGGGCCAGTTTCCGGGGCAAAAAGCGGTGAAAATCCGCTTGACACTCCGGAGAACCGGCCTGTATGCTGACGCCGCTTCAGGTCCGGGAAACGCCAGTCGGACCCTCAGTGTTTTGGTGCAGCGGAAGTCGGTAGGAAGGTTGACCCGAGCACCTGCACGATTGGTCTTCTTTTCGTAGGACCCCACGTGCTGAGGTCGATTGCCTCAGCGAAGGGTTGCCGTCTCTGGGAGGGGCTTGCGGTCGTCGTCCGCGCAACGCGGACGGCTCGGTGTCTTTGAACGCCCCCTCTGTCCAAGGGAACCTCTCGCGACCCGCGCTCGCCGATCTCCGGCGTTTGCGTCCGCAGATGATTCGCGCTCAAATCGGCGCGTAAACCCCTGAAGGCCGCTTGGCCGACCGTAGGGAGGAGCAGAGATGGCGAAGCTAGAGCCCAAGAACGTCCCATCTGACCTGGAGATCGCGCAGGGGCACAAGATGAAGCACATCCGGGAGATCGCCCAGAAGGCGGGCCTCTTGGAGAGCGAACTGGAGTACTACGGGAACTACAAGGCGAAGATCGACTACATGGGGGTGCTGGAGCGCCTCAAGGGCAAGCCGGACGGGAAGCTGATCGACGTCACGGCCTGCACGCCGACGCCCCTCGGCGAGGGCAAGACCGTCACCTCCATCGGCCTCTACGAGGCCCTGAACCGCATCGGCAAGAACGCGATGCTCGCCCTGCGCGAGCCGAGCCTCGGCCCCGTCTTCGGCATCAAGGGCGGCGCGGCCGGCGGCGGGTACTCCCAGATCGTGCCCATGGAGGACCTCAACCTCCACTTCACCGGCGACATCCACGCCGTGACGATCACCCACAACCTTTGCTCCGCGGCCCTTGACACGTCGCTGATGCACGGCAATCCGCTGAACATCGACCCCCTCACGATCCAGTGGAACCGCGTCGTCGACCTCAACGACCGGTCCCTGCGGCAGATCGTCATCGGCCTGGGCGGGAAGCTGAACGGGATTCCCCGTCAGACTGGCTTCGACATTGCAGTGGCCTCCGAGGTCATGGCCATCTTGGCTCTGGCCACGGACCTGAAGGACCTGCGGGCGCGGATGGGCCGCATGCTGCTCGGCTACACCTACGACGGGAAGCCCGTGACCACCGAGGACCTCAAGGTGGCGGGTGCCATGACCGCCCTCATGAAGGACGCCCTCAAGCCCAACCTGATCCAGAGCCTCGAGGGCAACCCTGCCCTTGTGCACGCCGGCCCCTTTGCCAACATCGCCCATGGCAACAACTCGATCATTGCAGACCGGGTCGCCCTGAAGCTCGGCGACTACGTGGTGACGGAGTCCGGGTTCGCGGCCGACATGGGCGCCGAGAAATTCATGGACATCACCTGCCGGTATGGCGGGTTCAAGCCGAGTTGCGTGGTGATCACCTGCACCGTGCGGGCTCTCAAGATGCACGGCATGCCTTGGAGTGAGATCTCGAAGTTCACGCCGAAGCAGCTGGCCCAGGAGATGACGAAGGAGCATTACAACTACCTGGAGAAGGGCATTGAGAACCTGGAGAAGCACATCGAGAACATGAAGCTGTTCGGCGTGCCGGTTGTCAACACGATCAACCGGTTCGCCTTTGATCGGGACGAAGAGGTTGCGATCATCCAGAAGCGCGCCGAGAAGGCCGGCGCCAGCGCCTCGGTGCCGATCGAGGTGTGGATGCACGGCGGCGCAGGGGCCGAAGAGGCCGCCCAGGAAGTCGTCAAGGCCTGCGAAGAGCCCAACAACTTCCAGTTCCTCTACCCGGACGACTGGTCCATCAAGCAGAAGATCGAGGTTATTGCCACCAAGATCTATGGGGCCGACGGGGTGGACTACATGCCCGAAGCCGAGGAGAAGATCAAGAAGTTCACCGAGCTCGGCTACGACAAGCTCCCCCTGTGCATGGCCAAGACCCACCTATCCCTGAGCCATGATCTCACTCTGAAGGGCCGGCCGCGGGGCTTCCGCGTACCGATCCGCGACATCCGCGCGAGCCTAGGTGCCGGCTTCCTGTACCCGCTGCTCGGCATCATGCAAACCATGCCGGGGCTTTCGGCGGATCCGGCGTACCGGTATGTGGACATTGATACCGACACCGGCCGGATCAAGGGCCTCTTCTAACCGTTCGAGGGTAATTTTCTTGACGGGGGGACGTGCCAGCGTCCCCCCGGTTCTTCCGGCCTTCTCCTGGGAATAGGCCTTGCCCGAAAAGCGCTACACCGTGCGGTTCGAACCCGATGGCGTGTCCATCGACGTCTACCGCGAAGCGGAGAACCTTCTCCGCCTCGCGATGGTCGCCGGCGTCCACGTCAACGCCTCCTGCGGGGGAGCCGGGACGTGCGGCAAGTGCAAGGTCAAGATCCTCCAGGGCGAGAATCGGTCCGCTCCTTCCTCGAAGCTGTCCGACGCGGACTGGGAACACGGTTACCGCCTCGCCTGCCAGACCGAGGTGCTCGGGGACCTCGTGGTGGAGGTCCCGGTCGAATCGCGGTACGAGAAGGACGTCCTGGCTCGCAAGCTCACCAGGGCCACCGAGGAGCACGTCCTGGCCGAGGCCCGGCTGGATGCCGAGTATGCGCTGGAAAAGAGCGATCCTGCTGTCGTCCGCTACTACCTCGAGCTTTCGCCGCCCGCCGAGGACAACAACGTTTCCGACATGGGGCGGATCGGCCATGCCCTGAAGAAGGAGTTCGGGATCCCCCGGATCACGCCGGATTACTCGGTCCTCCGTTCCATGTCGACCACCCTGCGCGACCGGAACTGGGCGGTGACCGCGACCGTGTGCCGGACCCGCGGCGGGCACCGGCTCACGAGGGTCGAGGCGGGGGACACCCGGGACGCAACCTACGCCCTGGCCGTGGACATCGGGACCACGACGATCCACGCGGCGCTGCTCGACGTCAACACCTGCGAGGAGGTCGTCCGCGCCGCCGACTACAACTCCCAGATCTCCCTGGGCGAGGACGTGATCACGCGCATTGTCCAGGCGCTGAAGCCCGGCGGGCTCGAGACGCTCCAGAAGCGGGCGGTCAAGACCATGAACGGCGTGCTCAGCGAGTGTTTCGAGAAGTCGGGGGTGACCCCCGACGCGGTGACCCACGCGGTCTTCGGCGGGAACACGACGATGACGCAGCTCTTCCTGGGGCTCAATCCGAAGTACATTCGCGAGGCACCCTACGTGCCCGCGGCGAACTTCTTCCCGCTGTTCCGCCCCGCAGAGCTGGGGGTCGCGCTACCCGCCGACGTGCTCGGGTACGCCATGCCCTGTGTCGCCTCCTACGTGGGCGGCGACATTACGGCCGGCGTTCTGGCGACCGGCATCCATCTGCATCCGCAGCTCACGCTGTTCATGGACGTCGGAACCAACGGCGAGATCGTCATCGGCAACCAGGATTGGATGGTGTCGGCGTCGGCCTCGGCCGGACCGGCGTTCGAGGGCGGCGGCGTCAAGTGCGGGATGCGTGCGACGTTTGGCGCGGTGGAGCAAGTGCGCATCAATCGCGCGAATTTCGAGCCCATGATCCTGACCATTGGCCAGGTGAAGCCCAAAGGCATCTGCGGCTCGGGCATGATTGACTGCCTCGCCGAGTTCCAGGACGCCGGGGTGATCTCCCAGAACGGGAAGATCAACCGCGAGCTCGCGGCCCGCACGCCGCGAATCCGGGAGGGAGACACCGGCTGGGAGTTCGTGCTGGCTTGGAAAGACGAGACCCAGCTCGACTCGGATCTGGTCGTCTGCGAGCCCGACATCGACAATCTCGTCCGCACCAAGGCGTCGATCTACGCCGCCTGCTCGGTGCTCTTGAAGAGCGTCGGACTTCATTTTGATGACCTCGAGAAGATCATCATCGCAGGAGGGTTCGGTCGGTACATCGACGTGGAGAAGGCGATGACCATCGGGCTCTTGCCCGAGGTGAAGCCCGAGATCGTGAGCTACGGCGGAAACACGAGCCTGCTCGGGTGCCGCATGGCGGCGCTCTACCAGGACAAGGTCGAGGAGGCGGAGACGATCGCCACGATGATCACGAACATCGAGCTCTCGGCGTCGAACATCTACATGGACGAGTACGTTGCGGCCCTGTTCCTTCCCCACACGCGAATGGAGGAGTTCCCGGTACGAGCGGAGCGCCTCAAAGCGACCAGGGAAGCGCTGATGCAGTAGGGCGTGATTGGAGAAAGGATTCCATGGGCTTTCACATCGCAGTTGCGGGCAAGGGCGGTACGGGCAAGACGACAGTGGCGGGGATGATCCTCCGCTACCTGGTGAGCCGTGGACGCGGACGGGTGCTGGCCGTGGACGCGGACGCCAACATGAACCTCAACGAAGTGCTCGGTCTGAGCGTCCACCAGACCATCGGCCAGATCAGGGAAGGACTGGGAAGCGTACCCCAGGGCATGACGAAAGACGCCTACATCAACTACCGGACTCAAGAGTGCCTGATCGAGGCCGACGGCTTTGATCTGATCGTGATGGGTCGTCCCGAGGGGCCGGGCTGCTACTGCTACGCGAACACGCTCTGCAAGAAGTACGTGGACGAGATCGCCGACAGCTATTCCTTTGTGGTCCTCGACAACGAGGCCGGCATGGAGCACCTGTCCCGCCGGACCACGCACAACATGGATGTGATGTTTGCGGTCACGGACTCGTCGGTCCGCGGCATCCAGGCGGCCAAGCGGATCCAGGAGCTCGTGGCGGAGCTTCGGCTGAACATCGGGACGATCGCCCTGATCGTCAACCGGGTCGGCGGCGAACTGGAAGAGGCGACAGCCCGGGAGATCGAGCGCCTGGGGCTCACGCTTGCCGGTGTGGTGCCGAGCGACCCTGCCGTGTACCAGTTTGACCTGGAGGGGAGACCCACCTTTCAGCTTCCCGATGACTCCCCGGCCTATCGGGCCGTGGGGTCGATCGTTGAACGTTTTCTTCCTCAGGAGGAGTAAGGGCCTGCGACCAAACCGCGCGGTTGTGTGACAGGTCCTCACCGTCAACCGGTCCACGGCGTTAGCCACTGGACGAAAGGAGCGAGCACGATGGCATTCGAATTCCCCAAGGACTCTTACTCCGGAAAGATCGTGGAGGTCACCCTCGGCGCCGGTGCCAAGGCAAAGAAGGTGGGCGGACAGGCCGCCATGCCCCTGTGCAACTTCGAGGGCAGCTTCCCCAACCGGACCCTCGTCGCCATGGAGGTGTACGACAGCGTCGGTGGCACCGAGACCTGGCCGGAGGCGGCCAAGGCTCCCTTCGCCGGCGTGCTCTCCGACCCGGTGGCGTGGGCCAAGAAGTGTCTCGACGAGTACGGGGCCGACCTGATCTGCGTCCAACTGAAGTCCACGGATCCCAACGGCGAGAACACGAGCGTCGATCAAGCGGCTGCCCTCGTGAAGTCGCTTGCCGAGGCGCTGCCCTGCCCCCTGATTGTCTGGGGTTCGGAGAACGCCGAGAAGGACGGCGAGGTGCTCGCCAAGGTGTCCGAGGTGTGCCAGGGCATGAACCTGGTGCTCGGGCCCGCCACCGAGGACAACTACAAGAAGATCGGCGGCGCCGCCCTCGGATACGGCCATACGGTCATCGCCCAGACCCCGATCGACGTCAACATGGCCAAGCAGCTCAACATCCTGCTCACGAATCTGGGCGTCCCCATGGACAAGATCCTCATGGATCCCTCCACGGGTGCGCTGGGCTACGGGATCGAGTACAGCTACTCGGTCATGGAGCGCGACCGCCTCACCGCCCTGAAGCAGGGTGACGACAAGATGCAGTTGCCCCTCATCTGCGATGTGGCCAAGTATGCCTGGAAGACCCGCGAGGCCGGTATCTCAGTCCAAGACGAGCCCACCTTCGGCGACGCGAAGACCCGCGGCGTCCTGTGGGAGACCGTGACCGCCACGGATCTCCTCGCGGCCGGCGCCGACGTGCTGGTGCTGCGCCACCCCGATTCCGTGCGGATCCTCAAGAAGATCATCGACGAAGTGACGGCCTAAGGCCGCACGACTGACCCCCAGGGAGGAAATCAATTATGTCGAAGCTTCGTGAAATCCAGGACATCACCGTCTGTGAATCCACGGCCCAGATGCTCACCAAGGCGCGGGCCGAGGGCGTCGAGACCCCCTTTGACCGCGCCGACAACATGAGCGCCTGCCCCATCGGCGCGCAGAACGCCTGCTGCAAGCACTGTGCGATGGGCCCCTGCCGGCTCTCCAGCAAGGCTCCCTACGAGAAGGTGGGCGTGTGCGGCGCCACCATCGACACCTTCCAGGCCCGCGGCTTCGCCCGCATGGTGGCCGCCGGCACCGCCGCCCACTCCGACCACGGCCGCGAGATGAGCGAGCTCTTCCTTAGTGTCGCCAAAGGCGAGAACCCCGACTTCGTGATCAAGGATCCGGCGCGGTTGCTGGCCTTCGCCAAGGACTTCGGCGTCGAGACCGAGGGCCGCACCGAGAAGGACATTGCCGTCGACCTGGCCGAGGCGTGCCTGAGCCAGTTTGGCCAGCAGCACGGCCACCTGAAGCTGATGGAGACCGCCCCGAAGAAGCGCTTCGACAAATGGAAGGACCTCGGCGTCCTCTCCCGCGGCGTGGACCGCGAGGTCGTCGAGATGATGCACCGCACCCACATGGGCGTGGACCAGGATTACAAGAACCTCGTCCTGGGCGCCTCCCGCTGCTCCCTGGCCGACGGCTGGGGTGGTGCCATGATCTCGACTGGGCTCTCGGACATCATGTTCGGGACCCCGAAGCCCATTCGGGCCGAGATCGACCTGGGCGTGCTCAAGAAGGAGTACGT
Source organism: Deltaproteobacteria bacterium (assembly GCA_016214985.1). Classification (GTDB taxonomy): domain Bacteria; phylum Desulfobacterota; class Deferrisomatia; order Deferrisomatales; family JACRMM01; genus JACRMM01. The sequence goes on along the minus strand of JACRMM010000061.1, from coordinate 47,852 downwards.
GAACATCATCGTTCACGGCCACGAGCCCCATATGCTCGACATGTTGGCCGAGTTGTCCAGTGACGCGGACCTCGTGGCCAAGGCGAAGGCCCAGGGCGCGGCCGGGATCAACCTGGTGGGCATGTGCTGCTCGGGCAACGAGCAGCTCATCCGCCGCGGCATCCCGCATGCCGGCAACTTCATGCAGTGCGACCCGGCGATCGTTACCGGCGCCGTGGACGCCATGATGGTGGACGTCCAGTGCATCCAGCAGGGCCTCGTGAAGATGGCGAGCTGCTACCACACGAAGTTCGTCACCACGAACTACCGGGCCAAGATCGAGGGAGCCCAGCACATCGAGTTCCACGGCGAGCACGACGCCCGGAAGACCGGCATCGAGCTCATGATGGTCGGGATCAACAACTACAAGAACCGCAAGGCCGACAGGGTGGAGATCCCGGCCCACAAGCAGACGATGGTGGGCGGCTTCAGTCACGAGTCCATCAACTACATGCTGGGCGGCACGTACCGCGGCAGCTACACGCCCCTGAACGACAACATCATCAACGGCCGCATCCGCGGGGTTGCCGGCGTCGTGGGCTGCAACAACCCCCGCGTGAAGCACGACTGGGTCCACATCGAGCTCGTCAAGGAGCTCTTGAAGAACGACGTCCTGGTCGTGCAGACCGGCTGCTCGGCCATCGCCCTGGCCAAGGCCGGCTTCATGCAGCCCGAGGCGGCGGCCAAGTACTGCGGGCCGGGGCTTCGCGAGGTCTGCGAGACCGTGGGGATGCCTCCGGTCCTGCACTCCGGCGCCTGCGTGGACAACAGCCGGGTTCTGGTGGCCCTGTCCGAGATGGTTCGGACCGGCGGGCTCGGCGACGACATCTCCGACCTCCCGGTGGCCGGTGCGGCCCCCGAGTGGATGAGCGAGAAGGCCGTGGCGATCGGCCACTACTTCGTCTCGAGCGGCGTGTTCACGGTCTTCGGCGTCGGCCTGCCCCACGTGCCGGGCACGAAGTTCGCGGACTACCTCTTCGGTGGGATCGAGCAGGACCTCGGCGGCAAGTGGGCCGTGGAGCAGGATCCCTACAAGATGGCGCAGCTCATGATCGACCACATCAACAAGAAGCGCGAAGCGCTCGGCATCCAGGAGAAGAAAGAGCGCAAGCTCTTCGACATGGAAGCCCGCCGCGAGCTCAAGGTCTAAGGGAGGCATAGGAATGTCTAAGATCATCCTGTCTGGAGTCATCCGCGGCGCCCACGCCATCTTCACTCGGGTCGAGAAGAAGGTGAACGACGCCATCGCCAAGTACGGGGAAGACAAGGAAGTCAAGCTCCCCAACACCGGCTACTTCCTGCCGGTCATCTACGGCATCCTCGGCCACAAGGTCGAGAAGCTCGGCGACATGTTGCCCGTGCTCGAGAAGTGCCGGTCGCTCCTGCCGCCGACGGTCTCCGAGAACCTGTGGGTGCCGTACCTGGGCCACGGCCTCGACGCCGGCATGCAGACGCTCTTTTGCTTCGACATGGAGGAGGCGCTGAAGTACCTGGACACGCCTCCCTACGTGCTGGGCGAGGATCCCACCGACGACAATATCTGGCTGGGCGCGGCCGACGACGTCATCATGAGAAAGCGTGGCGTCGAGTTCGTGGACGGCTCGGCTCCCGGGTTCGCGGCCGTGGTCGGCTCGGCTCCCGACTCCGCCACGGCGGCGAAGATCGCCAAGGAGCTCCAAGAGAAGGGCATCTACGTCTTCATGGCGGGTGAGCACAACGGCACGACCTTCGCCGAGCAGCTCCGCAAGGAGGGCGTGCAGGTGGGCTGGCCCACCCGGCTCGTGCCCTTCGGGAAGGACACCTCGGCGGCCATCCACGCAGTCGGGTTCGCCACCCGCGCGGCCATGGCCTTCGGCGGTGTGAAGCCCGGTGACTTCCGGGGGATCCTACGCTACAACCAGCTGCGCGTGTTCGCGTTCGTGCTGGCGCTGGGCGAGGTGACCGACGAGTGGTACGCCGCGGCCGCGGGCGCCATCAACTACGGCTTCCCGACCATCGCCGACACCAACATCCCGGAGATCCTGGTCACGGGCATCTGCACCTACGAGCACGTGGTCGCGAACATCCCTCACGACCAGATCGTGGCCAAGGCCATCGAGGTCCGGGGCCTGAAGATCCACATCTCGAAGATCGACATCCCGGTCTCCCACTCGCCGGCCTTCGAGGGCGAGCGGATCGGCCGCGACGCCATGCACGTGGAACTCGCCGGGCCCAAGAGCGAGGGCTTCGAGTTCTGCACCATGAAGCCCCTGGATCAGGTAGAGGACGGCAAGTTCGCGGTGATTGGGCCCGACCTGGCCGACATGGCCGTGGGCAGCGTCCATCCCCTGGCCATCTGGGTCGACGTGGCCGGCCGCAGCATGCAGCCCGACTTCGAGCCGATCTTGGAGCGCCAGATCCATCACCTGCTGAACGGTGCCGAGGGCGTGCTCCACATCGGCCAGCGCGACATCGTGTGGATGCGCATCGCCAAGAAGAGCGTAGCCGCCGGGTTCAGCCTGAAGCACTTCGGCACGATCCTGCACGCGAAGTTCCACAACGAGTTCGGGAAGATCTTGGACAAGGTGCAGGTCACGATCTACACGGACCCGGAGAAGGTGAAAGAGCTCATGGCCGAGGCTCGCACCGTGTACAAGGAGCGCGAGGAGCGCCTCGGTTCCATGACCGACGAGAGCGTGGAGACGTTCTACTCCTGCACGCTCTGCCAGTCCTTCGCCCCGGACCACGTATGCGTCATCAGCCCGGAGCGACCGGGTCTGTGCGGCGCGTACAACTGGCTCGACGGCAAGGCGGCCTTCGAGATCACCCCCACGGGCCCCAACCAGCCCATTAAGAAGGGGGAGCTCATCGACCAGACGCTCGGCCAGTGGATCGGTGTGAACGAGTTCGTGCTGAAGAACTCCCACGATGCGATTGTCTCCTTCAGCGCGTACTCCCTCATGAACGACCCGATGACCTCCTGCGGGTGCTTCGAGGCCATCACGGTGCTGCTGCCCATGTCCAACGCGGTCATGGTCGTGGACCGCGACTACGCCGGGCCGACCCCCTGCGGGATGCCCTTCTCGACGCTCGCCGGTTCGGTGGGCGGCGGCGCCCAGACGCCGGGCTTCGTCGGGATCTCGAAGTTCTACATCGGCTCGAAGAAGTTCATCTCCGCCGACGGCGGCATACGGCGCATCGCCTGGCTCCCGAAGGCGCTCAAGGAATCGATGAAAGACGTGATCGACCGGCGCGGCGCCGAGGATGGCTGCCCCGATCTCTACAGCAAGATCGCCACCGAGGAGGACGCCACGACCGAGGAAGAGGTGCTGGCGTTCATGGAGAAGGTGGGACACCCGGCCATGACGATGGATCCCATGATGTAGACGACTCTCGTGGGGGCGGGTCCGGCCCGCCCCCACCCTTGAAACGCGATGCTAACCGGCTCTTGAACCGGAAAGGAGATTCGGCCCATGGGACTTACCGGAATTCAGATCTACAAGCTGCTGCCGCAGACTAACTGCAAGGACTGTGGAGAACCGACCTGTCTTGCCTTTGCCATGAAGTTGGCCGCCGGCAAGGCGGAGCTCTCGAAGTGCCCGTTTGTTTCGGAGGCTGCCAAGGCGCAACTTTCCGAGGCAAGCGCTCCCCCGATCCGCGACGTCACCCTCGGTCAGGGAGACGCGGCGCACAAGGTGGGCGGTGAGACCGTCAAGTACCGCCACGAGAAGACCTTCGTAAACCCCACCGGCCTGGCCGTAGCGCTGACGAACGGGATGGACGCGGGCGCGGTCGATATCGAGCTGAAGCTGCTCAATGACGTCAAGTTCGAGCGCGTGGGATTCACGCTTCGGCCGAACTACGCGTTCCTTTGGGACCAGAAGAAGGACCAGGCCTCCTTCCTCGATCTCGTGAAAAAGGTGACCGCCGCCACGGAGAAGGGATTGATCGTCTCCTCCGAGGATGTGGCGACGCTCAAAGCGGCTGCAGAGCTGCTCAAGGGCAAGAAGTTCGCCCTGCACGCTGCCACGACCGCCACGGCGGACCAGTTCATCCAGTTCGCCAAGGACTTCGGCTGCACCGTGGTCGCGAAGGGGGACAGCCTCGAGGACCTCGCTGCGGTCGGCGAGAAGTTCGTGGCCGCGGGCTTGAAGGAAGTGCTCCTCGACCCCGGGATGTTCAGCAACCTGCGCAAGGCGCTCACCGACTCGATCGCGATCCGCCGGGCCGCTCTCGACAAGAAGTTCCGGGCCCTGGGCTTCCCGACGCTCGCGTTCCCGTGCGCCATGACCAACCACAAAGAGCTTCAGGCGGCCTACGCCTCAATGCTCATGGACAAGTACGCGGGCATCGTGGTCCTTGGGAGTCTCGACCCCGCGGTCGTCCTGCCGCTCGTGGTCAACCGTCTCAACATCTTCACCGACCCGCAGCGGCCGATGACGATGGACCAGGGAATCTATCCCATCAACAACCCTGGCCCGGGTAGCCCGCTCATCATCACGACGAATTTCGCGCTCACCTACTTCGTGGTCAGCGCTGAAGTGGAAGCGAGCCGCGTGCCGACCTGGCTGCTCATCATGGACACCGAGGGTATGTCGGTCCTCACCGCCTGGTCGGCCGGCAAGTTCGTGGCTGATGCGATGGCGCCGTTCGTCAAGAAGTCGGGCGTGAGCGAGAAGGTCAGCCACAAGAAGATCATCATCCCCGGGTACGTCGCTCAACTTTCGGGCGAGTTCCAGGAGGAGCTCGGCGAGGGCTGGGAAGTGGTGATCGGAACACGCGAGGCCGCCGACATCCCGAAGTTCCTCAAGGACTACGTCGCCAAGCACGGAGCCTGACGTCAATGACATCGTAGAGACGCCCCGGCGGGGCGTCTCTACCTTCTATTTCAAGGAGGCATTGGATGAAAATCTATACGATCGCCGAGAGCATCAACATCATGTCCAAGACGATTGGACCGGCTATGCGCGAGAAGGAGAAGGGCCCGATCCAGGCGATGGCGAGGGAGGAGCTCGAGAAGGGCGCCGACATGCTCGACCTAAACCTCGGGCCTGCCCGCAAGGCCGGCGACGAGATGATGGAGTGGCTGGTCAAGACGGTTCAGGAGGTCAAGAAGGACGTTCGCCTGGGCCTCGACACCACCAACACCCTTGCTGTGGAGGCGGGTCTGAAAGTTGCCAACGAGCGTGCGCTGGTCAACTCGATCTCGGCGCAGCCGGCGAGCCTGGAGCGCCTGAAGCTCGTCAAACAGTACGACGCCGACTTCGTAGCTCTGACCATGAGCGAGGAGGGGATCCCGCGCGATGCCAACGAGCGCGGTGTGGCCCTCATGACGATCATGGGGGCGGGCGACGAGCTCGGCATTGAGCACGCGCGCTACTGGGTCGACCCCATCGTGCTGCCCGTGTCGGTGGACATCAACCAGGTGAAAGCCTACATGGAGTTCCTGCCAATGGTGAAGGACATCGTCCCTGGGGCGACCAACACCTGCGGGCTCTCGAATGTCTCCAACGGCGCTCCGAACGAGCTTCGGCCGATCTTGAACCGCGTTTACTTGATGATGCTGTACAAGCTCGGCCAGGAGTCGGCGATTGTTGACGCCTACGACAAGGACATGATGAATCTGTGCCAGGGGAAGATGCAGAAGGAGGTCGATTTCATCGGGAAGCTGATGGACGGCGGCTCGGTTGATCCGAGTTCGCTGGGGGCAACCGAGAAAGAGCTCTACAAGACCTACCGCGTCCTCACGGGCGACGTGCTGTACTCCCACTCCTGGCTCCAGGACTGATGTCTCTGGGGCAAGAGAGCGGGCTCATCTGAACGCGGCCTCGCGTCGCTGATCGACACGACAGGGGAAGGCAGCCGCCTTCCCCTGTCGTCTCTCGGGGGCGGTGCATTCGAAGTCAGGGGGGGGCGAAGCGGGGGAGCCTTGCGTATCATGTGATCCTCCTTCGGTCCCCTTGGGATGTGTGGGGATTTTGAAAGCGGAACGGCGCAGCCTGCCCATTGTCGCTTTGACCTTGACAAAGTATAACGGCATTTTATTATGGTGGCGTTTGTGTGTCCTCGTGTTCGCCGAACTTCGTGTTCGCGGTGGCGTGCGACGCGACGGCCCGGAACGAGAGCCTTCGAGCGTTCTTCCGGTGGTTTGACTCTTGACACTCATCCATCGATCTTGATAAGTTGCACGATCTTTCACATTTGGGTGGGCACAACGCGGGGATACAGCGTCAGGGGATCCCCTCTTGAAGCAGCACAGGAGTTCCCGTGGGCAAGCGGAAGAAGTCGAGCTACATCATCCAGTCGGTGACCAACGCCCTCGACCTCATGGAGGAGTTCCGCGGCGACGACACGGAACTCGGGGTTACAGAGCTCTCGAAGCGACTTGGGCTGCACAAGAACAACGTGTTCCGGCTCCTCGCGACTCTAGAGAGCCGGGGATACATGGAACAGAACAAGATCACCGGCAACTACAGGCTCGGCCTGAAAGTGCTCGAGCTGGGCCAGGTGTTCATCAAGCACATGGGCCTCTTGAAGATGGCCCGGCCTGTGCTGGAGGAGATTCGAGATCGCTGCAACGAGACTGCGTACCTCGCGGTCATCCGCGACGACCGGGTCGTCTACGTCGACGTCGTGGAAGCGACGCGGCCCGTCCGCGTCATCTCGCGGGTCGGAGTGGGGCTGCCGGTGTACTGCTCTGCCGTCGGAAAGGCTCAGATTGCGTATGAGTCCGTCGACGAGATCGACCGGATCCTCTCCGAACAGACCATGCAGCGCTATACCGAGCACACCATCACGGATCGCGATCAGTTCTTGAAACACCTGGAGGTGGTTCGCCAGCAGGGGTACTCCCTGGACGACGAGGAGTTCGATGAGGGCATCCGATGCGTCGGGGTGCCGGTGCGCGACTATACTCGCCGCGTCATCGCAGGCCTGTCGGTGTCAGGGCCCGCCAACCGGTTCAACGACGAGAGATTGCGCGATGAACTGATCCCTCTGGCCGTGGAGGCTGGCCTACGGCTCTCGTCCCGCCTCGGGTACGGAGTGGGGAACGGCGCCTGAATGCCCGTTTTGCCCTGCAGGAAAACCCCTTTTCCAGGAAAGGGGTTTTTTTGAGCCCGAGCGCGGGTCTTTTAACTTAACTAAAGAGTTTTTATTTTTGCTAAAAAGATCCTTGACCCTTCGGTCCCTCCCTCATACAATGCGGCCGATTCGCGCCATGAGACCTCCCTAGATCGTTCCGGAGACCCGACGCCAGTGAGCACCTCGAAGGGAAGGGCAAGCAAGACGTCTTCCCCGTCGTCTGCAAAAAGTGGACGGATGCGGGTACGCGGCGTCGATGGCGAACTGGCACCGCAGCCCGAGAATCGGGACGCGCTGACCGAGGAGTTTCGGATCGGGTCGAAGATCAAGGTGCTTCGTCTTGCCCGGAAGAAGACCCTGCAGGAGGTCGCTGACGACACCGGTTTCTCCCCGGCGCTGATCTCGCAAATCGAGAACAACAACGTCTCTCCCCCCATCGCGACCTTGTCTCGGATCGCGAAGGTTCTGGGTGTGCGCGTCGGATACTTCTTCCGTGACGAGGGACCCGAGGAGGAGTACGAGGTGGTCCGCAAGGAGATGCGGCCGGCGGTGACGCGGGTCATCTCCCTCACGGGCGGCGAGCACGGCTACACATACCACGCGCTGACCTACCGGAAGCGCGACAAGATCATGGAGCCGTTCCTGCTCACCGTGGACCCTGGGATGAGGAACGAGGAGAACCAGTACAGCCACGAGGGTGAGGAGTTCTTACTGATCCTGGAGGGGGAGGCGGAGTTGCTGCTCGAGGATCAGAGAATCGTCCTGACCGAGGGCGACAGCGTGTACTTCGAGTCGGCGCTCAAGCATCGGCTCCTCTCCCACGGGGGTGTTGGAGCCAAGGTCCTCGCGGTGCTCGCCAAAGGCGCCTGAACCGTCTAGTGCCCACTGGACCCGCGGTGGGCCGTCGCTGAGGAGGGAACCATGGGTTCGGTTCACCCGAAGAAGGTGGCGGCCGCCATGGCCGCAGTCCTCCAGTGCATCGCCGAAACCGAGGCCGTGTTGCCGTCCTCGGCCGGCGCTGCTTCCTCGCGCCAGGGGCCGGGCTTGCCGTGCGCATTGCCGCCGCTCTGGGGGTGGGCGGGGCGTCAGGACGCCATGCGCGACCGCGTGCTCTTGCAGCGCCGCTTGTCCAAGTCCTGGTAGCCCCCGCGCTCTAGACCTTGGTATAACGCTTCGCACCGTTGAGCCCATTGTCCCTTTTGGGAAGGAGTCCGCAATGACCAAACCGGCCAATCAGCCTCTGAAGATCACCGATCTCACGTTTCGTGACGGCCACCAGAGCCTCTTTGCCACGCGGATGAGGACCGAGGACATCGAGGCGATCGCCGAGACGGTCGGGAAGGTTGGCTACTACTCCATGGAGGTGTGGGGAGGGGCGACCTTCGATACGATGCACCGCTTCCTGGGAGAGGACCCCTGGGCCCGCCCGAAGCTGCTGCGCCGGTACATCCCCAAGAGCGTAAAGTTCCAGATGCTGTTGCGGGGCCAGAACCTCGTGGCCTACCGCAACTTCGCCGACGACGTGGTGGACGCGTTTGTCGCGGAGGCTGCCGAGGCGGGGATCGACATCTTCCGCATCTTCGACGCACTCAATGATGAGCGCAACTTCGAGCGGCCGGCCAAGGCGGTCAAGAAGTGCGGAATGCACTTCCAGGCCGCGCTGTCCTACACCCTGACCGAGCGGAAGATGGGAGGGAAGATCTTCACGCTCGACTACTGGGTGAAGAAGGCTAAGTCCTACGCAGACATGGGTGCCGACTCGATCTGCATCAAGGACATGGCCGGGCTGCTGTCGCCCGACGACGCCTTCGTTCTCGTCCGAGAGTTGAAGAAGGCCACGGGGCTTCCCCTCGAGCTCCACTGCCACACGACCTCCGGGCTTGCGGAATACACGTTCCAGCGCGCCATCGATGCCGGGGTCGACATCATCGACACTTGCTCGGCTCCCTTTGCCGGCCGCACGAGCCACCCGGCCATCGAGCCGATCGTCATGATGCTTCGAGGCACGGATCGCGACACGGGCTTCGACATGCAGCAGTTGCTCGAGGTGGCTGAGTACCTAGAAAAGATCGGCCCGAAGTACCGGCACCTGCTCGACACGACGCGCCTCGCCGTGGCCGACATCGGAGTGCTCCTGCACCAGACGCCGGGAGGGATGATTTCGAACCTGGTGACGCAGCTGCGGGAGGCGAACGCGGAGAATCGGCTGGGCGAGGTGTTCGAGGAGCTCCCCCGAGTCCGGAAGGATCTCGGCTATCCTCCTCTCGTAACGCCGACGAGCCAGATCGTCGGCGTCCAAGCGGTCATGAACGTCCTGTTCGGCAAGCCCGGGACGATCACCGACCGCTACAAGATGATCTCCGGCCAGGTGAAGGACTACTGCTACGGTCTCTATGGGCGAGCACCGGCTGCCATTGACAAGGAACTCCAGAAGCTGGCCCTCAAAGGCTACGCGAAAGGGGAGAAGCCCATCACGCAGAGGCCCGCCGATGTGCTCACCCCTGAGCTCGAGAAGGCCAAGGGCGAGATCGGAGACCTGGCCAAGGACCGGAAGGACTTGCTCCTCTATACGATGTTCCCGACGACGGGGAAGAGGTTCCTTGCGGTACGCGCGGGTAAGGAGCCGGCTCCAGCGGAGTGGAAGGCCCGCACCCTGGAGGACGCCAAGGCCGAAGAGGCGCTGGTCAAGAAAGCCATGGCCGGAGAACTGGTGCAGAAGACTGCGAAGGAGGCGCCTCCCAAGGGCCCCGGGGCCCGGACCTACCGCGTCTTCGTCGACGGCGAGTACTTCGAGGTGGACGTGGAGGCGCCGGCCGGCGCGCCGGTGGTCACGACGGTGGCCGCCCCGGCCGCGGTGGCCGCGGCCCCTGCGCCCCAGCCCGCCCCGCCTGCGCCTGCGCCTGCGCCAAGAGCCGCGCCCGCGGCGGTGGGGAAGGGCTCCCTCCTGTCCCCCATGCCGGGGATGGTCGTGGAGTACCTCGTGAAGCCAGGCGACGCCGTGAAGGCGGGCGATGTCGTCGTGATCCTGGAGGCCATGAAGATGGAGAATGGCCTCGAGGCGCCCGTCGACGGCGTCGTGGGGGAGACCTTCTTCGCCAAGGGCGACAGCGTTCCCAAGGACGCGGTGCTTCTGACGATCAACTGATGGGTCCGCAGTCCCGGTCCCTGTCCAGGGTGTCTCGCGGAGACGCTCGGGATCAGGGTCCGGAGACTTTGCAGGGAGGATTCGCATGGCCACGTTGAGAGAAAACTTCGAGCTGCTCGCCCAGAAGAACCGTGACGCTGAGGCCGGAGGGGGGGAGGAGCGGATCGCGAAGCACCACAAGTCCGGCAAGCTCACCGCACGGGAACGCCTCGCGCTGCTGTTCGATCCTGGCACGTTTGTCGAGGTCGACAAGTTCGTGACGCATCAGTGTACCAACTTTGGGATGGAGAAGACGAAGTTCCTCGGGGACGGCGTCGTGACCGGTTACGGCAAGGTCGACGGCCGGTTCGTTTACTCCTACGCGCAGGACTTTACGGTCTTCGGTGGAAGCCTTTCGCTGACGATGTCCAACAAGATCTGCAAGATCATGGACATGGCCTTGAAGAACGGGGCGCCGATGGTCGGGCTGAACGACTCCGGTGGCGCTCGCATTCAAGAGGGAGTGGGGAGCCTGGCCGGATACGCCAACATCTTTCACCGCAACGTCATGAGCTCCGGGGTCATCCCTCAGATCTCCGCCATCATCGGCACCTGTGCAGGGGGGGCGGTGTACAGCCCGGCGCTCACGGACTACGTCTTCATGGTCGAGGGCACGAGCCACATGTTCATCACCGGCCCCAAGGTCATCAAGTCGGTGACGAACGAGGACATCAGCATGGACGCCCTCGGGGGTGCCCTGACCCACAACAAGACCTCCGGGGTCGCACACTTCATGGCGCCGACCGACGCGGAGTGCATCCAGAAGATCCGGCGGCTCCTCTCCTACCTCCCATCCAACAACGTCGAGGATCCGCCTGCCGCACCCTGCGAGGATCCGGCGGACCGAAAGCTCACCGAGATCAACGAGACGGTTCCGGACAACCCCAACAAGGGGTACGACATCAAGGTGATCATCGGAGCCATGGTGGACCGAGGGGAGTTCCTCGAGGTCCACGAGCACTACGCCCCGAACATCGTCGTCGGTTTCGGACGGATGGGCGGGATGGTCGTGGGAATCGTCGCCAATCAGCCCAATTACCTGGCGGGCTGCCTGGACTGCGACGCCTCCATGAAGGGCGCCCGGTTCGTCCGCTTCTGCGACGCCTTCAACATCCCGATCGTGACGCTGGAGGATGTGCCGGGATACCTGCCGGGCACGGACCAGGAGTACCGCGGGATCATCAAGCACGGCGCGAAGCTCATCTATGCCTACTCCGAGGCCACGGTTCCGAAGATCACCGTCATCACCCGGAAGGCCTACGGCGGCGCCTATTGCGTCATGAGCTCAAAGCACCTGAGGGGCGACGTCAACCTCGCGTATCCGACGGCAGAGATCGCCGTCATGGGACCGCAGGGAGCCGTCGAGATCGTCTTTGCCAAGGAGATCGAGAAGGCGGCGGACAAGGTGGCGGTGCGGAAGCAGAAGATCGCGGACTACAGCGATCAGTTTGCCAACCCGTACCAGGCCGCCGAACTCGGCTACATCGACGAAGTGATCCTGCCGGAAGACACGCGGATCCGGGTGATCCAGGCGCTGGAAGCGCTGCGCACGAAGCGGGACACGAATCCAGCGCGCAAGCACGGGAACATCCCGCTCTAAGCCGCAGCGCTGGCTCCTGTCTCGTTGGATAACCGACGGCGTCTTGGGGGGACGCGGTCCTGGCATGGGAAGGGAGGGTACATGAGTCGCGAAGCGATCCAGCAGAAGATCCGGGAGTGGGACGAGAAGGTGATCGCCAAGGCGCTGGCCAAGGCGCCGGAGCGAAGGTCTCGTTTCGAGACGACGTCGGCCATCGAGGTCAAGCGGCTCTTCACGCCGGTGGACGTGGAGGACGATGCGTACCTGGAGAAGGTCGGAATCCCTGGACAGTATCCGTTCACGCGGGGCGTTCAGCCGACCATGTACCGGGGGCGTTTCTGGACCATGAGGCAATATGCAGGGTTCGGCACCGCCGAGCAGACGAACGAGCGGTACAAGTATCTGCTCGAACAGGGCCAGACCGGCCTCTCCGTTGCCTTCGACCTGCCCACGCAGATTGGCTATGACTCGGACCACGAGCTCGCCGAGGGAGAGGTCGGCAAGGTTGGAGTGGCGATCGACACCCTGCGTGACATGGAGATCCTCTTCGACGGCATCCCGCTCGACAAGGTCTCCACGTCCATGACGATCAACTCGCCCGCGGCCGTCCTTCTCGCCATGTACCTCGCAGTGGCGGAAAAGCAGGGGGTCGCGAAGGAGAAGCTCCAGGGCACGATCCAAAACGACCTGCTCAAGGAGTACGTGGCACGGGGAACCTACATCTTTCCGCCCCAGCAGAGCCTGAAGGTCATCACCGACATCCTCGCGTACTGCAAGACAAACGTGCCGCAATGGAACACGATCTCCATCTCCGGCTACCACATTCGCGAGGCGGGATCCAGCGCGGTCCAGGAGGTGGCCTTCACGCTCGCCAATGCCATCGCCTACGTGGAGGCGGCGGTGGGCGCCGGCATGGACGTGGACGAGTTCGCGGGACGCCTGTCGTTCTTCTTCAACTGCCACAACAACCTCCTCGAGGAGGTGGCCAAGTTCCGCGCCGCCCGCCGGCTGTGGGCGAAGATCATGCGGGACCGCTTCAAGGCCAAGGACCCGCGCAGCATGATGCTGCGTTTCCACACGCAGACCGCAGGGAGCAGCCTCACGGCGCAACAGCCGGACAACAATATCATCCGAGTGACGGTCCAGACGCTGGCGGCGGTGATGGGAGGCACCCAGAGCCTTCACACCAACTCCAGGGACGAGGCCCTGTGTCTGCCCACCGAAGATTCCGTGATGATCGCGCTGCGCACGCAGCAGATTGCGGCGTACGAGTCGGGAGTGGCCGACACCGTTGACCCCTTCGGGGGCTCTTACTGCGTCGAGGCGCTCACCGACGAAATCGAGGCCAAGGCCCTGGCGTACATCGAGAAGATCGACAACCTGGGGGGCGTCGTAAAGGCCATCGAGGCCGGTTACGTGCAGCAGGAGATTGCAGACAGCGCGTACGCCTACCAGAAGGCCGTCGAGCTGGGGGAGCAGGTGGTCGTGGGCGTCAACCTGTTCCAGGTCCAGGAGGGTCCGCCGTCCCGCCTTCTCAAGGTCGATGCTGCCGTAGAGGCCTACCAGAAGCAGAAGCTTGTGAAACTCAAGGCGGAGCGGGACGCTGCGGGCACCAAGGCCTGCCTCGAAACACTGCGGCGCGTTGCGGTCGAGGGCGGCAACGTCGTCGTGCCCATCTACGAGGCCGTGAAGACGTATGCGTCTCTCGGCGAGATCTGCGGCGTTCTGCGCGGGGTGTACGGGGAGTACACCGCGGCAGGCTAGGAGGCCGGAGATCGCCGGCCCCGATTTCGGCGGTCTGTGGGCGCCGCGGGTCTTGTTTTCGACCCTGGGCCCACGCCGGGAGGCAAAGCAACCGATACCGCGACTCCGGAACGAAGGGAGGGACTTTCGAATGGCTGAGAAGAAGATCCGAGTTCTGATCGCCAAGCCCGGTCTGGATGGGCACGACCGGGGCGCCAAGGTAGTAGCCCGGGCGCTGCGCGACGCGGGCATGGAGGTGATTTACACCGGGATTCGCCAGACTCCCGAGAAGATCGTTGCGGCTGCCATCCAAGAGGACGTGGACGTGGTGGGGCTTTCGTGCCTCTCGGGCGCCCATAACGTCCTCTTTCCCCGTGTGGCTCAAGGGCTCAAGGCAAAGGGGAAGGGCGACGCGCTCCTGTTCGGGGGAGGAATCATCCCGACCGAAGACATCCCGGCGCTCAAGCGGGAAGGATTCGCGGAAATCTTCCTTCCGGGCACGAACACGGGGGACGTGGTGACGTTCATTCACGACCGAGTGACGCGGTAACCGGGCCCGCGATACCGGGACGAAAGGAGAAGAGCCATGCCTTCCAAGATCAACCACATCGGAATCGCGGTGCCGGACATCGCCGTCGCCGCCAAGTTCTACACCGAGGCTCTCGGACTGACCCTGGGGGGGGTCGAGGAGGTCGCTTCCCAGAAAGTGAAGGTCGCCTTCCTTCCCATCGGAGAGGTCCGACTGGAGCTGATTCAGCCGACGAGCCCCGACTCCCCGGTGGCCAAGTTTCTGGAGAAGAATGGAGGCCCCGGTATCCACCACATCGCCTACGAGGTGGCTGACGTGGCCGGGGAGGTCGACCGAATGAAGGTCGCCGGGGTCAGGATGGTCGACGAGACTCCGCGCCCGGGCGCGCACAGCACGCAGATCGCCTTCGTTCATCCCAAGGCGTCCGGCGGTGTCCTGACGGAACTCGTTCAAGAGATGGGGCACTCCTGAGGCCGTAGGGTCATCCGAGTCCCCGAGGGACGGGTACCACTCGCGTCCCACCGAAGGCCACTCGTTCTTCGCCTCTCGCGGATGACGGTGGCCTTCGGTGTTTGCGGCCTCCCGGCCTTCGACGTGGGTTTCCGACTGACCCCATTTTGTCCGTGAGTTTCCCGGCGCCGGCTGCTACACTACGCCCCCTTGGGAGGGGGGCCCCGCGGTATCGAGGAAACCTGGATGCAGAGAGCCGTGGTGTTGCTGAGCGGGGGGCTCGACTCGGCAACCTGTCTCGCGGTCGCGCGAGCCGAGGGGTTCGAGTGCCATGCCATGAGTTTCGATTACGGTCAGCGGCACCGCCGGGAGCTCGAGGCGGCACAGGTGGTGGCCCGTGCGCTGGGTGCAGTCGATCATTGGACCGTCGCCTTCGACCTCTGCCGGATCGGCGGGTCGGCCCTGACGAGGGGCTTTGAGGTCCCGAAGCCCGCTTCGGTCGAGGACATCGGCCGCGAGATCCCGGTCACCTACGTTCCGGGCCGGAACACGATCTTCCTGTCCTTTGCTCTGTCGTGGGCCGAGGTTCTCGGGGCAAGGGACATCGTTCTCGGGGTGAACGCGCTCGACTACTCAGGATATCCGGACTGCCGGCCCGAGTATCTCGAGGCCTTCGAGCAGGTTGCCAACCTGGGGACGAAAGCAGGGGTCGAGGGGGACCGGTTCCGCATCCGGGCGCCGCTGCTTCGGTTGACGAAGGCCGAGATCATCCGCAAGGGCGTGGCCCTGGGAGTCGATTACCGCCTGACGCACTCCTGCTACGATCCGGATCCGGCCGGCCGCGCCTGTGGCGCCTGTGACAGTTGCCTTCTCCGAAGAAAGGGCTTCGCGGAAGCTGGCGTGCCCGACCCGACCACCTACGTCCGGGGAAGAGAAGGCTGAACGCAAGCCCCGCGCCCTCTCTCCTCTCCTCATCAACCCGAGCCAGGAAAGGACGAAGTTCTCCTCGTCACGTCGTCTCTTACATCGCGCGGGACGGCCCCACCAAGAAAGGAGGTGCGCTATGGCATCTTGGAGAAAGATCGCCAGGATGGCGCTGCCTGTTGGCGTGAGCCTGTTGTTCTTCGCGGTCCCCCCGCAGGGCCGCTGCGCCGAGAAGACGGGCGCACAGATCAAGGTTGCAGCGGAAGTCCAGCCGGGAACGGCTGCACGGACGCACGGAGTGGCAGGGTTCGCCACGTACTATGCCAAACGCTACACGGGCAGAAAGACCGCTTCGGGCAAGCCCTACCGGCCGGGGAAGCTTACGGGTGCCCACCCCTCTCTTCCCCTCGGGACGAAGGTTCGGGTCACCGACCTGAAGAACGGGCGAGCCGTGGTCGTCACGATCAACGACCGGTGCCGGAAGAGGAAGTTCAACATCATCGACCTCTCACGCGCGGCAGCAAAGCAGCTCGGGTTCGTCCGCAAAGGGAAGGTCGCGGTGCGCATCGAACGCCTCGACGGAGCCCAGGAGCCGCAGGCACCCGAAACCGTCGCCTCCGCTTCGAGTCATCCCTGACCCCCGAGAGCTGTCGCAGGTGAGACGATCGCTGGCCTGCGACAGCTCCCCTCGTCAGTCGGTGATGACGATCGCCTGAGGCGCGCACTCCTCGGCGGCCTGCCTGACCTTTGCCTCCGAGGAAGCCGGAACCGTTCCCACGAGGATCCGTGCCTGCATCTTGTCCTCGTCGTAGCCGAAGACCTCCGGGCACACCTTGTTACAGTTTCGATCTCCCATACACAGGTCGTAGTCGATCGACACCTTCATGTCCGTCTCCTGATCGCGGTGTGGGGTTACAGAGAACGTACCCGAGGCACGTGACGTGTCAACGGGAGGAGCGGCCGGCGGGCCCCTTGCGCTCCGGCCTTCGGGCAGTATGCTCTGCTCCCTTCCGGGGGGCGCAGGAGGACACGATGAGCATTCGAATCGGCATCTCGGGTTTCGGGCGAATCGGCCGGAACGTCCTTCGGATCGGCTGTAGCCAACCCGAGTTTCAGTTCGCCGGGATCAGCGACGTCGCGGAACTCGAGTCGCTGGCCTACCTTCTCAAGCACAGCACCATCGAGGGCACGTTTGCGGAGGAGGTGAGGGTCGACGGGCGACACCTCGTCTCTGGGCCCCAGAGGGTTCGGTACATTCAGGAATCGACTCCAGGGGTCATTCCGTGGGACGTGCTCGGTGTGGACCTCGTCCTGGAGTGTACCGGAAAGTTTCGCACTCGGGCGACCCTCGAGCAGCACCTCGTCGCTGGCGCGCGCAAGGTCCTCCTGTCCACGCCGGCTCTCGATGAGATCGACCGGACGATCATCAACGGTGTCAACGACAGAGAGCTGCGCCCTGACGACCGAATCGTCTCCAATGGCAGCAGTTCGAGCCACGCACTGGCTTTGATGGTGAAGATCCTCCACGACGCCGTTGGTGTGGACCGCGCGCTCATGACCACCGTACACGCCTACACGGGAGACCAGCAGCTGTCGGACACGGCGAGACCGGGGCTCCGCTGGAGCCGAAGCGCCGCCCAGAACATCATTCCCAACGCGACCTGGGCGCCCGGAGCGGTGGAGCGGATGATTCCCGAACTGGCCGGCAAGATCGACGGCCTCGCGCTCAACGTTCCCGTCCCCGCGGGCTCGAACATCGACCTCACGGCCCGGCTGAAGAAGAAGCTGTCGGTGGCGGAGGTCAATTCGATCTTCCGAGAGGCGGCGGAGGGCCCCTATCGAGGCCTGGTCGACTACACCGAAGAGCCGATCGTTTCGAGCGACGTCATCGGCAACTACTGTTCGGCGGTGATCGACGCGTCCGCAACCATGGCCATTGGGGAGGGACTCGTGAAGGTGCTCGGCTGGTTCGACAACGGCTGGGCCTATGCGGCCAGGATGCTCGAGCTCGCCCGCTGGATGATGGGTGACGTGCCGGGAGAAAGTGGGGTGTCGAGATGAGAGTTGCCATCAACGGTTTCGGCAGGATCGGCCGCGCGGTCTTCCGGTTGCTGGACGGCCGGCCCGGGGCAGAGGTCGTCGCGGTCAACGACCTCGCGGACGACGAGGTCCTCGCCTATCTGTTGCGCCACGACACGGTCATGCGGGAGTTCAAGGGGAACGTGACCGTGGAGGGAGACGTGTTGCGCACCGACCACCAGACCGTGAAGATGCTAGAGGTGCGCGACCCTGCGCAGCTTCCCTGGAAGGAGCTGGGGGTACAGCTCGTGGTTGAGGCGACCGGTGTGTTCCGGAAGCGGGAGCAGTGTGCCCTGCACCTCCAGGCGGGGGCCCAGAAGGTCGTGCTGACCGTGCCGGCCAAGGACGAGGTGGACGCCACGATCGTGATTGGCGTGAACGAGGACGCGCTTCGCGCTGAGCACCAGATCGTCTCAAACGCCTCGTGCACCACCAATTGCCTGGCCCCGGTGGCCGCCGTGCTGGACCGGGAGTTCGGCATCGAGTGCGGCCTCATGACGACCGTCCACGCTTACACGAACGATCAGCGCCTGGCCGATGTGCCCCACTCCGACTGGCGCAGGAGCCGCGCCGCGGCCGAGAACACCATCCCCACGAGCACCGGCGCGGCGCGCGCCGTGGGCAAGGTGCTTCCGCAGCTGAAGGGAAAGCTCGACGGCATGGCGATGCGGGTGCCCATCCCCGACGGCTCGGTCGTAGACCTGGTGACCACACTGCGCCGGCCCGTCTCGGTTGCGCAGGTCAATGAGGCGATGCACGCTGCATCTCGAACCGACCGGCTCCGACCCGTGCTCCACTTTTCCGAGGGGCCGATCGTGTCGAGTGACATCATCGGAGACCCTCACTCGTCCATCTTCGACTCCCCGCTCACGCAAGTTGTCGAATCACAGCTCGTTCGGACGATCGCCTGGTACGACAACGAATGGGGGTACTCGAACCGCGTCGTCGATCTCTTGGAGCTGATGGAGAAGATCGGTTCCTGAGGGGGCACGCGGACCCAGCGATGCCGGTGTCAGCCGGGTAATCCGTTTCCCGCCCTGCCTGGGGCACCTCTGTCCCCGCCCGCGGGGGTTGGCTCGTCTCGGCCGACCCTCGCGACCCACGGGCCTCCGCCGGACCTCACCCAAGCCTCCGGTCGTCGACCTGACGCCCGCGAGGAAAAAAATTCTCCTCCTTCCCCTTGACGCCACCGGGTCAGGTGTTTATCTTGCGGGCTCGCTAGCACTCGGTGGTATGGAGTGCTAGCAACAGATCTCGCAACCCGCTGTATTACCCACAAAGAGGAGGCAGACAGATGAAGATTCGACCCCTGCAGGACCGCGTGATGGTCAAGCGCCTCGAGGAGGAGCAGAAGACGGCCGGAGGGATCATCATCCCCGACACGGCCAAGGAGAAGCCCCAGAAGGGCGAGATCATCGCAGCCGGCCCCGGAAAGAAGAGCGACGACGGAAAGCTCATGCCCCTCGATGTTAAGGCAGGGGACAAGGTGCTCTTCTCCAAGTATGCGGGGACCGAGATCAAGGTCGAGGGCGAGGAGCTCTTGATCATGCGGGAAGACGACATCATGGGCGTCATCGAAGGCTGAGACTCATCAACGAACGAAGCGATCGATAGGAGGAACGCGAAATGGCAGCTAAGGAGATTAAGTACGGTCAGGACGCTCGCGGGGCGATCCTGAGGGGGGTAGACGTTCTCGCCAACGCCGTGAAGGCCACGCTGGGCCCCAAGGGCCGCAACGTGATCATCGACAAGAGCTGGGGTAGCCCCACGGTCACCAAGGACGGCGTCACCGTCGCCAAGGAGATCGAGCTCAAGGACAAGTTCCAGAACATGGGCGCCCAGATGGTGCGCGAGGTCGCCTCCAAGACGTCCGACGTCGCCGGCGACGGCACGACCACCGCCACGGTGCTCGCCCAGGCGCTGTTTCGCGAGGGGTCGAAGCTGGTGGCCGCGGGGCACGACCCCATGGACATCAAGCGCGGCATCGATGCCAGCGTGGAGAAGTGCGTCGAGAAGCTCAAGAGCATGTCCAAGCCGGTCAAGGACCGCAAGGAGATCTCCCAGGTCGGCACGATCTCGGCCAATAGCGACCTCACCATCGGCAACATCATCGCCGAGGCGATGGACAAGGTGGGCAAGGAAGGCGTGATCACGGTCGAGGAGGCGAAGAGCATGGAGACCACCCTCGAGGTGGTCGAGGGCATGCAGTTCGACCGCGGCTACATCAGCCCCTACTTCGTGACGAATGCGGAGCGGATGGAGGCGGAGCTCAAGGACGCCTACGTCCTCATCAACGACGGCAAGATCAGCAGCATGAAGTCGCTCCTGCCGATCCTCGAGAAGATCGCGAATACGGGCAAGCCGTTCGTGGTCGTCTCCGAGGACCTCGAGGGCGAGGCCCTGGCTACCCTGGTGGTAAACAAGCTGCGCGGCACGCTCAACGCCGCCGCGGTCAAGGCCCCTGGGTTTGGCGACCGCCGCAAGGCCATGATGCAGGACATCGCGATCCTCACCGGCGGGCAGGTCATCAGCGAAGAGGTCGGCCTGAAGCTCGAGAACGCGACCTTGAACGACCTGGGCAAGGCCAAGACGATCCGAATCGACAAGGACAACACCACGATCATCGACGGCGCTGGCAGCCAGAGCGCGATCCAGGACCGCGTCAAGCAGATCCGCGCCCAGATCGAGGAGACCACCTCCGACTACGACCGTGAGAAGCTCCAGGAGCGCCTCGCGAAGCTCGTGGGCGGCGTGGCGGTGATCAACGTGGGCGCGGCCACCGAGGCCGAGATGAAGGAGAAGAAGGCGCGCGTTGAGGACGCCCTGCACGCGACCCGCGCGGCCGTGGAAGAGGGCATCGTCCCCGGCGGCGGCGTGGCGCTCCTGCGCTGCATCCAGGCTCTGGACGAACTGAAGCTTGCCGCGGATCAGCTCGTGGGCGTCAAGATCGTCAAGCGAGCACTCGAGGAGCCTCTGCGGCAGATCGTGGCCAACGCCGGCTGTGAGGCCTCCGTAGTGGTCAACGAGGTGAAGAACCGCAAGGGTTCCGAGGGCTTCGACGCCTACAAGGAAGAGTACGTGGATATGATCGAGGCCGGCATCATCGACCCGACCAAGGTCACGCGCTGCGCTCTTCAGAACGCGGCGAGCGTTGCCGGGCTGCTCCTGACCACCGAAGCCATGATCGCCGAGCTCCCCAAGGACGACAAGGGCGGCGCTGGCATGCCTGGAGGCGGCATGGGCGGCATGGGCGGCATGGGCGGCATGGACGACATGATGTAAGTCCGGCCCGAGAATCGACTGCGCACGAAAGCCCGCGGAAGCCCCGCGGGCTTTCGTTTTTCTCGAGCGTGGTTGTGGGCGTCTTGACATCTCGGGAACCGCTGCTCTAGCATCCTCCCTTTCCCGAGGAGCCCATGAACACTCTCTTTCGCCCCTTGGGGTCGATTCGACTGGCCGTCTTCTTGCTGATCACCCTGGCGCTGGTCGCCGTGGTGGGAACCGTGGTCCCCCAGGGGCTGCGCCCCCAGGACTACCAGCGCCTATTCCCGGGCGGATGGCAGACCGTGACCGCCCTGGGCTTCGATCGGTTCTACACGGGGTGGGTCTATCGAGGGCTCCTCTCTGCTCTGGCGATCAACCTCTTCGCCTGTGCGTTTCGGAGGTCTGCCGCCGGATGGCACGCCTCCCGGGGCCGGGGCACCGGAACGCTGCGCGTGCGTCTCGACGACCGATCCGTGTGGACCGAGGCGCTCCGCCGAGACGGGTTTCGCGTCGCAGACGGGCCCCCCCTGGTCGCCCAGCGTCGCCGCTGGGCGTTTCTCGGGTTTCCCCTGGTCCACCTGGCTCCGTTTCTGATCATGGCTGGGGCTCTCTGGGGCAGCCTTGCCGGGTACGTCGGCACCCGAAACGTGTACGTGGGATCCGAGACCCGGTCCGCCGATCAGTGGCCCGCTCGGGCTCCTTCCGCGCTCCCCTTCACCCTCACGGTGCGCAGCTTTCGCCTCTTCTACCACCCCATCGGTCTGCGACTTCGTGTGGTCGCCGCCCAGGGCGCGTCGCCCCTGCTCGAGACGAGAGAGGGTGCCTCCGTCGATGTACCGGAAACTCCCTACCGCGTCTTCGTTCAGACCTTCGACCCGTCGAACGGCGACCTCGTGTACTTCGTCGACCGCGGAGCGGGAAGCCCCCGGCTCGGTCCGTTCTCGCGGGGGAAGGAGGACGGCGCGCCGGTGCGCGTGAGGCCGGACGCGTTCCGGGACCTGCAGGTCCGCCGCGCCGAGGCGCTTGTAGCGCTGAGCGATGGGGCCGGAGGCGTCCTGGCCGAGCGGGAAATCGCCGTGAACGAGCCGCTCTCGTACCGAGGCTACCGGATCTATCTGACGTCGTGGAGCGAGGATGTCTATCAGAACCCCTACGTGGGGCTTCAGATCACTCGAGACCCCGGGCAGGGACTGGTCTGGTCGGGCGCCGTCGCGCTGAGCCTCGGGTTGCTGCTGCTGCTCTTCGGGGACGGAGCCTGGGCGCGGGAGGAGGGGGGTGAGCTGTGGCTGCGCGGGAGCCGGGGCCGCGCGAGCCTGCGGGGACTCCTGGCGGGGGATCAGGAACTACGAGGGCAGCCGTCTTCGCGCCAGCAATGGGGGTCGGGCGCGTCGAACGATCCCGACACAGCAAAGGCTCGTGCCGTGCAACCGCCCAGGCAGTCGCCGTAGGACGCACAGGATCGGCACTTGCCCTGGGGGGTCTTGTGCCGCATCGCCCGGAGGACCGGCGAGTCTCGCCAGAGCTCCCTCAGTCCAGTCTCGAGGACGTTGCCCAGATAGACCGGGAGGAACCCGCACGGCGTCGCCTCTCCGTCCGGCTCCAGGTGCAGCGAGAGCTTGCCGCACGTGCTCCCCTTCACCGCCCCCGGCCCCGAGGCGCCGAGCAGGGCGAGGATGGGGTCGTCAAAGGCGAGTGTCGCCGGCGCGCCGGCCCGGTAGGCGAGAGCGCCTTCGTAGAAATCCCGCCACTCCCACGGTTCCAGGTCGAGCTCTCCCCGGTTCTCCATCCCGCGGCCAGAACACTTGAAGTTGTGCAGGTAGACCGTCTCGGCGCCGTGATCGGCGGCCAGCTCTACGACCTTCTGGTAGTCGGGCGCGTTGCCTCGAAACACGACGGTCGACACGGTCGTTGGCACCTGTGCCTCCCGGAGGGCGTCCAGGGCACCGAGGGCCCGCTGAAAGCTTCCCGGGCGGTCCCGGAACCGGTCGTGGATCTCGGGCGTCGGCCCGTCGAGGCTTACGCCCACCGAGTGAAAACCGGCTGCCCGTAGCTCCCGCGCGGCTGCGGCGTCCACGAGCCAGCCGTTGGTGTTCATCGTCACGCGCAGCCCTGACACGGTTGCGCGGCGGGCCACTGCGAGCAGATGTGGGTAGAGGAGTGGCTCCCCACCCCCGAAGTTCACGAAGGCGACGCGAGATCGCGCCAACTCGTCGACGAGGTCGAGCACGCGCAGCAGAGGAAGCTCTTCGCGGGTGTGCCCCCGGGAGTAGCAGTGTCGGCAGGAGAAGTTGCAGGCGTAGGAGAGGGTCCAGTTGACCGTGAGCGGTGCGGAGAGGTCCACTAGAACTCCTCTCGGAGCCGAAACCAGCCCCTGGCGAAGCAATCCGCAGCGAACGTCTCCACGTCGGCCTGGATGTCACCGGGCGGCGCGTCGTAGCGTTGGGCCAGCTCGGCCGCGATGGCGGCCGCGTCCCGCGTGCCGTCGGCCAGGCACCAGATCTCCCCGGCGAGGAGGTTGAGCTCGTGCATCGTGCCGCCGTCGATCACGATGACCCACCCGCGGTCCTCGACCTCTTCTCCCCTCTCTTGGGCTCGAAGGATTTCTTCCCGGACCTCAGGCTCGTCTCGCCAGACGAGCTTTGGGTTCCGCTCCAGCGCCGCCGTCACTTCGTCCTCGGGGCCTGGCCCCACGGCGTCGCCAACGGGGCGTCGACGATGACCCGCCCCAGCCCAGGCGCATCGCTTCCATCGTAGATCCGCTCCGAGAGCGACGTCTTTTGGGTCTCCCCCCACCAGTTGTGCGAGGCATCCACGTCCGCGGTCTGGCCCTCACCCAGCTTGATCTCGTACTCGAGGTTCTCGAAGTTGTTCTGGTGCACGGCCGCGCCCTGCACGCCTTCGCGAAAGAAGACCCCGGTCGTGTTTCGCAGGAACGTGTTCTCCTCGAGCAGGGGCGACGCCTTCAGACAGCGGACCCCGAGGATGTTGCCCTCGAAGCGATTGCCGCGCAGCAGGACGGTGTCACCCTGGAACCGCACACCGCCGTAGTTGTCCCGAAACGTCGACGACTCCACTTCGACCCGGGTTTCGTGGATGTGAAGCGCCCAGGGACCGCGTTCGAAGCGGCAGAACCGGAAGTGAGCCTCCTTCGCTTTCTGCAGCTGGATCATGTCGTCGAGCTCGCTCCGTCGCGGATGGACCGACGAAAAAGAGATCGGTTGCTCTTCACTGCCCACGGCGACCATGCTGCCGAGAACGAGGATCCAGGGTTGGCGCTCCTGCTCGGTCGCGGGCTCGGGCACGTCGAAGAAGACGCGCGTACCGGGAAGGAGGGTCAGGGTCGCCGTGCGCGTGACGACGAGCGGGCGGACGATGCGGACGTCGCCGGACCACGTGACCGGGGCGTACAGGATCCGCTCTTCCACCACCCGGGCGACCGGTGGAACCGGAAGGGAAACGTCTCGGCGCGAGGCGGTGCAGCTCGCCAGGAAGATGGCTGCAACGACTAGGGTCGGAGCCGTACATCGCCGAGCCTTCATCCCCTCTCCTCGCTCTTTCGCAGCCCGAAGGACAGGAGGGCCGCCAACCCGACGAGCGTCGCGACCTTTCCTGCCGCGGGAACCCCGGAGGTGGTCGCGCCAAGGCCCCACGTCTGGACCAAGGCCGCACCCAGCACCATGCCCACGCCGACCAGCCCGGCGTCGAGGTCGCCCTCTCCGGCCTTCACGATCTGACGAAAGGGGCAGCCCCCGGCCAGGACGGCCGCGAGGCCCACGAGCGCCATGCCGAGCCCGCTCCACAGCCACTCCAGGTGGGTTCCGGGCTGATCATGATAGCCGAGCCGAAACTGGCCTGTAAAGGCGTTGAGCGTCGCAGCGGCCGCCAGGGCGGCGCTCAGGGCGGCGACCGGTCCGAGCGAACGGGTGAGGAGGAGATCGCGAAGGCTGCCCGTCACACAGAACCGAGAACGTTGGCACAGCGCCCCGAGGAGGAGCCCGGCGCCGAGGCTCACGGCCCGCGGCGCGTGCAGGGAGCCGCCGCCGCCGGTGCTCTCCAGGAGAGCGCCCGGAACGAAGGCGAGGGCCAGCAGGGCGGCGGCCAGTGCGACAGGGCCGAGGGCGACCAGCCGCGGCGGACTCCCGGGGCGGGCGGCGGCCTCGAGCCCTTCCAGGCCCGCGCCGCCCTGGGCGAGCAGCTTCAGGCCAACCCAGATGCCGAAGCCCAGGCCGGCGAAGGCCGGAACCGCGGTGAGGTCGCCGGCCGCCAACCGCAAGAGGGCTTTGATCGGGCACCCAATGAACACGGCGGAGCCGAGGATCATCAGGAAGCCGAATCCCACGAGGGCAGCCCCCGAGCCCCTCCACCGTGGGCGAAACTCTCGGGTTGCCAGCGCCATGACTGCACTGCCGAGCAGGAAGCCGAGCAGCTCGGGGCGAAGGTACTGCATCCGGGCGTTGGGGTGGAGACCGAGGGCGCCGGCGGTGTTCTCCAGGAAGCAGGAGATGCAAATGCCGGAGTTCGGCGGGTTGCCGAGGTAGGCGAGAAGGCTTCCCAGGGCGCCCAGCGCTGCTCCGGAAGTCAGCACCCACATGAGGTCCGACCGCCCGTTCCTCACCGGGCGTCCTCGTACGGCGGCATCTTCGCCTTGCGGGCCCACCGCCGCACTTCGTCGTAGTCTCGGTCGGCGGCAGCCGCGTACCCGGAGACCCGAGCTTGGCGCAGGACGTTGAGGTCTTCGTCCCCCACCCGGGCACGGCTCTCGGAGTCGAGGGCCAGCAGCGCCTGCTTCACCTTGGCTGCCCACTCGGGCGACACCTTGGGGGAGGCGCCGAAGGTACAGTAGGGGGCCAGCTCGCTGCGACCGAGAATCGTAAAGTCGTCGGCCTGGATCTTCCCCTCGGCGGTCATCTGCTCCAGGTCGAGAAGCGGGGCGGTGCCGGCGTCGAACGCGCCGTAGAGGACGGAGTAGACGATCTTCTCGTGCTTCCAGGACCCGGGTGGAATCGCGTAGTACGCCAGGTCCCTCTCCGGATCGACGCCCGCCTCCAGGAGGAGCGCGTACTGGGCGAGGAACCCGAAAGGGGCCCACATGGGTCCGAAGATGACGCGCCGCCCTTTCAGATCGGCCAGAGAGCGGAGCCCCGAGTCCCTGCGCGCGATGACGACGCCGCGGGTGCGTGCCCCGAAGGCCCCATCCTTCTCCTCAGCGAGCGGTAGGAGCCGATGGCGCTCGTGCAGCACCACGTACAGGAGCGAGTTGGTGTGCGTGAAGTCCAGGTCGCCGCGAGCGAAGGCGTCTTCTACGTCGGCGGTGTCGAGGTACACCGGCTCGAAGCGGGCGCCCGTGACGTCGGAGAGGTAGGCCGTGAGAGGCTCAAACCGTTCCTTCGTCTCTTGCCGGGCATTGCAGATCATGTAGCCGATCCGGAAGGACCGGCCCGGGTCCCGGCACGAGGAGAGGGTGCCGGCCAGGATGGCGACCAGCACTGCGACGACGACGCGTCTACGTCCCATCGAGAATTGCCTTGCGCGCGGCCTTCTTCGGCGCCACTCCGGATTGGAGGGCTCGCCGGTACGCGTCGGTGGAGTAGAAGGCGGGCAGCTTCGCCAGGGCGCGGTCGACCGTGGTGAAGCGCAGGTCGTCGAGCACTTCGTCGCGCACCCAGAATCGGGCGGCACCCAGGCCGGGAACCTCTCCGGCGGGCCGTGCGGTCATGCCCTTCGGGCAGGCGATGGCGGCGGCCGCGAGGGCGAGGTCCGCCTTCCCCTCGGCGAGAACACGTTGCGAGGTCTTCACGAACTCGGGCTCGACGCCAGTCTTCTCCTGGACGAAGTAGCCGGCAGTGTACGCGGCCAACGCCGTCGCAGGATCGTCGGGCACCGCCACCCGCAGTCGCGGTCCGAAGCAAGGCTCTACGGGCGTGGCAGTTGCAGCCAGCCCGAGGAGCCCGGCGAGCAGCAAGGCTCCCCGCCTCAACGCAGGCCTCGGTGGTGTCGGATCCCTGAGAAGGCGACGCCGACTGGGGCGGGAGGCGGGTCCTCGCGCCGAGGCCCGGTTCTCATAGCACCTTGCCGGGATTGAGGATGCCCAGGGGGTCGAAGGCTCTCTTCACGCGTCGCATGATCTCCAGATTCTCGGACGGCAGGAAGCGGGCCAGATCGGGCCGTTTGAGGACGCCAATGCCGTGCTCTCCCGAGGGCAGCCCGCCCAGGCGGCGCGTGGCCTCGAGCACTTCGGCCAGGGCCTGGGGCAGGCGATCCGACCACGAGCGCTCGTCCAGGTCTTGGCGCAAGAAGTTGACGTGGACGTTGCCGTCTCCGGCATGACCGAAGCAGGCAGCCACGAGCCCATGGCGCAAGCCGGCCTTCTTGACCTCGTCCACGAGGATCGGCACCCGCGCCCTCGGAACCACCACGTCCGCCTTACCGATCTCGGGGCTGAGGGCCCGAAGCGCCTCGGCGAGGCACCGCCGGCTCTCCCACAGGCGTTCCTGCTGGCCGGCGTCCTGGGCGGCGAGAACCTCGAGCGCGCCTTCCTGCTCCCCGACCTCACCCACGCGGAGCATCTGCTCCTCGAGCAGTGACCGGCTCTCGCCATCGAGCTCGATCAGGGCGTATGCGCCGGCGCGGCTTCCTCCGGGGAGATCGCGGTCCAAATACCGGCGCGCCGCGTCGATGGTTACGTCATCCATGAACTCGGCCACGGACGGCACGATTCGCGCCCTCACCAGCCGTGCCACGGTGGTCGTCGCCGCCTTGAGGTCTGCGAACGGGAGGAGCAGCACCGCTCGGTAGCTGGGAAGGGGAACGAGGCGAAGGGTCACCCGGGTGATGACCGCCAGTGTGCCCTCGCTGCCCACCAGGAGGTCGAGCAGGTGATACCCGGAGGCGTCCTTGACGTTCTTACTGCCCAGCTCGAGCACGGACCCGTCCGCCAGGACGACCTGAGCGCCAAGAACGTAGTTCCTCGTGGTCCCGTACTTGACCGCCCGCGCCCCCCCCGCGCCAACGGCTACGTTTCCGCCGATGGAGCAGGAGGCGAGGCTCGCGGGGTCGGGAGGGTAGAAGAGGCTCTGCGCCTCGACGACTTCGTGGAGCCGGCCGGTGACGACCGCCGGCTCGCAGGTCACCGTGAGATTCTCCTCGTCCAGTTCCAAAACGCGGTCGAGGCGCTCCAGCGAAAGGACGACGCCGCCGCCGACGGCGACCGCGCCACCGGCGACCCCGGTCCCGGCTCCCCTCGGGATGACCGCGAAGGGCCCCTCCGAGGCCCACCGGAGAACGATCGCAACCTCCTCTGTCGAGCGCGGCCGAACCACCGCCTCCGGTAGGGCCCGCAGACGAGTCGACTCGTCCGCGGCGTACCGCTCGAGGAGGTCGGCCCCCCAGGCCACACGGCCAGAGCCCAGGCGCTGGGCCAGACGCTCGAGATCAGCGACCGCCGGCGACCGCAACGCCCCCCACCACCGGCCTGCGGTCGGATCGCCAGGTGTCAACGGCGCCGGTCCGGAGAGCTCACAGGGCAAGCTTCAGGTTGACCGTCTCACCGGTCGCCATGTCCCGGAGCTGGAGCCGAAGGATTCGGGCCTTGATCGCCTCGGCCGGGAAGAACAGCACACCGTGGCTCAAGGCCTTCGGAGGGACGGGCCTGTTCTCGAGGGATCGGTTGTGCAGGTCGTCGGAGATCTTGCGACCGACCGACGGCTCCTGCACCCCCTTGGCGCCGCCGATGACCGCTCCTCCCGCGCCCCCGACCGCGGCGCCCTTGCCCGCGGCCTCGCCGATGCTCGTCCCGGTCACTATACCGATGGCCGCGCCCACGATGGCCCCGGCCGCGGCGCCGAGAAACCCCGTTTTGGCTGCCTCGGGGGCAACCTCACCGAGCTCGGTCTTCTTGGCGATCCGGTCGTAGGCCAACTTCTGGTCGAGCACGTTCCACAGGTTCCCCTCGGTGTCCACGAGGAACGTCTGCGAGGGCGCGATCTCGATCGGGTCCGGGCCCTGGTTGTCGAAGGCGATCTGCACGGGCAGCACCCCCGCGCCAAGGATGTCGAACCCGAAGATCTCCTTGGCTCGGGTCGGATCATCGAACGACTGCGCTCCGACCGTGGCTCCGAAGGCCGCCGTCGAATTGGGGTACGAAGAGGGATCGCGGAAGGGGAGCGGCTTCTGCTCGTACTTCGTGCAGGCCGCCGCCAGGAGAACCATCGCCAGGAGCCAGAATCGTTTGCCGGACATGACGCCACCTCCTACACTCGTGTGCCGTACCTGTGGGCGATCATGCGCCACGGCATCATTCTAACCCCCCGACCGCCTCGTCGAAAGGAGCACCCACCTGTGACATGGAACGAGCGCCACGCGCGCCTGCCGCCCCAGCCCGCCGATCGCTGGCTCACTTCGCTCGGGCCGCTGCTCGGCTCGACGCTTCCTGGACCGGTCCTCGACGTGGCTTGCGGTCAAGGACGCAACGCGCTGTGGGTCGCTGGGCTTCAGCGTGTCGACGCCCCTTCGATCGTCGGGGTGGATGCCTCAGAGGTCGCGGTATCCAGGGCCCGCGCCGAGGGCGCCCGCCTCCGCCTGCGCGTCCGGTTTGAGGTCCGCGACGTCTCTTCTCAGGGGCTGCCGCAGGGCGACTGGGGAGCCATTCTCGTCTTCCACTTTCTCGATCGGTCGCTCTTCCCCGCGCTGCAATCGGCCCTGGCTCCGGGAGGCCTGCTCGCCTACAAGACCCATCTTCGTCACCCGCTTCGCGGCGCCGCCGCCCGACCTCGTCTGCCCGCGTTCCTCCTCGACTCCGGCGAGCTTCTCGCGGCGTTCCCCGCTCTTCGAATCCTGGAATACCGAGAGTCGGCTGCGCCGGGGCACGCCCTCTCGACCCTCCTGGCCTGGCGCCCGGCGACTCAGTCCCGGTAGGACACGAGTCGGATCAGCCCCACGGTCTTGCCCGTCTCGTCGGTGACCGGCAGGTCGCTTGCCCCGATCAGCACGGCCCGGGGTTGGGACGCGAGGAACTGCGTCACTTTCTCGTCGAGCCGCTCGAGCTCCTGGTGGAGGTGAAAAATCTGCACATCGGTCCCAAAGCTCTTCACTCGTTCCATGCGACGACCTTCCTTCCCGCGGTCGTAACCCGCTGAGGCCCGGAGGGCCCCCGCGGGTTCGAACCTCAGTCCACGGCCTCCACGCGCGCCACCTCGGGCACCTCGGCCTTGATCGCGGCCTCGATGCCCCGTTTCAACGTCATCTGGCTCATCGGGCACCCTTTGCAGGCGCCCTTCAGTCGCACCTTCACTACGCCGTCGGTCGTGACATCGACCAGATCCGCGTCTCCTCCGTCCGCCTGCAATCCCTTCCGCACCTTGTCCAACACCGCCTGAACCCGTTCTCTCATCGCCATCTCCTTCGCGCTGCGCTACGGCGGCGGCTGCCGCCCCGCGTGTCTTGCCGGGTCCGTCTCCCGTGGTAAGGTGTCGCGGCCCCGACCGAGTGAAAAGCGTTGACAATAATAACCGTGCAGGTTAGCTTTCGCAACCGGTCACCCGGCACAACCCCCCATCCGAAAGGAGGATCGACCATGGGCAAGACGATCGACGATCTCAAGGCTGCCTTCGCCGGAGAGTCCCAGGCCAACCGGACGTACCTCGCCTTCGGCAAGAAGGCCGACGAGGAGGGCCACCCTCAGGTGGCGAAGCTCTTTCGGGCCGCCGCGGCGGCGGAGACCGTCCACGCGCACAACCACCTGCGGGCTCTCGGCAACGTGAAAGGCACGGCCGACAACCTGAAGGCCGCGATCAGCGGGGAGAACCACGAGGTCGTCTCCATGTACCCGGAGTTCATCAAGGATGCCGAGGCCGAGGGGGACAAGAAGGCCCTCAACACGTTCCGGTGGGCGTGGGAGGTGGAGAAGATCCACGAGAAGCTCTACCGGGAAGCCCTCGACTCCCTCGGCAAGGAGAAGGAGCCCTTCGATTACTACGTCTGTCTGGTGTGTGGCTACACCCACGAAGAGGGCGCACCGGACAAGTGTCCGGTGTGCGGCGCCCCCGCCTCCCGCTTCGAGCGCGTCGTCTGACGCGCGACCCTCTCTCGTGCACGGAAGAGGGCGCCCGAGGGCGCCCTTCCTTCCTCCTCCGATCCGGCCCGCCTCGAATCCAGCGAGGGTCATCGGAGCGCTATCGGTCCTCTACCGGCAGCTCGGGAAGCGTAACCGCCGCCATCTTCTGGATGACGCGCATCACCTGGCAGGCGTACCCGAACTCGTTATCGTACCACACGTACAAGACCACGTTGCGTCCGTTGCTGGAATTCACCAGCGTCGACTCCCCGTCTACGACGCCCGAGTGACGCGAACCGATCAGGTCGGAGCTCACGATATCCGGCGAAGACGTGAAATCGATCTGGTCGCGATAGGGGCTGTCGAGGGCGATACCCCGCAGGAAGTCGTTGATCTCGGCCTTGGTCGTTGCCTCTTGGAGCGCGAGTTTCAGGATTGCCAGGGACACGTCGGGCGTGGGCACGCGGATGGCGTTGCCCGTGAGCTTGCCCGCGAGTTCGGGGAGCACCTTCGCGACCGCCTTGGCCGCGCCCGTCTCGGTGATGACCATGTTCAGGGGTGCGGAGCGCCCGCGCCGGGCTTTCTTGTGATAGTTGTCGATGAGGTTCTGGTCGTTGGTGTACGCGTGGACCGTCTCCACGTGCCCTGAGGTGATCCCGAACCGCTCATGGAGGACCTTGAGCACCGGAGCGATGGCGTTGGTCGTGCAAGACGCGGCCGAGACGATCTTTTCCTCCCCGGTGAGCGATGCGTGGTTGATCCCGTACACGATGTTGGGGATGTCGTCCCCCTTGCCCGGCGCGGTCAGGAGCACGCTCTTGACGCCCTTGGCGCTCAAGTGCCGGCCCAGGCCTTCGCTGTCCCGCCACTTTCCGGAGTTGTCGACGATGATCGCGTCGCGAATCCCGTACTCGGTGTAATCGATCTTCTCGGGGCCTTCGGAGTAGAGAATGCGGATCATGTTTCCGTTAGCGACGATCGCGTTCTCCTCCTCGTCGATCATCGTCGTGCCCGGGAAAGGACCGTGGACCGAGTCGAGGCGGAGCAAGGCAGCCCTCTTCTTGAGGTCATCCGGACCGCCCGGCCGAACGACCGCGGCGCGCAGGCGGATCTTGTCTCCGCGACCCGTCTTGTCCACGAGGATCCGCGCGAGCAGGCGTCCGATGCGCCCGAAGCCGTAGAGGACCACGTCCTGGGGCTGCCCGAGCACCGGCTTGACGCCCGTGTTCACGGGGGCGAGCTCGTGGCGGACGAAGTCGTCGACCGACGCGAACACGGCCTTCTGGGCCTGGTACTTGACGGTCAGCTTTCCGACGTCGATGCGGCAGGGGCCCAGGTTCAAGCGCCCCATGGCCTGGATGAGAGGGTACGTATCCTGGACCGTGAGCTCCCGGCCCAGGATGAGGCGCGCGTGGCGGTGCATCTTCAGGATGTCGACGGAGTTGACCTTGGCGATGGAGCGCCCGAAGACGTGAGTGAGCACGCCGCGCTCCACGCGCAGATCGTTCAAGATGGGGAGCATCTTGGTGGCGATGGCTTCCGAATCGTTCCACTGATTGAAGTAGAACTCCGGCTTCGAGAGGTCCATTGGGGCTCCTCCGGCTCGAATCGGGGTGGGCATCGCCCGCGCGCGGGGCGTGAACTGCGGACGCAGAAGATAGCACGTTTGGGTGGGGTGAAAAAGTGCCCGCCCCGGCGCGTCTCGCTTCGCGGCAGACGGGTTTGAGGTAGAATGGCGGCGGCTTTCATCGGACGAGGCAGATGATGAGAAGAATCAACGCCGACGTCGAAGATCTCGGCATCGGCTCCAAGATTCGAGAGCACCGGCGGCGGTGCGGGCTGACCCTGCAGGCCCTCTCCGGGCGCACCGGCCTCTCGAAGCCGCTGCTCTCCCAGGTCGAAAACGGCCGGGTGATGCCCCCCGTAGCCACGTTGCTCAAGATCGCCCGGGCTCTCGACGTGAGCCTTTCGCAGCTGTTCCAGGAGGATCGCCGGGAGGACAAGGTTGCACTGACGCGCGCAGCCGAGAGGGGCCGTTTCACGACCCGCCCCCACCAGCAGGCGCGCGACGCCGGGTACAGCTACGAGTCGCTCGAGCTCCACCGACCCCGCAAAGCGATGCAGCCGCTCCTTGTGACCTTCCAACCCCTCGAGGAGAAAGACGCGGCCTTCTACACGCACGAGGGGGAGGAGTGCGTGGTTTTGCTGGAGGGCGAGCTCGAATTCCGGGGTCCGGACGAGCGCCGCGTTCTCCTGCCAGGGGACTGTCTGTACTTCGACTCCGACCTGCCCCACGCCTTCCGAAGTCTGGGGGGGCAGCCGGCCCGCGCCCTGGTCGTCGTCTACGCCGGTGCGCCACCCGGCAAGCCCTGACGCGCTCGACTCTCCAGGCTCAGGGCTTGGGGAGGGCGGCCACCAGCGCCGCGGCCCGCCGGACCTCGTCGAAGATCAGCGAGGAGCTCATGGTGCCGCTCGTGACGGCGTCGACGTTGGGATCGAAGGTGAGGTGGTCGAGCGTGCGGCCCGCCATCCGCGACCGGAGCTTTTCCGCATCGGCCTCGCTCCACAGCTCGTTGCCGAACTTCGTCACGCGTACCGCTTCGAAGCCGCGCACCGTACCCTTGTCGTCAAAGGCGAAAAGAAAGTGGATCGCGTGACATAGGTCGCACACCGGCTCGCGGCTGGCGAACCGCGCATACAGCCCGATCGGTTTGCCGTCGCTGCCCAGCGCGCGAAACAGGCGCCCGTGACCCGGGATCTCCACGGTGTCGACACCCGCGTCTCGGCCCAGGAGGCCGGCCAGCAAGTGCTGCGCGCGGGCGTGTTGCTCCTCGTCGCTGAGCGGCAGCTCCGAACGGCTCCGGCCCGCCGCCGTCAGGGCCGGCGGGGCCCCGGCTTTGCCCTCCAGCAGCACCCTGGAGCGAGCCATCAGCTCCGTATCTCCCTCGAGCCCGAAGTGGGAGTCGGCGAGGGTCCACTGGCCCGACTGGCGGAGCAGAAACAGGGTAAAGGGAGTCCCGCCGGGATCTCCGAGCTCCAGATACCGGTCGTAGGTCGGATCGGCCGCCATGGGATAGGTCACCTTGAGGGCGCGCCGGAATCCCCCCAGTTCCCGGGCGCCGCTGCCCACGCCCACGCCGAGCAACCGCACGCGCCCCGCAAGGTCGCCGGAGGCCACGGCCCGAAAGAACGAATCGAGCAGGGGGGCCTGGCGCTGGCAGTTCAGGCAACGCGCGCTGAAGAACTCGAGCACCAGCAGGTCGCCCGGAACCTGGGAGAGCCGCACCGGACCCGTGGAGGTCGCCAGCCCCAGTGAGCCGTAGTCCTCGGGGTCCACGAGCTCGTCGAACGAGAAATCGGGGAACGCACGTCCGGGCGCTACGGAGAGGCTGACTTCGACGCCCAGCGCGGCGCCGGCCGAAAGGAGGGCCGCGAGGCAGAGGGCTGCAGTTGGTTTCATCGGGTTCATCCTCGCTCCAGGGAAGGCGCGGCCGAAGGCAACCGAGTGAGGTCACCGGGCCGGCGTCGGCCCCGAGGCGTTCTTCTGGGATTCCCGGAGCCGTGCGGCGGTTCGGCGAAGCTCGTCGTAGACGAGCGCCGAGCTCATGGTGGCGCTCGTCACCGCGTCGACGTCGGCATCGAACGCCAGCTCGTCCATTCGTCGACCCACGAGGCGGGCCCTGAACCTGGCGCTGTCGGCCGCCGACCAGAGCTCGTTGCCGAACTTCATCAGGTAGATCGGCTCGAAGCCACGTGCGATGCCGCCGTCGTCGAAGGCGAACAGGAAGCGGATGCGGTGGCCCAGGTCGCAGACCGGAGCGCGGGTGGCGAGGCGCGCATACAGGCCCGTCGGGGAACCGGTGGGGCCCAGGGCCCGGAACACGCGGGTCCCTCCGGAGAGCTCCATAGGCTCGATCCCCACCGTGGTTCCGGCCACCCGCGACAGGAAGGCGCGCACCTCGGCGTCAACCGCTGCTGGAGCCGTGTCGCGGTCGCCCTCCGCATCGGGCGCCTCGGGTGTCTCCGCTGTGCCCTGCCCCAGGAGGACCCTCGCGCGGACCAGAAGCTCCGCGTCACCGTAAAAGCCCACATGGGAGTCCGCCAGGGTCCAGACCTCGCCTCGCCGGACGAGGAAGGCGGTGAAGGGGGTTCCCCCGGGCTCGCCCAGGTCGTTGTACCGGTCGAACCGCGGATCCGTGGCGAGGGGGTAGGTGATCCGCTGCTCCGTGCGGAACTGCCGTAGCTCCGCGGCGGTGTTTCCCGCGCCCACCGACAGGATCCGCACCTTCCCCTCGAGGCCCCCAGGGCCGAGGAGCTTCCCCAGGGACTCGAGCTGGAGCGACTGCCTCCAGCTCGTCAGGCAGTACCGGTTGAAGAACTCCAGGACCAGCACCTGGCCCTGGATGTCGGCCAAGCGAAAGCTGCCGGGCGGAAGGCCCAGGGCGGCGTAGTCTCCGGGGGCCACGAGCTCGTCGAACTCCAGATTCGGGAATGGTTTCCCCAGCCGAACGGTGAGCTCGCCCCCGCCCGCCCAAGCGAAGGCCGTGGTGCCCAACAGCAGCGCGAGAACCGCACATCTCCCCCCCACGGCCCGCTCTTTCACCCGACCTCTCGCGGAGCTTGGTGCCGGCGTGGTGTCGGCACAACTGCAAAAAGTTGCCATCGGACCGTCTCGCCTCCTGTTTTCGTGCGCTCAGGTGTGGTAATAACCGCGGCCAAGCCTACTGCGCCAGTCCTTCGCGTCAACGGGAGGCTTCTTTGCGGGTTGTGTACTCCGAAGTCCAGATCGCTGAGGCGGTGGCACGGATCGCTGCGACGATCGACCGCGACTACGCCGGCCAGGATCTTCACCTCCTCGGCGTTCTCAAGGGGTCTGTGGTGTTCCTCGGCGACCTGATGCGCCGGCTCCAGACGCCTTGCACGGTGGATTTCGTGCGCCTCTCCTCGTACGGGGCGGGAACGAGCTCCGGCGGGTCGGTCGAGGAGCGGATCTCCCGCCGCGACCCGTTGAGAGGCCGCCACGTCCTCGTCGTCGAGGAGATCGTCGACTCCGGCCGTACCCTCGCCACCCTCCTCGCTGATCTCGAGACCGACAAGCCGGCGAGCCTGCGCGTGTGCACGCTGGTGGACAAGACGGGCCGCCGCGAGGTTGAGGTTCCGGTTCATTACCGTGGCCTCGTGCTCGACGACGGATTCCTCGTCGGCTACGGCCTCGACCTCGACGAACGATACCGCAACCTGCCCGCCATCTACGAGTACGAAGGCGGAGCCACCTAGAGCGAAGGAGGCGATCATGGCGACCTGGTGCTGCCCAACCTGCGGTCACGAGAAGGATGCCCGGTGTAAGCCCAAGAAGTGCCCGGACTGTGACACGGCGGTGGAGTTCCTGAAGAAGGGCGAGGCGCCGGCAGTCGCGGCCAAGACCGCCAAGGTGGCCAAGACGGCAAAGGCGGCCGCATCGGCCGTAGCCCCGAAGCAGGCCAAGGTGCCCAAGAGCGCCAAGGCCGCCGCGCCGGCTACGCCCGCCAAGGCGGCGAAGGCTGCCAAACCCGCGACGGTGACGAAACCTGCCAAGGCGGCCAAGCCTGCCAAGGCGGCCAAACCTGCGAAGGCGACCAAGACCGTAAAGGTGGCGAAGCCCGCGAAGGCTGCGAAGCCCGCGAAGGCTGCGAAGCCCGCGAAGCCCGCCAAGCCTGCCAAGCCTGCCAAGCCTGCCAAGGCGGCGAAGCCGGCCGCCCCTGCGAAGACCGCGAAGAAGAAGTGAGGGCGAGCTCGAAAAGCCGTCGCCCTTGGCCCCTGGTTTCGGCTAGACTTTAACGATATTGCCGGAGTGGTGAAACTGGTAGACGCGCCGGACTCAAAATCCGGTGTCCGCAAGGACATGTCGGTTCGACTCCGACCTTCGGCACCATCGAAAACAAAGGGGTTTCGCGAAGAGCGGAGCCCCTTTTTGTTGCCCAAAATCCGGGGCGGGGGTCCGTGAGCGGTCCGTCGTCGAGGAGGCAGGGATCCCCTGGGGTTTGGGCCGAATAGCGGGGGGGTGGGCGGGGGGAGGGGTGTGCCGCGACATCGCGTGTGCTGGGGCGAGGGAGCCGGGGCGCAGTTCGGTGGGACCGACGGTGGGTGAGGCGGCAGAGCGTGGCTTCGATCTGTGACGTCATCGCCCGGGCGTCCCCCCTCTGACGCCGAGTCGCATCTCCGCACGGTCTCCCGTCTCCGCCCTCCCTCTTCTCTTTCTTTCGCTCTGAAGTCTTCCGAAATCGCCTTCCGCCGGCTACACTGCCCGCCAATGAATTTTCAGCTACTCGTGTTGCCGGAACGGGGGCTTCCGAGTGTCCGATCCACCTGCCGAAGAGAGGATGTGTCATGGGACTCTTCGATATTTTTAAGCAAGTATCGCCGATCGCGAGAGTCGAGCTGCAGTTTCAAGAGGATTTCGAGACTACCTCTACCGTTGCGGTATTGGTCGAAGGCCGGATTCCGAGCGGCATGGAAATATGGATTTGGGATCTTTACTACGCCAAGACTTTGTACAATATCGGGCGGTGCGAGGCAGCCGAGGGAGTCAAGGCTCATTTGGAAAGGTGGGCCTCGAAATGGGTCACTCCATTCTGGTCAGGCTTACCTGCTCCGGCTGAGGCATTCACTCTCGACAGTGATCTTACCTTGTCAGCAAAATCCACACCTAGAGCGGAAACGTACACGGTGGATGTAGTTCCGGGACGAAAAGGTTGGCCTGTCATCCAAACACACTTACCGTCGCAGCCATTCAAAAATAGAGCGGCTTACTCAACTTTAGCGTTTGCCCAGCACCTAATTGCCTTGGACCAAGACCACTTTGGACTGGAGCTCCCCCTGCATGTATTGGCGATGCGGAAGTATTACGCTGATGTCAAACCTTATACGGCTCTAACATCTGTACTTGGAGCTCCTACGCATGCGATACAGTCAGCCATGCAATTCATGGGTGACTATGGATGATCGGTGAAGCGATTCCCAGGACAAAGTGCAAAGATTCCGTTTTTGATGCTTGCCGGCCAGCGGGTGGGGACGATAGCAGATGACGCGTAAACGTCCTGACCTGCCACAGTGCCGGCCTATCTACTGGTATAACAAAGCGTCAGACCTCCTCGGCGCAGCCGGTGCGTTATGGGCATCCCAGGATGCGGAACTTTCACGGACTCTCGTCGAGCGACTGGGGCTCGGGTCGAGCTACAGCATGGCTGCAGCCATCAGTCCGGTCTACCTCATGCTTTGCGGCTTGGCGCTTGAGCTGCTTTACAAGGCAATTATCGTTGCCAAGGGGCTGAGGGTAGACACCAATCACAAACTAGTGGATTTTGCGGCTCAGGCTGGTTTGGACCTAAGTGACAAGGAGCAGGGCCTACTGGAGATTCTATCGGAATCGGTCATCTGGGCTGGGCGCTACCCAGTTGCAAAGGATTTCAAGTATATGGCCAAGTTGCGAGAGCTGAAGGCAGAGCACCTTTTCGACCTCACTCCATTGGGAAAAATGACGATTGCGACCCCAAACAATGCCCTGAACTGGGTATCCTTCAAGGAACTGTGGGACAGGGGAGCGGAACTGTATTGGCAACATCACTCGGACCAGTGAGCTCAAGTCGGCCATTGAAAACCGACAAAAGAATAGGGCCCCGACCCGTTTTGGGAGGAGCGAAGCCTACCCGTTCCGTCATGGTCGTGCGGGCGTTAGGCCCCCCGAAAAGAAACGCCCCGACCCATGCACGGGTCGGGGCTTCGTTGTTCCGCGCCCTTCTTCCCTACCTTCCTCCCTGCGCCGCCCGGGAGACGGCCGCCTCGCTCGCCTCCCGCAGGGTGGCGTCCGCCAGGTGCGCGTACCGCTGGGTCATCGTCGGAGCGGCGTGCCCCAGCAGCTTCTGCACGGCGTAGAGCGAGTTCCCCGAGCTGACGACGGCCGACGCGTACGAGTGCCGGAGGTCGTGCAGGTGCAGGTCCGCGGAGAGCCCGACCTGCTTCTTGGCCCTCTTCCAGGCGACGCGCAGGTCGCGGACGTGCCCGCTCTTGCTCGCCGTGCTCGGGAAGACGTGGGGGTTCCCCTCCAGGCGGTGCGCCTCCATCCCTCGGAGCACGGCGACGGCCATGGTGTTCAAAGGGACGGTCCTGCTCCGACCGCTCTTCGTCCGGGGGAGGAACGCCGAGGGGGCGTCACCGTCCAGGGTCACGTCCTCCCAGCGCATCCCCGCGGCCTCGCCCCGGCGGAGCCCGGTCCAGAGGAGAAGCCTCGCGCAGCCGGCGGGCACGGCGAGCTCCGACATGCCGGCGAGGGTGTCGTCGAGCCTCCGGGTCTGGTCGGGGGTAAGGAAGTTCTCCCTCCTCGCCACCTCGCGGAACCGCTCGACGCCCTTTGCCGGGTTCGCGTCGATGAACCCCCACTGGTGGGCGAGCGAGAGGGCCCGTGCGAGGCAGCACAGGTGCCTGTTCGCCGTGGGCTCGCTGGTGGCCTCGCGGACGGCGTTCCGCACTCCGACGACGTCCAGCTTCGTGATGTCCCGGAGCCTCCGCTTCCCGAGGGCGGGGAGGATGCGCTTCTCCATGGCCCAGACGTCGTCCTTCCACGACCTCTTCGCGGACTTCTGGTGGGGCCAGAAGTGCTCCTCGACGAACGCGGCGAGGGTCACGTCGGCCTTCCTCTTCTCGACCTCCTCGGCCGGGTTCTCGCCCCGGGCGACCTTGGCCTGGGCCTCCAGCACCTTCTTCCTCGCGTCCGCCAGCGGCACGGCCGGGTACGGGCCGAGGGTCATGCTGCACTTCCGCCCTCCGAGGGTGTACCGAAACATCCAGCGCCCCTTCCCGCTCGCGGCCTGGACGAAGCGAAGCCCCGTCGTCGAGACGTCGCTCCACTCGACCTTGTCCCGACCGTCCTCCATGCTCGGCAGGGCGCCCAGGAGCCGCTCCGTCATGCGGACCGTCCGCTCCGTCTTCCGTTCCGTCCTTCGTCTTCTTCCCATGGTCTGCCTCCTTGTCCTTTCGCTTCGTCCGTGGCGGGCCCGGGAGGCGTGTGGGCCTTCCGATCCCTCCCGTTTCCGCCTCGCTCAGATGAGGTATCCGGTGCGCCGGGGCCGGCGACCCGAGGCCCACGATGGTTTGTTCGTGGTCTCCGGGGTCGTCGGGTGTCCCTGGGGGGTCCTTCGCGACCGAAAATCCCAGGGAAACCCTGCCCGCGGCCGGGTGCTCCCCTCCGGGCCCAGGGGCTGCGCCGACGGTCGGGGCAGGGCGCCGCCAATCCGTTCTTCTCCTGGGTTCCGGGAAACCGGAGGGACTTCCGGGCGCCGACGCGACGTCCTCTCTCCCTGCCCAAAAGGCGCAAAAGGCCGAGAAGGGACAGCTCTCGACCGTCTTCTGGGCCTTTCTGGCCTTTTGGGCACACGAGAGCCGGGCCGCACTCGTCCGCCGGACCCGAGCACTCGCGCCGGGCGTCAGCACTCCGGCTCCGCCGCTTCGCCGACCATGCACACGAGCCGCGACAGGGCCCCAGGACCTGCCTCGACGGACACCACGTCGCGGAGTCGCTGGACGGCCTCGGTGTCCTCGGCGGGCTCCCCTTGGCGGACTTGGGCCACGTACCCGAACGCTTCGTCCAGGGCGGCGAACATCTCGTCCGCGGTCCATGCCCACGTCTCGCCGTCTGCAGCGGTGGCCCGAAACGTGTGGGGCTCCGGGGGTGGCTCCCGTCTCCCCGGCCGAGACATGACGTCTCCGTGGGCCAGGAGCTCGGCCAGGGCCCGAGGGAAGAGGCCGTCGAACTCCCGGATGGCCGCGCGCTCCTCCCACAGCTCCCGCACCCAGGGCGGCCACGAGGCGACCCGGCTCCGCCAGCCGTCGCCCACCTCTCGTCCCTCGATCGCCAGGGCGGCCTCCTCCCCCACGAGGGACAGCGTCTCCGCCACGTCGGCCGGCACCTCTCGTCCGTCCACCGAGAAGGGGACCGCTCTCCCGCCCTCGATCCGGACGTGCACTCGTCTCGTCTCCAGGCTGCGCACGAAAGCCCGCAGCTCGTCCTCCAGCGTCCTTCCCATGGCTCGTCCTCCACGCAAAAAGGGGCGCACCGTCGCCGAGGGAGTGCGGTCTCGTGCCGCCTGCTCCTCGGGCCGGTGCGCCCGTGTCGTCGTCTCTCGCCGCGTCCCGTTCGTCTGGGGCACAGCGTGGGGACAGTCCCCGGCGCCCCCGCATCGTGGCCGCGGCGAGGGCGCTTCCAAGAAACCCGGAGGTCGGCAGGCGCCGGGGGGGTAGAGGGGACGCGCGAGCTGGTCATCCCGCAAACGCCCTACCTGGTCGCGCCTACCGTGGCACCCCTTCCGCAGTGGAAATCCTCGGGGTGGTTCATGACCCACGCCACTGGCTGGAGAGACTCTGAGGGCCTCCGCCGGCGTCCGCGACGCCCTTGTATGGTGCCCGCATTTTCGGACAGGCACGGCTCGATCTTGTTGGCCCTCCCCTTGACGGCCCCGACTCCTACACGTATTTTCGTGTTACACGAGAATCTGTGGCGGCACGGGAGGAGAACCATGAGGACCAACATCACGGTGAGTTTGGACGCAG
This sequence comes from Deltaproteobacteria bacterium, assembly GCA_016214985.1. Classification (GTDB taxonomy): domain Bacteria; phylum Desulfobacterota; class Deferrisomatia; order Deferrisomatales; family JACRMM01; genus JACRMM01. The sequence continues at coordinate 6,367 of JACRMM010000061.1, read as the reverse complement.
CCCTCTTGCGTGAGGTGAAGGTACTCGCGGCACGGAGGGGGACTTCCATCAGCGCCTTGCTCTCCGGCCAACTGGAGATGGCCGTGAGGGAGGACCAGGCGTACGAGTCTGCGAAGCAGCGGGCGCTCTCAAGGTTGGGGAAGGAGTCGGATTTGGGATGGCAGAAGCCTTCCTCCCGCGACGCGCTTCACGAAAGGGTATGATCATGGCGGCGCGGTTCTTCGTCGACACCAACGTGCTCGTCTACGCCCACGACGCGGGAGCGGGAGCGAAACACGAGGCCGCCCGTTCGTTGGTGGAAAGGCTCTGGGAAGAACGGGCGGGGGTTCTCAGTACGCAGGTCCTGCAGGAGTTCTACGTCAACGTGCGGCGGAAGGCGCTGCGCCCGATGCCCTTGGATGACGTCAGACAGACCATCGAAGACTACTTGCGATGGACCGTCATCGTGAACGACGGCGGCGCGATCATCCGCGCCATGGACCTGGCAGACCGCTGCGGAATCAGCTTCTGGGACGGGCTGATCGCCGACGCCGCGAATCAGGCCGGGGCGAAGATCCTCTACTCGGAGGACCTCAACCACGGCCAAGAGTATGGATCCGTGAGGGTTACGAACCCATTTCTGACGTGACTCCTTCCTGGCGGGTCGAGGGACGCCCCCGGAGGGGGGCCGTCGCTCGGCTTCCTCCTGAGGCCAAGAAGCCCGAACGCACCGCCTGGCGACGATCCCCACAGACCCCTCACCCGCTTCCCCACGGACGGTCGCCTGGGTTGACAAGTGGGCGGATTGGGGCAGGGGCGGATTGGCGACCCCAGCAGACCCCGTGACCGAGGTCGGCAACCTGGTCGCCCGCAACAAGGCAGGCAAGGCGGTCGCGAACACCGACGGCGGGGCGCTCCTGCCGCCGATCCTCCTCTCGCCCCCGAGAGGCGGCCCTCGTGCGCACAGCCAAGTCTCTCCGGTCCCCCGATCAGCCGCAGGCGGCTGTTGTCGCGGAGCCATCCCGGTGCGATTCTCTCGGGGAGACCCGCGGCTGTGAGCCGTGACCTCTGCACCCAGAGGCCCTCTGACATGGACATCGAACTCCGCGGAGCCGGGGGAGAACCGGTGGACCTTCTGCGCACCTTCGTGTCGCACGGGGTCGCCGACCTGCCGCCCCTCTTCGTCGACGCCCGCCGCCCGTCGCTCACGGTGACGCTCCGGCTCCGGCGTTCCGTGCGAACCGTCGTGGTGGCGCCTGGGCGCGAAGGCTTCGCGGTGGTCACCGTGAAGAGATCCGAGCCCCCCGCCGAGATGCGGGGAGAGATCGAGCGGGAGATCCGTCGCGTGCTGCGTCTCGACGAGGACCTTTCGGAGTTCTACGGCATGGCGGCCGACGACCCGATGCTGTCGTGGGTGACGAGGGGAGCAGGCCGGCTGATCCGCAGCCAGAGCGTCTTCGAGGAGACGGTCAAGACCGTCTGCACGACCAACTGCGCGTGGTCGGCGACCGAGAAGATGGTTGGTGCCCTCGTCGAACACCTCGGGACACGGGCCCCCGGGGCGCCGGCTTCGGGCGCGGCTGGCCGTGCGTTTCCGACGGCCCGCGCCATGGCCGACGCGGGCGAGGAGTTCTACCGGGCCGTCGCGAAGGCGGGGTACCGGGGCGCCTACCTCAGGGCCCTGGCAGAGGGCGTCGCTGCGGGCGACACAGACCTGGAAGAACTGGATCGCGACGCATCCCCCGCACTCCCCGACGACGAAGTGGAGCGGCGTCTGCTCCGCCTCCCCGGGGTGGGCCCGTACGCGGCCGCCCACGTGATGATGATGCTCGGCCGCTACTCGCGCCTCGTCCTTGACTCCTGGACCCGGCCGAAGGTCGCGAGCCTGCTGGGGCGCGACACCGTGCCGGACGCCGAGATCCGAGGCCGCTTCCAGCCCTATGGCCGCTATGCCGGTCTTGCCTTCTGGCTCTTCCTGACGCGCGATTGGGTCGACGAGGAGGGCAGCGCCTGACCCTCGCCCCCCCGTCGCCCCTGCCGAAGCTCCCCGCCCGGGAACGTTACGTATTCATCCGGGACGGGCGGCGTTGGCGCCGTCGAGGACGGTCGATCCACCGATCGAGGGATTTCGGGCTGGGTGGACCCGGCAACACGGCCCGAAATCCTGCGCGAATCACACGGGGAGACAACCGACATCGTCCTCGCAAGCTGCGTTGCCCGACCGGGGCCTGACTGGAACGGATCGGCTATGCACTCCCCCGACCTGGGCCTGTCCCCGCTCCCCAACACGCGCTGCGTGGTGGTGCGCTGCCGAGCAGTCACACGCAATGCAGGCACCTCTTCGCAGCGACGGCGACTCCGGCATCGGTCACGAAAAGGCACCGCACCGAGCCCCGGGGTGCGATCGGTGCGCCCGGGGCAGATCCGGCGGAAGTCTCAGACCGCCTACGCTCCGGGTGGCCGGTAGGTGGTAGCCTTCTTCGTCGCCTGGTCGATCTCCTCCGGAGTGATCAATACGACTCCCGTGACCCGGGCTGCTCCACTGGCAGCGACCAAGAGCGAAAATGCAGCGGCGGACACGTTGTCCGGCATTTCCGCAATGCCGTACACGTCCGTTTCACCGAACGCGTAGTAGAAGGCCTCGAGCTTGCCTCCCAGCCCCTCTACGGCTTGCTGGACCGCCTTTCTCCGCCCGGTTCCGCCCTCTTTCAGGAGACCTTTCGTTCCTTCAACGGTGTAGGACGCCTTCACCAGGTACCTGGGCATGGAGCACCTCCTTCTGCGCGTAAGCCGATGACAGGGTTTGACACGAAACCTACCGCCCAGGCTGCGCCTGTCAACGCATCGATCGGTCAAAGCGCATACCCCTTCGGCTACTTCCGCGGCCAGAACAGGCGGAGACAGATGAGCCGTCCACCCGGACCCGTGTTCGCGGCCGGGACCGGGCCCTGTGTGAGCCGGGCCGCTCTCTCGCCTCGATGACCTGGCAACGGAGGGGAGTGAGCGGAGGCTGCGGGGCCCGCGGCCCCACGCCCATCACTGCATCCTCAGCTTGCGCGGATCGGCCCTTCCTGCGGGCGCCGGGAAGCGGACAGAACACCAGGCTGGCGCGGTATGGACAGGTGTGCCGTTTCGGGGCATGGTGCAACGACGCCGGCAGACAACGCTTCCCATCGGAGAAGGAGATCCCATGAACCGAGCACTCCTCCTCATCGACCTCCAGAACGACTACTTTCCCCATGGGCGCATGGAGCTCGTGGGGGCCGAGGCGGCTGTCTCGGCCGCGGCTCGCGTGCTGGGACGCTTTCGGGCGGCCGGCGAGCCTGTCGTCCACATCCAGCACGTCTCCGTGCAGCCCGGCGCTACCTTCTTCCTTCCGGGAACCGAGGGCCTGACGATCCACCCGAGCGTCGCCCCGCTCCTTGGAGAAACGATTCTCACGAAGCACTTCCCCAACAGCTTCCGAGACACAGGGCTCCACGCGCACTTCCAGGGACTGGACCTCACCGAGCTGGTCGTCTGCGGCATGATGAGCCACATGTGCGTCGACACCACCGTGCGCGCCGCCTTCGACTTGGGCTATACGGTCACGCTCGTCCCTGCAGCCTGCGCCACTCGCGATCTCGTGTTCGAGGGCCAGACCATCCCGGCCGCCGCCGTCCACGGCGCCTATATGGCCGCGCTCGGCTCCGTCTTTGCCGCGTTGCGACGGCCCGACGATCCCCTCCCGGCCGGGTGAGGGCAGCGCCTGCCAGCTGTTCGTGGGCGGGAAGGCGTCGGTCCAAGTGGGCGCTCGTCCGCGGACCCATCCGCCCGAGCATCGGTTCTTCTGCAGTCTCGGGGGCTGACGTGTATTCGGCTCCTTTGAGGACGGCAACGGCAGGCCCGGACGCGCCGTGGCGGAGATGGCCCTGGCGCAGGCGCAGGGCAGCGCCTGACCATCGACACCTCGTCGACCCTGCCGAGGTGCGCCGACCTGGCCGTGCTCCCGCTCCTCACGAGACGGGCTGCGTGGTGGCGCACGGCCGAGGAGGCACGAGCAATGCGGGCCCTGCGGGCACCTCTTCGCAGCGACCGAGAATCCGACATCGGCGACGGAAAGGGGGCCCGCAGGGCCAGGCGCGTGACCCTCGTCACGCCAGCCGTGGCGAGTCGTTCCCGAACGCTGCCCCTCCGAGCAGGACTGATCCTGCGGGGTGCCAAGCAGCATCTTGGGGGAGAAAAGGGCGGGCTGCCCGCCCCGCGAAGTGGTACCCCGGCGGGTAGCGCTAGTGGTAGCATCGAGGGGCGAGAGGTCCTCCGTCTCCGCCCCGGCGCCATCGTCAGGCTCTCAGGTCGGTCGATCGGCCGCAGCCGGTCTTCACCACCCCCGGCCGAGAACCGCCAGGCGGACTCAGACGGCCGTTGTCGCGCCGCGGACTTCTCGGGAAAACCTCGGGGGGCCGGCTCCGGGAGGCGAAAGATTCCCAAGAGGAAGACGAACAAGCCGGTGGGGTCCGACGGGAAGGCAGGGGTCTCCGGCCCGGAGGGCCGGGAATTCGCATTGCCGGGATCGGCCCTCTACGGCCTCTCCGTTCTTCCTGGACTGCGCGGCGCGCCCTTGCGCTTCGGCCCTGATCACGGCGTCGCGCCCGACTGTGGCTGCGGCCTGCCTCTCCGGTGTCGAGCCAAGTCAAGGAGCCGATGAGAATCACCCCGCTTGCCGAGGATCTGCGCCGCTGCCTGGACCTCCGGGCGTCCGGAGAGGTCGACGACGACGGGCGTTTCTCGATGGCCGCGGCGCCTGATCCGGCCGGTGCCTCCGACGCGGAGTTGGTGTCCTTTGGCCGGCTCTCGCAGTTGGACGTCCGGCAGGCCTTGACTCTCGTGCTGAAGCGCCAGTGGGAGAGGTATGTTGCCGTCAGGGCGGAGAAGGAGCGAGACGGGAACGTCGGGGCCTCCCCGAGCGCGGCCGCCGGGGGACCGGGGGCTTGCCGGCACCTGTCTCGCGAGTTTCACCCGGGGGCCGATGGGTCGGCGACCGCGGAGGAGCTCTTCGCCCTCTTCGAAGAACAGGAGCACTACGCAAGCCGAAGCGGCTATGACGCGAGAAGCTTCCAGGCCCTGGCCCATCACTGCATCCTCCTGAACCTGCACCTTCTTTCGATCCACGGCCCCGAGATGGAAGCCTTCGCGGCTTCGCAGAGCGCCGAGAGGTCTTTGTTGAGAGTTGCGCCGGCCGCGTTGAGCGACGCCTACTGGCTGAAGCAACGGCTGTGGCGGGAAATGGAGGACGAGGTCGGAAGCCTGCTGCTCGCCCTGGAAGCTCGGGCCCTGGAGAACCAACGGCTGCAGCAGCAGTGGATGGAGACGTTTGGCCCCTCGTACCTTCCCCTCGTCGAACTCGAGTGCCGCTTCGCTTCCCTGGAGCGCATGATTCGACGAAAAGGCGAGTACCCCGACCTCGGCCTGCAGAAGCTCGAGAAGCTCGAAGGGGAGCACCTGCGGCGGGAGGAGCAGGAGGCCGCGCGGCTGAGATGCCTTCTAGCCAGGGCCAAGGCCGGACCGCTCCCGGGCGCCGGGGGAATGCCCCTGGAGGGCGCCGAGGTCCTGGCGTATGAAGAGGACTCCAGGAAGCTCCTGCGGGAGATCTACCGTCTTACCCATCCCGACGTCGTGGGCCATCGGTGTTTCACGGAGGCCCAGAAGGAGAGGCTCGCCGACTGCTACCGAGAGGCCGTGGCCTTTGCAGACGCCGCTGCGCTCGACGACGTCGAGATCGCCCTGGGTATGCGCTCCCTGCCTTCTCTTCAGTCGATTCTGGTACGGGCCAGGAGAATCTGGGAATGCATGGGCCTCGACGTGAACGAGGCCTCTGTTATCCGAGGAGATACTTTGGCCGAGCGGATGGAGTGGTTGGACGCCAAGATCGCGGAACTGGAAGAGGAAGCCAAAGGGGTTCGGGCCGACCTCCTTGCCGCGGCGACCGATCCCGACGTGCGGGAGAAACGGGCCAGCATGGCTTCGGAGGCTCTGATTGCCCAGGTGAACCGGGGGTTGGCCGAGAAGAGGGAGTGGTACGAAGCGCAGATCCCTGGGCTCGATGCTCGCCTCCGTCAACTCTGCGGCCAGCCGGAGCAGGCGTGAGGAGACCCGCCGTCTTCGGGGGGCGATGCGAGGGAGGGGCCCCATGACTCGCGACAGCCTTGCCCCCAGTGCCGGCCGGCGAACGGATCTGGCATCCGTGCTGCAGTCCCTGCAGATCCACGTTCCTAGGAGCCTGTCGGACTTTCGGAAGCACCTACTCTGGAGGCACCCGAGAATACCATGGGAATGATCCGGAGGGCGTCTTCTTGTGTCCGAAGTAAAGTCACTATTCTTGGCTATTGCCTTTTGTTTCTAGTGCTAT